>NZ_CP102253.1:2400000-3809618 GCF_025145845.1 Alistipes shahii WAL 8301 | reverse complement strand
GACAGAGGGTTGCACTATTTTTGATGTGACAAAGTTGTGAATAATTTTGCAAAAAGATTCTCGATTTTATGTTGCAGTTTTCCTTTTTTTGTATATAGAAAAACAACGGTTTCCGGGGTCTCAATTTTAACTCCCTGATAGTGAATTATCGAATTTTATTTCGTATATTTGCATATAATTTTTTTGGGACTTCCGAAGTCAAACTATAAATAAAACTAATAAACTTATGGCAAACGAATTGGAACAATTGGTTCTGAAAAAAGCCCAGAGTTGGCTCGACGGCCACTATGACGAGGCGACGAAAAAGCAGGTCAAATACCTGATGGACAACGATATGAAAGAGCTTGTCGAGAGTTTCTACAAAGACCTCGAATTCGGTACGGGCGGCCTGCGCGGCATCATGGGCGTGGGTTCCAACCGCATGAACGTCTATACGGTGGGCGCCGCCACGCAGGGTCTTTCGAACTACCTGAAGAAGAACTTCGCGGGCGAGCGGGTGCGTGTGGCCGTGGCCCACGACAGCCGCAACAATTCGCGCATGTTCGCCGAGCGTGTGGCCGATATTTTCGCCTCGAACGGGTTTCAGGTTTTTCTGTTCGACGCGCTCCGGCCGACGCCGGAATTGAGCTTCGCCATCCGCGAACTGAAGTGTCATTCGGGCGTGGTCGTCACGGCCTCGCACAACCCCAAGGAGTACAACGGTTACAAGGCCTACTGGACCGACGGGGCGCAGGTCACCGAGCCGCACGACAAGAACATCATCGCCGAGGTTGCGAAGATCACCGACGTGGATATGATCGAGACGGGCAAAAATCCCGAAAATATCACCATCCTCGACGAGAAGTTCGATGAAATCTATTTAAATAAGGTGCACGAACTCTCGCTTTCGCCCGAAAGCGTGAAGAAGCACCACGACATGAAGATCGTCTATTCGCCGATGCACGGTGCGGGCGTGCGGCTGGTTCCGGCGTCGCTGAAGAAATTCGGCTTCACGAACGTGATCATGGTGAAGGAGCAGGCTGTCATCGACGGCGACTTCCCCACCGTCGAGTCTCCCAACCCCGAGGAGCGCAAGACGATGGCGATGGCCATTGATCTGGCTGCGAAGGAGGGCGCCGACCTGGTTCTGGCCACCGACCCCGATTCGGACCGCATCGGCGTGGCGCTGCGCAACAAGAAGGGCGAATACGTGCTGCTGAACGGCAACCAGACCCTCGTGCTGCTGTTGAGCTACCAGCTGACCCGCTGGGCCGAGCGCGGCGAGCTGGACGGCAACCAGTATGTCGTGAAGACCATCGTCACCTCGCAGATGGCCAACGCCGTGGCCGAGCATTTCAAGGTGAAGTGCTACGACTGCCTCACGGGCTTCAAGTATATCGCCAAGATCATCCGCGAGAACGAGGGCAAAGCCAAGTACATCGGCGGCGGCGAAGAGTCGTTCGGTTACCTGGCGGGCGATTACGTGCGTGACAAGGACGCCGTGTCGGCCTGCTCGCTGGCCGCCGAGGCCGCCGCATGGGCGATGGATACGATGGGCCTGACGCTCTACGAGTGGTTGCAGGAACTCTACGTGAAATACGGTTTCTACCGCGAGGGCCTCGTTTCGGTGGTCCGCAAGGGCAAGGAGGGCGCCGAGCTGATCCAGAAGATGATGGTCGACTTCCGCGCCAATCCGCCCAAGGCGATCCTCGGTTCCGAGGTGGTGAAGATCAACGATTTCCAGACGCTCGAAACGCTCGACGTGAAGACCGGCGCGAAGACCGCCATCGAGCAGGACCGCAGCAACGTGCTGCAATGGTTCACCGCCGACGGCACGGCCGTTTCGGTGCGTCCCTCGGGCACGGAGCCTAAAATCAAGTTCTACTTCGGCGTGAAGGCGCCGCTGGCTTCGGTCGCCGATTTCGACAAGACGCTGGCTGAACTCGACGCCAAGATCGAAGGCATCAAGAAAGACCTCAAGCTGGAGTAGCCCCCTGTTTTCGGGGCGGTTCCGTCCCGCCGATACCTCCGAACGATCCCGTTCGGAGGTATTTTTTTGTTCCGGGGCGTTCCGGGCGTTTGCACGGCCCCGAAAAGGGCTGGCTCCGCGGGCATGAAATCGCCTTTGCTCTATATCCTCGAAGTGCTCTTTTGCAGCGGACTGCTCCTGGCGTTCTACCGCCTGCTGCTGGTCCGCAAGGTTTCATTCAGGGCCTGTCGCCGCTATCTGGTCGCTGCCGTATTTCTCTCGGCGGTCATCCCGGCGCTCGACATTCCGCTCTACCCTGCCCGGACGGTGGTCTATCCGCTGCCGCTGATCGCCGCACCCCCGGCCGAAAACTTCGTGCAGACGACCGGGGAGCTTCCCGCTGCCGTTCCGGTCGTCCCAGCCGGCTGGCGGCGCATATTGCGCCCGGTGGCTGTGGGGGGGGGCTATCTGACGGCGGTGTTTCTGTCGCTTGGGTTTCTTGCGGTCCGCATGGTCGGAATTCGCCGTCTGCGGCGACGGTCGCGTCTGACCGATTGCGGGGCGTACACCCTTGCCGAGCATCCGCAGATCGCCACTCCCTTTTCGTTCCTGCGCACGGTTTTCCTGGGCGGAGGATACGAAGGTCGCCGGCGCATGATCGTTCTCTGCCATGAAGCGGGTCATGTCCGTCACCGCCATTCGGCGGAACGCATCGCCGTCGAGCTGGTCCGCAGTCTCTTTTGGTTCAATCCGTTCGTCTGGATTGCCGGGCGGTGGTTGCAGGAGGTGCACGAATGGGAGGCCGACCGCGACGTGCTCGACGCCGGTTACGACCTTACCGAATACAGAACGGTTATTTTTCACCAACTCTTCGGCCATAATCCGGATATAGCCTGCGGGTTGAATCATTCACTCACCAAAAAACGATTTGCCATGATGACCCAATTCAGAAAACGCCGTTTCGCCGTGCTGCGGCTCGGTGCCGCCATTCCCGTGGTGGCAGCAATGATGATGCTTTGCAGTTTTACCGTCAAAACTCCGCCTCCGGCAGCCGGGGATCCGGACCGGCCGACCGTTACGGTACATATTTCCTCCGGCGGAAAGATTCTCTTCAACGGCCGTCCTGTGACGGTCGGGGATCTGGAGCGGCTGATCGCCGCCGAACGCGAAAAACTCTCCGAAGCCGACCGTGCGCAGATGGAGGTGGTTCTGCGGGCCGACAAAGATGCTCCTATGGCCGATTTGGCCGACGTGATGGACGCGTCGCGCCGTGCGCATGCCTTTCGTCTCAAACTGACTGCGGAAGCTTCCGATCCCGGCATCGTGCGGATGCTTCCGCCCGATCCCCTGCGCCTGCCTGCCGACAGCGCGGATTATGCTTTGCCCGCGACGAACCGCAACGACAGGTAATTGCCCGCGCCGTGCCGTTGAAACTGACCGAACCGAGACGCTGATCCCTCCCCTGATGCCATAAGCGGGAAATGCCCCATACGACGGCCAAAGCCGCCGCATGGGGCGTTTTTACGGCTTCGGGCCGGGGCTTTGCCGCGGTCGGCGGCGTTTTATAACTTGGGGTTGCCGCGGTGACGCTCCTTGTCGCGGGCGGTCTTTTTGGCGAAATTGGCCTCGACGGCCGCCGTGAGGTCCACGCCCGTCTGGTTGGCCAGGCACACCAGCACCCACAGCACGTCGGCCATTTCGTCGGCGAGGTTCTCCTTTTCGCCCGCCTTGAACGACTGGTCGCCGTATTTGCGGGCCATCACGCGGGCCAGCTCCCCCACCTCTTCGGTCAGGCAGGCCATGTTGGTCAGTTCCGAGAAGTAGCGCACGCCGTATTCCCGGATCCAGGCGTCTACGCGCTCCTGCAATTCCTTGATTTCCATCTTATTTTACTCTTATCAGATTCAGCCCGTCGCGCAGCGGGACGATGACGTTCTCCACCCGTGCGTCTTCGACGACCATGCGGTTGAATTCGAGGAGCGCCTGCGTGTGGCGGTCGTTGTGCGCCACGGGCTGCACGACCTTCCCTGACCAGAGGATGTTGTCGGCGATCAGCACCGATCCGCTGTGAACAAGCGCCTTACTGCCGTCGTCGCCCATCAGCATCCGGTAATAGGCCGGGTATTCGCGTTTGTCGCCGTCAATGAACACGAGGTCGAATTCGCCGCCCAGTTTCGGGGCGATGTCGAGCGCCGAGCCGATGTGCAGGCGGATTTTGCCGCCGTGGGGGCTGCGGTCGAAATACGATCGGATGAACTCTTCCAGCTCGTCGTCCACCTCGACGGTGTGCAGTTCGGCCCCTTCCTCCAGCCCCGCGGCCATCGAGAGCGCCGAGTAACCCGTGAAGGTCCCGATTTCGAGCGCCCGCCGGGGCCGCAGCATCCGTACGAGCATCTCCAGCAGACGGCCCTGAATGTGCCCCGAGATCATCCGCGGCGCCACGGCCCGCAGATTGGTCTCGCGGTCGAGTTCGTGCAGCAGCTCCTCCTCGGGTTCCGAAAAATCGTGGACGTATTTTTCGAGAGCGTCCATCTATTCCTGATAAAATCCGTGTTTGTTGAAGGCGTACGATGCGGCGATTTGCTCCGGCGTGTCGGCTTCGAGCGCGAGCAGGCATTCGCGCGTGAATTCCAGATACCCCGAGCCGTTGGCCGTCACGACATTGCCGTCGCGCACGGCCTGCCGCTCCTGGTAGAGTTTCTCGCCCGTGTAGTTCGCGCCGCCCCATTCGCGAAGCATTTCGAGGCCGTTTCCGGTGTGCCTTACGCCGTTCAGGAATCCGTGGGCCGCGAGGAACGATGCGGCGTTGCAGATCGCACCGACGAGAATCCCGTGCGACAGGGCCTCCCTTACCAGCGGGACGATCCGTTCGGTTTCGGGCGTCGCCCAGCTCATACCGCCGACGAGGATCAGCCCGGCGCAGTCGTCCGGCAGCGTCTCCGTATCGCAGTCGGGGGTGAGGGTCATGCCGCCGATCGAGCGTACGGGAACTCCCCCGGGCGTCGCATACCGCACGGCGTGGCGTCCCGGGCGTCCCGGCATAACGCCGCCGCGAAGCGCCGGGGCGAGGAATGCCGACTCCCAGTCGGCGAATTGGTCGAGTAATACGAACAATACGGTTTTCATCTTATTTGTAGATTAATCGTGACATATCCGAAAAAACCTCCTCGGCCACCTCCGTGAGCTGCCGGGCCGTCAGGGCGCGGACCTTGGCGTAGACCTGCTCCATGGTGTCGATGCCGTCGTGGACGAGCAGGCTTTTGCCCGCCCCGAGCATGTAGCTTTCGTTGCTCTCGCTCGATATGGCCAGCTGGGCGATGAACTGTTTTTTGGCCATCGACAGCTGGCGCGCCGTCAGCGGCACGGTGCGCAGTTTGTGCAACTGTCCTTCGATCAGCTCGATGCACTGTTCCGCGTTGCCGTGGTCCGAACTGAAATAGATGGCCACGATGCCCGTGTCTCCGTAGGGCGTGTAGCTGGCTTCGATGTTGTACGAAAGTCCGTTCTTCTCGCGCACCACGACGTTGAGCAGCGAGTTGGCGCACGGACCTCCGAGAATGTTCGTCACGAGGGCCAGCGGCAGCCGCCGATCCTCCGAGATGCCGAATGCCCGGCTGCCGATGATGCAGTGGGTCTGGTGCGTGTGCTTCGAGACCGTCTTTTCGAAGGCCCGGTAAGGCGCGGGCGCAGCGCGCACGAAACCGCGCTGCGAGGCGGGCTGCGAGGCGAAATAGCGTGCCGCGACGGCTTCGGCGGTCTTGGCCGAGAAGTTGCCGATCGACGAGAATACCATCTGGTCGGTGGTGTGCGTGCGTGCCGTGAAGGCGCGGATCGCCTGGCCGTCGTAGCGCATCAGCGACGTCTTGCGGCCCAGGATGTTGTGGCCCAGTTCCGAACCTTCGAACAGCATGTCCTCGAAGGTGTCGTAGATCAGGTCGGCGGGCGAATCCTTGTAGGTGTTGATCTCGTCGACGATCACCTCCTTTTCGCGCTCCAGCTCCCGGTCGGGGAACGTCGAGCGGAAAGCGATGTCGGCGATCAGCTCCGCGGCCTTCGCGAAGTCGCCCTTCAGCGTCGTGGCGTGAATCGTCGTGTCCTCCTTGGTGGTGAAGGCGTTCAGCTCCCCGCCGAGGTTTTCCAGGCGGCAGTTGACCTGCCATGCCTTGCGTCGCTCGGTCCCCTTGAAAAAGGCGTGCTCCGTCAGGTGCGCCAGTCCGTACTCTGCGGGATGCTCGTCGCGGCTCCCGGCGCCGATCACCAGCGCGCAGTGCGCCACGGTGTTTCGCACCTGACGGTGAATGCCGCGGATGCCGTTGGGAAGTGTATAGGTAGAGAATTCCATTCAATTGAAAATTAAAGATTAAAAATGAAAAATTGGGCTGCGCGGCTATTTTTGCACATGTGTACGACAATTTTTCATTTTTCATTCTTCATTATTTTTGCGCGCATGCGCAAAAATTTGCCCGTATGGCTTTCGGTGCACTTTTCCAGTTCGCGCGGCGTGCCTTCGAACACGACCCGTCCGCCCGCCGTGCCCGCCTCGGGGCCGAGGTCCACGATCCAGTCGGCGCATTTGATGATGTCCATGTTGTGCTCGACGACGACGATCGTGTGTCCGCGCTGGATCAGGGCGTTGAACGCCGCGAGCAGTTTCGAGATGTCGTGGAAGTGCAGCCCCGTCGTCGGCTCGTCGAAGATGAACATGACGCCTCCCTGCGCCGAATCCTTCGTCAGGAACGAAGCCAGCTTCACGCGCTGGCTCTCGCCGCCCGAGAGGGTCGACGACGACTGTCCTAACTTGATGTATCCCAGACCCACGTCCTGCAACGGTTGCAGCCGCTCGACGATGCGCCGGCAGGTGGCGTTCTTCTTGCTTTCCTCGCCGAAGAAGGCGATGGCGTCGTCCACGGTCATTTCCAGTACGTCGTAGATCGACTTGCCGCGGTATTTCACTTCGAGCACCTCGTCGCGGAAACGTCGCCCGCCGCACGCCTCGCAGACCAGTTCCACGTCGGCCATGAACTGCATCGAGACCTTGATCATGCCCTCGCCCTGGCACTCCTCGCAACGGCCTCCGGCGATGTTGAACGAGAAGGCCGAAGCGCCCAGCCCGTTGTGCTGGGCATAGGGCTGGTCCGAAAAGAGTTTCCGGATTTCGTCGTAGGCCTTGATGTAGGTCACGGGGTTCGAACGCGACGACTTGCCGATGGGGTTCTGGTCGACCATCTCGACCGATTTGAGCAGCTGCACGTCGCCCGTCAGGCCGTCGAAATCGCCGGGTTTCACGCCCGTGTCGTAGAGCAGGCGCCGCAGCGCCGGGTAGAGGATTCCCTTCGCCAGCGACGATTTTCCCGAGCCGCTGACGCCCGTGATGCAGGTCATCACCCCCAACGGAATCCGCACGTCGACATTGCGCAGGTTGTTCTCCCGCGCGCCTTTGACGGTTATCGAGTTGCTCCAACCGCGGGCGGTTGCCGGAACGGCGATCTCGCGCCGCCCCGTGAGGTAGTCGGCCGTGAGGCTCTTTTTGCTTTTCAGCAGTTGGGGCAGCGTGCCGCTGAAGACCACTTCGCCGCCGTTGTAACCGGCCTTGGGTCCGATGTCGACGATCCAGTCCGCGGCGCGGATCACCTCCTCCTCGTGCTCCACGACGATCACCGTGTTGCCCAGGTCGCGCAGCTGTTTCAATACGCCGATCAGGCGGTTCGTGTCGCGCGGATGAAGCCCGATCGACGGTTCGTCGAGGATGTAGAGCGAACCGGTGAGGTTGCTGCCCAGCGAGGTCGAGAGGTTGATGCGCTGGCTCTCGCCGCCCGAGAGGGTCGACGACAGGCGGTCGAGCGTCAGGTAGCCCAGCCCCACGTCGGCGAGGTATTGCAGGCGGTTGCGGATTTCGACGAGGATGCGCGACGCCGTTTTCGTGTCGTGTTCGTCGAGTTCCAGCCCTGCGAAGAAGGCGATCAGGGAGTCCACGGGCATCGCCACCAGATCGGCGATCGTCTTGCCGCCGACGCGTACGTACAACGCCTCTTTGCGCAGGCGCGAGCCGCCGCATTCGGGACAGGCGGTCTTGCCCGTGTAGCGGGCCTTCATCACGCGGAACTGGATTTTGCGCCGCTCCGAGTCGATGTATTCGAAAAATTCGTCGAGTCCGTGGAAATATTCGTTGCCGCGCCACAGCAGCCGTTTCTGCTCGGACGTCAGTTCGTGGAACGGCGTGTGGATCGGGAATCCGAACTTCGAGGCGTTCTCCACGAGCTGCTGCTTCCATTTGCGCATCGTCTCGCCCCTCCAGCAGGCTACGGCGTCCTCGTAAATGGTCTTGCTCTTGTCGGGGATCACCAGGTCCTCGTCGATGCCGATCACCTTGCCGTAGCCCTCGCACCGGGGGCAGGCCCCCAGCGGGTTGTTGAAGCTGAAGAGGTGTTC
This sequence comes from Alistipes shahii WAL 8301, assembly GCF_025145845.1. Taxonomy (NCBI): domain Bacteria; kingdom Pseudomonadati; phylum Bacteroidota; class Bacteroidia; order Bacteroidales; family Rikenellaceae; genus Alistipes; species Alistipes shahii. Next base: position 3,801,241 of record NZ_CP102253.1, on the reverse strand, counting down.
CGAGGGGCGTTCGAACTCGATGCCGTCGGCCTCGAAGCGCGACGAGAACTCCCGTACGCCCTCGTCCGTGACGATTTCGCAGATGTCCCCGCCGTAGGAGAAGGCGCGGGCCACCGAGTCGCGGATGCGGGTCTGCGAGTCCTCGTCCGTCGCTACGCGCATGCGGTCGACGACGATCCGGATTTCGTCGGCCCGGGTGTCGGGACCGATTCCGGGCAGCACGTCCTCGATCAGCCGCACTTCGCCGCCCGTGTAGACCCGCATGAGACCCTCCGAGAGCAGCAGCGTCAGTTTTTCGATGATCCCCTGCCCTTCGCCCAATACCAGCGGTGCGCCGATGACCACGCGCTGTCCGTCGCGGGCGAGAATCCGGGCCGCCACGTCATCCACGCTGAAGCAGCGCACCTCCTGCCCCGAGACGGGCGAAAAGGTGTGCCCCGCGCGGGCGAACAGCAGTTTGAGGTAGTCGTAGATCTCGGTCGTCGTGCCCACGGTCGAACGGGGGTTGCGCGTGTTGACCTTCTGCTCGATGGCGATGGCCGGCGCGATGCCCGTGATGATGTCCACGTCGGGTTTGTTGATCTTCCCGAGGAACTGCCGGGCGTAGGCCGAGAGGCTCTCGACGTAGCGGCGCTGCCCCTCGGCGAAAATCGTGTCGAAGGCCAGCGTCGACTTGCCCGAGCCGGAGAGTCCCGTCACGACGATGAGTTTGTTGTGCGGAATTTCGACCTCGATGTTGCGGAGGTTGTGGACCCGCGCTCCTTTGATATATATGGAGTTTTCGTGTTCTTTCATGTTACAAATATTCCAATCCGCTTTTCCGAGTGTTTCACACTCGCCGTTATGTACCTTTTGGTGGTAAAAGGCGCCCAAAACCATCCGCATGCCGTTCTGGCGGGAGTGCCCTCGGATTCGCGTTGAGCGGGCGCAGTAAATCGGGCCTTTACGGCGCAAAAACACGCGCCGTTTAGACTGTGACGGCTCGGCAAACAGCAAGCTGTCTGCCCTCGCCTGCGGACGCCTTTACAGCCCCCCCCCGCTCCGGGCGCGCGTTTCCTCGGTCTCTCTTTTTCCGTTGCGAACGATAATGCGGATTTTTTGCCGTCAAAAACGGAGCTGACCCGCAAATATTCCAATCCGTTGTTCGTATTTCATTCCGCTTCGTCCCGAACCGAGCCTCCGGCTTTGCGCAATTTTTCGATAAGCCCCGCTGCGCGGCTTTCGCGGATCGCGAGCCGCATCGTGCAGAGGTTGTCGAAGGTCTGCTCCTCGATGCGCGGCTGCTGCTCCTTGACGACCCGCATGATGGCGTTCATCGCCACATAGGGGAAATCCACCCGCACCGTGCGGTCCACCGTCAGCTCCACGATTTCGGCCGCTGTGATGGCCTCGGCCGCCGACTCCCGGTAGGCGGCGATCAGCCCCGGAACCCCCAGTTTCGTGCCGCCGAAGTAGCGGACCACGACCACCAGGCAGTCCGTGATGTCGTTCGAGAGCAGTTGTCCGAGGATCGGTTTTCCGGCCGTTCCCGAGGGTTCCCCGTCGTCGTTGGCGCGGAACGCCTCGCCGCGGGGACCCAGCCGCCAGGCGTAACAGTGGTGCGTGGCGTCGTAATACCGTTTGCGCAGCGCGTCGAGCCGTTCGCGGATCTCCTCCTCCGTGCGCACGGGATAAATCCAGGAGAGGAACTTGCTGCTCCGCTCCCGGCAGGCGGCTTCGGCGGGGGCCGCGACGGTTCTGTAACTGTCGCCGGCCACGTCTACCGAACCTTTCTGAAGAGCCGTTCCCAGCGGATGTTCGCGGGGAAACTCTTTTCCGCATCGAGCGACAGCCATACGAACGACGCCTTGCCCACGATGTGGTCCTCGGGCACGAAGCCCCAGAAACGCGAGTCGGCCGAGTTGTGGCGGTTGTCGCCCATCATCCAGTAGTAATTCATCGCGAAGGTGTATTCCGTCGCCTCTTTGCCGTCGATCACGATGCGTCCGTCGCGCTCTTCGAGCGTGTGCCCTTCGTAGGCCTCGATGATGCGGCGGAAGAGCGGCAGGTTCTCCGCTGTGAGCTGCACCGTGTCGCCCTTCTTCGGAATCCAGATCGGGCCGTAGTTGTCCTGGCTCCAGCGGGGCGTGCCCCATTGCGGGAACACCTCGTCGTTGGGGGTGTAGATATAGCGGTTGACCGAAATGACGTTGCTCAAGCCCCTGACCTTCTCGGCGAGTTCGTCCGTGAGGTTCATGTAGTAGCCCGAGCCGTAACCGCTGTACTCCCGGATTTCGAGGTTGTCGATGGCGTACTGCGTGAAGGGGGCCGAGGTCTGCACCACGTAGTTGTATTGCAGTCCGGGTATCGCCTCCTGCGGTTCGCCGTTGACCCACACCTTTCCGTTGCGGACTTCGAGCGAGTCGCCCGGAAGCCCCACGCAGCGTTTGATGTAGTTCTCGCGTTTGTCGACCGGGCGGCTGATCACCGTGTATTTTTCGTTGAGGCGTTTGCGTCCCTCCTCCTTGCCGAACGACTCCTCGAAGCTGCGCAGCGTGTCGTAATAGGTCACGTTCTGGTTTTCGAGCAGCACCGTGTCGCCCGCCGGGAAGTTGAAGACCACCACGTCGTTGCGGCGTATCGGCTTGAGCCCCTTGAGGCGGTGGTAGGGCCACTTGATCGCCTCGGAGAACGATTTCTTGGTCTGCGAGAAGGGCATCGTGTGGTGTACGAAGGGGAACGAGAGCGGCGTGTTGGGCATCTGCGGTCCGTAAGCCACCTTGCTCACGTAGAGATAGTCGCCGATGAGCAGCGTCCGCTCCATCGACGAGGTGGGGATGACGTACATCTGGAAGATGAAGAGATGCACCAGCGTCGCCACGACCGTCGCGAAGATGATGGCGTTGACCCATTCGTACACCGTGCGGTAGGTTTTGCTGCGCTGGCACATCTTCACGTTGTGGCTCCAGACGTAGCGGTAGAAGAACTTCGTGATGTAGAGGTCGAAGATGACCGGCAGTCCCAGCACCAGCCAGAGGTTGCCCGTCCAGACCACGAACCAGAGCGTATAAAGCAATGCGGCCAGCGTGAAACCGACCCATTTGTTGCGTAGCAAGTTTTTGATTTTACCCATGCGGAAAGCCCCGATTTTAATTGTGAATTATGAATTGTGAATTATGCATTGCGCAGCAGGTCGTCCATCGAGTAGACCCCTTGTTTTCCGCAGAGGAATTCGGCGGCCACGACGGCTCCCAGGGCCAGCGTGCGGCGGTTCTTGATCGTGTGTCTGATCTCCAGCACGTCATCCTCCGATTCGTAGGTCACGGTGTGGATGCCCGGGACGGCGCCTTTGCGCACGGAGCGGATTTCGATCCGGTCGGCGGGCGCCTCTCCGCTGCGTTCGATGCGGTTGGCGGCGTGTTCGATTCCCGGAGCCAGGTTGACCCAGCCCTGCTTGCCGGCGAGGTTTTCGGCGATTCCCTCGGCCAGCGTGATTGCCGTGCCGCTCGGGGCGTCCTTCTTCTGGGTGTGGTGCACCTCCTCGATGCGCACGTCGTAGCCGCCCACGCGGTCGATCATCGCGGCCAGCTGCCGGTTGAGGCGGAACATCAGGTTCACGCCCAGACAGTAGTTCGAGGCGTAGAACAACGCCCCGCCCCGCTCGCGGCACAGCTCCTGCAACTCCCCGAGGCGGTCGGTCCAGCCCGTCGTGCCGCTCACCGCCGCCACGCCGCATTCGATGCAGGTGCGGATGTTCCGGTAGGCCGTTTCGGGCGTCGTGAACTCCAGCGCGACGTCGATGCCCGCCAGATGTGCGGCGTCGAGTTCGTGCGCGTTGTCCGTGTCGATAATCAGAGCCGCTTCGTGCCCTCTTTCCGTGAGAATCCGTTCGATTTCGCGGCCCATCTTGCCGTATCCTATGATCGCTGCTTTCATTTGTTTTGTCGAAATATTCGTACAAAGATACGAATTATTTATGAATCTAAACGCAGGAGAGCGTACAATAGTATTCCGGAATTTCGTATATTTGCCGGACAAATCATTTCCGGTATGCGCTATTTTCTCGAACTCCGGTACAACGGGGCCGCCTACTGCGGCTGGCAGCGGCAGCCCGACCAGCCGTCGGTGCAGCAGACGCTCGAACGGGCGCTCGCTACCCTGCTGCGCGAACCGGTTGCTCTGACGGGCGCCGGGCGTACCGACACGGGGGTCAATGCGGCCTATTACGTGGCGCACTTCGACTGCGAACGTCCCGTCGCCGATCCTGCGCAGACGGTCTACAAACTCAATTTCCTGCTGCCGGGCGACATTGCCGTGGGCAGCATGACGCCCGTGGCGGAGGATGCACACGCCCGCTTCCACGCCCGCGAACGGGAGTACCGCTACTTCATCGAGCCGCGCAAGAATCCCTTTACGCGGCACGAGACGTGGCAGTATTACGTGCCGCTCGACGTCGGGCGGATGAACGAGGCGGCGGCGATGCTGACCGCGTACGACGACTTCACCTCTTTCGCCAAGCTCAATTCGAACAACAAGACCAACATCTGCCGTGTGAAGGAGGCCGTCTGGACGATCGACTCCCGCGGCACGATGTGTTTCACGATCCGTGCGGACCGGTTTTTGCGGAATATGGTGCGGTCGCTGGTAGGCACGCTGGTCGACGTGGGGCGCGGACGTTACACGCCCGACGGGTTCCGCTCGATCGTCGAGAGCCGCGACCTGTCGCGGTCGAGCGCCGGCGCGCCGGCCCAGGGGTTGTTTCTCTCGGACGTGGTTTACCCGGCGGACATATTCGAACATCAATGTTTCTCTAAATTCAAAATGTTATGATTGGAACGATTGTTTGGCTGATCGGCCTCGTGTGCGCAATCTGGTGCGTGCTGGACATTTTCAAAAAGAACATCTCCACGGGCGGAAAGGTCATCGCGGCGGTCGTGGTGCTGCTCACCAGCTGGGTGGGGCTTGCGGTCTACTACTTCTACGGCCGCGACCATTTGCAGGAGTGGTTCAAATAACCGTCCTGTGCAGGCGAAAACATGCGGCGGACCCACAGAGGTGCGGGATTAAAGTAATGTAACGACTTGATTTATATGGTAGTTACATTTTTGTATAGGAGAGTAGGTAACGAGAAGGCAACGGTTTGTTTTCAGCTTCTTGCGCTCAAATACCGCATTTCAAATAACCTATCGCAAGATACGAAAAATTTTCGAGATGGGCAAATTAGGCAGGGTCAACCGGCGAGTGCAATTTTAAGAAATTAGTTTAAAGAACTTTTTTAGACGAAGAAAATTTTAATTTTCCCGATGTCTTCTGTTCATTGTATTGCACTTGTTTAATAAACTCTTCCGTTAACACAAAGAAATCTGCCCCCATTCAGTATATATTGCCTGATGGTTTATTCTGATTTTCAATTGCCCCTTTTCTGTCAGGGGAAGCATATGAATCGACAAAACATACTTTTGTACCGATAGTTTTTGCAATTTTCTTATGACAAAAGAATTCGCTGCCATGGTCGCTGTGTCGCAATGGTCGGGGACGGCATCAACGACAGTGCGGCGCTGGCGCAGGCCGATCTGGGCATTGCCATGGGGCAGGGGAGCGACATTGCGATCGACGTGGAGAAGGTCACGATTCTTTCGTCCGACCTGACGAAGATCGCCGCGGCGGTCCGCCTTTCGGCCGCGACCGTGCGCACCGTTCGGCAGAACCTTTTCTGGGCGTTTATCTACAACCTGATCGGCGTGCCTGTCGCCGCTGGCGTGCTCTATCCGCTGACCAGGTTTCTGCTCAATTCGATGCTCGTCGGGGCCGCCATGGCCCTGAGTAGTGTGAGCGTTGTGGCCAATAGCCTGCAGCTGAGTACAAAACGGCTCGGCACGAAAGCCGTCCATAAAATAAATACAGAATTTATAACCAAAAAACAAACAGCCATGAAAAAAGAGTATCGTATCGAAGGAATGATGTGCAACCACTGCCGGATGCATGTCGAAAAGGCCCTGAACGGCATCGAAGGTCTCCGTGCCGTTGTTACTCTCGATCCTCCTGCCGCGACGGTCGAATTCACTGGGCGGGAGCCGGAGCTGGCCGAATTGCAGCGGGTGCTGGGCGAAGATTATAAGATCACGGAGCGTTGAAACCCCGGTCTCGGAGCGGCCGCTATCCATCTATAAAGGTATTGCGGCTCCTGAAAACCCCTAAAATTAGGTATTGCCGTTCCCGGCGTAATGTCGTTTCTTTGTATTACTAAAATCTGCCGAGACGCTGCGGGACGGCCCGTTGCGCCGAATGCGGAAAACGAAGAAAAAATTCAAACCGATTATGAGACATTTCGTTTATTGTGCGGCGCTTGCAGCCGCCGTATTTTTCCTTGCTGGGTGCGGCGGGAACCCGAATAAAAAGAACGCTTCGGAGACTCAAACCTCAGAAACGCAGAGTTCCGTCATGGAGGTCGATAACCTGCTCGCCGATGCTGAGAAGTTGACCGGCGGCAAGGTGACGGTCGAGGGCGTCTGCACGCATATCTGCCGCCACGGGGGCCGCAAGATTTTCCTAATGGGAACCGACGATACGCAGGTGATCCGCATTGAAGCCGGAGAGAAGATCGGCAGCTTCAAGCCCGAATGCGTGAACAACGTCGTGCGGGTGACGGGCACGCTGGTCGAAGACCGGATCGACGAGGCTTACCTTGCCGAGTGGGAGCTGCGGCTCAAGGACCAGATCGCCCGGCAGCACGGCGAGGGCGAAGCCGGATGCAGCGCCGAACATCAGGCCCGCGGCGAATCGGTTGCCAGCAGCACCGAAAAGCGTATCGCCGACTTCCGTGCCCGTATCGCCGACCGCAAAGCCAAAGAAGGCAAGGAATACCTTTCGTTCTACCATGTGGACGGCGGGAGTTATGAAGTTTTGAAATAAGAAGTTTTGCACGTCATGGGGACACGGTCGTTTATGTCCGCCGTGAGGAAATGGAGCAGGCCCGTTCACCGCGACCTCTCCTTTTTCTTTTCGGGCGTACTGCTGATTTATGCGGTTTCGGGCTTCATGCTCAACCACAAACGCGATTTCAATTCCGATTATTCGGTGCGCCGGACCGAGCTGGTCTTCGCACAGGAGATACCGCGCGCCGAGCAGGAGTGGACCCGTGCGCGGGCCGAGGAACTGCTCCTGCGCGTCGGCGAGGAGGGCAATTACCTGAAACATTACTTTCCCGAACCGGACCGGTTGAAAGTCTTTATCCGGGGCGGCAGTTCGCTGACGGTCGATCTGGCGTCGGGACACGCCGTCTACGAGTCGATCCGCAAGCGGCCCGTGCTGAGCAGTCTGAACCGGCTGCATTACAATCCGTCGCGCTGGTGGACGGTCTTTTCGGATGTCTTTTTAGCGGGATTGATCGTAATCGTGCTTTCCGGGCTGGTGATGATGCGCGGCCCGAAAGGATTGCGGGGCCGCGGAGGCGTCGAGCTGATCGCGGGGATTCTGATTCCGCTGCTGTTTATTTTCCTGACCTGATCCGGGAAACTGCGTGTGATAAAAGGGCGGACGTCGAAAACGTCCGCCCTTCTCTTGCGTATGGGTTTGTTGTCATCGTTTTGCCGTGCCGAATACCAGCAGCGGGACGAAGAGGAAGAGTCCGAACAAGACGACGCCGACGGTCTGCCAGAGCCGTCCGCCGGGCGATCTGCGGCGGATGAGCGCATAGAACGCGCCGAGCACGAGTCCCAGCCAGAGGGCCTGAAACGACACCTCCGCAATCCGGGGCTTTACGTAGCCGTCCAGCGGCGAGGTGAACGACAGTTCGAAGGGAAACAGGTATTTTGCGTATTCGGCCCATGCCTGCGGTTTCTCTTCGGGGCGGTATTCGTCCGCCAGTGAATAGTCGCGGGCGTTCACGGCGACATAGCGTTTCGATTCGGCGCCTTGGATGGTGACCGTCCAGTAGAACATGTCGCCGATGATCATCATGTTCTCCCGTGTGGGGCCGAATTTCCCGACGGGAATCTCGTGCAGTTTGTAATCCTCCGCACCGAGCGTATAGAAACGCTTTTCGCTGTCCACCAGAAAACCGAGACTTTTGCGGTCGGCGAACTCCGTGACGAAAATCTGGCCGATTTGCAGCGAGTCCGCAACGTCGGTACGGCGCACGAACGGGCGGCCGCGGACCTGCTTCATGTGGTAGACGCGCAGCGCGTCGTCCACCAGCAGGTAGCCGTTGTCGTACCGCTTGCGCGTCGAGGGGTTGCCGGAGACGACGCGGGCCGGGAACGAAAATCCCTTGTCCCGCAGGACTTTGGTGAATGCCGCGCTCTTCTTTTGGTCGATGGTGTTGGTCTCCATATCGACGAACTCGATTCCCTCGCCGGTGATGCGGAACACGTCCGTCGCCGGTTCTAAATCGATGCGGTCGGGCATCGATTCCAGCAGTTGATAGACCGTCGGTCTGCGGCGGTTGATTTCGCCGGGCGACGTGCGGAACATGAAGTTCGTGCGCTCCACGTCGCGCGATTCGACCGCCACGCCCTCGATTTCGGACGGAAACCTCCCTTCGGCGGCGAGTTGGCGGTAATAGAACGTCGGCAGGATACTGTCGAACTGCTGCTGGGTGTAGGTGTTGCCCTGCAGATCGCGTCCGGCGACGTTGTTTTCGCGGTCGAAATCCACCGATGCGAATCCGTGCGTCACGCAGCTGTAGAGCGTGAACGGCGACCACGAAGGCGATGCGAACACGAACGCGTAGCACCACGGCAGCAGCCATGCCAGCAGAAGCGCCGCAAGGAGGATTATTCCGGTTTTGATACTCTTTATCATAGATTTGTCGTTTTGCGGGTTAATCCTGACATCCCTGCTTGAAACGGTATACCGAAAGCAGCGGGAAGAACAGCGAACATACCAGCAGCAGCGCCAGCCACGGCAGCATGCCGTCGTAGGCCTGCGGGGTGTCGGAGAGGAAGAAGATCCGGCAGACGCCCACGGCGATCAGCAGATTCGCCAGCCGCCGTTTCCATGTGGGTTCGAGACAGATCCATGCCGTCAGCAGGTAGAGCGTCAGCCCGGCCAGATACCACGGCAGCGCCGTCAGCAGAATCCGCGCGACCAGTTCGGGCGCCAGCAGGGCGTGGAAGTACCCCCACAGCACGGCGGTTTGCACGATGAACAGCAATGCCAGCGCTCCCAGCCCGATGCCTGACATCAGCAGAATCATCTTCCACTGTGGAAAGGGCAGGTGAAGCGTCAGCTTCAGCCGTTTCTGGGCCATTTCGGGGACGAACTGAACCACTGCGAGCAATACGCCCAGCAGGGCCGGCAGGTATTGGAGAATGTCGATGAAGACAACTTCCTTTTCGAGCATCACCTCCCAGACGTGCGCCGCACCCTTGAAGGTTATCACCCGTTGGACGCGCAGCAGCGCATAGGCGGTGGCTCCGAAGAGGAACAATGCGCTCAGCGGATAGAAGCAGCGCATTTTGATCCACTCTTTGTAGAATATGGCTTTGATCATAATTCGGGTTTAGTATTTTCCGGTCAGTCCGATGAAAGCGTCTTCGAGGTTCAGCGTTTCGCCGCGCAGGTCGCTGCAGACAATGCCCGCGCGCTCCAGCACGCCCTGTACCGTCGCAGGGGAGTCGAACGAATAGAGTTCGGCGCGCCCGTTCACGACGCTCGGGTGGTAGAGGCCGTCGCCGGCGGGGATCGTGACGTCGGCGCCCGGCGTGAAGGTGTATCGCCGGAACGTGCCGAGCAGTTCGCCGACGGGCATCTGTACCAGAATGCTTCCGTAATCCATGATGATACAGTCGTCCACGAGCTTTTCCATGTCCTGAATGATGTGCGAGGTAAGGAAAACGGTCTTCTCCTCGCTCTGCGCATAGTCGCGCAGGTATTCTACGAACAGGCGGCGGTAACCGGGGTCCAGTCCCATCGAGAAGTCGTCAAGCACGAGCAGATCGGCGTTCTGGGCGAGAATCAGCCCTAAGGCCACCTGCGAACGCTGTCCGCACGACATGCGCGAGATGCGCTGCCGGGGCGCCACCTTCAGCATTTCCATCAGTCCGTAATAGGCGTCGCGGTTCCAGCGGGGATAAAACCGCGCATAGAACCGTTCGATCTGCTCGATGGTCATGAAGGCGTACTGCACGTGTCCCTCGATCAGCAGGGCGATCCGGGCGCGGGTTTCGGGCCGCATCGTGCGGATATCCTCGCCGAAGATCAGACACTGTCCGGCGCGCGGTTGGAGATAGCCGCTCAGAATGTTGATGGTCGTGGTTTTTCCGGTGCCGTTTTTACCCAAAAGTCCGAGGATCCGCCCGCGCGGAACCTCGAAACTCAGGTCTTTGTATATCAGCCGCTCCCCGTAACAATGGGTGAGGTTGCGGCATTCGATGACAGAATCGGTCATAAAGAATGGTCGTTCTTCCGGCTTACTTGATCAGCGACGCCTTCGTATTGGACTCGAAGTCGTTGGTCGAGTTGTTCGAGTCGATGAGTTTGCCGTCGGAACCGGTCTTGCGGATCACCGACTTGCCGAAGCGGTAGGCATCTCCGTCGGCCGTACCGCACCATGCGTAACCTGCGTCGAGCGAAGCGTCCCACGGGGCGATGTAGTATTCGTCGCGGCAGCCCGTGTTCACGGCGTCGAGCACCCATTCGTTAGGCACGCGGTAGCAGTTGCGCAGCGGCATCGTGTAGTCCGAGCCGTTCGGGGAGTGGAAGATATACTGGGCGTCTTTGAGCGGGTATTCGGCGAGGAACTGCTTTGCAGTCAGGCCGACGGGCGGCATGGCGATAGCCACGGCGTTGAAGCCGCGGTTGTGGAGCACTTGGACCGTCAATGTCGAAGCGTACCATTTGTCGAGGTTGGGCACGTCGGGGTTGTCGATATCCAGATAGTTCTCGTTCGACGAAACGTCGTACCACTCGAAATCGGCTTTCGTGGCGTCCCACGAGTTCGGGTTGCCGATGGTGTGGTTCTGGGCGTTGTTGACGACGATCAGCGACTCGCCGGCTTTGACCAGCACATCCTGTCCGTGGCCGGGAATGCAGTAGAACGCATTGCCCGCACAACACTCCTTGCGGAAGTCCTTGCCTTCGATCATCTCGCTGTTCATGCCCGAATTGAGTCCGCTCGAAAGGATCAGCATCATGCCGTCGGCATAGAGGTCTTCGTCGGAGTTGTTACGGATCTTGATGTACTGGTCGCCCAGCCACCTGTCAGGCTTTCCCGTTTCGGGAAGCGCCGTGCCTGTGAAGTAGATCTCCTCGATCACGAATTCGCCGGCTTGCAGCGTGATGTCGCTCTGTTTGATGGTTACGGTCGCCAGAACGGTGCTCTTGCCGCTCCGCGTCACGTTCACGACGGTCGAACGTTCCGTCCCCGTTTCGTTCTCATCGACGGACAGCACCAGCGCTTTGCCCGAAGATTCGGCTTTATTGATCTGAACCCACGACGCAGCATCGGCGGGAATATTCACGTCGAAATTTTCCTCGGGCACGTTTACCAGCACATTGCCGCCGAGCGCGCGCAAGATTTCGGATACGACGACGGGATTGACCGTTTCTTCGGGATCGTCGGTGCAGGATGCGAAGCCCGCTGCGAAGAGGGCCGTGGTGAGAATTAAGAAAAGCTTTTTCATAATTGGTTTTTATTATTGGTTTGACAAATATTGGTTCGATCGTTTAGAACAGGATGCCGAACGTCGCCGTCAGAACGTGTTCGGACAATCCTCCGCTGTAAAACCGGGGCGTCCACCCCGCCTCGGCGAAGCAGGCCAGATTCCGGCTCAGGCGGCGTTCGGCCCGCAGGGACACCTCGGGGGCGACGGCCCGGCCGCTCAGCCGCGCCGCCGTGTAAGTCAGGTATTCCGAAATGTTGTTCAGCACGTTGCTGAGCGAAACCTCCTCGTCGGGCGAGACGTAACAGCCGATTCCTGCCGTCGCTTTCACGCGCCACTGCGGACGGAGCCATTCTGCGCTGCCGCGTACCGCTCCGCAGAACTGCGCGAGCCGCATCCGCCGTACCGGGTAGGCGTACGTGGCCGTGGACTGCCGCCATTCCGCGCGGGGACTGAGCATGTAATTCACCGTGCCGCGCCGCCATTCGACGGTCGCTTCGGCGTCGGCGTGCCAGATACGGTTCTTATACATCGCCTGTTCATCGACGATGACGCTGTGTCCCGTACGGTCGGCTATCATTTCGATACTGCGGCGCAGTTCATAGCCGCCTCCGGCGCGCAGGCACCAGCGGCCGCTGCGGTAGGCTGCGGAGAGGGTCGCCTGACGGGTTTTGAGCCGGGTTATGGGGACCGTGTTGTTGGATTTGTTGAGCCGCTCCGTCGTAAGGCTTTCGAATGCGGCACGGGCATACCAGCCTTTCGCGTGCCGCGGCATGAGCTGTGCCGCCAGCAGACAACCCTTTCCGTCATAGCCGATGTTGAAACTCTCGCTGTTCAGTGAATAGCGGGTGTAATAACTGCCCAGTCCGGTCATATACAGCTCGGAAGAGCTGGCGCCGGGCGGATAGAAAAAGTCTATGTCCTGATCCTGTTTATAGAGCCGCCCCTGCAGGTCCAGCCCCAAAACGTACTGAGGGAACTGCATGCCTACGCCGAGTTTGATCGTGAAATCCGACACGACGTTGTGGGGCCGCGGATCGACCTGACGGTATTCCTGTCCGGCGCGGTAGTCGCCCCGGATCGCAAGGTCGAAGCGTCCCACCCGGTGGACATAGCCGCCGCCGAAAGCATATTCCTCGGTCGAGAGGTTTCCTCCGGCGGAATCCGCCGTGATGCAGGGATAGAGCAGCAGGTAGTCGGCCGTGGAGTTCCAGCAGACGTTGCGGCGGTTGCCGCGGACGTACCGGGCGTCTGCCCACGTTGCCGACCGCTCGCTGAGCCGCCGGTAGCTTTCGGCATAAAATCCCCCGTCGAAGGCTCCGTCGCCCAGCGGCTGCAGCAGCGCCTCCTGCTCACGGCGCAGGTCGATGCGGAGCGAGATCTGCGAAAGCGACTGTTCGCTGCGGTAGAGCATCATCGCGGGCGACTCCGTATGAAATCCGGCTACGGCCCGTTCGTCCTCCGCGCTGAAAACGGAAGAACGCTCCAATACGCCGAGCGTATCGCGCTGGGCGGAAGCGGCGGCGGGCAGCAGCGCCAGTATCGACAGGAAAAGGGCCTTCATCATCGTCAGATCGATTTTAGTAACAACACGATCGATTCGCTGTCCTCTACCCAAGTCATTGCTGCTGGAATCTGATTGTAATCCGTGCAGCGCAGAATCTTCTTTTCTCCGGTCGAATAGGTCGCGTCGGCTTCGACGATGAACGTGTAAACCCCTTTGCGGAGCCGTATTGTCGCGCTGTTCTGTTCGGCGGCGGGAAATGGCACCCGCTCTCCGGAGTTGATATTGTCGAAGTAGGAGATGTCCGTGCGTATTTCCAGCTTTTCGACGGGGCGGCTGTCCGGCATCACGAACCGGATGGACAGTTCGGTGAAAATCGAATCGTCTTTTTCGCAGGCCGAAAACAGCAGTGCGGAGAGCAGAAACAGGGTCCGTATGGTAGATTTCATCATCATCGCATTACAGTTTGAAGTTGAGTTCCATGCCGAAATAGGGGCTGGAATAGCGGCGTACCAGTGCGCTGGTCTCGTTTCTGTACGAAGGACTGTATGTGAACAGCCGGTTTACGAAAATCGCAATGTTGAGCCGGTCGCGGTAAAGCCGTTTCGAGATTTTGAGATTGACGTTCATACTGAAAGGCGTGAGACGGTAGAGATAGGCTTCTTTCGATACGTTGTCGTGGATCATATGCTGCAAAATACCGTCGGCTGCCGACTCGGCCGTAAACGGATGTTCCTGTAACTGCAGGTCGAGGTAGCTGGTCGGCGCAGGATTGCACCATTCGGCCTTCATGCCGGAAAACCACTGGCATTGGAACGACGTGGAGAAAATCAGCCCCAGTTTGGGAATCTGGGTGTCGAGCAGGAAATTGGTGTTGCATACTTCGTGAAACGTGTTGTCGTCCTGATCGTAAAGCCCGATGTAAGGATAGGGCGTCCCTTCTGCGAGCTGTACGGTCGTCAGGACGTACTGGGGTTCGCTGTTCTCATAGCGGGTTTTGAAATAGGCGCCCGAGACGATGAGTTTCGTGGCCAGCGCCCGGATGCGCCGCGTGGAGAGCGAGAATTCGATGCCCTGCTTGAATGTGCGGCTTCCGTTGGTCTTGACGCCGACGGTCTGGAATACCGTTTTGTCCTTGTAGGGAAGCCATTCGAGCTGCGGCGGTCCGGTGAACTCCATATCCTTGAGCGGTCCGGTGTCGTATTCGCGGTAGGTCCGGGTGAGTACGTCGGTCGAGGTGCGGAATCCCGAGGTCATATTCTCCCGGAAATAGGTTACCGACAATCCGTATCCGTTCCACTCCGCATTGCCGCGCACCTCCCATTTGAAGTTCCGCGCCGCCTTCAGGTCGTAATTGGTGGGGTCGTGCTTGAAGACTTCCACATTGATACGGCGTTTCGATTCGTCGTCCGCCGGGAAATAGTTGAGCCGCGTGTAATAGGAGTAGTCCGGTTCGGGGAAGAGCTGGTCGAGCGTAGGCGTTTTGGTGTGCCATCCCGCGCCGCCCGCGAATGTGATGCGCATCGGGTCGCCTGCCATGTCGAACGCCGGAAGCGTCACCGAGAGGTTGGCACGCGGATCGAAATGGAATTTGCCCTGCAGGGTGTAACGGCTTCCGAGATTGGCCATGGCCGTCGTACGCAGTCCGGCCATTATCTCGATCCGCCACTCGCCGGCCGTAATCGTCGTATTGTCCTCCAGAAACGCCGAGAGCCGGTGCAGCGCCGGCAGGGCGTCGTAACGCCGCGGATGGGAACTCATCAGGTCGGTAAATGGGCGCGTCACGTCGTAAAGCAGACCGCCGCCGTAATTTTTCGACATGTTCCATTCGGCTCCGATGCGGATCGTGTTGCGGCTCAGCGGGGTGTCGGCTCCCAGCAGGGCTACCGCCTTGGCGTTGGCGTAGAACGGTTTGTTGTCCACCTGCAGGGTCGCTTCATAGCGGACCGGCAGCACTTCCATATCGAAGACGCCCTCTTCGACTGCCGTGCGTATAGGGACGTTGCCGCTGTTCGCTCGGTAACGCCAGCGGTCGATCAGGTCGAATTCGGAAGAGACGGAAGCGGAAAAATCGAAGCTGCGGAAAAAATTCGCACCCTTGGATTCGGCGGTGAAATTCACCGCCGCGACGACGTTGTTGTAACTCGATTTGTAGCGTTCGAGGGGGATGCCCGCCGGGCCTTCGTCGATATCCCGGTCGCTTTTTTGGCGGTCGAAAGAGCCGGTGTAGTCGAGCGATCCGCCCAACGTGTAACGGTAGGCCGAGGTGCTTTCCCAGCGTTTCTTCATGCGCCACGATCCGGTCGCACGCTGGTAGTTCTGGCGCGTATTGCGCGGGTCGTCGTGGGAGTTGAGCCATGTCGCGCCGACGTTCATCGTCAGCAGGTCGGCCGGAGCGCCCCATTCGAATCCTTTGCCGACATAGAGCAGCTGGCTGCCCAGATCCGCTTTGAAGCGGGCTTCGAGGTTGCGGCCTCCCTCCTTGCGCTTGATCTTGATCAGTCCGCTGGTCAGATCGCCGTATTCGACCGACGGAATGCCCTGCTGAATCTCTACCGAAGCTATTTCATCGGTCGGCATCGTGCGCATGTCGACGCCTCTGTTCAATGAAATATTATTGCCGACGGTCGTTCCCGAATTGTATGTCATGCCCGCGTCGTTCGACATCGGAATTCCGTCCATGACGAACGAAACGCCGAGCGATGTAGTCTGGTAATCGCTGTTCGAGGTGCCGATCTCGCGCAGATGAATGTGGTTCGAGGAGGAAAACGAGGGGTCGGAGGCCCGTCCGCCGGGCAGCAGTTCGAGCAGGTCCCCGAAACTCGACGGCTGGATGTGGTTCATCGCGTCCCGGCCGATATGCACGCCCGAGACCGGTCCCCGCACTTGGGTCGCCGTGATTACGACCTCGCGGATCTGCGTGTCGCTTGTCCGGAGCCGGACGGTCCGCAGCATGTCGCTGCCGCTGACGGGCCGTACCTCCATCCGTTGGGAGACATATCCGATATATGAGATATCCGCATTGTAGGTATTCGCGGGCAGGGTGAAACGTGCCCGGCCCTCCTCATCGGTCGTCGTCGCGTAGGCCTTTCCCCCCCCCGACATAGGAGTCAGCGCCACCGTAGCATACGCCAGCGGATTGTGCAGGGAATCGGTAACTTCGAACGTGATCCCGGCGTCGGGCCGGCCGGACTGCCCGTACGTGTACGCAGGCAGCAGGATAAATAGCAAATATTTCAGGAGTAGCCGCATAGTTCTGTTTTCACGGGACAAAAGTATAGCGCCCCGGCATATGCGGCAATCGCCATATCTTGGTAAATTGCATTGCAATCATCACCAATTAATAATGAGTTGCGTTCGTGCGGCATCCCATCATAATGCTATCCGGCCGCGCCAAAACCCCTAAAATCCGGTATTGACGATCCGGTGGGAATGCTGTTTCTTTGCCGTAAACCAAAAACGACGAAATTATGACTGGTATCTTTTTCGGCAGTACGATGGGCACGACCGAGGCCGTGGCTGCGGATATTGCCAAACAATTGGGCGTCGCGGACGCCGATGTACACAATGTGGCCGATACGCCGGCCGGCGAAGTGCAGAAATACGACCTGCTCGTGCTGGGTTCTTCGACGTGGGGCGCAGGCGAATTGCAGGACGACTGGTACGGCTTTTTGGATCAGCTGAAGGCGCAGGATCTGAGCGGTAAAAAGGTGGCGCTTTTCGGCTGCGGCGACAGCGGTTCCTATCCCGATACGTTCTGCGATGCCGTCGGGCTGATTTACGACGGCTTGCAGCAGAGCGGCTGCACGTTCGTCGGAGCCTATGCGCCCGAAGGGTATGACGAAACAGGTTCGCTGGTCTGCCGCGGCGGAAAGTTCGTGGGACTTGCCGTCGATGAAAGCGCGCCCGACAAGACCGACCGGCGGGTTGCCGCATGGTGCGAACAGATTAAAAACGAGTAACGATGAGCGCCGAGGAGTTCAGCCGTTACGATTCGATGAAGCTGTTCCTGCACCAGATTTACGAGTTCCAGAAAGGTGTACGGAGTCTGGTGCTCTGCACGATGTGCCGCACCTGCGCTTCTCTGCTCTCCGAGCGGCTGGAAAGGCTGGGTATCGCTTACCGGATTCAGTCGGTGACCGACAGCAAGGTGAATCTTTACTTCGGCAACCGCATGTGTCTGGAGACCGTGGCGACATTCATCCACAAGCCGCTCAACGAACTCTCCGCCGAGGAGGATTTCATGCTCGGCGCGATGCTCGGCTACGACATCGCCGGGCAGTGCGAACGTTATTGCAAACGAAAGTCTCCGGGTGTTTCATCAGAACAAGCGGCGGTCAACTGACCGCCGCCTATTCCTTCCTGATCTGCGCCGTGAACGAATCCCCCGCGCCGACACCGTCGGCCACTTCGACGTGCGGCGTGGCGACGTACGACATGCCGTCCGGAGTGAATACATGGCTTCCGACGGCGCCGCAGGTGAGTATCACGGTACGGAGTCCGTATTTTTCGAGCAGGTCGCGGCACTGCGCCTGTATGCCGAACATCCGGCTTACGACGGTCAACTCCTCGTCGTTTGTTTTCAGAATATTGCTGCGGCAGAGCGAGTCGTGGACCACCTCCGGCGAATAGAAATGCTGCCGCAGGTTGATGTCGAAGATCTTATAATGTCCCGCTGCGCAAAAAACGGAACCGCGGAAAAGCCACAGTCCCGATTCTTTGCCGTTGCTCTCCGTTATTCTGTTTCGAAATCATGCGACAGCTTATGTCCGTTCTCATCGACACGCAACGATACGATATGGAGGTGCTGCCGATCAATGTCCTTATGTTTGAAGACGATATAGGGCTGATCTCCGTAACCCATCTTCTGCATGTATTCATTTGCGATTTCCCGCAACTGTTCGTCTGTCAGCCTGTCTTCCGGTGAAGGGTTCAGCGAAGCATGGAAGACCGTATTGGTCGTTCTGCGGTTGGCTTCGAGGTAGGGCCAGAAACTATCCATGCAGGCATCGATATCCAGTCGTACGTGTTTATCGAACGGTTCGAGCATCTTCTGCCAAAGCGGCACCTCGGCTTCATCCTTATCCACTTTCTCCTTGTTATAGCGCAAAGCCCCACCGGGCGAGGAACCCGATCTTATATTCGCAACCACTCCTTAGCTTGTTTTGCAAGGTTGAGAATCTCGATACTCAGAGCCTTTAATTCTCTCGTTCGCTGTTCCAAAGCAGCGATCTGATGCGGGATCGCGATGTTGGAAAAGTGCGAATTGATGACCTTTACAATCTGATTATGTAGGCTAAGTACCCGGCGCCTTGTCATATTTCTATGATAGGTTTCCCAATACTCGCCTCCGAACCGGACGTACACCTTCCAGCGTATCCGGCTCTCCGCTAATATTGTCAGTCTAAAACGTTCCATGATGTATCTTTTGATGACAGCTGCCGCAAACGGCCATAGCCTTACGCCGTCTGGCAATCATCAGTTTTTCCCAATTCTCCTTGCCTTTCAGTTCTCCGAGTTTACGCACATGGTGCATAACCAGATTGTCCGTAGCACCGCACAACTCGCATTTCCGAGCTTTCAGCCTGTCTATAAGGCTTGTGGTGCTGACGCCGGGCATTGGATTCGGGCATCTGTCAATCGACCGATCATAAGAAGGTCTTTTTCTTTTGAACCCTTCATTGTATAAGCGACGTTCTTTTACCTGGCCGTTTTTTACCGTATACCCGACTGTAAAGACTCCGTTGCGTTTGTATTTCCGGCAAATTCGTCTTACTGTGGTTCGGTATTTCCCGGCAAAGGTTTTGTACATACTGTACTGCATGATGTAGTGAAAAGTGTTCAGTTCAGAAGCGTTGTTAGCTATCGAGTAATAGTTGTAAAACCCTCTGATCTCGGCATTGTAACTGTCAAGGATTTCAAGGTCGTCATTATTGATAAGTTCCGACCGGTGTTTGGGAATCCAT
Organism: Alistipes shahii WAL 8301; assembly: GCF_025145845.1. NCBI lineage: Bacteria > Pseudomonadati > Bacteroidota > Bacteroidia > Bacteroidales > Rikenellaceae > Alistipes > Alistipes shahii. The sequence goes on along the minus strand of NZ_CP102253.1, from coordinate 3,782,189 downwards.
TGCTCGTGCCCGTTATGATAGCTGAATTTCAGCACGCAGAGTTCCAGCAATTTTTTCTTTATTACTTCGGTCGTTACCTTTAATCTGACCTTGTTTCCATACACACGGGACAGGCTTCCCCGTTTGTTCCGTTTTTGCAGGTTCGACCTGCGGACAGTCACCTCATATCCGAGGAATTTTGCAGGCTTTTCAGTATGAGTGATGAGCGTTTTCTCATCCGATAATTCCAATGCCAGTCTGTCTGCAAGGAAACGCTTTATATCGTCCTTGATCTTTACGGCATCTTCTTTACTGCCGATAATTCCAATGAGGAAGTCGTCGGCATACCTCACATATTTAAGCCTCTTGAAGTTTCCGTCCATAGGTGCGAAGCACGGCATCGCGGATCGGGTTTTGTCTATCTCTTTAAGCCGGTTAACAAGCACTTTTCTTTCTACATTATTTGTCGCTGTTTTGAGTTCACGCATAACCAGCCTCTTTTGGTAAGTGAGAACTTCGTATTCCCGTTGCTGTCTTCCCCTATCTCCCTTGTCGAATTTGGAAGCATATTCTTTCATGTACTTATCCAGTTTGTCCAAATAGATATTGGCCAATATCGGACTGATAATTCCACCTTGCGGCATTCCGCTGTACGTTCCATGAAATTGCCATTGTTCCAAGTAACCCGCTTTTAGAAATTTTCTGATAAGTCGTATGAATCGTTCGTCGGAGATACGTTCCTTTAAGATGTCGATCAGAATATCATGATTGACATTGTCGAAGAAACCTTTTATATCTCCTTCGATGAACCACTTCTTACCCGTAAAAGTCTTCTGTACGGCATTCAATGCGGTGTGGCAGCTGCGATGCGGACGGAAGCCGTGCGAAGTATCTTCAAAGTGACCTTCGTAAATAGCTTCCAGTACCATTCGTACTACCTCCTGCACCAGTTTGTCGTCGAAAGAGGGTACGCCGAGAGGTCGTGTCTTTCCGTTTTTCTTCGGGATGTGCACTCTTCTCGATGGCTGGGGAGAGTAGCTTTCGTCTTTCAACGAAAGGATCAGTTTCTCAATGCGGGAAAGGCTCATACGGTCGATGGTTTTCCCGTCTGCACCTTGTGTCATATTACCCGGCTTGGCATATATTCGCTGATAAGCCAGATAATACATTTCCTCATTGAAAAGAATACGATAAAGCCTCTCAAACCTGTATTCCGTGGTTTGACTATGCTTTGTCAGACTGTTTAATACTCTTGCGGGACTTCTCATAATGCCTCTCGCATTTTCCGTTAATCGTATTAATGAATATTAGCTGCCGCCCTTCGCCTTGTACGAGGCTTTCCCCCGCGCGGACTACTACGGCGGCTCCGTTACCATACCGGATATTCATAGACCTTCGTCCAATAGCCTTACGGCATTCCGGTTTAGGTAATCCCCGTTTGCGATATAATAACTATGGCGCGACAGATTGTCGGATATGACGTCCGCCTTTTACTGCTTATTGCAGTTGCGTCGTGATAAGTTCTTGCTCTCTCTGTACAACTACCACAATGAGAGTATCACGATATGACGAGTATAGTTACCTTAACGTCACAGTTTCGCTAGGTACCGCTCAGGCTGTCATTCAATCAATCCGGATTTTATCCTCATACCTGTCTTTCATCACCCCATTCAGTCGCAGTCCGATAACTGACTGACTTATGGTTTACCCCCGACATGCTACACTCCCTGTCCGGTTTCCCTTTCAGATAAGTCGGTTGATGATAGGTTATTTTCAAAGAACACTTACCTAATAGCTTGCCATCGCTATATTTATTATATCGCCTTGACGGGCACACAGTTATTCCCCAGCTTTTGAAATTGGAAATAAAAGTCATTCAGCCGGGCAATAAACTGCGTCTTCGACGGGTCGCGTTTGATGACGACAAACTCCTCGGCGAAGATTCTTTTGACGATAAAACGGCTCCGGTTATGCTCCGATCCCGCCTTATAAAGCATCTGCTTAAAGCGGATATTCTCCTCCGTGGTGAGTTTGAAATTATACCTGTGGACTCTGGGATCTGTCGTTGTCGGGCGTCCGATCCTCTTTTTTGAACTTGTCATATCGTAGGTTGTAAGGTGGCGTGACTCGGGAACGCCACCCGGCCTCGCAGAGCGAGCACCTTTCGTATGCCGAAAATTTTTTCGGCATACGAAGGTACAGCTCGCTCGCCTCAAGTGAGGCGAAAAATCCGCGGCGGAAAAATTTTCGAAAAATCTATGCCAAACCTCCGCTACGGCTTCCGAGGGTGGGTCGTTTCCCTCTGCAATATTACAACCATGCGGGCGCCAAAACAAACCCTCGGTACGGACTGGAGCGGTCTGGAGCGGACATCGGAACCGAGGTATTTCACCCAGTTGTATCTTGCAGCATGAAAGGTCGATTTTCTTATTGCGTTCATTATCCCGATATAAACTGCATGAAATAGAAAACGGTATTTTGAATGGTTTAACCCAATAAACCAGACATACATACTCTATGCTCGTATGGCTGACAATCAATCTCAAAAACGTTGCACCATGGATTCATTAAAGGAAAAAGACAACCCCGCACCCAATCCTGCTAAGCGTCCCCGTATCGAAGTCGACGAGGAACTGATGCGTCAGATGATCGCCGGACAAGCCCCTTTGGACTCGGAAGTCGTCCGCAGGATTCCCGAGCCGGAAGAGGAAGATACGAACGCTCTTGAGGAAAACACATCGGAAACGGTATCCGGAGCATCGGCACCGACTGCTGAGAAAACAGGCATAGACTCCACTGCGAGTACCGTAAAAGAACATTCCGGTTTCCGTCGGAAAAAGCTCACGCTACCGGATTTTGAACGCACGTTCTTCGCTCCGGTGGATTGCCGCAACCGCTCTGCGATCTATGTCAGTACCCGAACCAAGCACAAAGTATCGGAAATACTCCACCTGTTAGGGAATGAGAGTACAAGGCTTACGGCCTTGGTCGACAATATGCTGCGATTTGTCATGGACATTTACAGCGGTGAGCTGAATTATCTCCACGAGAAGAAGAACAACAGACGACCGTTTTGAACAGACAATGCGAATTATAACGGACAGCTGAACGAAACGTCGGGAGCGGTTGTTATGCCTATTGGGGTATATGACGTGCGTGTCGTGGATTATGGCTATTGGAGGGGCAGTCCGCAGGGTAGCGTCCGGGCCGCAGAAAGCCGCCTATTCCGACGGTAGAATTCTAAGATAAAACCAAATAAAAGCTGCAAAAAGTTTCATGCCCGGAAATTGTCATTTTTTGTCGTAGCGTTTAGCAAAATGATTCTGGTTATGGGATGCAAGGCCGCGAAGCGCTTGTATAGCCTTGCATCCCATAGTCAGAATCGTTAATTTGCGGAGTACGGAAATGACAATACATTAATTATGAGTAGGTTCGGCTCCCAATTAGACGGACTGTTCCGACAATAAGATTTTGAGATTTTGAATGATCTCAAAATCTTATCGAATGGCAGATATGTATGCCGGATTATATCTGCAACGCTACATATGGTGTTCCACGCCTTACGACGGCAAAGCATCTGGCGGCGATTTTGGCCCTCACAGCATTCAGGACGCTGAATTTATGTTTACCTTCAGCCGCTTTGCGTTCGTAATATGCCTTTAGTTGCGGATCACACCTGATGGCAATCAGTGCACTGCGGTTCAGTTGTACTTTAATGTCTCGATTCGCCATGCTCGATGTGTGGCATCCCCCGCGAACGCTTGTGCCGGAGCTATGTTCGAACGGAGCCAGCCCGCAATAGCAGGCAAACTTGCGGTGGTCTGTGATTTTGGTGAAATTAAGCGTCGAACAGAGCATCACAATGGCCGTGATCGGCCCTACACCTTTGATGCTGGTCAGCAGCTTGTAGTTCCGGCAAATGTTGCTGTCGGCGGCTATCAGTTCCTTCATTTCCCGTTCGATGGTTTTCATATGAATTTCTGCATACGCGATCTCCTCCTGGAGCATGGAACGTTGAATAGATACATCCGCGAATTTCTCTTTGTAGTCTAATTTTTCGAGCAACACCAGTTTCGCTACACGTTGTTTTGCCAGATGAGCCCTTAAGATCAGCCATGTGCGCAACTGACACAGCTCCTTCTCTGCAGGCAGATAAAGGGCTATCTTCCGATAGTGAGTGATCGCATACTCGGCGATACGCCGGGCATCCACTCTGTCTGTTTTGCCACGGGCAATACCCATCGAATACTTGATTACCAACGGCGAGATCAGTGAAAAATTGAAATTCAGCGTCCTGTCGGAAGCACAAACCGCCATCTCGGATATGTAGCTCCCCATATCCTCGGCGCAGAAAATCACATCGTCGAGCAGAATACCATGCCGCTTCTCAACCCAGTGCAGACACGAGCAGATCCCTTTTCGGGAGTTGGCGAATTTGCGGTGAGCCATCTCGTTTGCATCCTCGAAGGCGACCAAAGACGCATCGAAAGTCTCTTTCGACACATCCAGACCCACATAATACAAATAGTGCATAACTTGTTAGTTTTGTGAGAGTCGTATGCTATCACATGTACCAGGTCTTCAAACCTACAATTCTAAACAGCCATTCTCTCTGGTTAATGGAGTCGCAGTCCAAATCTACCGCCAAGCCTCAAAGCTTACGACAAGCCCCGGTTCACTGCGACTCCATATCGAAATTACCTGTGATTACATCACGCTGCAAATCTACATGCGACCAGCAAAATGCCGGAGATGGAAATACGCAAGGCTCGCCCTTTGGGCGATTCGCATGGCCTTGCGTATTTTCATCTCCGGCGTTTAATTCCCTGCCGGTGGGAAAACTTACATCGAAAATTACCCTGCCATTGACGAAGCAAGATCGGAAATCGAACTAGCTGTAAGATCGTAGGCCATTACTGTGCGACCTTGAAGACGCTGCTGAGTTTCTCGCTTAATGCCGCCATATCCTGTCCGATCTTGTCATTGGTGATTTTGGCATAGATTTGGGTCGTGGTGATCCGTTTATGTCCCAGCATCTTGCAGACCGTTTCCAGAGGCACGCCTTGCGTAAGCGTGACCGTCGTAGCGAAGGTATGCCGCGCCATGTGGATCGTCGGATTGAACGACAATCCGGCATGTTCAGTGTTTTATAAGTGCCTTTAAGCGGAAAAACCTTCTCGCTTGTGCGATATGTATCCTTATAACGCTTGTAGAGCATTTCAGCGGCGGGAAGGAGTTTGACTCGGAATTGCGTACCCGTCTTCTGGCGTCTGTCGATAATCCACCGCTCTCCGTTGTCGTCCGTATGGATGTCCGCGTGGGTGAGTTTCACTACGTCCGCATGGCTCAAACCCGTAAAGGCGCAGAAGACGAAGGCGTCACGGTTGATGCCCGTCCGGTAGTTGGGGAGCCTGACATCCATGACGGCCTGCAATTCCGAAGCGGATAGATAACGTCGTTCAGCGTATTCCGCTTTGACATAGAACCCGGCGAAAGGATCGACGGCAATCCAGCCGTTCTTATACGCCGTGTAGGTCATCAGCTTCAGCTTCTTGAGTGTAGAATGGATCGTCCCGGAAGCAAGACCCTTTACCGTGGAGAGGTAGACGACGAACTTTTCCACGAACTCCCGCTTCAGCTCTTTGAACGCAATATCCTTGACGTGGTATTCGTATTCGAGGAAAGAGGCAAGGCGGTTACGGCGTTTGCGGTAATTGTCATAGCTCGAATAGGCGCGGTCTTTGCCCACACGTTTGAGAAAGCCTGCGAGGTATTCGTCGAAAGTCTGTAACAGCAGGCGGCAGTCGTCCCCCATACCCAGAAAGGCGTTACGGACTTTTTCGGCCGTAACATACGAATCCCGGTCGCAGAGACGCTGGTACTGCTTGCCGATATTGGTCTTGATATTCTCCAGATTCTCGTTGATGCGCTGCGATTCGAGGCTTCTGCCTGCGGCTTTGTTCGCTTTGGCATCCCAGAGAGAAGAACGGACGGTGAGTTTGCAGCTGAACTGCGACATCGTACCGTTGATCGTGATACGACCCATGACGGGAACCTGACCCGATTTTTCGGACTGCCGTTTCACATAGAAAAGGACTTTGAAAGTGCTGCGTTGCATAATAACTTGAACTTTGTGGATGGGTTAAACGTAATGTCAAGTTATTTGGTATGCGGTAATTCGATGCAACGAACTGAAAACGAATGTTTTGATGCAAATCAAAGCATTTCGGGCAGGTAACGGATAAGTAACGAAACTCACCGTTAAACCTGCCCGATTCTGCTATTTTATTGCTTCGGGCACATGCGGAAAAGAGAATTAAATACTTATAAACAAGACATTTACTCTTTTCTGCATATTCCGTTACCTACAAATACCGAACCATGAAGGTCCGCCGCATGTTTTTTCCGGGGATGGCCGGAGGCCTTTACAGGTGGATCGCCGCGCCCAGGGCCGCTTCGGCGGCTTCCATGACGCCTTCGTTCATCGTCGGATGGGCGTGGATCGTGCGGGCGATCCGGTGGGCCGTGACGCCCAGCGTGCGCGCCAGCGTCGGCTCGGCCAGCATCTCGGTCACCGACGCCCCGACCATGTGCGCTCCCAGCAGGCGGTCCTCTTCGTCGAAGAGCAGTTTGACGAATCCGTCGCGGTCGCCCGCCGCCGTGGCCTTGCCCGATGCGGTGAAGGGGAAGCGGCCGGCTTTATAGGCGATGCCGCGCTCCTGCGCCTGCTGTTCGGTCATGCCGACCGACGCCACTTCGGGCTGGGTGAAGATGCACGACGGAATGGTCGTGTAGTCCACCGGCGCGGGGGCGAGTCCGCAGATGGACTCCACGCAGCAGACGGCCTCGGCCGAAGCCACGTGCGCCAGCGCCGGACCCGGCACGATGTCGCCGATGGCGTAGACGCCCGGAACGTTGGTGCGGTAGAATTCGTCCACGACGACCTTGTCGCGTTCGACGGCGACGCCCAGCTCTTCGAGGCCGATGCCTTCGATGTTGGATTGGATGCCCACGGCCGACAGCACGACATCGGCCGTCAGGGTCTCCGCGCCTTTTTTGCCCTCGATCTCCACTTCGCAAAGCCCTTCGGCGTTGACCTTCACTGCTTTCACCGTGGTCGAAGTGAGCACCGTCGCGCGCAGTTTGCGGAATGCGCGCTCCATGGTCTTCGACACCTCCTCGTCTTCGAGCGGCATCATGCGGGGCATGTATTCGACGATGGTGACCCGCACGCCCAGCGCGGCGTAGAACCACGCGAACTCGCTGCCGATGGCTCCCGAACCTACGACGATCATTGATTCGGGCAGGCGCGTGAGCGTCAGCGCCTGCCGCGACGAGATCACATGCTCGCCGTCGATGGGCATGAAGGCCATTTCGCGCGGCCTGGCTCCCGTGGCGAGGACGATGTGGTCGGCCTCGTACTCCGCCCCGTCGACGTCTATGCGCCCCGGGGCCGTGAGCCGCCCGAATCCGGGGATCAGGTCGATCTTGTTCTTGTTCAGCAGGAACCGCACGCCCTTCGACATGGTTTCGGCCACGCTGCGCGAACGCGCCACGATGGCTTCGAGGTTGGGGCGCACCTCCCCTGCAAGTTCCAGTCCGTAATGCTCCGCGTTTTTGCAGTATCCGTAGACCTGCGCGCTCTTGAGCAGCGCCTTGGTCGGGATGCAGCCCCAGTTGAGGCAGACGCCTCCCGGTTCGGCGCGCTCCACGAGCGCCGTCTTTTTCCCTAACTGCGCGGCGCGGATCGCCGCCACATAGCCTCCGGGGCCGCTGCCCACGATGATGATGTCGTACCGCATCATTTCACTACTTTTAGTATTTCACCATTGTCTTTGGCCACGGCGCGCTTCCATTTCTCGTTGTAGCCCGGGAACTGGATCTTGCCGGGAATCTGTTTCCCGTTGCCGTTGTCGACGAAATGCGCCGCAGAGCCGTCGCCGTCGAGGAACGTCAGCACGTCGCCGTGCTCGCTCTTGACGTTGCCGTCCATGTATTTCACCAGCAGGTAGTTGTTGAGCCGCTGCCAGCGGTCGAACAGCTGCTGCGCCGTCTCCACGCTCAGCTGCGTGAGGTGGCTGCGGCGTGCCTCGGGCGACATTTTTCCGACTCGGGCGTTGAGCGCCTGCACGTTGCGGAGCATGTCGTTCTCCCACTTGTCCGTGACCTTGCGGATGTCCGCGGAGATCATGTCGTAGCGCATGTAGGCGAAATTGGTCGTGCGGTTGAAGAGCCAGAACGCCGACGTGGGCGAATATTCGAGCATCGAGCCGTTGTCCTCGCGGAAACACCCGGGGACCTCCTGCGCCGAGCAGAAGATCGGCGTCAGGCACGAGGTGGCCGCGTCGTCCACGCCGAACCAGAGGATGCCCATGTCGCGCGTCACGTCGGGCCGGGCCTGCGCCACGAACCAGAATCCGGTCTGCTGGGTGGCCGTGGCGCGCTCGTTGACGTACTTCACGCCGTCGACCTCGAATTCCATCGGACGCCAGCGGTAGGGGCAGTTGTGGCCTCCGGCGCCGAGATCCGCGGTCATGTCCATCGGGGTCCCCTCGTAGTGGTCGCGCATGCAGTCGAAGAGCGTCTTGGGCGACACCTTCGCGCGGGGCTTGACCCACAGCGGCATGCGGTTGTCCTTGTTGTGGCCCATCGCGTAGTCGGTGTATCGGTCCATGTCGTCGGCCACGGTGCGGAAGAAGGCCCACACGCGGGCTTCGCAGGCGCGCATGCCGCCGAAGTCGAGCGGCGCGTAGGCGTCCGAGAAGCTGAAATCGGCGTCCGGGCCGTTGTAGTAACCCATTTCACGGGCGAACGAGATCACGTCCGGGGAGTAGAGGCAGTTCTCGGGATCGTCCTTCGGGAAGGTGGTGATGCGGGCCTGGTTGGCGTGGGCCGAGACGTAGCCGTCGGGAATGCGGCGGGCCACCCAGACGATGCCTTTGCGGGCGTTGCCGCCCTTGCCGTCGTCCTTGAAACCCTTGCCGATCAGCTCCATGATCCACGCCTCGTCGGGGTCGGCGATCGAGAACGACTCGCCGCTCGACGCGTAGCCGTAGGTGTCGGCCAGCTCGGCGATCACGCTGATGGCCTCACGTGCGGTTTTGGCACGCTGCAAGGTGATGTAGATCAGCGACCCGTAGTCCATGCGGCCCGTCGAGTCCTCCAGTTCGGGGCGGCCTCCGTAGGTCGTCTCGCCGATGATGAGCGAATGTTCGTTCATGTTGCCGATGGTCGACCAGGTTTCGCGGACCTGCGGGATGTCCGTCAGGTAACGGCCTGTGTCCCATTCGTAGACGGGCAGCATCGCCCCGGACTTGTGTTTGCCGCCGGGGGTGTGGTACAGTGCGCCGTAGAGCGCGTGGGAGTCCGCCGCATAGGTGACCATCACCGAACCGTCGGTCGAGGCACCTTGGGTGACGATGAAATTGGTGCAGGCCGACGCCGCGCCGTATGTGAGGGCGGCCGCCGCTGCAAGAATCAATCGGATTTTTTTCATGCTTTTCAGGTTTTGAGACCAAAGATACGAAAAAGTCGGATGGATTCAAAACCGAATCTTCCGACTGATGAATAAAAGTGTCGTTACGACGCCAAAGATGGAAAACAAATCGGATAACGGCGAAAAAACGTTATCTTTGTGAGCGGATACGCTTTCTGCGCACCCCGGAAATACCCCCCCCCGGAGTGGTGGTAAAAATATGAAATCCAGCTATTTGAATGAGAAAGATGCTGTTTCTGCTCCTTTCCGGGGCGATCTTCGGGGCCTGTTCTTCGGACAAGGACCGGGTTCTCGTTTTCGTGAAGAACGTCGTCATGCCGCCCGATTCGTGGGTCTTTGCGCCCGGCGACGGGGTGACCGTCTCGGCCGAAGGGTTTGAGGCTGATGACGAAATCATGCTCGAAATCCATTGGCAGGAGAGTGCCGAAGGGTTCGCTCCGGAGGGTTATGCCAAGGGCGTGCGCGGGATCGTCACGGTGCGTTCCGCCACGAGCGTCACCTTTCTGGCCCCGGGGCACTACCCCGCTTCGACGGTTCGGGTGCTGTTGCTCCGCCGGGGCCGGATGATGCCGCTGGGCAAGATCCGCGTTGCCGACGGAACCCCGAAAGCCGAAGCGCTCTACGGCATTTCGAAATCCGATACGGACGAAACCCTGATCGAGCGCATCGACCTGTCAACGGGCGGGGTGACACGGGTTGCGACGCTCGGCATCGGCCGGGGAATCGCCTGCGCCGTGGGGCTTCCCGGCTCGGGCTGGATTTACGGCGTCTGCTCCGGTTCGATGGCAGGTTTCGACCTCACGATGAATTATTATGACGATTTCGGGTACCGGAATTACCTGTTTGCCGGGCAGGTCACCGATTCCTCCGTCGGACTCATTTCCCACGACGCGGGGCGGCTGACGCTGACGACCCGAAGCGCGACCCGCTCTCCCTCCCCGGCTCCGGTCTCCTGGCAGGTGCCCGACGAGGTCGTGCAGACGCTGGCCGTGCAGCCGTTCGTGCGGGTCGGTTCCGACCTGCTGCTCGCGCAGCGCAATGCCGACGGGACGTGCGCTCCGCTGGTGTTGAGGGTCTACGGCGGGGCGGGACCGGGCGAAGCCGTCGGGGCCGATGCGATGATCCCCTTTTGGACCGTGGTCGCCTCGGCCGACGAGCCGGACAGGATGGTTCAGGCGGGCGGCTATGCCGTTTCGGCCGGGGGCAAAACGCAGCTGCGGCTGTTCAACGCCGCCGGTGACGGCGCTTTCGGCGAGACGCTGGCCGAAGTTCCGGGCACGGCGCTTTCGGTCACGGAGTATGCTCCCGATAAGGATTCGCTGGAAATCTACCTGCTGTGCGAGGCGGACGGCATGCGTCGCATCCACGTCTACGATGCGCTGAAGAAGACGCAGCGAACCCTTCCCGGGGAGTTCGGCTGCTCGGAGATCGTCATGGCGAAATAGTGTTTTCGTGCAGAAAAACGAGTCGCAGACCCGGATTTTTCCCGGGTCTGTTTCGTGTTGTACGAATTTTGCGTATTTTTACCGGGCAAATACCGAAAAACTTATGTCTTCAATAGCCTGTCAACTGTCGTTCGTGCGCTCGACGCTTCCCGAGGGGGTGAAGCTGGTCGCCGTGTCGAAAACCCACCCTGCGGAGGCGATCCGCGCGGCCTACGACGCCGGCCACCGCGTTTTCGGCGAGAGCCGCCCGCAGGAACTGCGCGAAAAACACGAAGCCCTGCCCAAGGACATCGAGTGGCACATGATCGGCCACCTGCAAACCAACAAGATCAAATACATCGCCCCGTTCGTCGCGCTGATCCATTCGGTCGACAGCGCGCGGCTGGCCGAGGCTATCCAGCGCGAGGCGGCCAAGTGCGGCCGGACGCTCGAAATCCTCCTGGAGATCCACGTCGCCGAGGAGGAGACCAAAACGGGCTGGAATATGGCCGAACTGATGGAGTATGTCCGCACGGCCCCGTTTGCCCGTATGCCGGACGTCTGCGTGCGGGGCGTGATGGGCATTGCCACCAATACCGACGACGGCACGGCGATACGCCGCGATTTCATGGAGCTGAAACGCTGTTTCGAACTGCTGCAACCCTACTTCGGACCGCGGTTCGACACGCTGTCGATGGGCATGTCGCACGACTATCCGCTGGCGGTCGAGTGCGGCTCGACGATGGTGCGCGTCGGCTCGTTGATATTCGGCCGGCGCGGGCTTAAGAAGCCCGTTTTATGAGTGGTTGCTGTACGAATGATAAATTATACCAGACTTATATGAAAATCGGATTTCTTGGATTCGGAAATATGGCGCAGGCCATGGCGGGCGGGCTTGTCCGCTCGGGGGCCGTGCAGCCCGGCGACATCGGCGCGTGCGCGCGCGACCGGGCGAAACTGCGGAGCAACACGGAGCCGCAGGGCTTCCGGGCTTTCGACGACGCGGCGGCGGTCGCGGAGTTCGCCGATCTGGTCGTCGTCGCCGTGAAACCCTATCAGGTCGAGGCGGTGCTTGCGCCCGTCCGGGAGCTTCTGGCGAAGAAGATCGTCGTATCGGTGGCCGCGGGCGTTACGTTCGACGACTGCGAGCGGATGCTCGCCCCCGGCACGCACCATTTGAGCATCGTTCCCAATACGCCCGTTTCGGTCTGCGAAGGCATCATCGTCTGCGAACGCCGCCATTCGCTTTCGGACGGGGAGTGGCGGCAGGTGGAGGCGCTCTTCTCGAAGATCGGCCTCGTCCTGCCGATGGACACCGCCCTGCTCGGCATATCGAGTGCCGTCTGCGGCTGCGGCCCGGCGTTCGTCGCCATGTTCATCGAGGCGCTCGGGGACGCTGCCGTCAAGCACGGCGTTGCGCGTGCCGACGCTTACCGCATGGCGAGCCAGATGATCGTCGGGACCGGGAAATTGCAGCTCGCCTCGGGGCAGCATCCCGGTGCGATGAAGGACGCCGTCTGTTCGCCCGGCGGAACGACGATCGCGGGCGTCGCCGAACTGGAGCGCAAGGGCTTCCGCGGCGCGGTGATCGACGCCATCGACGCTATTCAGAATAAAAAATAACCCGCCCGCCTAAAAGGCGGGTTTTAGGGGCGGATAGTGGCTTCGGGACGCTTGTCATCCGGTTCTGCGCCCGGGGCCGGAAATCGTTTTTTGGGGGCTGCGGGACGAAGCGACGCCGTTTGCGTCCGAATAGGAAAACCGCCGGACCTTGCGAAAAGGTCCGGCGGTTTCTCATCGGGAGCTGCCCTATCGCACCCGCAGCGAGCGTCCGATGCGCAGCACGGTGGTCGATTTGATGCCGTTCAGGCGGCAGATGTTCGTCACGGTCGTTCCGTAGCGCCGGGCGATGCCGCCCAGCGTGTCGCCCGAACGGATCTTGTAGTATTTCATGGCCGCTTTCTCGGCGGCTTCCTTCTTGTCCTGCTCCTCGTTGGCGATCTCGTCTTCGAAATCCTGTCCGGCGTTGGAGTAGATACTGAAGAACGACTTCTTCAGGAGGAAGGTCTCGCGGCTCAACGTTCCGTTCTTGAAATCGATCAGGCGTTCGGGGTCGAACGACTGTCCGTAGTAGCGGGTCTCGAAGTGGAGATGAGGTCCCGTCGACCGGCCCGTCGAACCGCCCAGACCGATGATCTGCCCCGCCTCGACCCATTGGTCGGGTTCCACCAGACGTTCCGACAGGTGGCCGTAGTAGGTCTCCAGCCCGTTGTCGTGGCGGATGATCACCAGGTTGCCGTAACCGCCCCTGTTGTACTGCGAGATGCGTACGCGGCCGCAGAAGGTGGCGTAAACCGGGTCGCCTGTCTTGAGCGGCAGGTCCACGCCCTGATGCTGGCGCCGGCGTCGCGGACCGTATTTGCCGCGCGGGTGCACCGAACCCTGATAGGGGCAGTGGTAACTGGTCAGCGAGTCGACGAGGTCGATCACCACCGATTTGGGCATTTCCGACATGTCGACCTCCTTGTAGGGAAAGAGCGTCGTCGTGTCCCAGTATTTCTCGAAAATCGTGCTGTCTTTGGCCACCTCGCGGTTGAGGACGTATTTCCACGAATTGTTGCTGTACAGGATCACCTGCACGGCGTCGTTTTCCGTGGCGAGGGTGTCGAGCACGGTCAGCCCGTTGGTGTCGAAAATGGACTCGATCTTCGTGGGCCGGAGACGGAGGCGCAGCGCCGCCACGGAATCCGCCGCGGCCTGCTCCGGGTCGACGACCGGATCGGGAGCGGCAGTCTCGCTCTCAGCCGTTTCATCCCGCTGTTCGGCAACGGCGACGAGGTTTTGCAGCGAGTCGATCAGCGCGGCCTGCCGCGACGCAACCAGGCGCAGCGAATCGGCCGCGGCGATTTCGCGGGCCGCCGCCTCTGTCGTTCGCGTGTTTTTGGGCTTGCGGGCCGTCGCGGTGAAGACCATCGAGAGGGCGATAAGGGTGAAAATGTATTTTTTCATAATCTCTTTCTTATTGTTGCTTGATCAGCTCTTCGGCGGCTTCCAGCGCCTTGTAGAATTCCTCGCCGAAACGGCGGACGATCGGTTCCCGGAGGGCTTTGTAGACCGGAATGCCCAGCCTGGCGCCGCACCGGCGGGCCGGAGCGCACACCGACCAGCGGTGGTAGTTGAGTCCCACCGTGCCGTTCGAGAAGCGCATCACGCGGATCGGATAGAGGTGGCACGAAATCGGCTTGCGGAACGGGGTTTTGCCTTCGGCCCACGCTTTTTCGATGGCGCAGAGCGTGACGCCGTTTTCCGTGTAGGTATAGGCGCACTGGGCGTCGTCCACGAGCGGCGTCGTCAGGTCGCCGTCTTCGTCGACGACCATGAATCCCTGCCGTTCGACCGACTCGATGCCTTCCGCCGTCATGTAGGGCCTGTAATTGGGGTATTCGCGTTCGAGTATCTCCACCTCGTCGGCTTCGAGCGGCGCCCCGGCGTTGCCTTCGACGCAGCAGATCCCTTTGCACTGCGCGATGTCGCAGGCGAAACACTCGCGCAGCAGGTCGGCGCTTACGATTTTGTCGTCTATCTCGATCATTTGCGGCAGGTGTCGGCGATGATGATGTCATAGAGTTTTCCGAGCGACATGCCCATTTCGCGGGCCTGTTTGGGAACGATGCTTCCCCTGCTCATGCCGGGAATCGAGTTCAGCTCGATGAAATAGGGCACGCCCGCGGGGGTGACGATGAAGTCTACCCTTACGACGCCCGAACAGCGGCAGGTGCGGTACGCCTCGCGGGTCATGCGGTTCAGCTCGGCCTTCACCTCCGGGGTGATGTCCGCAGGGGTGATTTCGTCGGAAAATCCGGCGGTGTATTTGGCTTCGTAGTCGAAGAAATCCTTCTTCGAAACGATCTCCGTGATCGGGAAAACATACTCCCTGCCGCCGGCGACGAGCATGCCGCAGCCCATTTCGCGGCCCGTGACACACTCCTCGATCAGGATTTCGTCGCCCTGGGCGAATGCCGCTTCGATGGCTGCCGGAAGCTCCTCCGGGGCGTGCACCTTCGTCACGCCGAACGACGAGCCGTTGGCGTTGGGCTTCACGAACAGGGGCATTCCCAGTTCCGCGACGATCTGCGCCGGGTCGAACGCTTCGCCGCGGCGCAGGAAGACCTCGCGGGCCAGGTTGACACGCCCTGCGAGCGTGCGTTTGGCGGTGATCTTGTCGAAGGTGATGACCGACGAGGTCATCGAGCACGACGAATAGGGAACGCCCATCATGTCGAGGTAGCCTTGCAGCTTGCCGTCCTCGCCGGGCGTGCCGTGAATGATGATCAGCGCGTAGTCGAACGCCTTGCGCACACCGTCGACGGTGATCGAGAAATCATTCTTGTCCACCTGCCACTGCCGCCCGTCGGGGGCCGTATGGTGCCAGTCGCGGCCGTGGAGGTCGATGACCGTGATGTCGTATTTCGAGTGGTCGAGGGCCGCCTCGATCTGGGCGGCGCTCTGAAGGGCGATTTCCCGTTCGGGCGAATCGCCGCCCGCCAGGAGGGCTATCTTCAAACGTGTCATTTCAGGGGTTGTATATATCTTTGTATCGGAATTCCAGTATCTCCTGCACCATCCGGGCGAACTCCTTGGCTTCGACATGCGTGTCGTCGATACGCAGCGCCGCGTTGAAGTCGTTGAGGGCCGGACCCCACTCGCCCATCCGGTAATGGAGTTTTCCGCGCTCGACCAGAAGCGCCGTGTTTCCGGGCTCGGCGGCGATCTGCGCCCCGAGGGCCGCGATGCGCGTCGCGGGACTCCACAGCCCCTTGCGGCGGATGTAGGCGGCGACGCCCTCGTCGAGCATGGCGGCGACGTCCTCGCCCCGCCCGATGCGGTCGCGCACGTCCGTCGAGGCGAAGTCCTGCAACGGGGCGTCCGTCAGCGGCGTGATGCGCCCTTCGAATCCCTCCGCCGGTTCGCCGCGCCGCGGGTAGACGTAAACCGGGTATTCGAGGATTTGTTCGTACTCCTTCCATCCCGCGAGGCGCGCGATCTGGTCGCTGCCCATCAGGATCGAGAACTGCATCCCTGACCCGAAGTTTTCCTTGAGGTAACGCAGGGTATCTATTGTGTATGAGGGTTTCGGCAGCAGAAATTCCACGACCGAAGGTTTGATGCGATCCGGGTATTTCGAAGCGGCGCAGGCGATCTCGGCCATTTCGAAACGGTCCATTTCGGGAGCCAGTTCCGCGGCCTGTTTGTAGGGGCTTTGGGGCGAAACGACCAGCACGGCCTCGTCGCAGAGACCCTGCCCGACGACGTATTCCGCCAGCGCGATGTGGCCGCGGTGCACGGGGTTGAACGACCCGAAATAGAGCATGACCCGTTTCATCCTACCGTGCGATGAATTGGTCGAGGATGCTGCACGTGCCGCACACGGCCTCGTCGAGGCAGTCGTTGACCACCACGTGGTCGAACTCGGGGGCTTTCGTCAGTTCGAATTCGGCCTTGGCCACGCGGCGGTCGATCACCTCCGGGGCGTCCGTGCCGCGGCCTTCGAGCCGTCGGCGCAGCTCCTCGACCGAGGGCGGCATGATGAACACCGAGCAGGCGTCGTCGCCGAAGATGCGCTTGAGGTTGATGCCGCCGACCACGTCGACGTCGAAGACGATCACATGGCCCTTGGCCCAGATGCGCTCCACCTCCGAGCGCAGCGTGCCGTAGCAGGTTCCCTTGTAGACCTCCTCCCACTCCACGAAGCGGTTTTCGGCCACGGCCTGCATGAACTCCCCGTGCGAGAGGAAGTAGTAGTCCACCCCGTCGCGCTCCTGGCCGCGGGGGGCGCGGCTGGTCGCCGAGATGGAGAATTCGAACTGCGGATAGCGTTCCAGCAGGTGCCGGACGATGGTGGTTTTGCCTGAACCGCTCGGGGCGGAGAATATGATGACCTTACCCATTTGATGAAATTAAAAATGAAAAATTAGAAATGAAAAATCGTTCTCTTCTCCGGATGATTTTGCCGAATGGAATTTTTAATTTTTCAGTCTCAATTTTTAATTGGAATATCCTGTAATCTGCGGATTACAGGATATTCAATACCTGTTCCTTGATCTTCTCCAGCTCGTCCTTCATCTTGACGACGAGAATCTGGATGTTCGGCTCGTTGGCCTTCGATCCCATCGTGTTGATCTCGCGGCCCATCTCCTGCGCGATGAAGCCCAGCTTGCGGCCTGCGCCCTCCTCCGAAGAGGCCACCTCCCGGAAGTAGTTGCAGTGGTTCGTGAGGCGCACTTTCTCCTCGGTGATGTCGAGTTTCTCGAGGTAGAAGATCATCTCCTGCTCCAGCCGGTTGCGGTCCACGTCGACGGCCAGTTTCGAGAGGTTGTCCAGAATGCGGGCCTTGACCGTTTCGGTGCGGGCCTTCTCGAAGGGCACGACCTCTGTTTTATATTGCTCGATCAGCTCCACGCGGCGCAACAGGTCGGCGATCAGGATGGCGCCCTCCTGCTCGCGGAACGCGTCGAGATGCGCAGCGGCAGCCTCCACGGCGGCGAGCAGCGCGGCGTGCTCCTCTTCGGAGATGGCTTCGGCCTCGGTCGCGACGACATCCGGAAGACGCATGATCACGGGCAGGATGGCGTCGTAGCCAGCGTCGATGCCCGAGAACGAAAGCGTGTCGTTCATCTGGCGGAGGTATTCGCGGAACACCTCGCGGTTGATGCGCGCCGACGTTTCGACAGCCTGCGACTCGACCGTGACGAAGACGTCGACCTTGCCCCGCTGGATCGTGCGGGCGATCAGGTTGCGGATCTCGTATTCCGACTGCCGGTAGACTGCCGGGAGGCGCAGCGAGAGGTCCAACTGCTTGGAGTTCAGCGAGCGGATCTCGACCGTGATTTTCTTATTCCGGAGTGCGGCCTCGCCTTTGCCGAAGCCGGTCATTGATTTTACCATGTGTACGGGAACTTGTAATTTTTCGGCAAAGATAGTGCAAGCCGAGCGCAAAAGCAAGTTTACTTGCATTTTGCCGGGGCGCAGCCTGTCCGAGCCGGGGTTTGTTCCCGGTAAAATTAACAAAAACAATCCGAAAAGAGGGGCGTTCTTCCTGCGGAGTGAAATTTATTTGGCTATCTTTGTATTTCTGAAATTTTTTTATTTATATTTGTGTTAGCAAACTAACAGTTAAGAGTCAGATCATTCAAATCACATACGAATTATTATGAAAAAGCACAACTTCAATGCGGGACCTTCCATTCTGGCGGACGAGGTCATCGAAAATGCGGCCAAGGCGATTCTCGACTTCAACGGATCGGGTCTTTCGCTGCTTTCGATCTCGCACCGGACGAAGGATTTCGACGACGTGATGGCCGAGGCCGACGTTCTTTTCCGCGAATTGCTCCACATTCCCGACAACTACAAGATCATCTATCTTGGGGGCGGTGCAAGTACCTATTTCTATGAAATTCCCGCCAACTTCCTGGGCAGGAAGGCCGGTTATGTGAATACGGGTGTCTGGGCCAAAAAGGCCATCAAGGAGGCGAAACGTTACGGCGAAGTGGAGGTGCTGGCTTCGTCCGAGGACAGGAACTTCACCTATATTCCCAAGGGGTTCGCCATTCCCGCCGACCTGGACTATGTGCATATCACCTCGAACAATACGATCTACGGCACGGAGTACCACGAGGACCTCTCGTCGCCCGTGCCCCTGATCGCCGACATGTCTTCGGACATCCTCTCGCGCCCGGTGGACGTTTCGAAATACGCCATGATCTACGGCGGCGCGCAGAAGAACCTGGCTCCCGCGGGCGTGGCGTTCGCCATCATCCGCGAGGATATGCTGGACAGGATCGTCCGCGACCTGCCGACGATGATGTCGTTCAGGACCCATGTCGAGAACAACTCGATGTTCAACACTCCTCCCGTGTTCCCGATCTACGTCCTGAAGGAGACCCTGAAGTGGCTCAAGTCGATCGGCGGCGTCGACGAAATCTACCGCCGCAACAAGGAGAAGGCCGCGCTGCTCTACGACGAGATCGACCGCAACCCGCTCTTCCGCGGTACGGTCGAGAAGGAGGACCGTTCGCTGATGAACATCTGCTTCGTGATGGCCGAGGGCTGCGAGGAGCTGGCTCCCGAGTTTATGGAGTTCGCCAAGAGCCGCGGCATGGTCGGCATCAAGGGCCACCGTCTGGTGGGCGGCTTCCGCGCGTCGTGCTACAACGCCCTGCCCAAGGAGAGCGTCGAGGCGCTGGTGGCCTGCATGCAGGAGTTCGCCGAGGCGCATAAGAAATAGCTCCGATGTGTCCGACCATCGTCCCGCTGATGCGGGAGACAAAAAAAGAACAGGATATTTATTTCACGTCATTGATCGAAACTATGAAGATACTGGTTGCAACGGAAAAACCCTTCGCCAAAAAGGCCGTGGACGGAATCCGTAAGATCGTCGAGGACGCCGGATACGAACTGGCGCTGCTCGAAAAATACACCGACAAGGGCCAGCTGCTCGAAGCCGTGGCCGACGTCGACGCGCTGATCGTCCGCAGCGACAAGGTGACCGCCGAGGTCATCGCCGCGGCGAAAAACCTGAAGATCGTGGTCCGCGCCGGCGCGGGTTACGACAACGTGGACCTTGCGGCGGCTTCGGCGCGGGGCATCGTGGTGATGAACACCCCGGGTCAGAACTCCAATGCCGTGGCCGAACTGGCGCTGGCCATGATGATCTTCATGTCGCGCAACCGCTTCACGCCGGGTACGGGTACGGAACTCCAGGGCAAAACCCTCGGCATCCACGCCTACGGCAACGTCGGCAGACTGGTGGGCCGCAAGGGCAAGGCGTTGGGCATGAATGTCGTCGCCTACGATCCGTTCATCGCCGACGGGGCGGTCTTCGAGGCCGACGGCGTGAAGAAAGTGGCTTCGGTCGAGGAGCTTTACCGGGTTTCCGACTTCCTTTCGCTGCACATTCCCGCCACGGCCCAGACCAAAGGCTCGATCGGCTACGACCTGATGATGTCGATGCCCAAGGGCGCGACGCTGGTCAACACCGCCCGCAAGGAGGTGATCGACGAGGAGGGCGTCGCGCGCGCTATGACCGAACGCGAGGACCTGAAATACATCACCGACATCGCCGCCGGCAATCAGGCCGAGCTGGACGAGAAGTTCGGCAAACGGGTTTTCGCCACGGCGAAGAAGATGGGCGCCGAGACCGCCGAGGCCAATGTCAACGCGGGACTCGCCGCCGCCAACCAGATCGTCGATTTTCTGAAGAACGGCAACACCCGTTTCCAGGTCAACAAATAGAAACCAACCGTGCGAAAAGGCGGGTGCGCATATCTCATATGACGGACCCGCTTTTTCGCCTTAAAACAACCGATGCATTATGGTTAGAATAAAACCTTTCCGCGCAGTCCGTCCCCCGAAGGAGCATGCCTCCGAGGTGGCTTCGCGCCCCTACGACGTACTCAACTCCGCCGAGGCGAAGGCCGAAGCCACGGAGCGTTCGCTGCTGCACATCATCAAGCCCGAGATCGACTTCGACCCCATCGCCGACGAGCATTCGCAGCCCGTCTACGACAAGGCGGTCGAGAATTTCCGCCGCTGGCAGTCCGAAGGCTGGCTGCGGCAGGACCCCGAGGAGTACTACTATATATATGCGCAGACGATGGAGGGCCGCACGCAGTACGGTCTGGCGATGTGCTGCCATTTCGAGGACTATCTCTCGGGGGCGATCAAGAAGCACGAGCTGACGCGTCCCGACAAGGAGGAGGACCGCATGATCCACGTCCGCAACCAGAAGGCCAACATCGAGCCGGTGTTCTTCGCCTATCCCGACGATGCCGAGATCGACGCCATCGTCGCCGACGTGGTGAAAAACAACGCCCCGGAGTACGATTTCACGGCTGCCGACGGCTTCGGGCACCAGTTGTGGGTGATCCGCGACCGGAAGACCAACGACCGTATCACGGAGATTTTCGCGGGCATCCCGGCGCTCTACGTCGCCGACGGACACCACCGCACGGCCGCCGCGGCGCGCGTGGGACAGGAGTGCCGCGCGAAGAATCCGAACCACACGGGCTGCGAGGAGTACTGCTATTTCCTGGCCGTGACCTTCCCGGCGGGCCAGCTCCGCATCATCGACTACAACCGCGTGGTGAAGGATCTGAACGGCCTGACGCCTGCCGAACTTCTCGAAAAACTCAACGAGTCGTTTGTCGTTGAGGACAAGGGGACGGAGGAGTACCGCCCCGCGGCGCTGCACAATTTTTCGATGTACCTCGACGGCCGCTGGTACAGCCTGACGGCCCGGCCGGGCACCTATGACGACAACGACCCGATCGGCGTGCTGGACGTTACGGTGCTGTCGAATCTGGTGCTGGACCGGATTCTGGACATCAAGGATCTGCGCACCTCGAAGCGGATCGACTTCGTGGGCGGCATCCGCGGTCTGGGCGAGTTGAAACGCCGTGTGGACAGCGGGGAGATGAAGGCGGCGTTCGCCCTCTACCCCGTCTCGATGCAGCAGCTGATCAACATTGCCGACACGGGCAACATCATGCCGCCGAAGACCACGTGGTTCGAACCCAAACTGCGGTCGGGAGTGGTGATCCACTCGTTCGACGAAAAATAATCGACGAGGGCCGCCTGCGGGCGGCTCTTTTTTTGCGGGAAACTTGCGGAATCCCGAACCGCCTCTGGGCCGGATTGCCGGCAGCTCCCCGTTCGGTGCCGTACGCCCGGGACGCGGGGCGGAAATAAATACGGTCCCGATCCGAAAGCCGGATGACGGCCGAACGGTTTTGTATGCAGGGAGTTCGCACGGGAACATGCGGATTTTCTGCTTTTTGTTTGTCGTTTATGCCGAAAGAAATGTTGCAATCCGAATCGTTTTTATCCGATTATTTATTATATTTGTAAGCAACTTAACAATATTAGGCGTTATGGCAAAAATCAAAGGAACAATCGTTGTCGACAAGGAGCGCTGCAAGGGGTGCGGGGTCTGTGCTTCGGCCTGTCCGTGCGACGTGCTCGCGCTGTCGGCGGAGGTCAACAGCAAAGGTTATCCCGTTGCGTGGATGGTCAATCCCGATTCCTGCACGGGCTGTGCCTCCTGTGCGGTGATTTGTCCGGATAGCTGCATTACGGTTTATCGTCAAAAATTCGAGTAAGCTATGGCAGAGAATGAAGTGAAACTGATGAAAGGCAACGAAGTGATCGCCCATGCGGCCATTCGCTACGGTTGCGACGGATATTTCGGATACCCCATCACTCCGCAGTCGGAGGTGATGGAGACCCTCATGGAACTCAAACCGTGGGAGACCACGGGCATGGTCGTTTTGCAGGCCGAGTCGGAGATCTCTTCGATCAACATGGTCTACGGCGGCGCATCGACCGGAAAACGGGTGATGACCTCCTCGTCCAGCCCCGGCATCAGCCTGATGTCCGAGGGGTTGAGCTACCTGGCGGGCGCCGAGCTGCCCTGCCTGATCGTCAATTGCCAGCGCGGCGGCCCGGGCCTGGGTACGATCCAGCCTTCGCAGGGCGACTATTTCCAGGCCTGCAAAGGCGGCGGCCACGGCGATTTCCACATGATCGTGCTGGCTCCCAACTCGGTGCAGGAGATGCACGACCATGTGTTCGAGGCGTTCGACCTCGCGTTCAAATACCGCAATCCGGCGCTGATCCTCGCCGACGGCGCCATCGGTCAGATGATGGAGAAGGTGGTGCTCGCACCCCAGCGTCCGCGCAAGACCGACGAGGAGCTGAAAGCCGAGTGCGGCGCGTGGGCCGCGCAGGGCAAACCCGCCGGCCGCGCGCGCAACATCGTGACTTCGCTCGAATTGCAGTCGGAGAAGATGGAAGTCATCAACAAACGGTTGCAGGAGAAATACAAGGCGCTGGAAGAGAACGAGGTGCGTTACGAAGCCATCGAGTGCGACGACGCCGACTACGTGATCGTGGCCTTCGGTTCGTCGGCCCGCATCTGCTCGGCGACGGTCGAAATGGCTCGCGCCGAGGGGCTGAAAGTCGGCCTGCTGCGTCCGATCACCCTCTACCCTTTCCCCAAGAAGCAGCTTGCCGAGATGGCCGCGCGGGGCGTCAAGGGATTCCTCTCGGCGGAACTCAACGCCGGGCAGATGGTCGAGGACGTGCGGCTGGCCGTCAACGGCAAGGCCCCGGTCGAGCATTACGGGCGTCAGGGCGGCATGATGTTCAACCCGGACGAAGTGCTCGACGCGCTCAAGGAAAAACTGATTAAAAAGTAGAAGACGATGGCAGAGGTTGAAAAGAAAACGGAGAATCTGGTTTACGCAAAACCGAAACTCATCACCGATAACGTCATGCACTACTGCCCGGGTTGCAGTCACGGCACGGTGCACAAGCTCATCGCCGAGGTCATCGAGGAGATGGGACTCGCGGAGAAGACCGTGGGCATTTCGCCCGTGGGCTGCTCGGTGTTCGCCTACAACTATATCGACATCGACTGGATCGAGGCGGCGCACGGGCGCGCGCTGGCCGTTGCGACGGCCGTGAAGCGGCTCTACCCGCAGAATATGGTCTTCACCTATCAGGGCGACGGCGACCTGTCGGCCATCGGTACGGCGGAGTCGATCCATGCGGCGGCGCGCGGCGAGAACGTCGTGGCCGTCTACATCAACAATGCGATCTACGGCATGACCGGCGGCCAGATGGCTCCGACCACCCTCTTGGGCATGAAGACCGCGACGACCCCCTACGGCCGCGATCCGCGGCTGAACGGCTATCCCTACAAGATCGCCGAGATGATGGCCCATCTGGACGGCGCGACCTACATCACGCGCCAGAGCGTGCATACGGCGGCCAACGTGCGCAAGTGCAAAAAGGCGATCCGCAAGGCGTTCGAGAATTCGATGGCCGGCAACGGTTTTTCGCTCGTGGAGGTCGTCTCGACCTGCAACAGCGGGTGGAAACTCTCGCCCGTGGCTTCGAACCAGTGGCTTGCCGAGAACATGCTGCCCTTCTATCCGCTGGGCGACATTAAAGATGTTAAAAAAGAGTAACGCTATGAAAGAGACGTTGATAATTGCAGGATTCGGAGGACAGGGCGTCCTCTCGATGGGTAAGATTCTGGCTTACTCGGGGGTGATGCAGGATTTCGAGGTGACGTGGATGCCCTCCTACGGTCCCGAGATGCGCGGCGGCACGGCCAACGTGACGGTGATTCTCTCCGACCGGAAGATTTCGTCGCCTATCGCCCATGAATTCGACACGGCGATCATCCTGAACCAGCAGTCGATGGAGAAATTCGAGCCGATGGTCAAGCCGGGCGGCGTGCTGATCTACGACACGAACGGCATCACGCGGCACCCCGTGCGCAAGGACATCGAAGTCTATGCGATCGACGCCACGGCCGAGTGTGCGAAGATGGGTCAGGCCAAACTGTTCAACACGATGATCCTGGGCGGTTACCTCAAGGTGCGCCCCGTGGTCGCGATGGAGAACGTGATGGTGGGTCTGAAAAAGTCGCTTCCCGAGCGCGCGTGGAAAATGCTTCCGGCCAACGAGGAGGCCATCCGCCACGGCGGCGAGATAATCCGCAAGCGGTGATTCAGTGACATATTTTATGAAGAAGGAGGCGCCCCCGTTGCGGGGGCGCCTCTCTTTGATATTACAAATCATCCATTGCTTTTCATGTAGATTGTATTCGTTGTTTTTAATCTTGTTTTATGGATTTTTCTTCTTTCGGCTGAAAGTCAATCTGATAGAATTTGAATTCCGGTTTGGTCATGGCTCCGGTCGCAGCGTCTATTCCCCATCCGAGTATGTTCAGCAGATTGATGACCGATACGGCGTTGAAACTTTTGTTGATGATAACCGTTTCCGTTGTATAGGCAGGCGATTCGGCTTTGACGACCGTTTCGTCGAAACCGCGTCTGATTTTGGTCGTGTAGGGGAAAGTGACATTGGTGTATTTGCGGCCGTCGATCGTAAGGGTCGCTTTTTCTGCGATGTCGCTGTCGAAGGTCACTTTTGCTTTCGATCCGCAAAAAACGGTGGCGCAGGAGGTCATCAAAAGAGATGAGCACAGGAATATTCCGAAATATTTCATTGTATGGTGAATATGTGCCGTGTCCCTGCGGCTGGGTTGGGTTAGGTACATAAAAAACGTGGGACATAACTTTTATCATCGCATATCGAGGTTCTGGAATACCTTGTGGCAATAATAGAAAGTGAAGCCCACGCCATAGACGTGAGCATCAACTTCACTTCTTTTGCCACAATTTGAAATTTTCCAGATTTCGATATGCAAAGACGCAAAGCTAACGCTTTTTATATGTATGCGCCGGGAATGCCGCGGCGCGGTTGGATCGGGATGGTGTTCGGTTTGTTATCTGACCATAGGCTACGGGTTTAGGGGTTCTTCACGCAAATATACAAATCTTTCCGGAGGAATGAAATCGGATGCCTTTTTATTTTATTCAGAAGTCCGGAAATGCCGTCCGCCTATCCGAAAAAGCCGTTTGTGTATACGCTTCCGTGTGCGGCGGGAAATCGGCGGATAACGTACCGGCAAATTCCGTATCTTGGAAAATGAATTCCGGCAGGGCATCGACTTTGCATGTCCGGGTATAAACTTTTAAAAACTCCGATTTATGGAAAAGAACGAACAGCAGATGCCGCGGCTCGGCGAGCCGGTTCCGGCATTCGAGGCCATGACCACCAAGGGGAAGATCAGCTTCCCGGACGATTACAAGGGCAAATGGGTGATTCTTTTCAGCCACCCTGCCGATTTCACCCCGATCTGCACCACCGAAATACTCACTTTCGGGGCGCGTACCGAGGAGTTCCGGGCGTTGAACTGCGAACTGGTCGGCCTGTCGGTCGACAGCCGCAACAGCCATATCGCATGGCTCAAGACCATCCGCGAGAAGATCGAGTACAAGGGCATGAAGGATGTGAAGGTCGGGTTCCCGATCATCGACGACGTTGCGATGAAAGTGGCGTCGCTCTACGGCATGATCCAGCCCGGCGAGAGCCAGACCGCCGCCGTGCGCGCCGTGTTCTTCGTCGACCCGAAGGGCGTGCTGCGGGCGATGATCTACTATCCGCTGGCTCTGGGCCGCAATTTCGACGAGATCAGGCGGGTTTTGGTGGGCTTGCAGACCATCGATGCCTTCGGCATCGCGCTGCCCGCCGACTGGCGTCCGGGCGACGAGGTGATCGTGCCGATGAAGGGCGACGATCAGGAGAAGGTTCCCGAAGGGGCGAAGTGCTACGACTGGTTTTTCTGCACCAAACCGCTGCCGAAAGAGGAGATCGGACGGAAACTCGGCGAGAAGGTATGACGCCCCTGCATTGCACGACAGAAGAGGCTTCCCGCGGGAAGCCTCTTCTGTCGTGTGCATTCGTATCTCTGCAATCCGGGGACGGTCGGCAAAGGCCGCTCCGCTCTATTCCCGGAAGCGGCATTGCTGTACGTCGCGCCACCCGAGGAGCAATTCGCGCACCGCGAGCCGTTTTTTGCCCGCTATTTGCAGTTCTCCGAGGGCGATCCATCCGTCGGCGCACGCCACGCGGATAAAGGTTCTTCCGTCGCTCTGGAGCGTGCCGCACGCCTCGCCGTGGACCGCGGCCTCGAACGACGCCGAGAAAATCTTGGCGCTCGACGCTTCGCCGTCGCCCTCGCGGTACATCTCGGTCCATGCCGCCGGATAGGGTGACAGTCCGCGGACGAAATTCACGATCTCGCGGCCCGGTTTTTCCCAGTCGATCCGGCAGTCCTCCTTGAAAATCTTCGGCGCCGGGCGCAGCGTCGCCTCGTCGATGTGCTGCTGCTCCACGGGCCGGATCTCCCCCGCCGCAATGCGGTCGACGGTTTCGGTTACGAGCGAGGTTCCCGTTGTCATCAGACGTTCGTAGAGCGTCCCGACGTTGTCTTCCGGAAGGATCGGAACCCGGATCTGCCCGATGATGCCGCCCTTGTCGATCTCGTGGTTCAGCAGAAACGTGGTGACGCCCGTCTCGGTCTCGCCGTTGATGATCGCCCAGTTGATCGGCGCGGCCCCGCGGTATTGGGGCAGCAGCGAGGCGTGGAGGTTGAAGGTCCCCAGCCGCGGCATGGCCCAGACGACCTCGGGGAGCATGCGGAAGGCGATCACGATGCCCAGGTCGGGCCGCAGCGCCTCGAGGGCCTCGACGAACTCCGGGGCTTTCAGCTTTTCGGGCTGCAATACCGGCAGACCCAGTTCCAGAGCCGCGATCTTAACCTCGCTTTGGTGTATTTTCTGTCCGCGTCCGGCGGGTTTGTCGGGCGAAGTCACCACGCCCACGACGTTGTAGCCGCCCCCGACGAGCGCCCGCAGCGACGGCGCGGCGAATTCGGGCGTGCCCATGAATACGATGCGAAGGTCTTTGGCGTTCATGCGTTATCTCTTTTCCAGTCCCAGCGTGTGGTGCATGCGCTCCTGCTTGGTCTCCAGATAGTGTGCGTTGTAGGGGTTCGGGGCGATGACGATGGGCACGATCTCGTCGATGCAAAGCCCGTAACCCTCCAGCCCGGCCCGTTTGAGCGGGTTGTTGGTCATCAGGCGCATGTGGCGGATGCCCAGCTCGCGGATGATGCTGGCGCCCACGCCGTAGTCGCGTTCGTCGGCCTTGAAGCCCAGTTTGAGGTTGGCGTCCACCGTGTCGAGACCCTCGTCCTGCAATTTGTAGGCGTGGATTTTGTTGCACAGCCCGATGCCGCGCCCCTCCTGATTGAGGTAGACGACGGCGCCCCGGCCTTCGCGGTCGATCATCTCCATCGCCTTGTGGAGCTGCTCGCCGCAGTCGCAGCGGTACGAGCCGAAGATGTCGCCCGTGGCGCACGACGAATGCACGCGCACCAGCACCGGTTCGTCTTCGGTCCACTCCCCTTTCGTCAGGGCCACATGCTCCACGCCGTTGGATTTCTGGCGGAACGGCGTGATCTGGAATTCGCCCCACTCCGTGGGCAGGGGCACCGTCACGCCCTTTTCGATGATCGACTCCTCGCGGAGGCGGTAGGCGATCAGCGAGGCGATCGAGATGATTTTCAGGTCGAATTTTTTTGCGGTCTCCAGCAGTTGCGGCAGGCGGGCCATCGTGCCGTCCTCGTTCATAATCTCGATCAGCGCGCCGGCGGGCTGCAATCCGGCCAGGCGGGCCAGGTCGATGGCCGCCTCGGTGTGTCCCGGACGGCGCAGCACGCCCTTGTCGCGCGCGCGCAGGGGATTGATATGTCCCGGGCGGCCCAGGTCGGTGGGTTTCGTTTCGGGGTCGGCCAGCGCGCGGATCGTCGCGGCGCGGTCGTGGATCGAGACGCCCGTGGTGCAGTCGTTGCCCAGCAGGTCGACCGTCACGGTGAAGGGCGTGCCCAGCAGTGAGGTGTTGTTCTCCTCCATCATGTTGAGCCCCAGTTCGTCGCAGCGTTTCTCCGACAGCGGGGCGCACAGCACGCCGCGGCCCTCCTTGAGCATGAAGTTCACGATTTCGGGCGTGATCTTCTCCGCCGCGACGATGAAGTCGCCTTCGTTCTCGCGGTCCTCGTCGTCCACGACGATAACGGGTTTGCCGATGCGGAAGTCCTCGATGACCTCCTCCACGCTATTGAGCACAGTCTCTTTTGCCATTTCGTTTGAGTTTTATTGCTTTCGTCAGTTTCTTGAATTGCGGAACCAGTTTCTCTTTCAGCGCCTTGAACTTTCCGGCGTACCAGTCCGTGTCGAGCAGCGCCGAGTCGTTGGTGGCCTTGTAGGTGAGGTATATGGCTATCGGCGTGAGGATGAAGGTCGAGAGCCACATGCCGTAGACGGCCTCCCAGTTACCCTCCTTGGCCAGTTTTTCGCCCGAGAGGCTGATCATGTAGTAGATCACGAAGAAGATCACCGACACCACCACCGGAAGCCCCAGGCCGCCCTTGCGGATGATGGCGCCCAGCGGCGCGCCGATCAGGAAGAAGATCAGGATCGACACCGGAAGCGACATTTTCTTGTGCCACTCGACCTTCGATCGGTAGAGCTGGTTGAGCGCCTCCTTGGCCGTCGATTCGTCGAATGCGAACATGTTGCGCGAGTTTTTGGCCAGCGTCCGCGCCTGGTTCCAGACACGTTCGCGTTCGCGCGTGGGCAGCATGATGACCGAATCCGTCGCCAGCAGGTCGCGGAAGTCCCGTTTGTCCACCTGCAGGCTGTCGGGCAGCGGCAGCACGGTGTTGTCGCGGGCGAAAATCTGCTCTTTCAGCAGCGGTTCGTAGGAACTCGTCGTGGCGGCGTTGACCTTGATCTCCAGCGAGTCGATGTCGTGCTGCAATTCGCTGATGTTCTTGGTCTGGCTGCTCGTGAACAGGTCGGCGTCGGTGCGTCCCATGGCGAATCCCGACATGGGGATCACCTGTTTTTGCAGGTCGAAGGTGTGGTGGCGCAGGGCGCTTTTCGTGAACCACTGGCTGTTGCGGGTCTGTTCGTAGGTCTCGCCGTGGAAGAGCGTCACCAGCAGGTATTTCTTGTCGTCCGACAGGCGGATATAGCCCGAGTCGGCCACGATGGTGTTCATGTTGCCGTTGGCGGCGCGGTTGTCGTAGATCAGCACGTCGTGCAGCAGGTGCGTGTCGGGTTCCTGGTGGCTCACGCGGATCGACATGTTGTCGATGCCGTTGAAGAAGAGCCCGTCCTGGAATTCGAGGGCCTGTTTCTGCTGCCGGATGTCGTAGAGCGTGCTGAATAGCTTCTTGTTGGCGTTCGGCACGAGGTTGTTGCCGATGAAGAAACTGCCGACGGAGACCAGGCTCACCAGAATGATCAGCGGCTTGGTGATCTGCACGAGCGACATGCCCGCCGATTTCATGGCCAGCAGTTCGTAGTTCTCACCCAGGTTGCCCATGGTCATAATCGCCGCCAGCAGCATCGAGAGCGGCAGCCCCATCGGGATCATGTTGGCCATGAAATAGGTCATCAGCTCGATGATGATGCCGGCGCTCAATCCCTTGCCCACCAGCTCGTCGATGTAGCGCCACACGATGTTCATCATCAGCACGAACATGACGATGAAGAACGTGAGGACCATCGGGCCGAGGTAGGACTTCAGAACGAGTCTGTGAATGGTTTTCATGCGGCGGATCGCAGTTTTTTGTTACGCAAAGATAGTGCAAGGCGAGAGGAGTGCCAAATTTATTTGAGCACTTCCGGGTCGCAGCCTATCCAAACGGCAGCCTTTTTTGTCGTAAAGATAACAGTTTTACCATTATAAGCGTAAGAGTGAGGGTAAATATTATGGCGGCGCCGGGCGGAACCTCGAAATTGTAGCTGACGACAAGCCCTGCGACGTTGCCCGCCACAGCCACGAGGGGTGCGGCGAGGGCGATGGTGCGGTACGACCGCGAGAGCGAGTTGACGATCACCACGGGCATCGTCACGAGCGAGATCAGCAGCACGATGCCCATGATGCGGATCGAGAGCACGATGGTCACCGCCACCAGCGCGGCCATCAGATAGGAGATCACGCGCGTGGGGATGCCCCGGCTGCGGGCGAAGTCGCGGTCGAAAGCCGTGTACATCACCGGGCGGAGCCACAGCAGCGCCCCGGCGATGATCACCGCCGTCAGCGCGGCGAGGGCCGCGACGTCGCTGTCGGTCACGGTCACGATGCTGCCGAAGAGGTAGGCCGACAGATCGCCCGAGGTGTAGCCCGGGCGGAGGCTCATAAAGAGCGCGCCGACGGCCATGCCGACGGACCAGATGATGCCGATGGCCGAATCCTCGCGGATGCGTCCCCGGCTGCCGGCCCATTCGATGCCCAGCGCCGAGAGCACGGCGAAGATCATCGCCCCGGCGATCGGGTTGGCGCCCATCCAGAAGGCGATGCCCAGTCCGCCGAACGAGGCATGGGTGATGCCGCCCGCGAGGAACACCATGCGGCGGCAGACGACGTAGGTTCCGATCACTCCGCACGTTATGCCCGACAGCACGCACGCCGCGAGCGCGTTCGAAAGGTAGCCGTATTGGATCAGGTCGCTGAAAAATCCCATGTATTCCTTATAATTGCGCGCAAATTTACGCTTTTTTATCGGAAAAGCCTCCTCCTTTCGCGCAGTTTTCGTAATTTCGTGCCGGAAAAACACGAATCCATGCAACCTCGCAGAGTCAATTTTCATACCTTGGGCTGCAAGCTCAATTTTTCGGAGTCCTCGACCCTCGCCCGCGAGTTCGAGCGCGGCGGTTTCGTGCGCGTCGCGCCCACGGCCGAAGCCGATATTTGCGTCATCAACAGCTGTTCCGTCACGGAGCACGCCGACAAGAAATGCCGCAACCTGATCCGCAAACTCCACCGCCGCAACCCTGAGGCGATCATCGCCGTGACGGGATGCTACGCGCAGCTCAAGCCGCAGGAGATTGCCGCGATAGAGGGTGTGGACATTGTGTTGAGCAACAACGATAAGGGGGCGTTATTTAAACGAGTGGTTGAACTGTCGGGCAAGGGCCGGGCGCAGGTGTACAGCTGCGAAACCGATTCGCTCACGTCGTTCTTCGCGGCCTTTTCGAGCGGCGACCGCACGCGCGCCTTCCTCAAGGTGCAGGACGGGTGCGACTACTGCTGTTCCTACTGCACGATCCACTACGCCCGCGGTTCGAGCCGCAACATGCCCGTCGCCGACCTCGTGGCCGAGGCGCGGCAGATCGCTGCCGGGGGGCAGAAGGAGATCGTCCTGACGGGCGTCAACACGGGGGATTTCGGCCGCACGACGGGAGAGCGGTTCATCGACCTGCTGCGGGCGCTCAACGAGGTCGAAGGGATCGAACGCTACCGCATTTCGTCGATCGAGCCGAACTTGCTGACCGACGAAATCATCGCATTTTGCGCCGCGTCGCCTAAATTCATGCACCATTTCCACATTCCGCTCCAGAGCGGTTCGGACCGGATTCTGGGCCTGATGCGCCGCCGCTACACCACGGCGCGCTTCGCCGAGCGGATCGCGGCCGTGAGACGGCTGATGCCCGACGCCTTCATCGGCATCGACGTGATCGTCGGGTTCCCGGGCGAGACGGAGGCCGATTTCCGCACGATGTACGATTTTCTGGCGGGACTCGAACCCGCTTTCCTGCATATCTTTCCCTTCTCGGAGCGTCCCGGGACGCCGGCCGTCGACCTGCCCGGCAAGGTGCCTCCGTCGGTCGCCACGCAGCGCGTCGCCGAACTGGAGGGCCTCTGCGAACGCCTGCACGGCGTGTTCTGCGCCCGGGCCGAAGGCACGGAGGATACGGTGCTCTTCGAAAGCACGCGCCGCGACGGCATGATGTTCGGCTTCACGGGCAGCTACCGCCGGGTGAAAGTCCCCTACGACCGTTCGAAGGTCAATGCCGTCTGCCGCGTGAAACTCGGCGCGATGGACGAAACTCACGATTTGTTGGGGGAAATTCTGGATTAATCACTATATTTGCAGGAATGGAAATTTAAAACGCTATGACGGGTTTGCGCAAACGGGTGACGGTCGGTTTTTTGAGCATCGTCTGCCTGCTGTTTTTTTCGGGTATGGTCTCGTTTCTCGAATTGAGCCACCTGAGCCGGGATACGGGCGAGATTCTCAAGGCCAACAAACGGAATATCGAGCTGGCCAAGGAGATGCTCGATGCTGCGCACGAGCAGAACATCGCGTTGATCCGCCTTTCGGTTTTCGGCGACAGGTCGTGCGACAGCCTTTGCCGCAAGAGCATGGAGCGGCTCGAAAACACGCTGCTCGTGGCCCAGAGCGAGGCGCTTGAGAAGTCGTTCCTCGACTCGCTGGCCTTCGCCACGACCGAGCTGCGCCTCGTGACGGACAACTACCTCGCCTTCGGGGGCGCCGCCCGTGCCGACTCGCCGGCGGCCCTGCGGCCCGATTCGCTGGGCGGCAGGTGGTACAGCGAAGAGTACCAGGCCCTTTACGGCCGTCTTACGGCCGCCATCAAGAGTTATATGACCTCGACGCAGAGTTCGCTGGTTCCGCGCGCCGAGCAGATGAAGAAAAACGCCTACCGCGCCGTGACGCCCGTGCTGATCTCGCTGGCCGTGATGATCGCCATCGTGCTGATGCTCTTTTACTTCATGTCGATCTACTGCGTGACGCCCATCGAGCGGATGAACAAGGGGCTGGGCGACTGGCTCTCGTTCCGAGTGCCCTTCGCCGTGAAGGGCGACCTCAAGGACGAGGTGCTCGAACTCAAGGAGAAAATCGAGTCGCTGATCAACATTTCCAAACAGACCAAATCCTGATGCGGCGATGCGGGTAGACGTGGTTTTACGGTATATCGGGGTCGTGATGCTCTTCATTGCGATGTTCATGCTGCTGTCGGCGGGAATCTCCTACCTGAGCGGCATGGATTCGGCGTTCTATCCCCTGCTGCTCTCCTCGCTGCTCACGGCCCTGCTGGGCGCCTTTCCGCTGATCTTCGTGGGCAAGCGCGAGCAGATCACCAACAAGGAGGGGTTCTGCATCGTCGTCGGGGCGTGGCTCGTGGCCTGCGTCGTGTCGATGTTCCCCTACCTGATCTGGGGCGGGGAGTTCTCGCTGGTCAACGCCTGGTTCGAGAGCGTCTCGGGCCTCACGACCACCGGATCGACGATCCTGAACGATGTCGAAGCCCTGCCCCGCGGATTGCAGTTCTGGCGCATGTCGTCGACGTGGATTGGCGGTATGGGCGTGGTGATGTTCGCGCTGGTGGTCCTGCCGTCGATGGGGCGCAGCAAGATGATGCTCTCCAACGTGGAGCTTTCGACGATGGCCAAGGACAACTACCGCTACCGTTCGCAGATCATCGTGCAGATCCTGCTGGTGGTCTATGTGGGGCTTACCGTGCTGTCGACCGTGCTGCTCAAGATGGCGGGCATGAACTGGTTCGACGCCCTGTGCCATGCCATGTCGGCTTGCGCCACGAGCGGATTCTCGACCAAGAACGCCAGCATCGCCTATTTCAACAGTCCGGCGATCGACACGATCCTGATCTTCGCGATGGCCACGGCGGGCGTCCATTTCGGGCTGATCTACGCCACGGTGACGGGCAAGCGCAGCAACATCTTCCGCTCGGAGGTGACGTGCTGGTACTTCGGGATGCTGCTCGCGGGCGGCGTGCTGATCGCCGTCAGCCTCTTCGCCGCGGACATCTACCCCACGCTGACCGCGTCGTTCCGCTACGCGATGTTCCAGTTCGTGTCGGTGGTGACCACGACGGGTTTCGCTACGGCCGACTCCAACACGTGGACTTCGTTCGCCGTCATCCTGCTGATTTTCGGCTCGATCGTCTGCGCCTGCGCCGGGTCCACGGCCGGCGGCATCAAGGTCAACCGCCTGGTGCTGGCCGGGAAGATGATGCGCACGCGCCTGCGGCAGCAGCAGCATCCCAACGCCATCATCCGCATCCGCCTCGACGGCGTCATTCAGGAGAACGAGGCCCTGCACGCGGTGATGATCTTCATCGTCACCTACCTGATGTTCATACTCGCCGGCACGGTCTTCGGCACGATGCTCGGCGTCGATCTGACGACCAGTTTCACCGGGGCGGTGGCCTCGATGGGCAACGTCGGCCCCGGGTTCGGGGAGGTCGGCTCGATGGATAACTTCTCGGCGATGCCCGCGGCGTTCAAGGTTTCCAATTCGCTGCTGATGCTGCTGGGGCGTCTGGAGATTTTCGGACTCATACAGATTTTTTTCATTAAATGGTGGAGGTGACCCAAACTATGTTTCGCAGGATTCTCATATACGCGCTGGGTGCGGTTTTCCTAACCGCCGGCGGAGTGCGGGCGCAGCAGCCCGAGGTCGAAGCCCGCATTGCGGGGCTGGAGGGAAACGCCGAGTACATGTCGCTGCTCCGCGAGGATGCGCAGTTGCAGATACGCGAGGATTCGATCGTCAACGCCGTGGAGCGCATGCGCCGGCAGCTGCGCGAGGACCCGGGCAAGCGGCAGCAGTATTCGCAGGAGATTTTGCAGCTCGAAAGCAGGATTTTCGAAATCCGCAATGCCAAGGGACGCCTGATCGACCGTATCAACACCATCGAGCAGGAGTGGGTGCTGGCCAGCCTGAACGGCGCGGCGCAGCAGCCTGCGGCGTCTGCTGAAAAAAGCCCTGCGGAGGCGGTCCCCGACTCGCTGAAGGTCCGCAATCTGGTGGACAACCTCTATTTCCGCGAACACCTCCCGGCGGAGGATTATGCGGCCCTGCGCGACGCGCAGCGGCAGGAGATGCGGGCCGTGGACTATGTCAATCGCTATTTCGCCAACCATGGCACGCTGACCGAGCTGGCCGAAACCTACGCCGCCGTGCAGACCGAGGCCGAGGCGATGGAGGTTTTCGAGCGTTACAACGCCTTGCAGGGCGTGAACCGCGCGCTGGCCGACTCGCTCGCTGCGACGTGGAACTCGATTTTCGACAACAAGAGCTACGCCTACGGCTATCTGCTCGACAAGATGGGCGAGGAGGAGGTGCTCGCCCGCGAGGAGGAGGCGCTTTCGGAGGCTTCGCGCCAGCTGTCGGCCTTGCAGGGCGAGACGGCTTCGGACGCCGTGGCGGACTATTTCCTGCGCAAACGGGTCGTCGTCGACTACGAGGCCGCCGTGGCCGGAGTGCTGGCGCTGGACGCCGCACGCGATTCGCTGCGCGGCGTTGCGGCGCAGCTCGAATCCATCGACTACCGCCTGCCGAGGGTCGAAGTCGCCGAGCGTTACTTCCTCGACTACGACAGCGTGGCCTTCTCGTCGAAGCCGGTGTACTCCTACCAGAATCCCATTCCCGAGTGCCGGGTCTATGCCAACGGCACGATCTACCGCATCCTGCTCGGAACGTTCAACACCAAGCGCGCCGCCGCGACTTTCCGGGGCGCCTATCCGCTCTTCTACCTGATCAACGACGAGGGCAAGTGGTGCTACTATGCGGGCGGCTTCGCCACGCTGGCCGAGGCCGAGGCGGCGCAGGCGCTGCTGAAAAAGCGCGGGTTCGTGCGGCCCGAAATCGTGGTGTGGACCGACGGCGCGGCCCGCAACCTTTCGCTCGACCCCGAGGCGGCGAAAGTCACCTACCGCGTCGAGATCACCGGGACCGACGCCCTGTCGGACGAAGTGAAGGGGGTGATCGCCGCAACGGGCGAAGGCTACGAACTTTCGCGCGTGGGCAGCCAGCTCTTCGTCGTGGGGGCTTTCGACGACCGGGCCGTCGCCGACCGTCTTGCCGAGTCGATACGGCAAACGGATGCCGCACTGGAGGTAAAAGTCGCCGAAATCGCAGAATAAATCGGAACCCGGATGAAATTTATCGCAGAATTCGTCCGGGTTCTGAATTTTTTACCTATCTTTATTGCAATATTCCACAAGCCTTATGGAGATGTTCTATATTGTACTGCTCGTTTTTTTCGGCCTGCTGTTCCTGGTGGCCGAATTGGTCCTGCTGCCCGGGGTGTCGATCGGGGCCGTGCTGGCGCTGGTCTGCTACGGCAGTTCGGTGTACCTCGCCTTCCGTGATTTCGGTCCCGTGACGGGGACTGTCGTCATCCTCGTCATTCTCGTATTGTCGGTCATCGCCACCGTCGTCTCGCTGCGGGCCAAGACCTGGCAGCGTTTCTCGCTCAAGCAGGAGATCCGGTCGTCGTCGATGCCCGTCATTCCGGCCGAGGAGTTGCAGGTCGGCGACCGGGGCGTGACCCTCTCGCGCCTCTCCCCGATGGGCAAGGTCGAGATCGGAGGCCGCACCTACGAAGCCAAGTCGCAGGGGGCCTATGTCGACCAGCAGCGAGATGTCGAGGTCGTGGGATTCGAGAATTTCAGCGTTATCGTAAAAACAATCAAATAAGCTAAATTATGGATTTTCAGGGTGGAATGATCGTGTTGATCGTCTTCGTGAGCCTTTTTGCGATCTGGCTCCTCTTCTATTTTATTCCGGTGGGACTGTGGTTCTCGGCCCTGGTGTCGGGCGTGCGTATCAGCCTGCTGCAACTGGTGCTGATGCGTTGGCGCAAGGTCCCGCCCTCGACCATCGTTTCGTCGATGATCGAGAGCACGAAAGCCGGACTGAGCCTCAATCCCAACGAGCTGGAGGCCCACTACCTCGCGGGCGGCAACGTCACGAACGTGGTGCACGCGCTGGTTTCGGCCCAGAAGGCCAACATCATGCTGGATTTCAAGATGGCGACGGCCATCGACCTGGCGGGCCGCGACGTGTTCGAGGCCGTGCAGATGTCGGTCAACCCCAAGGTGATCAACACGCCTCCCGTGGCCGCCGTGGCCAAGGACGGCATCCAGCTGATCGCAAAGGCCCGCGTCACGGTGCGCGCCAACATCAAGCAGCTGGTCGGCGGCGCCGGCGAGGAGACCGTGCTGGCGCGTGTCGGCGAGGGCATCGTTTCGTCGATCGGCTCGGCCGCGTCGCATAAGATCGTGCTCGAAAATCCCGACTCCATTTCGCGCGTGGTGCTCGAAAAGGGCCTCGACGCCGGAACGGCCTTCGAAATCCTCTCGATCGACATCGCCGACATCGACGTGGGCAAGAACATCGGCGCCCAGTTGCAGATGGACCAGGCGCAGGCCGACAAGAACATCGCCCAGGCGAAAGCCGAGGAGCGGCGTGCGATGGCCGTGGCGCTCGAACAGGAGAACAAGGCCAAGGCGCAGGACGCCCGCGCCAAGGTGATTCTCGCCGAGGCCGAAGTGCCGCTGGCCATGGCCGAGGCGTTCCGCAACGGCAACCTGGGCATCATGGACTACTACAAGATGAAGAACATCATGGCCGACACGCAGATGCGCGAGACCATTGCCAAACCCGAAAAGAAATAGTTTTGACGGATTTGTTATCAGGGGGTGCGCGTCGTGCGCGCCCTTTTTTGTGAAAGATTCAGACAGTTATGAGAAAGTGCCTTTTGATTCTGTTTTTCGCCTTTGCCGCGGCGGGAGCCTCCGCTGCGCAGATCGACACGGTGGCGGTTTTCAGCGCGAAGATGCAGCGCGAAATTCCGGCGCTGGTCGTGGTTCCCGATGCCGGCGTCGGGCGGCGCATGCCCGTGCTCTACCTGCTGCATGGTTTCGGCGGTTCGTACACGACGTGGCAGAACATCACCGACCTGCGTCCGCTGGCCGACGCCTGCGGGATGATCGTCGTCTGCCCCGACGGCGCGAACAGTTGGTATTGGGACAGTCCCCTCGATCCGGCGTCGCAGTTCGAGACCTTCGTGGCGCAGGAACTGCCCGACTGGATCGACGCCCGCTACCTGACGATTCCTTCGCGCGAGGGCCGCGCCGTCACGGGCTTGAGCATGGGCGGTCACGGCGCGCTGTGGGTAGCGCTGCGCCACAAAGACCGTTTCGGGGCTGCAGGATCGACCTCGGGAGGCGTGGACATCCGGCCTTTCCCCGACTCGTGGGAGATGAAGAAACAGTTGGGCGAACTGAAAGACAATCCGGAACGCTGGAACGCGCATACGGTGATCCGTCAGGCCGCTTCGCTCCGGGACGGCGAGCTGGCGCTCGTCTTCGACTGCGGTTATCAGGATTTCTTCTATCAGGTGAATCTGAACCTCCACGAACAGCTGATGCGGCAGGGCGTGGGGCACGATTTCCTGGTGCGTCCCGGTGCGCACAACGCGGCCTACTGGTCCGCGTCGCTCCCCTGCCAGATGCTTTTCTTTCAGCGCTGGTTCGCCCGGAATGCGCCCCAGCCGGCCGTGACGGCCTCGGGGCGGCGTGTGGTGTATATCGGCGACTCGATCACCGACGGTAATTGGGGCAAGGCCAACGGAAAACCGTCGTCGCAGCGCAATCTGTGGGATCGCAACCACCTTTTCGGCAGCGGGTATATGTATTTATGCGCCAGCTATTACCAGGGCTATTTCCCCGACCGCGACTACCGGTTCTTCAACCGCGGCGTGGGCGGTCATGCGTTGGGCGACCTTGCCGCCCGCTGGCAGGAGGATGTGATCGACCTGTGGCCCGACGTGCTGTCGGTGTTTGTCGGGACGAACGATGCGGAACGTCACCTTGGCAGACTGCTGCGCGCCGACGATCCGAAAACGGTTCCCGACTTCGATTTTGCCGACTGGGAAAGGACCTATCGCGGCCTGCTCGATCAGGCCCGGCAGGCAAATCCTGCGTTGAAAATCGTACTGTGCACGCCCTTTGCCGCACCCTGCGGGAAGATCGTTGAAGGCGCATTGGGCGAATATTATCCCCTGCGGCAGCGGATACTGGCACAATGCTGTGTGATCGTGGAGCGAATCGCAGCCGACTACGGTGCGACGCTCGTGCCCTTCCACCGGCTTATCGCCGATCTGGAAACGCGGCTGCCGAACGGCGATGCGACCTATTGGGTGTGGGACGGCATCCACCCCACGCCTGCCGGTCAGCGACTGATGGCCGATTGCTGGATCGGCGCCGCGGCCCGGAACGGTGTTATGGAATGACAAAAGCGAGCCTTCGAAGGCTCGCTTTTGTTTGGCGCGGGGTCAGTAGACCTCCTCGGGCAGCGTTTCGCCGACCGGTTCGCCTTCGAGGTTGTCGCGCCACTTGATCGCCGCGTGCGTGCCGTCGCAGTAGGGTTTGTTGGCCGACTGGCCGCAGCGGCATGCGACCACGCGGTTGCGGATTTCGTAGGTATGGCCGTCTTCGCGCCGCAGGGGAATGCCGCCGCGAATCCACAGGCCGCCGCTGCTGCCGATGGTGACGTCTTCGATCAGCCCGAGACTCGGGGCGAACCGGAATTCGTAGGGGCTGCCCGTTTTTCGGTCCCAGGCCGTCAGCCGTCCGCCGGGGCACATCGACGCTTCGCGGATGGCCAGCTGGCGTGCTTCGGGATCGGCGGACCGCTCGGTGAGCGTCCACGCGTCGCCCCCGGGGTGGCAGAAGCGCGCGAAGACGCAGTATTTCGGATTGTCGGTCATCGTGAGGGTCCCGCCCTCGACGGTCTCGGCCTTGTCGAGCAGCGATTCGTCGGGTGCGGTGAGCCTCGGGTCCCAGGCCGCCGTTTCGTGGCTCCCGTCGCAGTAAGGTTTGCGTTTCGAGGCCCCGCAGCGGCAGAGCGCCGTAGGTTCCGCCTCGGTCGAGAAGCGCCGCCCTTCCTGGAAATACCAGCTTTCGTTCTGCTCGTTGGGCATGATGAACTGCTCGGCCAGCGGCGGGCGTCCGTAGACCAGGAAGGGGCCTTTTTCGGTCACGGTGATGCTGAAGCGCTCCTCGGCGGGAGAACTTCCCGTTTCGATTTTCAATTTCGACATACTATATGCGTTTCTGATTCGTTAGGGAATAGGCGGCAATAATTGTTCCCAAATGCAATTATTCGGACGGGCATGTGGCATTTATTCCGCTTTTTGGTATCTTTGGTGCCGTGACGGCACTTTCGGGAGGGGAAGTTTTGTTGAACCGTGCGCAATTCGGTTTTGCACCCGTCCGACTTTTTATTATCTTTGCCGTTGATTTTGAAACTGAAATAAGAAAAGAATGAACTATATGAAAAGATTTGCAGGGTTGGTTTGCGCGGTTGCGGCCGTCGTTTTTTTTGCTTCGTGCAGCAAGGACAAGGAATCGGGAACGATCGCGTTCGATTCTCCGGCCGTTTTCCTCAATGCGGGCGACGCAGTGACGGTGGGTTTTTCGGCCTCCAACATCGAGAGTTTCTCGATAACGGGCAAACCCACGGGCTGGAGCGATCCCGTTATCGACGCGGCGAACCGCACCATTACGGTCATCTCTCCCGAGAAGTTCGACGACGACAATGATGCCGTAAAGTCGGGTTCGGTGACCCTGACGGGCAAGGTGCACGGCGGATCGACGGCTTCGGCGACGCTTTTCGTGGGTGTGGTCGACTCCGAGGATTTGAGCGGCAAGCCGGCCAACAGTTATCTGATCAACAAGAAGGAGACCAACTACCTGATCGACGCCATGTACAAGGGCGACCTGACCGGGCTGGCGACCTCTTCGGTCGATGTCGTCTGGCAGAGCCAGTCGAATCTGATCCAATACCTGGAGTTGAAAGACGGCAAGGCGTCGTTCTACGTGGCTGCCGACAGCGACGACGGGGACAAGATCAAGGAGGGCAACGCCGTGATCGGGGCCTACGACGCCGGCGGCACGCTGATCTGGAGCTGGCACGTATGGGCTGCGGACTACGATCCCGAAGCCGAGGGCGGTGCGGTCGATTTCAACGGCTATTCGATGATGACCCGCAACCTCGGGGCGCTGGCCGCCGACAACTCGTCGGTGGAGAACATCCTCGCCTCGTACGGACTTTATTATCAGTGGGGCCGTAAGGACCCCTTCATCGGCCCGAGTTCGTACAACGCCGCCAACGGCGCATCGGCCAGCATGTACAACGGCGGCGGCAGCCGCGTCTACCTGCGGACGGCCGCTTCGAGCGCCGAGACGGGTACGGTGGCTTACGCCGTGCAGCACCCGCTGACCTTCATCACGGGCGTCTCCGGTTCGGAGAACGACTGGTTGTGGAGCGCACATTCCGACGATTTGTGGTCCGCTTCGGAAAAGAGCGCCTACGACCCCTGCCCCTATGGCTGGCGGGTGGCTCCGTCGGCCGTGTTCGACGGTTTGAAACTTGTGGGAGCCCCCACGGCGGCGGATGCCGACAAATACGGCTGGGGCCTGACCGATCCGGAGCGGGGAACCTCGTCGCTGTTTATCGGCGCAGGACGCCGCCGTTACGACAACAGCACGATTCTGAACGTTTACAACCCCGTCACCGTGCGCAGCGTGGCCGAGGAGGCGCAGCCTTGGGAGGGTCTTTATTGGACCGCAGGGACGCTGTCGGGTACGAAATCCCCGGCTTTCCACTTCTGGTTCGAGAAGAAGACCACCGGCGGAGGCCTCGAAAACAACGTCCCCTATGCCCGTGCCAACGGCATGTCGGTGCGTTGCGTGAGGGTGCAATAGGGACATCCGGAAGAAACCGAACGACGGACCGGCCTTGATGCCGGTCCGTTTTCGTTTGGTATAACAGTTGCGGGGATAGCGGTACTAAAATCCCCGGCTATGAAAATCAAGACAGGAAAAGGCTCCGTTACGCTCGTCGTGCTGCTGGCAATCTGGTCCGTGTCGGCCATTGCGTCGCTGCCCGGACTGGCCGTCTCCCCTATTCTGGGCGATCTGAACAAGGTGTTTCCCAAGGTTACGGACCTCGAAATCCAGATGCTCACCTCGCTGCCGTCGCTGCTGATCATCCCCTTCGTGCTGCTCTCCGGAAAACTCTCCGAGGGGAGGGACAAACTCAAAATCCTGATCGTAGGACTTTCGATTTTCTTTTTGAGCGGCGTGGCCTGCCTGTTCGCCCGCAGCATGGCGTGGCTCATCGTCATCAGCTGCATCCTCGGTGTCGGCGCCGGCATGGTCATCCCCCTCTCGACGGGCCTGATCGTCGACTATTTCACGGGGGACAGCCGCGTCCGGCAGCTGGGGTACAGTTCGGCGATCAACAACCTCACGCTCGTCGTGGCGACCGCCGTGACGGGTTACCTGGCCGAGGTCAACTGGCATCTTCCGTTCCTGGTCTATACCCTGCCGGGCATCTCGCTCGCGCTGTCGTTTTTCCTCCGGCGCAGCCGCTCCACGCCCGAGCCGGAGCAGAGCATCCAGATGCGCCACAAACGGATCGACCGGGGCAAGCTCGTCGGACTGATGCTCTTTTACTTCTTCGCCACTTACGCCGTGCTGGCCATCGCCTTCTACGCCTCGTTTCTGGTCGACGACTACAAGATCAGCAGTTCGTTTTCGGGTGTGCTGATCTCGTTGTTCTTCCTGGCGATCATGCTTCCCGGGCTGTTTATCGACCGGATCATCCGCGCGCTGAAGCAGAACGTCAACCTCGTGTCGCTGGGGCTGGTCTGCGCGGGGCTGCTGTGCGTGGGGATCTTCCGTGACAAGACGATGCTCGTCGTCGGGGCGTTGCTCACGGGCTTCGGCTACGGGGTGATCCAGCCCGTCATCTACGACAAGGCGGCGACCATCGCTCCGCCCCGCTCGGCGACGCTCGCGCTGTCGTTCGTCATGGCGATGAACTACCTTGCGGTGATGATCTGCCCCTTCATCATGGACATGTTCCGCCATCTGTTCCACACCCACAGCGACCGTTTCCCGTTCTTCTTCAACGCCGCGCTGGTGTTCGCGCTGGCCGCCGTCACCTGGTTCCGGCGCGGGAATTTCACGCTCGGACTCGACGAATCGTATTACAAAAACTGACCGGAGGTCTTGTGAATAACATAAAAAGGTTTATTTTTGTGCTTAAAAGTCGCAAAAATAAACCTGAATGATGAAAAGACAACTCCTTCTTGCGCTTCTGGCGGCGGGCCTCGCCGCTGCACCCGGCTGTGCCGATAAGCGGGATGCGGTTCCCGGCATCCGGATCACGCCGTCGATCAAAACCCGCGTCACGGGGCTTCATTTCGATACGGGCGACTGTATCGGTCTGACCGTCACGAAGAACGGCTCGGATTACGTCCGGAACCACCAGATGACCTACGACGGCTCGGCCTTCACGGCTTCCGGCCTGCTGTGGTACAACGACCTGAACGAAACCTCGACGCTCACGGCCTATTTCCCCTATTCGGCGTCGGGCGTTCCCGACGAGTTCTCCGTGGCGCGGGATCAGAGTGCGGGCTGCGCCTCCTCGGACCTGCTGGGGGCCGTGGCGAAGAACGTGACGCCCACGGGCGCGCCCGTCGGGATGCTGTTCTATCACCTGATGTCACAGCTGACCATCGTCATTACCAACAATTCCGATGCTGCGGTTTCGGGCGTCGCCGTGGGCGGATTCGTCCCGACGGCCTCGGTGGATCTCTCCGTGCCGACGGCTTCGGCGAAAGCCGGCGCGGCGGCCGCTGAAATCGAAACCTTCGAAGTGACGCCCGACGCCTCCTACCGTGCGATTCTCGTGCCGCAGCAGGGGGCGCTGACCGTCACGGTCTCCACGCGCGACGGCAAGAGCCGCAGCAAGACCCTCTCTTCGGCGACGCTCGAAAGCGGCCGAAGGTACGACATGTCGGTGCTCGTCACCAACATCGACATCGAGCTGAAGCTGAGCGGCGAGGTCAGCGACTGGGAAGACGGCGGTTCGCTTGACGAGGGCGACGGCGGGGAGGCTTCCGAACTGGAATACGGCGGCGATACCTACCGCACGGCGAAGATCGGCGGACAGGTATGGATGGCCGAGAACCTGCGCTACCAGCCTGCGGGTACGGAGATCGGCGATGGCGTATGGTATCCCGAGGAGGGGCTTTCCGCGGTGGCGGAAAAAGGGCTGCTGTACGATTATAAGACGGTGACGGGCGGCGCCACGGTCCGGTCCGGGACTCCGCTGCGGGGCATTTGTCCCGAGGGCTGGCACGTTCCCGCATTGGCCGAACTCGAAGCGCTCCTTGCCGCCGGGCCTGCGGCCGGATTTTTCAGGTGCGCCGGATACTGGATCGTGAACGGCACGTCGAACAGGTACGGAGACG
Source organism: Alistipes shahii WAL 8301 (assembly GCF_025145845.1). Classification (NCBI taxonomy): domain Bacteria; kingdom Pseudomonadati; phylum Bacteroidota; class Bacteroidia; order Bacteroidales; family Rikenellaceae; genus Alistipes; species Alistipes shahii. Next base: position 3,737,859 of record NZ_CP102253.1, on the reverse strand, counting down.
CCGACAAAGGTTATCTGATAAGCTGCGAGGCCACGGCCGAGCGGAGCGGCTGCCTGGTTTACAGCACCACGACCGATCCGGTGACCGGCGAGGTTCCGCTCGGATACGGCCTGTCGGTCCGCTGCGTGAAAGACGACGCCGTGCGGTAGACAATGAAAAAGGTCCCTTGTCAAGGGACCTTTTTCTGTTTAATCGCGGTTCAGGAAGAAGATCGGGATGTTCGCCAGGAAGACGTCCCTGCCCGAAAGCTGCGATCTTTTTTCGAGCAGTTCGCGCAGCGGAATCTCGCCGATCACGTAGTTGCTCTCCTCGCTGATGAACTGTTCGTGAATCTTCGAGAAGTTCAGAATGCCCTGCACGTCGGTCTCCTTGTAGCGGGCGTAGATTTTCAGCGTGATGTCGGTCGTGTAGTCGGGTTTCTCGATGTAGTTCATCTTCTTGTACTCGTAGCGGTAGTTGTTCAGCCGCGCCATGATGTCGCTCAGGATCGACGACGCCGTGGGCAGGCTGCCCGCGCCCTTGCCGAACATGAACTGCCGGTCGTAGCATTCGCCGCGGATCACCACGCCGTTGTACTCGTCGTCGACGCTGTAAATGTACTTGGCAGGCGTCACGAACTCCGGCATGACGAACATCGTGAAATGTTCGTCGCTCACCTTGACGACCTGCGCCACCAGCTTGATCTTCACGTTTTTCTCACGGGCGTACTGAATGTCCGAATCGTGGATCGTCGAGATGCCGTAGGTGAAGATGCGCTCCGGGGCGACGTAGGTTCCCAGCGCATGCACGGTGATGATCACCAGCTTGAACAGCGAGTCGTAGCCCTCGATGTCGAACGAGGGATCGCTTTCGGCGAAGCCCAGCGCCTGCGCCTGCGCGAGGGCGTTGGCGTAGGAGTCCTTGTGGTCGAAGACGCGCGAGAGGATGTAGTTCGACGAGCCGTTCAGAATGCCCTTGACCTCCAGCAGCAGGTCGTTGTCGTAGTACTCTTCGAGGTTGCGGATCACGGGGATCGAGCCGCACGACGAAGCGTCGTAGAGCAGCGCCACGTTGCGGGTTTTCTGAATCTCGATCAGCTCGGGAAGGTGTTTGGCGAGCATCGTCTTGCTGCCCGACACGACCGGGATGCCGCGCAGCATGGCCCGTTTGACGATGTTGTAGGCGGCATCGGCATCGTCGATGACCTCCACCACGAGGTTGATGTTCTGGTTGTCGAGGATGTCGTCGACCGAGGTGGTGAACAGCGAAGGGTCGACTTCGATCTTGCGCGGCTTTTTGGGGTCGCGGACGCAGATTTTCACGATTTCGGCGTGGGCGTTCTTCGATTTGCGCACCACTTCGTAGATGCCCTGTCCGACGACGCCGAATCCGAACAGTCCGATTTTGATTTTGGTCATGGGGTATCCGGTTTTTAATTGTTCATAAAAGGCAGCAGTATGTCGTTCAACTGTTCGTGTTCGACGAGGAATCCGTCGTGGCCGAACGGCGAGTCGATTTCGTGGTACGCGCTGCCGGGGATCATGGCGTGCAGGCTGCGCATCTCGGCGGGCGTGAAGATGATGTCGGTCGTGATGCCGACCACCAGCGTCCGGGCCGTGATGCTGCGGAGCGCCTGCTCCAGTCCGCCCCGCCCGCGGCCCGCGTCGTGCGTGTCGAAGGCGTCGAGGATCGCGTAATAGGAGTAGGCGTTGTAACGGCGGCGGAGTTTTTCGCCCTGGTATTGCTGGTAGGTGCACGCCCGGTGCACGGCGGGGCGCTCCTCGCGGTCCTGCTGGGTGAGGTTGTAGCCTTCGGGACCGCGGTAGCTCAGCAGGCCGATGGCCCGGGCCGCCGCCAGTCCTTTCATCCCGGCGTCGTCGCGCGGCTGGCCGAAAGTCGTGTCGGCCTCGATGGCCATGCGCTGCGTTTCGTCGATGGCGATGGCCCAGGGCGAAGCCTTGGCCGCGGTGGCGATCAGCACGAGCCGTTCGATCCGCTCCGGTTCCGAAACGGCCCACTCGATGGCCTGAAAACCTCCGACCGAGCTGCCCACCAGCGTCCCGATGCGCCCGATGCCGAGCGCGTCGGCCAGCAGCCGGTGCGCCCGCACGATGTCGCGGATCGTGAAGGGCGGAAAATCCTTGTACCAGGGCCGCCCCGTGGCGGGATTCACGTGCAGCGGCCCCGTCGTGCCGTAGTGCGAGCCGATGATGTTGGCGCAGACGACGAAATGGCGCGCGGGGTCGAGGAACCGTCCTGCCTCGACCGTGTGGGGCCACCAGTCGGCGACGTCCGAATTGGCCGTCAGCGCGTGGCACACCCATGCCACGTTGTCCTTGGCGGCGTTCAGCGTGCCGTAGGTGTGGTAGGCGATCCGCAGTTCGGGCAGCGTGTGGCCCGTTTCGAGTTCGAACGGTCCGGGAGCTATGTAAATCTGCGGTTCCATTATCCGATTTGTGCGAAAGCCTGTTCGAAATCCTCGATGAGGTCGTCGGCGTTTTCCAGTCCCAGCGAGATGCGCAGCAGCGTGGGCGTGACGCCTGCCGCCGCAAGGTCGGCGTCGCTCAACTGTTTGTGGGTCGTCGACGCCGGATGGGTCACGACGGTGATCGAGTCGCCGATCATGGTCATGTTGGCTGCCAGGCGGAGCGATTCGACGAAGCGCACGGTGCTTTCGAGCGTGCCCTTGAGTTCGACGGTGAAGACCGCCGACGAGCCGTAGCGGTAGTATTTGCGAGCGTTTTCATGGCTCGGGTGCGTGTCGAATCCCACGAAGCTGACCCGCTCGACCTTCGGGTGGCTGCGGCAGTATTCGGCCAGTTTCCAGGTGGATTCCACCTGATGCTTCACGCGCAGCGAGAGGGTCTCCAGCCCGATCATCATCAGGTAGGAGTCGAACGGCGAGGGGCAGCATCCCAGGTCGCGCAGCCCGTCGACGCGGCATTTGACGATGAAGGCCGCCGGACCGAACGCCTCGTGTAAATTCAGCCCGTGATACCCTTCCGAAGGTCCGTCGATCTGCGGGAATTTGCCGTTCGCCCAGTTGTAGTTGCCGCCGTCGACGATCACGCCGCCCATGGCCGTTCCGTGGCCGTTGATCCACTTCGTCGCGGAGTCCACGACGATGTTTGCGCCCCACTCGAACGGGTTGCAGAGGTAGCCCGCCGCGCCGAACGTGTTGTCGACGATGAACGGAATGTCGCGCCGCCGGGCCAGTTCGCCCAGCGCCTCCAGGTCGGGGACTGCGCAGGTGGGATTGCCCATGCTCTCGGCGTAGAGCGCCTTGGTGCGGCTGTCGGTCAGCGCCTCGAAATCCTCGGGACGCTCGCTCGGGGCGATGCGGCAGTCGATGCCGAGCCGGCGCAGCGACGTGCGGAACTGGTTGTAGGTGCCTCCGTAGAGGAACGGCGAGGCGACGATGTTGTCCCCTTCAGCCGCCAGCGAAAGCACGGCGATCAGGATGGCCGACATGCCCGACGAGACGGCGAGCGCCCCCACAGCCCCGTACAGGGCGGCGATGCGCTGTTCGTAGGCCGTCGTGGTGGGGTTTTGCAGGCGCGTATAGATGTTGCCGCCTTCGCTCAACTCGAAGAGCCTTGCGGCGTGGTCGCAGTTTTTGAACCGATAGGCCGCCGTGGGATAGATCGCCACGCCCCGGGCGCCGGTGGGTTCGTCGGGTTGCAGGCCCGCATGAATCTGGAGGGTTTCGAAACGGTACTTTTTTGAATCCATGGTATGTTATATCTGTCGTTAAAAAATCCGATAAAAAAATCCGACCTCTACGAAGCCGGATTGTGTCATTTTCAGTGCATGAAGGAGCTACACCCGGCGAAAACGGTTGCACATGCACATGGACATCATCATCGTTCCGCGGTGTTCTCCGCGGCGCCGACAGTCGTATGTTGCAGGGCTGGTCATTCGCTTCTGTTGCTCTTACGGTGCAAATATAGGAAATTTTTTCGGAAATCCTCTTTTTCGGCCGGAATTTTGTTTTGCGTGAAAAAATGGGCTTTTTTGTCATATAAATGAGCGGAATTTTGTAGTTGAGAAAATTATACTTATATTTGTCGCGAAGACAGAATGCATCACACTTTTAGAGAATTACGATATGAAAAAACTTTGCACGGCTTTGATGGCGGTGGCTGTTGTCGCTTCCTCCTGCCAGAAGGATCTGGGCGGAAGCCCTGACAGTCCGGTTGTGCCGGGGGCTGTTCCCGCCGATTTCGACTGGAAAACGACCCGGAACGTGACCGTTTCGGTGTCGGCGCCCGTCGTGGAAGGCACGACGCCACCCTATGCCGTGATCCGCATTTACTCCTCGCCGATCCTTTCGGCGGAGAATCTGGCGGCCCGGGGCGTGGCGAAATCCGCTATGCCTTTCCGGTCGGCGTTCACGCTGCCCGCCGGGACCGAAAACCTCTATGTCCAGACCACCCTGCCCGACGGCACGAAGTCGGTGAAGATGGTCGGGGCGCACGGCACGGTAGCCGTGACGGGCGCTTCGATGAAGGCTGCCGCTGCGCCGAAGATGCGTCTGGCGGCGAACGCCCGGGTCGGGAGTTCGATGCCCGATTATCCGAAAATGGAGGCGCCCGATGCGGCGTCGTTCGATTCCAAAGCCGTGATCACTGCGATCGAGAGCGGCAAGAGCTACCAGCTGGGAGCCAGTTGGGCTTTTTACGCCGCTCCCGAATACCTGATCCCTGCCGGGGCGGAGGTTGCGGGCAAATTGGATCTCAACGGCGGGTTCAGCCCCTATCAGGCCCCGATCCTCTATGTCGCCGGCAAACTGACGCTTTCGTCGCTCAACATCGGACGGGCCAAACTGGCTGTATTGCCGGGCGGCGAGGTGAAGATCGGGACCCTGAAAATTCAGCCTTCCGCCGCCGACGGGGCTGCGGTCTACGTCTTTGCCGATGGCAAGCTGTCCGTCGGGAAACCCAATGTCAGCGGCAAATGCATCGTAAACAACGGTACGTTGACGGTCGATGGCAGCCTCGACATGAATAGCGGTCTGACTGTCTACAACACGGCGACGGGCGTGCTGACCGTGACCGACGAGATGAAGGTTTCTAACTCCGCGCGGATCTACAACGACGGCGCCGTTACGGTCGACGATCTGAAGATCAATTCCGACGGCGAGTTCCACAACTGCGAGAACGCCCTGCTCGTCGTGAACGACGAGTGCGAGTTGGAGCGCAATACGGCCATTTACCAGCGCGGCCGGGCTTCGATCGAAGAGATGACCGCCCGCGGTACGATCTGGGTGAACTGCCACACTTCGGTGAACGAGCTGGAGGCCCAGGGGGCGGAGTTCAATTTCAGCGCGAATGCCGGACTCGATGCCGGAAGGGTCGAATTCAACAATACGAACGTGTCGATGGCCCGAGGCGCGATCTTCACGATGGAGGAGTACAACGCCGACGAAAAGGGCGGCAAGAACAATTTTACGTTTACCGGCGACGCCGATCCAAGGGCCGTGGTCCTGATTTCGGAGAAGGCGTATATCCGCAAAGGGCATGAAACCTATTTCTCGGGAGCGATCGAGGTCGTTTATGACAACGACCGGGATGAGGATTACACGATCCGGAAGGATTATCTGACCGACGGGGCCGTGATGTCGGCGTCGCAGACGACGATCATCACAGAAAACGGTTGCAACGGCGGAAAGGACCCCGTAAATCCCGATCCGGAGCCGGAACCCGACGAGTATGCGAACGTTCCCGGACGTACCTATACTTATTGCTTCGAGGACAACTGGCCGTGGCTGGGCGATTACGACATGAACGACGTGGTCATCGTGAGCCGTATCGACCGTATGACGTCGAAGGACGGCGGCAAGGTCTCGGCTCTTACGATCAACTGGGAACTGCGTGCTGCGGGGACCACCTACGACATCGCCGGAGCCGTGCAGATGGACAAGGTGCAGACGTCGGACGTGGCCGGCGTCGTCTCGTCGCACGAGGGCTTCGGCAGCGGTGCGTTCGCTTCGCGGGGGCTCGACGCCGACAGCCCCTGTGCCGTGATTCCGTTCTTCAACAGAACGGAGGAGTTGTTGAGTGCCTCGAACACCTGGAAGGGACAGCCCGCCGCCGCAATCCGGAAACACACCACGACGGTGACCTTCTCGCAGCCGGTGGACATCGCCTCGGTACTGGATTCGGAGATGAACTTCTTCATCGCGCCGAAGCAGCGCACCAGCGAGATTCACATGCCGGGCTATGCGCCGACCGCTCGGGGATTATCGGCAAGGGTTCGTTCCTGCCTTCGGACCCCTACAAGTTCTTCGTGACGGAGGGCGACCAGACCAAGAACAACTACATGATGTGGGCGCTGATGATTCCGGGCGAGTTCCGCTACCCTGCCGAGGCGAACGACATCCGCGGCGTCTACGAATACTTCATGGCATGGGCCTCGTCCAACGGCGCGGAGCACGCGGAGTGGTATCTGGAGAGCGCCGATGCCGGCAGGATCTATTGAGAAAACGACCTGTTATGGGAAGAGGCTGCGAACGATTCGCAGCCTTTTTCGCATCCGGAAGATGCCGGCGGACCGAGGGCTGCGCGGGTATCGAGGACGGCCGGGCCGTGCGGGGCTTCCGCAGGCCCGGGGACCGCAGGCTTTGAAACTCCGCGGGAACCCGCGGCTTCGCTTCGCAGAGGTCTGCGGGCCTCGGGCGTCCGGCGGCCATGTCGTTTCCGGGCGTAAAAAAGCCCCGCAGTTCGGCTGCGGGGCTTTTTTACAGGCGTATTGCGAAACTCACGGTTTGCGGTCGATCAGTTCGATGCCCTTCCGGGTCCCCGCGCCGCGGAGTATCGTCCGGCAGAAGAGCCGGAGTTCCTCGCGGACCGTGCCGTTCAGGCGCAGGTCGAGGATCGTGTTCATCAACTGTTCGGCAAATGCCGGGGCGTCGATTTCGGGCAGCAGAAGCTGTTCCTGGCGACAGGTTTCGAGGTAGTCGGTCAGTTCCTTGCGCCAGAATTCCCGGTGCTCGTCGTAGTGCTCCGCGAAGATGATCTTGCGGCTGATGTCCGACAGGAAACGGTGGTCTACCGTATAGAGGTTGTCGATGTATTCGTTCGTCAGCCGGAGCACCTTTTGCAGCGGATTGCCGCCGCGCCGTTTGCGGCAGGCGACGATGCGTTCCCGCTGCTGGTGGCTCATGGCCTCGAGGCATGCGCTTACGAGGTCATTCTTGTCGGTGAACATTTCGTACAGGGTGCGTTTCGAGATTCCCAGCGTCTGCGCGATCTCATCGACCCGGACGGCACGGATGCCGTTTCGGGCGATAAGCTCCTGCGTAGCGTGGATGATCTCCTCTTTGGTCACTCCCCGTTTCATTATTTTTCCTCCGTAATGTCACGTCCGCCGCCGAGAGCCTGGTAGAGGTTCACGGTTCCCTGGATTTCGTCGAAACGGTCTGCGATCTGCGACAGCTGTGCCGAAAGCAGCGACTGCTGGGCGGTCAGCACTTCGAGGTAGGTGGTCGAGCCGTGCTGCATCAGCAGTTCGGTCGACTCCACGGCGCGCTCCAGCGCTTCGATCTGCCGCTCGCGGAGGTCCGCCTTGGCGCGGGCCGACTGGCACTGCGTGAGGGCGTTGTTGACCTCGGCGCCTGCGTTGAGCAGCGTCTGCTGGAACGACAGCTTCGATTCCTCCTGCTGCGCCTTGGCGATCTTCACGCGGGCACGGTTGGCGTTGGCGTTGAAGATCGGTTGCAGGAGCGATCCTGCGGCGTTCCAGATCAGCTTGCCGGGATTGACGATGCCTGCGCCGCTATTGTTGGTCCAGCCCACTGTGCCGCTCAGCGTGATCGAGGGATAGAGGGCCGAACGGGCGCTCGCCGTGGCGTAGTACGACTGCATGAGCGAATACTCGGCCGAACGTACGTCGGGACGGTTCGAAAGCATCAGCAGGGGTACGCCGACCGTCAGGTCGTCGGGCAGCTGCTGGTTTTCGAGACGTCCGCGTGCGATGGTGTGCGGAACCTCTCCCAGCAGCGAGCAGAGCGAGTTCTCGGCCTGCGTACGCTGGTAGCCCAGGTCGTGCAGCGATGCCTCGATGGCCAGCGTGTTGGCCTCGTACTGGGCCACTCCGGCCTCGTTGGCGTAGCCCGCCTCTTTCAGGGCGCGCATCGCCTCGACGCTCTGGCGCCATTTGGCGGCCGTCTCCTCCGTCACCTCGTACTGGCTGTCGAGCATCAGCAGCGTGTAGTAGAGATTGGCCACGCCCGAGATCAGCTGCGTCTTCACGGCCTGCTCGTACTCCTTGCTCTGGGCGTAGAGCGCCTTGGCCTTGCGCTTGGCGTTGGTCAGTCCGTTGAAGATGTCGATCTGCCAGCTGGCCGTCACGGGAATCGAATAGGTTTTCGCCGTCGGTCCGCCGTCGAAGCTGCTCAAGCTGCCCTGCGGGGCGAAGTTGAACGACGGCAGGTAGGCCAGACGCGCCGATTTAAGTGTCGCCTCGGCCTCCTTCACGCGCCAGCCTGCCGACAGCAGGTCGGTGTTGTTCTCCAGCGCAAGCGCGATAAGCGCCTGCAACTGGGGATCGGTGAACATTTCCTGCCAGCGAATGTCGCCCAGGGTGGTCGTGTCGGCGGTCTCCGCCGATCCGTACAGCCCTGCGGTCGTCACCTCGGGACGGGTATAGGGTTTGTAGATGCCGCAGCCGGTCAGCGCCGCCGCGGCGCATATAATCAGGATCTTTTTCATGTGTTACTCCTCCTCTTTCTCGTTTTTACACTCTTCCAGTTCGGCGCGCACGGCCCACTGCGGATCGGGATCGAATTCCAGGGGCTTGACTTTCTCCTGCAACGTCTGGAAGACGATGAACAGCGTCGGCACGAGGAACAGCAGCGCCAGCGTACCTACGATCATACCGCCGATGACACCTGCACCGAGGGTCGAGTTGCCGTTTGCGCCTACGCCGTGCGAGAGCACCAGCGGGATCATACCGAACACGCAGGTGAGGACGGTCATCAGAATGGGACGCAGACGGGCTTTGGCGGCCGACACGGCGGCCTGCGAGAGGCTCATGCCCGCGGCGCGGCGGTCGGCGGCGTACTCCGTGATCAGGATGGCCGTTTTCGACAACAGACCGATCAGCATGATGATACCCGTCTGGAGGTAGATGTTGTTCTCCAGTCCCATTATCTTGGCGAGCAGGAACGAACCCATCAGACCGCACGGAACCGACAGAATGACGGCGAACGGAATGAGGAAACTCTCGTACAGCGCGCTCAGGATGAGGTAGATCAGCAGGATACAGATACCGAAGATGATGACCGTGTTGCTGCCCGTCTGGGCCTCCTCGCGCGTGATGCCGTCGAACTCGTAACCGTAGCCCTTCGGAAGCACCTGCGCGGCCGTTTCCTGAATGGCCCGGATGGCGTCGCCCGACGAATAACCGTCGGCGGCCGTACCGTTCACGGCGATCGAACTGTACATGTTGAAGCGGTTCAGCACCTCGGAGCTGTAAACCCTCGTCAGATTTACGAACTGGCCCAGGGGAGCCATCTCGCCGCTGCTCGAACGCACGTAGACGTTGTTGAGCGACTCGGTGTCGAGACGGTATTTCGGATCGGCCTGCATCGTCACATAGTACATTTTCGAGAACCGGTTGATGTTCGAAACATACTGGCCGCCGTAGTAGCCTGCCAGCGTCGAGAGGATCGAGGTCGGCGATATGCCGGCACGCTTGGCCTTCGCCGCGTCGATGTCCACCATGTACTGCGGGAAGTTGATGTTGAAGGTCGAGTATGCGCGGGCGATCTCCGGACGCTGGTTCAGCGCGCCGATGAATTGCAGGTAAATATTGTAGAATTCGGTCAGGTCGCCGCCGGTCTTGTCCTGCAGGTGCATGGAGAAACCGGTCGAGGTTCCGTAACCCGAGATCATCGGCGGAGCCACGGCGAAGATCTGTGCGTCCTTGATGTCGGCGGTGCGGCCGTAAATCTGGCCGATGACGGCGTTCACGTCATCCTCCTTGTTCGGACGCTCGTCCCAGTCCTTGAGTTTGATGATGGCCATACCGTACGACGAACCCTGTCCGGCGATCATGCCGTAGCCGGCCACCTGCATGTAGTCGCGAATCTGCGGAATGCCGCTGATGCGCTGCGAAACCTGCTCCATGACCTTGTGGGTCTCGGCGAGCGAGGAACCCGGGGCCGTGGTGACGTTGACCATGATTGTACCCTGGTCCTCGTCGGGAACCAGACCCGTCTTGGTGGTGTTCATCAGCAGAACCAGCGCCGCGATGGCCAGGCCGAGCGTCGACCACATCAGCCACTTGTGCTTGATGAAGAGCATCACGCCGTGCTTGTACTTGTTGACCAAGGCTCCGAATGCCGTGTTGAAGGCCTTGCGGAAACGCGCCGCGAAGTTGTCGCGCATCTCGCCGTTCTCGTCGAGGTACGGCTTCAGGATCATGGCGCAGAGCGCCGGCGACAGCGTAAGGGCGTTGACGGCCGAAAGACCCACGGCCACGGCCATCGTGATACCGAACTGCGTGTAGAAGACGCCCGACGTTCCGCCCATCATGGCGACGGGGATGAACACGGCCATGAAGACCAGCGTCGAGGTCACGATGGCCGACGTGATACCCGACATGGCGTCGATGGTCGCCATGTAGGAGGATTTGTAGCCCGCGTCGAAGCGTGCCTGCACGGCTTCGACGACGATGATGGCGTCGTCGACGACCGTACCGATCGCAAGAACCAGCGCGAAGAGGGTCAGCAGGTTGATCGAGAATCCGGCGAATGCGAGGAAGCCGAAGGTTCCGATCAGCGCCACGAGAATCGACACCGTGGGGATGAGCGTCGAGCGGATGTCCTGCAGGAAGACGTACACGACCAGGATCACGAGGAGGATGGCCTCGAACAGGGTCTTGACCACCTCTTTCATCGAGGCGTAGAGGAAGTCGTTCACGCTCTGGAGGTGTGCGACGGCGATGCCTTTCGGCAGTTCGGCCTGCAATTCGTCGAGCAGGGCGTTGACGTCGTTCACGACCTGCGTGGCGTTCGAACCGGCCGTCTGGAAGATCATCGTGCTGACGCCCGGATGGCCGTTGGTGTAACCTTTGTAAGCGTAGGATTCGCTGCCCAGTTCGATGTCGGCGATGTCCTTCAGACGCAGGAGCGTGCCGTCGGGCTTCGAGAGCAGCACGATTTCACCGAACTCTTCGGGCGTCTGGTGGCGTCCGCGGTATTTCATCGTGTACTGGAACGTGTTCTGGGAGTTCTCGCCCAGCGTACCGGTCGCCGACTCGATGTTCTGTTCGGCCAGCGCCGCCGTCACGTCCGACGGGATGAGCTTGTACTGGGCCATTACGTCGGGTTTCAGCCAGACGCGCATCGAGTAGTCGGCGCCGAGGGTGAACACCTCGCCGACGCCGCGGATACGCTGGATACGCGGCTCGACGTTGATCTTCAGGTAGTTCGACAGGAAGGTCTCGTCGTAGGAGTCGTCGGGGCTGTACAGCGAGAAGATCTTGACCATCGAGGTCTGGCGTTTCATGGTCGTCACACCGATCTGCGTGACCTCGGAAGGAAGCTGGCCGGTGGCGCGCGACACTTTGTTCTGCACGTTGACGGCCGCCATGTCGGCGTTGGTTCCCTGGCGGAAATAGACCGTCACGGAGGCGCTGCCGACGGCTGCGCTGGAGGTCATGTAGGTCATGTCCTCCACACCGTTGATGGCCTGTTCGAGCGGTACGATGACCGACTTCTGAATCGTTTCGGCGCTGGCTCCCGGATAGGAGGCGCGCACCATGACCGTCGGGGGCGCGATGTCGGGATACTGCTCGACGGGCAGTGTCGCCAGACCGATCAGACCGGCGATTACGATTACGATTGATATGACCGACGCCAATACGGGTCGTTCTATGAAATGCTTGAGTGTCATAGGTTATTCCTCCTTCTCGGTTTGGGTTTGAGCGGCGGACTCGTCGGTTGCGGGAGCTGCGGCAGCGGCTGCTGCGGCCTGACCCTTCGGAACGATGGGCGTGCCTTCGCGCAGCAGACCCACGCCTTCGGCAACGATCACGTCGCCCGGCACGAGTCCCGCGCGTGCTATATACTCGCGGCCGTTCGAGATCTTCTCGACGTCGATCATCGCCGAAGCGGCCTTGCCGTCCACCACTTTATATACATATACTTTGTCCTGGAGTTCGAACGTCGCGGCCTGCGGAATGGCGATGCAATCCTTGTAGATGCTCGGCAGGATGACGTTGCCCGCGCCGCCGCTGTGCAGCAGCCCGTTCGGGTTGGGGAACGCCGCGCGCAGCGACACGCTGCCCGTCGAGGTGTCGATGACGCCGCTGATCGACTCCACGCGGCCCGTCTGGTCGTAGGTCGAACCGTCGCTGAGCTGCAACTGTACGCCCGGCATGCTCTTGAGCGTTTCGGCGATCGAGCCGTACTGGCGTGTCAGGGCCAGGAGCTGGTTTTCGGTCATCGAGAAGTAGACGTACATCTCCGAGTTGTCCGACACGGTGGTCAGCGGCTGCGAGATCGAAGCGCTCACCAGCGCGCCGACGCGGTACGGCAGCGTTCCCACCACGCCGTCGGTCGGAGCCTTCACGACCGTGTAGGAGAGGTTGTTGGCGGCGTTCACGCGCTGTGCCTCGGCCTGTGCGAGCTGGGCCTTGGCCGTCAGCAGGTTGTTGTTGGCCGTCGAGAGGTCGAACTGCGAAACGACGTTGCGGGCGAAAAGCTCCTTCTTGCTGTCGTAGGTGAGCTGTGCGGTGGCCACGCCGGCTTTGGCGGCCTCGACGTTGGCTTCGGCGGTCTGCAAGGCGGCTTTGTAGGGAACCTGGTCGATGATGAAAAGGGTCTGTCCCTTGGCGACTTTCTGACCTTCGTTGACGCAGAGCTGTGAGATCGTTCCCGAAACCTGCGGATAGATTGCGATGTCCTGACGGCCGCGGATCGTCGCCGAGTAGTTGCTCGGGATTTCCCGGTCGGTGGTGGCGATGGTCATTACGGCGTATTCGCCGGGGCCCATTGTCATCGGAGCCTGTTTGCATCCGACGGCCGCCATGCAGCATGCCAAAACGGCAGCTTTCACAAATGTTTGCTTCATAACAATTCCTTTAACTAATTGGACTAAAAAACTTTTTCAGGTGCAAAAGTATTTTAAAAACGGTATCAATGTACCCTTTATTGCGAACAGAATTGGTACTTTTCGGAATAAAAATGGAACATTTATCGAAAATTTCATTATTTTTGTTCGAAAAAAGAATTGTATGCCACAGGTCAATCCGCTAATCACCACTCCCGAGGAGCAATTTGTTGTGGGCGAATCCGATTTCGCCTTTTTCGGCAATTACGCCTGCCGTGTGGAAGGAGGTGCGATTCTCTTCTGTCGCAGCGGCAGCGCCGACGCCACCGTCAACCAGTACCAGGGGCAGGTGCGCCGCAATACGATGGTGCTGCTGCTGCCCGGATCGATCTTCATGCTCACCGACCGCACGGAGGATTTCAGGGCGGCCTACTGCTCGTTTTCGCGGGATCTCTTTTCCGAGGCGGCCTTCCGGATGGACCCTTCGTTTTTCCACGCCCTGCGCGAGCGTCCGATCTCCCATCCGCCCCAGCGGATCGTCGAGGGGGCTTCGATCTGGCTCCAGATGGCGGCCTACACCTACCGCGACCGCGGCAACGTGTTCCGCAATACGATCATCAAGAACCGTTTGCAGAATCTGCTGCTGGAGAGTTACGACAAGATGCAGCGTTTCGCAGCCCGGCAGCACCGCGTGCCGGAGACGACCACGCGGCAGTCGGAGCTGTTCCACCGTTTCGTCGCTCTCGTGCACGAGCATTGCGCCCAGGAGCGCGAAGTGTCGTTTTACGCCGACAAACTCTGCATTTCGACCCGTTACCTGTCGACCATCGTGCGCAGCGTGGCGCACAGTTCGGCCAAGGAGTTCATCGACCGTTCGGTGATGCTGGAGATCAAGATGATGCTCCAGTCGACCGACCTTTCGGTGCAGGAGATCGCCTACCGGCTCCGGTTTCCCGACCAGTCCTACCTCGGGCGTTTTTTCAAGAAGCACGCGGGGGAATCGCCCACCGAGTACCGCAACAACAAAAAATAGGTATCCGGGTTTCGGACTTTTGTCCGCTCCGGGCGGTAAATTCTGCGTCCGGGACGGTTTGTGTCCCTGCGTAGTCCGGCCCGCAGCAGCCGGAACGCTTTGAACGGGCCTCGCCGCATGCCCTGAACGGGCGCGCCCGCTTCGTATTTCTGTCCTACCTCTGTACCATTCGGTCCGAATCCGCGCTCCGCCTTCCGCGCCGGGAACAACCTCCCGGATTTTTCGGTAACTTTTAGGCCGTAAACGGGACCTGATTGGACCCGGAATTGCACGGGATTCGTAAAATGACCAAAACACAGCGATTATGAGCAAGACAGTTGAAATTTTAGGGGAGCAGGCCGGCTACTACCTCTCCCACGTATGCCGCACCATCGACAAAAAGTCGTTGTACCTGCCGGGACCCGACACCGTGGACCGCATCTGGGCCGAATCCGACCGCAGCGTCCGTACGCTGGGCAGCCTGCAATGGATTCTCTCCAACGGACGGCTGGGCGGCACGGGCTATGTCTCGATCCTGCCCGTGGATCAGGGCATCGAGCACTCCGCGGGGGCTTCGTTCGCCCCGAACCCCGCCTATTTCGATCCGGAAAACATCGTCAGACTCGCCGTCGAGGGCGGTTGCAATGCCGTCGCCTCGACTTTCGGCGTGCTGGGAGCCGTGGCGCGCAAATACGCGCACAAAATCCCCTTCATCGTCAAAATCAACCACAACGAGCTGCTGTCCTACCCCAACACCTACGACCAGGTGTTGTTCGGCACGGTGCGCGATGCCTGGAACATGGGCGCCGCAGCCGTCGGGGCCACGATTTACTTCGGTTCGCCGGAGAGCCGCCGGCAGCTGGTCGAGATCGCCCGCGCGTTCGACCTGGCGCACGAACTGGGCATGGCGACGATCCTGTGGTGCTACCTGCGCAACGAGGGTTTCAGGAAGGAGGGTGCCGACTACCACGCTTCGGCCGATCTCACGGGGCAGGCCGACCACCTCGGTGTGACGATCAAGGCCGACATCGTGAAACAGAAACTCCCGTCGAACAACGGCGGTTTCCGGGCCGTCGGCTTCGGCAAGACCAGCGACAAGGTCTACACGGAGCTGACTTCGGACCACCCCATCGACCTCTGCCGCTATCAGGTGGCCAACGGCTATATGGGCCGCGTGGGCCTGATCAACTCGGGCGGCGAGTCGCGCGGGGCCTCGGACTTGCAGGAGGCCGTCACCACGGCCGTGATCAACAAGCGCGCCGGGGGCATGGGGCTTATCAGCGGCCGCAAGGCCTTCCAGCGTCCGATGAAGGACGGCATCGCCCTGCTGCACGCCATTCAGGACGTTTACCTCGACGACGAAGTGACCATCGCATAATATCCGGGTCCCCGAAGACGTTTTTATATTAAAAAAGTGCAACTATGAAAATAACGCTATTCGGCACGCAGCCCTACGACCGGGAGTCGTTCGACCGCATCCGCGACACCTACGGGTTCGACATCTGCTACCACCGCAGCCTCCTGAACGCCAATAACGTGGCCCTTGCGCAGGGTTCCGATGCGGTCTGCATCTTCGTCAACGACACGGCCGACGCCGGGACCATCCGCCAGTTGGCCGGGATGGGCGTGAAGCTGATCGCGCTGCGCTGTGCGGGCTTCAACAACGTCGACCTGAACGCCGCGGCCCGTTACGGGATTCCCGTGGTGCGGGTTCCGGCCTATTCGCCGCACGCCGTGGCGGAACACGCCGTGGCGCTGATGCTGGCGCTCAACCGCAAGATACACCGCGCCTACTGGCGCACGCGCGACGGCAACTTCTCGCTCCACGGGCTGATGGGCTTCGACATGTACGGCAAGACCGCAGGGATCGTCGGCACGGGCAGGATCGCCCGCGAGCTGATCCGCATTCTCAAGGGGTTCGGCATGGAGGTCGTGGCCAACGATCTGTTTCCCGATCCGCAGTACGCCGCGGAGGCGGGCATCGCCTACGTGCCGCTCGACGAGCTTTACGCCCGTGCGGACATCGTTTCGCTCCACTGTCCGCTGACCGACCGGACGCGCTACATGATCGGCGACGCGGCCATTTCGCGCATGAAACCGGGCGTGATCCTCATCAACACGGGCCGCGGTCAGCTGATCCATACCGAGGCGCTGATCGACGGACTGAAAGAGAAGAAGATCGGCGCTGCCGGACTGGACGTATACGAGGAGGAGGCCGGGTACTTCTACGAGGACACTTCCGACCGCATCATGGACGACGACGTGCTGGCGCGCCTGCTGTCGTTCAACAACGTGATCGTCACCTCGCATCAGGGCTTCTTCACACGTGAAGCAGTGGATAATATAGCACGCACCACGATGCAGAACATCAAGGACTTCAGCGAATGCCGGCGTCTGGAGAACGAGGTGCGCGCCGAACCGGAAAACGCAGTCGGACAGTTATGAAAAAGATCGTTTTGCTCCGCCACGGCGAGAGCGTCTGGAACAGGGAAAACCGGTTCACGGGGTGGACCGATGTGGATTTGAGCGAGAAGGGCGTCGCCGAGGCCGTCAAGGCCGGGGAGACGCTCCGCAAGGAGGGTTTTCATTTCGGCCGCGCCTATACCTCCTATCTGAAACGGGCCGTGAAGACCCTCGACGTCGTGCTCGACAGGATGGACCGGGACTGGATTCCGGTGACGAAGACCTGGCGGCTCAACGAGAAGCACTACGGCATGCTTCAGGGATTGAACAAACGCGATACGGCCGAAAAATACGGTGACGAGCAGGTGTACGTCTGGCGCCGCAGCTACGACGTGGCTCCCGCGCCGCTTCCGGAGGACGATCCCCGCAATCCGCGCTTCGATCCCCGTTACGCCGGGATTCCCGACGCCGCGCTGCCCCGCACCGAGTCGTTGAAAGACACCGTGGCCCGCACGATGCCCTACTGGGAGTGCGAGATACTCCCGGCGCTGGCCCGCCACGACGAACTGCTGGTGGTGGCTCACGGCAACAGCCTGCGGGGCATCATCAAGAACCTGAAAGGGATTTCGGACGAGGCCATTTCGGAGTTCAACCTTCCGACTGCCGTGCCCTACGTCTTCGAATTCGACGAGGGGTTGGGCTGTGTGAAGGACTATTTCCTGGGCGACCCGGCCGAGATCGCCTCCCTGATGGAGGCCGTCGCCAATCAGGGCCGGCGGGGCTGACCCCCCCCCTCACTCCCGGTGTGCGAGACGCCGGTTTCGGAGGCAGTCGTCTGCCGATCCGTTTTTGATCCGGTTCTGTGTCTGGGGCGCAGAACCGGTTTTGCGTGCAGACGGTCTTCACCCGACCGAAAATGACGCCGCTCCGTAATAATGGTATGCCGAACCGTAATCGGGGTACGGAACCGTTGCGCGAAATACCCTATTTTTGCATCGTGAAACCATTCTTTTGAACCGATGAAACGAATCCTCTTCGCGGCCCTGACCGCCGCAGCCCTTTTTTCGGACGGAATCCTGCAATCCTTAAATGCTCAAAATATGGAAATACCGAAAAAAGTCAGCCCGTTTCCCGTGGGCGACAAACTGCCGGAACAGTTTTCGAAGTACTTTGTCGGGCAGGCCTGGCTCGCTCCGCTGACGGACGACAAGCGGCTGAACGCGCCCGTGTCGAACGTCACCTTTTCGCCCGGATGCCGCAACAACTGGCACAGCCATACGGGCGGCCAGCTCCTGATAGCCGTCGGGGGCCAGGGCTATTATCAGGAGAAGGGCCGTCCGGCCCGGGCGTTGCTTCCGGGCGACATCGTGGAGATCGCGCCCGACGTGGTCCACTGGCACGGCGCGGCTCCCGACAGCTGGTTCTCGCATCTGGCCGTCGCGTGCAATCCCGCGACCAACGAGAACACATGGCTCGAACCGGTCGACGACGCGCAATATGCGGCAGCGACGGCTTCCGTCCCGGCTCCGGCCTCCCGCCTGGGCGAAGACGCCCGACGCCGCCTGGCCGAATTGTTTCCGGGCGGAATACCGGAACTTGGGGATGCGGACCCCGAATTATTTGAAATTTTTGGTAACTTTGCGCTCGGCGAAGTGACCGCCTACGGCCAGCTCGACACGCGGACGCGCATGCTGTGCATCCTGGCCTCGAACATCGCCTCGCAGGGCCGGACCGCCTACCGGACGACGCTCGAAGGCGCGCTGAACGCCGGAGTGACGCCCGTCGAGGTGAAAGAGACGCTTTATCAGGCCGTTCCCTACGTCGGCATGGCGAAGGTCGCCGACTTCGTAGGGATTACCAACGAGGTGCTGGAGGCGCGCGGCGTGACGCTGCCGCTTGCGGGGCAGTCGACGACCTCGCCCGCGGACCGCTTCGAAAAGGGGCTGGCGGTGCAGCGGTCGATTTTCGGCGCGGAGCGTATCGACGGGATGCGCGAAGCGGCCCCCGCGAACCAGAAGCACATCCAGCGTTACCTGTCGGACAACTGCTTCGGCGATTTCCTGACCCGCGGAGGCCTGGACGTGAAGATGCGCGAGCTGCTGACCTTCTCGATGCTCGTCTCGCTCGGGGGCTGCGAATCGCAGGTGAAGGGCCACATCGCCGGAAATGCGAACATAGGCAACGACAAGGCCACCCTGCTGGCCGTCGTGACCCAGTTGCTGCCCTATATCGGTTATCCCCGCACGCTGAACGGCATTGCGTGCCTGAACGAAGTTTTGCCGGAAAAATAAAAAAGTAGTGAGGTATGGAATACGTAAAATTGAACAACGGCGTCGAAATGCCGGTCCTCGGCTTCGGCGTTTATCAGATTTCGGACCCGGAGGTTTGCGAACGGGCGGTCGGCGACGCCCTGAAGATCGGTTACCGTTCGATCGACACCGCCGCGGCCTATGGTAACGAGGAGGCCGTGGGACGTGCCGTCCGTCGCAGCGGCGTTCCCCGCGAAGAGCTGTTCATCACCACGAAACTGTGGATCAGCGACGCGGGTTATGAGCCTGCCAGAAAGGCGTTCGAGGAGTCGATGTCGAAGCTGGGGCTGGACTATCTGGACCTCTATCTGATCCACCAGCCTTACGGCGACGTCTACGGTTCGTGGCGCGCCATGGAGGAGCTTTACCGCGAGGGCCGCATCCGCGCCATCGGTGTGTCTAACTTCTACCCCGACCGCCTTCAGGACCTGATTCTGCACAACGAGGTCGCGCCGGCGGTCAATCAGGTCGAAACCCATCCGTTCCACCAGCAGACCGCCGCCGCGGAGTTCATGCGCACGAAGGGCGTGCAGATCGAGTCGTGGGCGCCTTTCGCCGAGGGCAAGAACGGGCTGTTCTCGAACGAAGTCCTGCTGGCGGTCGCTGCCCGGTACAAAAAGACGGTGGCGCAGGTGGTGCTGCGCTGGCTGATTCAGCGCGGTGTGGTCTGCATTCCCAAGTCTGTGCACGCGGAGCGCATCGCGGAGAATTTCGACGTGTTCGGCTTCGCGCTCGACGCCGAGGACATGGCCGTGATCGCCTCGCTGGACCGTCCGGAGAGCAGTTTTCTGGATCACCGCGATCCCGAAACGGTTGAATGGTTGAGTAATTTGCATTGAAATCAATCCGCTGGCCCTGTTCGCCGCCGGTGGCGTCGCTCCCGAATCCGGTCCACCTCCAAAACCCCGTCTCGGGCGGCCCGGCGGCCACGGCGACGGCCCGATACGACATGAGTTCCGAAATAAATTCACTTGATTCAGATTTGAATCTATGTTACGAAAAATCAGAATTGCGGCCGCGGCCTTTTTCTTCGTGCTGACGACGCTGCTGTTCCTCGATTTTACCGGAACGCTTCACGCGTGGTTCGGCTGGATGGCGAAAATCCAGTTCCTGCCCGCCCTGCTGGCCCTGAATGTCGGCGTCGTGGCGTTCCTGGTGATCCTGACGCTTCTTTTCGGCCGCGTGTACTGTTCGGTCATCTGCCCGCTGGGGGTGATGCAGGACATCGTTTCGTGGGCCTCCGGGAAGCGCAGAAAGCACCGGAACCGCTTCGCGTACTCCCCCGCCCTCACCTGGCTGCGCCGGGGGATGCTCGTCGTGTTCGTCGCTGCGATGCTGGCGGGTGTCGGTTCGCTGCTCGCGCCTTACAGCGCCTACGGCCGCATCGCCTCGAACCTGCTGGCCCCGGTCTACGCGTGGGGCAACAACCTGCTGGCATACATCGCCGGGCGCATGGACAGCTACGCCTTCTATTCGGTCGACGTCTGGATGAAGAGTCTCTCCACGCTGCTTGTTGCCGTCGTGACGTTCGCCGTGCTGTTTGTTCTTGCGTGGCGCAGCGGCCGCACCTATTGTAATACGATCTGTCCGGTGGGCACGGTGCTGGGATTCCTCGCCCGCTACTCGCTGTTCAAACCGCGTTTCGACACCTCGAAGTGCAACGGATGCAAGCTCTGCGCCCGCAACTGCAAGGCGTCGTGTATCGACCCTGCGGCGCATAAAATTGATTACAGCCGTTGCGTGGCCTGTATGGACTGCCTCGAAAACTGCCGCCAGGGGGCCATCACCTATACGCTGCGGCGGCGGAAACCGGACCCGGCTCCCGCGCCGCAGAGACCGGCGGCCGACGCCGCAAAGACGCCTTCCGACGCTTCGCGCCGCCGGTTCCTCGGCCTGGCGGGCATCGTGGCCTACTCCGCGCTCCGGGCGCAGGAGAAGAAGGTCGACGGCGGGCTGGCGGTGATCGTCGACAAGAAGATTCCGAACCGTGCCACGCCCGTCGTTCCGCCCGGAGCGCAGAGCCTGCGGCACTTCAACGCCCATTGCACGGGATGCCAGTTGTGTGTTTCGGTGTGTCCCAATCAGGTGTTGCGTCCGTCGGGCAAGCTGATGACCCTCATGCAGCCCGAAATGTCGTTCGAGCGCGGATACTGCCGTCCGGAGTGCACGAAGTGCGCCGAGGTGTGCCCCACGGGCGCCATCCGCCTGACCGACCTCGCCGGGAAATCGTCGATCCAGATCGGCCATGCCGTGTGGATTGCGGAGAATTGCGAGGTCAACACCGACGGCGTCAGCTGCAACAACTGTGCGCGCCATTGCCCTGCCGGGGCGATCAAGATGGTGCGCCGGGACCCCGACGACCCCAAGTCGCCGCGCATCCCCGCCGTGAACGAAGAACGCTGCATCGGCTGCGGGGCCTGCGAGAATCTCTGTCCGGCGCGTCCGTTCAGCGCCATTTATGTCGAAGGCCATTCGCGCCACAGAATCGTCTAAACGCAAGAAAAAAATGGAGAAGAAAAAGATAGACCGCCGGAAATTCCTCAAAACGTTCGGTGTCGGCGCGGCCGCCGCAACGGCCGGGCTTTACGGCTGTAAGACGAAAGGTACGGCGCCGAGCGCTGCCGCCGCGGGTGAGGTCCCGACCGATCGGATGACCTTCCGGACCTGCCCCTCGACGGGCGACCGCGTGTCGCTGCTGGGCTACGGCTGCATGCGCTGGCCCCTGCTGGAGTCGCCGGCGGCCGACGGCAACCCGATCGACCAGGAGGCCGTCAACTAGCTGGTCGATTATGCCATCGCCCACGGGGTCAACTATTTCGACACGGCCCCCGTCTACATACAGGGCTTTTCCGAAAAATCGACGGGTATCGCCCTCAAACGCCATCCGCGCGAGAAGGTGTTCATCGCCACGAAGATGTCCAATCACCGTATGGCAGGGCGGGGAATGTCTCCCGCTCGGATATTCAAGGATTCGGAGGAGATGTACCGGCGGTCGCTTCGCGACTTGCAAACGGATTATCTGGATTACTATCTGCTGCACGCTGTGGGCGGCGACAAGGGCATCGAGACGTTCAACGAACGTTTTATCGACTGCGGCGTGCTCGACTTTCTGCTGCGCGAGCGCGAGGCCGGGCGCATCCGCAACCTCGGGTGGTCGTTCCACGGCGATCAGAAGGTCTTCGACCACCTGCTGGCCATGCACGACAGCGGCGAGGCGCGGTGGGATTTCGTCCAGATCCAGATGAACTACGTCGACTGGAAGCATGCTTCGGACAGAAACGTCAATGCCGAATATCTCTACGGCGAGCTGGAGAAGCGCGGCATCCCGGCCGTGATCATGGAGCCGCTGCTCGGCGGGCGCCTTTCGCGGCTGAACGACCATCTGGTCGAACGGCTCAAGGAGCGCCGTCCGACCGAGAGCACCGCTTCGTGGGCCTTCCGCTACGCGGGTTCCTGGCCCGGAGTGCTGACCGTGTTGAGCGGTATGACCTACATGGAGCACCTGCAGGACAATATCCGCACCTATTCGCCGCTCGAACCCTGCACCGGCGAGGAACTGGCGTTGCTCGAAGATACCGCGCAGCTGATGCTCAAATACCCCACCGTGCCCTGCACCGAGTGTCAGTACTGCATGCCCTGCCCCTATGGGCTGGACATCCCGGCGATCTTCGCCCACTACAACCGCTGCGTGAACGAAGGCAATGTGCCCAAGGACCGGCAGGACCCCGGCTACCGGGAGGCCCGCCGGGCGTTCCTCATCGGTTACGACCGCTCGGTTCCCAAACTCCGGCAGGCGAGCCATTGCATCGGCTGCAACCAATGCGTGTCGCACTGCCCGCAGTCGATCAAGATTCCGCAGCAACTGCGGCGCATCGACCGTTTCGTCGAGCAGCTCAAGCAGGGTACGCTCTGATTCCGGCTTGCGAGGCCCCTCCCGTCGGGAGGGGCTTTTTTTACCAAATGTTAACTTTCGCCCGGCCGGAAGCGAGTATCTTTGCACTCGAAAAAACGAATGCGATGAAAGACAGTATTGATTTCGGCAGCATGGAGATTCCGAAGCTTTTTCGGAAACTGCTGATCCCCACCGTTCTGGGAATGGTTTTCTCGGCTGTTTTCGTGATCACCGACGGGATTTTCGTGGGACGCGGCATCGGCAGCGACGCGCTGGCCGCCGTCAACATCACCGCGCCGCTGTTCCTCATCAGCACGGGCGTCGGACTGATGTTCGGCGTCGGGGCGTCGGTCGTGGCGTCGATCCACCTTGCGCAGGGGAAGGTCAAGGCGGCGCGCATCAACGTCACGCAGGCCGTTGCGGTGTCGTCGCTCCTTCTGGCGGCGTACAGCTTCCTGATCACTTCCTGCGCCCGTGAGGTGGCCCTGCTGCTGGGCAGCTCCGAACGGCTCCTTCCGCTGGCCGTGGAGTACATGCACTGGTTCGCGCCGTTCCTGCCCTTCAGCGCGCTGTTAAGCTCGGGCATGTTCTTCATCCGGCTCGACGGGTCGCCCAACTACGCGATGCTTTGCAACGCCGTTCCGGCGGTCATCAACATCGTGCTGGACTACGTTTTCATCTTCATCCTCGGCTGGGGCATGACGGGCGCGGCGCTGGCCACGAGCCTCGGTTATATCGTGGGTGCGGGGATGATCCTCGGCTACTTGGGACGCCGCCGCAACGTCGTGCGCCTGTGCCGTGTGAAGACGAGCCGCAAGAGCATGCGCCTGACCCTCCGCAATGTGGGCTACATGTGCCGGCTGGGGCTTTCGACCTTCCTCTGCGAGGGGGCCATCGCCATGATGATGTTCGCCGGGAACTACGTTTTCATCCGCTATCTGGGCGAGGACGGCGTGGCGGCGTTCAGCATCGCCTGCTACTTCTTCCCAATCATCTTCATGGTCTACAACGCCATCGGGCAGTCGGCCCAGCCGATTTTGAGCTACAATTTCGGTGCGGGAAACGGCGCGCGCGTGCGCAAGGCCTTCCGGTTGGCGCTCCTGACGGCCGTGGCGGCCGGACTGGGGTTCTTCGGCCTTACGGCGCTGTTCAGCCGCTGGATCGTGGCCATGTTCATCGACAGCTCCTGCCCCGCCTGTGCGATTGCCGTCCGGGGGCTTCCGTTGTTCGCTTCGGGATTCGTTTTCTTTGCGGTGAACATCGTCTCGATCGGCTATTTCCAGAGCGTCGAGCGGCCCCGTCCGGCGATGGCCGTGACCGTCCTGCGGGGATTCGTCTTCATGGCGGCGTGTTTCTTCGGTCTGCCCCTGCTGTTGGGTGTGGAGGGCATCTGGCTGGCCGTGCCGCTGGCCGAGGCGCTCACCTTCGCGGTCGTTGCGGCGATTTACGGGCGGACCCGCTTAAAAAGTGCGTTTTAGAAGGGTCGCAGCGTGGCTTTGCCGCTGAAACGAAGCCGGAAATTTGTTTTTTGTGCTATCTTTACGGCCTCAAACCTGTAAGGCATGGAGGCGTTTATCGAGAAATTCAGCAGGAAATACAACCTGCCCGCGGCGGACTGCCTGCGGCTGATCGGGCTGATGGAACGGCGCGTGTTCTGCAAGGGGGAGTGCGTCGTCCGTCAGGGCGAGCGGAATTCCGATTTCTACGTCGTGAGCCGCGGCATCTGGCTGGGACACTATCTCGACGACGGCGCGGATGTCTCGGTCTGGTTCGCCGGCGAGGGCGAGGCGCTCTTTTCGACGTGGGGTTACGTGGGCAACGAGGTTTCGAAAATCTCCATCGAGGCGATGTGCGACGCCGAACTTTACGGCATCTCCAAAGCCGACCTGGAGGCCTTTTTCGCCCGATCGGCCGGAGCGGCCAATTTCGGGAGGAGGCTTTTCGAGGAGCAGTTCCTGGCGCTCGAAAACTGGATGCTCTCGGGCGGCGCTCCGCGGGCCGAGGAGCGCTACCGGACGCTGATGGAGGAAAGCCCCGAACTGCTGCAATACGTGCCGCTGAAGCACATCGCCTCCTACCTCTGGATCACGCCGCAGTCGTTGAGCCGCATCCGGGCCAAACTGGGGAAGAAAAAGGGTTGACCATCACGGTCAACCCTTTTTTTCGGCATCCGACGGCTGCCACCCGCCCCCGAGGGCCTTGTACAACCCCACGAGCGCGAGGTGCTCGTTGCGCACCGCCTTGCTCTCCTCGACCTGTGCGTCGAAGAACTTCCGCTGGGCGTCGAGCACGTCGATGTAGCGGATCACGCCGTTGATATACTGCAATTTGGCCAGCACGACGTATTGCCGGGCCGCCTCCTTGAGGTTGAATTTCAGTTCGGCCGTCCTGCGCATGTTGCGGTAGGCCGTCACGGCGTCGTTCACTTCGCGGAAAACCTCCAGCACTTTCTGTTCGTAGGCCAGCCGCGCCTGGTCGTAGGCCGCCAGCGCCGCGCGGTATTTCGCACGCTTCGATCCGAAGGCGAACAGCGGCGCGGTGAGGTTGCCGGCGGCGTAGGAGAAGGGCGAATTGATGAGTCCCTTGAGCGCGTCGTTTTCGAGCCCTCCCGTCAGCGAGATCGTCAGCCGCGGGAACCGGTCGGCATAGGCCATGCCCGCCGAGGCCATCGCCGCCTTGAGGTTCTGCTCGGCCTGCCGCACGTCGGGACGGCGTTGCAGCAGCGTCGAAGGAAGGCCCACGGGCAGCGAGTCGGGCATCCGGACGTTCATGTCCATCTTCGAGCGCGCCACGCGCGAGGGATAGTCGCCCGCGAGCACCGAAATCTGGTTCTCCTTCTGGGCGATGCGCAGTTCGAGGTCGGGAATCAGCGCCGAGGCGCTCGCCAGCTCAACCTTCGCCTGCTGGTAGGCCGTTTCGGAGGTCAGTCCTCCTTCGAAACGCAGTTTCGCCTGACGCACGCTCTCCTCGCGGGTCTCCACCGTGCGGCGTACGACGCCCAGTTCGTGGTCCAGAGCCACCAGCTCGAAGTAGGCCGTGGCGACCTCCGCCACGAGCGTCATCTGCATGGCGCGCGCCGCCTCGACCGAGGCGAGGTATTCGGCCGCGCCCTTGCGCTTGGCCCAGCGCAGGTTGCCCCACAGGTCGGCCTCCCAACTCAAGGTGGCTTTCACGTCGAACTCGGCGTCGCCCTTGTGCGCTTCGCCGTAGTAGTCGTTGGTCTCGTAGTCGGCAGCGGCCAGCCCGCCCAGCGACGGCAGCCGGGCCGCCTTGCTTACGCGGTAAAGCTCCTCCAGCTGGCGGATGCGCGCTTCGGCCGAGAGCATGTTGCGGTTGCGGTCGAGCGTGCGGCCGATCAGCCGGCAGAGCGTCGTGTCGGTGTAGACCTCCCACCACTTCCGGTCGCTCAGCGTCAGCGTGTCGCTCTGCCCGGCGACGATCTCCGCGGGCATGTCGAGCTGCGGAGCCTTGCACTTCTTCTGCACGGAGCAGCTTCCCGCCGCGAGCAGCAGAAGCACTCCGAGGAGATATGTTGCGCTTCGTTTCATCGTGTTGTCCATTTTTCTTTCAGTTTGTAAACCCAGACGAAGAAGAGCGGTACGAAGACGATGCCCACGGTGATCGCCACGAGCATGCCGAAGAAAACGCCCGTGCCGATGCCCTGGCGGCTGGCCGACCCGGGTCCGCTGGCGAAGACCAGCGGTAGCATGCCGAGGATAAAGGCCAGCGAGGTCATGACGATGGGCCGGAAGCGCAGGCGCGCGGCCAGGATGACGGCCGTGAGGATGTCGCGGCCCTTTTCGACCTCGTCCTTGGCGAACTCGACGATCAGGATGGCGTTCTTGGCCACCAGACCCACCAGCATCACCAGTCCGATCTGGAAATAGATGTTGTTCTCCAGTCCGCAGGCCCAGTTGCCCAGGTAGGCGCCGATGCCGGCGATCGGCAGCGAGAGGATCACCGCCACGGGGATCAGCCAGCTCTCGTACTGCGCCGCGAGGAACAGGAAGACGAAGAGGAAGGCCAGCGCCAGCACGTAGCCCGTCTGGCCGCTGACGTGCTTTTCCTGATAGGAAAGTCCGCTCCACTCGACGCCGATCGTCGACGGCAGGTGGCGGCGTGCGATCTGTTCGAGTATGGCCATGGCCTGCCCCGAACTGTATCCCTGCGCCGCCTCGCCCGAGATGGTCGCCGCGTTGAACATGTTGAAGCGGCGGATCGTGCCCGGTCCCGTGGTGTAGGAGGTCGTGCCGAGCGCCGTGATGGGAATCATCGCCTTGTCGGCGCCCCGGACGAAGAACAGCCCGAGGTTTTCCCGCTGCGCCCGGTACGGGGCTTCGGCCTGGATATAGACGCGGTAGATGCGGTTGAACATGTTGAAGTCGTTGACGTAGACCGATCCGGTGAAGGTCTTCATCGTCGAGAAGATGTCGGCCATCGGGACGCCGAGCATCTGGGCCTTGTCGCGGTCCACGTCGAAATAGAGCTGCGGGATGTCGCTCTGCATCGACGACGAGAGTCCCGTCAGCTCCTTGCGCTTCGAGGCGTAGTGCAGCAGCGTGTCCACGGCCCGCTGAAGGTCGCCGTACGAGGCGTTGCCGCGGGCTTCGAGCACCATTTCGAACCCGCCCGAGGCGCCCAGTCCCGGAATGACGGGCGGCGTCGAGAGGTAGACCTTGCTTTCGGGATAACGGCGCATCTCCTCGCGGATGTCGTTCATCAGCCGGCGGATGTTCGAACTTTTGCGCTCCTCCCACGGTTTGAGGATCACCGTCAACTGGCTGCGTGACTGGTTGGTGCCCACGCGGGGGCTTGATCCGGTGACGTTGAGCACATATTCCACGTCTTCGAGCGACATCAGGTACTTCATGGCGCGGTCTGTCACGCGGCGCGTGCGTTCGAGCGTGGCTCCTTCCGGAAGTTCCAGCTCGACGGTGAAATAGCCCTGGTCCTCCTGCGGCATGAAGCTCTGGGGTACGATCTTGTTGAGCGCCCACAGCGCCACGAGAGTCAGTCCGAACAGCGCCAGCATGCGTTTCGAGTGGCGCACGCCGCCGCGGATCATCCGCTCGTAGAACTTCGTTCCGCTGCCCAGCCAGATGTTGATGCGGCGGAAGAGGCGGTTTTTCCGCTTGCCCGAATCGGGACGCAGGATCAGGGCGCAGAGGGCCGGCGAGAGGGTCAGGGCCACGAACGTCGAGATCAGCACCGACACGGCGATCGTGATGGTGAACTGGCGGTAGAGCTGGCCGGTGATGCCCGAAAGGAAGCTCACGGGAACGAACACGGCGCACAGCACCAGCGATGTGGCGATGATGGCGCTGCCCAGTCCGCTCATGGCCTTTTTCGTGGCTTCGTAGGGCGATAGCCCCTCCTCGTTCATAATGCGCTCGACGGCCTCCACCACCACGATGGCGTCGTCCACGACGATGCCGATGGCCAGGATCAGGCCCAGCAGGGTCATCATGTTGAGCGAGAATCCGAATGCCAGCATCACGCCGAACGTACCGATCAGCGAGATCGGCACGGCGATGGTCGGGATGAGCGTCGCGCGCCAGTTTTGCAGCGAGAGGAAAACCACGAGGATCACCAGCAGCAGGGCTTCGAACAGCGTGTGGTAGACCTCCCTGATCGACTGCGAGATGTAGGAGGTCATGTCGAACGGTATCTTGTAGGAGATGCCTTCGGGGAAGCTGCGGCTGATCTCCTCCATCGTCTCGCGCACCGAGCGCGCCACCTCCATGGCGTTGGCGCCCGGCAGCATGTTGATGTTCATCACGGCCGCATTGCCGCCGTTGATGCCGCTCTCGGTGCTGTACGACGAGGCTTCGAGCGAGATGCGCGCCACGTCGCGCAGGCGGATGAGCGATCCGTCGGGGTTGGCGCGGACGACGATCTCCTCGAATTCGCCCACCGACGAAAGGCGTCCGCGGGCGGTGATCGGGATCGTGACGTCGAGGTCCGTGATGGGCTGCTGGCCCAGTACGCCCGCCGCCGATTCGCGGTTCTGGTCCTTGAGGGCCTTTTGCAGGTCCTGCACCGTCAGCCCGAGGTTGGCCAGCCGGTCGGGCTGCACCCATATCTGCATGGCGTAGTAGCGGCTGCCGACGTTCGAGACGCTGCCGACGCCCTTCACGCGGCGCAACATGTCCAGCACGTTGAGCGTGGCGTAGTTCGAAAGGTATATTTCGTCGAACTTGGGGTCGTTCGACAGCAGCGTGATGGTCATCAGCCGGCTCGAAGCCTGCTTTTCGACCGAGATGCCGTTCTGGATGACTTCGGCCGGGAGGCGCGCCTCGGCCTGCTTCACGCGGTTCTGAATCTCGACGGCCGCCAGGTCGGCGTCTGTGTCGATGTCGAAGGTCACGGTGGCGGAGAAACCTCCCGAGTTGCTGCTCGTCGACTCCATGTAGAGCATGCCGGGGGTTCCGTTCAGCTCCTGTTCGATGGGCGTCGCCACG
The DNA here is from genome assembly GCF_025145845.1 of Alistipes shahii WAL 8301. Classification (NCBI taxonomy): domain Bacteria; kingdom Pseudomonadati; phylum Bacteroidota; class Bacteroidia; order Bacteroidales; family Rikenellaceae; genus Alistipes; species Alistipes shahii. Next base: position 3,708,745 of record NZ_CP102253.1, on the reverse strand, counting down.
GCCTGCGTCACGGTCTGGGCGCTGGCTCCCGGATAGGAGGCCGAGATCTTGACCACCGGGGGCACGATGCGCGGATACTGGTCCACGGGGAGCATCACCAGTCCTAACAGGCCGACGATCACGATGACCACCGACAGGACGGTTGAAAACACGGGCCGGTCGATAAAGAAATCCGATTTCATGGCTCGCTATTTTTCAGACGCCTCCGTCTCGGTTGCACTGCTTTTTTCGGGGACCGGCACGGGGGCGACCTTGTCGCCGTGCGTCAGTTTGTGGAAACCCTCCACGACGATCTTCTCGCCGGGAACGACGCCGCGTTCGACGATCACCCGGTTGTTGACCTCGGGGCCGAGTTCGATCAGACGGCGTTCGGCGATGCTGTCGGGCCGTATGACGAAGATGTAGGCGCCGCCCTTCTCGATGACGACCGACTTGGTCGGCACGACCGTGGCGTCTTCGCGCACGTCGAGCAGCAGGCGCACCTTCGTGAACTGTCCCGGCAGCAGAATGCGGTCGGGGTTGGCCATTTCGGCGCGCACGGAGAAGGTTCCCGTTTCGGGGTCGACCTGCGGATCGGCGAAGTCGACCAGTCCGCGCAGCGGATACTGGGTGTTGTCGGCCAGCGTGATGGTGATGTAGGGGTCCCACTTGCGGGTGGAGTCCTTCTGACCCAGGTTGACGTTGCGGGCCTTGCTTTTGAGGTAGTCGAGTCCCGTCATGCTGAAGTCCACGCGCACGGTGTCGCTCTTGACCACCGTCGCCAGCAGCGATTTGCCGTTGGGACCTACGAGCGTGCCGATGTCGACGCTGCGCTCGGAAATATAGCCCGACAGCGGCGAACTGACGGTCGTGTAGCTCAAAGCGGTTTCGGCCTGCGTGAGGTCGGCCTCGCTCATCGCCACGGAGGCCGTGGCGCTTTCGTAGGAGGCGATGGCGTTGTCGAGGTCCAGTTGGCTCGCGGCGTTCTGCTCGTAGAGCGGGCGGATGCGTTTCAGGTCGCGGTCGGCCTTGAGTTCCAGAGCCTTGTCTTTGTTCAGCTGTGCCTTCGCCTTGTTTACCCGGGCTTCGTAGAGCTTGGGGTCGATGATGAACAGCGGCTGCCCCTTCTTGACGTAGGTTCCCTCCTCGAAAAGCATTTTTTCGAGGAAGCCCTCCACCCGGGCGCGGATTTCGACGAACTGCTGGGCGCGGATGCGTCCCACGTATTCGCCGTAGAGTTCGATGTCGTCGGTTTCGGCAGGCTCGACCTGGACCACGGGCAATATGGGTTTTACGGGTTCGGGGCGCAGCCACCACCAAAGCCCTCCGACAGTCAATACGGCTATTCCGGCCAGGATCAGCCAGGAGCGTTTCGACAGACGGCGGATTCTGCCGCCCGCCTCTTCGCCGAGTTGTAGCGTACGGCGGCCGGCGCGGGCCGCCTGCTGCACGATTTTCTCGTGTGATAGTTTCATGTTGTTTCCAAATCCGGAATTGTTTGCCTGGTATCCCGGTATATCGGCGCAAAAATACGATTTTTTCGCCGATATGCTATTTAAACGTAAAAGTTAGGCGAATATGATGCCGGAATTCCTGTTTTTGTTCATACGGAGGCTATTGGTGTCTTTTCGGAAGACAGCCTGTGACTTTCCGGGCCGATGCCGCGGATTTTCTCCGGGAAATCGTATCTTTGCACTTATGAAAACAATCTTATGTACCTTTTTTGCATGTGCGCTGTTCTGCGCCGTCGACGTACGTGCACAGCAGACGCCGCCTTCGGGGGCGGCATTTATTGCTGTCTGCAAGGAGTCGATGACTCTTGCGGTTTACGATTTCAACAGCTGCCTGCGGGCCGTCTATCCCATTGCCTGCGGACGGGCGCTGGGCAACAAGGAGAAGCCGGGTGATATGAAGACGCCCGAAGGGCTTTTCTCCGTCCAGCAGATTCAGGACGCAAGCGCATGGACGCACGATTTTGGCGACGGTAAGGGGGAGATCAGAGGGGCCTACGGTTCGCATTTCATCCGTCTGAAGACGCCCGGTCACTGCGGCATCGGTATCCATGGAACCCACGATCCCGCCTCGATCGGCACGCGTGCAACCGAAGGGTGCGTCCGGTTGAACAATAGCGATTTGCTCGAATTGGTGAAAAAGTATGTCTACGTCGGTATGCCGGTCGTGATCCTTACCTCCGAGGCGGACAGCGCCGTGCCCTGCCGCTTTCCCGCCGCCGTCAAGGCAGGACCCCGGCTGATGGCGCAGACGGAGTAAGGAATTTCGTCTGTTCGCGGCGCTCCGAACAGTCTCCGAAGCGGGCGGCGGGTAGTTTTTCAGGCCGGGAGCAGAATCGAGAAGCGGCTGCCGCGGCCGATTTCGCTCTCGACCGAGATCGTGCCGCCGTGCGCTTCGACGAACTCCTTCGAGATGGCCAGCCCCAGCCCGCTGCCCTGCACCTTGGTTCCCGGGACGCGGAAATAGCGCTCGAAGATGCTCTTGTGGTAACGCGGGTCGATGCCGCGCCCGAAGTCCTGGACGTAGATCTCGACCGCCTTTTCGCGCTGTACGGCGCCGACGATGATGCGCGACCGTTCGGGCGAATGGTGGATGGCGTTCGACAGCAGGTTGGTGATGACCCAGGCGATCTTCTCGTTGTCGACGAAGAGTTTCGAGATCTTTTCGGGATAGTCCACCTCGACGAAACAGCAGAACCTCTCGGCCAGAACCTGCGTAGCCTTTACGGCGTAGTCTATCAGTTCGATAGGCTTGGTTACTTTAGGTATCAGTTTAAGTTTGCCGGTCTCGATCTGGGTCATGTTCAGCAGTTCGCCCGTGATCGAAAGCAGGCGGTCGCTGCTTTCCTTGATGCTCGTGACGAGCTGTTTCTGCTCGCCGTTCAGCGTTCCCAGCCGGTCGTCGCCGAGCAGCTGCAAACTCATCAGGATCGACGAAATCGGGGTTTTCATTTCGTGCGAGACGGTCGAGATGAAGTTGGTCTTGGCGGAGTCCAGCTCCTTGAAGCGGGTGACGTTGTTCAGGACGATCAGGTTGCCGACGAACTGCTGTTCGCGCCCGCCGACGGGAGTGATGTAGAGCGGCGTGTTCTCCACCTGGAAATAACTCTCCTTGTTGTCGGCGTAGATTTTCAGCGGCTCCTTGTCGGCGTCCTTCTCCGTGTCGTTCACTCCCCGGACGAGCCGCCGCAGCAGGTCGTTCGACAGCGCCACTTCGGCGGCGTCGCGTCCGACGGCGTCCTCCCGGAGGTTCAGCACCGAGAACGCCTCGCGGTTCATAAAGAGGATTCTGCGGTCGGGACCCAGCCCCACGATCGGCTCGTGCAGCGTGTCGACGATCGCCTCGATGCGCTTTTTGGCGGTCATCAGGTCGTCGAGCGAACTGCGGCGGTATTCGTCGAGTTTGGCGGCCATGTCGTTGAACGACTCGGCGACGGATTCGAACTCGCGGTTGCCCGGGAAATCGAGCCGTTCCCGGTAGTTGTGGTTGGCGATCTGGGTGATCCCCTTTTTCAGCGCGTCGATCGGACGCAGCACTGACTGCGGGAACCAGACGAGGATGCCCCCGGCGATCAGGGCGCAGAGCGCGGCGACGGCGATCAGCCACCACATGGCGTAGTCGGCGCGCTGCTCCACCCCGGCGCTCTTGGCGCGGATGGCCGCCATGTTCAGCTCCATGATCCGGAACAGGTCTTCGCGCACGGTCCGGATTTCGGCTTCGGTGACCGGGTCGCTCAGCGAAGCGACGTGGCGTTCGAGCGCCGCGGTGGTCTCCTTCTCGCTGATCTCGGTGATGTTCTGCTGTTGCAGGGCGAGGTTTTCGCGCAGGGCGTGCCGCGATATGGAATCCTGCCCGATGTCGTTGAGCGACCGCAGCATCTCCCCGGCGTATTGCAGCGAGTTGTAGTTGTCGGCGAGGATGGTTCCCGTCGCCCGCGACAGCTGGCGGACGTAGCCGACCGACTGGATGCCCAGCAGCAGGATCATGGTGAAAAGAATGCCGATGCCCAGGGTGATTCTCCTTTGTATTCTCATGGCTTATGAAAAAATGAAAAGGTCGATGTTCATGCGCGACAGCCGGACGGTCAGACGCCGCAGGCGGATTGCGCTTTTCAACAGCGAAAATAGTGAAAATTCGGGACGCCCGATGCAGACGATGTTTATTTTTTGCTCCCGGCACACTCCGGCGATGCTCTCCACCGGGGAGTTCGAGCGTATGCGGCGGACCTCGCCGCCGAGTTCCGTGGCGAGGTTCAGGTTGTTGATCAGGTAACGCTGCCGGGCCAGCGGAATGCGGTCGTCGGCCTCGCGGTCGCCCTGCACGTAGAGCACCGTGAAGGCGGCGTTCAGGTGCGTGGCCATGCGCGCCGTCTTGCGGATGACCCGGCGGGCGCGTTTTTCGGAGGAGTCGATCACGGCCAGCAGTTTGTCGCGCCGGAAGGTTTCGGAACCGGTCACCTCGCTATCCACCTTCTTCTCCACGCGCAGCGCCACCTCTTTCAGCGCCAGTTCGCGCAGTTGCAGCAGGTTGTCCTGCGTGAAGAAGTTGCCGAGCGCCGCGGCGATCTTGTCGGGGCGGTAGATCTTTCCGGCTTTCAGCCGTTCGATCAGTTCGTCGGCCGTGAGGTCGATGTTCACCACCTCGTCGGCCATCGCCAGCACGCTGTCCGGGACCCGCTCGCGGATCTCGATGCCCGTGATCTCCTCGACGACCTCGTTCAGCCCCTCGATATGCTGGATGTTGACGGCCGAAATGACGCTGATCCCTGCGTCGAGAATCTGCATCACGTCCTGCCACCGCTTGGGGTTTTCGCTCCCCTCGATGTTGGTGTGGGCCAGTTCGTCCACGACGACGATCTCGGGGCGGAGGTTGACGATGGCCTGCGTGTCCATCTCCTCCAGTTCCTTGCCCTTGTAGAAGAGTCTGCGGCGCGGCACGAGCGGAAGCCCTTCGACAAGGGCTTCCGTTCCGGCGCGGCCGTGCGTTTCGATGTAGCCGATGCGGACGTCGACGCCCGCGTCGAGCAGCTGGCGGGCCTCTTGCAGCATGCGGCAGGTCTTGCCCACGCCGGCGCTCATGCCGATGTAGACCTTGAACTTGCCGCGGTGCGAACGCCGGATCAGTTCCAGAAACCGCTGAACGCTGTCCTGCCTCTCCATCGGTTACATCCGGAAGGAGATGCCTCCCACAAAGTTAACGTCGTCCAGGGCCGGATTCCAGATCAGGTTGGTGAAAACGCCGACCGACATCGAATCCGTCCCTTTGATGGTCCATGATTTTCCGGCATTGAGGAAGACGTTCTGCACGCAGAACCCGCGGTCTCCGGTGAGGTAGGTCGCGGCGGCGTTCCTGGGAACCATGCCCACGCCGGCCTTCATGTCGACGGTCTTCACCGTGAACGGGCAGGCCGCCTCGAAATACGAGGCATAGGCGCGTTCGCCCTTGTGGTTCACGTCGGCCGCGCCGAAGAGAACCGTGTACCACGACAGCGTGACGGGGACCTTTTCCGAAACGACCCAGCTGGCGCCCACCTCGATGCGGTGGGGCGAACGGCTGTCGAAGACGAAATAGCGGTCGTCGGCGTGTCCGGTCCAGTAGAGGTCGGCCACCGAAAGGGTCACGGGTCCGAGCGCGTAGGCCAGCGTGAGGTCCATCTCCTTGTAGGCGCTGTCGAAATCGACCGAACCCCAGGCCGTCGCCGAGAAGTTTCCGGCGCTCATCGTCAGCGACGGCTGGAAAGCCGGGCCGCTTTCGCGGACGCCGCGCCATACGTAGGTGCTCACCAGGTCGGTTCCGCCCGAGAATTTCACCCCGCGCTCCCGGGCGCAGAGGTCGGCGGTCAGAAAGATTGCCAAAGCGGCGATCAGAATGAATACCCAGCGTTTCATCTTTTTATCTATTTTCATGGTTTGCGATTAGTTTTCGTTCAGTTCTTCCAAAGCGACGTTCAGGCGCAGCACATTGACCTTCTCCGTGCCGAAAAGCCCCAGCCACGATTTTTGGGTCAGCGAGTCGACCAGATGCCGTACCGTAGCGATGTCCAGCCCGCGGGCCTCGGCTACGCGGCGCACCTGCGCCTGCGCCCCGCGGGGCGAGATGTCGGGGTCGAGGCCCGAGCCGCTGGCCGTGACCATCTCGGCGGGAACCTCCGCACGCGAGAGGTAGGGATGCGCCGCGAGAAAGTCCTGCACGCGCTGTTCCACCCCGGCGAGGTGCTCGGGGTTGGTCGTAGCCTTGTTGCTGCCGCCCGAACCGCCGCCGTTGTAGTCCACGGCCGAGGGACGGCTCCAGAAATAGCGGACATCGGTGAACCGCTGCCCCACGTTCGCCGCGCCGACGACCTGTCCGTCGAGCGTTACCACGTCGGCCTCTCCGCCGTTGGGGCCTGCGACGGCCGACACGCCGCGCAGCACGAGGACATATCCCACGCCGAGCACGATACACATCGCCAGCGTTATTTTGAGTGAAATCCAAAGGTTTTTCATAGTTGAAGCAATGCTTTAAAAGAATACGCTTATTAACATGTCTATCAGTTTGATGCCGACGAACGGGACGATCACGCCGCCGAGTCCGTAGATAAAGAGGTTGCGGCGCAGCAGGGCCGAGGCCCCGATCGGTTTGTAGGTCACGCCGCGCAGGGCCAGCGGGATGAGCAGCGGAATGATCAGGGCGTTGAAGATCACCGCCGAGAGAATGGCGCTTTCGGGCGAGTGGAGGTGCATGACGTTCAGCGCGCCGAGCGACGGAATCGAGGCGATGAACAGCGCCGGGACGATGGCGAAGTACTTCGCGACGTCGTTGGCGATGGAGAAGGTCGTGAGCGTGCCGCGCGTCATCAGCAGCTGTTTGCCGATCTCGACGATCTCGATCAGCTTCGTGGGGTCGTTGTCCAGGTCGACCATGTTGCCCGCCTCCTTGGCGGCCTGCGTGCCGCTGTTCATGGCCACGCCCACGTCGGCCTGCGCCAGCGCCGGGGCGTCGTTCGTGCCGTCGCCCATCATGGCCACCAGCTTGCCCGACTGCTGTTCGCGGCGGATGTATTCGAGCTTGTCCTCGGGACGTGCTTCGGCGATGAAGTCGTCGACGCCTGCCTTCTCGGCGATGTATTTGGCCGTCAGCGGATTGTCGCCCGTGACCATCACGGTCTTCACGCCCATCCGGCGCAGCCGCTCGAAGCGTTCGCGGATGCCCGTCTTGATGATGTCCTGCAACTCGATGACGCCCATGATCCGTTCGTTTTCGCAGACTATGAGCGGTGTGCCGCCGTTCTCGGAGATGGTGCGCACGGTGGCTGCGATTCCGGCCGGGCAGGGGTTTTCGTGCTCGGCGGCGATGCGGAAGATCGCTTCGGCGGCTCCCTTGCGGATGCGGCGTCCGTCGGGCATGTCGACGCCCGAACACTTGGTTTCGGCGGTGAATTTCACCATCCGCACGCCGACCATCGCCACCGGGTCGGTGCGGACCCCTTCGGCGGCGCCCAGCTCGACGACGGATTTGCCTTCGGGGGTCGGGTCGGCGACGGACGAGAGCACGCACATGCGCACGAAAGCCTTGGGGGCGATGCCGTCGGCGGGATGGAAGCGCGTGGCCTTGCGGTTGCCGATGGTGATGGTGCCGGTCTTGTCCAGGAGCAGCGTGTCGATGTCGCCGGCGGTCTCGATGGCCTTGCCCGACTTGGTGATGACGTTGGCCCGCAGTGCGCGGTCCATGCCGGCGATGCCGATGGCCGACAGCAGGCCGCCGATGGTGGTCGGGATCAGGCAGACGAACAGCGAGATGAACGCCGCGACGGTGATATTGGCCCCCACATAGTCGGCGAAGGGCTTGAGCGTGGCGCAGACGATGACGAAAACGAGCGTGAACCCGGCCAGCAGGATCGTCAGCGCGATTTCGTTGGGCGTCTTCTGGCGCGAGGAGCCTTCGACCAGGGCGATCATCCGGTCGAGGAAACTCTCGCCGGGCCGTGCGGTGACTTTCACGAGAATGCGGTCGGAGAGGACCTTCGTGCCGCCCGTGACGGAGCTTTTGTCGCCGCCCGCCTCGCGGATCACCGGGGCCGATTCGCCCGTGATGGCGCTTTCGTCGATCGACGCCAGGCCCTCGACGATCTCGCCGTCGGCGGCGACGGTGTCGCCCGCGACGCACTCGAACAGGTCGCCCTGCTTCAGTTCGGAACTGCTGACGATGTGCGACTGTCCGTCGGGTTCGATGCGTTTGGCGGGGGTCTCCTCGCGGGTTTTGCGCAGCGAGTCGGCCTGCGCCCTGCCGCGGGCTTCGGCGATGGCCTCGGCGAAGTTGGCGAAGAGCACCGTTAAGAGAAGTACGGCGAAAATCACGAGGTTGTAGAGCAGCGAACCCTGCGACGTGTCGCCCGTCACGGCGATCCGGACGATCAGCAGCAGCATGGCGAAGGTGACGGCCTCGACGGTGAACATGATCGGGTTCTTGATCATCTGCCGCGGGTCGAGTTTCGTGAACGAAGCGCGAAGGCTCCGGCGCAGCAGGACAGGATCGAAAAGCGAGTTATTTTTGTTTCGTTTCATAGCGGTAACAGGATTAGAAGGTCAGGTAATCGGCGATGGGACCCAGCGCCAGCGCGGGGAAGAACGAGAGGGCCGCAACGATGATGATGACGGCGAAGGTCATCAGCGAGAAGGTTCCCGTGTCGGTGCGGAGCGTGCCGGCGCTCTCGGGAATGCACTTCTTCGACGCCAGCAGTCCGGCTATGGCGACCTGTCCCACGATCGGGAAGTAGCGGCCCATGATCAGGGCGATGCCCGTCGAGATGTTCCAGAACGGCGTGTTGTCGGCCAGTCCCTCGAATCCCGAGCCGTTGTTGGCCGCCGAGGAGGTGTATTCGTAGAGCATTTCGCTCAATCCGTGGAACGAGGGGTTGTTCAGCCACCCTATTTCGGGGTTCGCGGCGGCCACGGCGGCCGAGATGCCCGTGCCGACGAGGATCAGGAAGGGATGCAGCAGCACGACCAGCGTGGCGATCTTCATCTCGCGCGCCTCGACTTTCCGGCCGAGGAACTCCGGCGTGCGGCCCACCATCAGTCCGCTGATGAAGACGGCGATGATGAGGAATGCGAAATAGTTCATCCACCCTACTCCCACGCCGCCGAACCAGCAGTTGATCTGCATGTTGAGCATCTGGAGCATGCCGCTCAACGGGGTCTGCGAATCGTGCATCGAGTTGACCGAACCGTTCGACGTGACGGTGGTCGTCATGCCCCACATGGCCGATGCGGCCGAGCCGATGCGGATCTCCTTGCCCTCCATCGAACCGAGCTCCTGCGAGATGCCCATGCCGTCGATCTGCCGGCTGCCGCCCGTCTCCTGCCAGACGGAGAGGACGACGCCTGCGGTATAGGCCAGGAGCATCACGCCGAAAATCCATGTCGCGAGACTGCGTCGGCGCGTGTAGAACCCGAAGGCGAAGACCATCGCCATGGGCAGGATCAGGATCGACCAGCATTCGAGGATGTTGGTGAAGGCGTTGGGGTTTTCGAGCGGGTGCGCCGAGTTGGTTCCGAAGTAGCCGCCGCCGTTGGTTCCCAGCTGTTTGATGGGCACGATGGCTGCGGTGGGACCCTGCGAGATGACCTGCTCGGTGCCTTCGAGCGTCGTGAGCGTTTGCTTGCCGTCGAAGGACATCGGCGTGCCGTTGATGACGAGCAGGATGCCGACGGCGAGCGACAGCGGCAGCAGGATGCGCGTCACGCTCCGGGTGAGGAAGACCCAGAAGTTGCCGATGGTCTTCTTCGTTTTGCCCGCCAGCGCCTTCATCATTCCGGCCATGGCGGCCATGCCGCAGGCGGCGGTGACGAACTGGAAGAGCATGATGACGAACAGCTGCGTGAAGTAGGACAGGCCCGTCTCGCCGCTGTAATGCTGGAGGTTGCAGTTGACCATGAACGAGATGCAGGTGTTGAACGCCAGGTCGGGCGACTGTCCCGGGTTGCCGTCGGGGTTGAGCGGCAGCCAGCCCTGGAAGACCAGCAGCAGCATGCCCCAGAAGAACCAGAAGAGGTTGACCGTCAGGAGCGCTTTGAGGAACTGTTTCCAGTTCATCTCCACGGCCGGGTCGATGCCGCAGAAGCGGTAGATGGCCCGTTCGACGGGAGCCATGAAGTCGAGCCACGTGCGTTCGCCGCGGTAGACTTTGGCAATGTAACGCCCCAGCGGGTAGCAGAGCGTCACCAGAAGGGTCCATTGCAGGATTACGCCTGAAATTTCGGTATTCATCGGTTCAGAATTTTTCGGGTTTGACGAGCACGTACATTAGATAGACGAATCCGAGGATGCTCAGGATAAGGAGACTTGTAAACATAGGGCGTCAGATCTTTTCGAACCAATCCACACATTTGAAATAGAATCCGTAGCACAGCGCACCCAGGGCGCAGAGCAGCAGGAACAGCATGATTTCATTCATCTCTTCGTTTTTTTGAATTAGACATTTTTTCACGAACCCGCACAGCATCAGGTCCAGCAGCAGCATTGCGCCGCAGAAAATCAGTAGGAGGATAACGATTGCCATTTTGCCGTCGGGGTTTGTTGCCCGTAAGCATACGAAGGGGATGCCGGAATTTATGCTCCGGATTCAATGCGTTGACAGGCAGTTGTTTGCCGGATAGGTATGGGCGCCGAAAAAGAGGGCCGCCTTATCATTTTGATAGGGCGGCCCTCTCGGAATGAGACGGTGAGGGGCTTATTTCACCCCGTAGCCGTCGAGTTTGCGGTATAGCGTGGCGATGCCGATGCCCAGCAGGCGGGCGGCTTCGGCCTTGTTGCCCCGGGTGTGTTCCAGCACCCGGAGAATGTGGCGGCGTTCGAGGTCGTCGAGCGCCAGCGAATCGGGGTCGGCGGAGCCGGCCGCCGCGTGGAATTCGGGCGCGAGGCAGTCGGCCGTGAGCCGGTTGCCGTCGGCCATGATCATGCTGCGCTCCACGGCGTTGCGCAGTTCGCGGACGTTGCCGTGCCACGTGTGGCGTTCGAGAGCGGCGATGTAGTCGGCGTCGATCGAGTCGATGCGACGTCCCATTTTGTCGGCGAACTGCGCCGCGAAGACGCGGATATATCCGGCGATGTCGCCGGGCCGCTCGCGCAGCGAGGGAAGGTGGATGCGGAACACCGAGAGGCGGAAATAGAGGTCCTCGCGGAAATTCCCGGCGGCGATCTCCTTTTCGAGGTCGCGGTTCGTGGCGGCGATCAGGCGCACGTCAACCCGTGTGGGGCGTGTTTCGCCGATCTTGATGAATTCGCCGCTTTCGAGCACGCGGAGCAGTTTGGCCTGCAATTCGACGGGCATCTCCCCGATCTCGTCGAGGAATAGCGTGCCTTTGTCGGCCTCCTCGAAAAGGCCCTTCTTGTCCTTGGCGGCGCCCGTGAAACTGCCGGCCCGGTGGCCGAACAGTTCGCTTTCGAGCAGTTCGCGCGAGAAAGCCGAGCAGTTGATCGCCACGAAAGCCCCCTTCGCCCGGCGGCTGGCGTGGTGGATGGCTTGCGCGAAGACCTCCTTGCCGGTTCCCGTCTCGCCGGTGAGCAGCACCGAAGTGTCGGTGACGGCGACCTTGCGGGCCAGGTCCACGGCCCGGCGCAGGACCTCCGAGTCACCGACGATCCGGTCGAAGGAGTGCTCTTCGGAGAGCTTGTTCTCGATGCGGGTCAGCCGCCGCTGCATTTCGGCCTTTTCGGCGGCCCGGCTCAGCAGGGGCAGGATCTTGTTGTTGTCGTCGCCTTTGGTGATGTAGTCGAAGGCGCCGTTCTTGATGGCCTGCACACCGTCGGGGATATTGCCGTAGGCCGTCAGCAGGATCACTTCGGTGGCCGGAGCGGCCTCCTTGATGCGGCTGACCATCTCGACGCCGTTGCCGTCGGGCAGCTTGACGTCGCACAGCACCACGTCGGGGTCGTACCGGCGGAGCGTTTTCATCCCCGAAGAGCAGTCCGGAGCCTCGGCCACCTCGTAACCTTCCAGCCCGATGATCCGCGCCATCAGCCGCCGCAGCTGCTCTTCATCGTCGATGATCAGAATTTTCGCCATGTCGTTCGCTCGTTCCGTTCTTTCGGGCAAAGGTAAGACATTTTCGGCTTGCGCCGCTGCGGTATGACCGGATTTTGTTGTTTTTTGAATAGTTGCCGCCCCCGATTTCGGGCCGGAATCCCGCAGAACACCGTGCGCGATGCCTACTGTTACCTGTACGACCTCTACCCCACGCTTTGCGGCCTGGCGGGCATCGGGGTCCCGGCCACCGTGAAGGGAATTTCGCTGGAGGAGACCCGGAAAGCTGGACTGGAAGCAGGTGGTGCAGGTGAATTCCTGACGCCCGCAAGCCGCGGAAAATCCGAAAACGGGGAGCCTGGACAAAATGGCTCCCCGTTTCCGTTTTGAAAGCGGCTATATTTTAGTATCTTTGGGGCCGGAACGACAATTTTCAGTCGGAAGGCTCCGCCGAACCGGGTGTATCCGGTTTGACATCCGTCCGGCTCTTTACGATCTTTACTTCTCCCAAACATACGAAAGCCGATGTCAAAAATCTCATCAGCTGCATTTGCAGACACCAAACCGCACTACGACATACTCGACGGATTGCGCGGCGTAGCGGCGATCATGGTCGTCTGGTTCCATCTGTTCGAAGCCTATGCGACCAGCCATCTCGACCAGCGGATCAACCACGGCTATCTGGCCGTCGATTTTTTCTTCATACTTTCGGGTTTCGTCATCGGTTACGCCTACGACGACCGCTGGAAGAAAAAGATGTCGGTAAAGGATTTTCTCAAGCGGCGGTTGATCCGTCTGCATCCGATGGTCGTCATGGGGGCCGTGATCGGGGCCGTCATGTTCTATTTTCAGGGCTGTTCCGTCTGGGATGTCTCGGCGGTGTCCCTATCCATGCTGCTGACGGCCACGCTGCTGAACGCGCTGCTGATTCCGGCGACGCCCGGTTCCGAAATCAGAGGGCTGGGTGAAATGTATCCGCTCAACGGCCCGAGCTGGTCGCTGTTTTTCGAGTATATCGGCAATGTCCTCTACGCTCTCTTCATCCGTAAGCTTCCGACCCGGGCGCTTTCCGTGCTGGTGCTGCTCGCCGGCTGCGGGTTGGCGGCGTTCGCCGTCTGGGGACCCCTCGGCGACATCTGCGTCGGGTTCGCCATGGACGGGGACAACATGCTCGGCGGCTCTCTGCGCCTGCTGTTCGCCTTCTCGGCCGGACTGCTGCTTTCGCGTGTGTTCAAGCCCGTGCGGATTCGGGGCGCGTTCTGGATCTGCGCCCTGGCGATCGTGACGCTACTTTCCGTGCCGCGCATCGGGGGAAGCGAACATTTGTGGATGAACGGGCTGTACGACACCCTGTGCGCCGTAGTCCTCTTTCCGCTGCTCGTCTGTCTCGGGGCTTCGGGAAAGACGACGGACCGGGTGACGACCCGGGTCTGCAAATTTCTGGGGGATATTTCCTACCCGCTGTACATGGTGCACTACCCTTTCATCTACCTCTATTATGCCTGGGTCAAGAACGAAAACCTCACCTTCACGGAGTCCCTGCCCGGCGCCCTGGCGCTCGTCGCGGGTTCTGTGATATTGGCTTATCTCTGTCTGAAACTCTACGACGAGCCTGTGCGCCGGTTCCTGACCGACCGCTTTTTGCGCAGGGAGAAATAGACACTGTTTTTTAAGACCAAAAGAGGTGTGTGCAATGTTGACACACAGCTCTTAATATTTTATCTTTTTCATTTTCGCCAAAATTTACAGTTCCTTCACGATAAATCGGAATGACCGAGCGATTCGGAAATGATGGCAATATTCACTCCCGAACGCTTCAAGACCGTTGCGAACGTGTGCCGAGCGACATAGGTAGTCAGTTCGATTTTCAGCCCCAATAATCGGCTCCACTCGTGCAGGGCCTTGTTCACATGTTTCAGCACCTTGCGCACTCGGTCGTAAATCTGTTGCTCGGTCTTGTGTATGCGGCGGTCGAGTATCGGGAAAATATAATCCTCGTCCGCATGGTCGGATTTGGCGTATTTGCCGATAATCGCTTTCGACTGTTCCGAGAGGTGGCAGGTCATCTCCTTGCTGGTTTTGTGGCGGGCATAGTAGATTCTTTCCTCGTCCATATCGCAGTAGCGCAAGGTGGCGATGTCCTTAAAATTGATGCCTGCCGAGAGGTACGAAAACAGGAAAATGTCCCGTGCGAAATCCAGATAGGCCGAACCGTCGGCGGGTATCTCCGCTTGCATCAGCCGTTGCACCTCCTCCTTGCGGATGGCGCGTTTGCGGGTGGCTGTCCACAACCGTCCGATTTTGAATTGCAGAAACGGACTGTGCGGCGTGGTGAAAATCCCCTCGGCAAGAGCCTTGTTATAGACGGCTTTCAGAACGCTGAATTTCGTGGCTATCGAATTGCTCTTGTTCCCCTTTTTCATAAGGAACAGTTCGAAATCACGCAGGTAGCCAACCGTAATTTCGTCGAAACGGATATTGGTCGAGCGGAATTGTTGCAGGAGTGAAAACGTGACCTTGTGTTTCGATGCCGAGCCGATTTTACCCACCGATTCCAACTGTGTAATCGTGCGGCGGAAATATTCGGCTATCGTGCAATAAACCCTCCGTCCGTCGGTTTCCAGCACATTGTCCAGCGTTACGGGGACCTCCAACGCTTCGAGCCGTTTGATGCGCTTGTCGTATTTCTCGATTTGCTCGTAAATCCGTAGCTGAACGGCGGGATTTTGGGTTTTAAGCGTCTGGGTGTCGAAATCCCAATCGTCGGCAGGGATATTGATTCCCGTGCTTACATAACGGCTGCGGCGATTGACGGTAAAACGCAGGTAGATGTTCGTGGTGCGGTTTTGATTGATGCGGTCTTTTCTGCAAATGGCATTAATGCTGACACTCATAATGTTGCGGCATTATGCAGACAAGCGCGAACGGTGTTTTGCCGCCGTAAAACATGGTTAAACAAATGGTAAAACATTCTTCGGAAAACGGCGCAAAAAAGGCATTACGGGGAGTTTCATTTCGCACCCGTAAAAAGAAAAACGAGCGATAATTCATTGATTATCACTCGTTTTCGAAGAGCGGAAAACGGGACTCGGACCCGCGACCTCAACCTTGGCAAGGTTGCGCTCTACCAACTGAGCTATTTCCGCAAAAGCATGTTTCGTAATTGCGAGTGCAAAGGTAACTAAAAAATTCGAAACTCCAAATTTTTCCAATGTATTCTGCAATTTTTTTTACGATATGCCTGCCGCCGGGAGCTTCTACGGGAGCTTCTATTTGAATATCCGTATGCGCTCTTCCCAGGGCTTGAAACTCTTTTCCTGCGGCTCTCCGCCCGGCGCTCCGAACGGCATCTGGGCGATCAGCCGCCACGCTGCGGGCAGATCCCATCGTTCGCGCACCTCTTTGTCGATGAGCGGGTTGTAATGCTGGAGCGACGCGCCGAACCCGGCGTCTTCGAGCATCGTCCATACCGCCAGCTGGTGCATGGCCGAGGTGTGCTCCGACCAGATCGGGAAATTGTCCGCATAGGTCGGGAACTGTTCCTGCAGTTTCCGCACGACGGTCGTATCCTCGTAGTAGAGCACCGTGCCGTATCCCGATGCGAAACTGCGGTCGATCTTCTGCTCCGTGGCGACGAACGCCTCTGCGGGAACGATGGCTTGCAGGGTCCGTTTCACGATCTCCCAGAACGCTTTGTGCTGTTCGTGCAACAGGAGCACCAGCCGCGTCGACTGCGAGTTGAAGGCCGACGGGATGTGTCGTATCGCAAAATGAATGATTTCCTCGATCTTTGCGTCGTCGATCGGGGATTCGGGGGTCAGTTCATAATAACTGCGCCGGTGTTGCAGCGCGTCTTTCAAATTTCTCTCCATAGTCGTTGACATGTTATTGTATGCCCTTTTGCAAAAATAGCACAACTTTTGGAAAAATGTGCGGATTACAACGTGAAATAGTATCTTTGTAGCCATGAAAAACATGATCAAAACATTTTCCGCATTGGGCGCGCGCCTGCTCGGTTTCGGCGATGACGATGCGACGCGCGCGGTCATTGACTCCGCCTGCCGTGTCAACGGCTGGTTTACGCCCGCCGACATCCGTCGTGCGGTGCGCGCGATCGCCTGCGACATGCTGCAACGCGAAAAGCTCGAAGCGTGGCTGGCTGACTACCCTGCCCTTCCGGTTGCGGAGCCGCGGCGCGTGCTGGTCGTCATGGCCGGAAATATCCCGCTCGTCGGTTTTTTCGACCTGCTGTGCGTGCTTGTGAGCGGCCACGGCTGCCTCGTGAAGCCCTCCGCCAAGGATTCCGTGCTGATGGAACATGTCGTGGGGCTGCTGCGCGAAATCGACCCTTCCGCGCCGGTCCGCCTGTACGACGGAACGTCGCCCGTCGACGCCGTGATCGCCACCGGCAGCGACAACGCCAACCGCTATTTCCGGGCGCATTACGCCGGCATTCCCTCCCTGCTGCGGGGCAGCCGCCAGTCGGTAGCCGTGCTTTCGGGGCGCGAGACGCCGGAACAGCTTGCCGGACTGGCCGACGACATCTGGGCCTATTCCGGGCTGGGGTGTCGCAGCGTGTCGCTGATTTTCGCGCCGGAAGGATATGAACCTGCGCTTCAAATACCGCCTGTAAACGATAAATATATAAACAATTACAGGCAGCAGCGCGCCTTGCTGGAAATGCAGGGACGGCCGTTTGTCGATCTGGGATGCGCCGTGGCTGTCGAGCAATGCGCCTTTCCGGCGGCGTTGAGCCGGATCGCCTATGCGCATTACGCGACGTTGGACGAAGTGGCCGCATGGCTTGCCGGGCATGACGGTGAACTGCAATGCGTCGTCACCGGGTGTCTCCCCCACAGCCGCCGCGCCGGTTTCGGCTGCGCACAGTCTCCGGCCCTGACCGATTATCCCGACGACCGCGACGTTCTTGCGTGGCTTGCGGCGTTGGATTGACAAAAAGTGTTATATTTGGTGTCGTAACGAAACAATATTCTAAAAATACTACTGCAATGTCGATGGTTTTCCGATTCCGGATGTTGAGCGACGAAAACGATAATTTCGTGCGCGATTACGAGGCGATGTACGACATGACGCTGCTCGATTTCCATGATTTCATCCTTCAGTCGCTTGATTATGAGCCTTGTATGGCTTCGTTCTTCACGGCCGACGACCGCTGGGAGAAGCAACGCGAATTTACGAGCGTGGAGATGGACGACGG
The DNA here is from genome assembly GCF_025145845.1 of Alistipes shahii WAL 8301. Lineage (NCBI taxonomy): Bacteria > Pseudomonadati > Bacteroidota > Bacteroidia > Bacteroidales > Rikenellaceae > Alistipes > Alistipes shahii. Next base: position 3,691,532 of record NZ_CP102253.1, on the reverse strand, counting down.
CTCCGGGGACGCTCCCGCGGCGATGGAGAGCGTAACGCTCGGCCAGGTCATCCACAACCGCCGCGACCGTCTGATCTATCTCTTCGACATGTTCGGCGACCGTGCTTATTTTCTGGAACTTACCGGAACCTTCGAGGCCGAGAAGGGCGCTTCCTATCCGCGTGAAATCTATGCGCAGGCCGCAGCTCCCGACCAGTACGATCCGTCGAAAACGCGCGCGGAGGACGATGACGGGTCGATTTTCGGCGAAGTGATGAGCGAATTCAGCGATTTCGAGGGCGACGATAATTACGACGATGAGTACTAAACGGCTGCTGGTCATCGTCGGGCCGACGGGTTCGGGCAAAACGGATTTGAGCATCCGTCTGGCCGGCCATTACGCCGCTCCGATCCTTTCGACCGATTCCCGGCAGGTTTACCGGGGGATGCCGATCGGCACGGCGCAGCCCACTTTCGATCAGCTTCAAGCGGTTGAGCATCATTTTATTGCCTCGCACGATATAAAGGATTACTTGAGTTGCGGGGAATACGAGGTGCAGGCCCTTGCGCGGCTCGAAAAACTTTTTGCCGGCCACGATTACGTCGTTGCCGTCGGCGGCGCGGGGCTGTATGTCCGGGCGTTGTGCGAAGGCATGGACGACCTGCCGCAGGCCGACGAATCGCTGCGCGAGGAGATGGATCGCTGGCTGGCGGAGGAGGGACTCGGAGCGCTTGCCGAGAAGCTCCGGGAGCTGGACCCGGAGTATTACCGGATTGTCGACCTCAACAATCCGGCGCGTGTCGTGCGGGCATTGGAGGTATGCCTTCAAACCGGCATGCCCTACTCCCGGCAGCGTACCGGCATACGGCGAGCGCGTCCGTTCGAAATCGTGAAAATCGGCGTCGACCTGCCGCGCGAGGAGCTTTACGACCGCATCAACCGCCGGGTGGACCGGATGCTTGCCGACGGTCTGGAAGCCGAGGCGCGGGCGCTGTACCCCTACCGGGAACTGAATGCGTTGCAGACGGTCGGCTACCGCGAGTTTTTCGATTACTTCGACGGGCGTATCGGCTATGACGAGGCCGTGGAGCTGATCAAACGCAATTCGCGCCGCTATGCCAAGCGGCAGCTCACCTGGTTCCGCCGCGATCCGGAAATCCGCTGGTTCCGGCCCGACGACGATGCGGCGATGATAAATTACATAGATTTTGGCAAATCGTAAATATTTTCGTACTTTTGCCGGCGTCTTTCGGCGAAAGACTGCGCCCGGATGGTGGAATCGGTAGACACGCCGGACTTAAAATCCTGTGGCCAGTAATGGCCGTGCCGGTTCGATCCCGGCTCCGGGTACAAGTAAAATCGCTTAATTTGTTGATTATGGCAAGTTAGGCGATTTTTTATTTTCGGATTTTCCCCGCATTTTCCCCACAGAGAAGAAATGGTTGTAATGTGAAAACCAAATGTTGGATATCCCTTTTGTTATTGTGTAACCTGTTGGTTGAATTAAAATAAAGCATATTTGATAATACAAATTTTGTCGATGATTGTAGAAGCTGAGGTATTGCAGCATGACCAAGCTCGATTTTAACGGCTGTACGGGTAAACAGCCCGTATGTCATACTAATCAAGAACTGGTTAAGTTGAGAAATCTTTTGATATGCTTTCTGGAACGATTGTAAGCTCATGAGAGTTGTTTCCGGTTCTTTTGGTTCAGTTGATACGGGACTTCAAGTTTGATATGAGCCATTTTGAAAAGGTCTTGTTGCATATCAATATTCAAGTACCATACGTGCCGAAATAATTTCTGAATATCAATCTTTTATACGATTGATACCCAATTTTACACCCGAAAAATGTAAAATTAGGTGTTGTATTTTCTCTATATCGAATCACACAGGCTAATGAATAAGGAAAGATCATTGAGCTTTCGGGTACTTTTTGGAAATGTCAAATGATTGGTATTTAATAATATGAGATTTGTATTTCGTATTTTGCATCCGCAATTTGTCTGCATTTCTTATGATGACAATGCATTTTTCATCTTTTTTCGTTATCTTTGGAGCCAATCATATAAAGAATAGTGCGAAAATACAAACGGAACATAGGTGCGGTATTGCTACTGGTACTCTTCGCATGGTACTGGAGTTCTGTTACGCTGTTTCCCCATGCTCACAATATCGACGGGCATATCTATGTTCACTCGCATCCTTTCTCCGGTACCTCGAATAATCCCGGCCACAGCCATACCCCGCAGCAGTTTCAACTGATCGCACACCTGTCGCTGCTGGTAATGATGGTGGCGACGCTCGTCGCATTCGCCTTACGGCTGCTGGGAGTTTCCTTCATTTTCAAAACGCAAAAACCGGCCGTCCGGCAGGACGCTCCGATCCGGATTTACGGGCTGCGTGCACCTCCCGTCTGCTGATACACATTCCATTCTGAACGGGACGGGCTTGTTGCCCGCACCCGTTGCCATGTATATGTATCAGTAATTATCAAAAACCGGATTTTTCCATGAAAGAAAAAATATTGGGGGCATTTCTCATGCTCCTGCTCCCCGCGGTATGCTCCGCCGGGGAGGAGCCTGCCATGAAGCCCCAAAAGCAGAGCGACGCAAATATCACCGGCCATGTGGTCGATGCCAAAACCTACGAACATCTGGCCTTTGCCACCATCGCCGTGAAAGGCACGACCATCGGCATCGCTACCGATGCCACGGGGCACTATTTCCTGAAGAACCTGCCGCAGGGCCGTTTTACGCTCGTTGCCTCGTCTGTGGGTTACAGGAGTGCCGAGCAGACGGTCGAGATCTCGCCCGACAAGACCATCGAGGTCAATTTTTCCCTGACCGAAGAGGCGCTTTCTGTCGAAGAGGTCGTCGTGTCGGCCAGCCGGACGGAGACCAACAAGAAAACATCACCGACTATCGTATCGGTGGCCTCGGCCAAACTCTTCGAATCGACCGCCTCGTGCAATCTGGCCGAGACGATGAATTTCCAGTCGGGATTGCGCGTCGAAACCAACTGCGGCAACTGCGGTACGACCCAGCTGCGCATAAACGGACTCGAAGGGCAGTATTCGCAGGTACTGCTCGACAGCCGCCCGATCTTCAGTTCGCTGGCATCGGTCTACGGCCTTGAACAGCTGCCCGTCGCCATGATCGAGCGGGTCGAGGTGATCCGCGGAGGCGGCTCGGCGTTGTTCGGGGCGAATGCCATCGGCGGTGTGGTCAACATCATCACCAAGGAGCCGCTGCGCAACTCCGTCACACTCTCCAATACGACCAATATCTTTGAGGGCGGTACGGCCGACTTCAACACCTCGCTCAACGGCTCGTTCGTCTCCGACGACTACAAAATGGGTGTCTACCTGTTCGGCATGATTAAGGACCGCGATTCGTATGACCGCAACGGGGACGGATTCTCGGACATCCCAAAACTCAACTCCGAGACGGCCGGATTTCGGGCCTATTACAAAACTTCGCCCTATACGCGTCTGACGGCGGAATACCACCATATTCACGAGTTTCGCCGTGGGGGCAACGAGTTCGACCAGCCGCCCCACATGGCCGATATCGCCGAACAGCTCAATCACAAGATCGACGGCGGCGGATTGAAATTCGACTGGTTCAGTCCGAACAACCGCCACCGGATGGGCATCTATACTTCGGCGCAGAATATCGACCGTGACAGTTATTTCGGCACGGACAAGAAGCCCGACGCCTATGGCGCTACGGACGACAAGACGTTCGTGGCGGGAGCCCAATATACCTACTCTTTCCATAAACTGCTGTTCCTGCCCTCGGAACTGACGGCGGGCGTCGAGTACAACTACAATACGCTGCACGACAAATACCTCGGCTTCGGGCGCGACTTCGAGCAGACCACCCATAGCACGGGTTTCTTTTTCCAGAACGAGTGGCGGAGCGAAAAGCTCAACTTCCTGATCGGCGGCCGCGTGGACAAGCACAACATGATGAAGAACGTCGTCTTTTCGCCGCGCGTGAACGTGCGTTACAGTCCGACGGAAAAGATCGGCCTGCGGGCCAGCTATTCGAGCGGTTACCGCGCGCCGCAGGCCTACAACGAGGACCTGCACATCGACGCTTTGGACAACAAGGTGGCGATCATTCGACTCGCTCCGGATCTCAAACCCGAATACTCGCACAGCCTGAGTGCATCGGTGGATCTGTATCATAATTTCGGGCGAGTGCAGGCCAACCTGCTCGTCGAAGGATTCTACACGATGCTTGAGGACGTGTTTACGCTCGAAAAAATCGGCGAGGATGCCCAGGGCAACATCATTAAGGAGCGCCGCAACGCTTCGGGAGCCACCGTGGCCGGCGTGGGAGCCGAAGCCAAGGCGGGTATTCCGGGACGGTTCGAGCTGCAGCTGGGCTACACCTTCCAGCGCAGCCGTTACGACGAACCCGAAAAATGGTCGGACGACGTGACGCCCCAGCGGCGGATGTTCCGTTCGCCGGACCATTACGGCTACTTGACGGCGAACGTCAACCTCACGCGTGATTTCACGGCGTCGGTGTTCGGCAACTACACGGGCCGGATGCTCGTGCAGCACAATGCTGGGTATATCGAGAGGGATACCGAGCGTCTGACGCCCGATTTCTGGGATATGGGCCTGCGGCTGTCGTACAATTTCCGGCTCACGAAACAACTGCGGCTGGAACTGAATGCCGGGGTGAAAAACCTTTTCGACAGCTTCCAGAAGGACCTCGATTTCGGCCAGAACAAAGATGCCGCTTATATCTACGGTCCGGCAGTTCCGCGCACTTACTTTATCGGAGCAAAATTCGCGCTGTGACCAAGATGTACCGTGTTATTCGGATGCAGGGCCGGTTCCTGCATCCGAATTTGTATTTAGAGCTTGAAGGTCGGCAAACCAATAGGAATAAGTTTTCACCGTTCCGTCGTCTAGGCGGATGTCGTAGCTTTGTGAAAAAGATCGGCCCAGCCGGAACGGCACGGGCTGTCGGAAGATCGGACCGTCGTAACAGAATGTATGATATTCGCCGTTTTCTCCATTGGGATCGACTCCGGCAGGCAGAGAGGCTATGAAGCCGCGGTCGATCTCCCGGCCTATGGCGTCGGCGCCGAGTCCGTCGGCCATCGTGGTTACGACGACCGTCCGAAATCCCGATACGAGGAAATCGTTCATCACCTCTTCCGAAGATTTTCCCCAAAGCGGTTCCACGATTTCGATTCCGTGCGGCGAGAGTTGCTGCTCCCGGTATTTGCGCACATCGTGCAGGAAAATATCCCCGAAGATGAAACGGGTCACGCCCTGCGTCTTGAAATGCTCCACGGCCCGGGACATGGCGACGTCGTAATCCTCCATATTGCCTTTGGGCGTCAGGTCTACGATATAAAGAGGAACGCCGATGCTTTCGGCCTGCATTTGCAGTAATGCCGTCGGGATGCCGTGCATCGTCGAACGGTGCGTATCCCGGTTTACGGTAGTCAGCAGCGCGACGATCTCGTATTCGCCCGATTGCTGTGCCCGCAACAGCGCATGGGCGGAATCCTTGCCGCCGCTCCAGTTGAATACGGCTTTTATCCGTTCCATATTATATTTTCTGCATTATGGAAGAACCCGCAGACAAGGGTCAAATACTCGGGCAATGATCCGTCTGTACCCCATTTCAGTTCGATGCCGAAGAGTTCGGAGGTTGTGTGTGCGATGTCGAATCCGCAGGCTTCGAGCGATGGACGTACCAGTTCGGGGTGGCGGCAGGGTTTCGCTTCGGGGCGGGTGCAGGTTCCTTCGGGGCAGTAGAGGCAGGTGCCGACATAGGCGAACGACCGTCCGCCGTACCTGCGTTCCATTTCGAGCAGCCGCCGTTCGAGCCGCTGCCGTTCGGGGCGGATCAGCCGGCCGGCTTCCGACATCGGAACGTGCTGTTCGGCAGGAGTGATCTTCGTCGCGATAATCAATGCTGACGTATATTGCGAGAGATATGCTCCGACATCGTATCCGAACGGCGGACATCCCCAGCTGCAGCCGTAATTGCGGCAGGCGCGGCAACACTCCAAAAACCGCTTGGCATCACGGAACCGGGCGATATAGTCAGCCACGGGCAATGCAGCGCAATGGTCTTCTGCGGTATATCGAAATGAAAAATCCATGAAACAAAAATAGTCGTTTCGGGCGTTTGTAATGCTGTTTCACGAAAATAATTTGTTGTCGAGCGCTGTTTTTCGGGATTAACCGTTATATTTGCCCCAGATTTGGTTTTCCGTTCCCCGTGCCGGGGAGGAAATGAAAAGGGAATCGGGTGCAAATCCCGGACAGTCCCGCTGCTGTGAAACTCCGTGAAGGTTTCGAACATCTCAGCCACTGATCCGCAAGGATCGGGAAGGCTTCGGAACAGGAGTCAGTCAGAAGACCTGCCAAGTCGATTCGATGTCAAAGGACCCCGAGGGATGGGCGTTTGATTTCGGTTGTATACTGCATGATAATTTTAATTCCGATGCTGTTGCAAGGATTGCTGTGCCGTTTTCGGCACACGGGTTTCGCTTTGCGGGAACAGCTCGGCCTAAAACGGGATTCGGTATGGAATTACTCGAACGATTGCTATTTGGTTCCGAGTCGCTTTGGGGCGGCGGTGTCGCCCACTCGGTGATGATCCTGGCGCTGGTCATCGCACTCGGCATCATGTTGGGCAAGGTGAAGGTGGCCGGGGTGTCGCTGGGGGTGACGGGTATTTTGTTCGTCGGCATCGCGTTCAGCTATTTCGGCATGAACATCGACGAGCACCTGATGCACTTCCTCAAAGAGTTCGGACTGATTCTCTTCGTCTATTCGATCGGTTTGCAGGTCGGTCCCGGATTTTTCTCCTCGTTCCGCAAGGGCGGCATCACACTGAACAAACTGGCCGTACTGGTCGTGGCGCTCGGCGTCGTTACAACGGTTGCCCTTTATTATGTCACCGGGCTTCCGATGACGACGATGGTCGGCGTGATGTCGGGTGCCGTGACCAATACCCCGGGGCTGGGTGCCGCGCAGCAGGCTTTCAGCGACCTGCACGCCGGAGCCGATGCCCCGGATATCGCGACAGGCTATGCATTGGCCTATCCGCTCGGAGTGATCGGAGCCATCCTGACCCTGCTGGCGTTGCGCTATCTGCTGCGTATCGACGTGCGGCAGGAGGAAGAGGCGGCAGGTTTGGGTACGGACGTGCTGAAAGACCTGACGACCCGGCGGATTTCCGTCGAAATCTGCAATCCTGCCGTCGAGGGTAAAAGCATCTCCGGAATACGCCGTTTGGCCCTGCGCGATTTCGTCGTGTCGCGGATTTGCCGTCCGGGCGAAGCTCCTGAACTGGCCGATGCTGCGACGACGCTCCGCTGCGGCGACCGGATTTTGCTCGTGGCGGCGCCCAAAGATGCCGAGGCACTGGTCGCGTTGCTCGGCCGGGAGGTGGATGCCGGTCCGATGATGCCGGATAGGAAGATGATTTCACGCCGAATACTTATCACCAAACCCGAGCTGAACGGCAAGACACTCGCCGAACTGCGCATCCGCTCCACGAGCGGCGTCACCATTACACGCATCAACCGTTCGGGTATCGACCTGGTGGCTGCAGGGAATCTGCAGTTGCAGCTGGGCGACCGGGTGACGGTCGTGGGTCCCGAACTTTCGGTAGCCCATGCCGAGCGGCTCTTCGGCAATTCGCTCAAGCGTCTCAACCATCCCAACCTGATTCCTATTTTCATCGGCATCGCGCTGGGTGTCGTGCTGGGCAGTATTTCGTTCTGGATTCCCGGCGTTCCGCAGCCCGTGAAACTGGGCCTTGCCGGCGGTCCGCTGATCGTCGCCATCCTGATCGGCCGCTACGGTCCGCATTACCGGCTCATCACCTATACGACGATGTCGGCCAACCTGATGCTGCGCGAAGTGGGCATTTCGCTTTTCCTTGCGGGCGTGGGGCTGGGTGCCGGCGAGGATTTCGTGCCTACGCTCGTCGCGGGCGGATATGTCTGGATCGCTTACGGAGCTGTAATCACGATCGTTCCGCTGCTGCTGGCGGGGCTTTTCGGACGTTTTTACTACAAACTCAACTATTATACGCTGATCGGCGTGCTTTCGGGCGCGTCGACCAATCCGCCGGCACTGGCCTATTCGACCGAGCAGACCACGTCCGACGCACCTTCGGTGGGATATGCTACGGTCTATCCGCTGTCGATGTTCCTGCGGGTGCTGGCGGCCCAGCTTTTGATTTTGATTTTCGGATAACTCAAAAAGGCGCGGCCAAACAAAGACCCGTTACTGCCATAACAAGTCATTGCATAGAGATTAGTAGCCGGCCGCGCCTTTTTTTAATTGAATAGTTATGAATATCGTATTATACGGAGTTCCGGCGGAAACGGCCGGAAGGATTGCAGACCGATACGGTCTGAAAGTGATAAATTCGCCCGACAAATTCGACGCATCGGGAACGATGGTACTTGTTCCGTCGATAAACGCCCCGCGGTACCTGTTGGCATTTTACAACGCCATGCTGCGGCATGAGGACGATGTCGATGCGGTCATTATCTGCGGTGCCGATTCCTGCGAGGCCGTCAGCACGGTGCAGTACTGCACTCCGCTGGGGAAATTCTTCACCCTGAACGGCGATCTGGACGGAGAGGAACTGGTATCGGAACTTTGTCTGCTTCTCGATTCGCTGTTCGCCGAGGGGAATCAAATCAATTTTTAGGAATGGAGACTAAAGGCTATGTACACGTTTACACCGGTAACGGCAAAGGCAAGACCACGGCGGCATTCGGACTGGCCCTGCGGGCGTTGTGCGCCGGGAAGGGCGTCTATGTCGGGCAGTTCGTCAAATCGATGAAATACAATGAAACGAAGATCGAACGGCTGTTCAACGGCTCGGACCCGGCATTCGGCCGTATCCGTATCGAACAACTGGGGCGCGGATGTTTTATCGGAAAAGACCCCGAGTCGGCCGATGCGGAAGCGGCACGCAAAGGATGGGCCCGTTGTGCGGACCTGCTCCGAAGCGGGGAATACGATGTGGTGATCCTCGACGAACTGACCATCGCTCTGCATTTCGGACTGCTCTCGACCGCTGTCGTGCTGGATGTGCTGCGCAGCCGTCATCCGGCTGTCGAGGTGGTTATCACGGGGCGTTATGCACCGCAGGCACTGATCGATGCGGCCGACCTTGTTACTGAAATGTGCGATGTGAAGCACTACTACACGCAGGGCGTCCTTTCGCGCGACGGTATCGACCGTTGATTATTCGAGGCGTTGGTAGTAGTGTAATTCCCGGTCGTTTTCGTCCAGTGCCTCCGGGTGCATGATTGCGATCAGGTCGTGTAGCACGACATCGGGCCGGACGACGCCCGATTCCCAGTAATCGTTGCCTCCGGCGGCGTTCAGCCGTTTGTTGCAGTTGTAAACGGCACCGTTTCTTACGCATCGGGTGTTTGCGAATTTCGGGAACTGCGATTTCAACTCCCCGAGTGACGCGGCACTGCCCGCATTGAGCCACATATCGGCCTGTGCCGTGAGCATATACGCCTCTTCGAGGTCGATGGGGAGCGAACGGTTCGATGTGTTCTTCTTGTAAATATAATCCCCTCCGGCGTCGGCGATCAGCCGGGCGACGTAGCTTTCGGTCGACGCCATAAACCACGACCCGGCATAGGGCGTGTTAATCATCACTTTCGGATGTTTCGAAGTCGCCGCCGCGACTTTTGCCCGGAGCGCATCGTAACGTTCGGGAACCGGCTCGAAGACTGCTTCGCCTTTTTCGCGGCTGTCGGTGATCTCGGCGATAGCCACCAGCCATTCGGCCTTGCCGAGCGGCGACTCTTCGAGGTACTCGCCGATGTAACAGAACGGAATGCCCATTTCGAGCAGTTTCGACTCCATGCCGCTTGCGCCGCTCACGCCGAACAACAGCACCAGATCGGGCCGTTGTGCGAGCAGCAGTTCGTAGTCGATATTTCCGTCGAAGCCGATGTCCGCCACGGCTTCGGGGTGTGTCGTTACATATTTATTCGAAATATAGTTTCTTCCCGAAACTCCTACCACCCGGTCGACCTGTCCCAACGCATCGAGCATCGCCACATAAGTAGAGGAGAGGCAAACGATGCGCCTCGCTCCCGCTTTCACGACCTGTCCGGTGAAACCTGCCGGAATCTTTTCTCCGTTGCGGACGATGAAGAGCGTTGTTTCGGTGTTCTCGGCGCCTTGCCACGGATTGAATACTTTGAGAAGCGTACTTTGCCGGCCTTCAGCACCGACGATCTCGAAGCCCGAGGCATAGGACGGTTTGTAGAGGGTTTCCGTATAGGCGTCTATTCCTGTCGTGTTCGATGCGCAGGAGATAAGGAAGGTAGCCGCGCTAAGCAGGATGAAATAGACTGTTTTTTTCATAAGAATCCGTTAAAAAGTCTGTTTGCAGAAACCGGATGTATGGTTGTATGGCAGACAACGCATACTACTAACCTCTGTGATTCTCCAGTTTCTGCAAACAGACTATCAAAAAAATGGCGGCAGGATTAATTACAGGAAGGTTTGCAATGGTTCACCGCGATTAAAAGGCCCCGCCGCCGTGTCAAATATTATTGCGCAATTGTTTCGATCTCTTTTCCCGCCAAGTGCAGGTCGATAGCGCAGTTGAACAACACGCAGGCCGGACCATAGCCGTAGCCCAGATCCTGCAAGGTGGCGTTCTGGATCTTCACGAAATCGATGCCCGGCAAATTAACTTTGTTCCCTTCTTTGTCGCGAGCCCAGCCGATGTCGAACGACGATCCAGTCTCATCCGTGGGGTCGCTGTTGCAGACATAGCCGTAGTCGTACCAGCGGGAAGCTTGAGTTGGCCAGCCGTTCGTCAGATCTTCCGGGGCCTTGGCCAGAGGCGGCAGCATCGTGCAACCCGTATATGTCAGTGCGGTGCCCTCGGCCGATTCCATCAACCATGCGGGCCAGACCGAGAATGTCCCCCATGGAGCCTTGGCATAACAATAGGTTCCGGTTTCCGATTCGTTGATTGCATAGGAGACCCATTCTACCATTCCATCGGACGGGGTGACATTGTCGGGACGGGTATAAACCATTTTCAGGTTGCGTCGTTCGCCGGTCTTGCCGTATTCGCTGCCAGCCAGTTCGTACCATTCATCGTCGGCCTTGCCGTTGCCGTTCGCGTCAGACGAAACATAGACAACCCCTTGTGCAGGATAAGCGCCTTTGGTGGCATATGAACCGATGCGGAAGTCGCGCAGACCATTGACATTCATCACTGTATGGTCGAATCTGAATACGATGCTGCCGCCGAACGAACCGAGATTCACTCCCAGATCGTTTTTGTCAAACGGCTTGTCGACGAGTTTTGTGTTGACGCTTGCCAATACCGTGGACGGCGTGTCGATGGTCGAGAATGCCAATCCCTTGCCGTTGGTAATCGCAGGATTATACTCCAAGACTTCCGAGATATAATACGAATAGGCCGTAGCCTCGGTCGTTACGGTGACGGTGGCGCTCTTGGTCTCGGTGATGCCGCTGTCGTCGGAGATTGTCAGCGAAATCGTGTAGTCGCCCGTTTCCAGTTGGATGAACGAAAGCGTCTTGTCGGTTCCGGCTTCGGCAGCTTCCGCGTCGTTAGGGCCCTTCACCGTCCATTTGTAGACGGGGTTTTGGTCGAAGCCTGTGATCGTCGGTTCGATCACGAGCACCTTGCAGCGGTCGGTCGAATAAGTCGCGTCGAGCGACATCGAATTGGAGAATCCTGCCTGATTGATCGTGATTTCGAGCGTTTTGTCGCTTTCGTCCTGTTTGAGAACCACTTTGCCCGGTTCGCGGGCCTCGGTCGAACTGTTCTTGGCGACCGTGATGACCAGCGCAGTCTGTTCGAGTTCGGCCGGAGCCCATTCGGGAGATGAGACCACTTCGTAGGCTACTGCGCTCGTTCCGGCCTGAGCCGTTTTGGTTGAGGTGACCAGGATGGTGTAGGTCTTGCCGTCGGCCGGGGCGCTGATGGGGTTGTCTTCGGCCTTCACCGAGAATTCATAGGTCGTCTTCGACGTGTTGCCGTCGTCGTTCTCGTCTTTACATGCGGTAAAGAGTACGCCTGCGGCCGCAATGGCCAGCAAACTCCGGAAAGTAAATTTCTTCATCGTTTTATAAATTAAAGGTGTGTTGAGTTATTCGTCTTTAGCACAGCGGACGGAATATCCGTCGCTGCGATAGCCCCTGTCTCTTTTTATGCTGGGACGTTGGTCGTAGGGAATGATGTAAATGGAGAGCTGGTAGGTATCCTGAGTCCAGATACCTGTATTGAATCCCGAATTCTTCAGGCATCCGCCACCGACGCGGTAACGGAATCCGGCATAGGGAAAGACCCCTAGTGGCGAATAGTCGGTCGTGGCCTTGTCGAGTCCGTTCCATGCGAACAGTCCGTTCTTGTCCGCCGGGACACACCACCCTTCGGGACAGGGATCGAACGGCGTTTTGCCCCGAGCACCGTACCACAACGTGTCGCACGCTTCGACTTTCAGGGGCTCCTTGCTGGGGAACCAGTCGTCGGCTAACAGGAAATGCATCGGCGAAAATATTGATTTGGCAAAGTTCGTCCGGGTCAGGTCTTCGCTGGTTCTGATCGTGCGGATACCCGTGCCTCCCGATTGCGACCCCTCGGTCAGCAGCGTTCCTGCAGCGTCGTAGATGGGTTTGCTATCGAAACGGTTGTAGTCGGTCTGATTCGTTCCGCGGAGTATGCGGTCGCCGGGGAAGGGATCCTTGCGTCCCCATTGATACAGCAGTCCGCAGGCGGCCAGCGAGTCGGCCGGTGTATTCTCGATGAGCGCTTTGTTGATCACGGCGCCGAGATTACGGTCCATGAAGGTATAATCCGTTACCCCGTCGCCGTTGTTGTCCCATGTGTAGATCTTTCCGAAGGCCACCAGTTCCGCATTGGGATCGTAGCGTGTCACCCAGATATGCCAGCTCCAGCGTATTTCGCCACCGATGCGGAGGCCGATTAGGGCGTTGCCTACCTTGTCGGCCGTCGATACGACGATCGAACCGTCCTCGGCGGTCTGTCCCGGGATCAGTCCGACGTTGGTGATCAGTCCGGGGGCATCCTGCCAGAGCAGAACAGGTTCGGGTGTCATCCCTGTGAAATCGCTCTTGCCCAGCCATTCAGCATAGAGATCCCATATGGCATAGGCTTTCAGCACCGGGATGTCGACCGACTCGCCGGGCTTGACCATAAAGCAGTTGGGAGTGTACGATGCTTCGAGGTATTTTTCGTTAACATCGGGTTGGGGTTCCGGCTCGGGTTCCGGCTCCGGTTGGGGATCGGGATATTCGTTGGGATTGTCGTCGTTGTGGTAAGAGCATGACGAGCTACATATCACGCTAGCAAGAAGTAACAATGTGAAAAATAAAAACGTTTTTTTCATAGTCATGCATCTTTTACACAGCGTATTGATTGTCCGTCGCTGCGGCAACTGACGTCGGATTTGATGATCGGTCGTTTTTCCGAAGGTGAGATGTAGATGGAGAGTTCATAGGCATTGCCAATACCGGTCGGTGGAGTTCCCGACCAGATACTGGCTCCGAATCCTGAGTTTTTCAGACAGCCACCGCCTGCCCGATAGCGGAATCCGGCATAGGGGAATACTCCCAGTGCCGAGTAGTCGGTTGTGGCGTTTTCGAGCCCGTTCCAGATGAACTTGTCATTCTTGTTCGCTGGGACTCGCCACCCCTCGGGGCAGGGATCGAATGGCGTTTTGCCCCGTGTGCCGCACCACAGCGTGTCGCATTTTTTGATTTCTGCGGGTTTACTGCTGCAATACCAATCGCTGTACCCTTCGGCGCCGAGCAGAACGGTCATCGGTTCAAGAATGGATTTGGCGAGCCCCGTCCGCGTGAGATCCGTATCCGTCTTAACGGAGCGGATACCCGTACCTCCAGTGGCACTTCCTTCGGTAAGCAACGTTCCCGAAGTGTCGTAGATCGGTTTGCTTTCGAAATAGTTGTAATCGGTACTGTTGGAACGGCGAAAGTCGTGGTCTCCGGGGAAAGGATCCTTGCGCCCCCATTGGTACATCAGTCCGCAAGCGGCCAATGAGTCAGCGGCAGTATTTTCTATGATCGCCTTGTCGATCGTGGCTCCGAGGTTGCGATCCATAAAAGTATAATCTACAACTCCGTCGCCGTTATTGTCCCATGTGTAGATTTTGCCGTAAGCTACCAATTCCGCATCCGGATCGTAGCGTGTCACCCAAACATGCCAGCTCCAGCGGATTGCACCGCCGATGCGGATGCCGATTACTGCATTGCCCACCTTGTCGGCCGTCGATACGGCGATGGAACCCTCTTCGGCTTGTTGTCCAGGAATCAGTCCGACGTTCGTGATCAAACCCGGCAGATCCTGCCAAAGCAGAACCGGTTCGGGTGTCAGTCCCATGAGATCAGTTTCACCCAGCCATTCGGCGTAGAGGTTCCACATGGCAAAGGCTTTCAGTATCGGGATGTCGACCGACTGTCCCGGCTTGACCATAAAACAGTTAGAGGTATACGCAGCTTCGAGGTATTTTTGGTTAATGTCGGGTCCGGGCTCCGGTTCGGGTTCCGGCTCCGGTTGGGGATCGGGGTATTCGTTGGGGTTGTCGTCGTTGTGGTAGGAGCAGGCGACATTCCCGACGCTCAGCGTCAGCAGCAACGCAGGCAGCAACAGCAGTTTTTTCATTTTCATAGTGTGAAATCTCTATTTTATTGGTGTTGGTCGGGCCGCACGTAGATATGCATGTCGCGGGCCATGAAAATTTCAGTGGAGGTCTCGCCGATCCAGCCGCAGTACTGGTTTAGGGCGGTGTAGACGCGGATAAAGTCGACCCCCGGCAGGTGCACCGGTTCGCGGGTCTCGGGATCCACGGCCCATCCGATGTCGAAGCCGTTGTAATAGTTGCCGTTTTCGTCCTTGGCCTCGTTGGGATAGTTGTCTGCATAGGCGCCGTATTTGAACATGTATTGCAGGTAATAGGAGCCGTTGCCTGAGACATCCACGGCGTTCTTGGGCAGCAGCGTGCCTCGGAACGTCATTTCGTCGGCGTCGATCCACTTAGGATAGTAGTCCTGGTCGTGGAACTTGTTTTTGTAGACATAGTCGGTTTGTCCTCGATTATCCTCCCATTTGATGTAGGTCATATCGGTCAGGGCGCTGTCGTTTCCTTCGCCGGGCGTCGGGACATGGTCGGGGGCGGGACGATGATAGGTGATCTCATAACCGTAGGTAGCCGCCTCATCCGTGTACCACGGATTCTTGTCGATCTCGTACCACTTGTCGTCAGGCTTGCCGTTTTGGTTCTCGTCGAACATGAGCATGATGATACCCGGTTCCGAACTGCCTCCGTCGACGCCCGGATGAGCTGCGCTGTTGAACGAGTTGCCGTCGATGCGGATGTCGTATTCGCCCGGAACGTTTACGACCGTATGGTCGAATCCGAACGTGATGTAACCGCCGTATGCGCCGAGAGAAACACCGCTCTGCATCTTTCCGGCGATGGCCTCCTCGGCCTTCTGCCGCATGGTCTCCGCCGTGTCGCCCTCCCGATATTCGGGCATCGCGTTCACGAACTGTCCCGGAGCCGGGCAGTATTCGTAGACCGTAGATATGTAGGGACTGTACTCTACCTCCTCTTCGACCACGTAAAAGGTCATCCGGTGCACGATCGGATTGACGGGGTCGAAGATTTGGAACGTTACGTCATAGGTGCCCGGGTATTGCATCAGGAAGATGTAGTCCTTCTCTTCCGAGAGCAGCGAATCGGCTCCCGAGGCGGTCTTAACCGTCCAGCGGTAACTTTCGCCCGTGAAGGCGGGTTTGAGATCGACGGTCTGCATGCGGGCGACCTTGTAAAGGTCGTCCAGCCCGAGGCTCACATAGGGGATGCCGTCGTTTTCACAGCCGCCGAGCGCGAGGGCCGACAGCAGGATGGCGAATATCTTTTTCATTGCCGAGTCTGTTTGCGTTCGAGAAAAACCATGTGTGCGGGGATATCGCCCGTGCGGACACTCCATTTGTGGACGCCTTCGCGCGAATAACAGTGCAATACGCCGCTCGAAACGTAGTTCTTGGCGTCGGTGACATAGATGTCGCCGTTTCGGGGGTGGATGGCAATGCCGTAGGGAATCACGATATCGAGCTCTGTGCCGTCGGTGATGAATTTGCGCGATACGACACGCTTTTTCTTGACGTCGATGATGGCGTAGGTTACCGTGTTTTTCGAGGTCTGGTTGCTGTACTCGACACTGTAGACATAAAGGGAATCCCCGGAGATGATCATGTTCGAAGCCGGAATGTTCATCGCCTCGGCCACCTGGTAACGTCCGCCGTTGGGTTCCAGCCGGTAGAGGTTCGACGGAACGTCGTCGTAGTTGCCCCGCGAGGAGACCCACAGGTTGCCGTAGGCGTCGGCTTTGATGCGGCTGAGGTTGATCGCTACGTCGATCTTGTACATTTGGCGCATGGTTTCCAGTTCGATGACCGAGACCGTCGAGTCGTAGTTCGGGGCGCGGTAACCGCCCGAATTGGCGACGTAGGCGCGTCCGCCGATGATGGCCAGTTCATCGGGCTGGTAACCCACGGTCACCTGGCCGACGATCTTATAGGTGTCGAGATCCACCTTGAAGACCGCGCCCTTTTGGGCGTTGGGATCCATCGCCACGGGCCCGACATACGCGCTAACGTAGGCGTATTTGCCCTTGAACCGGATGTAGCGGCAGTTTGGAATGTCGATCTGCGTGATGCGCCGCGCCGTGTAGGCGTCCATCACCTCGACCTTGTGCGAACAATTGATGACGGCGAACAGCCGTCCGTCGTAAACCTGGATGTCGTTGCCCACGTCGCCCAATTCCTTGACGACGTTGGGGTTCTTCTCGGCGTAAATGCCCCGGGCGTAGACTGCCGTGCGGTAGTCGAGGTAGTCGAGGTCAGCTTTGTTGCTGCCCATGTTGCCCTCATTGAGCAGATACATGCCGATCGGATCGGCGTCGGGATCCTCGCCGAATGGCAGCACCTCGTATTCGGTGGGGTTCACCAGTTCAATCTTCCGGCAGCCGGCGGCGAGGCAGCATCCGGCCAAAACGAAGAAGAGATACCTTTTCATGGCTCGCGGGGGTTAGAGATCGACGCTGACGACGAACCGGAAGTTGGTCTTCGGCATCGGATAGTTGAGCACCACGTCGTAGTCCTGTCCGAAAAGGTTGTTAACCTCGGCCGAGGCTTTGAGGGTTCGGGTGCGTATCTTGAACGTTTTTTGTAGCGAGAGGTCGCTCGTATACCACGGCTGGGTGTGGTTGCGCGGGATGTTCTCCTGCTGGTTGTAGCGCTGGCCCGTGTAGATGAAGCTGTAATTGAGCCCCCACCCTTTGTAGAACAGTGCAAGGATGGCCGAGCCGCTGTGCCAAGGGATGTAGGGAATCTGGTCGCGATAGTAGGTGTCGGCCGGGTCGGTGATGTCGATGGCCTTCTGATAGGTGTACTGGAACTTGGTCGTCACCTCCAGCTTGCCGAGCGTGAACAGGGCGTTCAGCACGGCGTCCACGCCCTTGATCTCCACTTCGCCCAGATTGAGCATCGTCCAGCGGAACTGCTGTCCCTTGGGATAGGCGATGATTTTATCTGTGATTTTGTTGTAGTAGGCGTCGACCGAAACGTCGAGCATCCGCATGAAAGGCGATTTCTCAAAATTGCGCGTGTATTTCAGGCCGACGTTGAATTGTTCGGCATATTCGGGCTTGAGGAAGGCGTTGCCCATGTCCGTATAGTAGAGGTCGTTGAAGGTCGGCATACGGAACATCCGTTTGTAGAAGGCGCGTACAGAGAGGTCGTGGTTTTTCAGCACTTTGAACGATCCGAAAAACGCAGGGGTAGCCACAGCCTTGTCGGGCCGGGCTTCGAAACGCTCGACTTTTTCGTGGACAAAATACCCCAGTACGCTGGCCTGCATCTTTAGCCGGCCCCATTCGAAAGCCGTGGCCAATGCCGCCATGTGGGTATAGCGCGTCGGAAAGGGGAAGGTGCCATCGCTTTCTGTGGGCATGTAAAAAGTGGCGTCGAGCGTATTCCATTGGAAGTCATAGGCCAGCGACACCTCCCAGTGTTCGAAGATGTTGTAGAGATTAGCGCACGAGAAATAGAACTCCTTCTGCTTGTAGGTGTTCTTGGTTTGGATCAACTTGGCGTCTTGATTCTCGTAATGGGTGTAGTCGGCGGCGTACTTGGTGTTGAACAGCGTGCGGAATTTCTTCGACCAGCGGTTGGTCAGCGTTCCCTGGATGAACGAGTTGGTGTCCCACAGCCGCTCACCATGGCGAAAGACGTTGTTGACGATGGCTCCCGGGATGCCGCGTTCGGAGTTGTAGGTGTAGGCCCGCACGGTCCATTGTCCGTCGGCCATCTTGCCGTGGAGTCCGGCCTCCATGCGCGTAGCGTTGATGTCGCCGTTCTGTCGGTAGGCCGTCGTGTCGTAGGCGATCTCGCCCAGCGTGTTGCGGCGGCGGTAGCGGAATTTGTACCGGCCGGTGGCGTTGGTCCACTCGCCGCTGAACGACGAGCTGACGGCGTCGGAGATCTTATACTCGTAGCGCATCGAGGGATTGATGAGCCCGAACGAGCCGGTCTTCATCGTGGCCTTGAAATTGGCCCGCTTGCCCTCCTCGAAGCGGGGGCGCCGCGTAGTGATGTAGATGGTTCCCGAGGCCCCGAAATCCTTGGCCGACTGGAAAATGTCACTCTTCTGTCCGTTATAGAGCGATATTTCCTCCACGTCGTCCAGTGAGAAGCGCCCCAGATCGACCTGCCCGTTCTGGGCGTTGCCCAACTGGATTCCGTCGTAGAAGACCGCCATGTGGTTGGTGCCCATTGAGCGGATGTTGACGGTCTTCAGTCCGCCTACACCTCCGTAGTCCTTGAGCTGCACGCCCGCGAAATAGCGGATGGCGTCGGCCACCGAAAGACTGTTCAGCCGTTGCAGGTCGACCTCCTTGAGGACCTGTGCGGGGATGACTTCGCGGTATTTGGGAATGACGGGGGTGCCGACGATGATGACCTCGTTGATTTTCTGGATACTGTCCAGTTTTCCGACGTAACGCCGGTTCGTGGTGGAATCGGCTTTATCGGATGCCTGAACTGCTGTGGAAATTCCCCCCCCCGCAATAAATGCGAGACATAGGATCGAAAGGTAGAATTGCTTCATTATGCGCTTGGTATCAATAGTTTGTTCGGTAACCATTGATTCCACAGCCGCAATGCAACGAAACAAAATGAAAAAGTGCTTTACATGCATTATCGATTCACGCCCATTCTCCGCAGGCTGCGAAACCAATCTGTCATGCAAGGCAGGTCTTCTGACTTATTCCGGTTACGACGCCTTCCCGGTTTTCACCAGTGGCTGAGATTGTCGATCCCTCATGTGTCCGTTTCCGGACAGGAACTTACAGCAGCGGGAACTGTTGCCGACTTTCACGGCATTCCCTTTTAATCGATCGGAGGCCATATGGCCTTCTTTCCGAACCTTTGCGTGGCAAAGATACAAAATTTACCAGTAATAAAAAATGTTTTTATTTTTTATTAGTCTGTGTCGTTTTATATTGGTCGCTCTGTTTATACCAATATGTAGCTTCGCCCCGCCATTCGTTCCGATCTCTATATAAATACCCGGTTGCCAATATTGTCAAAATTGATAATACGGTTAGAAATACGATTGTTCTCAGAACGATAGGTGGTTGTTTGAGATAGCGTATCTGGGTTTTCATTTCCCATAATGTATTGTTGGCGAGCTTTTCGAATTTCGTCGTATCAACTTCGTTCTTGAATTCGGATAAAGACTTTTTGAAACTTAGAACTTCAGTAATTATTGTTCGATTCTCCTTGTCGATCACCTCCAGTCTCCCCGCTAACTGCGCCAGCAACGCGTTGTATCTGTCGGTAAATTCCTGCATCTGCTCGGTTTTTGCTCCGGACAAGGCCGTATTCCGTTGCAGTTGTTCGAGCTGCTGTGCGATCTGCCCTTGCGAGCGTTCCGCGGCCTCTATCAGCCGTTCGATCCGTTCCAGCTGCGTATTCTCCCAACCTGCGTTCCCTACGCCGCCTGCTTTGGCGTTTTTAATGGCTTTGACAAGTGTTTCCTTGAGGTCTTCGTACATCTCGATTGAGAGGTCGATCTTATTTTTGTCGTTCATGGCTTTCCGGTTTTAAGGTTATATTTTCATTTTGGCTCTTCTTTTCTGTTCTTCCATCCTGCGTCGGCGTTCCATTGCGGCTATGGCCATCGCTGCAGCAGCGGCATCGAGCAGTGCCGTGATTCGTGCTATATGCTCTTCGGGACTTTCTCCCGGCTTGCGCTGCAACTGCTCGGCCGACACCCCGCCGGGCGAACCGGCCGGCGGCAACGGAATCCCGCCTGCCTTTCCGAGGTTTACCGATGGCGGCTCTTCACGCGTACTGCTTCCTCCTCTGCCCATGTTGCCGAATAACCCGGCAAATGCCGAACGGTAATTGCCGACCGCCGCCGAGAGGTTCCCGAAGAGCGTGGCCCGGTGCTGGGTTTGTTGCTGCACGAGGGTAAAATGACGGTCGAGTTTCGTAAAGCTGAAAGCCCGGTCGATCTTCGATCCGGAGAACTCGAAACCGTTTTTCGAGAACAACACCCCTTGTTTGCGGTCGGTATTTCCGCAATACTTGTAACGGATGCCGATGCCTTGTTCCTTTAATTTGCCTTCCAGTTCGTTCCAACTTTTGCACTTGGGAAGACTGCCTTTGATAGCATCGTAGATTTCGTATTTAGTCTTGTCGGGTTCGCGCAGCCGCTCCCGCCGCACGTCGTCCTTTCCCGGCGCGAGATATAGCCCGTATTTCTCGGTCAGCTCCCGGCAGACCTTGGCGTTTCGAATCTTGATGTTCTTGTCCGAAATGGTTTGCCCGTTGTTTCCGACCCGGTTGTAGACCAGATGGCAGTGCGGATGGGGCTGGTCGAGATGGCGCACCAATAGATACTGCGTATCGGTGATGCCCATCTTCTGCATGTACTCCTTTGCGATCTGCGTCATCAGGGCGTCAGTCATCCGCGGAGCGTCCTTGGGTGAAAAAGACAGCGAGATATGCCCGACGGTGTTTTTCAGTCGCGGGTTCAATAAGGTCTGGTCTTTGAAGTCCTGCACCATGTCCTTCACTTCCGGAGGCATAATGCCTTCGGCTTCCAGTATCCGGGATTCCTCTTTCATCACATAACCCACCGTTCCCGAAAAAGACGATCCTGATATTACCTTACCGACCATCGCATATCTGTTTCAGGAGTTTTTCGATGGCCGTGACGATTGCCGCATGCCGGACTCTGACAGCCGCCAGACCTTTGGCATTGGCCAGCCGGGTCAGCTGGTTCAGATTCCGGGCGATGCCTTTGAGCTGGGCCATGAAATCCAGCTGTTCGCGTGTGATTCGCGCCCTTACCGTTCCTCGGTCGATCAGCTGGCGCAGGACTTCGGCAGGCGGTTGCCCTGCCTCGCGGCAGAGGGCCGAGAATCGGAGTTTCCGTTCGGGGCTGAGCCGCGTGCTGACGACGTATTTGCGGATGCGGCCGATACTGACTTTCGGGCGTCCGCCTTGTTTGCCGTATGTTTTTTTCGGTGTTTCCATGATAAGTGGTTTGTAAGCATTTTTTTCAGACCAGCGGGATTTTACGCCGACCAGCGGGGAAGGCGCAGTTTTCGTCTACGAAAACACAACCTTGCCTTCCTTAAATCTTTACCCCTTTCCGACACGGTGGTTCAATTTCCGCCGTTTCCGCTTTCAGGGCTTGCAGATTATTCCGAAGAGTCTGAACGGCCTTTGTTTCGGGGGCGTTCTTCTGTGTCGAAGGCTTTTGTGTTCGGTCTTTTATGCGGGCGGTCAGATAGTCATTTACGTCCTTGTGCCCGCTGTAAAAATGCCTTTGGTCGATTACCTCGCTGCGGGGGCAAAGACGGATCAGATCGGAGGTCGTTTTACGCCCGGCTTCGTCGTTGTCAAAGAAGGCGTGAATCACCGGATGCCGGGAGAGAAACGGGATGGCTTTGGGCAGGTTGACGACCGAGTTCAGAACCGCGGCGTCGATGCGCAGTCGTTCGGGGTGTTTCAGCGAGAGATAAGCGAGGAAATCCATAAATCCTTCGAAGGCGATTACCGTATCGGAACGGTTGTCGATGGTGGTGATATGTTTGGGCGAGGAGCCGCCTTTGAACCGTGCGGAGCGGAGCTCCCACCCTCCGGCATCGTTGCGGAAACCGACGGCGAAAAAGGCGCGGCCGTTTATCTCGTAACGGACCTCGCGGCAGAATGCCGCGGCGACCGGCGGGACGATGCCGCGCGAGGCGAGATAACCGACCAATGCCGGATGCCGGAGCGAAGCGTCGGAGAGGATGCGGAACGCGGGAAGGGTGGCCGGACGCAAGACCGGCAAGGGACCTCCGGCAGCTGGACGCTCGCCAACACCCGGTGAAAGAGAAACGGAACCGGCGTCCCTTTTTTCACCGTTTTGCAGCCGTCGGACCGCTTCGCGGCTGTCGCACCGCTCCAACCGCATTACGAGGGTGCGCAATGTGCCGCCTTCGCCCAGTCCGAAGTCGTACCAAAGATTTCGCACGTAGTCCACTTTGAAACTCGGCGTGCGTTCTTCCCGCAAAGGGGAAAGATACATACCGTAGCCGTTGCATTCGTACTTGGGCTGAATGCCCCGCCGTGCGAGGAATTGCCTGATGCCGATATTTTTCAGATCATTCATAATGTTTGTTTTTCGAAGTTTAGCGATATTGCCTTACTACCTACTACATTCGCGTAATCGTTTGATAAACAATTTGCTATGCGTAGTAATGAAGTGCATGGCAGCTTACTACCGTAGTAATTGACGTAGTAGCGTCGTAAGATGCAGTAAGGTGTGTTTTTACATCCTACTACACGCCTGCGTGTTCTTTTTCAATGTTTTGCAGCTGTGTGTAGTAGCGTAGTAACTACAATCCGTAAGAGACGAAAGGATTGGGTGTGATCTTCTCGATGACCCAGCCGTAGACGGGATTTCCGTTGACACGTTTCGAGCGTCGTTCGAACCCAGCCTTGCGCAAGGCTTCGCCCATACGTTTCTCGGAGAGGTTCAGCGACGAATAGCTGCGCAGATAGTCCAGAATCTCCACGGTGGTCATAAAGCAATCCGTGACGGCATGTTCCGGAGGTTTCTCGAACCCTTTCAGCAGCATTTCGTATTCGATGGTCTGGACATGGAATGCGGCGTTTCCCCGGTGCAGTTCTTCGATTTCGGCTTCGTCGAACCAGTAGCGGAATCCGTTATGCAGGAGTGTTCGGGCTTCGGCGTATACCTGATCCATATTGACCCATATCGCCCGGTCGATGTCGATGGATAACACCTCGAAGGGCAGGAAGCGCCGCGAGCCGGTCGGGTCGGTCAGAAAGTCGTTCCCGTTTACCGAGGGCATGAAGCTCGCTAAGTGGGGATACTCTTCGATGTAAACGTCGTAGGGCCGCCGGTATTTGACCGAAGGAGCCGTGATGAGGTTCTTAAGCTCGTTTTCATCCCGTTTGTTGAGCGCCTTCAGCTGGTCGTCGATGTTGATGAAGAGGTATTCGGCGACCAGCGTCAGCATGTCCTTGTTCTGCAGGTCGATCTTTCCCGTGAAAAGATAACTGGCGAGTGAGCGGGGACAGAGGTTGTCGAGCCATGTGGTCTTGAACTTTCCCTGCTCGCCGGTCAATACCAGGCAGACATGGTTCTGACATCCGAGGTCGTTCATCGCATTGGCGACCACGCCGACGAGCCATTTGGTCAGGTACTCCGACCAATGCCGGGCGTTGCGCACAGTGACGGTCGCGGTCAGTTCGTCGATGGCCTGCGTTCCCGTTACTAGCGGCAGTTTATGAAAATACGCCTGCACGGGATTCACACGCTCGGAAAAGTCGCTTTCGAGCATGCTGCGCAGGTTCTCCGCCGAGGTGGAGATGCCGATGGTGCGGTCGAGCTCCCGCCGAAAGGAGTTAAGCCGGTATTTGGTCACGGGGAGGAACTCGCCGTCGCTGCTGCGGAACTCCGCACGGCTTTTGACTGTGTTGTAGCGAAAGGCGTAATGCTCCCGCAGGAACTCCTCGATACGCTCGTTCCGGGACTGCTTGCCGGGGACTGCAACGCTGTCTGACACCTTATTTGCCATCGCGCTCGCCGAGAATCCGTTGAATGTCCGAGGTGCGGTAGCGAACCTTGTTACCGACCTTAACGGCTTTCAGATATCCTTTGCGGTTCCAATGCCAGAGCGTCGCGTCGCAAACATCGCATAGCTCTTTGACCTGCTCTTTGGTCAGGTAACGTTCCTTGCGGGCTTCGGCGACTTGTGCAGCCAGCTCTTCTTTGGCGCGGTCGATAAGGCTTTTGGAGAAAGCCAACAGATCCTCGCCGCTTACCTCCAGCCGGATGCTGCCCGGAGCATCCCGGAGGATGGATAATAAATCTTTCATACATTGCTTTCCGCCCGTTATGAGGCGCAACATTCCGGCGGAGGGAAAAGCAGCGCCGCCGCCCGGAAATCCGAGCGACGGCGCAAATATAATGTTATGATTGAGCGATATTTAAGCGTTTAATTCGCGGTGTGTTAAGGCGAATTTAACGAGCCTTATTGCGATAGAAAATCTTTTATTTCCCGGATGATGAGGGCCTCGCTGCCCCGACTGCTGACGGCCGATCCGATAAGCAGCGGTTCCGTCAGGCGGCTGTATGCTTCCTGTATGCCCCGCTCGTGGACGATGCGGATGTCAGAGCCGTATTCCGCTTGCAGGGCATCGCGGAACGGTTTGATGTTGGTTGGAACTACCAGATAGCGCAATTCATCGAGTGCGATCTTCAACCGTGCGATGTCGGTCTGGGTGTGTCTCTTCGTGATGTATTCGCCGATCTTTTGCCGCAACACGTCGGGATGCGTGACAGCCGGTGAAAACATGTCCACCAATGATTTGGTCGTACTCGGCCGGCCGGGTTTCCTCTTTTCACCCGCATCTTCGGCCGGAAGAGTGCCCGCAGCCCATTCCAGCACCCGGTCGCTTTCGGCCAGCCGCATCGCTTCGCGGTGGGCATCCCAGTCCTGCTTGGTGCGCAGTTCTAATTTGATGGAGCGGGAGATCAGCAGTCTGATCGTGGCGCTCATGGTCATCTTCTGCAAGAATCCCAGATCGGGCGAGCGCCGCAGCTCTTCGCAACGCTCTACCATCCGTTCGAAACTCTTGCCGAAGTAGAGCCAGCAAAGCATCGCCGGGAGCGTGGAATCCTTGCCGGGCTGTTCGCACTCCCGGATGATCTTGCCGGCAAGGTCGTGTTGTCGGGCCGCCTGTTCGATCTCATCGACATGCTCGAACAGTCCTTCATTGGCTTTGTCGGACATTAGGCGCCGGTACCGGGGGATAAGGGACATGGCTTGGAATATGACCGACTGGCACCCTGCATAGTCACGGGCGTTCATCGCCTCTTCGAATGCGGCGTATTCGTCGGGGTGGGTGTTCATCCATTCCCGCAACTTCGCTTTGAAAGCCTCGTATTCCTGCTGGCCCATAGTATTGTACTACTTTTTTAAGACAACCCATCTGCCGCCTTTTGTCGGCCCTTCATGACTGATAATCCCCTCTTTGTTCATTTGCAGTAGATAATGCTTAATGCTATTCGAGGTACGTCCTAATAACGCTTCCAATTCCCTGCCGGAGATTGCCGGATTCTTTTGGATTTCGTAGATGATCCTTTCCCGAATATTTTGGGGTGTTTCTTGTGGGTTTCTTGTGGGTTTCTTGTGGGTTTCTTGTGGGTTTCTCTCAGCACCGAAGCCTGCATCGTAATATCGTTTCGATGCTTTTTCAATTACCCGAAATGCCGTGACAAATGAAAAGTCGAATTCGGCTTTTTCATTGCCGTTTTCCGTCAGCTCTTTTTGAACCCTATAAACACCTCGGCTGAAACGATTGACATAACCGAGAATTTTCATCGCTTCGGCAATGAACGGATTGCGGTAATCGCTTACATTCGGAAAATTCTCCGGACTGACTTTTCCATATAAACCGCCGGGATTTTGTATTTCAATACGATCATCGTATTCATAGAATTGTATCGGGGCATTCGTTTCATAATCCCGGTGCATGATCGCATTCATCAGAAGTTCCCGCGTTGCCCAGTATGGGTAATTCGCAACGGTTTCTTCCCGGAGAACACTAATCGGAATCGGGCGTTTTTGCGACACACTCGTTTCGACGAATGCGTCTATTTTAATGAGGTCATGGCAAAGGTTATTCCCGAACTTGTGTTCATTGATGATTTCCCCTGCACGATCCACACCTTTGAAACGGACATATTGGACATAAGCTCCCGGAAAATAGCGCCCCGGATTTCCCCCGAACAGAATAATGCATCCGTTCGTCGGACAGTTATATCGCAAGTCGAAAAATCCGAGTGATGCCAACTGTTCTTCAAGAGGGCGCTTATCGTCTGCAAGAATTTCACTGGCTACGGCTTTTGGTAAAAATTCTGACCGAACAAGGTTTATATCAATGTCGGCAAACGTCGTTCCGATACACGGCATGGCATCGAACGTTCGAATATTAGAGATTCTTCGCTCCATCAATATTTTTTCTTCGGCTTCCGATGCGATGCTTTTGCGCGGACCTATCCGTACCCAAATACGTCCCCGGTATCTGACCGGAGGAAATTCGGACGGTTTGACCTCGACCACGAGTAAATCGCCACCTTCCAAAACAAAGCGCTCGACAGTCATTACCGGTTGCGGGAGAATATTGCCGTCGGTGCGGATATTGGTCATTTTGAGTAGTAGACCATCATCGACACGCAGGCCGGATAACTTCCCGTTGTCTTCGGCTCCTATAATCAGATAGCCGCTTTTGTCATCGCCGGGTAAATCATTGGAAAAAGCACAAATCGCCTGGCAAAATTTGTCCATATTGGTTGTCGAGGTCGTTATCTCGATGTTGTAGCTTTCCGGATTGCCAAGTATTTGTACCAGTTGTTTCTGTGTTAACATAATGCGGCTCTCAATTTGTTAGGACAAAAATATGGATTCTTTTCAGTAAATTCTAAAAAGCAATATATTATTTCAGCAAATCGACCAACTGTTGCTTCATTTCATCGTCGATGGTGCGATAACGCGCGAAAGCCTTGCTGCCTTCCTTATGTCCGCTCAAAGCTCCGACCAAATTGGGGTCTTTGACCTGCTTATACAGATTTCCGACGAATGTCCGGCGGGCCAGATGCGACGAGGCGATCTCGTAAAGTACCCTCTTTTCTTCTTCGCGGGTGGTGGGGTTTATGACCGTAACCAGCCGTTTCAATCCGGCGGCTTTGAAAATCCGCTTGATCGCCAGATTGTATTTCTGCTCGGAGATGAAGGGCAGCAGCTTGTCGCCATCCAGACTTTTGTAACGGGCTGCGATCTCTTTGGCAGTCTGATTCAGCGGAACCCGCACGGTCAGCGGTCGCCCTTCCTTGGTCTTGCGCGGTATGTACTCGATGGCTCCGTCGATCAGATTCGATTTCGTCATTTTCAGCAGATCACCCACCCGGCAGCCGATCAGGCATTGAAAAACGAAGATGTCGCGCTGAACGGCCAGTTGCGGATGCCGTATCAGGTTCGTGCCGTAAATCTTGTGCAACTCTTCGATCGTGATATAATAAGGCGTTCCGTATGTGCATTCCTCCAACGGGAAATCGTCGAACGGTCGGTTACGGGTCTTTTTGTTGTTGTTGCACCAGTAGAAGAAAGTTCGGATGCGCGAGAAACAATCCAATAACGTATTCTTTCCTCTGGGTTGCGGCGTGCGTGCTTCGGGTATAGCTTCGTAGATTTCCGGGTAAAGAGCGCAGTAGCGGTATTCATTTTCCAAAAATTCCCAAATATCCCGCAAGGTGTCGGCCGTTACTTGATCGATGTCCAATACGAATGCTTTTTGCCCCCTCTTGGTTGTCCGGATATAAAGTTCATACCGCTGTAATCCTCGTTTGATGACCCGGTAATTCTTTTTGCGGACATCGGAAAGACGGTGCTTTTCGAGGAACTCGTCGAACAATGCGATCAACGTCGGCTTGGCGGTTTCTTCCGTGGCTGTTTCGACATTGTACTTTTGCGGATTGTAATATTGTTCCAATGCCTCTTTTAGCCACTCTTTCTGCGGTTCTGTCGTCTGTCGGGACTGATAGGCTTTTTCGAGGTAGGACTTGAGTTTGCGGGCTTCATCGTTGTAATAGGAACGCATTTCGTCGTTGCAAACGATTTTGCTTTTGACCTGTTCGGCCTTGTTATCCCAAAGATTGGGGTTGATGGTGAGCCGGGTCGGTGCGACCATATCTACCTGCCTGCCATCCCGCAGACGCGCGTAAATGGTCGCCTTTGATTCTGTATCATAGCGTTTTACGCTCTTTTTGATGATAAGAGTTATTTTCATAGTATCCAGATTCCGGATTGACAGAGCAAAAATACGAAAAATTCCCCACATTTTCCCCACATCTGCTAAAATATGTTCAATTGGAATTTATCAGGTAAAATGATTGAATATTTATATATTATTGATAATAAATAAAATAAATGCAAAGTCATCTATTTTGACTTCTATTTAGGTTTAATAGAATTTAGTATATTCAAATGCGGCTCCGGGTACGGAAAATCCCTATTAATCAGCTGATTAATAGGGATTTTGCTTTTGTTGGGGTGTAAATAAGGTGTAAAAAATGACAAAATATTTATTTCGATGTGTTGTGAGTATTTTTAAGAGATTCTTCGTGACGAGAGATAAGAGATATTAATTGTTGTTTATATTCATCTATTGTAATTTCAGATGCTCCTTTGATTACATCTAATAAATCAATATTCGCCCAAATAACGCAATCCATAAGTTGTGGCTGTGGGGATGTCCATTCAATATTGATTGAAAATTTATCATTTTCTTTCAAAAATAGATTATATTTAAGAATATCTTGCCATTTACCATGAATAGAGTGACTCGACATACCTATCAGTCCATTGTAAAATGTATCTTTATCATTAACAACAATTTTAACTCGCTCTTTAATGCTTTTCCACTGATAATTGCGGCTAACCTTTTTATCTTGATAACCTGATATTGAGAAAGCCTTGTTAATTGAATCTATCATCCTTTTTTCAATATCCAGAATATTTCCATCTCTATTGGTTATATTTGTTTTTATTGTTTCTGAGAATTTTACTTCGTTGGATAACGAATCCTTTATGTAAGCTTCTTTGACGGTGTTGTCCGTTGATATGAAATATTTAATATTGACATATGTTTCAATATAGCATCTTAATAAGATCATTAATATTTCACCTTTGCATTCGCATACATGTTGCAATATTGAAACATTTAGTTTAATTAATCGGGCAAAATTCCCTGCAATAACAGCGTCATTTTTTGAGAGTAATTGAGGTGCATCATTTGCATCAAAATAATGATATTCCACATATCTATATAGTTTTTCTATGATTTTTTTATGCAATTCGACGTATTCTGACATTAGTGTTGTATCCATTGATAAACTTTATTAAAAGTTACCCGTTGGTTGAATTAAAATAAAGCATCTTTAACAAGACCAATTTTACAATGGTTACAGAAGTTGATGTATTGCAGCACGGTCATAGCAGCGATTTTTGCGGCAGTACGTGTAAACAGTCCGCCTGTCTGCTTTGCATAATTGCGTACCATCATGAATTGGTCGTTAAGTTGAGAGAAAACGGTTTCGATTCGCTTCCTGAAACGCCTGTAAGCCCACGAAGGATTTCTCCAATTCTTTTGGTTCAAGCGATACGGGACTTCAAGCTTGATATGAGCCGTTTCGAAAAGGTCTTGTTGCACCTCAGCACTTAAATACCCCTTATCTCCAAGCATAAGACAGTCGTGATAATCCCACTTTGCATCATCCAGATAATGTATATCATGAACATTTGCAGCCGTTATATCATAAGAGTGAATAACACCACTTATTCCACAGATAGCGTGGAGCTTATACCCATAGTAATACATTTGTTGGGAGGCGCAAAAGCCTTTGGAAGGTGCGCTTTGCGGATTATCATTTCCCATAACGCAACGCTTGGCTCGTGCCAGCTGGCATACTTTGACAGGCTTGGAGTCTATCACAAAGACATTTTCCCCACCGTCTATGCTCTTGGCAATATCCCTGCGGATGTCTTCTGCAAGACAAGCCGTGAGTTTGCGACGGACGTTGAACTGTCTTCTGGATATAAGGTTAGGGATATGTTCGGGAGATTCAGCCAATCTCTTAAAGAGGTTGTTCTCGCTGTCATAACCGAATGCTTCGGCTGTAAGAGAAAGAGCTATAACTTCCAAATCAGAAAAGGTGGGAATAACTCCACGGCGAGATACATTGCCATGTTCATTTACACGATTTCCTGCAAATTTCTTGCAGATGTCGTTGATTTTTGTGAATTTTTCGATGAAGTTGTGCATACGACGGTTTGAACTCAATAGTTTGGATGCTATTAAGTTACTAAAAACCAGAAATATGCACAACCTTTCATTTGTCATTTTACTAACTTTTTAATTCAACCAACGGGTTAAAAGTTATATAGTAATTGCAAAATTACATCGAATTTTTCTTATCTTTGTTCCTGCGAATCATATATTTCTACAACTTTTACTGTCGGTGCTCAATAAAGCAACCGCATTAGAAAAGGTATGCGTAGAGTCGTTGGGGTTTAGCGACCCGCGAACGGCACTTTATTGAGCCTGTAAAAGGGGGATATATGGTTCGCAGCTGCGCATCCTTTTTTTATTTATGCGAACCATGTATCCCGTCCGCGTTCCGACGCAGACACGCCGTAAGGCCAGCCGCAGGCGGTTCCCGCCGTGCAATCTCTTTATTCGTTTCCATTTCCACCCGCCCGATTAGCAAATAATTGCTAACCAAATTGTTATTCTCTTTATTGCCGAAATGCTGCGATGAGGACAGCCCTTACTATGTCAAATTTCTAACAATCAATCAAATGGAAACGAATCAAAATCCCGTGCAGGAAAATCCTGCACAACGCTTAGCCCTCGAACTCGAACAGCCCGCCGAACGACTTTACGATCCTGCCGAGGCCGCCCGGATCGTCCAATGCCTGACAGACGGCTATTTCGATCCCGAATATATCCTATTGTTCGGTAAATTGGTCGGCGGCACGCCGCACAGCGACGCAATGGCTTATGACCTGCTGATGGTCGTTCGTGAAACCCCGGAATACGATTGGATTCAGACCAAACGCATCCTGCGTTACAAAGTGCCCTATAGCTGCCGGAAGATTACCTACATCAATCTTTACATCATGACGTTGAGCTATGTCGAATCGAACTCAACGCCGTTCCTCTTCTTTGCCCATGCCGAAGGCGAGTTGCTGTATTGTAGCGACAGTTACCATTTTCAGCGTCCGAAGCACCCGATCGACTTCGCCAAGGCGTATGCCGACGCTAAATTCCATTTCGACACGTTCCGAACGCAGGGCAATGAACTGCTTGAACAGGCGCAGGACGCTTTCAGCGAGAGCCGTAATATGCGTCTGGCCGCGCAGTTCTCGGCGCAGGCAATGGTCTATTTCTATCACACGCTTTACTACGTCTATCACGGTCTGGAGTTCGACAGCCACGATCCAGTCATCATGCACGACCGGATGCGGACGCTTTCCACGAAGTTGATGCTTGCTTTCGACGACACCCATATCGAAAACATCTTCACGCTGCCGCGTCTGAAGAGTTTTCTGATGAAGGCTCCCTATGGCATTCGGTTCGACATCGCACCGCAAAAGTTGGAGATACATATGGAGCGCGTCCGCAAAGCGGGCGGGATTATCGAAAACCTGTGCGGCCTGCGGCTGGAGCTATATAAAGAATTGAGCGAACGGCAATAAACGGCCAATCATCCGAACGAAAAGGGGACTTGCAGGATCATTGACGATCCCGCAAGCCCCTTTTCTGTCATCCTACTTTTTCTTGGCCTTTGTTTTCTGCGTTTTCTCTTTTTCGGCCTTTGTCCGCTCTTGGTTTACGACTGCCGCGCCGCGTTTCTTGATCTCTTTTTCATACTGCCTGACCTCTCTTTTCACCACGTCGATGTTCTTATCCTCGCCTTGTTCGAACACCCGGTCGAGGTCGGTAATGAGTTGCATTTCTCCGTGCCAGACAGCCTGCATATATCGGTATTTCCAATCATTCTTGCGGTATTGCCGATTGTTCACGGCCTGCCAAATATTTCCCACAACGGATAGCCCGGCAGTCAGAGCCAGTCATACACACGCCCGAACTAACCGTTTGTTGATGTCGTAATTGTAGGGAATCCGATGCAGCAAATGATCTAACGTACTGTTTATACGTGACCAATGACCGTCTAATATCTCTTTGTATTTCTCCACCTCGCGGCTTACGAACAGCTGTACTGCCTTTTTGATCTTCTCGTCGCTTAATGCACCCTTTACCTCGGCATTTATCCGCTTCATCGCTTCGGCGAGTATCTCCGTGCTGACGTTGATCTTTCCGAAAGCCCTGTTTACGTCCGTCATGTCGGGCGGCTGTACCTCGACCACGGGTTTAATGTCGATCTGCCCGATGCGGTTGATAAAATTGGTGATCTGCTCCGCCGAAAGATTCTGCACTCGGGCTATCTCGTCGATCCGCTGCATCAGGGCTGTATTGTCGCCGCCGCTCTGTAGCTTTGCAATCTCGGCCTTGAAAGCCTTGATAAATTCTTCCTTGAAATCTTCGTATTGGTCGCAATCCAATGCGACGGTTTTTTCCTCTGCCATACTTTAACGATGTATTTTAATTTGACGTTTTTTAGTTTGTTGTTCCCGGATTCTGCGGCTTCGCTCGGCCTGTTCGATCAGCATCGCTTCGGTCGCCTGCCGGATCAGGGCCGTAATGCGGGCAATGTGTTCCTCGTGGGATTCCCCGATCCTCCGCTGCATCTGTTCCGGGGCGATTGAGCCGCAATACCCGCCCGGTGGTAAAATTATACCGCCCGCCACGCCGAAGCCGCCCAAATCGAGGGATTCGCCCGAATTACTGCGACTGCCGAACAACCCGGCGAACGCCGAACGGTAATGGCTAACTGCTGCCGATAAATTCCCGACCGCCTGCGCGGAATAACGGGGCTGTGAGATGGGAGTAACGATCCGCTGTGCCTGCGAGAAATGACGGTCTAACTTGGAGAAGCTGAAAGCCCGGTCAATCTTCGAGCCGGAAAAGGTGTAGCCGTTCATACCAAACAATACGCCCTGCCTGCGGTCGGTATTCCCGCAATACTTGAATGTGGTCGTAATACCTCGTTCCTGCAATCGTTTCTCCAGATCGCTCCATGACTTGCATCTGGGCAGACAACTCCGGATAGCGTCGTAAATGGCGTACTTGGTCTTGTCCGGCTCGCGCAACCGTTCACGCCGCACCTGCTCTTTGCCTTTCGGATAGTATAAACCATACTTGGCTGTAAGCTCCTTGCAAACCTTGCCGTTCCGGATTTTGATATTCTTGTCCGATATGGTCTGCCCGTCGTTTCCGACCCGGTTGTAGACGATATGACAATGCGGATGCGCCTGATCCATGTGCCGGACGATTAGAAACAGTGTGTTCCGAATCCCCATGCGCTCCATATACTCCCGTGCAATCTGCGCCATAGCCGGGTCGGTCAGTCGGTCAGCATCTTTCGGAGAGAAGGGTAACGATATATGTCCGACTGCGTTTTTGATCCGGGGATTCAATAGCGTCTGGTCTTTGAAATCGCGTACCATATCCTGCACGCCCGGCGGCTCAATACCCTCAAAACCCAATATCCGCGACTGCTCTTTCATTACATAGCTGACCGTTGCACCGAACGACGATCCGGCGATAATCTTACCGATCATGGCGCAACTGTTTTAGAAAGTCCTCGATCTGGGTAATGATCGCCGCATGGGGCGCAACCTCTGCCGCAAACCCGCCGGCATTGGCCGAGCGAGTGAGTTGATTCAGGTTGCGGGCAATGCCTTTCAACTGCGCCATATAATTCAGATGTTCCGGACGCATCCGCTCACGCACTCACCCACGCCCGATAAGCTGCCGGATAATCTCGGACGGACGGCAGCCCGATGTGCGGGCTAACTTCTTCAGCCGGAAATAGTGTTCGCTGTCGAGCCTTGCGCTGACGATGTAACCTTGTCTGGCCGCAGGTTTCAATAAGGGGCGGCCGCCCTTGTTCAATTCACGTTTCATAGTTTCAATTTTAATGATTAGACCAACGGGATGACGCGCCGACCAGCGGGAGCAAGCCCCGTTTTCGTTTACGAAAACACAAACTTGCCACCCTACTTTATTGTTGCTTGATGGGGAGCGTGGGCCGTTGGAAAGATTCGCCGACCTTCGCCCGAAGAGATCCGCATAATCTCGTAGGGCGAGGTCGGCGATAGTTGCTGATCCCGTCTTTAGGTTTTGGAATTTACTACGTAATTGGCTGCGTCCTGCTTGATCTCTGTGGCAGGCTTGATTCGGTTCTGGAGCAGTCAGCGCTCCAACTCCGCCCGGTCGAAATAGATGTTTTTGCCGTTGGGTTTGTAATGCGGAATACGGCTCCCGCAGGTGAGCTTGTACATGTACGTCCGGGAAATCCCGGTGTAAGTGCAAGCCTCGTCGAAAGTGAGGACATTTTTCTGCCCTGCGAGCAACTGCTCGATGCGGTTTAGCCGCTGCTCCATACTGATTTCATGTTCCATAAGTAGTTTTTTAGTTAGACATGGAATAAATTATCAGCGGCAAATATAAGGGTGATTGAGGCGGATTGTTCTCATATGCTCACTCTCGCTCACTCTTGGCTGGATAAAGAGTCCTTGCGGGGATGCTGTAAGGGCTATTGGGTGTTTTTTAGAATGCCGATGTAGCTTTTGATAAGGTAGGCTCTGTAGGGAGAGTCGGAATTGATTGCGCAATACTTTGCACTTGAGAGCGTGTTGCGGCTTATGGGCTTGCCGTTGAGCGATACGAAGCACTTATGCTTTGCTGCTACGGCTTGCCAAATAGGAGTAATTAACTGCTCTTCGCCCAAGATGTGGAAAATGTAACAGAGGGTACGGGTATTGCAAACGACCAACGGTTCTTTGAGCCTGCAC
This sequence comes from Alistipes shahii WAL 8301, assembly GCF_025145845.1. Taxonomy (NCBI): domain Bacteria; kingdom Pseudomonadati; phylum Bacteroidota; class Bacteroidia; order Bacteroidales; family Rikenellaceae; genus Alistipes; species Alistipes shahii. The sequence goes on along the minus strand of NZ_CP102253.1, from coordinate 3,656,356 downwards.
ATGAACAAGGCGGCGACCGTATTTGTATCGACTTCTGGCTGGAATACACGTTGGCCGTTGAACAGCTCGGTCAAAGCAGTTAGCTGTTTATGGTTAAGTGATGCCAGAAAGGTTCCCATACCTTAAAAGTAGCACTTTATTTTCAGATCACCAATTCCGGCAAGGCATTAACGGCTTTTTCTTTGAGCGAATCGACGGCGCGGGTGTATTTCTCCGTGTGCTTTAATCCGCTGTGGCCAAGCAGGGACGCGACAGTCTTAATATCGGTGTGACACTCGCCGAGTAGATTCACGGCAAAGCTGTGGCGGGCGCAATGCCATGTGATGTGCTTTTCAATTCCTGCACGGGCAACCCATATCCGCAGGGCTTTCAGGCATCCGGTGTGGCTCGGCAGTGTGAAGATGGGGCCGTCTTTCTCCGGGCGTTCGCCGATCAACTTTAATAGCGTATTGCTTAATGGTATCGTGACAATCGAATGTGTCGAGTGCCCGGTGGTTTTGTTTTGGTCAAACCGGATCGTCTTGTTGGCATAATCGACGTTGCTGTATTTCAGATCGACCACATCGCAATACCTTAATCCCGCGTACAGGCAGAATAGAAATGCCCGGCGTACATCCATATTTTGATAAGGGGTATTTGCGAGTTGTGCAATCTCCTCAAGGCTCAACACGTCCTTTCGCAAAGCAGTATCATCGACAACGCACGGAACGCCTGTACAAGGATTCTTTAGCAGAATGTCTTGGTCTATGGCATATTTGATAACCTTTTTGAACCGTTGGAAAAATCCCCTTGCACCCTCGCCGAAAGAGTGCTGTTGCAGATAGTCCACGAATTTGATCATCATCTCCTTGGTCATCTGATCCGGCTTGATATTGGTCTGCATACTCGGATAGGATTCCGCAAGAAATCCCCGGAACCGTCGCAGACAGCCTTCCATCATCCGAATATCTTTCTTCTTGTAGTTCTTTACATAGGCATCGAAGAACTCCAGAAAGTTGATCTTCTGCTTGACGGGTGCGGCCTTGTCATATCGACGGGCAACCAATACCTTTTCTTTGTCGATGCGGATTTCTGCGGCGAGAGCTAACGTTTCCTTGTTCTTCTGCCGTTCTTCCGGGGTGCGGGGATTCGGCAGCAGGTAAAGCCCCAAGTATTCTTTCGAGCGGATGTGCTTGATATGCTCTTTACCCGTCACCTCGTCGATCACCTTGTTGTAGCCCATGTAATACTCCAGATACAAACTTTGCCGACCGTCGGCCAGCGTTTTTTGCATCAATTTTGGATTTTCTTTGGTTTTTGCTTGCAACTTTGCCATAATCCCGGAAATTAGTAGTTTTGTATCTTCCTGATATTATGGTGTAAATATATACAATTATTTTCTAATTCAGGGTGTAATAAAGGTGTAAAAAATAGCAAAAAATACTCAAAATAAGCACAAATGGCAGAGTTGTAAATATTTATAAAATATTAATAATAAGTATTTTATATTCTTTTGATTGGATGATATTGTATAGGTTGTGTATCGGCTCCGGGTACAGGAAAAATCGCTTAATTTGTTGGTTATGACAAGTTAAGCGATTTTTTGATTGTTCCCGCATGTGAAAATATGCTCTTGGGTGGGTTATCTTTTGTGAGGAGGCTGGAATATATCCAATGATTCGTCATAGATCGGGCTGTCGATCCCGAGGAATGACAGGACGCTGTGAAAGACATGATACTGCCCGACCTTTTTCTCCGGATCTATTTCCAGCGCTTCATCCGATGTCCACACGATGAACGGAATCTCGATCTGTTCCTTCGGCGCGACAAGTATGGGCACGCCGTGCATATACAGATTCCCCTCGCCGAGGGACTCTCCGTGGTCGGATACGAAGATCACGCAACTGCGCCTTTGGGGAATCCCGCGAAGAATTTCTATTACGGAATGAATGAGATAATCCGTGTAGACGATGGTGTTGTCGTAGGCATTCATCAGCTCCTTCGGATCCGCTTTGGACATCTCCACCGTAGTGCATACGGGACTGAACACCTCGAACTCCGGCGGGTATTTCTTATAGTACGTGGGGCCGTGGCTCGTGCTGGTATGGAGTACGAAGAGCATCTTGTCCTTGCTGCCGGAGAGTATCTCTTCGCGGAGGCCTGCGAGCAGAATGCCGTCGTACCTGTCGTCGGCTTCGGGATTCCGCTCCTTGAGCTCTTTCGGCTTGTAGTATTTGTCGATGTGTACGGGAGGCTCTCCCCAATTGTTGCTGCGCCATACCACATCCACGCCGTTGCGGTTGAGATAGTTCGGAAGGATTTCGTAAAGTTTGTTGGAAGGCTTATGGTCGAGAATGGCCTTCACGCCTGCCGTGGTATAGGTCGCGGCCGCATCTGCAATCAGTGCGGTCACGCTGTCTTTCTCCAGAAGCGGATTGGTCGGCTTGCCGTATCCGTATAAAGAGAAATTCTCCCTTCTGGCGGATTCTCCTATTATCAGCACGCATACATCCTTGCCGTCGGAAACGATCTTCGCGTCGGGCAGGGGAATCTCTTTCCGGTTCTGCTTCTTTACGGAATTATAGTAGCGTACGGAATTGACCGTATACGACCACGGCATGACCAGGCTGCCGAGCTTGGGCGCGTTGCGGTCGATCCACGGCCAGTTCTGCATATTGACCAGCGCGATGGCCAAAGAAACCGCCAATGCGATGCCCGTGCGGGCGAAAAAACGCTTCCAGCTTCCGTAGTCGAACCGCCTTGCAAAAATGTAGATGCATGGAACCACGCCCAGGAAGAGGAGATACCATACGGCAGACCATGAAAAGAATCCGGAAGCCTCCGAATACCGGGTGTTGAATACGTTCCCCATCATCTTGTCCGTGATGAGCACCTGGTATGTGTTTATGAAATAGAGGCTTATGGCATTGCCTATGAATGTGAAGGCAAGGATGCACTTTCCGACGAAGCGCCCGAGAAAGAGCACGAGGTAATAGACGAGAAAATTGAGCGCGAACATCAGCACGCCCAGCCCTCCGGTGATCAATACGCCGTTGAAGCCCCCTTCGATGTTGCCGAGCACCAGCCGGAAGAACGGCCAGTGGAACGCCACGAGCGTAAACAGGCTGAGTACCGAAGATATGCGGGTGAGGTCAGTCTTTTCTTTCAGAAATTTTACCATTTGATAACTGTTTTATAAAATGTAAGGATCACTCCCGCGCATAGGACAAGAAGCGTAAAGTTGAAAAGAATCGTCAACGGGATGTTTACCGTATGCGCCGGAGCCATATAGGGAGTTTGTGCCACGGAAGCGTCGTATCGTGCGAACGGATTGGTGTAGATCACCTCTCCGTCGGGAAAGTAGGCCGTAATACGTGCGTAGGGGTCATTGTCCCTCATGGTATAGCTGGCCGCGGACGAGTTCCGGGCCAGCGACAGAGTGGTGTGATCCTGCCCCGTCACCTTGATACTGTCCGCCTGGCGCGACAAGGCGATGTAGATCGTTTCGCCGTCGAGTCCGATCTTCTCGACCGACGGCAGATTCCTGTTTCTGGCGTATTTCACCTCCCAGTCCCCATGTCCGTAGTCGGGAATGCGCATCGCATAATAGCACCCTCCGAGAAGCGTTTCCTTTATGTCTTCATACCTCGCCGACGGACAATGCAGGAAATTGCACCTTACGGCGATACGACTGGACTTATCAGGATAGTGCAGGTCGTCGTTGGCCAGTCCGAAACTGTAATGCCCGGCGCTCAACGCCCAGTCCCAGTACTCGTTTTCGGTGCTCTTTCCGCTGTCGAGTTCCATGATCCTGTAACCGCCGAGTTTCTGCATGAGGCTTTTCGACGTGCCCGTCGTTCTCAAGGGGTGATTCATCTGGATGAAATCGGACTCCTTTCCGAGCAGGTCTAACTGGAATTGTTTTTGGGAAGCGAAAAGCGGGATCAAATGATCGAAGCGGTTGACTTCGTCGCAACCGAATACCAGCTTATGGTATTTGAATAGGTTGATACCGTGTTCGTAGACATTGACCTGCAACAGGGAATCGTATGGATGTAGGGTCAATTCATTGTGATTCGAGAATGTTACGATGTCATATCCGAATTTCCGGTAGGCTTCATCGGTTTCGGCCGGCCAATATTCGCACTCGTTCAGGATGCCCTTTACGCGCGTATGCGTATGAAAATTGGCTCGTTTCCAGCATATGTCGGATTCCCCCCCCGGTATGGGTTAAAAATGTCGGGGCCGCTGAAGGGTTTAGCCTCACTGAAATCATATACGGGGCTTACGCTTGTCACAAAGATTGCCAGCAAGGCGATCAGTATGAGCGAGACGATGGTTTTGCCCAATGCGACCGATATTTTTCGCAGCATGTAAATCAAAGTTCGTTCATTTGGATGCAATGCGTTTCCCATAAATTAATGGCTGAAGATAATTGCTGCAAAGTTAACAAAAATGCGGCAAGAGCAAAAGGGAAAATAGATGTGTAGAAACGACTGAATTCGGATTTGGTACATTAAAGTAATATTGGGGATGTTTTTGCGGGTGGAAGCGCAAGCCGGAATGGGATCCTTTCCGGCGCTTTCTGGCTGCGGTTGGTGAAAATAATCCGCGATTTCGGGCGGTTTCTCGGAAAGAAGCGTTATCTTTGCCGCAGGTTTGGTGCTCTCCTTCCCGGGCGTGGAAGAAGGGTGAAAAGGGAATCGGGTGCAAATCCCGGACAGTCCCGCTGCTGTGAAACTCCGTGAAGGCTCCGAACATCTCGCCACTGGTCCGCAAGGACCGGGAAGGCTTCGGAACAGGAGCAAGTCAGAAGACCTGCCAGGCCGATTCGACGTCAGGAAGCCCCGGGGGATGGGTATTTGACATCGGGTTATGTAATGCTTATTGTTTTATGTCGGACTTTGCCGCCGGGTGCTGCGCCTTTCGGCAGGCGGGATTTTTCCCGGACGGAAGCCGACCGGATGAGGATTGGATATGGAATTAATCGAACGATTGTTATTTGGCTCCGAGTCGCTTTGGGGCGGAGGTGTGGCCCACTCGGTGCTGATTCTGGCGCTGGTCGTGGCGTTGGGTGTCATGCTGGGCAAACTCAAGGTCGCCGGCGTGTCGCTGGGCGTGACGGGCATTCTGTTCGTCGGCATCGCCTTCAGCTATTTCGGCATGAACGTCGACGAACACCTGATGCACTTTCTCAAGGAGTTCGGACTGATTCTTTTCGTCTATTCGATCGGCTTGCAGGTCGGGCCCGGATTTTTCTCCTCGTTCCGCAAGGGCGGCGTCACGCTCAACAAACTGGCGGTGCTGGTGGTGGCGCTGGGTGTCGCCACGACGGTGGCGCTCTATTACATCACGGGCTTGTCCATGACGACGATGGTCGGCGTGATGTCGGGCGCCGTGACCAACACGCCCGGACTGGGCGCCGCACAGCAGGCTTTCAGCGACATGCACGCCGGAGCCGATGCCCCGGACATCGCCACGGGTTACGCCGTGGCCTACCCGCTGGGCGTCGTGGGAGCCATCCTCACGCTGATCGGGCTTCGCTACCTGCTGCGCATCGACGTGAAACGCGAAGAGGCCGCCGCCGGGCAGGATTCGGACGCGCAGAAAGACCTGACGACCCGGCGTCTTTCCGTCGAGATCGTCAATGCCGCCGTCAACGGCAAGACCGTCGCCGAGATCCGGGACCTTGCGCTGCGGGATTTCGTCATTTCGCGCATCAGCCGCGGCGGCGGAAGCCCCGAACTGGCCGACGCTTCGACGGCGCTTCATTGCGGCGACCGCATCCTGCTGATCGCCGCGCCCCGGGACGTCGAGGCGCTGGTGGCCCTGCTCGGGCGGGAGGTCGACGCCGAGCCGATGGTCCATGACAAGGCGATGATTTCGCGGCGCATCCTGATCACCAAGCCCGAGCTGAACGGCAAGACCCTCTCCGAACTGCGGGTCCGTTCCACGTGCGGCGTCACGATCACGCGCATCAACCGTTCGGGCATCGACCTGGTGGCCTCCGGAAACCTGCAATTGCAGATCGGCGACCGGGTGACGGTCGTGGGGCCCGAATTGTCGGTGGCCCATGCCGAGCGGCTTTTCGGCAACTCGCTCAAGCGGCTCAACCACCCCAACCTGATCCCCATTTTCACCGGCATCGCGCTGGGCGTTCTGCTGGGCAGCATTTCGTTCTGGATTCCGGGCATCCCGCAGCCCGTGAAACTGGGTCTTGCCGGAGGTCCGCTGATCGTGGCCATCCTGATCGGCCGCTACGGGCCGCACTACAAACTGGTCACCTATACGACGATGTCGGCCAACCTGATGCTGCGCGAGGTGGGCATCTCGCTCTTCCTGGCGGGCGTGGGATTGGGCGCGGGCGAGGAGTTCGTGCCGACGCTCGCGGCGGGCGGATATGTCTGGATCGCCTACGGAGCCGTGATCACCGTCGTGCCGCTCCTGCTGGCGGGCATTTTCGGACGCTTCTACTACAAACTCAACTATTATACGCTGATCGGCGTTCTTTCGGGGGCCTCGACCAACCCGCCTGCGCTGGCCTATTCGGCCGAACAGACCTCGTCCGACGCTCCGTCGGTCGGTTACGCGACGGTCTACCCGCTGTCGATGTTTCTGCGGGTGCTGGCGGCACAGCTTTTGATACTGATATTCGGTTAAACCGGAAAAGGAGCGGCAAGGAAACGGACACGTTGCCGCCATAACGGGGTCGGACGCGATCAGCAAGCCGGCCGCGCCTTTTTCCAAAGACGAACGCTTATGAATATCGTGCTGTATGGAGTTCCGGCGAAGACCGCCGGCCGGATCGCAGGCCAGTACGGCCTGAAGCTGATCAACTCACCCGACAAGTTCGACGCCTCGGGAACGATGGTGCTCGTTCCGCCGATAAGCACTCCGCGCTACCTGCTGGCGTTCTACAACGCCATGCTGCGCCACGAGGACGACGTCGATGCGGTCATCATCTGCGGCATCGAGTCCTGCGAGGCCGCCTCGACGGTGCAGTACTGCACGCCTCCGGGAAAATTCTTCTCCCTGAACGGCGGGTTGGACGAGGAGGAGCTTCTCTCCGAACTGCGCCTGATCCTCGACTCCCTGTTTGCCGAGGGCAACCAGCTCAACGTCTGACCGCGCGTCAGGCTCCTTGCCGGTGCCGACGGTCGTCAGCAGCGCGACGATCTCGTATGCGCCCGACCGGACGGCCGCAGCGGCGCGTGAGCCGAATCCTTGCCGCCGCGTTCCGGTTGAAAACCGCCCTTATCCGTTCCATACGACCGATTCCGCGTCGTGGAAAAATCCGCATACGAGCGTCAGGTACTCGGGCATGCGGCCTCCGCTGCCCCACTTCATCTCGATTCCGAACAGTTCGGAGGCCGTGCGTGCCACGTCGAATCCGCAGGCTTCGAGCGACGGCCGCACCAGTTCCGGATGGCGGCAGGGCCTGCCTTCGGGGCGCGTGCAACTCCCCTCGGGACAGTGAATGCACGTTCCGACGTAGGCGAACGAGCGTCCGCCGTATTGCCGTTCCATCTCCAGCAGCCGACGTTCGAGCCGCTGCCGTTCGGGCAGGATCAGGCGTCCCGCTTCGGAGACCGGGAGTCCCGGCTCCTCGGGCGTGATTCTGGTCGCGACGAGCAGCGCCGTGCCGTAACGCGTGACGTACTCCTCCATATCGAACCCGAACGGCGGGCATCCCCAGCTGCGGCCGTAGTTGCCGCACTCCCGGCAATAGCCGCCCACCCGTTCGGCGTCGCGGAAGCGGGCGACGTATGCTGCGGCGGGCAGTTCCGCCGTGAAATCCCGGGCGGTGTATCGAAACGAATGATCCATGCGGCAAAGTTATGAAAAAAACCGCCGTTCCGGGCGGTTTTCGCACCATTTGCCGTGGGAGCCGGCCGTAAGTCGTTGCATGGCAGACAACGCTAAACTAATCTCTGAATTTCCGGCTCCCACCGGCAAAACGGCGTCGCGTCACGGCTTGCGCCGGAACAGCTTCGTGATGTCCTCCATCGTCCCGTCCGGTTCGATCCGGTAGAGCCGCTGGTTGGTCGTCGGCGCCGTCAGCGGACCCAGCGCCTCGACCCATCCGCCCAGTTTGACGTAGTCGAATGCCGCGGCCTCGAAACCCTCCGGCAGCTCCTCCCGGCCCGAATACCATGCCGTGCGCAGCTCCGGGCAGGTTTTCCGTACGGTCCCTGCCAGCCGGGCGATCTTGTGCGGCCCGGCGTCGCCGCCCATGAATGCGACGCAGGTCACCGAACGTCCGTAACGGGCCAGCAGCCCCAGCAGTTCCGCCTCGTCGAGCACGCGCCCTTCGTCCGCCTGCAAGTGCGGGCTGTGGCATCCCGGGCAGCGGTTGGGACAGCCCGTGATGTTGAGCGCCAGGGTCGTTTCGCCGGGAATCTCGGCGAACACCACGTCGAAATTGTGATACCGCACCATCCTACTCCGCCTTGGCGTAATAACGCCGTGCGGCCTCCTGCTGGCGAGCCGCCGAGAAGTTCGAAACGCGCTTCATGTAGCCGATCACGCGCGTCAGGTAGTCCACGTCGTCCGAGTGGCATGCGGGGCACTCCTTCAGGTAGCGTTTGTCGATGTGCCCGCACTTGTTGCACACCGTGTTGGGGATGTTGAACGTGAAGTAGTTGCATCCTTCGGCGGCCGCCACGCGCAGCAGGTGGCGGTACTGCTCCTTCGAGAGGTGCTCCTCGAGGTTCATGTGCAGGGCCGAGCCGCCCGTGAGATGCTCGATGTAGCGGCGTCCGTGGAGGCGGAACTTGTCGATGACGTTCAGCGACTCGTCCTCCACGACGTAGAAATAGGAGTTGTAGCAGTCGCGCGGCACGGCATATCCGTCCTCGCGGTCCCACTTGGCGTGCTTCACGCCGACGTTTTCCGCCGGGATCATCTCGCAGTTGAACATCACCTCCTTCGAGCGGTATTTCCGGTTGTAACGCTCGATCAGCCCCAATACCTCCTGCACGAAAGCGGCGTAGTCGTCGTTGTCGTCGATGCGGATGCCCAGGAATTCCGCAGCCTCGACCAGTCCGTTGACGCCGACGGTGAGATACTGCCGTGCGAGGTTGATGTACCCCGCGTCGAAGAGCGGCAGCATGCCCTTGGCCTTCAGTTCCTTGAGGTTCTCGTTGTAGGCTATCTGCACCTTGTGCACCAGGTCCACTATCTCCTCCAGATGGGCGAGGTAGTGCATGCCGTTCTTCACGGCGTACTGGATGCAGCGGTTTAGGTTGATCGTCAGCACGCTCTTCGAACCCGTCGAGACGCCTCCGGCGCCCAGCGTGTAGCTGAACCCGTTGTCCCGGATCTCGTTCCGCAGGCGGCAGCACGACGACAGCGAGTCGGCGTTGTCGCTGATGTAGGTGAAGAACGAGTGCCCCGCGGCGTACATTTCGGCCGTGAAGTCGCCCCACTCGCGGTCCATCACGTCGCCGTCGCGGGTCAGCAGCGCCATCGTCTCGACGGGGAAGGTCAGCACGGTTTTCGTGCGTTCGCGGTTGAACCACGTCATAAACCGTTTCTGCAACCACGACAGCGACTCCCAATGGGGTTTCGAGCCGTCCGGGAAGACGAATTCCCCGAAAAGCGACTCGAAATAGTAGCGGTCGTAGTAGGCGACGTTCCAGAACACGGCCTGGAAATTCCGCGCCCCGGTGGGCTGGTTGATCGAGTAGACGATCTGCTCGAAGCAGTCGGTGATCATCTTGTCGATCGTGCGCCGTTTCTTCGAGAGGTCGACCACTTCGTCGGCGCGCGTGTAGTAATCCTCGCCGTACTCCTGTTCGATGAAATAATTCATGTACATCAGGAATTCGGGCGTCGCGCAGGCTCCCGAGAGCATCGACGAGACGATGAAGACCATGTTGACGAACCCGCCGCAGAACGACTTGAGGTTGGTCGGGCGCGTCGAGTTGCCGCCCACCGACAGCGTGCCGCCCAGCAGCCACGGGTACATCGTGATCGAGGCGCAGTAGTTGGCCATCGACGTTTCGTCGTTCTTGTAGATGAAGTGGCCGTTGAGCAGGCGCAGGTATTTGTCCGACAGCTCCTTGCCGTACATCTCCTTGATGCGGTCGGTCAGCAGACGGCGGTTCAGGCGGATGAAGTTCCGCTTCGGGAGTTCGCCGATCAGCGTGGCGATGTTCTTGTTCTCGACGTTGGCGTTGGCGTCGTATTTCGACCCCGTCGCGGGGTTCTTCGCGTCGCAGTAGTTGATCAGGAATTCGAGTTTCTCGCGGTCTTCGCGGTCCTCGGAGTGCTTCTGGCGGTAGAGCATGTAGCTCTTGGCCACGGCGAAATAACGCTCGGCCATCAGGGCCACCTCCACCTGGTTCTGAATCTCCTCGACCGACATGCCGTCCGAGACGCGGACGCGGCTCAACACCGACGTGAGGTCGTCGTCCGTGGCGTAGCCGCCCACCGAGAGAAACGCCTTGCTGATCGCGCGTTTGATCTTTTCGACCGAGAACGGCGCCCGTTTGCCGTCGCGTTTGACGATGTAAATTTCCGAAATGCCCATATTTATCCCATATTTGTTGTGTGCCTGTGCGGTGCGAAACCCCGTTCTCTTCTGCTGCGGCCGCAGAAAAGGGCGGAATTCCCTCGAAAAACATGTTCGGTATAAAAAGGTCCGGGTATCGCCCTAAATCCCGAAGGCGGCCACCCTTCCCGGCAAGGCAGGTCTTCTGACTCGCCCCTTCCGCACGCCTTCCCGTCCCGGGGGACAGTGGCTAAAGAGTGTGCGGAACGCAACGGGGCTTACAGCTACGGGAATAGTCCCTGATTTTCACAGGAGTTCCCTTTTGATCTCGTGCCGACAGCCGTCGGCGGAGAACCTTGCACGAAAGCAAATATAGGGATAGTTCTCCGGAAAGGAAACATGCTTCGGGGCTTTTAATGAACATTTTGTGAACAAACGCGCGCGCCGGCACGCCCCGGGCGGATGGCTCCGTTCCGCCGCGGGCAAAAAAAAGACATCCCCAAGGAACGGGGATGTCTTCCACGGGACGTGCCGCTTCCGCTATTTGTCCAGATCGACCAACTCGTACTGCCGGCTGCCGATGCCGATGGCCTCGGCGTGTTCGAGCGTGTGGATGCCGTGGCGCGACTCCATGCGTTCGATCAGATGAACCTTGCCCTCGTCGGGCGAGGCGTACACCAGGTCGACGCACGCCTGGTCCAGCGCCACGGGGTCCAGCGAGGCGAGGATGCCGATGTCGCCCATGCGGGGCGGCTCGGGATGCGCGTCGCAGTCGCAGTCCACCGAGAGGTTGTTCATAACGCTGATGTAGAGAATCCGTTCGCCGCAATGGGCGGCGATCGCTTTGGCCGCTTCGGCCATCGACTCCAGAAAATCGTCCTGCGCGGGCAGGCTGCTCCACAGTTTCTCGGTGTCCTCGGTCTTTCCGGCCGAGTGAATCCACGCTTTTCCGGCCGACGAGGCGATGCCGATGGAGATGTTCTTGATCGCGCCGCCGAATCCGCCCATCGCGTGCCCCTTGAAATGCGAAAGAACCACCACGAAATCGTACTCCGGGAAGTGAGAGCCTACGATGTCGTATTTGAGGTGCCTGCCGCCCTCGACGGGCAGGCGCACTTCGCCCTCGGCGTCCATGATGTCCACCGGAGCGATGGCCGTGAACCCGTGGTCGGCGGCGGCTTTCAGGTGGTCTTCGGTTTTGGCGCGTCCGCCGCCGTAGGCCGTGTTGCACTCGACGATCGTGCCCTTCACCGACTTCACCAGATCGCCGATCAGGGCCGGTTGCAGGAAATTGTTGCCTCCCGGCTCTCCGGTCGAGAGTTTCACGGCGACCTTCTTCCCTTCGGCCTTCCGGCCCAGGGCCTCGTAGACGGCTTTCATTCCCGCGGGCGAGATGTCGCGGGTCATGTAGACTTTGGCGGGAGCCGCCTCCGCCGCCTTTTTGTCGTTGCCCGACGCACAGCCGGAGCCTGCGGCCGCGAAATGCAAAACAAAGGAGATCATACAGATTTTTTTCATCATGGCTATTTGCGTATTACGTACTTTATAAAGAGGTATCCGCCGAACACCTGCAATAACATGCCGGGAATCCCGATCCGGAAATCCTGCACGGCGGCCGTGAAGCTGCCCGTCAAGGCCCATTCCCCGGCCGATCCGACGATCTGGTAGAACAGCACGACGGCGGCGAGCAGCGCCATCGACACGCGGTTGAAACGCCGGGCCGCATACCCTGCCGCTCCGGCCAGCAGCGCCGATTTCACGAGGATCGCCGGCAGCGCCGTGACGGCGGGCATCCCGAACAGCGCGGCGTTCACGAGCGGCGAAGCGAGGGCTGTCAGCAGTCCCGTGCGCCAGCCGTATTTGTAGGCGCCGACGAGCGTGAAGAAGTAGATCGGCAGCATCGTGGGACCTCCCAGCTGCACGAGGTGGCACAACTGCGGCAGGACGATGTTACCCGCCGCGAACAGGGCTGCCGCGAGGTATGTACGCGTCTCTCGGTAGCCGGTCGAATAGAGTGTTACAGAGGATGTTTTCATGGTTATTTCAATTAAAGGTTTAACTTCAGTCCGCCGAAGACCGTCGCCCGGGGCATCGGGTATCCGGCATTGATCTCATAACGTTCGGCCAGCAGGTTTTCGCCCCGGACGAAGATCGTCAGCAAACGGTTTACGCGCAGCGACGCGCGCAGGTTCCAGAGCACGAATCCCGCTTCCCGGACTTCCGGATCGGGAGCCGCCGCCGTGTAAAGCCCTGCGATGTACTGCACGCCCGTCGACACCGACCAGCGGCCCTTCCCGAAATCGCCTCCGGCGTAGAGTTTGTGTTCGGGGGACGCCGGCACGGGATACTCCATCCGGAGCCAGCTGTAATTGGCATTGACGCTCCATCCCCCGCCGATGCGCCATGCGGCGTCGGCCTCCGCGCCCCAGTTTTCGATCCGGGCCTGGTTGAGCAGGATGTTGCGGCCGTCTGCCCTGCCGCGCCGGATGATGTCCTCGCCCTTGATATAAAAGAGGTTGACGCCGTACGACACGCTTCCTCCGGCCAGCCGCTGGGTCCACGAAAGTTCGTAGTTCCACAGCCGTTCGGGCTTCAGATCGGGATTCTTCACCCCGAACATGTAGAGTTCGCGGAGCACCGGGTTGCGGAAGCCCTTGCTCACCATCGCCTTCAGCGCTCCGTCGCGTGCGGCCCGCAGCGAGATGCCCGCCTGCGGAACCCACTCCGTGCCGGTGCGGGTGTGGTGGTCGATACGCACCCCGGCGTCGACGGTGAGGCGTCCCAGCGACTGCCGGAAATCGGCGTATCCGGCGATTTCGTCCTCCGTCTGGTCCACGATCGGCTCCTCGCGGCCGTCTGCCGTGAACCGGTTCCACGCCCGGCCCCCGAAGCGCTGCCAGTCGATGCCCGCCGTCAGGCGGCTGCCGCGCCACAGTCCGGCGCTCTGATACCACGAGACGCCCAGCATCCGGTCCTTCGAGTTGAAACGGTAGTCGCGCGGCTCCTCGCCTGCGCCGTAGCCGTCATTGATCCGGTGACGGCCCCAGTTGTAGAAGAACTTCAACGCGCCCGAAGTCCGGTCGTACGAGTTTTCCAGTGAGACGGATGCCATGCCGCGCGTGATGCGGGAGTCGTTGTCGAAGACGGGCGCGGTGATTTCGCCCGGATTCGAGGCGTTGAAGTGTGTCAGGTTCACATCGGCGTAAGCGTTCCAGCGGCGGCTGATCTCGTAGCCGACCTTGGCATATCCGCCGTACTGCTCGAAACCCATGTCGGCGCGGTGGCCGTCCGTGCGGTTGTACGAGCCGGTCACGACGCTCGTGAAGCGGCCTTTGCGGATGCGGTTGGCTGCTTCGGTCTGCAAGGTGTTCCACGAGCCGTAGCCCACGTTCAGGTCGGTTTTCACGCCTTCCTCGCGCTGCCGGCGGGTGACGATGTTGATCACCCCGCCCATGGCGTTCGAGCCGTAGAGCACCGACGCCGGTCCGCGCACCACCTCGACCCGCTCGGCGAGCATCGACTGGTAGGCGTCGGCGATCGGATGGCCGAACAGCCCCATGTACTGCGGATGCCCGTCGATCAGCACGAGCATCTGGGCCGCCGACCCTCCGCCGATGCCGCGCAGGCTGATGCCTCCGGCCGCGCCGTCCGAGACGCCGTAACCCATCACGCCGCGTCCCGTGACGAACAGCCCCGGAACCTGTTCCGTGAGCAGCGGAAGCACCGATGCCTCCTGCCGGCGGACGATTTCGTCGCGGTCCACGACCGCCACCGACATCGGCAGGTGGCGGATGTCCGAGGCGTAGCGCGCCCCCGTCACCACCACCGAGTCGATCGCGACGTTCTTCGCCGCCTGCCCGGTCTCCTGTGCGCCGTATGCGGCGCCGGCAGCCGTGCAGGCCAGTAAAATCGAAAGAATCTTGTTCATTGTTCCGTATTTGATTTGTTTTTCGGTCTCCCCCGCCGCAGGCTTGCGGACGAAGGCTGTGGACGGTTCTTTCCGCCCTTCGCCGGAATCAGGGCGCGCCCTTGCTGGCCGTCAGAAACCCTTCGATCAGCGGCAGGCACTCCGCGGCGGTCCGCGCTCCGGCGCAGAGCCGCTCCACGGGACAGATGCCGTCTCCGGCGCGGTTGATGATGTGGGGCACGGCGACCGTGTAACTTACCGGAATCCCGGCTCCGTTCAGCAGTTCCAGCGCCGCGTGGCTCACCACGTCGGCGAAGAGTTCCCTCACACGGCCCGCGGCCATCAGCGCCGCAGCGCCCTTTCCGACCACCTTGTCGGCCACGAACGCGCCGTCGAGCAGTTCCGGCTCCTCGTGCAGCAGCCTCCAGAGGTCCCGGACGCCCCGTTCGCGGAATATCCGGATCGTGTCGCCGTTGCGCACGACGCACGAGCATCTCTCGGCGAAGAGCAGGTCTATGGCCTGCCGGTCCTTGTTTGCGTTGTCTGTTCCCATTTTTTCCCGAATTTGCGGTCAATAGCCGAATCGTTCCGCCGCGCGGCGCATCGACGCTACGATCTCCACGCCGAACGGGCAGCGCGTTTCGCATGCGCCGCACCCGATGCACTCCGATGCGTGGTGCGTGAGCGCGGCGTAATGTTCACGCACGGTTTCCGGGATTTCGCCCTGCGCCACGGCGAGGTTGTGGAATTTATGGACCGTCGCGATGTCTATTCCCGCCGAACAGGGGGCGCAATGGCCGCAGTACATGCAATGCCCTTCCCAGGTAAACCGCTCCATGCCGGCCATTGCGGAGGCATAGTCCCTTTCGGCGGGCGATGCGCCGCACCAGTCGAGTGCGGCCCGGATCTCGTCCTGCGTCCTGCATCCGACCATCACGGAAGCCACGCCCGGCCGCGTCAGGGCGTATTCGATACACTGCACCGGCGTCATGGCCTTCCCGAACGGGGAATTCTCCGCATTCAGCAGGTCGCCGCCGCCGTAGACCTTCATGGCGTCGATGCCCACGCCCGTCCTTTCGCACAGTTCGTAGAGCCGTTCGCGGTCGGGGTCGATGTTGCGCAGCGCGCCGGCGTAACTCTCCTCGGCCCACAGGGCCTCGACGTCGTCGCCGGCCGGTTGCAGGTCGTAGCAGGGGTTTACCGAGAACATCAGCACGTCCACCAGTCCCGTTTCGACGGCCATCCGGGCCACCGCGGGATTGTGGCTGCTGATGCCGATGTGGCGGATTCGCCCCTCCTCCCGAAGCCTTTGCGCGATGCGGATGATCTCCCCGCCGAAGACGCGGTGAAAATCCGCCTCGGCGTCGACGTAGTGGATCATGCCGATGTCGAGACAGTCCGTCCGCAGCTGTTGCAGCTGAAGGTCGAACGACGCGAGGGTTTTCTCCGGGTCGCGGGTGCGCAGGTACTGCCCGTTCTCCCAGGTCGTGCAGAGGTGTCCCTGAATGATGAAGTCCCCGCGCCGATGTTCGTCCGCAGTTCGGGATTCGGCGAGTAGATGTCGATGAAGTTGACGCCGTGCCCGATAGCGAAGTCGAAATCGGCGCACACCTCTTCCGGCGTTTTGTGGATGAAGCCCTCGCAGCCGAGTGCGACGGCGCTCACGCGCAGGCCCGTTCTGCCCAAAATTCTGTATTCCATGATCGTCCTCGATTTTCCGTTTCGCCGGGTTCCGGATTCCGGAACCTTCCGTTCACGATGCAAAGATAGTCCGAAAACAGGATTTCCGAAGTAGCCGGATTACGGATATTTCTACCTGAATTACTGATTCGGCGCTCCGGAAACGAACCGCCCGCCGGTCTCTCGACGGCGGGCGGCTTTGTCTTGCGCGGATGCGGTTATCGGTATATCTCGTTCAGCAGGCGGGCCAGGCGGTGTCCGCCGCGCAGGAACTGCCGTTCGACGACGGGCGTGTACTTGAAGAGGTAGTCGTACGAAATATCGGTCCCTTCGGGGGTGAAGCCGTAAATCTCCTTGCAGATTTCGTGCGTCTCCTTCACCCAGTCGGCCGGCTCTCCGGCGGCGATCTGCGCAGCCTCTTCGTCCGTCAGCCGGTCGATCTGCTGCTGCCACTCGCTGTAACTCCATTTGTGGACCGCCTCGGGAATGTTCGTATCCCAGACCGAATGCAGGTTCGTGTCGCGTCCGAAGAAACGCACGGGCCGCTTGTTGCCGCCCAGGTCGCTCAACCGTCCGAGGTGCATCGGGCAGTGCATGTCCCCGACCAGGTGAATCAGCATCTTGAGCGAGAGCGTCTCCTCCTCGGGTGTGAGGCGTCCCGACTTGAGTTTCTCCGTGAGTCGGGTCACCGCCGTCAGCACGTCGCCCCCGGGATTCCGGGACATGCTCTCCAGCGTCTCGCCTTCGTCGATATTGAGGTAGTGCCAGGTTTTCGAATAGGCGTATTCGGGCCAGTAGCTGGCGAAGTCGAGCCAGTTGGCGATATACACGGGCGAGTAGCCGTCGAGCGCCTTGCGGACCTTCTCTGCCGCTTCGGGCGTCAGACGGCATTCGGCGATATACGCCGTCACGTCGTGCCCCTTCTGTCCCCATGCGAACGCCCCGCGGGCGAAAAGAAGACATAAACTCGTCAGAATCAGCCTTTTCATCTGTACCCGGTGTTTGCGCTCCGTGTGGTTAGTGATTCATCGTGGCGAGGAACTCCTCGTTGGTGTCGGTGAGTCCCATCTGTTTCTGGAGGAACTCCATGGCTTCGACGGGCGTCATGTCCGAGAGGTACTTGCGCAGCACCCACGTGCGGTTCATCACGTCGCGCGGCAGCAGCAGGTCTTCGCGGCGGGTTCCCGAGGCGATCACGTCTACGGCCGGGTATACGCGCTTGTTGGCCAGCTTGCGGTCCAGCTGCAACTCCATGTTGCCCGTACCCTTGAACTCCTCGAAGATCACTTCGTCCATCTTCGAACCGGTGTCGATCAGCGCCGTGGCGATGATCGTCAGCGAACCTTTCTCCTCCGTGTTGCGGGCTGCGCCGAAGAAACGCTTGGGCTTGTGCAGGGCGTTGGCGTCGACACCTCCCGAAAGCACCTTGCCCGAGGCGGGCTGCACGGAGTTGTAGGCGCGGGCCAGACGGGTGATCGAGTCGAGGAAGATCACCACGTCGTGGCCGCTCTCGACCATGCGTTTGGCCTTGTCGAGCACCATTTCGGCCACTTTCACGTGGCGCGAAGCCTGCTCGTCGAAAGTCGAGGCCACGACCTCGGCCTTCGAGTTGCGGGCCATTTCGGTCACCTCCTCGGGGCGTTCGTCGATCAGCAGTACGATGATGTACACCTCGGGATGGTTGTCGGCGATGGCGTTGATGATCGACTGCATGAGCACCGTCTTACCCGTCTTGGGCTGGGCCACGATCAGTGCGCGCTGGCCCTTGCCGATGGGGGAAAAGAGGTCCACGATGCGCGTGGACATGTTGTTGTGGCCGTTGCCCGTGAGGCAGAATTTCTCGCTGGGGAACAGCGGCGTCATAAATTCGAACTGCACGCGGTCGCGGATGTACTCCGGGGCCAGACCGTTGATTTCGTTCACGCGCACCAGCGGGAAGTATTTCTCACCCTCCTTCGGGGGGCGGATCGCGCCGTTCACCGTGTCGCCGGGCTTCAGTCCGAAGAGTTTGATCTGCGAGGGCGAAACGTAGATGTCGTCGGGGGAATTGAGGTAGTTGTAGTCGGCCGAGCGGAGGAATCCGTAGCCGTCGGGCATGATCTCCAGCACGCCTTCGCCTTCGATCTCCCCTGCGAAGTCGTCCTTGGTGATGACCTCCTCTTCGATGTATCGGGGAGCCTGTTCCGTGTGGGTCTCCTGCGCGGCGGCAGGGACCGCCGTTTCCTGAACCGCCTGCACCTCCGGCGCCGCCTGCGCTTTGGGCTTGCGGCCCCGGCGTTTGGGTTCGGCCTTCGCCGGCTCTGCCGCGGGCGTTTCGGCCTGCGGAGGAGCCGCTGCGGCTTCCGGTTCGGCAGCCGTCGCCGGCTTCGTCTCCATCGGGAGTTCCGGCTCTGCCGCGGCCTCCGGCTGCGGGGCTGCGTTTTCGTTCTTCGCCAGTCGCGGACGGCGTCCGCGCGGGGCCTTGGTCTTCGGCGCGGCGGTCTGCGGGGCTGCGTCCTGTGCCGGCTCTGCGGCGGTTTCCGAAACCTCCCCTTTCGCTCCGGCCTCATTTTCCGCAGGAGCCTCCTCCGGGGTGTCCGTCCCGGCTATTTTCTCTATCAGTTCGCGCTTTTTAATCATAACGTTCTTGATACCCAATGCTTTGGCTATCTCACGCAACTCGGCAAGGCTTTTCCCTTCCAGCGCTTTCAGATCTTGCATAGTTTATTTCCGTTGAATGTGATTTTCAGAAACAGGACGGTCGTCCTGTTCGTTGGAATTCGCATGCAAAGATAGTGCATTATTTCGAATTACAAAATAAAAAAGCGCCTTTACTTCCCTGAACGGCAGGGTGAAGGGCATTGTCCGGGGCCGAAATACCTACTAATGGCGATTGCGGGTCCCGGAATTTTGCGCGACCTTTGTCCCGAAAACAATGAAACGGGGATTTTCGGCCATTGCATTGTTTGTATTGTTAATGTTTGTGTGTGAAAAACCCTTCCGCGGCGCGGAAGGGTTTTTTGTGTCAGTTTGCGGTCCGGTATTCGTTGGGCGAACACCCCGCCACCTTCTTGAACAGACGCGTGAAGTGCTGCGGGTAGCGGAATCCCAGCGAGTAGGCGATTTCGCTGATCGAGCGTCCGGGGTCGAAGATGCGTTCCTTGGCGATGTCGATCACCTTGAGCTGGATGTACTCCTGCGCCGATTTCCCGGTCTCCTTCTTCACCAGGTCGCCGAAATAGTTCGCCGACAGGTGCAGCTGCTCGGCGCACCAGCGCACCGACGGCACGCCGTCCCGCTCGGGGCGGTCTCCTGCGAAATAGTCGCCCAGCAGACGCTCGAATCCGGCCAGCACGTCGCGGTTGACGTTGTTGCGCGTGATGAATTGCCGTTCGTAAAACCGTGTGCTGTAATTCAACAGCAGCTCGATGTTCGAGACGATCAGCGTGCGGCTGTGTTTGTCGATCGCATGTTTCAGCTCCGATTGGATGTTTTGCAGGCAGTCCATCACGACCTGGCGCTCCTGCTCCGAAAGGTGCAGGGCCTCGTTCACCTCGTAGGAGAAGAATGTGTAGCCCGCGATGTTGCGCCCGAGCGAGGTGCCGCGCAGCAGGTCGGGATGGAACAGCAGCGCCCGGCCTTTGGGCGGAACCTGCGGCTTATCCTTCACCTCCACCTCGACCACCTGCCCCGGAGCCATGAATACGAGCGTTCCCTCCTGATAGTCGTAGTAGTTACGTCCGTAGCGCAAATCGCCGCACTTCACGTCCTTGAGGAAAACGGCGTAAAATCCGAAGCAGTGGCGGTAATGGCCGGGAGGAATGGGTTCCGCCTTCGAAAAGTCGATGACGCTCACCAGCGGATGCTGCGTCTCCACGCCGCGCGATTCGTTGTACTGGAAGATGTTGTCGTATTTGACCACCGTGCCCATATGCTGAAATAGTTTTGTTTGTCGCAAAATTAGCGGAATTTTCGATACCTGCTCCGCCTTCCGCCCCGAATCGGTAATTATGGTACGACGAACCGTAATCGGGGTATGCCCGGCGCCCGGCGTCCGCCCTACTTTTGCGGTGTGAAACCGTGTAAATGGATCGAACGATGAAAAAGAGACTTATTTTGGCGACGATGGCGGCATTCGCCGTTTCGGGAGCCGGGGCGCAGCAGCCCTCCGGAAAAGTGCTGGTGGCCTATTTCTCCCACAGCGGCAACACCCGTGAGGTGGCGCGGCAGATCAGCGAGGCCACGGGCGGAGATCTGTTCGAGATCGTTCCCGCGACGCCCTACCCCACGGAATACCGGGCCGTGGTCGACCAGGGCAAAAAGGAGATCGAAGCCGGGGTGCGCCCCGCGCTGAAAAACCCCGTCGGCGACCTTTCGCAGTACGACGTGATTTTCGTCGGCTCGCCCTGCTGGTGGGCGACCATAGCGCCTCCCGTGGCGACGTTCCTCACCTCCTGCGACTTGGCGGGCAAGACCGTCGTGCCGTTTATGACCCACGAGGGCAGCGGCATGGGACACAGCGAGGCCGACATCCGCAGACTCTGCCCGCGGTCGACCGTCCCCGACGGACTCGCCGTCCGCGGCAGTGCGGTGCGCAACTCGAAGGATGAGGTCGGCAGGTGGGTCCGCACCCGCTTGAAAAACGGATTTTAGAAAGCGGCCGGTTGCTTCAGCGCGCCTTCCTTCCGTTTCGCGCCCGGATAACCCGAACGATTCGGGTTTCCGGGCGTCTTTATCCGCAGAAATAGACGCAGCCGTAGATCAGTCCGGCCGCCAGGGCGCCCAGCAGCGGTCCCGCCACGGGAACCCAGCTGTAATCCCATCCGCTGCCTCCTTTGCCCCGGATCGGCAGGAGGGCGTGCGCCAGCCGCGGCGGCAGGTCGCGCGCGGGGTTGATCGCGTAGCCCGTCGTGCCGCCCAGCGACATGCCGATGGCCATGATGAGCATCGTCACCGGAAGGCTTCCCAGACTTCCCATCCCGATTTCGGGGGTGTTCTGCTCGTTGCCGATGGCCAGGATCACGAACACCAGCAGGAACGTGCCGACCACCTCGCAGAAGAGGTTGCGCGGTTTGTCCATGATGGCGGGCATCGTGCAGAAGACGCCCAGCTTCGCCGCGGGGTCGTCCGTCGCGTCGAAATGGTCCTTATAATAAAGGTAGACCACGACGGCGCCGCAGAATCCGCCCAGCAGCTGCGCGGCGACGTATCCCGGGACGTACGCCCACGGGAACGACCCCGCCACGGCCAGTCCCACCGAGACCGCAGGATTGAGGTGCGCGCCCGAATAAGGCCCTGCGATCAGCACGCCGCACATCACGGCCAGTCCCCAGGCGATCGTAATCACGATCCAGCCGCCGTCGAAACCTTTCGATCGTTTGAGGACGGTCGATGCGACCACCCCGTCGCCCAGCAGTACGAGCACCAGCGTTCCGATGAACTCGAACAGGCATTTGGTGAACAAGCTAATTTCCATATCCGCTTTCGTTTTAGTCGTTTTTCTCGCGCAAAACCCGCCGCACGGCGTCTTCCCAGCCGGCGACGGCCTTTGCGATCTGCGTGCGGTCGGCCGCGGGTTCGAAAATATGCTCCGCCTGCCACTGCTTCCTGATCTCTCCGACGCTTTCCCAATACCCCACGGCCAGCCCCGCCAGGTAGGCGGCGCCCAGCGCCGTGGTCTCCGTCACGCGGGGACGGATGACCTTCGTCGCGAGCAGGTCGGCCTGGAACTGCATCAGCAGGTCGTTGCGCGCCGCCCCGCCGTCGACCTTCAGTTCCACCAGCGAGACTCCGGCGTCGCGCTGCATCGCGCCCACGATGTCCAGCGTCTGGTAGGCGATGCCCTCCAGCGCCGCGCGGGCTATGTGCGCAGCCGTCGTTCCGCGGCTGATGCCGCTGATCGCGCCCCGGGCGTACTGGTCCCAGTGCGGGGCCGCCAGTCCCGTCAGCGCGGGCACGAAGTAGACGCCTCCGGTGTCGGGAACCGACGACGCCAGCGCCTCCACCTCCGACGAGGAGCGGATGATCCCCAGCCCGTCGCGCAGCCACTGCACCACCGATCCGCCGACGAAGATGCTCCCTTCGAGGGCGTAGTTGACCTTGTCGCCGATCTTCCAGGCGATGGTCGTCAGCAGGTTGTTTTTCGAGGCGATGGGCTTTTCGCCGCTGTTCATCAGCAGGAAGCAGCCCGTGCCGTAGGTGTTTTTCACCGATCCCGGCTCGACGCACATCTGTCCGAACAGGGCCGCCTGCTGGTCGCCGGCGATACCCGCGATGGGGACTTTGTGGGCGAAGATCGTGGTTTTCGTCGCTCCGTAAACCTCGCTCGACGAGCGCACCTCGGGCATCATCGACGCCGGGATGTCGAACAGCTTCAGCAACTCCTCGTCCCATTGCAGCGTGCGGATGTTGAACAGCATCGTGCGTGAGGCGTTGCTCGGGTCGGTCACGTGCACTTCGCCGCGCGTCAGCCGCCAGATCAGCCATGTGTCGACCGTTCCGAACATCAGCTTGCCCTTCTCGGCCCGCTCCCGCGCGCCCGGCACGTTGTCCAGAATCCATTTGATCTTCGTGGCGCTGAAATAGGCGTCGATGATCAGGCCCGTCTTTTCGCGAATCCACTCGGTTTTTCCTTCGGCCTTCAGCGAGTCGCAGTACTCCGAGGTCCGGCGGTCCTGCCATACGATGGCGTTGTAGACCGGTTCCTCCGTTTCGCGGTCCCACACGATTGTCGTCTCGCGCTGGTTGGTGATGCCTATTCCGGCTATGTTCAGCCCGTTGATGTCGATGGCCGCGATGGCTTCGGCGATCACCGACGCCTGCGACGACCAGATTTCGTGCGGATTGTGCTCCACCCATCCCGGTTTGGGGAAATACTGGGTGAACTCCCGCTGGGCCATCGAGCAAATCTGCCCCTTGCGGTCGAAAACGATCGCGCGGGAACTGCTCGTTCCCTGATCCAATGACAAAATGTACTGCTCCATATTTTTTCGGTTTAATCGTTGCGCCGGAATCCGGCCGGGCGGTCCCCGGGCCGTCCGATTACAAATCTATGAAAAAATTCCGGGATTCGAAACGAAACCGGCGGGTTTTTTATCGAAACTTTTCGGGAGGCTGTTTTCGGGAATATTCCGCCTGACGGGTCCGCCGACCCGCTGCCCCGATCCATCGGTCCGTTCCCCGGCCTGCTCCGCTCCTTCGGGAAAGACGTTCGCCGGGTCCCGGTTGGAGAAGCCTGCCGCTCCCCTCTGCCTTACCGAACAAGGGGTGCCTCCGGAAAGGCAACCCCTTGCAGGCATATTGATATTTCGCAAATTACAGCACCGTCACATTTTCCGCCGGGGTGTACATATCGGGCAGGTCGCTGCAAAAGAAAGAGTTCTCCTGATTGTACATCTTCACGAAATCACGCTCCGAAGGGTGCCCGGGGAACACCGAGAAATAGTGCGTCCCGCTCTCCATCGGGTCGTACTTGTTGCGCCACGTCACCACCATGCTCACACGGCGTCCCGTCAGCGGAGCATGGATGTTCGTGGTCCAGTAGTCGGTCGCCGTGAAGCCTTCGACGCCCGTCTCGGTTACGCCGCACGGCTTGAGTTTGGCCAGCGAAACCTTCGAAATGGCTTTCAGATTCGTCACGAAAACCGCATTGTTGATACCCTGATAGCAGTCCATGCCTACGAAATCGACCCATTCGTCGCCCGGCCAGCGGAAGTAGAAGTCATCGACGGTCTTCGCGCTGTCCATCTGCGGGGAGATGGCGTAGATGAAATTATGCACGCCCTTCGTGTCGCGCAGATACTTCACCGTGAATTTCCACAGGTTGACGAACTCTTCGGTCGTCGTGCACGACGCGCCCCACCAGGACCAGGTCTGCGTATGTTCGTGGAACGGGCGGAAAATCACGGGAATCAGCTTGCCGTCGCTGCCCCGCAGGTTGTGTGCGATGTCGGCCAGGCGGTCGAGCCACTCCTTGAAAGTCCTATTCGTGGCGCTGCCCTCCGTCAGAATCTCTGCGGCCACCCGATTGCTGGAGTTGTCCCACGAATCGCCGCCGGTAAGCGGATTGTTGATGTGAATGCACGACGTGAGCACCATGCCGCGGTCGTAAGCCTCCCGGCAGCAGCGCAGCCGCAGCGCCTGGGCATCCGGGTCCGAAGCGTGGCGATCGTCGATATGCTCCGCAAAATCGAAACTGTATACGGCGGGATAGTCGCCGCAGACGGCCTTCGTGTCGGAACCGCCTTCGGTGCCGTACCACGTGCGGCCGTACATCAGGTCATCGTGGTGACCGAACATGAACCCCTTGCTCTGGATGGCCCAGAGGTTCGAATAGAGCGCTTTGGTCTCTTCGGTGGCATTCGGGTCCGACAGCGTGAGGGTCACGGGATCGCTCTCCCCCTCCTTTTTCGGCCCTTCGCTGTCATCGCTGCACGCCACGCCGGAAAGCAGCAGCGCCAATAACACAAACGGAATTCTTTTCATGGTTTCAGGTATTTGATTATTCGACATTGGTCAACAGAACGAAGCTTTCGGCGGGAACCGTCGTGCGGAAACGCTTCCCCGCAATGCCGCGTTCGCACGGTGCGGGAAATCCGTTTGCGTCGCACGCCCGGTCGCTCTCCGTATAACGGTAAAGAACGCCTCCGGCAAAGTCTCCGGGCAGGACAATCTCAAGGGTGCACGGCTCCTGCGAGAAGTTGACCGCAGCGACGCTGTATGCCGCATCCTTGCGGGCTGCCGCCACGCGCAGCCCCTCGCGCTGCGGGACCTCGCAGGCGAGGATGTCGCACCCGGCGGGAAAATGACGGCACATCAGCGACCAGGTGTAGTACCAGGGCCGCAGTTCCTCCTGCGAAGCGTCGCCGAAGACCTCCTCGCCGAGGATGTTCCACATTCCCCAGATCTTCACGTCCTCCGTGCGGCCCGAATCGCCGTTCGAATGCATGGCGTCGTCGAGCATCCACGCCGCCACCCCCGAAAGGCCGTTGTTCATCACCTCCATCGCCAGCAGCGGCATATCCAGCCCGTAGAAATAGTCGTAGCAGAGCATGTTGCAGTCCGAGCCTTTGGTGAAGGGATGCCCGGCGACCCGACGGTCGTACTCGGCTTTCAGCAGCGAATCCTCCGGCGCCGAGTACTTGTACCCGGCCTCGCCGAGAATCAGTTTTTTCCCGGCCGGAACTTCGGCGCAGCTTTTCGGCGTAAGCCCCGCTGCGCACCTCGTGCTGGCCGGGATAGGCATGCACGTCGTAGATGCCGATCTGCGCGCCGAGGTCCTGCGCGCTCCGGGCCACCCATCCCGCCGTGTCGTACTCCGACGCCGGGTTTTTGTAACTCATCACCACGTCGGGCGCCGCAAGCGACACCTTTCGTTTCAGGTCCGGATACCGGGCCATTTCGGCGTCGAAACGCTGCGCCATCGAGCGCCACAGGTCGTAATCGCCATCGGTCGAGGCCCAGTTGCCGTCGGGTTCGTTGAAGATGATGAAATGGCGGATGCAGTCGAACCCGAGGTCGCAGACCAGAAAATTCAGGTAATCGACCGACATCTCCACCCATTGCTGCGAATCCTTCATCGCCCACGTCGGCGGATTGTATTCACCGTAGGCCACCGTGATGCCGTTGTCCTGACAATATTGCAGCAGGCGGCGGAGCGACGCGAGGTTGCGCATGCGGTCGTAACGGCCCGTCGCGGCATCGTAATAGCGGTAGGGGCTGTTGATCATGCAGCGCACATAACCCGGGCGCATGAAATCGAGGCGTTCGGAGAGCTTCGCCCAATCGGCGTCGCTCACCTCCGCGCCCCACGCTTCGGCTTCGTCGTAAGGGTCCCACTCGACGCCGTTGCCGACGTAATCCGAACTGAAGACCCGGTCGGTCACTTCGACCCGGAGGGCCTGCCCCGCATCGCAGGCGGAGAACAGTACGGCCGCGGCAAGCGCGGGTGTCAGAAATCTTTTCATAATCAATCGTTTTGTTCGGTCAGTAAAATCATCGACTCTCCGGGCATATCGTACTCCGCGCCGGAGCGGAAATCAATCCGCAGGCCGGTGGCGTCGGGCAACAGCGTGTGGTCGCCCTCCGTGCGCATCAGCCCCTCGCCGTAGCGATAGCGGGTTGCCTGCCTGAACCGCTCCCAGCCCGGACACTCGATCCGCACGCGGCGCGGTTCGCGCGACACGTTCACGACGGCGACGGTGCGCCGTCCGTCTTTCACGGCGGCGACGGCCTTGACCCCTGCGGCACCCCGCACGTTGGCTGCGAAGAAGTCGCTTCCCGGCCGCAGCGTGCGGCACAGCAGCGACCAGGCATAATACCACGGGCGCACCCGTTCCTCGCCGGCTCCGAAAATCTCGTCGCCGAAGATGTTCCAGAAACCCCATATCTTGAGTTTGTCGGGCGCCTCCTTGAAGTGCATCGCATCGTCGAGCATCCACGCGATGCAGCCCGAATAGCCCGCATGAATCGTCTGGAACAACGCATCGGCCATGTCCGTGCCGTACATAGGGTCGTATACGAACATCTGCGAATCGTCCGTCGAGGCGTTCGGATGCGCTGCGGCCCGGCGCAGGTTCTCGGCCTGCAAAAGCGAATCGGCCGGCTCGACGAACTTGAAGCCGATCTCCCCCATCACGATCTTCTTCCCGGCGGGAACCTCCCTGCGGTAAGCCTCCAGGATACGGGTGTACTCCCCCGAGTTGACCGTGCATTTCGACGGATAGGTGTGGATGTCGTACAGGCCGATCCTGTCGCCCAGCTCATCGCGGCTGCGGCTCACCCACCACGCCTCTTCGGGTCCCCAGATCGCGGCGTCGGGACCGACCAGCTCCACTTTCCCGGCAAGCCCCTCGGCGTCGAGC
This sequence comes from Alistipes shahii WAL 8301, assembly GCF_025145845.1. Taxonomy (NCBI): domain Bacteria; kingdom Pseudomonadati; phylum Bacteroidota; class Bacteroidia; order Bacteroidales; family Rikenellaceae; genus Alistipes; species Alistipes shahii. The sequence goes on along the minus strand of NZ_CP102253.1, from coordinate 3,629,454 downwards.
CGCCCGCGGAAATAACTCACGGCCTTCGCCCACAGGTCGAAATCGCCGTCGGCCGCCGACCAGAAGCCGTTGGGTTCGTTGACGAGGTTGTAGTAACGGATGCAGTCATAGCCCTTTTCGCCGACCAGCCAGGCGACATAGGCCGCGGCGTGGTCCAGCAGCGTGCGGTTGACCGTCCCGGCCCGGGCGTCCATGAGCGATCCGCCCCAGTCGCCGAACATCACCGTCACGCCGTGCGACTGGCAGTAGCCGAGTATGTGCGAGAGGTGTTCGAATCCGCGCATGCGATCGAGCCGTCCGTTGCGCACGACCGAGGTCGTGTTGGTCATCACGCGGATAAAGGCCGGCCGCATGAAATCGAGCCGGGCATAGAGTTTCGCCCAGTCGGCATCGCTGATTTCGACGCGCCCCTGTCCGTAATCGAGGGCATAAGGGTCCCACTGGACCCCGTTGCCGATATAGCCGCGATTGACGACGCTGTCGGCGTCGATACGCACCACGGCGTCGCATTTCCCGGCGGATTCTCCCGCACAGGCCCCCAGCAGCGCCGCCATGCATGCGAGCAGAAGGTTTCCGAAGTTTTTCATAGGCATCGGTTATAAGTCCGCATGCAGGCCGGACCTGCATGCGGACGTTATCGGATCATTCGCCGGCTTCCGCCTGCTTGTTGAAGAGCATCACGTAGTTGCGCGGCCCGACGGCGAACCGGTCGTAATCGGTCCAGGGATAGGCCCCCTGCGTCGTCTGCCCGGGCAGAGCGAAGTCGAAGGCGATTCCGGGAACGCTGAGCGTCGAGGAGCCGTAGCTGTAATCCCCCTCCCGCAGGAGCTTCGCCGTGATGGAGACGATTCCCGAGGTGAACACCACGGTTCCGGCTTCGGCGTCATATACGTAGGCGCTTTTGCCGTGGGGCAGCAGGCCGTAATATTTGGTCAGGTCGAGAGCGCCCGTTCCCTCCTTGTTATAGTCGGCTTTGAGGATGTAATTCCAGTATCCGCCGTCCTCACCGGGCAGGTATTCGCACTCGCCCGTCTCGCGGCCGGCGTCGTCGGTGCCCGTGGCGGTCATTGCCAGGATGTTGTCGGACTCCTTCCCGATCGAATCGTCCCACACCCAGCTCTTGTCCACCGGGTTGACGAACGCGGGGTCGGCCGAACCGCCGTAGACCGTCAGACGGCCTACGGAGTAGGTTCCGGCGAGCGAGGTCTCCTCCGGATCTGGCTCCGGTTCCGGTTCGGGATCGACCGGCTCCTCGATCGTCTTCGACGCCTCGGGAACCTCGAAACCGGCCGGCTGCTTCACGATCTCGATGTAATACGTCACCGGATTGCGGGCGAAGACCCCGTAATCGTTGTAGGTGTTGTTCCAGTCCTCCGTGCCTTTCAGGTTGAATTTGAAGGCCTCGGATTCGAGCGTCAGCGGAATCGGCGGCACATTGGGCATCTGGTAGGTGCCCTTCGGCACGAGCGTGCAGGAGGTCTTGTTCCCGTCGGCATCGGTGAAGGTGATCGTCCCGTCGGAATAGTTGCGCAGCCAGGTGCTTTCGCCCTTGGGAATCTGACGGTAGAACTGCGTCAGGTCCACCGGCTTTCCGGTGTCGGGGTTCGACGCCCCGGCAAAGACGCAGTCCCAGTTTTTGGCGTCCTCGCCGGCCCAGTTCATGCAGGTTCCGGTCGTATTGCCGTCGGCGAGGATCTCTCCGAGCGTGAACACCAGATAGTTGTCCATCTCGGCGGCGGGTCCCCGGCCTTCGCCGTTCCAGCACCACGACTTGTCGGCGGGTTTGTAGAGCTTCGTACAGTCGTAAGCGGCGCCCGTGCCTCCGTAGACCCAGAGGTTGCTGATCGTATACGTTCCGGTCAGCGTCTCCGTGAACTCGGTCATTTCGAGCGTATAGGTGCGCGATTCGCCGTTGGGAGAGGTCACGACGATCTGCGGATCGCCCTTCGTGAAGTCGATCGTCCCGCCCGAGGCGACATTGGCCGTGGCCTTATAGGAGAGCGTCAGCGTTTCGACCCGGACCTTCGACATGTCCGCGACCATGTCCGACGCCAGTTGCAGCTCGATGACGCCCGTTTCGGAATCGGTCTCCGTGATGGTCGGCGTTCCGGCCTGACCCTCGAACTTGACGTCGATGATCGACCGCTCGTGGTTCCAGCCGCCGTCGGCGACATCTTCCCACGGATCGTCCTTGCAGGATGCGAAGCACAGCAGGACGAAAGCGCTCAGCAAATATTTCAGCTTGTTCATAATTCTGCGTTTTCTTAAAAGGTTAAAGATTCGGGTTCAGGTCGGACTCGACGGACGGGATCGGATAGAACACCATCTGCTCGGCGCTCAACCCCTGTCCCTTGGCTTCGGCGATGTCCGTGTGCAGGCGGTTCCAGCGGCGCAGGTCATAGCAGCGGTTTCCCTCGAAAGCCAGTTCGAAACGGCGCTCGTCCATCACGCGCTCCCGGAACGTCTCCTTGTCCAGCCCCGGCTCCAGATCGCCCAGCCCGGCGCGGTTGCGGATGAAGTTCACCAGTTCATACGCCTTGACCGTAGGTCCGGCAGCTTCGGCATAGGTCAATGCGACGTCCGAATAGCGGAGCAGGTAGGGACGCGTGGAGGTTTTGTCTCCCGAGAAATTCGGGTCGATGAATTTGCGGCAGAACGGATAGTTCAGTTTGCCGTCGGCCGTCGAAGCCACCACATTGCCCGCGGCGTCGTACACCTTGTCGACGATCAGCCAGTCGTGACGGCGGTCGCCCGAGGCGAACGCATCGTAGAACGACAGCGCGGTCCGGTACTCGCCCCAGCCGTCGTGGGTCGGGACCATCTGGTCGGAATCGCCCTGCTTGAGATAGATCGTGGCTCCCGAAACATAGGGCAGGTACATCTTCGAGATCTTCGAATACTGCCCCTCCGATTCTCCCGTGCGGTCCATCGACATGATGAAGATATGCTCGGGTCCGGCCGGCCGCTCGACGTCGTAAATATCGAGCAGGTTGTCGTCGAAACGGAAGACCGTCTGCTCGGGATTGTCGACCACCAGTCCGGCGTATTTCACCGCCTCGGCATAGTATTCGTCCACGTCGTGCGACATGGCGGCGTACTGGGGCACGCCGTGCTCCTTGGCCGACGCGATGTAGAGATAAGCCTTGGCCAGCATTCCGTAGGCCGCGGCGCGGTCCGCACGGCCCGTTTCGGGCGCCGCGAAGAACGGCAGCAGCGTACCGGCGGTCTTGAAGTCCTCGATGACGAGCTTCCACATGGCGTCGAGCGACTCGGCGGCGGGGACGGCCGTATCTTCGAGCGTCTCGACAGGCGTCGTGTGGACGGGCACGCAGCCGAAGTTGCGCGCGAGGTTGAAATACGAATAGGCGCGCATGAAATAGGCCTCGCCGAGGAAGCGGTTCCTGCGGCCCTCGTCGATGTTCATTCCCGGCACCTTCTTGATCACGGCGTTGGCACGGTTGATCGTGATGTAGGAGTACTTGTAGAAATTGCCGAGCGTGGTGTTGGTCTTGAAATTGTTGATCTTCCATCCGTCCAGCTCCTTGTTGGCCGCCGCGGCGTCGCCTTTCGGCTCCATGTCGTCGGTGTTCATGTCGCCCAGGAAGACGATCGAACGCGAATATTCGATGTAATTGATCGCGTCGTAGATATAGTTCACGGCCGACTCGGCGTCCGCCTCCGTCTTGTAGAAGTTGTCCTCGGAGTAGAAGCCGTAGGGATACTCGTCCAGATTGCAGGCCGCCAGGAGAGAGGCTCCCCCGAACGCAAGTATAAGGTGTTTGATTTTCATGGTTGGCAATGTTTAGAAGGTGAAGTCGGCTCCGAACGTCCATTTGCGCAGGCGCGGATAGCCGCCCGAATAGATACCCGTCATCCCCACTTCGGGATCGTAGCCCTCGAAGCCGGTGAAGGTATAGAGATTGTCGGCACTGACGTAGAGGCGTATCTTGCGTGCCGCATCCTTCTTCGAGAAGGGGATCGAATATCCCAACGTCATGGTCTGGATGCGCACGAACGAACCGTCCTCGACCCACCAGTCGGAGAGCTTGGTCTGGCGGTTGGCGTTCAGCCGCGGGTAGGAATTGGTCGGATTGTCGGCCGTCCAGCGCATCGGCATATTGCTCGGCTGGTCGAAACGCTTGGTGTTCAGCACGTCGTTGCCGAAGACGCCGTTGAAGAAGATGCTGAAGTCGAAACGACGCCACGAAACGTCGATGCCCAGCGAGGCCATCCAGTCGGGATTCGGGTCGCCGATGATGCACATGTCGTTCTCGTCGACGGTCTCCAATCCGTCGCCGTCGTAAATATCCACATACTTGAACTCACCCGGCTGGGCGTCGTCGCCCGAAAGGCCGGCGCTCAGGCCCTCGGCCAGCGACTGCACGATGCCGTCGGTCCTGTATCCGTAAAAGACGTACATCGGCTGCCCTACGGCGAGGATATTCGTATAGGCGCGGAACTGTTCGCTCTGGTTGCCGTAATATTCGACTTATTAGTCAAAACGGGTGCTGAAACGCCTCAAAAACAGGAAAACGCCACGCTATAGGTCAAAACGGGTGCCGATAGCGTGGCATTCTATTTGATTTTCAGTATATTTTGGCATTTGAAAATATAGAAATTGCATTATGAACAAAAAAATGCCCGACATGCAATTCCCCCATTGTAAAGAAGGACGGAAAACGCAAAAGCGTCCAACGATACAAGTGCATGGTTTGTGGACGCCGCTTCAGCGGCGGGCGTGATTTTACAAAAGAAGACATCTGGGAGATGTACCTGCACGGCAAGCAGACAATAGCCCAGATCAGTGAAACTACAGGTCTCAGTGCTTCGACCGTGACACGTCGGCTTGCCTCCATTTCGTTCAGCTGGGAACAGCCTAGGATCAAAGGAAGCGGTGTGATACATCTCGACGCCACGTATTTTGGGCGCAATACAGGAGTGCTGCTGGCTCTGGAAAGCGGAAGCGGCAGACTTCTTTACATGAAGCATATCGCCCACGAGCACATCAGTGATTACGAGGACGCTGTGAAACATATAGTAGGATGCGGGTATGCCATTCAGGGGATTGTCATTGATGGTTTTCAAAAGCTGTTTACCGTCCTTTCGGAATACAGAATACAGATGTGCCAGTTCCACATGGTGGCGATAATAAGAAGAAAACTGACCAAGAATCCGCAACTTGAGGCAGGAAAGGAGTTATTGGATCTTGCATACCGTCTAAAAGACATGAATGAAAGTGCATTCGTCAGTGCATTTGAGAAATGGAAGAGGAAATGGCATGACTTCCTGAAAGAAAAGACGGTCAACGAGATTACCGGACGCACGATATATACCCATCAACGGCTCAGATCTGCCATGGTCAGCATATCGACCTACCTTCCTTTTTTGTTTACATACGAGAAAGTCAGAGGTATGCCCAACACAAACAATATGATCGAAGGCACATTCACCGACATGAAGAAAGCCTTGCGGAATCATCCGGGAATGATTGAGGAAAACCGCAAGCGGATGATGAACGGGTTTTTCTTGGCATATGCCAAATTGCATAATGAAAAAGGAGACAACCGCTAAGGCCATCTCCTGAATCGCATTATGCATATTGGACGGCTTTATTCCTGGCGGAGGTGCTCCCCAGCAGAGCTCCGTTACGCTTTAAGCCGCAATGCAAAATAACAAAATACAGATGAATCCACCAAAAACGGGTGCCATTTTCAGCACCCGTTTTGACCTATAGAGCGAAAGCGCTCGCATCAAATATGTGTTCAAAAGTTTTGAATGGTCATATCATACTGACAGACACCAGTATTACAACGATTTTAGCACCCGAAATGACCTATACGCCAAATATTCATACTGCATGCCGGTGCGCAGGTCGGTTCTCAGGCCGGTCTGCACGGCGTTTCCGAGGCTGAGCACCTTGTTGCGGTTGCGCGAGAAGACGAAGGTGCCGCCCATGCGCCAGTCGCGGTTCTGGAACGCCACGCCGTCGATCGTCAGTTCGATGCCGCGGTTGCGGATCTCGCCGTCGTTGACCCACATCTTGTCGTAACCCGACGAAGGCGCGATGTTGCGCTCGCGCAGCAGGTCCGAGGTGCGCTTGTCGTACCAGTCGAAAGTCACGTTCAGACGGTTGCCGAAGAACGACATGTCCAGTCCGAGGTCGACCTGCGCGGTGGTCTCCCATTTCAGCCCCTTGTTCGGGATGCCGCTCCAAAGCGCATAGATGCCGTCCTGCCCCGTGGTGCCCGACTGATAGCCGGGTCCGATGGCCGTCACCCACTTGCCTCCGTTGAAATACTTGTGCTGTCCGTAGCGGCTCAGCGTCTGGTAGGCCGAAATACCCTGGTTGCCCGAAATACCGTAGGAGGCGCGGATCTTCAGCACGTCGAAAACGTTCAGGTTCCGGATGAACCGCTCCTCGTGCATCTTCCAGCTGAACGCCCCCGAGGGGAAGAAGGCCCACTTGTTGTTGGAGCCGAATTTCGAAGAACCGTCGGCGCGGGCCGTGAAGGTGAAGAGGAACCGGTTGTCGAACGTGTAGTTGATACGCGTGAGGGCCGAGACCAGCTCGGTCTTGTAGGAGCCGTTGCCGATCGAATAGGTCTCCGAATCGCCCGCGGCGAGGTTCTCGTTGCCCAGCGATTCGTTGATGAAGCCCTTGGCGGCCAGCGACGAACTGCGCGACTGGTAGTTCTCGTAAGAGTAACCGCCCATCACCGTCAGCCGGTGCTTTTCAGCAAAGGTCCGATCGAACGTGGCGTAAGCCTCGAAAACGATGTTGTCGTCCTTCCAGTTGTCGATCGACCCGTAACCGTCGTTGAACACGCCCGTCTCGGAATACTTCTTCGGGAAATATTTGTCGGTGATCTGTTCGCCGTGCTTGTAGTTGAACTGCGCCATGACGTTCAGGCAGGGAAGCACGTCCCAGTTCACCGAAGCGAACGAGATGATGTCTAACCCCTTCGAATCGTTCTTCTGCAAATTGGTCAGGGCCAGCGGATGCGAATAGTCCTGGGCACCGTACAGCCAGTAATCGCCGTTGTCGTCGTAGACCGGGAAGATCGGGTTGCGCCAGTAGGCCAGTCCGCCGTTGTTGTGACGCTTGTTGCTGGTGATGTTGGCGCTGGCCTTCATGCGCAGGTTGTCCAGCAGCTTGTGCTCGACCGAGAAATTACCGCCGTATTTGCGGTAGGTGTCCTCGATGTACATGCCGTTGTCGAGGTAGTAGTTGGCGCTGGCCTGGAACATCGTGCGGTCGTTGCTGCTCTGCACCTGTACGGTGGTGTTGTTCGACACGGGCGTCGGGCGGAAGACCAGGTCGTCCCAGCGCGTGTTGGTCGTCCAGGTCGTCTGCAACTCCGCAATCGAGGGATAATAGACGCCGTTGGCATTGGTCGCACCGATGTAGGTCGGCGTCAGTCCGGCGTTGATGCTGCTTTCGTTCGAGAGCATCGCCATCAGCACGGGATCGCGCCAGAGGTTCAGCTCGGAGCTGAATCCCGAAACGGTCGTCTGCTGGCGCAGCGTGATGCGCGTCACGTTCTCCTGCGCCTTGCGCGTGGTGATGAGGATCACGCCGTTGGCGCCGCGCGAACCGTAGATGGCCGATGCCGAGGCATCCTTGAGCACCTCCATCGAAACGATGTCCTGCGGGTTGATTTGTTTCAGGTCGCCGGCATCGCCCCAGGGGAATCCGTCGATGACCACCAGCGGAGCGTTCGAACCGTTGAGCGACGAGTTGCCGCGGATGCGGACCGTCGACGAGGCGCCGGGGTCCTGCGAGGAGTTGACCACCTGCACGCCGGCCACGCGGCCCTGCAACAGCCCGTCGATCGAGTTGGCCGGGATGTCGGTGAGTTTCTCGGCCTTGACCGAGGCCACGGAACCCGTCAGGTCGCTCTTCTTGACCTGTCCGTAACCCACGACCACCACTTCGTCCACGGCCGTGGCCTCCTCGACCAGCACGATGTTGAAAGAGGTGCGGCCGCCGACCTCCACCGTCTGCGTTTTATAGCCGATGAAATTGACGGCAAGGCGGGCGTCCGAAGCCACTCCGGTCAATGAAAAGGCTCCGTCGGCCCCGGTTGTGGTTCCTTTCGTCGTGCCGACGACGACAACCGACGCGCCCGTTACGGCGGCGCCGTTCTGATCCACGACCTTGCCCGTCACGGTCATGCTCCGTGATGCGGACTGGGCGCGGACGTCTCCCGTCCCCCACAGGCAGACCGCCAGCAGGGAGAGAACGATCAGGTAAAATTTCATTTTCATAAGTTTTAGATTAGAGTAGTTTATTGATACGGTCCGGGGCGGTTCCGGGAACTGCACCGGACACTGCAAAGTAACATGCTGCTACGGAAGAACTGTTTTAGAAAATCGCTGATTGATTATACTTTTATGAAAACAAACCGCAAAAGGGCTATTCGCAACGGCATTTCTCCGTCAAATAATTTAATAATTCCTCCAGCCGGCAGGTCGCAACGCCTACATATTTGTCCGCTCCGCCGTAATAGACGTACAGCACGCCGTCGACGACCACATTGCCGGTCGGGAAGACGCAATGGCTGTAAAAACCTTCGGTTTCATAGAAAAATTCGGGTTCGAGGATCGGTTCCGGCGTCCGGGCCAGCACCCGCAGCGGATTCTCCCGGTCGAGCAGCAGCGCCCCGACGCGGTATTCGGCCGTGCCTCCGTCGGCTACCCCGTGGTAGAGCGTCAGCCACCCCGCCTCGGTCAGGATCGGCGGCGTGCTTCCGCCGATCTTCTCCTCCCAGGTTCCTTCGCGGCCGGCGATAAGCAGATGGCTGGGCTTGTCCTCCCATGCCAGCAGGTCGTCGGAGAACTTCAGCCAGATCGAAGGGTATTTCACCCCGTAATGTTCGCCCACGAACTGTTTGGGACGGTGCATCATGGCGAACTTCCCGCCGATTTTCTCCGGGAAAAGGATCACGTCCCGATCGTCGAGCACGGGCGACGTAAGCCGCCCCAGCCGGTGGAAATTCCGGAAGTCGGTCGTCACGGCAAGCCCCGTATTTCCCAGATTCTGCGCCATGGCGGCCGGCGCATAAGCTCCGCATCGGGGCAGACGCACCACGTCGTGCGCGAAAGTCCAGTACTGCCCGGGGGCATGGGCGCGGTAGGCGTAGGTAATGTAAAACTCATTGTCGAACTTCACGATGCGCGGATCTTCGACGCACCCTCCGTCGGGACCGTCCGCGCTGGGACCGAATACCGGCGAATCGCCGACACGGCGGAAGTCGAAGCCGTTCTCGCTGACGGCCAGCCCCAAACGGATGACATGTTCCTTGTCGTCGCCGGCGGCGCGGTAGAGCATGTAAAACCGGCCGTCGTCGTAGATGACCCCCGGGTTGCAGGTTACGAGATTCTCCCAGGCATTGGCCGGATTGGGAGCGATGATCGGATTTTTTTCGTATTTCTTCAGTTTCATATCAACGGAATATTATGAGAATAAGCATACACAGAACCAGCAGCACTCCGCCCCATACGCGGTAGTTGCGCCACCAGGAAACCTCCGCGAGCGAGCGGGTTTCAGCCCGGAAATCCGCCGCCGAAAAGGTCGTGTCGATCAGTTTGTCGGGCCGGGGCGCGGGAGCCGTACGGCTTACGGCCCAGATCACCGACAGGCTGAAGACCAGCAGGAACGGCACGATCAGCAGAAAGTGCATCCCGCCGAAGATCTCCGTGCGCCAGAGGAGCATCGCCGCCGCGACGACCAGTCCGGCGATCAGCCCCGCAAAGGCTCCCCGCCCGTTGGCGCGGCGCGAGAAAACGCCCATCAGGAAAGCCGCCACGACGGGAGGCGCAATGTAGGAGAGCATCTCCTGGTAATATTTGAGCAGCGAACCGAAACGTCCGATCTGCGGAGCCCAGAGGGCGGCGATCACGATGATGACCAGCGAAGCCAGCTTGCCGACGCGCACCAGCTTGCGCTCGTCGGCCCGCTTGTCGATCTTGGCGTAGAAATCCATCGTGAAGAGCGTCGACGTGGAGTTCAGAATGGCGCTCAGCGTCGACGTCAGCGCGGCGAGCAGCGCCGAAAGCATGATCCCCAGCAACCCTGTGGGCAACAGGCGCAGCACCATCGTCGGATAGATCATGTCGGGTTTCTCGATGCCCGGGAAGAGATGGCGGGCGATAACGCCCGGAAAGACGATGATGAACAGGGTGGCCAGCGTCAGCGCTCCGGCGAACATCACCCCTTTGCGGCCCTCGTCGACGCTCCGCGCGCTCAACACGCGCTGTACGAGCGTCTGGTTGTTGGCCCAGAAATAGATGCCCAGCACCGGCATGCCGACGATCAGCCCCAGCCAGGGCGTGGCCGTATCGGTCAGCGGGCGAATCAGTCTGACGCTCATGTCGCCGCTTTCGAACAGCGACGCGAGGTAGTCGAACCCGCCGTTGGCGAAGCAGGCTCCCGTCAGGATCACCGACCCGACGATCAGAATCACCGCCTGGATCAGCTCGGCGTTGATCGCCGACGAAAGACCGCCCGGAATGGTGTACGAAGCCGCCAGCACGGCGAAGATGATGATGATGAGCTGCAAGTCCGCCTCCGGGAACAACAACTTGATGATCAGCGCGGCGGCATACAGCGCCCCGGCCGCATCGAGAAAGATGTTGCCCACGATGCAGATTCCGGAAAAGTAGTAGCGCGACCGCTTGTCGAAGCGTCGTTCGAGAAACTCGGGAATCGTGAATATCCCCGAACGGATGTAGAGCGGCAGCAGGAACGTGGCGAAAAACACCATCACCACGACACCTGTGAGGTTGTAGTTGAACACGGCCACTCCGGTGTGGTAGGCGTCGTCCGACTGGCCGATGAGCGTCGTACTGGAGATGCTCGCGGCGAAAAGCGACAGACCCACGATCCACCACGGCATCGTGCGGCCGGCCAGAAAATAGGACCCGGCGTCGGAACTCTTGCCGTTGCGCAATCCCCACCATATTATAAATATAAGGTAAAGGACGATAATCGCGCAGTCGACAAAATTAATCGCAATCGAATTCATGTAAGTCGTTTTAGGATTTTTTTACTAATGCAAAGATATGTACCCGAAAATTTACCGGATTGTATAAGTCGGTTAAACAAGTATACTTTTTTGAATTATTCATGGAGCTTTCTGAATTATTCCTATTTTTGTACCGGACCTGAAACCCTTACCGGACATGAAAGAGATACAGCAGGAGATCACCCCGATCACGAACGAGGACCTTTTCATCATCCTCAACCACCCCAACGCGCATTTCGACTATCCGATCCACTGCCATCCGGAATACGAGATCAATCTGGTGATGAACACCCGGGGATCGCGCATCGTGGGCGATTCCACCGAGGATTTCGGCCCGCTGGACCTGGTGATGACCGGTCCCTATGTGCCGCACGTGTGGAAATCGCCCCTGAAAACCAACCACGTCATCACCATCCAGTTCTCGGGCGACCTGATCGACTTCCCGATCGTCAACAAACGCCTGTTTCTCCCCATCCGGCAACTGCTGCTCGACTCCCGGCAGGGGCTTTCGTTCACAGGTCCCGAACAGTTGAGCGTCCGGGACCGGATTCTTGAACTCACGCGCATGCAGGGATTCCAGTCGGCGACCGCTTTTCTGGACATTCTCAACGCGCTGGCCACGGCCAACCGCAAGGTGCTTATGAGCAATCTCTGCGACTCGAAGAACATTGTCCACACCTCCAAATCGCGCCGCATCGCCAAAGTCTGCGACTACATCGAGAAAAACCTCTGCCAGAACATCCGGCTCACCGACGTGGCCGGGTTGGTCAACATGTCGGAATCGGCCTTTTCGCACTTTTTCAAGAAGCGCACGAACATCTCCTACATCACCTTCGTCAACAACATGCGCATCTCCAAGGCCTGCCAGCTGCTTGCCAACACGACGCTCAGCGCCTCGGAGATCTGCTACGCCTGCGGCTTCAACAACAAGTCGAATTTCATCCGCATCTTCACCAAAAAGAAAAACATGACCCCGATCGAATACCGCGAATACATCTCCCAGATGCTCATCAAATACTGATCTACCCTTCATCTTATGAAAAACTTCAAACCAATCCTTACCGCTATGTCCCTCTGCATGGCCCTCGCCGCAGCCGCAGCCCCCGTCCGTCAACACCTGCACGACGACTGGCAGTTCCGTCAGGCGCGGCTCAACAACTGGTATCCGGCCACGGTCCCCGGCACGGTGCACACCGACCTGATGGCCAACCGGATCATCGAAGACCCCTATTTCCGCCTCAACGAGCGCGGCGTACAGTGGGTCGACAAGGAAGACTGGATCTACGAAACGCATTTCGAGGCCGACGCCGGCCTGCTCGCCCGCGAGCGGATCGAACTGGTCTTCGAAGGGCTCGACACCTATGCCGACGTCTACCTCAACGACGAGAAGGTGCTCGCCGCCGACAACATGTTCCGCCGCTGGCGCACGGAGGTCAAACGGCTGCTCCGTCCGGGCGAAAACACCCTGAAAGTCTATTTCCACTCGCCGATCAAGGTCGACCTGCCCAAATACGACTCGCTGCCCTACCGTTACGAGGCCGTCAACGATCAGTCGGCCAACGGCGGGCTTTTCGACAAACGCGTCAGCGTCTTCGCCCGCAAGGCGGGTTACCACTACGGCTGGGACTGGGGTCCGCGCCTGGTGACCTCGGGCATCTGGCGTCCGGTCTATCTGGAGGGCTGGAGCGGCGCCCGCATCAGCGATGTCTTCTACCGCCAGCAGGAGGTTACGGCCAGGCGCGCCCGGGTCGAGGTCGAGGTGGAAATCGCCTCCGCCCGTGACCTGGCGGAAGCCGTAGTCACCGTTGCATCCCCCGGCGAAGGCATCGAAGCCTCGGTCACGGCGCCGCTGCGCTCCGGAATCAACAAGGTAACCGTCCCGCTCGACATTGCCTCTCCGAAACTCTGGTGGACCCGCGAACTGGGCGAACCCCATCTCTACGAATTCCGGGCTTCGGTCGCGGCGGGCGACGCCTCCGACAGCCGGACCACCCGCATCGGGCTGCGCTCGCTGCGCCTCGTGCGCGACAAGGTCGCCGACGGCACGACCTTCTACTTCGAACTCAACGGCGAGCCGCTCTTCGCCAAGGGAGCCAACTACATCCCCTGCGACGTCTTCCTGCCGCGCGTCACGCGCGCCGTCTACGAGAAGACGATCGACGACGCCGCGGCCGTGAACATGAACATGCTGCGCGTCTGGGGCGGAGGTGTCTATGAAGACGATGTTTTCTACGAACTGTGCGATGAACGGGGTATCCTCGTATGGCAGGATTTCATGTTCGCATGCAGCGTCTATCCCGCCGAGGGGGCATGGCTCGAAAACGTCCGGCTCGAAGCCGAAGACAACATCCGCCGTCTGCGCAACCACCCCTCGATCGCCGTATGGTGCGGCAACAACGAGTGCAACGAAGCGTGGTTCGGCTGGGGATGGAACACCCGGTACGCCGAACAGGGGCATCCCGAATGGGACCGGATCATCGGCGACCGGCTCCGCCGCCAATACTACGAAGTGCTGCCCGAAGCCGTCGCCGCCTGCTCGCCCGGCACGCCTTACCACCCCTCGTCGCCCTGGTCGCGTCACGAAGGCACGAGCGAAAACAGCGAAGGCGATACGCATTTCTGGAAAGTGTGGCACAGCCGCGCACCGATCGCCGACTACAACGCCACGCGCAGCCGCTTCTTCAGCGAATACGGCTTCCAGTCGTTCCCCGAATACGCCTCCGTCCTGCGTTTCGCCCCCGAAGAGCGCGACTGGGACATCGAATCGGAGGTGATGATGGCCCATCAGCGCGGCGGCGATTTCGCCAACATGCGCATCCGCCAATACCTCGAAGACGAATACTGGCCCGCACGCGATTTCCGCACGTTCCTTTACATGAGCCACGTTTTGCAGGGCGACGCCATCAAGACCGCCATCGAGGCGCACCGGCGCGACAAACCCTACTGCTGGGGATCGCTCTTCTGGCAGCATAACGACTGCTGGCCCGTGGCTTCGTGGGCCAGCCGCGACTGGTACGGCCGCTGGAAGGCGCAACATTATTTCGCCCGCCCGGCCTTCGACGACATCCTCGTATCGCCCCTTGCCGAGGGAAACACACTGAACGTCCGCCTTGTGTCGGACCGCCGCAAAACGGTCCGGGGCAAACTCCGGATAACGGTCATGGACATGGACGGCGCCCTCCTCTCGGAAAACACCCGCAGCCTAACCGTCGCACCCAATGCCAGTCGGAACGTCTATTCGGCCGACATTTCCGGACTCTTGCACGGTTGCGCCCGCAATCGGGCGATCGTCGTCGCGGAATTCACGACCGACGGACGCCGCTACGCCAACATCGGATATTTCGTCTCTCAAAAAGAGCTTGAGCTGCCCGAAGCCGACATCCGATGGAGCGTCGGACCTGCGGCGGACGGTTATGAAATTACGCTCTCGAGCGACCGTTTCGTCCGCGCCGTCTGGCTCGCTCTCGACGGCAACGAACATTTCGAGGACAACTATTTCGACCTCGTACCGGGCGTCAGCAAAACGGTGCGGGTCGCAACGACGCTGTCCCGGTCCGAATTCGACCGGCTGCTGCGCATCACCCATCTGCAACAAACCCGATAAACCGACCATACGATTATGAAACGCACATTGCGCCTTTTGCTGACCGTAGGACTGTCGCTCGTCTGCGTCAGCCTGTTCGCCCAAAAGTTCCCCAACTACCCCATCCCGCAGCAGCCCGACACGCTGCGCATCCTCGGCATCGGCAACAGCTTCACCGACGACGGCATGATGTATCTGCCCGAGCTGCTGGAGGCTGCCGGCATCCGGAACGTCGTGCTGGGGCGTCTCTACATAGCCGGGTGTTCGCTCGAACGCCATTGCCGGGAATATGCCGGCAACGCCCCTGCGTATATCTATTACAAGTCGACGTCCAACCGCTGGGAGACCGTTTCGAAGAAAGCGACCCTGTTGGACGGAATCGCCGACGAACGGTGGGACGTCGTGGTACTGCAACAGGCGTCGGGCAAATCGGGCATCTATCCGACCTATCAGCCCTGGTTCGGCCGGCTGGTCGAGATCGTGCGATGGTGTTGCCCCAATGCCGGAGCCTGCATCGCCTGGCAACAGACATGGGCCTATGCCCGCAATTCGCAGCACCGGGATTTCGGACGATACGAGAAGAACCAGCAACTGATGTACCGGGGAATCGTCTCTTCGGTCGAACAACTCATGCGGGAGACCTCCGTCGAAGTGGTCGTCCCGTCGGGCACGGCGATTCAGGACCTGCGCAACACGGCGCTGTGCGACTCGCTGGACCTGACGCGCGACGGATACCACCTGAATCCCGGGACCGGACGTTACACTGCGGCCTGCGCATGGTTCCAGACGCTCGTGGCCCCGGCCTTCGGGACGAACGTCGCCGGGAACGGCTGCCGTCTGGCGGGAACCCCTCACGAGCTGACGCCCCAGGAGGCCGAAGCCTGTCAGGAGGCGGCCCGCAGAGCCTGCGTCCGGCGGTTCTCCGTTTGGACGGAACCTGTCGCCGGCGAGGGCGGGACGGCAGTCCGGTAGCGGTCGGGGTTGGTCGGGCATTCCGCCATGCAGATATAGGTATCCTGCCATTCGCCGGAGCATTCCCGTTATCTGCCGGATGTGGGTTCGAAGCCCGCCCTGCCCCCTCCCTACCGCCACCAACGAAAAAAGAGGTCTGCAAGGACCTCTTCGAGCGGAAAACGGGATTCGAACCCGCGACCCTCAGCTTGGGAAGCTGATGCTCTACCGACTGAGCTATTTCCGCATTACGGAGTACAAAGTTACTCCGTTTTTTTTATTTGTCAAGTTTTCGGCGGCTGAAAAATGCGCCTACCCCACGATTTTTTTCAGCGACGCAAGGTTTTCGGGGTTTTTCAGGCTGCGGCCCTCGGCCGAATAGAGGTAGTCGAGCCGGTTTCGGAAATGCTCCTCGACCTTCCCGCGCACGACCTTCATCGTGCTGTTCACCAATCCGTTCTGCTCCGTGAAAGCCTCGTCGACAATGGCCAGTCCCGCAGGCAGCCACCGTTCCGGAAACTCCCCGGCATAGGTTCCTCCGGCGCGGTAACGGTCGATCTCGGCGCCGAGAATCTCCGCTGCGACGTTTGCGCGCTCCGCTTCGGGCGTCCTGCGGGCCTCCAGCTCGCGGCGCAGCGCCTCGCGGTTGGGGACCACGATCGCCCCCGTAAACGGGCTTTGGTTGTTGTGCACGATGATCTGGTCGATGTAGGGCGACTTGTCCACGATCGCCTCCTCCATTCCTTCGGGGCTGTATTTTTCGCCGTCCGAAGCGATCAGCAGGCTCTTGAAACGTCCCAGCACATAGAGGAAATCATCCTCCGAGACGTAACCCATGTCGCCCGT
This sequence comes from Alistipes shahii WAL 8301, assembly GCF_025145845.1. Taxonomy (NCBI): domain Bacteria; kingdom Pseudomonadati; phylum Bacteroidota; class Bacteroidia; order Bacteroidales; family Rikenellaceae; genus Alistipes; species Alistipes shahii. The sequence goes on along the minus strand of NZ_CP102253.1, from coordinate 3,613,047 downwards.
GTGGAGCCACCCGTCGCGCACGGTTTCGGCCGTGGCCCCGGGATTCTTCCAGTAGCCGGCCATGACGTTCTCGCCGCGGACGACGATTTCGCCCTTCTGCCCGCGGGGAACCTCGCGGCCCTCCTCGTCGAGGATCTTCAGGTCCAGCGGAATGAGTATCTTGCCCGACGATCCGAACCGGTGCCAGTGATGTTTGGGCGAGTTGGTCGAAATCACGGGCGTCGCCTCCGAAAGTCCGTATCCCTGGAACATCGGGATTCCGATGGCGTAGAAAAACCGCTGCAACTCCGCGTCGAGCAGCGCACCGCCCCCGACGAAGAACTCGAGGTGGCCACCGAACGCCTGCCGCACCTTGCGGAACAGCAGCGCGTCGAAAATCCCGACGACGGGGGCCAGCACGATGCGCCATCCGCTGCCCCTGCCGTACCCGTCGCTGTTGTATGCGTATGCCGTGCGGAGCGCGAGGTTGAAAAGCGCCTCGGTGAATCTCCCCTTGGCCCGTATGGAGCTTTCGATGTTTTTCCGGAAGTTCTTGGCCAGCGCCGGGACCGACAGCAGGAAGTGCGGCTGCACTTCGCGGATGTTCTGCGGGATGTTCTTGAGCGTTTCCATCGGCGTCGCTCCGATCTGCACCGTGGCCACCGAGGCTCCGCAGGCGATCATGATGTAGAAACCCACGACGTGGGCGAAACAGTGGTCGAGCGGCAGGATGATCAGCGTGCGGAAATGCGGCGGAATGTCGACCCGCGACAACGCCTGCTCGACGTTGGCCGTGTAGTTGCGGTGGGTCAGAATCACGCCTTTGGGGTCCGACGTCGTGCCCGAGGTGTAGGTGATCGTGGCGTAATCGTCATTCCGGATCGCCTGCCCGATCTCCATGAACTCCTCCTTGTTCTTGGCGAGGTATTCGCGGCCCAGACGCTTGAGCGTCCCGTAGGCCGTCTCCCCGGATTCCAGCGGAATGTGTCCGAGGACGATCACCTGCTCCAGCTGCGGCAGTCCGGCGCGGATGCGGCGGATCTTGGGCAGCTGGTGTTTCGACACGAAAACGGCCTTGACCTCGGCGTGCCGCATGCGGAAGAGGAGGTCGTTCGACTCTTCGAGTTTCACCGACAGGGGCACGCTGACCGCCCCGGCGTAGAACAGCCCCAGTTCGGAAATGATCCATGCGTTGCTGCCTTCGGCCAGTATCGCCACCTTGTCTCCGGGGCGGATGCCGAGCGCGGCGAGTCCGGCTCCGGCTTCGAGCGCCTGCTCGCGGGTCTCGGCATAGGTCGTAGGCTCGAATTTGTGATGGCGTTTTTCGAGCAGGAAGGTCTTGGCCCCGTATTTCCGCACGGAGGCCTCGAAGAGGTCGATGATGGTCTTTTTCATGGTTCTTAATCCATTTTCAGCACGGCGAGGAATGCCGACTGGGGAACTTCGACGTTACCGATCTGGCGCATGCGCTTCTTGCCCTTCTTCTGTTTTTCGAGCAGCTTGCGCTTACGCGAAATATCTCCGCCGTAGCACTTCGCCGTCACGTCCTTGCGCACGGCCTTGACCGTTTCGCGTGCGATGATCTTGGCGCCGACGGCGGCCTGTATGGCGATGTCGAACTGCTGGCGGGGGATCAGCTCCTTGAGCTTTTCGCACATCTTGCGTCCGAAATCGTAGGCGTGGTCCGTGTAGGTGAGCGACGAGAGGGCGTCGACCGGCTCCCCGTTGAGCAGGATGTCGAGCTTGACGAGTTTCGAGGGCTGGAATCCCGTGCGGTGGTAGTCGAACGAGGCGTATCCTTTCGAGATGCTCTTGAGCTTGTCGTAGAAGTCGAAGACGATCTCCGAGAGGGGCATGTCGAAATTGACCTCCACGCGGTCCTGCGTGATGAATGTCTGGTTCTTCATCACCCCGCGCTTGTCGATGCAGAGTTTGATGACGTTGCCCAGAAACTCCGACTTGGTGATGATCTGCGCGAGGATGTAGGGTTCCTCGATCTTGTCGATCTTCGTCACCTCGGGCAGTCCCGAGGGGTTGTGCACCTCGACCACGTCGCCCTGCGTCGTGGTGATGCGGTACGACACGTTGGGCACGGTCGTGATGACGTCCATGTCGAATTCGCGGTACAGCCGCTCCTGAATGATCTCCATGTGCAGCAGCCCGAGGAATCCGCAGCGGAACCCGAATCCGAGCGCCAGCGAGCTTTCCGGCTCGAACGTGAGCGAAGCGTCGTTGAGCTGCAATTTTTCGAGCGACGCGCGCAGGTCCTCGTACTGGTCGGCCTCCACCGGGTAGACGCCCGCGAAGACCATCGGCTTCACGTCCTCGAATCCGGCGATGGCCTCTTTGGCGGGGTTGGTCACCGAGGTGATCGTGTCGCCGACCTTCACGTCCGACGAGGTCTTGATCCCCGAGCAGATATACCCCACGTCCCCGGCCCTGATCTCCTGCCGGGGCTGCATCTTGAGTTTCAGCACGCCTATTTCGTCGGCGTCGTACTCGCTGCCCGTGTTGAAGAACTTCACGTGGTCGCCCTTGCGCAGCGTGCCGTTGAAGACGCGGAAATAGGCGATGATCCCGCGGAAGGGGTTGAACACCGAGTCGAAGATCAGCGCCTGCAACGGCGCGCTCTCGTCGCCCGTGGGAGCGGGAATGCGGTTTACGATCGCTTCCAACACCTCTTCGACGCCCAGTCCCGTCTTGCCCGATGCCAGCAGAATATCCTCCTCCCTGCATCCTATGAGGTCGATCACCTGATCCTTCACCTCGTCGATCATCGCCGAATCCATGTCGATCTTGTTCAGCACGGGGATGATCTCCAGGTCGTGCCCCACGGCGAGGTAGAGGTTCGAAATCGTCTGCGCCTGAATGCCCTGCGTGGCGTCGACCACCAGCAGCGCCCCTTCGCACGAGGCGATTGCGCGCGACACTTCGTACGAGAAGTCGACGTGTCCCGGGGTGTCGATCAGGTTGAGCGTGTACCGCTGTCCGTCGCGGGCCGTGTACTCCATCTGGATGGCGTGGCTCTTGATGGTGATTCCCTTTTCGCGTTCGAGGTCCATGTCGTCGAGCACCTGCGACTGCATTTCGCGCTGGTTGAGCGTGTTGGTCTTCTCCAGCAGACGGTCTGCGAGTGTCGATTTGCCGTGGTCGATGTGGGCTATGATGCAGAAATTTCGGATGTTTTTCATATATAAGGGTAAAATCTTCGGCAAATATACATAAATTTTTGAATATATCGGAGGGCTTCCGTTTGCCGGAATGGCACAAATTGCTTATATTTGTGACTTCAACAAGTTAGGTTAAAGATGTTAAGCAGACAAATCGCATCCAAACTCCGGGGCTACGAGACCCCGTTCTACCTCTATGACATGGCGCTGTTGCGCCAGACCCTCGAAAGCGTCGTCTACGAGTCGAAGAAATACGGCTACAAGGTCCACTACGCCATCAAGGCCAACTACGACGACCATCTGCTGGCGGTCATCCGCGAATACGGGCTGGGCATCGACTGCGCCTCGGGCAACGAGCTGCGCAAGGCCGTCGAGGCCGGATTCGACCCCAAGGGCATCGTCTATGCGGGCGTGGGCAAACGCGACAAGGAGCTGAAATACGCCATCGAGCAGAACATTCTGGCCATCAACTGCGAGTCGATTCAGGAACTGGAGCTGGTCGATGCCCTTTCGGCCGAGGCGGGCAAGGTGACCGACATCGCGCTGCGCATCAACCCCGACATCGACCCCAAGACCAACCACTGCATCGACACGGGCCAGGCGGACAGCAAGTTCGGCATCTCCTACGAGGAAGTGCTTGAGCACGCCGCGGAGATCCGGTCGCTCAAAAACGTCAACATCATCGGACTGCACCTGCACATCGGATCGCAGATCCGCGAGCTGCATGTCTTCGAGAACATGTGCAACAAGGTCAACGTCATCGTCGAGAACCTCGAAAAACTGGGCTGCAAGTTCCGTTTCGTCGACGTGGGCGGCGGTCTGGGCGTCAACTACGACGTTCCCGAGAACGAGCCGATCCCCAACTTCGCGTCGCTGTTCTCGATCGTCCACAACCACCTGCGCATCGGCGACCGCGAGGTGCACTTCGAGTTCGGGCGTTCGATCGTCGCCGAATGCGGCGAGCTGATCACGACGGTGCTGTTCAACAAGACCACCGCCACGGGCCGCAAGCTGGTGATCGTCGACGCTTCGATGACCGAGCTGGTCCGCCCGGCGATGTACGGTTCGTACCACAACATCGAGAACATCACGGCCAAGGACGACGAGGTGCGCGAGAAATACACGGTTGTCGGCACGGCCTGCGAATCGACGGACGTTTTCGACGAGAACGTCACCCTGCGCCGCACGCACCGGGGCGACCTGCTGACCATCAAGTCGGCCGGGGCCTACGGCATGTCGATGGCTTCGCGCTACAACCTCCACGATCTTCCCGGCGCCGTTTACAGCGACGAAATCAAATAGATAAAGGCGGCTCCGGCCGCCTTTCCTCATCGCTATGTGGCTCACTTTGGCATTCACCTCGGCGGCGCTGCTCGGCTTCTACGATGCGGCCAAGAAAAAGGCCCTCACCGGCAACGCCGTGCTGCCCGTGCTGTTGCTCAACACGCTCTTTTCGACGCTGTTCTTCCTGCCCGCGATCCTCTCGGCGGAGTTCGGCCTCGGATGGTTCGACCATACCCTGCTGGCGACGGCTCCCGGCACATGGGAGGCCCACGCCCTGGTCGTTCTGAAATCGGCCATCGTGCTCACTTCGTGGATTTTCGGTTACTTCGGCATGAAGCACCTTCCGATCACCATCGTCGGGCCGATCAACGCCACGCGCCCCGTTATGGTGCTCGTCGGGGCGTTCGTGATCTTCGGCGAGCGTCTCAACGCCTACCAGTGGACCGGCGTTGCGCTGGCCCTCGTGTCGCTCTTCTTGCTGAGCCGTTCGAGCCGCCGCGAAGGGGTCGTCTTCACCCATAACCTCTGGATTCTGTTCATCGCCCTGGCGGCCGTGACGGGCGCCGTCAGCGGGCTGTACGACAAATATATCATGGCGCGCCTCGATCCGGTTTTCGTGCAGAGCTGGTATAACCTCTACCAGCTCGGGATGATGTCCGTCGTGGTCGGCATCCTCTGGTGGCCCCGGCGGCACGCCACCACCCCGTTCCATTGGAGCTGGGCCATTCCGCTGATCTCGGTGTTCCTTTCGCTGGCCGACTTCGCCTACCTGTTCGCCCTGCGCGATCCGGACGCCATGATCTCCGTGGTCTCGATGGTCCGCCGCGGCTCGGTCGTGGTGTCGTTTCTCTGCGGCGCGGTGCTGTTCCGCGAGCGCAACCTGCGCTCGAAGGCCGTCGACCTGGCCTTTATCCTCGTCGGCATGTTCTTCCTCTGGCTCGGTTCCCGCCCCGCTTAAGAAGCGGGTTTTAGGGGGCGATGGAATGTCTCTCTGGTCTCCCGCCCCGTTCTGCGCCGCCCGCTTAAGAAGCGGGTTTTAGGGGGCGATGGAATGTCTCTCTGGTCTCCCGCCCCGTTCTGCACCTCCGGCGCAAAACAAAAAGCGAGACCCGAAAGTCTCGCTTCTCCTATTTTGAGCGCAGCTTCAGATAAGATGCTCCAACTGGTTGATCGTCTTGCGGATTTCCTCATCGCTCGGCGAGAAGTCCTTCAATGCTCCGGCCAGATACTGCTCGTAGGCGTAGAGGTCGATCACGCCGTTGCCCGAGAGGTTGAACAGGATGGTTTTCGACACGCCTTCCTCCTTGGCTTTCAGCGCTTCGCGGATCGTCGCGGCGATGGCGTGCGTCGACTCCGGAGCCGGGATGATGCCCTCGGTCTGGGCGAACAGAACGCCTGCGGCGAGGGTCTCGACCTGCGGCATCGACTGCGCCTCGATCAGCCCGTCCTTCATCAGCTGGCTGACGATCGAGCCGGCTCCGTGGTAGCGCAATCCCCCGGCGTGAATGTCCGAAGGCTGGAAATCGTGGCCCAGCGTGTACATCGGGATCAGGGGCGTGAATCCCGCCACGTCGCCGAAGTCGTACTGGAATTCGCCGCGGGTGAGTTTCGGGCATCCTTCAGGCTCCACGGCGATCACGCGTATCTTCTTCCCCTCGGCGAAATTCTTCCGCAGGAACGGGAAGCCGATGCCCGCGAAGTTGCTGCCGCCTCCGAAACATCCGATCACCATGTCCGGCTCGGCGTCGGCCATCTCCATCTGCGTCGCGGCCTCCTGGCCGATGACCGTCTGGTGCAGAACCACGTGATTCAGCACGCTTCCCAGGCAGTAGCGCGTGTCTTCCGGACGGCGCAAAGCCATCTCCACGGCCTCGGAAATGGCCAGCCCGAGGCTTCCCGAACAGTGCGGATCGCGCTCCAGCGCCGCACGGCCCGATTCGGTCAGCGTCGAGGGCGACGCCACGCACTCCGCGCCCCACGTGTTCATCATCAGGCGGCGGTAGGGCTTCTGGTCGTAGCTGACCTTGACCATGAATACCTGGAGGTCGATGCCGAAGTGCTTGGCCGCGAAGGCGATCGACGCGCCCCACTGTCCGGCGCCGGTCTCGGTGGTCAGGTGCTTGATGCCCTGTTTGTAGTTGTAGTAGGCCTGCGGCACGGCGGTGTTGGGCTTGTGCGAACCCGCGGGCGACACGCTTTCGTTCTTGAAAAAGATCTTCGCGGGCGTTCCGAGGGCCTTTTCCAGCCCCGTTGCGCGCACGAGCGGCGTCGGGCGCCATATCCTGTAAATCTCCTGCACCTCCTCGGGAATGTCGATGTAACGCTCGGTCGACATCTCCTGGTCGATCAGTTCCTCGGCGAAGATCGCCGACATCTGCTCCTTCGTGACGGGCTTTTTCGTTCCGGGGTGCAGCGGCGGGAGCGGTTTGTTGGGCATGTCGGCCACGATGTTGTACCATTGCGTGGGCATCTGTTTTTCGGTGAGGCAGAATTTTTTCGTTTCCATAATGGGTATCGGTTTTTGAATTTGAAATGTACAAACGAAAAAGCCCGCTGCTTACTTTTCGTAAACAACGGGCTTGTGTATTTTTCGGGGTTCAACTATACACGCGCGGTTCCGCACTCATTGTTCACGAGAGTCAACGAGCGCCACCACCATGCCTGTATGTTGAAATTGCGGATCATCTTTCAGCTTTGTTTCTGCAAATATATGCGGTCGGTTCGTAAAATGCAAATTTTTTACGAATTATTTTCGACACCTATATATGTAAGGAATTTTTACCGTACTTTGCGGAAAAATTTATATTTTTGCATGATTATCCGCAAATTCAAAACTTAACGATATGAATATTTCGTATAACTGGCTCAAACGTTATATCGCGACCGATCTTCCGGCCGAAAAGATCGCTGAAATCCTGACGGACATCGGCCTCGAAGTCGAAGGCTTCGAGAAGATCGAAACCGTGAAAGGCGGCCTTCGGGGCGTTGTCGTCGGCGAGGTTGTGACCTGTGCCGATCACCCCGATTCGGACCACCTGCACGTCACCGCGGTGGACGTGGGAGCCGCCGAGCCGTTGCAGATCGTCTGCGGCGCCGCGAACTGCCGGGCCGGATTGAAAGTCCTCTGCGCCACGGTCGGCGCGGTGCTCTACCCCGACGGCGGCGACGAGGAGTTCAAGATCAAACGTTCGAAGATCCGCGGCGTGGAGTCGCTCGGAATGCTCTGCGCCGAGGAAGAGCTGGGCATCGGGTCTTCGCACGACGGCATCATGGAGCTTCCGGCCGACGCCCCCGTGGGCATGGAGGCCAGGGAATACCTGCATGTCGAGGACGACTACCTGATCGAGATCGGACTCACGCCCAACCGTGTGGACGCCGCTTCGCACATCGGCGTGGCGCGCGATCTGGCCGCTTACCTGAAGAGCCGCGGCGAAAATGCCGAAGTGAAACTGCCCGATGTTTCGGCCTTCGCTCCCGACAATCACGACCTGGAGGTGGCGGTCCGCGTCGAGAATCCCGAGGCCGCGCCCCGCTATGCCGGCGTTACGGTCACGGGCTGCAAGATCGGTCCGTCGCCCGAGTGGATGCAGAACTGCCTGCGCGCCGCGGGCATCAATCCCAAGAACAATCTGGTCGACATCACCAATTTCGTGCTGTTCGAGCTGGGCCAGCCCCTGCACGCCTTCGACGCCGCGAAGATCGAGGGCCGCGAAGTCGTGGTCCGCACCTGCGCCGAGGGCACGCCCTTCGTGACGCTGGACGGCGTGGAGCGCAAACTCACGGACAAGGACCTGATGATCTGCTCGGCCGAGCGTCCCATGTGCATCGCCGGCGTCTTCGGCGGACTGGACTCGGGCGTGAGCGACACCACGACCGACGTATTTATCGAGAGCGCCTATTTCAACCCCGTGTGGGTACGCAAGACGGCCAAGCGTTTCGGCCTGAATACCGACTCTTCGTTCCGCTTCGAGCGCGGCATCGACCCCAACATGCAGGTCTACGCCGCCAAGCGCGCCGCCCTGCTGATGAAGGAGCTGGCCGGGGGTACGATCTCCAGCGGCATCACGGACATCTATCCGGAGCCGATCGGGGATTTCGTCTTCGACATCTCGTTGGCAAGGGTCAACGCGCTGATCGGCAAGGAGATTCCCGAAACGGTCGTCCGCACGATCATCGCGGCGCTGGAGGTGAAGATCCTCGCCGAGAAAGACGGCGTGCTGACGGTCGCCGTGCCGCCCTACCGTGTCGACGTGCAGCGCGAAGCCGACCTCGTGGAGGACATCCTGCGCATCTACGGCTACAACAACGTCGAAATCCCCACGCAGGTCCGTTCGACGCTTTCCTATGCGCCGAAACCCGACCGCAACCGTCTGATGAACCTCGCGGCCGATTTCCTCACGGCCAACGGGTTTACCGAGATCATGTCCAACTCGCTGACGAAAGCCGCCTATTACGAGGGCCTGACCTCCTGCCCCGCCGAGCGTTGCGTGCGCATTCTCAACCCGTTGAGCGCCGACCTGAACGTGATGCGCCAGACGCTGCTGTTCAACATGCTGGAGGCCGTCGGTCTGAACGCCAACCGCCGCAACGGCGATCTCTGCCTCTACGAGTTCGGCAACTGCTATTTCTACGACGAGTCGAAGCGCACGGACGAAAACCGCCTGGCGGCCTACTCCGAGGAGTACCGCCTCGCCATCGCCGTCACGGGCGTCTCGACGCCGCAGTCGTGGAATGCGAAGCCCGTGAAGGCGTCGTTCTTCACCCTGCGCGCAGTCGCCGAGAAACTGCTCCGCCGCTTCGGCGTCGACATCTACGCGCTGAAGGCCGAGACGCTCGAAAGCGATCTTTTCAGCGAGGGCCTCACGCTGTCGCTCAATGGCAAACAGTTGTTGCAGATCGGCTCCGTGGCCGCCGCAATCCGCCGCCGTACCGATGTCAAGCAGGATGTGTACTATCTGGAGATGAATTTCGAGGCCCTTGCGAAATCCACGAAGAAGCTGAAGATTGCCGCCGGGGAACTGTCGAAATTCCCCGAGGTCAGACGCGATCTGGCGCTGCTGGTGGACAAGTCCGTGACCTTCTCCTCGCTGCGCGACGCAGCCTTCGCCGCCGAGCGCAAGCTGCTGAAAAGCGTCTCGCTGTTCGATGTCTACGAGGGCGACAAGCTTCCCGAGGGCAAGAAATCCTACGCTTTGAGCTTCATTCTGGAGGACAAGACCCGCACGCTGGACGAGCGGACCATTGAGCGTGTGATGGCGAACCTCACCCGGCAGTTCGAGCAGAAATGCGGCGCGCAGGTCCGGGCCTGACGAAATTTCAGCAACCGAAAGACCGCCCGGCCCCATCGGAGCCGGGCGGTCTTCCTTAAAATACGCCGATGCGACGATTTTCCAGAATATTTGCGTGGACGACCCTGTTCTTCGTTGCGGGAGCCGTGCTGTTCTTTACCAAAGCCGCCGCGCTTCCCTATAAGGTCGCTTGGCCCGTCCTGCTGCTGTCCCTGGCGACCTTCCTGTCGCGGCGCCGGGAACTGCTCCCGTTCGGGTTCGCCTTCCTGTTTTCCGCCGCCGGGGATGCCGTGGGCGCCAGGGGGTTGTTCATTCCCCAGATGGCCTTCTTTGCGCTGGCGCACGCCGCCTATGTGTGCTGGTTCCTGCCCCGGGCGCGGCGCAGGCTCCGTGCGGTTTCGCTGGCCGTCACTGTCCCGCTGCTCGTCTTCCTTTTCGCCGCCATCGTCCCCGAGGCCCCGTTTCCGGCCGAACGCATCGGCGTCGCCGTCTACGGGCTGGTCATCGCCGCAATGCTTTATAGCGCACTCCAGTACGACGGGGCATGCGCCGCCGGATTCAGGTGTGCGGCCCTGCTGTTCGTCTTTTCCGACGCGGTGATCGCCTGGAACCGCTTCATCGGACCGGTTCCGGCCCGGACCTGGATCGTTATGATCACCTACTACCTCGCGCAATACCTCTTTTTCCGCTTCGCCTTCAAAACCGCAGCCCGGAACTGACGCTTACAGCGCCGGTTTCACCTGCGGCGGCTGGATTGTGACGTAGGGCGTGCCGTTGTCGTCGCACGTCGAGACGATCCGCACGGCCTTCACCGGACGCCCGGGGCGCAGCGTGATGCTTCCCATCTCCAACTCTCCCGCCCGCTCGAACGTCGCGCCGTCGTACGACACTTCGGCGTAACCCGTCGTCACGATCGTCTTCGGCAGCTGGCGGTTTCCCGTCTGCAAATACATTTCGCGGCACCTCACCGGCTCGCCGAACGTGTAGCGTATCCAATCCTGCTGCCGGCAGGCGCGGCGCGTGCGCGAAAGGCCCTTGTAGGTCTCGGCGTTGGCATAGGGGAACTTCGCGCTCTCGCCCATCGAGGTCGTGATCGCCACGGCGGGCGTAATGGTCCGCCAGCGGGACTTGTCGGCCACGTAGGGGCTGCGGGCGGTGCCGTAGCGCGAATAGAAGCGGTAGAGATGCGGTTTTCCGGTGCGGACCGGAGCCGTGTAAGGGTGTTCTTCCGGAGAGCCGTCCATAAGGTAGTAAATCGCGGAGCCGTCGTCCGCCGAAGCGGTGAACGCGCCGTCGCCGTAGCCGACCTTCGGCGGGAAGAGCCGGAACCGGATGCCCATGGCCGCCATCCGGTCGTAATGTTTTCCTTTCAACTCCTCGTAATAGGCGTCCCACCCTTCGGCGTTGCCGCTCCAGGCGATGCGTGCGAGGGCGCAGACGCGCGGAAAGAGCATATAGTCGAGGTAGTCGGGCTTTTCCGGCTCGTGCGAGACGTAGGCTTCGCTGAAAAACGCCCCCTGCAACCCCTCGACGTTGCGCATCTGTTCGGGGCTGAACTCCGTGAAGCCGAAGCCGTAGACCTTTTTGGCGTCAAAGATCGCCGCCCAGTCGTGCCCGTCCTCGCGGGGCGACTGGCGCATGTCGAAATAGAAGTACTGGCCCGGCATCACGACGGTGCGGTAACCCTTCGCCGTGGCGTCGAGGCAGGCCTTGACGCTCTCCCAGCCGTGCACGCGGCACTCCCGGGCGAAGGCTCCCGTGCGCACGGCCTCGTTCCACACGGCGGGCCGTTTGCCGTGCGAACGGAGGATTGCGGCCATGCGCTCCATGAAGAGGTCCTCCAGCCGGTGCGGGTCGGTCATCCCCTCCCGTTTCATCAGCGCCCGGCAGTCGGGACACCGCTCCCACTGCGACATGTCGACCTCGTCGCCGCCCACGTGGATGTACTCCGAGGGGAACAGCTCGCACAGTTCGCCCAGAATGTCGCCCAGCAGCGCGTAATTCTCCTCCCGGGCCACGCACCATGCCGAACGGTAGTCGTAACCGTTGGTTGACACGGTGTCGGGCGGATAGTTGCAGCGGATTTCGGGATGCACCGACGCGATGTTGCGGCTGTGGCCCGGCAGGTCGATTTCGGGAATGATCTCGATATTCCGCAGGGCGGCGTAACGGATCAGCTCGCGCATCTCGCTTTGCTTGAAGTAACCTCCGTATTTCTCTGACCACTTGCCGTATACGGGCCTCACGGGCGAGTCGCCGCCGCGGAAGCCGCCGATCTCGGTCAGCTCGGGGTGCGAAAGGATCTCGATGCGCCACCCCTCGTCGTCCGAAAGATGAAGATGCAATTTGTTGATATTGTGGTAGGAAAACAGGTCTATATAACGTTTCACTTCATCCATTCCGATCCACGTCCGCGCCACGTCGAGCATCATCCCCCGATAGCCGAACCGCGGCTTGTCCTCGATCCTGACGCAGGCGATGCCGGTTCCCGGGGCGATCCCCCTGCGGGCGTAGACTTCGGGCGGCAGCAGCCGGAACAGTTGTTGCAGTCCGTTGAAAACCCCGCCGCAGGTGGAACTTCCGATCTGGATGTGGTCGGGCGCGATGTCGAGGGTGTAAGCCTCCGACGGCTCCCCGTCCGGGGCGTCGAGCGTCAGCACGACGGAGCCTTCCCCCGCCATGCCGTTGCGGACCCCGCACCCGAGGTATTCGGCGGCGTATTCGGCCAGGGGGGCCAGTTCGCGGTCGGCGGAGATTGTCGTTCCGGGACCGAACGTGAAGATCGCTTCGCGGGGCGTCGTCTTTTCCGGGGCGGGTTGCGCCGCGGCGGTGCACAGGCCGCAAAGGGCTGTCGTCAAGAGGATCAGAAGTCGTAATTTCATGCGACGTGAGGATTTTGTTTCCCGCAAAGTTACTTTTTTTCCGCCGAATGTGCTACCTTTGCCGGAGTAAAACCACGGTTTTAGCGGGCGGACGGCGGCGAATCACGGACAGATTCCGCTTCTGCGCCCGGTGTGAAAAAATAATTTGCGACATGGAAGATAAACGTCTGAAGGCCACGGCCCGTCTTTTGGAGGTGATGAACACCCTGCGCCGCGAGTGCCCCTGGGACCGCGAGCAGACATTCGACTCGCTGCGCAGCAACACCATCGAGGAGACTTACGAACTGGCCGATGCCATCACCGACCACAATATGGAGGGCATCAAGGAGGAGTTGGGCGACCTGCTGCTGCACGTGGTGTTCTATTCGAAACTGGGCGAGGAAGAGGGCGCGTTCGATTTCGGCGACGTGGCCGACGCGCTGTGCGACAAGCTGATCTACCGCCACCCTCACGTCTACGGCGACATTCACGCCAACACGCCCGACCAGGTCAAGGAGAACTGGGAGGCGCTGAAACTCCGCAAGAAGAACCGCCGGAGCGGCACGCTGGGCGGTGTTCCGCGCTCGCTCCCGGCGATGGTCAAGGCCTACCGCATGGGCGAAAAGGCCGCCGGGGCGGGTTTCGACTGGGAGCAGAAGGAGGATGTCTGGGACAAGGTCCGCGAGGAGCTGGGCGAAGTGGAAGCCGAGATGAAATCGGGCAGCAAGACCGACCTCGAAGGCGAATTCGGCGACCTGCTGTTCGCGCTCGTCAACGCCTGCCGCCTCTATGGCGTGGACCCCGAATCGGCGCTGGAACGCACGAACAAGAAGTTCATCCAACGCTTCAATTACATGGAGGAACGCGCTGCGGCAAAAGGACATACGCTTCACGATATGTCGCTCGGCGCGATGGAGGAGCTGTGGCAGGAAGCCAAGAGAAATTAAGAATTAAAAATCAGAAATTCAGATATGGCGCTTATACGAAAAGTCCGCGGGCATGAGCCTGTGATCGGAGAGAACACCTTTCTGGCCGAAACGGCCGTCATTCTGGGCGACGTGACCATCGGCCGCGACTGCTCGATCTGGTACAACGCCGTGCTGCGGGGCGACGTGAACCGGATCGTCATCGGCGACCGCACGAACATCCAGGACGGCGTGGTGCTCCACACCATCTACGACAAGGCGAAGCACCCTTCGCAGACGATCATCGGCAACGACGTCTCGGTGGGCCACAACGCCATCATCCACGGCGCGGTGATCGGCGACAACTGCCTGATCGGCATGGGCGCCACCCTTCTGGACAACGCCCGCATCCCCTCGGGGTGCATCATCGCGGCCAACGCGCTGGTGCTCTCGAACGCGCAGCTGGAACCCAACTCGGTCTATGCGGGCGTCCCGGCCAAAAAGGTCAAGGAGGTGACTGCGGAGCAGCGCGAGGAGATCATCCGCCGCACGGCCCACGACTATATGCTGTACGCCTCCTGGTACGGCGAGCCGGAAGAGTGACCGGGTTCCGTGCGGCACGGCAGGACGCGGCCGGAAACCGCGTTCGCAGGCCCGTCCCGCTCCGGATCCTCCCCGGAAGAGACCCGAGCCGCCGTAGGCGGCGGCTACGACCGCCCGAAGCGAAATCCGGTAATTTTTAGTTAGAGCGATAACTACCCTATATGAAACTGCAATCGAAATACGCCGATCTGGTGCTCAACCTGTTGGTTGCCGTGGCGATCAGCCTGGTGGTCAATTTCTCCTACGTGCTGCTGATGCTCGTGGACCTGAACAGCGACAGCCAGCCCCGCCCTTCCGACCAGAGAGCCGTCGAACGGCCCGACGAGGGCGTGCTTTCGGTCCACCCCGACGGCTACGGGTATCTGGTTTACGAGAACGGCGACAGCGTCTACGTGCCCACGCGGCGCATGCGGTGGCTGGAGATCGCGCCCGGCGACCGGATCGTCGCGGACCTGATGCCGCCGCGCTCCGAGAAGGCGCATCCGATGCTGGCGGAAATCCGCACGCGCAACGGCGCGGAGTTCGATTACAGCAAACTTTACAACGGGCCTTCGAAGATGACGGAACTGCTCCTGCAACTGTTCTACTACCTCGTCGTGTCGTTCGTCATGCTCTCGATCCTCACCTCCGTCAGGCGCAACTACTCCATGTCGCGCTTCGTGCGCCGCTGCCTGTGGTGCTGCGTCGCGGCGGCTGCGCTCTACTGCGTGGCTCCCGTCACGGAGTGGCACACGGGGCGCATCGGGCTGAACTTTATGAGCGGGCGGATGTTCGACTACATGCTGCTGCTCAAATGCTCGTTCGCCGTGGTGGCGTCGATGCTCTACGGGCGCATCTACGTGCTGATTTCCCAGCGGCAGGCCGTCGTCGTCGAGAACGAGCGGCTCAAGAACGAAAACCTCACCACGCGTTACAACATGCTCGTCGGGCAGATCAACCCCCATTTCTTCTTCAACTCGCTCAACTCGCTGGCGATGCTCGTGCGCGAGAAGCACGACCAGAAGGCCCTGACCTACATCGACCAGCTTTCGTACACGTTCCGCTACATCATCCAGAACGGCCAGAGCATGCTGATGACCCTCGACGAGGAGCTGAAATTCCTGGAGGCTTACAGCTACCTTTTCAAGATACGCTACGCCGACAAGCTCTTTTTCGACATCGACGTCGACGAGAAATACCTCGGGTGGAAACTCCCGGCCTTCTCGCTGCAACCGCTGATCGACAACGCCGTCAAGCACAATTCGATCACCCGCACCAAGCCGTTCCACATCTCGGTCCGCACCGAAGAGGGCCTGCTCGTGGTGTCGAACCCCAAGGTTCCCAAACTCGAACCCGAACCTTCGACCGGCATCGGGCTGGAGAACCTGCGCAACCGCTGGAATCTGATCACGGGCAGCGACATCGAAATCGTCGACGACGGCGCCACCTTCTCCGTGCGCATGCCGCTGCAAAATCCCTCCGTATGATGAAAGCCCTGATTATTGAAGACGAAACCGCCGCCGCGCGCAACCTCGCGGCGATTCTGCGGCAGACGGCTCCCGACGTGGAGATCGTGGCGACGCTCGAGAGCGTCGAGGAGAGCGTCGAATGGCTCCGTTCGAATCCCCACCCCGACCTGCTGTTCATGGACATCCACCTGGCCGACGGCGATTCGTTCCGCATCTTCGACGCCGTGGAGATCGCAGCCCCGGTGATCTTCACGACGGCCTACGACCAGTATGCACTCGAAGCTTTCAAGGTCAACAGCATCGACTACCTGCTCAAGCCGCTCAACGCTTCGGATGTCGGCCGTGCGCTGGCCAAGCTGCACCGCCTCACGTCGGTCGAGCGCAGCGATTACGGTTCGCGGGTCCGCACGCTGGCCGCCAGCCGCCGCGAGGAGGTTTTCCTGGTGCACGTGCGCGACAAAATCATCCCGCTGCACCGCAGCAGGATCGCCTACTGCTACACGTCGAACGAGAAGGTCACGGCCTACGGTTTCGACGGCGCGGCCTACCCGCTGGACAAAACCCTCGAAGCGTTGCAGGGACTGCTTCCCGAGTCCGAATTCTTCCGGGCCAACCGCCAGTTCATCGTCGCGCGGCAGGCCGTGAAGGAGATCGCCGTGTGGTTCGGGAGCCGTCTCACGCTGCACCTCACCGTCGAAACGCCCGAGCGGATCGTCATTTCCAAAGCCCGCGTTCCCGAATTCAAGGCGTGGCTGCGGTCGCTTCACCCTGTCGAATAGGCGGTTGACCCCGCCGTTCTGCCGTTTTACCCGGGGCCTGGCTCCGGGTTTTCGTATTGGCGTTACCTTTGCATCAGGAACTCCGGGAAACCGGATTGCCGGAAAACAAAAAAAGTGATGCACAACCAAATTCGAAAAATTATGAAAAAGAGGATTTTTGCAGTTGCCGCAGCCCTCTGCCTGATGGCGGGAACGGGCGCTTTCGCACAGGAGGCCAAGCCGGCCGCCGCTCCCAAGGAGCGTCCGACCGTGGAACAGATGGCGCAGCGCATGACCGAACGCATGCAGAAGGAGCTGAAGCTCACCGATGCGCAGGCCAAGGAGGTTTACAACCTGAATTTACAGCAGATCAAGGAGATGCAGGCCATGCGCGAGAAGATGCGGGAGGCGCGCAAGGCCGAGGCCGAAAAGATGAAGTCGATCCTGACGACCGAGCAGTTCGTGCAGTGGTCGCAGATGCAGGCTCCGCGGCCCGGCCAGCGCGGTCATGGTCCCCAGATGATGAAAAAAGGCGACCGTCGCGGAGGCGGCAAGGAGTGCTGTGACAAGCCCTGTCCGAAGAAGGACAAGAAGGGAAAGGAGTGAGGTTAGGTCTCTTGAGGCTTGTTACGGCCGGGGCGTCGGTTTGGTCGACTGACGCCCTTTTTTTGCCGATTCGCCCCGTGCGGGGCGCAAAACAAGCATAAAAAGAATTAACTTTACGCCCGTTTTCAACGCCGCCCGGGCTTAAGAAGCCCGATTTACGGGCGGATGAAACGGGAAACGCTATCGGGCCGGTTCTGCGCCCGGGCTTGAGAAGCCCGACTTACGGGCGGATGAAACGGGAAACGCTATCGGGCCGGTTCTGCGCCGGGCTTAAAAAGCCCGACTTACGGGCGGATGAAACGGGAAACGCTATCGGGCCGGTTCTGCGCCGGGCTTAAGAAGCCCGACTTACGGGCGGATGAAACGGAAAACGCTATCGGGCCGGTTCTGCGCCCGGGCTTGAGAAGCCCGCTTCATGGGGCGGGCGGAACGGACGCGCGTTTTCAGCCGGTTCGCCGCCGAAAAAGAGATACACACAAACAGAAGATATGAAACGAACACTACTGACTACCCTGCTGACGCTTTTCGCCGCCGCGGCATTCGCCCAGAGGGGCGGCGTCACAGCCACGGTCGTCGACGCCGACACCGGGGAGAGCGTCGTCGGAGCGGTGCTGACGCTCACGCCTGTGAAAACCCCGGAGAAGAAACAGTATTTCACCTCGGCCTTCAAGGGCGCGGTGTCTATTCCGTCGCTCGCCTACGGCGAATATTCGCTTTCGGTGGCTTTTCTGGGCTACAACAACCTCGACACGACCTTCCGGGTCTCGGCTTCGAAGGTCAGCCTCGGACTGCTGAAACTCAAGCCGGGCGTGCAGATCGAAACGGTCGTCAAGGAGGCCAAGGCGCTGCGCACCTCGCAGAAGGGCGACACGGTGAGCTACAATGCCGGAGCGTTCAAGGTCGTGGCCGACGCCGATGTCGAAGGGCTGCTGAAGAAGATGCCCGGCATCACCGTCACCGACGGCACGGTCGAGGCGCAGGGCGAGACGGTCAAGAAGGTCTTCGTCGACGGCAAGGAGTTCTTCGGCGAGGATGTCACCACGGCCATCAAGTCGCTTCCGGCCGAGGCCGTCGACCGCGTGGAGGTCTACAACAAACTCTCCGACGCGGCCGAATTTTCGGGCATGGACGACGGCGAGGGCTACAAGGCGCTCAATATCGTCACCCGTCCGGGCATGCGGCAGGGCCAGTTCGGCAAGCTCTACGCCGGATTCGGCTACGACGCCGACACCGAGACCGAAGACAAGTTCAAATACATCGCCGGCGGCAATGCCAACGTGTTCAGCGGCGACAGCCGTATTTCATTCATCGGCCTGTTCAACAACGTCAACCAGCAGAATTTCTCGTTCGAGGACATTCTGGGCGTCTCGGGCGGCGGTGGCGGACGTCGCGGCGGCATGGGCAATTACATGGTGCGCCCGCAGAGCGGCGTGGCGTCGGTCAACGCCATCGGCGTCAACTACTCCGATACGTGGGGCAAGCGCAATCAGGTGACGTTCCAGGGCAGCTATTTCTTCAACAACACCAATACCGAGAACCGTTCGACGGTGGAGAAATGGTACGAGGCCCCGATGATCCCCGATACGCTGTCGACCAACGGCTATTCCGACACGAAGGGCTACAACCACCGGTTCAACGCCCGTCTGGAGTGGAAGATCTCCGAGAACCAGAACCTGATGATCCGCCCGCGTTTCAGCTACCAGTCCAACGATCCGTGGAGCCGCACGACCGGATGGCAGTACGGCGCACCCGCCGACGGCGGCAGCGGTTACAGCCGCACGGACAACTTCAGCGACGCCCTGCGCCACGGCTACAACGTCGGGACGAGCGCCGTCTACCGGGCCAAGCTGGGCAAGAACGGCCGCACGATCACCCTCGACGGATCGTTCAGCTACTCGGACAACACGAACAATTCGAACTCGTGGTCGAACGTCAAGCCCATTTCGGACGTTCGTCCCGGCGCAGGCGACGATCCCCTCGCATGGGATCCCGCTGACTACACCGACCTGCGCTACCTGCGCTCCGAGGCCCCCTCGTCGTCGTACAGCCTGCGCGGCAGTTTCACCTACACCGAGCCGGTGGCCAAATACGCGCAGGTGAGCCTCCAGTACCGGATTTCCTACAATTCGCAGGAGCGCGACAAGCGATCGTTCGTTACCGACGACGACACCTTCACGGGCGGCGTGCTTAATCCCCTGCTGTCGAACTCCTACGAGAGCGGCTACCTGACGCAGAGCGTGGGGCCCGGATTCCGTTTTTCGAAAGAGCGCAACACGTTCATCGCCAACGTCTACTACCAGCGTTCGGCCCTCGACGGACAGATCGTGCGCGACGATGCCGAGAAGATCAAGCACGCCTACAACAACGTGACCTATTTTATGATGGGCCAGCTGAACATCAACCGCGAGAACTCGCTGCGGCTCTTCGTCTCGTCCTACACCGACAGCCCGTCGATCACCGACCTGCAAAGCGTTTACGACGTATCGGACGCCCAGAACATCAGCCACGGTAATCCGAACCTGAAGCCGACCTACTCGCACCGGGTGAATTTCCACTACACCAACTCCAACGTCGAAAAGGGCCGGACCTTCATGTGGATGTTCTCGATGAACACGACGCTGGATTACACGGCCCAGCATCTGGTGCAAAGACCCGGTGACATCACCATCGACGGACAGGCCTATTCGCCCAATTTCTACTCGACGACCGAGAATCTCGACGGTTACTGGCAGTTGCGGACGCACTTGAGCTACGGCCTGCCGATCGGGTTCCTCAAATCGAATTTCAACGTCATGGCGGGCGTCATCTACACCAAGACCCCCAGCATGCTGGGCGGCACGGTGGACGCGGCGACAGGTATGATTTCGGGCGGCGAGCGCAACGACACCAAGAATATGGGATACGACTTCCGGGCCGTGCTGGGCAGCAACATTTCGGAGAACGTCGACTTCACCCTCTCGTGGAACGGCACCTACAACGAGGCCACCAACTCGCTGAACGCGGACAAGTCGAAGAACCGCTATTTCAACCACACGGCGCAGGGCAACCTGAAGGTGGTCTTCCCGCTGGGCTTCACCTTCACGGCGAGCGCGGCCTACTCGCAGTATATCGGCTTCACGAACGATTACTCGGAGGATTACCTCCTGTGCAACGTCTGGCTGGGCAAGAAGGTCTTCAGGAACAAGCGCGGCGAAGTGATGGTCGGCGTCAACGACCTCTTCAACCAGAACCAGGCCTTCTCGCGCTCGACGGGTTCGGGCTACACGCAGAACTCGACCAACAGCGTCATCGGCCGCTACTATATGGTGCAGTTCAACTACAACCTGCGCCGTTTCGGCAAGAAGGGTTCGCGCAATATAAAGGATTACGACGGTGTCGAGTCCTCCTCCGGTTCCCGCCGCATGGGACCCGGCGGGCCGGGCGGACCTCCTCCGGGGATGTTCCACGGACCGCGGTAAACCGGTCCCGGGCCGGATTGAGCAGGTTGACGAGAGCGATCTTCGTCAACCTGCTTTTTTTCAGCTTCCGCCAGCGGAAATGATTTTTTTATAAATAACATGTTTGATTTTAAAATTTCAAGTAAGATATTTGTATATACTGAAAATTTTGGCGATATTTGTATGTGACTGTATCTCCGCATGATGGCCTTTTGCGGTTGTTTTCCGCCAAATCGCTCTGGGCGAACAACATATGTGCTAACTGATTAAATGATGATGCCATGGAGAAAACAAGTACAATGAAACAGGCAAGGACCTCCGTATTGGTTGCCCTTGCTTTGATCTGTGTCGTTTCGTGTGCGAAAATCGACGACGAATCATCCGCCGTCGCACCGGAACAGCCCGCTCGGCCTACCGTGCTCTTGCCGACGCGCAGTTATGAGGAGGCCCTTTCCCTTGCCTGGAAGAGCATCGCCCTTGTCGACCGGGGCCAGACCCGCTCGGCCACAGCCCGTTCGATCCGCAGCGAACGCGGCCAATGCGTCACTACCCCGTCCACGCGCAGCGGCGCCGGGAGCGACACTTTGATGTATGTTTTCAATTTTGAGAACAACGACGGATTTTCGGTCATTGCCGCCAACCGCGCCGTCGATCCTGTGCTGGCTGTCGCCGAAAAGGGAAACTACACCTACGGCGAACCGACCGGCGTGGAGAATTTCGATTTCTATATGGACGCCATGGCGCAAAGTCTGGCCGTGATAAAGCCGCCGAAGTTCGACACGATACGCACTACGCCTAAATTCAAGACGGTGGAGGTCAATGAATCCCGCTCCTGCGACCCGCTTATTCCGGTCAGGTGGGGGCAAAGATCTCCCTACGGAGACTATTGCAGCAATGGGTATTCCGGCTGCGTGGCGACAGCCATTGCACAGATTATGGCCTATTACCGTTTCCCGTCTTCTTTCACGACGACCTACACCGATGCTCCGCATGCGGGAGAGACGATCGCTTTGAACTGGACTTCGATAATAAGTTATCCATACGTATACCAAGTACCCGCACTGATGCGGGAAATCGGACAACGGGTAGAAATGACATACCATCCAATAGATGAGAATGATATGGAGACAGGAAGTAGCGCTTTTTCGTATATGGCACCCGATTGTTTGATATCTTTTGGCTATAGTTGCGCTTCGGGCCTTGCAAGCTATGAGATAGCTTCAATTAGAACCAATTTGGACGAAACACACCCCGTTTATGTAAGGGCGAATGATATTTCAGAAGGAGGCCACGCTTGGATTGCCGATGGATATATCTATTCGCGTATCGGTACGGAATATTACGAAGAAATATTGATCGACAACGGATTAACCCTATATTACGACTATATACTGACAAATTCTACCGTTCAGACAACCAATCTGGTCCATTATAATTGGGGCTGGAATGGCAGTTGTGATGGCTATTTTGCTCCTGGAGATGGGGTCGCTTCTGGCAATGGATATATCTTCAATGGATTGCAGATGATAACATCGATCCGTTTACCCCGTATTGATAGTAATTTAAATCAAGATTTCTTATGAAAAAGTTGATAACAATTTTAGTCCTGTCATCGGCGATGCTGTCGGCATGCGAAGGTGATCCCGAGATTGTTCCGCGAACACCGACGGAGGCAAAAATCCGGGAACTGATGATCGGTTACGACGGCAAGGTCGATATGAACGCATTTGTAACGGATGCACAGCGTGGAGTTTGGGTGGTTGATGCTTGTGATATGACCTATACAGATGGGAAGGTGTCTGACGGAAGCGGTTACGATGGAGGAACTTTGATCAACCATATGATGCTTCTTCCCACTGGTATATGCCGTACATTCTTTACGCTTATGCATATTCCCGGCCCGACGGTATATTCGGAAGGCGATCAATGGAGTGTCAGCGGTGAAATGAAGAATACATTGGCCCTTTATAATCCCGGGATCGAAGAGAGTGCGAAGACCGCCAACTATGATCAGTATGCCGCCCGGACGACGCTCGAACTGCTCTATTATAAGGACGGCGTATTCGTGATGAAAGGCCGGCAACCCTTTGCATACATGGGTGGACAGACTTCGAAGGGCGTTTACGAGGATTACTGCCGGGTTGTCGGGCATATCGCCACCGACAAGGCGACGGTGGATAGATACCTGTCGTATATCTCCTACGAGCAGTATAAGGAGGAAAATCCCGATAAATTTTAGACTGCCGTTTACTCACAAAAGAGACGCCGGACCAAAATCCGGCGTCTCTTTTTGCGTGTGTACGGAGCCGTTAGCGCCCTTCGTCCCCGTTTTCCTTCCGGGCGGGATGTTCCCGTTGTTCGCGGCCGATCACCTGGTGAATGCCGATGCAGGCCAGTCCGCCGTAAACGACCGTGAGGATGATGAGCCACTTGATTTCGGCGAAAACCTCGGGGATCGAGGCCCCCATGGTCTGGATACGGATGAAGCCGTTGACGCCGTGGCTGCTCGGGAACAGCTGTCCGAGGTTGAACAGCCAGTCGGGAATGCCCTGGCGCGGGTACGACACGCCGCTGAGCATCAGCACCGGGATCGAGGTCCACAGCAACAGCAGCAGCGAGTTTTCGCGGTAGCGGAACAGCGTCGATACGGCGATGCCCATGGCGATGCAGGCCGCCAGATATGCCGCCATGAAGAGCATGACGACTCCCGTCGCGCCGTTCATCGGGAAGTGGAACAGCCGGTAGTGCAGGCCGAGGATATAGGTGCAGGTCACGGCGTAGATCAGCGCGTAGACCAGTCCGCGTCCCAGGACGATGGGCAGCGTCGACATCCGCCGCCGCCCTGCGGGGCAGAGTTTGCGGTAAAGTCCGAATTCGCGCCACGTGCCGCCGATCATGCCGATGCCGATCAGCATCGTCTGCTGGATGATGACCATGATGATCGCCGGCATGACGAACGTGCCGTAGCCCAGATAGGGGTTGAACAGGTTGTGCGACTGGTAGATCACGGGCTGGGTGGTGGCCTGCGCCTGCGGGATGTTGGCCCCCTTGGCGATCAGGCGCTGGAATTCGACCATCGCCCCCGTCTTGCCGATCGAGGTCACGACCTCCTGGAAAACCTGGCGGTACATCAGGAAGTAGCTGGCGTCGGCGTAGATCGCCACGTTGGCCTGCTCGCCGCCGTAGAGTTTCTCCCCGTAGTCCGACGGAATGTAGACCACGCCGTAGATTTTGCGGCCGTAGAACAGCTCTTTGGCCTCTTCCATCGAGGTCGGATTGTAGGCCACATAGGTGTTCGGCCCGGCGTTGAAGGTGTCGATCAGACTGCGGCTGGTCGGCGTGCGGCATTCGTCCACCACGCCGATCGGCACGTTGCGGAGCACCTGCGATCCGTAGGCCAGCGAGTAGGCCGTGGCGTAGATGATCAGGGCGAAAATCAGAATCAGCATCACGCCACCGTCCTTGAAGATCGTCCGGAACTCGTTGCGGACGACCGATCCGAGCTGTTTCCAGTAAGAGGCTATTTGTTTCGTAAATCGGCTCATATCACAATCTCCCCCAGAATTTTTCCTCCGTGCAGACCCTTTTCAGGCGCGGCAGGCACAGGAGCGGTAAAACGATGAACAGCGACATGTAGCAGAGGTCGGGCAGCGAGTAGACCCACGGCGTGCCGCGGAGCATCTGGTCGACGAAAATATCGGTGTAGAAGGTGAACGGGAAGATCTTGCTCACCCACTGCATCGGCTCCCACATGGCCATGATCGGGAACGTCAGTCCCGAGAAGGTGAAGGCCAGCACCGAATATCCGCCGCCGATCGAGAGCGACAGGCGCAGGTTGGCCAGCAGCGAGACGATCAGCACCGAGATCGACTGGTAGCTCAAAATGAAGAGCAGCGTGCCGACGAGAATCACCGCGAGACTGCCGTTCAGCGGCGTTCCCACGATTTTGAAGTTGATCACCAGCATCACCAGCGAGATCAGGAACATCACCGCCGTGATGGGCAGCACCTTGCCCGCGAGCGCCGCCGCGACCGAACCGTTTCCCGTGCCGAGCCATTCGCGGGCCGTGGCGTGCTTGAGTTCGGTGCCGATGGCGAAAACGGTCACCATCACCACGAAGATCATCAGCATCATGGGCATGAAACTCGGCGAGAGGTAGTATCCGTAATTGATGTGCGGATTGAAGAGCACGTGCTTGTCGAAACGCACGGGCATCAGCTGCGCCATGGCCTGCCGCTGCGTAAGCCCCTGCTTCATAAGCACCTGGAGCTGAATGCCGGCCGTGAAGGTCGTCACGGCGGTCTGGATGTCCTTCGACAGCAGTCCGTTGACCGTGATGTTCGTTCCCGAGACGTAGTTTTCGAGGTGGGTCTGGCTGTTGCTCAAAATGTTCTTCTCGAAGAAGGCCGGAATCTGCACGATGGCCATGATCCGCCCTTCGCGCATCAGCCGCTCGCCCTCGTCCATGCCCTGAATGCCGTAGGCCACCATCGCCGTCGGGGTGTCGTCGATCATCTGCACGGCCTTGCGCGAAAGCGTCGTGTTGTCCTGGTCCAGGACGGCGATCGGGATGTTGCGGATTGCGCCCTGGTTGAACAGCAGGGCGAAAAACGCGAACGACACCACGGGCAGGACGATCATCAGCACGAAATACATCGGCTGACGGGTTATCCGGCCCGTCTCGCGGCGCATCACGGCGCAGGTGTTGTGCAGGAATCCGGGCATCGCTTACTTTCCGATTTGGTCCCAGTCGACGAGCACGCTCATGCCCGGGCGCATGTTCGCGGCCTCGGTGACGGCCTTGGCCTTGATGGCGAAGGTGCGGATGTCGAACCCGCCCTGCGTGCGGGTCGCCGACCACGTTGCGAAATCGGCCTGCGGGGAGATGTAGGTCACCTCGAACTCCACGTCGCTGTCCAGCGCCGGGACGTAGCCGTTCATGCGGGTCCCGATCCGAAGGCCCGGAAGCAGCGTCTCCTTCACGTTGAAGGTCACCCACAGGTCGCTCATGTCGAGGATGGCCACCACCGGATAGCCGCTGCCGACCAGTTCGCCCTCCTCGGCGATGATCGTCGAGATCTCGCCCGTGACGGGCGAATAGACCATCGCGTCGCTGATGTACGACTCCACCTCGCTGACAGCCCCTTCGGCCTGGCGGACGCGGGCCGCGGCGGCCTCCTTGTCCTCCTTGCGGGCGCCGTCCGTCGCCATGTCGTACTGCGCCTTGGCGGCCAGCGCCGTGGCCTCCATGGCCTTGTAGTTGGCCGTGGCCTCGTCGAGCTTCTGCGCCGGAACCACTCCGTCGTTGTAGAGGTTCTGCACGCGCTCGTAGGTCTTGCGGGCCAGTTCCAGCCCGGCCTGCGCCTTCTGCCACATGTTCATCGCGGCCTCGATCTGCTGCACGCGGGCGCCGGCCAGCGCCATGGCGTCCAGCGCGGCGGCGGCGCTCTTCACGGCCTCGGCCTGCCGGAGCTTGGCCTCCAGTTCGGGCGTCGAGAGCGTGTAAAGGAGCTGTCCCTTCTCCACGCGGTCGCCCTGGGCCACTTTCATGTCGTCGATGCGGCCCGGAACCTTCGACGAGGCTTTGTAGGTGGTGCACTCCACCGTGCCCTGAATCAGCGTCGGGGTCCGTTTGGTGAGGTACCAGCTGATCAGTACGACCGAGAGGACGATGACCGCTGCGGCCGCCAGAATTCCGATTACGTTGCTTCGTTTCATATCGTTTGCTTGTTATCTATTTCGTATTGTTTGCGGGGGCCGGCGACGGGCCGTAACGTGAAGCCCGCCCTTTCCCGATCTAATTTCCGCTTCTTGAGCCGTCGAAGAGAACCGCCTGCGCGTCGTTGCGGCGCGCGTAGGACGGATATTCGTCGCTGATGCCCGCGGCCTCGAGCAGCCGGGCCAGCAGCAGGTCGTAGTTGTAGGCCGCTTGCAGCCGCTCGGTGCGCACTCCCGCGAGGTTCAGCTCGGCGTCGATCAGGTCCGACGAGGAACTCATCCCTTCGAGGAACGCGGCGTTCTTCATCCGGAGATACTCCTCGGCGAATTTCAGCGACGCGTCGATCGAGGTCATCTGGTTGCGGTAGTTCATCATCTGGTTGTAGAGTTTCTCCACCAGCACTGCGATGTCCTTTCCGGCCTTGTTCTGCAACTCGCCCACGCGGCGCACGGTCTGTTTGGCGGCCGAGTACTTGTATTCGCGGTTGAGACCGTCGAAAATCTTGATGTTGACCCCCACGCCCACGGCCCAGCGCGGCACGAGTCCCGCCACCTGGTAGTTGTAGAACGAACCGCCGCCGATGGCCGCCACCTGCGGCAGGAAATCGGCACGCTGGGCGCGCACGCCCTCCTGGGCCAGTTCGCGCTTGAGCGACACCTGGCTGAGCAGCGGGTTGCGCGCCTGCGCGAGGTCCTGATAATAGGCCAGATCCTCGACCTTCGCGAGCAGGAACATCGCCGTCACCGGACGCCAGTCGCTCTCGCGCCCCAGGGTGTTCGACAGCGCGCTGGCGATGGTCTCGGCCTGCAATTTGGCGTTTGCCAGCTCCCGTTCGGCCTCGGCCATCTTGAACTCCACGTAGAGGCGTTCGGTCTGGGCGATCATGCCGTTGCGTTCGAGCGCCCGGGCGTCTTCGAGATGCCTGCGCACGCCGTCCACCACCTGCTGACGCACGGCGACGACCTGCGTGGCGAGGGCCAGTCCGAAATAACGCTCCACGAGTTCCGAGATCAGCGCGTTGCGGGTCTGGTTGCCTTGCGCGACGGCCGTCTTCTCGTTGATCCGCGCGGCGCGGTTCGCGGCGTTGATCTTGCCGCCCATCCAGATCGGGACGGTCACCTCGCCTCCCACGAATCCGAGGCTCTGATCCTGCACCTTGAGGAACCAGTCGGCATCCATCATCGGGTTCAGAAGCCCCTGGAGCGTCGGAATCTTGTCGGCGGGGATCAGTCCGTTCTGCACGAGCGCCGTCAGTCCGCCCGCCACGCCCTCTTTGACCGGGCCTTTCAGGTCGTTGAAGTCGAATCCGATGTCCTTGGCCATGTAGGCGTATGCGCCCGTGACGTTGATCTGGGGCATGCGGAGACCGATGGCCGCGCGGCGCTGCTGCTGTGCGGCGCGCTCCTCGTAGGCCGCGGCTTTCAGCGCAGGGTTCTCCGTGAGGGTGACGGCGACCGCCTCGTCGAGCGAGAGCATCCGCCCGGCCTCCTGCGCGGACGCCGCCGCCGGGATCGTCGCCGCCGCCATGAAGGCGATCTTGACAGCTATTTTCATAGTATTCATGCGTTTATTCGACAAAGATAGATTTTCTTGCAATATCTTCTTCAGCCCGGAGGGCGTTTAGGACATTTTTAGGCCCTTATGGACACAAATCACGCCCGTTTCACCTTCCGAGGTGGGCGTTGGCCCGGCGCACGCCTTCGGCCAGTTCGGGATAAACCCGCACGTCGACACCCGCTTCGCGCAGCGTCTGCGCCCCGCGGCAGCGGACGAACCGGTCGGGTTCGTACAGCGCAAAGACCACGCGCGCGAATCCGTGGCGCAGGATCAGCTGCGTGCAGCTCTCCGGCTCGCTCTTCCGCTGCGAGCACGGCTCCATCGAGGAGTAGATCGCCGCCCCGCGCAATTCGGCGCCCGCGTCGAGCGCCTTGCGGATCGCCTCCTGCTCGGCATGGTGCGTGGGCGAAGTCTCGTGGGTGTAGCCCGTGAAGCTCCTCCCGTCGGGAAGCGCCACCACGGCCCCGACGCAATAGGAGGTCCGGCTGGGCACGCACCGCAGCCCTTCGGCCACGGCCTGCGTCAGGTAGCGGAGGTCTTCGTCCCGGGTGTCGGGACGAAGCGTGCAGGTCGCAACCTCCATGCCGCCCAGATTCTCCCGCCGGCATGCGGCCCCCTCCGGGACCTCGAACCGGAACTGCGCGCCGCCCCGCTCCGGTCCCAGCGTCAGCTGCGGATTGACCGCCCGGCGCACCGTGTCGGCCATCCCTTCGGCGAGGAACATGCGCAGGACGGAGGCTCCCCCCTCGACCAGCAGACGCTCCACGCCGCGCTTTTCGAGTTCGGTGACGATCGCTGAAGCCGTAATTGAACCGTCGCTTGAAATAACCTCTGCAACGCCTTTCAATTCCGGAAGTTCCTTTTCTGAAAACACGTAGCGGTCTGCGTCGCCCTCCGTGAAGAAGCGCATCGACGGCGAGAGCCGTCCCGAGTGTGTGAGGGTGACTTTCGTCAGGTCGGGCCGCATGCCCCGGGCACGGCGCAGTTCCCGCGCCGCGGCATCGCGCAGGAGCAGGGCGGGATCGTCGCGCCGCAGCGTTTCGGCTCCCGCGAGGATCGCGTCGTGCGAGGCCCGAAGGCGCAGGACCGCCTCCCAGTCTTCGGGCGTCGAGATCATCAGCCGCCGGGGACTGTTGTCGTCCAGGTAGCCGTCGGCCGTCGTGGCGAAAGATAGTGTTATCTGCATCGTTTCAAGGTAAACAGGGTGACTTCGGGCCATGCGCCCAGCCGCATGGGATATGCAACATATCCCGTGCCGTCGTTGACATAAAGTGTGTGGCGGCCCGTGTCGTAGCGTCCGCTCCAGTGTTTGTAGATCCATTTCGCGGGCGACCATCCGCGACCCCAGGGCCTGATTTTCAGCTGCATCGAATGCACGTGCCCCGAGAGCGTCAGATCGCCGTAGCCGGCCTCGACGATCTGTTCCCAGAGCTGCGGGATATGTACGAGGGCGATGTTGTAGAGCGAATCCGGAACTCCGGCGTAAGCCTTGGGAATGGCCGTTCCCGGCAGGTCGCGGTCGTGGCGGCGTTCGCGCAGCGCGGGGTCGAACGACAACCCCGTGAGCGAGATGCTGTCCGCACCGCGTCGCAGGTAGACGGTCGTGTCCTCCAGGACGGTCCACCCCATCGCCCGCTGGCGCGCGACCACTTCGCGGGCCTCCCCGGCCGCCGGGAAACGCAGCGAATCCTTGATGTAGGTTCCCACGTCGTGGTTGCCCGTGACCGACCAGACCGGGCCTGCGATCCGCCGCAGGAGCGCCGTGGTGCGTTCGTCCAGCTCTCCGGCGCGGATGTTCACCAGATCGCCCGTGAAGAACACCGCCTCGGGGCGCTGCGCGTTCACGCTGTCGGCCAGCCGCGTCAGTTCGCGTTCGGGACGGACGAGGGTCCCGACGTGCATGTCGGTGATCTGCACGAACCGGAAGCCGTCGAAGGCCTCGGGAATGCGGTCGGAGCAGATCTCCACCCGGTTGACGCGGATGGAGGTGCGTCCCCGGGTCGTGCCCCAGAGGGCGAACAGCACGAACGCGCAGGCCGCGACGTAGCCCGTGCGGCGCAGGTTCACGAAGTTGAACGCATAGAACGCCAGACGCGGCGGAACAGTGACGATCCACGCCCAGAACAGCCACATATAGAGGTACATCAGCTCCGGACCGTTGTCGCGGCTCAAGGCGCCTATGAGCGACGAGAGAATCGGCAGAGCGTCGGTCGCGGCGACCCACGCCACGAGTGCGCGGCGCACGGGCTGCTTCCGGCGGCGGCGACGGCGGAAATGGATGAAATCGGCGGCGATGGCCGTCAGGGAGAGTATCGACGTCAGAAAAAAGAGCATATACCTTTTATTTATATTCGGCAAAGATACGAAAAATTGCTTTTCCCGCGGTTTTCTTTGGCATACAACTTGCTGATTTGTCCGATGAGTTACAACTCTTTGAGAACGAGCAAGAACATTAATAAAACCAAATTCATTCGGCTTATGAAAACATTTCGACTTTTAATCGTGGCTCTGCTGCTTGCAGGTTCCGCGTCGGCGCAACGTTACGAACGCAAGGCCATGCGCGGCGAATATTCGCCTACGGTCTACCTGATCTCGGTGCAGGAGGTGGACACCATCTACAACTACGGGCCTTATGCGATGCAGCAGGCGGCGGCGCTCAACCGCATGGCCATGGACAACGCCACGCAGGACTACATCGAGACCCACCGTCCGGGCTTCCAGCAGGTCGAGAAACCGCAGTTCGTCTTCGCCACGAAGAACAACCGTTTCTCCTTCTCGCTGGGCGGTTTCGTCAGCCTCCGCGCCGGGTATGACTTCGACGGCATCGTCGACAACATCGACTTCGTGACCTACGACATTCCCGTTCACGGCAGTTACGATACCAGGCAGAAGCTGATGATGGACGCTTCGACCTCGCGTCTGTTTATGAAGGCCATCACCAACACCCGTGCGCTGGGCCGCGTGGTCGTGTTCATGGACGCCGACTTCCGCGGAGGCGCCGAGGGCAGCTACACGCCCCGCCTGCGTTCAGCCTACGTGTCGTTCCTGGGCTTTACGCTGGGTCGCGACGTGACGACCTTCTGCGACCTTTCGGCAGCCCCGACGACCATCGACTTCCAGGGTCCCAACGCCTATAACTTCAACTTCGCCACGATGATCCGCTACGAATACGCCTTCGCCGACAACCACCTCAAGTTCGGCGTTGCGGCCGAGATGCCCTCGGTCAGCGGCACCTACAACGACAATTTCGCGACGCTGAAACAGCGCGTTCCCGATTTCCCGGCCTACTTCCAGTATGCCTGGGGCGCCAACCGCGACAGTCACATCCGGGCTTCGGGCGTCGTGCGCAACATGTACCTCCACAACCTCCGCACGGGCAACAACACCTCGCTGCTGGGATGGGGCGTGCAGTTCAGCGGCACGATCAAGGTGGCGCAGCCCCTGCGGCTCTTTATGAACGGCGTCTACGGCAAGGGCGTCACCCCGTATATCCAGGACCTGACCGGCTCGGGGCTCGACTTCACGCCCAATCCGGAGAACGCCGACCAGATTCAGACCATGCCCATGTGGGGATGGCAGGCCGCGGCCCAGATCAACCTGACCCCGCGTCTGTTCATCTCGGGAGGCTATTCGACCGTCCGCGTGCAGCGCAGCCACGGTTTCTACTCCGACGACCAGTACAAGCAGGGCCAGTATATCTTCGGCAACATTTTCTATTCGATCACCCCGCGCTGCAAGGTGGCCGGCGAGTACCTCTACGGTTCGCGCAAGGACATGTCGAACGACAAGGGACACGCCAACCGCGTGAACGTGATGCTGCAATACAGTTTCTGACGACACCGTATATTAAATAGTATTGAGTATTTTCGGGCGGCTTCTTCGGGAGCCGCCTTTTTTGCGGACCCTGACGTGCGGTTTCGTTCGCCCGGTCCCATTCCGACGATCCGGGATTATGCCGCTTTTCGGTCGGCGGTTAACCGCGGCCTTCGCCCGCGGGGTGTAGACCTTTTGATGGCAAAAGGTAGCACCAAAACCATCCGCATGTCGCTTTCGCGGGAACGGCGCTCGGCTACGCTAAAACGGGCGCCTTCGCGGGTTTGCGAGCAAACCGGCCCCGTTTTTTAACGCTCCGCCTTCGTGCCGTTCTTTTTCCGCTGCAAGCGATAATGCGGACTACTTCGCGCCGCGTTCCGCGGCGATGGCAGGATTCTGCGTTTCCGATCCAGCCGTTGCGCCTCTTCTCACGCCGCCACAGGCGGCGAAAGATCCCGGCTCGATGCCGGAGCCGTCAAACGAAGGCCCGGCTAAAAGTGATAAGAAACGGGGCAGGGGCGCGTGCGTCCCCGCGAATAGGCGCCCGTTTCGAACGTTAGACGGGACGAAGTAGGCGAAGGCATCCGCCGGGGAGTTTTTGGTACTTTTTGCGGCCAAAAAGTACAAAGTACCCCGCGTGGGAAAACCGCAATTCTGCCTTTTGCCGTCGGCATCCGCAAACGAAGCCGTTCCGCCAAAATAAACGGCCCGACTGTTGCACGGAACGTTTTTTTTTGCTACCTTTGTCTTGACGATTCGCCTGCGTGCGGATTGTTTGCTTTGCTTCACGTGAAAACTGCAACTTTCAAATGTCGAGGCGAAGGTGCAAGGATGCTCCGCGAGTTGTCGGCCCACGGCCCGCAACGAGAGGTTCTGACTTGCTTGTTATCGAAACTGCGCGTTACGGGCGTGGGTTCCTCGTATCTGTATTCGGCATGGGTTGTTGCAGACCTTCACGTGAGTATGGGTATCTTGGGGCCTGCGCCTTTCTTTTTCGAAAGCGCCGGCCCGGCCATACGGACCGGCGGCTGAACGTTGCGTCACTGCTTTTTGATTCTTCATGGAGTATGTAACCGCCGGTCCTTTTTTACCTTCCGGGGTTTTGCCGAATCGCATGCGGTTCGGATTTGCAACGGTCCGACTTTTTCGTACCTTTGGTGTCGTAACGACACTTTCAGGAGGTCGGGAGGTTTTGCCGAATCGCATGCGGTTCGGTTTTGCAACGCTCCGACTTTTTCGTATCTTTGTCATCGGACCAATCGACATCGTAAACATATGGAAGAGACGAACCACGCGATAGCCCGCTGGCTGACCGAAGCCGGATGGAGCGAAACGTATGTCAATCTGGCTGTCAAGGCAGTCATTATCCTGGGCATACTCGTCGTCGCCTATGCGGCGGCGGTTCTGTTCCGCCGCCTGGTCGTTCCGCTTCTGCAAAAAATCAGCGCCCGGACGAAAGCCGTGTGGGACGACCACCTTTTCAGCGACAAGGTGATGCACCGCGCGGCGCGCCTGATTCCGCCTCTGATCTGGTACGTCCTGCTCCGGGTGGCTTTCTACGACACGCCCGTTTTGCTGAACGTGCTGCACAAGGCCTGCCTGATCTACCTGATCGTCGCCGTCCTGCAACTCGTCGCGGCGTTCCTCGATACGCTCTACGAGATCTCCAGCCGCCACGAGACGCTGCGCAACCGTCCGCTGAAAGGCGTTTACCAGATGATCAAGCTGCTGGCGGTATGCGTCGGGGCGATTCTCATTGTCAGCATCCTCATCGGGCAGGACGCCACGGCCGTACTCGCGGGACTGGGCGCTTCGGCGGCCATCATCATGCTGATTTTCCGGGACAGCATCCTGGGGCTGGTCGCCGGCGTGCAGCTCTCGGCCAACGACATGCTGCGCCCCGGGGACTGGATCACGATGGCCAAATACGGCGCCGACGGCTATGTGACGGAGGTGACGCTGACGACGGTCAAGGTGCAGAATTTCGACAAGACCATCACCACCATCCCGCCTTATGCGCTGGTCAGCGATTCGTTCCAGAACTGGCGCGGCATGTGGGACAGCGGCGGACGGCGCATCAAGCGGTCGCTGCTGATCGACGCCAGTTCGGTGCACAACTGCACGGCCGCGGAGCTGGCAGCACTCCGCGAAAAAGGGCTGGCCGGGACGACGCCCGACGCGGAACCCGTCGTCAACCTCTACGCCCTGCGGGAGTACGCCGCGCGTTACCTGAAGGGTCACCCGGGCATCCACCCCGACCTGATGCAGATGGTCCGGATGCTCCAGCCCACCCCGGAAGGCATCCCGGTCGAGGTCTACTGCTTCACCCGGGAGACCGACTGGGTGGCCTACGAGGCCGTGCAGGGGGCTGTTTTCGACCACCTGTTCGCCGTCCTTCCCGACTTCGGCCTGCGGGCCTACCAACGCTCCTCCGACCGCGATCCTCAATCCTCCGAATCTTGATTTAACGGATAAAAACCATGGAATTTTTAGCGCAATACAACCTCACCGGAATCGTCATCGGCATCGCCACCTTTCTGATCATCGGCATCTTTCACCCGATGGTCACCAAGGGCGAATACTATTTCGGGGTGAAAATCTGGTGGCTGTTCCTCGTGATGGGAATTGCCGCCGTCGCCGGTTCGATCGCCGTGCGGCACATCCTCTGGTCGACGCTGCTGGCCGTGTGGGGCGCCTCGTCGCTGTGGTCGATCGGCGAACTGTTCGAACAGCGCGAGCGCGTGGCCAAAGGCTGGTTTCCGAAGAACCCCAAGCGGAAATAGCATGCGCGCACGCCGGATATGCCTGCTGACGGCGCTGACCTTTGCCGCCGTGTGCTGCACGCCCGCGGGAGGCCCTGCGCCCGTCGCGCCTCCGCCTCCGGCCGGCTGGTCGGGACCGGGGCCCGTGCCGCCGCCCCGGCGGATGCGGTTGTTTTTCGGCGGCGACGTGATGCAGCACATGCCGCAGGTCGATGCCGTGCGCCGCGGCGACGGCTTCGACTACGAACCCGTTTTCCGGACGCTCGCGCCCCGCATCAGGGCCGCCGACCTGGCCGTGGTGAACCTCGAAACCACCCTCACGCGCCGCAGCCGCTATACGGGCTATCCGCTTTTCCGGTCGCCCGCGGCGCTGGCCGACGCCCTGCGCGACGCAGGCGTGGATGTCGCCGTGCTGGCCAACAACCACTGCTGCGACAACGGCGCCGAAGGCATCCGCACGAGCGTCGAGGAACTGGACCGCTGCGGAATACGCCACACGGGTGCGTTCGCGGACAGCGCTGATTACAAGAAAAATAACCCGCTTTACCTCACGTATTGCGGCATACGGCTGGCGATCGTCAATTACACCTACGGAACCAACGGCATGCCCGTTCCCGAGGGTACGGTGGTGAACCTGATCGACACGGTGCGCATGGCCGCGGACCTGGCGGCGGCACGCGCCTCGGGGGTCGATTTCATCGTCGCGTGCGTCCATTGGGGCGACGAATACCAGCGGCGCGAGAACGCCGCGCAGCGGAGTTTGGCCGCGTTTTTGCGCCGTCACGGAACCGATGTGGTGGTCGGGAGCCATCCGCACGTGATTCAGCCTTGGGTGGCCGATTCGTCGCACGTGGTGCTCTACTCGCTGGGCAACCTCGTCTCGGGCCAGCGCCGCCGCTACACCGACGGCGGTCTGGTGGCCACGGTGGAGGCCGTCCGGCATCCCGAGGGGCGGATGACATACCGGCTCGAAACGACGCCCGTGTGGGTCAGTGTGCCGGGCTACCGCATCCTGACGCCCGAGGCCGCCGACACGATGACGCTGCCCGCGGCCTACGGGATTTTCCGCGCCGACCTCGACGCGCTGCCGGGAAACGGCTTATAGGTAAACCGAATGGCTCCATAGGAAGAAACGATGGCGTTTTTTTGGAGATTGTTTCCGGAAATCGTTATCTTTGTAACAGTAAGAATGCACACACATTAAACAATACGACATTATGGAAAAGAGCATCAAAGGTACGCGTACCGAACAGAATCTGCTGAAGGCATTTGCCGGCGAGAGCCAGGCCCGCAGCCGCTACGTATTCTTCGCCAGCAAGGCCAAGAAGGAGGGTTACGAACAGATCGCAGGCGTTTTCGCCGAGACCGCGGAGCAGGAGAAGGAGCACGCCGAGCGTTTCTTCAAGTTCCTCGAGGGCGGCGACGTGGAGATCACGGCCAGCTACCCCACCGGACCCATCGGCACGACGGCCGAGAACCTGCTGGCTGCCGCCAAGGGCGAGAACGAGGAGTGGGACGTGCTGTACCGCGAATTCGGCAAGGTCGCCGAGGAGGAGGGATTCACGGAGATCGCCACGGCGTTCAAGATGATCGCGACGGTGGAGGCCGAGCACGAACGCCGCTACCTGAAGCTGTTGAGCCGCCTCACGGACGGCAACTTCTTCAAGCGCGACGGCAAGATCTGGTGGCAGTGCCGCAACTGCGGCTTCGTCATCGAGGCCGAGCAGGCTCCGCTGCTGTGCCCCGCCTGCAAGCATCCCCAGGCCTATTTCGAGCCGAAGAAGGAGAACTATTAGTCCGCCTTGCGGCCCGCATACGAGTCCCGTCTCTTCGGAGACGGGGCTTTTTTATTTCCGCTGCATGTGCGGACGTGCAAATATTCGGCCCCCGGAGACTTAAAATTCCGGATTTTCTCCGTATCTTTGCAAGAATCCTTATTTCGGACAATTCAAACACAAGATATGGCAGACGAAAAAATCATCTTTTCGATGGTCGGCGTAAGCAAGACCTTCACCAACCAGAAACGGGTGCTCAACAACATCTACCTCTCCTTTTTCTACGGCGCGAAAATCGGCATCATCGGCCTGAACGGCTCGGGAAAGTCGACCCTGATGAAGATCATCGCCGGAATCGACAAGAACTTCGACGGCGAAGTGGTCTTCTCGCCGGGCTATACGGTGGGTTATCTCGAACAGGAACCCAGGCTCGACGACTCGAAGACGGTCCGCGAGGTCGTCGAGGAGGGCTGCGCGACGACCGTGGCGTTGCTGAAGGAGTACGAGGAGATCAACCAAAAGCTGTGCGAGCCGATGGACGACGACACGATGGCCAGGCTGATCGAACGTCAGGGCGAGCTGTACGAGAAGATCGACCAGTGCAACGGCTGGGAGCTGGACAGCGTGCTGGAGCGCGCGATGGACGCCCTGCGGTGTCCCGATCCCGACGAGCCGGTGAAACACCTTTCGGGCGGTGAGCGCCGCCGCGTGGCCCTGTGCCGCCTGCTGTTGCAGCAGCCCGACGTGCTGCTGCTCGACGAGCCTACGAACCACCTCGACGCCGAGTCGATCGACTGGCTCGAACAGCATCTCCAGCAATACAAGGGTACGGTGATCGCCGTGACCCACGACCGTTATTTTCTGGACAACGTCGCCGGGTGGATTCTCGAACTCGACCGCGGCGAG
The DNA here is from genome assembly GCF_025145845.1 of Alistipes shahii WAL 8301. Lineage (NCBI taxonomy): Bacteria > Pseudomonadati > Bacteroidota > Bacteroidia > Bacteroidales > Rikenellaceae > Alistipes > Alistipes shahii. The sequence continues at coordinate 3,576,176 of NZ_CP102253.1, read as the reverse complement.
GGCATTCCGTGGAAGGGCAACTACTCGGGCTGGCTCGACCAGAAGACCACGCGCATGGCCATGGAGGAGAAGCAGGAGTCGAAGCGCCGCAAGACCCTCGAACGCGAGCTGGAGTGGGTGCGCATGTCGCCCTCGGGCCGCCACGCCAAGTCGAAGGCCCGTCTGTCGGCCTACGACAAGATGATGAACGAGGATACGAAACAGAAAGAGGAGAAGCTCGAAATCTTCATCCCCAACGGTCCGCGTCTGGGCGACGTGGTGATCGAGGCGCACGACGTTTCGAAAGCCTTCGGCGACCGCGTGCTGTACGAGGGGCTGGATTTCTCGCTGCCCCCTGCGGGCATCGTGGGCGTGATCGGCGCGAACGGCACGGGCAAGACCACCCTCTTCCGCATGATCATGGGCCTCGAAACTCCGACGAGCGGCTCGTTCCGCGTGGGTCCCACGGTGAAACTGGCCTATGTGGACCAGCAGCACAAGTCGATCGACCCCGAAAAGACGGTCTTCGAGGTGATCTCGGGCGGTCTGGACCTGATGACGCTGGGCAACCGGCAGGTCAACGCCCGCGCCTATGTCGCCCGTTTCAACTTCTCGGGCGCCGATCAGGAGAAGAAATGCGGCATGCTCTCGGGCGGCGAGCGCAACCGCCTGCACCTGGCCCTCGCCCTGAAGGAGGAGGGCAACGTGCTGCTGCTGGACGAACCGACCAACGACATCGACGTCAACACGCTGCGGGCGCTGGAGGAAGGTCTCGAAAATTTCGCCGGATGCGCCGTGGTCATTTCGCACGACCGCTGGTTCCTCGACCGTATCGCCACGCACATCCTCTCGTTCGAGGGCGACTCGAAGGTGGTCTTCTACGAAGGCTCCTACTCGGAGTACGAGGCGTGGAAGAAGGCCCAGGGCGGCGACACGCAGCCCCACCGGGTGAGGTACAAAAAACTGATCGCGGATTAGTTTTTTGTATCAATTGAAAATTAGGAATGAAAAATTAAAATTTGTTTTTGCCATGCAGAAACCTTCGATTCCCAAGGGCACGCGCGACTTCTCCCCCGCGGAGATGATGCGCCGCCAGTATATTTTCGACACGATCCGCCGGGTGTTCCGCGCCTACGGGTTCGCGCCGCTCGAAACTCCCTCGATGGAGAACCTCTCGACCTTGCTGGGCAAGTACGGCGACGAGGGCGACAAGCTCCTGTTCAAGATTCTCAATTCGGGCGACTACGCCGCCGGACTGTCGGACGAGGAGGTGCGCAGCGCGTCGAAAATCTGTGAAAAAGGACTTCGTTACGACCTTACGGTGCCTTTCGCGCGTTACGTCGTGCAGCACCAGGGCGAACTGACGTTTCCCTTCAAACGCTACCAGATTCAGCCCGTGTGGCGCGCCGACCGGCCGCAGAAAGGCCGCTATCGCGAATTCTACCAGTGCGATGTCGACGTGATCGGCACGCGCTCGCTGCTGTGCGAGGTCGAATTGGTCGAGATCGTCGAACGGGTGTTCAAGGCCCTCGGCATCCGCGTGGCGCTGAAGATGAACAACCGCAAGATCCTGTTCGGCATCGCCGAAGCCATCGGCCATGCCGACAAGATGATGGACATCACCATCGCCATCGACAAGCTGGAAAAGATCGGACTGGACAACGTGAAGGCCGAACTGATGGAGCGCGGCCTGGATCGGGAGGCGGTCGACAAACTTCAACCGATACTTGAGTTGAGCGGCGACAATGCACAGAAGCTCAACCAGCTGAAAGAAGTGCTCGCTGTTTCGGAGACGGGCATGAAGGGCATCGAAGAGATGGAGACCGTCTTCGGCTATGTCGGGCGGCTGGGCATCGGCCTCACGGTGGAGCTGGACCTCTCGCTGGCACGCGGTTTGAACTACTACACCGGAGCGATCTTCGAGGTCAAGGCCCTCGATTTCGCCATCGGCTCGATCTGCGGCGGCGGCCGTTACGACGACCTGACGGGAATTTTCGGTATGCCCAATATGTCGGGCGTGGGCATTTCGTTCGGTGCGGACCGCATTTACGACGTGATGACGGGACTTTCGCTCTTCCCCGAGGAGGTCAACAGTTCGACCCGCGTGCTGTTCGTGAACCTCGGCGCGGAGGAGGAGGCCGCCGTGCTGCCGCTGCTGCGTCAGCTGCGCGGGCGTGAAATCGCCGCCGAAATCTACCCCGAGGCGGGCAAGATGAAGAAGCAGATGGAGTACGCCAACCGCCGCGGCATCCCCTATGTGGTGATCGTGGGGTCGCAGGAGCTGGAGGCCGGGGCCGCAACCGTAAAGGATATGCGCACGGGTGAACAGCGGCAGGTTTCGTTAGACAAGCTGGCAACCGAAATCTGCAATTCATAATCGAGAATTCGGGATTGCAGGGTTGCGGAAGCCGACCTGCGGGCTTTTGCCGCAAAGTCGGATTGTGAATTATGAATTGTGAATTTTGAATCGAATCATGCGCCGATTATTCGTCATACTCGCTACCCTCTCCGTCCTGCCCCTCGCGGCGCAGAACGAGGACGATGCGCGCCAGTTCCAGAAACTCGCGCAGGTTTTCCGTTATCTTTCGGGTCTTTACGTCGACGAGGTGGAGATGAAACCCGTCGTCGAGGGCGCCATCACGGGCATGCTCGAAGAGCTGGACCCCCACTCGGCCTACATCGGCGCCGAGGAGATGAAGGGCGTGCAGGAGAGTTTCGACGGGGAATTCAGCGGCATCGGCGTGGAGTTCAACGTCCTGCGCGACACGGTGATCGTGGTGAACACCATCGCCGGGGGACCAGCCGAACGGGTCGGCGTCAGGGCCAACGACCGCATCGTGCGCATTGATACGCTCGACGCCGTGGGGATGAGCCGCACGGACGTGCCCAAACACCTGCGGGGCAAGACCGGCACGAAGGTCGGAATCGACGTCGTGCGCCACGGCACGCCCGGACGGCTTCATTTCGTGATCGTCCGCGACAAAATCCCCCTGAACACCGTCGACGCCTCCTATCTGGCCGGCGAGGGCATCGGCTATATCAAGGTCAACCGCTTCGGCCGCACCACGATGGACGAATTCACCGAGGCCTACCGCAAGCTGGGACGGCCCGAAGGGCTGATCCTCGACCTGCGGGGCAACGGCGGCGGCCTGCTGGAGCAGGCGATCGGGATGGCGGGATTCTTCCTGCCGCGCGGCGCGGTGATCGTCTCGACCGAGGGGCGCGCCGTTCCGGCGTCGTCGTTCCGCACCCAGACCAACGGCGAGGACCTCAAGGGACGTCTCGTGGTGCTGATCGACGAATCGTCGGCTTCGGCTTCGGAGATCGTCGCAGGGGCCGTGCAGGACTGGGACCGCGGCGTGGTCGTAGGCCGCCCGAGCTTCGGCAAGGGTCTCGTGCAGCGGCAGATCGGGCTTTCGGACGGTTCGGCCGTGCGCATCACCGTGGCCCGTTATCACACCCCTTCGGGCCGCGTCATCCAGCGTCCCTACGAGAAGGGGAAGCGCCGCGAGTACTACCTCGACCACCTGCGCCGTTATGACGATGCCGCACGTGATTCGCTCGACGCGGCGGCCCCGGCCTACCGCACGCTCCGCACCGGACGCACGGTCTACGGCGGCGGAGGCATCCGTCCCGACATCCTCGTCGAGGCCGACACGGCGGGTTTCTCGAACTACTACGGCGAACTGATCCGCCGCGGCATCGTGGCCGATTTCGTGGGCGACTGGCTCGACGGTTCGCGCGACAGCCTCTCGCGCCGCTACGCCTCGTTCGAGGCCTTCGACGCCGGGTATACCCCCTCGGACGAGGTTCTCGAAAGGCTCACGGCGCTCGGTGAAAGCCGCGGCGTGAAGTTCGACGCCGAAGGGTTCGCCGTCTCCGAACCCCTCGTGCGCATGCAGCTCAAAGCCCTCGCGGCGCAGCGGCTGTTCGGCACGGGAGCCTATTTTCGGATCATCAACCCCGCCGCAAGCCCCGCCTACGCCCGGGCCGTGGCGATTCTCGAAGATTGGGACAAATCGGGCCAGCCGGTTCTGGAACCGTGAAAATAGCCCTTCAAGTTTTTGGAAATTCGCTTTTTTTTGCGTATATTCGTAGATACGAGCGTGTGCTGAAAAAGCTGAAACCAACCCAAAAACGAAACCCATGCTATCCCCAACCCATCTCCGTCGCGAAGGCGAGGATTACGAAGCCCAGATTCTTTCCAAAGCCGTAAAGGCGGGCCGCCGGACCTATTTTTTCGATGTCCGGGCCACGCGCGGCGACGACTATTTCCTGACCATCACCGAGAGCCGCAAAATCACGGCCCCCGACGGCACGTCGAGCTACGACCGCCACAAGATATTCCTCTACAAGGAGGATTTTTCGAAATTCGCCGACGGTCTGCACGAGGTCGTCGAGTTCATCCGCCGCAGCAAGGCGTGCCCCGAGCCGGAGGAATAGCCCGTTCCGATCCGTTTCGGAGCGCGCGGGAATCGGCCGCCGGCCCGGTTCCGCCGTAAGATGCGCCGGAGTCCGGCGACAGCTCCCGGGAGGCGGCGGACGCTTTTCCGCCCGGGATGTCCCCGGACCTGCCGGGGAGAGGGAAAACGTCCGGCAGCGGTTGTTTGGGACGAATGTGCGCCCTGCACAGCGCGGCATTCCGAAAGGAGCGGCGCCGACTGCGGGAAATCCCTCCGCGGCGGAGGCCTATCCGCACGGGATGTCCCCGGACCCTGCCGCAGGGAGCGGGAGAACGTCCGGCAGCGGTTGTTTGGGACGAATGTGCGCCCTGCGCAGCGCGGCATTCCGAAAGGAGCGGTGCCGACTGCGGGAAATCCCTCCGCGGCGGAGGCTTATCCGCACGGGATGTCCCCGGAACCTGCCGGAGAGCGGGAGAAGGTCCGGCAGCGGCGGACGCAGGTGGGTGCGAAAAACGGCAGGCTCCCGAAAAATTGATGAAAACTTAATTTTCGGAACGCGGGCGTTCGTCTTTTATCCCCTATCTTTGGCTGCGCCGAAGATACTCCGCCTGAACAAAATCGCAAACAAGTTTGCTTTTGTATCCGGCTTATTCGTATCTTTGCGTTTAAAACCAAAATACGCAAACAGACCATGAATTTTTCCCGGTACATCGTACTTGCGCTCAAAGGGTGCGCCATGGGTATGGCCGACGTAGTTCCCGGCGTCTCGGGCGGTACGATCGCTTTCATTTCGGGTATCTACGAAGAACTGCTCGACTCGATCCGCAGCGTCAACGCCACGGCGCTCAAGCTGCTGCTGAAACTCCGCCTCGGCGAGTTCTGGCGTCATATCAACGGAAGTTTCCTGCTGCCCGTGCTGCTGGGCATCGCCATTGCGATCTTTTCGCTGGCTCGCCTGATGACCTATCTGCTGACCTACCACCCCATCGCCATCTGGTCGTTCTTCTTCGGGTTGATCATCGCCTCGGCGCTGCTCGTCGCCCGGCAAATCGGACGCTGGGACTGGCGGAGCCTCCTCGCGTTCGTCGCAGGGGCCGCCGCGGCCTGGTGGATCACCGTCGCCACGCCCGCAGAAACCCCCAACGACTGGTGGTTCGTGATGCTTTCGGGCGCCATCGCCATCTGCGCCATGATCCTGCCCGGCATCTCCGGGGCCTTCATCCTGCTGCTGCTGGGCAAATACCAATATATCATGCAGGCCGTGGGCGATCTGAACATTCCCGTCATCGTGATCTTCGTCGTCGGAGCCGCGGCGGGCATCATCTCCTTCTCGCACCTGCTGTCGTGGCTGCTCAAACACTGGCACGACGTCACGGTGGCCGTGCTGATGGGCTTCATGGTCGGCTCGCTCAACAAGGTCTGGCCGTGGAAGGAGACCGCCGAGACCTACCTCGACAGCCACGGCGTCGCACAGCCGCTCGTCCAGCACAACGTCGCTCCCGGGACCTTCGAACAGCTCACCGGCCAGCCATCGCAGCTTGTGCAGGCGGTTCTGCTCTGCGTCGTCGGATTTCTGGCCATCTACGGCATCGAACTGCTGGCGCGCATCATCGTCAAAAAAGAGGAGAAGTAACCCATGCGACGCTTCGGACTGATCGGACGCCCGCTGGGGCATTCGGCTTCGGCCGCCTACTTCACGGAAAAGTTCAACAGAGAGGGGGTAACCGACTGTGAATACTCGCTTTACGAACTCGGGTCGATCGGAGACCTGCCCGGTCTGCTGGAGCGTCTCCCGGAGCTTTGCGGGCTGAACGTCACGATTCCCTACAAGCGCGACGTAATGGCCTTTCTGGATTCGGTGTCGCCCGAGGCCGAGGCCATCGGGGCCGTCAACTGCATCCGCCGCACGGCGGACGGGCGTCTCGCGGGCCACAACACCGATGTCATCGGCCTCCGGGCCGCGCTGAACGAACTGCTGGGCGCGGCCCAGCCCGTGCAGGCTCTCGTGCTCGGCACGGGAGGCGCTTCGCAGGCCGTGCAGTATGCCCTTGCCGAACGCGACATCCCCTTTGCGCTGGTCTCGCGCGAAGCGGCGAAAGGCAACTACACCTACGATGATCTGCCGTGTGAGGCAGTGGAAGCCAGCCGGTTGATTGTCAACGCATCGCCCGTGGGGACCTACCCCAACGTCGATGCCGCGCCGCGTATCCCCTATGCCTATGTCACGCCGGAGCACTACCTGCTCGACCTGGTCTACAATCCGCCGCTGACGCAATTCCTCGACTACGGCCGTCAGCGCGGGGCGCATATTCTGAACGGGCGGACGATGTTCGTCGGGCAGGCCGAAGCCTCGTGGCGCATCTGGAATGCTTAAAGCGGGGCTTTAAATAAATCTTATAATGTTATGAAAAACCGCTTGTTGTCGATATTATTCGTTCTGCTTGCCGGAACGGGAGCGGTCTTCGCGCAGTCGGAGGTGACGCCTCCCGCATTCAACGGCGCGGTGATCAGGGTCTTTATGACGCGCATGGCCGCCACGGTCGAGAGGATTGCCATTGAGCAGCAGATTCCGGCGGACTCGATCTCTCCGGTCGTGGGCATCGCCCTGCAAATCGACAAGGCGGGAAACGTCGCGGAGTGGCGCTACATGGACAATACGCAGGAGGGCCGCGACCATGCGGAGTTCGCTCCGGCGACGGCGGCCACCCGCCGGGCGATGGAGAAGGCGTACGACCGTCTGGGCGGAACGTGGAGTCCCGCGACGCTGGCCGACGGAAGTCCGGTCTCCTACACCTCGCGGATGACGATCCGCATTCCGGTCGAGAAGATCCGGAGGGCGCAGGACGCCGATCCGCTGCTCTTCATGGGGGAAAATCCGGACGAGAATTTCCACGCGTGGGCCAAGATGCGTGTCCGCTACGACGGGCGTTTCACGGAGAAGGGCGTGGAGGGAGTGGTGCACGTGCGGTTCTACATCGAGCCGGACGGGCGCATCGCCATCGGCGAGGTCGTGCAGTCGCCCGACGAGCGGCTGACCAAAGAGGTGCTCCGCGTCATCCGCAGCAGCAAGGGCAAATGGACGCCCCGCAAGGTGCGCGGCGTGCCCCAGCGGACGGCCTACGAATACCGGGTCAACTACCACAACAACTGAACGAAAAGCTCCGCCGTGCAGCGGAGCTTTTTCATGGGGTTCTTATCGGTGGTGGAGCATCGCCTTCGCCTTCTCGTAGTCCTCTTCGCGGACGACAATCTGGGCGGGCATGGTCCCTATCGGGTAGATGGCCGACATGTATTCGTTGCGGATCGTCGACCAGATACCGGCGCTGTCGAGCATCGACTTGGCGATCTCGGCCTCTGTGATGGTGTTGTACTCCGCCAGTACAACCAACGTGTCGTCTTGCATAATTCTTCGGTTTTTGGTTCGGTGTTTAAAGTTAAGCATTTTATCGGTAAAATGCAATAGCCCTGCCATGAATTCTTCAATAAAAAAACATTATCTTCGTCCGGAACCGGAGAGGGGCCGCATCCCGGCAAAACAAGTCGTCCGGCATTTGATTATACCCCCGATTTATATTATCTTTGTCGTAGCAAAATTTTGACGCAATGCCCCAATTCGTACACCTTCACGTACATACGCAATATTCGATCCTCGACGGACAGGCCAGCGTCCAGCGGCTCGTGGACAAGGCCATGGCCGACGGACAGCCCGGCATCGCCGTGACGGACCACGGCGACATGTTCGGCATCAAGGAGTTCTACAACTACGTCCAGAAAGTCAAGGGCAAATGCAAGGACAAGGCCGCCGAGGCGGAGGCCCGCATCGCCGCCCTGCGCGACGGCACGGAGACCTGCGCCGACCCTGCTGCCGAGATCGCCAAATGCGAAAGACAACTGGAGGAGTGCCGGCGCAAACTCGCCTTCAAGCCCATCATCGGCTGCGAGGTCTACGTGGCGCGCCGCCGGCTCCACGACAAGGAGGGCAAGCCCGACCAGAGCGGCTACCACCTGATCCTGCTGGCCAAGAACCTCAAGGGATACCACAACCTCATCAAGATCGTCTCGAAGGCGTGGACCGAAGGTTTCTACATGCGTCCGCGAACCGACCGCACGGAGATCGAGAAATACCACGAAGGGCTGATCTGCTGTTCGGCCTGTCTGGCGGGCGAGGTTCCGCGCGCCATCACGGCCAACGACCTCGAAAAGGCCGAGGAGTCGATCCGATGGCACAAGAAGGTCTTCGGCGACGACTATTACCTCGAACTGCAACTCCACAAGGCCACCGTCGAGCGGGCCAACCACGAGGCCTATCCCATGCAGCTGCACGTGAACAAGCACCTGCGCGAACTGGCCGCGAAGCACAACGTCAGAATGGTCTGCACCAACGACGTGCACTTCGTGGACGAAGACAACGCCGAGGCGCACGACCGGCTGATCTGTCTCTCGACGGGCAAGGACCTCGACGACCCCAAGCGCATGCTCTACTCGAAGCAGGAGTGGCTCAAGACGACGGCCGAGATGGCCGCGATCTTCGGCCAGACCGACCCCGAGGCGATGTCGACGACCGTCGACATCTGCAACCAGATCGAGTGCTACTCGATCGACCATGCGCCGATCATGCCTAACTTCGAGATCCCCGAGGAGTTCGGAACCGAGGCCGAATACCGCGCCCGGCTCACGGAAAAGGACCTTTTCGATGAATTCACGCGCGACGAGAACGGCAACGTGGTGATGTCGGAGGAGGAGGGACTCAAGAAGATTCAGAAATTAGGAGGTTACGACAAACTCTACCGCATCAAGTTCGAGGCCGACTATCTGGCCAAGCTGACGATGGACGGCGCGCACAGGCGCTACGGCGAGCAGCTGACCGAAGAGCAGGAGGAACGGCTGAAATTCGAGCTGCACATTATGAAGACGATGGGTTTCCCGGGCTACTTCCTGATCGTGCAGGACTTCATACGCGCCGCGCGCGAGGAGCTGGACGTGTCGGTGGGTCCGGGCCGCGGATCGGCCGCCGGATCGGCCGTGGCCTACTGCCTCGGCATCACGCAGATCGACCCCATCGCCTACGACCTGCTGTTCGAGCGTTTCCTGAACCCCGACCGTATTTCGCTCCCCGATATTGACGTCGACTTCGACGACGACGGCCGCGGAAGGGTCCTGAACTGGGTGACGCAGAAATACGGCAAGGAGAAGGTGGCGCACATCATCACCTACGGCACGATGGCCACCAAACTGGCCATCAAGGACGTGGCGCGCGTGCAGAAACTGATGCTCTCGGAGTCGGACCGCCTCTGCAAACTCGTGCCGGACAAGATTCCCGACAAGAAGCTCAACTTGCAGAACGCCATCGACTACGTCCCCGAACTGAAAGCCGCCGAACAGTCGGACAACCCGATTCTGCGCGATACGATCCGTTACGCCAAGATGCTCGAAGGAAATGTCCGCAACACGGGCGTGCACGCCTGCGGCACGATCATCTGCCGCGACGACATCACGGACTGGGTCCCCGTCTCGACGGCCGACGACAAGGAGACCGGCGAGAAGATGCTCGTCACGCAGTACGAGGGTTCGGTGATCGAGGACACGGGACTGATCAAGATGGACTTCCTGGGGCTGAAGACCCTTTCGATCATCAAGGACGCCGTGGAGAACATCCGCCTGACCAAGGGCGTGAAGATCGACATCGACGACTTCACGATCATCAACGACCCCGCGACCTACCGCCTCTACGGCGAGGGCCGCACCGTCGGGACGTTCCAGTTCGAGTCCGCGGGCATGCAGAAGTACCTGCGCGAGCTGCAACCCTCGACCTTCGAGGACCTGATCGCGATGAACGCCCTCTACCGGCCCGGCCCGATGGACTACATCCCGGACTTCATCGCCCGCAAGCACGGCCGCAGCCCCATCGAGTACGACATCCCCGTGATGGAGAAGTACCTCAAGGACACCTACGGCATCACGGTCTACCAGGAGCAGGTCATGTTGCTGTCGCGTCTTCTGGCCAACTTCACCCGCGGCGAGTCGGACACGCTCCGCAAGGCCATGGGCAAGAAACTCAAGGACAAGCTGGACCACCTGAAACCCAAGTTCATCGAGGGCGGCAGGAAGAACGGACACGATCCGAAGGTGCTCGAAAAGATCTGGGGCGACTGGGAGAAATTCGCCTCCTACGCGTTCAACAAGTCGCACGCCACGTGCTACTCGTGGGTGGCTTACCAGACGGCCTACCTCAAGGCCAACTACCCTTCGGAGTACATGGCTGCCGTGTTGAGCCGAAACCTCACGAACATCGAGCAGCTGACGCTCTACATGAACGAGTGCAAGCGCATGGGCATCAGCGTCATGGGACCCGACATCAACGAGTCGATGCGGACCTTCTCGTCCAACGCCGCCGGGGACGTGCGCTTCGGCCTCGCGGCGGTGAAGGGCGTCGGTGCGGCGGCCGTGGAGAGCATCATCGCCGAACGCAAGGCCAACGGGCCTTTCAAGGACATATACGACTTCGTCGAGCGCGTGAACTACTCGCTCGTCAACCGCAAATGCCTCGAAAACCTGGCTTACGCCGGGGCGTTCGACTCGATCTCGGATTTCGCACGCTGCAAGTATTTCGGCGTCGACCTGCGCGATTCGAGCGGCATCACCTTCATCGAGCAGCTGATGCGCTACGGGCAGCGGTTCCAGACCGAGCAGAACAACGCCCAGCAGAGTCTGTTCGGCGGCGGCGAGCACGTGGACATCCAGCGCCCGGTGCTTCCGGCCTGCGCCGACTGGAGCCAGTTGGAAAAACTCACGAAGGAGCGCGAAATGGTGGGCCTTTACCTCTCGGCGCACCCGCTCGACGATTACAAAATCATCATCGACCACATGTGCAAGACCCAGCTTTCGGAGCTGGAGAACCTCGACGCCCTCAAGGGGCAGGAGATCGCCGTGGCGGGCATGGTCGTGGGCGTGCAGAACCTGATGACCAAGACCGGCAAGCCGTGGGGCAAGTTCAAACTCGAGGACTACAACGGAGGCCACGAGTTCGCCCTCTTCGGCAAGGACTACGAGAATTTCCGCAAATACCTTTTCCCGGACTATTTCCTCTTCGTCCGGGGCCGCGTGCAGGCCAAGCCCTACAACGACAAGGAGCTGGAATTCAAGATCATTTCGATGGTTCAGTTGCAGGAGATGCGCGACACGATCAAGGAGATGATCGTGCAGCTGCCGATCGAGGAGGTGACCGAAGCGTTCATCCACGACCTGACGGAGAGGGTCCGCGAGTCGAAGGGCGACACGCTGCTGCGCCTGAACGTCTACGACCGCGGAGCGCAGGTCTCGCTGCGCCTCTTCTCGAAAAGCCACAAGGTGAGCCTCTCGCAATCTCTGGTCGGATATTTGGACGACAACAGCATCCACTACTCAATCGCATAAGCATACTTTAATTGATAATCAACAAAAAACTCAAAGCTATGGCATTGGCAATCAACAAAGACAATTTCGAAGCGCTGGTCGCAGGCGATCAGCCGGTGGTCATCGACTTCTGGGCCGAATGGTGCGGTCCCTGCCGCACGATGTCGCCCATCGTGGACGAACTGGCTGCGGAATACGAAGGCAAGGTCGTCATCGGCAAGTGCGACGTCGAGGAGAACGACGACATCACGATGAAGTACGGCGTGAGGAACATCCCGACGATCGTCTTCCTCAAGGGCGGCGAGCTGGTCGACAAGCAGGTCGGCGCATGCCCGAAGGATGCCCTGAAGGCCAAGATCGAGAAGCTTCTCTGATGCTGCGCGCCATCGACTTCCACGGGCTGAAAGGCGTGGAGTTCTCCAAGGGGGAGTATACGGCGCTGCTGATTCCGGAGATGGGGGCCAACCTCGTGCGGCTGGCCAACACCCGGCTGGGCGCGGAGATTCTGCGCACGCCCGGACCCGGGGAGATCGAGACGTTCCGGAGCCGTCCGCAGGTCTTCGGGCTTCCGATCCTGTTCCCGCCCAACCGCATCGCCGACGGCCGTTACGTCTTCGAGGGACGCACGTACCAGTATCCCATCACCATCGAGAGGGAACGGAACTACCACCACGGCGTCCTCAAGAGCGAGGCGTTCCTGGTGTCGAAGGCCCGCGAGACGGACAGGGAGGTGATGATCGAATGCCGTTACTACGCCAATGCGGGGAACGATGCCGTTTACCGCGATTTCCCGCACGAGTTCAAGTGCAAGATCACCTACCGGCTCACGGCCGAAGGGTTGGAGCAGGAGGTGGTGTTCTTCAACCGCAGCGAGACCCGCATGCCCCTGGGCGTGGGTTTTCACACCCCGCTGACGATTCCCTTTGCGGGCGGGACCGACGCCGACTACGTGATGCGCCTGGCTGTCGGGGAAGAGGTCGAACTCGACGGCCGCAACCTTCCGACGGGACGCAGGCTGCCGCTGTCGGAGCAATTTTCCAAATTGCGCCGCGAAGGGCTTCAGGTCACCGGCTGCGGGCCGATCGAGGCGGGTTTTACGCTGCGCGAGATCGACGTGGACGGCAAACCGTTCCGCGGCGCGCTGGTCGAGCACCTGCGCACGGGCGCGAGAACCTGCTACGAGGTCGACGAGCAGACGACCTACTGGACGCTGTGGAACAACGGAGGGCAAGTGCCCTACTGCTGTCCCGAGCCGCAGACATGGACCACGAACGCCCCCAACGCCGCCGATCCCGCGGCCGAAGGGTTTCGGGCCATTGACCCGGGCGAGTCGTGGCGCACGACTTTCCGCCTGTATGCGAAATAGGGGTAAAAAAAGAGGATCGCCAGTCGATCCTCTTTTTTGTCTCAAAACCTCTCGTGGAAGACCGTCGCGGAGAGCGGTTTGCGCAGCGTGTCGTGGCGGTTGGGATCGGCCGCCGGGCCGTCGCCGTAGCCGATCAGCAGGATGTTCACGGGTTCGACGTTCGCCGGAAGGGCGAACTCCTCGCGCACGGCTTCGGGTTTGAACATGCAGATCCACAGCGTGTCGAGGTTCAGCGACGCGGCGGCAAGCATCATGTGGTCGGTGACGATCGACGCGTCGATGTCCGAAATGTTCTTGCCGTCGTACTTGCGGGTCCACGCCTCGGAGGTGTCGGCGCAGACGATGACGGCCGTCGGGGCGCCGAAATCGCGCGTGCAGCGCGCAAGGCGTTCCATGCCCTCCTTCGACTGCACGACCACCAGCCGCTGGGGCTGGCGGTTGGCGCCCGTGGGGGCCACGCGGCCCGCTTCGAGGATCAGCTCCAGTTTCTCCGGCTCCACTTGCCTGGAGAGGTATTTGCGGCAGGCGTACCGCTTTTTCGCCAGTTTCAGAAAATCCATTTGCAAAGGTTTTAATTATATAAAGGTACGGACAGGCCGGGCGATTCGAAACCTCCCGACCGGTAAAAAGGGCCGTTACGCCTCCAAAGGTATAAAAATTCGCGCCGTTATACAACCGGGCGCTCCGTTTTGGCAGGTCCGGCTGACAGAATGGCAGAAAAAAAGTACTGGCACACCGTTTGTTGCAGGAAGGGCAGGAAATCAAATACAACAACAACGATAGCACTATGAAAAACGGAAAAATCGGAGTTACGACGGAGAACATTTTCCCCGTCATCAAGAAATTCCTCTACTCGGACCATGAAATTTTCCTGCGCGAGCTGATTTCGAACGCCGTGGACGCCACCCAGAAGCTGAAAACCCTCTCGTCGATCGGCGAGGCCAAGGGCGATCTGGGCGATGTGACGATCCGCGTCGCCGCCGACAAGGAGAAGAAAACGCTCACCGTGACCGACCGCGGCGTCGGCATGACGGCCGAGGAGGTGGACAAATACATCAACCAGATCGCCTTCTCGGGCGCCGAGGAGTTCATGGAGAAGTATAAGAACCAGGCCATTATCGGACATTTCGGACTGGGATTCTACTCGGCATTCATGGTGTCGGACAAGGTCGAGATTTTCACGAAATCCTATAAAGAGGGTTCTAAAACCGTACATTGGAGCTGCACCGGGTCGCCCGAGTTCGAGATGGAGGAGACTGACGAGGCACGCGACCGCGGCACGACCATCGTGCTGCACCTCTCGGAGGATTCGCTCGAATACGCCGAGGATGCGCAGGTCGAGGCCCTGCTGAAGAAGTACTGCCGCTTCCTGCCCGTGCCCATCGCCTTCGGCAAGGTCAAGGAGTGGAAGGACGGCAAATACGTCGACACCGACAAGGACAACATCATCAACAACGTCGAGCCGCTGTGGACCCGCAAGCCCGCCGACATCACCGAGGAGCAGTACAAGGAGTTCTACCGCGAACTCTACCCGATGAGCGACGAGCCGCTGTTCTCGATCCACCTCAATATCGACTATCCGTTCCACCTGACGGGCATCCTCTACTTCCCGAAGATTCACAACAACTTCGAGATCCAGAAGAACAAGATCCAGCTCTATTCGAATCAGGTCTATGTGACGGATCAGGTCGAGGGCATCGTGCCGGAGTACCTGACGCTGCTGCACGGCGTGATCGACTCGCCGGACATTCCGCTCAACGTATCGCGCAGCTACCTGCAAAGCGACGCCAACGTGAAGAAGATTTCGAGCTACATCACCCGCAAGGTCGCAGACCGCTTGCAGGAGTTGTTCTCGACCATGCGTTCGGACTACGAGGCGAAGTGGGACGACCTGAAAATCTTCATCCAGTACGGCATCCTCACCGACGAGAAGTTCGCCGAGAAGGCCGCCGGGATCATGCTCTGGAAGAACGTCGAAGGCAAATATTTCACCCCCAAGGAGTATGCGGAGAAGGTGAAGGAGAACCAGACCGACAAGAACAAGACGGAGGTGTTCCTCTATGTGGACGATCCCGTGGAGAAGCACACGTTCCTCGAAGCGGCCAAAGGCAAGGGATACGACGTGCTGGTGATGGACGGGCAGCTGGACAGCCACTACATCAACTGGTACGAGTCGAAGAACAAGGAGTCGCGTTTCGTGCGCGTCGACAGCGACGTGGTCGACAAGCTGATCCAGAAGGAGGAGAATGTCAAGATGTCGCTCACCGAGGGCCAGCAGGAGGTGCTGACGCCCGTTTTCGAGAGCCAGATGCCCAAGGACGACAAGATTCACTACAACATCTCGTTCGAGGCCATGTCGCCCGACGAGGCTCCGGTGGTGATCACGCAGAACGAGTTCATGCGCCGCATGAAGGAGATGGCCCAGACGGGCGGCGGGGGCATGAGCCAGTTCTACGGACAGATGCCCGACAACTTCACCATCGCGGTCAACGCCAACCACCCCATCGTCATCGACATCCTCGCCGACGTGGAGAAGTCCTACGGCGACAAACTGAAGTCGATCACCAAGAAGATCGACGCCGCGGTGGCCGAGGAGAAGCGTTTCGACGAGGTCGTGAGGGGCAAGAAGGAGGAGGAACTTTCGTCCGAGGAGAAATCCACGCGCGAGGAGCTGTCGAAGAAGATCGTCACCCTGCGCGACGAGCGCAACCAGCGTCTGCGCGAGATCGGCGGCGAAAACCGCCTCGTCAAGCAGATCATCGACCTGGCGCTGCTGACCAACGGCATGCTCAAGGGCAAGAACCTGACGGATTTCATCCAGCGTTCGATTTCGCTGATCGGAAAATAGTTTTTGAAGGGTTTGCAGAGAAGGGGCCGCACTTTCGGAGTGCGGTCCCTTTTCCGTTCCGGGCCATCCAACCGTTTTTTGCGGAAACAGTTGCAAAAACAGCAAAAAAAGACTACATTTGTTTGTCACTACAAACCCAACCAACCTGCCATGAGAAACCTTCTGTTCCTGATCGCAGCGGCGCTCGGTGCGCTGCTGCCGTCCTGCACCCCGGCCGACCGGGTCGTGGAAAACCCGCTGATCGAAACGGCCAACACCCGGACGCTCGACATCGTGAAAGTCGAATTGAGCGACACGGCGACCGTGCTCCACGTGAACGCCTACTACCGGCCCAAAAACTGGATCGTCATTTCGTCGGACAGCTATCTGCAAATCCCCGCCCGGAGATTCATGCTCACCGGGGCCGAAGGCATAACGCCCGACTCGCTGTTCTGGATGCCGAAGTCGGGCCGCGCGTCGTTCGTGCTGCGGTTTCCTCCCCTGCCCCGCGGAACAAAGTCGTTCGACTTCATCGAATCGGACTGCGACGACTGTTTCAAACTCTACGGCGTGGACCTGACGGGCAAAACGGAGTACCCCGAATTTCCCGAGGGGCTGCCCCGGGAGCTGCGCAAGGCCCCGAAGGACGGTCCGGTGCCCGATCCGATCTTCGCCGTCGGCGAAACGAGGGTCAACATCCACCTGTTAGGATTCCGCGAAGGGATGTACAAGGACATGACGCTTTATATCAATTCGATGCTGACCGGTCACGAGCGCAAAGACGCTCCCATCGACCCCGAGACGGGCGTTGCGACCTTTAAATTCGGGCAATACGGCCCGTCGCTGATCTATGGCAATCCGGCCGGTCCCGGCTCGATGCACCTGAATTTCTGGACGGCTCCCGGGGAAACCGCGGATATTTACGTTGACCTCACAGAGAAGGGCAAATCCATCGTCCAGCGCCGCGGCAAGGAACGAAAAGCCTCACACGACCGTAAGCTGTATGCGACGGGAACCTATGCCGACCTGAATATGCTGTACGACATGAGGGCCGAAAAACAGATCGGGTTCGATTTCTATACGGGCAAATTCGCGGATTACCGGATGACGGCGGACGAATATGCGCAGATGATCGTATCCAAATACAAAATGCTGACCGACAGCGTCGCCCGCAGCGGCATGTCGGAGATGATGAAGGAACTGAACCTGCTCTCGCTCAAGCAGGAGGCTCTCTGTGTCATGGTAACGTGCAGCAGTCTTCTCGAACACAACTACCGCTCGGTAAACAATCTTTGGGACCGCAATGCAAAGATCGACTACAAATTTGCCACACTGGAGCCGAAACATTATGCCGCTGTCTGCGGATTGTTCGACATCAATGACCCGAAACTGCTGATGGGCGAGTTCGAACCCGACTACCGGACAGCCATCAGCTACTCGGCTTTCGACTGGGCGGATATTATCCATGCAGAGAACGGTCTTGTCGTAGATCTGCGCAAAGCCGTTCCGATGGCCGCGAAAGCCGCGAACTGCGAACTCACCGAGGCTGACCTCGCCTCGCTCCGTTCGCTGAAGAATCCGTTCTACGCCGAGGCGTGCGAGGCTATTCAGGCCAGGGTGCGCAGGGAGCTGGCGGCGCTGGAAGGCAAGGTGAAGATCGAAGAGACGCCCGACGTGGCCCCCGACAAGCTTTTCGACGCCATCGTCGCGCCCTGCAAGGGCAAGGTCGTGCTGGTCGATTTCTGGAACACCTGGTGCGGACCCTGCCAGGCGGCGATCAAGGCCAACGAGCCGCTGAAAACCGGGGAACTGAAATCGGACGACATCGTGTGGATTTACCTTGCCAACGAGACCTCGCCGCTGGTGACCTACAAGACCCAGATCGGCAAAATCGCCGGCAAGCATTACCGGCTGAACGAGGAGCAATGGAAATATCTGTGCGAAAAGTTCAAAGTCGACGGCATCCCCTCCTACGTGCTCGTCGACCGGGACGGCAACAGCAAACTGCGCAACGACCTGCGCAACCACGACAAGCTGAAAAAGACGCTCAAAAAGATGATCGAATAACGGAAACGGCCGCCCCTTGCAGGGCGGCCGTTTTGTCTGCGCCAAGGACGGGCGGCACGGAATCCCGAGGGTCCGGGACTTCACAGGCGCGGCGTCTACGCCTTGCGCCGTTCGATTTCGCTGATATTTTCAATTTTCTTCTTCCGGAGGAAACCGTAGACCCCGTCGAGGTGCTCGGTGACGCGGCCGTGGGAGAATTCGTAGATTTTGGATGTCAGCCCGTCGAGAAAATCGCGGTCGTGGGAGACGACGATCAGCGTGCCGTCGAAAGCCATCAGCGCCTCTTTGAGAATCTCCTTGGTCTTCAGGTCGAGGTGGTTGGTCGGCTCGTCGAGGATCAGCAGGTTGACCGGTTCCAGCAACAGCTTGATCATCGCCAGACGCGTCCGTTCGCCGCCCGACAACACCTTTACGAGCTTCTCGCTGGCCTCCTTGCCGAACATGAAGGCCCCCAGAATGTCGCGGATACGGGTCCGGATGTCGCCCACGGCGATGTCGTCGACGGTCTTGAAGACGGTGATCGACTCGTCGAGCCCCGACGCTTCGTTCTGCGCGAAGTAACCGATCCGGACGTTATGGCCGATCCGGATCTCGCCCTCGAAGTCGATCTGCCCCATGATGGCCTTGACCATCGTCGACTTGCCCTCGCCGTTGCGCCCCACGAAAGCCACCTTGTCGCCGCGCCCGATGGTGATCGACACGTCGCTGAACACCCGGTGGTCGCCGTACGCCTTGCCCAGTTCGGAGGTGATGACCGGATAGGAACCCGAACGCGGGGCGGGCGGAAAGCGCAGGTTCAGCGCCGACCGGTCCTCCTCGTCCACCTCGATGAGTTCCAGTTTTTCGAGCATCCGCACGCGCGACTGCACCTGATTGGTCTTCGAATAGGTCCCCTTGAAACGCTCGATGAACTCGCGGGTCTCGGCGATCATCTTCTGCTGGTTGTCGTAGGCCGCCTGCTGCTGCTCGCGACGCTCCCTGCGGAGTTCGAGGTAATGGGAGTAGTTGACCTTGTAGTCGTAGATGCGTCCGCGGGCGATCTCGATGGTGCGCGTGGTGATGTGGTCCACGAAAGCCTTGTCGTGGGAAATGACCATTACGGCCTTGGCGTTGTTCATCAGGAAATCCTCCAGCCACTCGATCGACTCGATGTCGAGGTGGTTCGTCGGCTCGTCCAAGAGCAGCAGGTCGGGTTTCTGCAACAGCAGCTTGGCCAGCTCGATGCGCATGCGCCAGCCGCCCGAGAATTCGGAGGTCTGGCGCGTGAAGTCGCTCCGTTCGAAGCCCAGCCCCAGCAGAATGCGCTCTACGTCTTCCTGATAGTTGGTGAGGTCCACGGCATAGAACTTCTCGGAGATGGCCGTGACCTCCTCGATCAGCCGCATATACGACTCGCTTTCGTAGTCGGTGCGGGTCGTGAGCTGCTCGTTGAGCGCCGCGATCCGCCGCTCGATTTCGAACAGGTGTTCGAAGGCCCGCGACGCCTCCTCGACGAGCGTGCGCCCGTCCTCCACCTGAAGGTGCTGGGGCAGATACCCCACTTTCCCGCCTTCGCCCACGGTCACGCGCCCCCGCGTGGCCGAACGCACTCCGGCGATGATCTTCAGCAGGGTCGATTTGCCCGCTCCGTTTTTGCCCATCAGGGCGATCCGGTCCTTGTCGCCGATCGTGAAGGAGATGTCTTTGAAAAGCGTCGTGCCGCTGAACTCTACGGTGAGGCCGTCTATTGAAATCATAAGTTGTCGCAAATTGAGCCGCAAAGGTACGAATAAGCGATGGCAATGTCAAATTTACTTGAACATTGCCGAGCGGGAGTATCCAAAGGTACGAAACGTCGGGCGCAGAAGCGAACGCCGGTTTGCTTCCGCCCCGACGGAGCGGTCCCGGAATCCGGACTGCGGGGAGGGACTTTCCGGGCGATGAAAATGCCGTCACGGCGCAGAAAAAACCGCTTCGCAGGGCGAAGCGGCATGAATCGGACCCGAAACGGGGCGTCTTATTCGGTCCAGCGGCTGCGGATCAGCTCCAGGAACCATTCCGGACAGCGGCACGGACGCCGCGAATCGCTGTGGATGAAGCCCAGCTGGGTCATGCCCGTATTGAGCAGGTCGCCCCGCTCGTTGTAGATTTCGTAGAAGAAATTGATGCGTGTCGAGGGCATTTCCCGGAGGATGATGCGCACGGTCAGCAGTTCGTCGAAATAGGCCGGCTTGCGGTATTTCGACTGCACTTCGAGGATCGGCATCATAATGCCCCGCCGTTCGACCTCGGCGAACGACATGCCCAGCGCGCGCAGGAACTCGCTGCGGGCGGCTTCGTAGTAGCAGATGTAATTCGAATGGTGGCAAATGGCCATCTGGTCGGTGTGCTTGTACCACACGCGTATCTGACAATCGTGACTTAACATGTTTTCTTTATTTTTCGGTTTGCAGGGAATATCCAAGTAACAATTCGGCCTCTGCGGTTTTCCCCTCATCCAGCAGCCGGCGGATCACGGTCGAACTGACATGCTCGCCGTCGACCCTGCACGGACCCACCTTCACGACGCGGAGCCGTCCCGACGCCGCGAGCGTGTCGCAGTCGATCCGGTCGTGGCCGAAACGGTGGTTGTAGCCCGCGACGAGCGTTTCGGCGCCGACCTTTCCGATCAGGTAATCGTCCGCGAACTCCTCTCCAGACAAGGCGCTGAACGCCCTGTCGAAGGGAATGACGATCACGTTATCCACCCCCAGCTCTTCCAGCAGGGCCGTTTTCTCGTCGAGCGTCGTCAGCAGCCGCAGCCCTTCGGCCTTTCCCAGCGTGATGCGCGGGTGCGGCTCGAAGGTCAGCACGATGCTTTCGCCGCCGTTGGCGCGGGCCTCGGCGATCAGCCGCCCGATCAGGGCGCGGTGGCCCAGGTGCACGCCGTCGTACGACCCGACGGTGACCGCCGGACGGACGAAGTGCGGAAGTGCGTCGAAACCGTGAAATACCCTCATCTCTCTCTCCCTCTCCGGCACACGGTTACGAATTGCTCCCGTCGCTCTCCTTGACGAAGTAGGCGACTTTTTCGAGCAGCGTGGTGATGTCGTAATTCTCGACGATGATCCCCTGCGGGAAGTTCAGCGGCGTGGAGGTGAAATTCAGCACCCCCCGTATGCCGGCATTGATGATCGGCAGCACGAGATTCGGAGCCACCTTCGTCGGCGAGGAGACGATGACGATCGAGATGTCCTTGTCCTCGACCACCTCCTCGAAGGAGTCCATATGGTAGCACGGGATGCCGTCGATCGTCTTGCCGACCTTTTCGGGGTCGACGTCGAACGCCGCGGTGATCTTCAGCTTGAGCCCCTTGCCGTTGAAATATTTGGTGATGGCCTGGCCCAGATGGCCCATGCCCAGCACGGCGATGTTCATGGGCGAGGGGCTGTCGAGGATGCGGCTGATGTACTCGATCAGCACCTGCACGTCATAGCCCTTCTTCGTGTCGCTCGAGAAGCCGATCAGCATCAGGTCGCGGCGCACCTGCACGGCCGTGATGCCGTGGATGCCGGCCAGTACGTGCGAAAAGATATGCGTGATGCCCTGCCGATGGCTGGCGAGCAGCGTGCGGCGGTACTCGCTCAATCGCTCGATGGTTTTCTCGGGAATCGTATTCGTCAAAGTTGCCATGGCTCTGTCATTCGATGGTTATGGTGTAGTCGCTGTTGTAGTTGACCCGCGTCCAGTTGCGGTTGACGTGGTTCTCGCGGCCTTCGTTCTGCCCGAACCGATAGGTCGTCTGCAACGGCGTGTAGCGGCGGTCTTCGAGGTCGTACTCGATGTCGCCGTACATGGCCGGGGCGAAGATCATCGCCGTGTCGTAGCCCCGGTAGGAAAAGAGGGTCGGCAGCGCGCAGAACGAACGGATGTAGGCGTCGTCGAACGCCCGCACGGTCTCCGAGTCGCGTTTGGCGTGGTAGGTCGAGAAGAAGATCACGCGGTTCTTGAAGAACATCGCGCGGTCGACGGTGTTGTAGCGGTTCCAGCGGGTGTTGCCCAGCACCACGAAGCGGGGCGCCGTGCGGCCGCGGCTCGTAAGGCTCGTATCGGCCGAGGCCAGAGCCGCGAGAATGCGGTCGATGTCCACCTCGTTGTCGGAGAGGATGATGAAAACGTTGTCGTCCGTATTCTCCAGCAGCGGCGTGAGGTCGCTCGGGCTGTCGGCCGAGCGGGCCGTGGGATGCTCGTATTTATAGGTATAGCGGCGGTACTCCGAATCGCCCAGCAGCGCGAGCATCTCGCGCTCGAACTCCTTGTCGGCAGACTCGGTGCAGATCAGCGTCACGCGCTTGTCGCCGTTCACCAGATCGCCCGCCTTCTCGTACTTGCGCGAAGGGTCGGGCGCGAGCTGGAACAGCACGTCGCTGTTCATCCCCTCGATATTGGCCAGCGGCGACACCACGGGAATCTTTTTCTCCTCGGCGAAGCGGATCACCGGATACAGCCCCTCCTCGTAGACGGGGCCGACGATCAGGTCGGCTTTCCGGAAGGCGTCGCTTTCGACGATTTCGCGGATGCGCGCCGTGTCGCGGGCCGTGTTGTAGAGGTCCACGTTCACCGAACGTCCGTATTTGAGCTTCACGCTGTCCAGCCCCAGCAGAAAACCCTGATAGAACTCCAGGTAGTTGCCGTTAGGCTCGCCGCCCGTGGCGAGGGGCAGCAGCAGCGCCACGTCGAGCGGGTCGCCGGCCCGGAGCGCCCGGAAGTCGATCTGCACGACCTGCTGCCCGGTCTCCGGCACGCTGTCCTGCCGTTGGAGGCTGTCGGCGCCCTCCGGAATCTGTCCGGCCTCGGGCGCGGGAATCTTGACCATGGCCCCGGCCTTGAGGTCCACGGGTTTCAGTCCGCCGTTGAGCGCGCTGAACTCCGCCTCGGTGATCCCGAAGCGGCGCGAGAGCGAATAGAACGTCTCGCCCGGATGGACGATGTGGTAGGCCGTGCCTTCCTCGGCCACGCTGTTCAGCGACTGCCGGTACTCCTCCCACTGCTCCTTCGTTCCGGCTTCGTCCTCCGAGCCGATCTGTTTCCTGCGGATCAGGATGCGTTCGCCGAGGCGCATGTGCAGCGGGTCGAGGTTCGGGTTGTCCTCCAGAAGGGTTTTCACCGGAATCTCGTACTGCCGCGAAATGGCGTAGAGCGTCTCGCCCTTCGACACGAAATGGAAGTCGAAGGTCTTGCGCAGCTTCTTGTCCGACTTGGGTTCGGGAACGTCGGCCACGAAGGGGATCTTGATATTCTCGGCGGTTTTCAGGCCGCGGGCGATCGAGGGGTTGTTTTCGAGAATCACCTTCTCGCCCACCCCGTAGGTTTTCGAAAGCCCGTAGAGCGTCTCGCCCGCCTGCACCGTGTGGATGTAGTATTTCGCACCGTTGATGTAGACGATCGTTGCGGACTTCCCCGCCGCAACGGCGCAGAAAGCCCACACGATCATCAGAGCTGCGGCACAGAGTCGTTTCATCGTCATTTCATTTTATCGCGCATCCGGATTTCGGTGATGACCTTCTTGGTGTAGAGCGGGAAATCGCCGTTCATCATCCAGGCGTAGTAGCTCGGCTCGATGCGGAACACCTCGGCCACCGAACGGCCCTTGTACTTGCCGAACCCGAAGACCTCCTCGCCCTTCTCGTTGTAGAGGATGCGCCCGGCGTAGTCGGCCGATTCGGCGCGGCACGAGTATTCGGCCAGCTTGTCGATGTCGTTCTCCAGATCGTCGTAACGGTCCAGCTGGGCCTTCAGCACCTCGTAGGTGGCCTTCGTGTCGGCCTCGGCCGAGTGGGCCTCCTCCAGGTCCTTGTCGCAGTAGAACTTGTAGGCCGCGACCAGCGTGCGCTGCTCCTTCTTGTGGAAGATGTTCTGCACGTCGATGAACTTGCGGCGCTTGAAGTCCACGTCCACGCCGGCGCGCAGGAACTCCTCGACCAGCACCGGCAGGTCGAAGCGGTTCGAGTTGAAGCCGCCGAAGTCGCAGCCGCGGATGAACTGTTCGAGCGACCGCGCGACCTGCGCGAACGTCGGGCAGTCCCTCACGTCGTCGTCCGTGATGCCGTGTATGGCCGAGGCCTCCTCGGGGATATGCATCCCGGGATTGAGCCGCCGGGTTTTGGTGATCTCCTCGCCGTCGGGCATGACCTTGACCATCGAGATCTCCACGATGCGGTCCCGGGCGGTGTCCACGCCGGTGGTTTCGAGGTCGAAGAAGATGATCGGTCGTTTGAGGTTCAGCTTCATCTGACGGCCGTTATGCGTTGATCATCATCGGCATCAGCAGCATGAGCGTCGCGCTCGGCTGCTTGTCGTCGTAAACGGGTTTGAAGACGCCGGCGCGGGTCGAGTCGGCCAGTTCCACCACCACCGTCGGGGTATCCATGTTCGAGAGGATCTCGACGAGGAACGTCGACTTGAAGCCGATCGAAATGGGCTGCCCGTCGTAGCTGCACGAGATCGTCTCGTTGGCCGACACCGAGAAGTCGATGTCCTGCGCCGTGAGGGTGATCCGGTTGTCGGCGATGTCCATGCGGATCAGGTTCGTCGTGGGGTTCGAGCAGACGGCCACGCGCTTGATGCCGTTGACCAGCTCGATGCGGTCCACCAGCACCTTGTTGGGGTTGTTGGACGGAATCACGGCGTTGTAGTTCGGGTAGTTGCCCTCGATCAGGCGGCAGACGAGCGTGTGGCTCTTGAGTTTGAACAGGGCGTTCTTCGAATCGAACGCCATTTCGATCGCGTCGTCCTCCTTCAGCAGCACCGACTTGAGCAGGTTGGCGGGCTTCTTCGGGAGGATGAACGACGCCGTCACCTCGTTTTCGGTCTCGGCCTCGTACTTCACGAGTTTGTGCGCATCGGTTCCCACGAACGTCAGCGCGTCGGGCGCCAGATTGATATAGATGCCGTTCATCACGGGGCGCAGTTCGTCGTCCGCCGTGGCGAAAATCGTCTTGTTGATGCCGTTCACGAGGGTGTCGACGTCGAGGCGCAGCTCCTTTTTCTCGGCGTTCAGCTGCGGCACGGCGGGATAGCTGACGGCGCTGGCTCCGGGAATCGAGAGCGATCCGCTCTTCCAGTTGATCTTGATCTCCCAGTTCTTGTCGTTGACCTCGATGGTCAGCGGCAGTTCGGGGAACTCCTTCAGCGAGTCGAGCATCAGTTTGGCCGGCGCGGCGATCGTACCTTCGCTCTCGACGCTGTCCACCTCGATCTGCCCGACGAGCGTCGTCTCAAGGTCCGACGTGGTGACTTGCAGCGTGTTGCCGTTGAGTTCCAAGAGGAAGTAGTCCAGGATGGGCAGCGTGTTCTTATTGCTGATGACCTTGCCGGTGGTAGCCAGAAGCGAAAGCAGGGCCGAGCTTGATACGGAAAATTTCATACGTTGTTTCTGTTTTGTCTGTTTATGGTTTCTTACTCTAAAATTGCCAGTTTGTCGAGGGCCGTTTCGATCATCTTCCGCACGAACGGCTTGTAGTCGGTGTTCACGTCCTGCGCGATGCGCTGGGCGATGATCGTGCAGATCGTGGCGGCGCGGTGACCCATCAGGGCGGCCAGCCCCGCGAGCGCCGAACCCTCCATCTCGAAGTTGGTGATGCGGCGGCCTTCGTAGCCGAACGACTCGATCTTCTCGTTCAGCCGGGCGTCGTGCGGTTCGAGCCGCACCCAGCGGCCCTGCGGGGCGTAGAATCCCGGAGCGGCGATGGTGATGCCCTCGCGCGTGACGTCGCTGAAATGCTCGAACAGGGTCTTGTCGGCGTCGACGAAATAGGGGCGCGGCATCTTCTCGTACCAGCCCGTATGTTTTACGAACGCCTCTTCGAGCGCCAGGTCGCAGACCGCGTCGCGGCCCTTGTAGTAGCTCAACAGGCCGTCGAAGCCGCACGAAGTGCGCGAGAAGACGAATTCACCGACCTTGATGTCGGGCTGAATGGCGCCCGAAGTGCCCAGCCGCACCAGCGTGAGCCGCTTTTTTTCGGCCTTCTCCTGCCGCGTGGCGAAATCGACGTTGGCCAGCGCGTCCAGCTCCGTGACGCAGATGTCGATGTTGCCGATGCCGATGCCGGTCGAGAGGACCGTCATGCGTTTTCCTTTATAGCTGCCCGTCACGGTCTTGAACTCGCGGTTCGAAACCTCGCACTCCTTCGTGTCGAAAAATCCGGCTACGAGGGCCACGCGGCCGGGGTCGCCGACCAGGATCACCGTGTCGGCCAGCTGCCCGGGATGCAGGTGCAGGTGAAAAATCGAACCGTCGTCGTTGATAATCAATTCGGAAGCGGGAATGGTTCTCATAATTGTCGTTTTTTAATTTCCATAATTGGCATAAAAGTAATATATTTACCTCGAATATCAAAACTTCGAAGCGAATTTTTCATAAATATAAGTATCCGTAAAACCGAATAAAACATGACACTCATCAAATCCATTTCGGGCATCCGCGGCACGATCGGCGGACCCGCGGGCGAGAACCTGACGCCTCCCGACGTCGTCAAATTCACCACGGCCTACGTGCGCCTGATCGCCCGCCGCAATCCGGGCAAAAAACTTACCATAGTCGTAGGACGCGACGCCCGTATTTCGGGCGAAATGGTCTCGAACCTCGTGGAAGGGACCCTGCTGGCCTGCGGCGCGGACGTCGTCAACGTCGGGCTGTGCACCACCCCCGGGACCGAGATGGCCGTGATCGGCAAGAAGGCCGACGGCGGCATCATCATCACCGCCTCGCACAACCCCCGCCAGTGGAACGCCCTGAAACTGCTGAACTCCGACGGCGAGTTTCTCAACGACGCCGAGGGCAAGCAGGTGCTGGCCATGTCCGAGGAGGAGGATTACGACTACCCCGCGATCGACGCCATCGGCCATGTGCTGTCGCGCGAGGATTTCAACGACGAGCATATCCGCCGCGTGCTGGCGCTGCCGCTGGTCGACGTCGAAGCGGTGCGCAAACGCCGTTTCAAGGTCGTCGTCGACGCCGTGAACTCGGTGGGCGGCATCGTGATGCCGAAACTGCTGCGCGAACTGGGCTGCGAGGTCGTGGAGCTGAACTGCGAACCCACGGGCGAATTCGCCCACAACCCCGAACCGCTGCCGCAGAACCTCACGGAAATCTCGGAGGTCATCGTGCGCGAGAAAGCCGACCTGGGCATCGTCGTCGACCCGGACGTCGACCGGTTGGCGTTCGTCTCGGAGGACGGCTCGATGTTCGTCGAGGAGTACACGCTGGTGGCCGTCGCGGACTACATTCTTTCCGAAAAGCCCGGCAACACGGTTTCGAACCTCTCCTCGTCGCGCGCGCTGCGCGACGTCACGGAGCGGCATGGCGGCAAGTACTACGCCTCGGCGGTCGGCGAGGTCAATGTCGTGGCGAAGATGAAGGAGGTCGGCGCGGTGATCGGCGGCGAAGGCAACGGCGGAGTGATCTACCCCGAGCTGCACTACGGCCGCGACGCGCTGGTGGGCACGGCGCTCTTTTTAACGTGGCTGGCGAAGAAAGGCATGACGATGACCCGGCTGCGCGCCACCTACCCTTCGTACTACGCCTCGAAGAACAAAATCGAGCTGACGCCCGCCATCGACGTAGATAAAGTGCTGCGTGAGGTGAAGGAGCGTTATGCCGGTGAAAACGTGAACGATATAGACGGCGTGAAGATCGACTTCGCGGAAAACTGGGTGCACCTGCGCAAGTCGAACACCGAGCCGATCATCCGCGTCTACACCGAGGCGAAGTCGATGGACGAGGCCGACGCGCTGGCGCAGCGGTTCATTGCCGAAATCAAGGAGATCTGCAACATTTAAGACCATGAAAGAGAGTTTATTGATCCTCGCCGCAGCCCTCGCGATGGTCTCCTGCGGCGGAAATGCGCAGCAGAAGGCGGCGACAGCCGGGACGCAGCAGACAACGGCAGCGGCTCCCGACATGCACAATGCCGAGACCTCGCTCGACTATCTGGGCGTCTACAAGGGCACGCTGCCTGCGGCCGACTGCCCGGGAATCGAGACGACGCTGACGCTCGCGCCCGACGGTTCCTATGCCCTGCATCTGAAATACATCGACCGCGACTCGGAATTCGACGAGAAGGGCGCTTTCACCGTTAAGGAGAACCTGCTGACGCTGACGCCCTCGGAGGGCGGACAGCCCCAATACTACAAGGTCGAGGAGAACCGCCTGCGCCGCCTCGACGCCGAAAAACAACCTGTGACCGGCGCGCTGGCGGACAATTACACACTGCAAAAAACCACCGAATAAATGAATAAAGCAAAGGTTTATATAAAGGAGAATAAAGAACGGTTTATCAGCGAGTTGCTCGACCTGCTGCGTATCCCGTCGATCAGCGCGCAGTCCGAGCGCAAGCCCGATATGCAGCGTTGCGCCGAGTTTCTCGCGGCGGCGCTCGTGAAGGCCGGGGCCGACCGCGCCGACGTGCTGCCCACGGAGGGCAATCCGGTGGTTTACGCCGAGAAGACCGTCGATCCCGGGGCTAAAACGGTGCTGGTCTACGGCCACTACGACGTGATGCCCGTGGACCCGCGCGACGAGTGGCGCACGGAACCTTTCGAGCCGGTCATCCGCGACGGCCGCATCTGGGGCCGCGGCGCCGACGACGACAAGGGCCAGCTGTGGATGCACGCCAAGGCGTTCGAGGCGATGTGCGCCACCGATTCGCTGCCCTGCAACGTGAAATTCATGCTCGAAGGCGAGGAGGAGATCGGTTCGCCGAGCCTCTACGGCTTCTGCGAGCAGAACAAGGAGCTGCTCAAGGCCAATATTATATTGGTGTCGGACACGTCGATGATCTCGATGCAGACGCCGTCGATCACCTGCGGACTGCGCGGACTGGCCTACATGGAGGTCGAGGTGACGGGACCGGACAAGGACCTGCATTCGGGGCTGTTCGGCGGTGCGGTGGCCAACCCGGCCAACGTGCTGGCGCGGCTGGTGGCGGGACTCGTCGATGAGAACGGCCGCGTGACGATCCCCGGCTTCTACGACGACGTGCGGGAGCTGACGCCCGCCGAGCGCGAGGCGTTCAACAAGGCGCCGTTCAGCCTCGAGGATTACAAGAAGTCGCTGAAAATCGGCGACGTGGAGGGCGAAGCGGGTTACACGACGCTGGAACGCACCGGCGTGCGCCCGTCGCTCGACGTCAACGGCATCTGGGGAGGCTACACGGGCGAGGGGACCAAGACGGTCATTCCGTCGAAGGCTTCGGCCAAGATTTCGATGCGCCTCGTGCCGAATCAGGACTACCGCAAGATCTCGGAGCTGTTCGAGAAACATTTCCGCGCCATCGCGCCCGAGAGCGTGAAGGTCGTGGTGAAATCGCTCCACGGCGGCATGCCCTACGTCGCGCCGACCGACATGCCGGCCTACAAGGCGGCCGAGAAGGCCGTCGAGGCGACTTTCGGCAAAAAGCCCCTGCCCTTCTACTCGGGCGGTTCGATCCCCATTATCAGCGGATTCGAGTCCATCCTGGGCATCAAATCGCTGCTGATCGGCTTCGGTCTGGCCGAGGACGCCATCCACTCGCCCAACGAAAGCTACGGACTCGAGCAGTTCGACAAGGGCGTGGAGACCATTCCGCTGTTCTACAAGTATTTCGCCGAATCCGAATAGCATGTACGACGAACTGCTGAAATTCGCCGTGCAGCTGGCGAAGGCCGCGGGCGGAATACAACTCGCCTACTTCCGGGGCGACAGGCTGTCGATCGAGACCAAATCCAACGTCTACGACGTGGTGACGCGCGCCGACAGGGAGAGCGAGGAACTGATTGCCGGCATGATCGCGGAGCGTTATCCCGACCATGCCATTCTGGGCGAGGAGGGCGGCTGCCGGGGCAACGCCGCGAGCGACTGGCGCTGGGTCGTCGACCCGCTCGACGGCACGACCAATTACAGTCAGGGACTTCCGCTGTTCACGGTTTCGATAGCCCTCCAGTACAGGGGCGAAACCATCGTGGGGGTCGTCTACGCACCCTACCTGAACGAGCTGTTCACGGCGACGAAGGGCGGCGGGGCATATCTGCAATACGCTTCGCGGGAGCCGGAACGCATCCGCGTCGGGGAGAAACAGACGCTCGCCACCTCGGTCATCGCCTCGGGATTCCCCTACGACAAGGACGTGAATCCGGACAACAACAGCGACAACGTCGCACGGATCATCCCCTACGTGCGGGATGTCCGGCGGCTGGGTTCTGCGGCCTACGACATCAGCTGCGTCGCCGCCGGACTGCTGGACGGCTACTGGGAACTGGCGCTGCACGAATGGGACGTCTGCGCCGCCGAACTGATCCTCGCCGAGGCCGGGGGCGTCGTCTGCGACCTGCGCCGCGACCGGGGCATCTCGATCGTCGCGGGCAACGGCGCGATCGTGAAGGAAATCTTGAAGTACGTGCGGTAAATTCACCGAAAACCAAATCGTTGCAAACGTTGCAGCCTATTCTGAATGAGGGCGGGAGTAAATTCCCGCCCTTACACATGTGTGTTTATTAAAATTTTTTCTTATTTTTGACCCGAACAAAAAAACAGAACAACATGTGCGGAATAGTCGGATATGTCGGGCGGCGCGACGCGTGCCCGATTCTGATAAAGGGGCTTCACCGCCTCGAATACAGGGGATACGACAGTGCGGGCGTCGCGCTGGTCAACCCGGACGGGCGTCTCAACGTATTCAAATGCAAGGGCAAGGTCTCCGATCTGGAGCATTTCCTCGACGGAAAGGACCTCGGCGGCAACATCGGCATCGCCCACACCCGCTGGGCCACGCACGGGGTTCCGAACGACGCCAACGCCCATCCCCACTACTCCGAATCGGAGAACATAGCCCTGATACACAACGGCATCATCGAGAACTACCGCGTGCTGAAGGACGCCCTCGAACAGAACGGATACACCTTCCGCAGCAGCACCGACTCCGAGGTGTTGGTGAATCTGATCGAATACGTCCGGGCGACCAGCGGCTGCTCGCTGCCCGAAGCCGTGCGGCAGGCCCTCCGGCAGGTGATCGGCGCCTACGCCATCGCCGTCGTCGAGAAGGGCAACCACGACCGGATCGTCGCCGCGCGGCAGAGCAGCCCGATGGTCGTGGGCGTGGGCGACGGGGAGTTCTTCCTCTCGTCCGACGCCGCGTCGATCATCGAATACACCGAGGATTTCGTCTACGTGGGCGACGGCGAAATCGCCGTGATCGACCGCAACGCCCCGCTGAAAATCGTCACGCTGGACAACCACGACGCGAAGATCGACATCAAGAAACTCCAGCTGTCGATCTCGCAGCTGGAAAAGGGCGGCTATCCCCATTTCATGCTCAAGGAGATTTACGAGCAGCCCCGGACCATCGTCGACTGCATCCGCGGACGCATCAACCCCGACACCTGCGAGGTGAAACTTTCGGGCGTGATCGACCACCGCGACAGGTTCGTGAACGCCCGGCGCATCATTTTCGTGGCGTGCGGCACGTCGTGGCACGCCTCGCTGATCGGCGAACACCTCGTGGAGTCGATCTGCCGCATTCCCGTCGAGGTGGAGTACGCCTCGGAGTTCCGCTACCGCAACCCCATCATCCGCGAGGACGACATCGTCGTGGCCGTGTCGCAGTCGGGCGAGACGGCCGACACGCTGGCCGCCGTCGAACTGGCCCGCAAGGCCGGGGCGTTCGTCTTCGGCATCTGCAACGTCGTCGGCTCGTCGATCGCCCGGGCCACGGATTCGGGGGCCTATATCCACGTGGGGCCCGAGATCGGCGTCGCCTCGACGAAGGCTTTCACCGGGCAGGTGACCGTGATGGCCATGCTGGCGCTGGCCGTGGGCCGCGAGAGAGGAACCGTCACGGAGGCGTATTACAACGAGGTTTCGGCGGCGCTGCTGCATCTGCCCGAGACGATGGAAGAGGTGCTGAAAGTCGCACCGCAGGTCGCCGACCTGGCGAAAATATTCACCTACGCGCACAACTTCATCTACCTCGGCCGCGGGTACAACTACCCCACGGCACTCGAAGGCGCGCTGAAACTCAAGGAGATTTCGTACATCCACGCCGAAGGTTATCCCGCAGCCGAGATGAAGCACGGCCCCATTGCGCTGATCGACGCCGAGATGCCCACCGTGGCCATCGCCACGCCGGACCACACCTACGAAAAAACGGCCTCGAACATCGAGGAGATCAAGGCCCGCGGCGGCAAGATCATCGCCGTCATTGCCCGCGGCGACGAACAGGTGCGCCGCTCGGCCGACTTCGTGATCGAGGTCCCGGTGATCGCCGAGTGCCTGATGCCCATCGTGGTATCGGTCCCGCTGCAACTGCTGGCCTACTACATCGCCGTCTACAAGGGCCGTAATGTCGACCAGCCCCGCAACCTCGCCAAGTCGGTGACGGTGGAGTGATCACGCGCCGCACGGCAAACGAAAATCCGCAGCTTCCGTTGGGTTTCCGAGGATTTACAAAGCAATGCTGTAACTGAATGAGTTACGGCATTGCTTTTTTATGAGGTAATGATTTAGAAACGCAAGTCTCGAATAAACTTACATCGAGGTTCATCCTGTCAAACAACTCTATACAAATATAGTGAATATCTGATAAAAAAAGCAAATATGATTTTTATTACTCCATTTGCCGATTTATGGCGGACATCAGCGTCACCGTCGATCATTTTTTCCTTTGAGCGGACTGGAACGGTCTGGAGCGGACATAGGAATCGTTTTCTGAAGGCTTGGATTATCTTGCACATCCTTAACGCAGAAATCACCTAAACCCTCAGCATTATGGATTGCGTCCTTATGGAAACGAGCGCCTATAAAGAGATGCAGGCGCACCTTCAACGTCTTCTGGAGCGAGTGTCTGCGCTCCATTCCCTCTCCGCCCAACCGACAACTGTCCGGTGGCTTACGGCCGAGGAGGTCTGCAAGGCCTTGAGCATCACCAAGCGAGCCTTGCAATACTATCGCTCCGCCGGCATCATCCCCTATACGGCCTTGGGGAATAAAGTATTGTTCCGGGACGACGACATCCGGCAACTTCTGGAAAAGCACCTGATAAAAAGCCTGTAGCATGACCGAAGAGATCATTACCCGCGACAGCGCCGCGTTCAAGGAACTGCGCCGCGACATCGTCAAAGCCATCCGTGCCGTCGATATTCTGATCGACACGCACCGCCCGACCATCGGAAATGAACTGTACCTGACCAGTGAGGAGATTTGCAGCATCTTCAGCATCTCGAAACGCTCCTTGCAGAATTACCGGGACAACCGCCAAATCCCTTATACTACTCTTGGTGGAAAGATTCTTTATCCGCAGTCATCGCTTTATAAACTGCTGGAACAGCATTATATGAAAGCGCAGCGCTGATGCGGTCTGTGAAAAGGGGAAGATCATCATGAACTGCACCCCAAAAGTTGGACATAACTTTTGGGGTGTTTTATGAAGTACAGTTATGAGGAGAAATTAGCGGCAGTTTTGTCTGTTGTCAATGGCCAACATTCCGTATCGTCCGCCTCCAAGCATTTTGGAATAAGCTATACGCCTTTGTCGCGTTGGATTGCGCGTTATAAAGAGTTCGGCGAAGCAGGTCTTCGTATACGGCAATATACTTACAGCGGCGATTTTAAGTTGTCAGCTATCAGGCACATGCACGAGAATCACTTATCTTTAACGGAAACAACGGCAAAGTTCGGTATTTACAATGAGAGTACGCTGAGCAAATGGGAGCGTATCTATTATGAAGAAGGTGAATCCGGTCTTTACCGTGATAATCGGGGTAAGATGAGAACCAAGCCTAATAAACAGGAACTACAACCACAGGAAGAAAATGACTTGCGAGTCGAAAACCAACGTCTTCGCGCCGAGGTTGCTTACTTAAAAAAATTGAGGATCTTAGTCGAGGAACGCATCGTCCGCGAGAACGGGAGCGGGCAAAAGCCATCGAAGAACTAAGACCGGAACATACCCTTCCCACGCTATTGTTATCATCTGAAGCAGTTAAAGTTCCCCGATAAATACAAACAAGAGAAAAACGAGATTGTAAGTATATACCACGATCATAAGGGACGTTATGGTTACCGCCGTATCACAGTAGAGATGCACAATCGCGGATATTCTATAAACCATAAAACGGTACTGAGGTTAATGAACGAATGTGGAGTTAAATGCCAGGTGCGCCTAAAAAAATATCGTTCATACAAAGGAGAGGTTGGTGCCGTGGTGCCCGACTTGCTGAAACGTAATTTTATGGCGGAACGTCCTAATCAAAAGTGGGTTACAGACCTTACTGAATTTTCTCTGTTCGGCAAGAAGCTTTATCTGTCGCCTATTATGGACTTATATAACAGGGAAATAATAAGTTATAATATAGCTGAACATCCGACCTTTTACCAAACAATGAAAATGCTTGAAGATGCCATAAAGGATCTGCCCGATGCTCCGGAACTTATACTTCACTCGGATCAGGGTTGGCAGTACCAGATGAAACGCTATCAATATCGGCTGCGGGAAAAAGGTATTAGTCAGAGCATGTCTCGTAAGGGAAACTGTTTGGATAATGCGGTTATGGAAAACTTTTTCGGACTGTTAAAATCAGAATTATTATATTTGCAGAAGTTCGAGTCTGTCGATCATTTCCGCAAGGAACTGGAGGAATACATAAATTACTACAATAACAAGCGAATAAAGACCGCTTTAAACAACATGAGCCCGGTACAATACCGAACTCATGCTATCTGAATTATTAATCAGTCCAAACTTTGGGGTGCACATCAATCACTCTTCCCCTCCTTTTTTGGACGTATAGCTAATAAAGTTGCTCGGATGGATCACGCATATCTGCCCGTCCGGTGTTCCGAAATCTATCTTGATCGGATATTTGTACAGCGGCAGATAGTATTTCCGTCCGAAGGATTTGCGGATTGCCTCCGCAGCCAACAGGATTCCCGATTCGGCCGTTATGGGACGATCGTATCCGGGATGTTGCCGCATGATCTCCATGCGACATTTATTGATGTCGTCGAGCGTAAAGACCTCTCCCCGGATGATGCGCAGCAGGCGCAAGGTAAGTTCGTATTCGTGGGACAGACTCCGGCGTCGATCGCCGTTTGCAGCTTCTTCCAACTCTTTCTTCAGCCGTTCGGCTCTTTCTTCGAATGTTGCCATATTTATAGTCCTTTTTGTGTAATGATTCTGTTATCGGCAAGGGGCAGTAAAATTCCGAGGCCTTTGCCGTCATTCATCCTGTGGTAGAAAATCCCGGACGTATTTCTTGGTCGTGTAAATGTCGCGTTCGATGGTAAGTCCGAACGGCAGACGAAGGGATGCCAGTTCGGAGAGCATCAGGTAGCCCCACTCCCATTCGTGGATATGACAATAACCGAACAGGCACCAGTCGTCGCCTTCGCGTTCGGCTTCGGTGATGAGCCATGTGCCCGAGCCGCAGGGGTTGAAATACTTGACGAGGACTTCGGCATCCATTCCTTTCCCATCCTGTGAGTGGATAGGATGTTTCTCGAATTTCGAGATGATCTGTTTTGTGAGCAGTGTCATAGAGAATAAAATTTCAGACTGCCCGGAACGCCCGGACAGCAAGAGCCGAATAGCCGCCGTAAGCGACAAAGACAAGGCATTGCCTTGACGTGTCGCTTACGGCGGCTATTTTGCTGGACGGGTCGGCGTAAGATATATGGTGATTCAATATTAAGACGACGATGATTCACTCCGCAAAACTTGCTCGTTTCGTTCGGATTCGCTATATTTGGATTGATGTAATATATCCGAGATCATTAACAATCCTTATACATTTCTACAATGCCTTTACGTGCTTATATAGAAGACAAAGAAATTGTTTCCATCGATCTTAATGACGAAGAATGGAGTGCTTTGAAAGCCCGTCTTAAGGCCAAAAAAACCGTCTTGATACTGCCGTGTTGCGGACAAGAGGGCTTTTTGAGAATGAGCAGCAAAGGCCTGAAGCATTTCGTTCATCTGAAATCTGCAAATCCATGTGATTGGAAACCCGAGTCTGCAGAGCATCTCAAAGCGAAAGTCGCTATCATGGAGGCTTGCCGGGAGCAAGGATGGGATGCCATCCCCGAATTTTCCGAAGCGGATTGGAGGGCGGATGTTTTGGCTGTACAGGGAGGTAAAAGGATTGCTTTCGAGGTTCAATGGAGCCGGCAGACTTATGAAGAAACCCGCCTCCGGCAGGAACGGTATAAGGCATCGAACGTAAGAGGTTGCTGGTTTTTCCGCATAGCCCCCAAAGAAATGTCGGATTATGACAAAACTTTAGTTGCAGACAAAGAGACTCCTGCGTTCAAAATATTCAAGGACGAAAATTCAAACATACTTGCCCAAGTAGGGAAAGTTCAAATGCCGTTAAAAGCATTGATAAGTAATTTACTGGCGCGTAAGTTGAAATTTTGCGAGCATATCAGATCAGCGCCCAAGCAGAAGGTTACTATCATCTTTTTTGAAATGAAATGCTGGAAGTGCGGGACGCTGCAATACTGCTATACGGTAGAGCCAAGTCTGAAGAGCGTCTGCAACTGCGATTTCGATGTGGAGCGGTCTTCGTGGGACGATCATGATATAGACAAGCATCCTGGGGTCTATGCCGCGGTACAAGATTTCTTACAGACGGAAGAGGGGCGACAACTCAAGGTCGGCCCGGTAAAAAAACGGTATAGCCGGACGGTTGCCGATAGCTACCTATCGCACGGCTGTTATTATTGCGACGCTATTTTCGGCGATTTCCATCTCATAGAAGAAAAGTTGTATGCTTTCACTGGAGTCTATACTATTATTGACAATGCCTTGATGCCAAAACCTAACAGAGTTGTTTGTCGATGCCGCACTCCCGGGCGATGTTTTTCAGGCTGTCGTCGATCGAATCGAGTGTAGACATGGCAAAAACACGTCCGTCGCCGGTCAGACCCCGGTACTTGTTCAGGATGAACAACGCATACGGCAGAAGTTTGACAACGTATCTGGTTTCGGTCTTCTGGCGGTTGCCGCTGATCCACCACTCGCCCTGCGCATCCTGCTCGATCCGGTCATAGGTCAGCGAGGCCATATCCGCATAGCAGATGCCCGTGAAGCAGGAGAACAGGAACATATCGCGGTTATAGTCCTGACGCTTATACCGCAGCTCGGTAGTCATCATACGCCGGAGTTCATCTTCCGTTAAAAAACTACGTTCCGGATTCGGAGCCGTATATTGATAGAGGGAAAAGGGGTTGCGAGGCATCCAGCCGTTGTTGAACGCGATTTTGACAACGTATTTCAGGCATTTGAGATAACCGCTGACGGTCGTAGGCTTGAGCCCCAGATCGGATTTAAGGTAGACGTGGTATTGCTCGATGAACGACTGTTCCAACTCCGCCAACGGCATATCGCTCACGTTATACTCCTTACGCATGAAAGTCCGCAGATGGTCGATGGATTTATAGTAGCGGTTCCATGTACCGTGGCAGCGGTCGATGCCGACACGTTTCTTGAGGTCGCCGGTGAATTTCTCGAACGCTTCGAGAAGCAGCCGGTATTTCTCTCCGAAGCCGAGATAGGCATTCTTGACCTTTTCGGCCGTAACGTATGACTCCCGGTCGCAGATATCCTGATAGTGCTTGCCGATCTGGGTGCGGATGTTGTCCAGATGACGGTTGATGCGATCCGCTTCGAGACTACGGCCTTTGGCGCGGCCGCCGCTGACCTCCCAAAGCGTTTCCGGGACGGAGAGCTTCGCGCTGAACTGCGCGATGCTGCCGTTGACCGTGATGCGACCCATGACAGGGACGACTTTCTGATCTTTGTCTTTGTTCCTTTTAAGGTAGAACAGAACCTTGAACGTGCTACGCATAAACTCTGCTTTTTAGGGGTGCAAAAATAATTTCAGCAGAGTCGTATGTCAAGATGAATAGAGATGCAAGAAACTGAAAATCACGTTTCTATGAATAATAGAGCAAAAGAAACGAGGTAACGATTTGGAAACCGAAACCTCGTTTAACATTACCTTATTCTACTTTTTTTCTAAAACAAAGGTACTGAAGAAAAGTGTATAATTATTTGATTATCTTTTGCTTTACACTTTTTTATACCTCTGTTTTTTATCCCCGGAAATTCGAAAATGAGGCTGCGGATTTTTCATCTGCGGCGGACGCCTAATGCCCGTAGTTGGCGTCGATGTAGTCGGAAATCCCGAAATCCTTCGGAACTGCGGGCGCATCGAGCGGCGTGATGCGGACGTCGGTCACCAGCCGCTGCCGTTTGAAGACCAGCTTTTCGAGAAACGAGTCGATCTCGCCGCGGTTCTCGGTCATCGGCCGCCACGCCATCGAATGATTGGTCTCGGCGACGGAGTAGAACGCGTGCGGAACCCTGCGCCGCGCGAGGTCGTCGGCAATGCTCTTCGAGCCGAACAGCCAGACCCCGTCGACACCGATCGCGCCGTAGGGCACATTGCGGTCGGCGTCGCCGTGGAAAAGCAGCATCGGCGCGGGATCGCGCGCCCAGCGCAGGCTGTCCTGCGTATCGCAAACGGCTCCCGCAAAGGCGATTACCCCGGCGTAGCTAAAGTCCTGCGTGAACTTCCCGGCGGTCAGCGGATGCCCGTTGCAAAGCCAGTACTCGCCCATCAGCACCGTGATGGCCCCGGCGCTCGACCCGCACGTCACGATCCGCGAAGGATCGACGTCCGGCATATGCCGGCAGATATAGGCCGTGGCGTCGTAGAGGTCCTCCGTCGCCATCGAAAGCGTCATGTCCAACGCCTGCGTGAAATGCTCCTCGTCGAGCAGGCCGGCCTGTCTGGCCCGCTTCATCCCCAGCCGGTAGTCGATCGACACGACGACGAACCCCTTGCGGGCGTAGTAGTCGAAGAAGGGGCGGAAACGCCGGTTGTCCCGCGTTCCGGTCATAAAGCCGCCGCCGAAAAGGAACATCAGGCAGGGTTTCGCCCGGCTGTCGGGCGAGAGGAGCGCATAACGGTCCAGCCGCAGCGTGTCGGCATCCCGCACGGCATAGACGAAGGTCTCTTTTTCGATCTTCCGCGGCGTCGCATCGTCGTTCTGCGCCCCGGCCGGCGTCCACAGAAACAGTGCAGCGATCAGAAACAGACGTCTCATGTCACTGCATCTCTTCGTGGGCGTAGCGGATCGCCCGGTTCAGAAT
This sequence comes from Alistipes shahii WAL 8301, assembly GCF_025145845.1. Taxonomy (NCBI): domain Bacteria; kingdom Pseudomonadati; phylum Bacteroidota; class Bacteroidia; order Bacteroidales; family Rikenellaceae; genus Alistipes; species Alistipes shahii. The sequence continues at coordinate 3,536,996 of NZ_CP102253.1, read as the reverse complement.
GGCGATGAACGGCTGCGTGCGGCGGAACTGCTCGACGGTGCGTTCCAGCAGGTCGGGTGCGAGCAGGAACTCCTCGGCGATGGGCTGTTCGAGGTAGAAATCCTTCAGCTTCAGCATCTCGGCATAGGGGCTGTCGGCCGGGAATCCCGTCGGGACCCGCTTGAGCCTGTTGCCGCTGCACAGCCGGAACCCTTTGGCCTTCCGGATCGCCGCCTCGATCTGCGCGCCGTTGTCGAGCACCTCCTCGCGGATCGACCGCAGCACCGTCGGCTCGATGCACACGGCGCCCGCCGAAAGCAGGTTGCAGCACACCAGCGAGTCGCAGCAGGGTTCGATGTGGAAATAGTATCCCGCGAAACCCGATTTCTTGCCCTTCGGCGCAATGTAAGCCCCGATATAGGTCTTGTAGGGCGACTTGTCGGGCGAGAAACGCGTGTCGCGGGCGATCCGGTAGGTGCAGTCCTGCGGACGCAGGCCGCGCACCTCGGGGTCGAACGACGCGATGCCCTCGATCAGCTGTCCGGTGAAATCGGCGAACCGTCCCTTCACACGGATCCATTCGGCGCGGTGGGCGTCGAACCATTCCCGGGTGTTGTCGTCGTGCAGCCGGCGGAAGAAGTCGATGACCTCCTTCATCTTACCACGCGAAAAGCGGATAGTCGGCCATCAGCGCGTTCACGTCCTTGCGCACGGCGGCGATGTTCGCTTCGTTCTCCGGGTCGTGCAGCACGCGGTCGATCAGCCCGACGATGTAGTCCATCTTGTCCTCCTTCAGGCCGCGCGTGGTGATGGCCGGGGTTCCGAAGCGCAGGCCCGAGGTCTGGAACGGCGACCGGCTGTCGAACGGAACCATGTTCTTGTTGGTGGTGATGTCGGCGGCCACGAGGCACTTCTCGGCCAGCTTGCCCGTCAGTTCGGGGAACTTCGTGCGCAGGTCGACGAGCATCAGGTGGTTGTCCGTGCCGCCCGAGACGATCTTGTAACCGCGCTCGACGAAGGCGGCGGCCATGGCTGCGGCGTTCTTCTGCACCTGCGTCTGATACTCCTTGTAGGCGGGTTCCAACGCTTCGCCGAAGGCTACGGCCTTGGCGGCGATGACGTGCTCCAGCGGACCGCCCTGGATGCCCGGGAAGACGGCCGAATTGAGGATCTGCGACATCATCTTCACGACGCCCTTCGGCGTGGTCTGGCCCCAGGGGTTCTCGAAGTCCTTGCCCATCAGGATGATGCCGCCGCGCGGGCCGCGCAGGGTCTTGTGGGTCGTCGAGGTGACGATATGCGCGTATTTCACGGGGTTCTCCAGCAGCCCCGCGGCGATCAGACCGGCCGTGTGGGCCATGTCCACCATCAGCAGCGCGCCCACCTTGTCGGCGATCTCGCGCATGCGTTTGTAATCCCACTCGCGCGAGTAGGCCGAGGCGCCGCCGACGATCAGTTTCGGCTTGCACTCCAGGGCCTTGCGCTCCATGGCGTCGTAGTCGATCACGCCCGTGGCCTCGTCGAGCTGATAGCCCACGGCCTTGAAATATTTACCCGACATGTTGACCGGCGAACCGTGCGAGAGGTGTCCTCCGTGTGCAAGGTCCAGTCCCATGAACGTATCGCCCGGCTGCATGCAGGCGAAGAAAACGGCCATGTTGGCCTGTGCGCCCGAATGGGGCTGCACGTTGGCGTACTCCGCGCCGTAGAGACGGCAGATGCGCTCGATGGCCAGCGTCTCGACCTTGTCCACGACCTCGCAGCCGCCGTAGTAGCGCGCTCCGGGATAGCCTTCGGCGTATTTGTTGGTCAAGACCGAACCCATGGCCTCCATCACCTGGTCGCTGACGAAGTTCTCCGAAGCGATCAGTTCGATGCCATGCATCTGGCGGTTGCGCTCGGCGGCAATCAAATCGAAAATCTGGGAATCTCTTTTCATATCGTTATAAGGATTTTGGAATGCTGTTTACGGTCGGTAAAGATAAGCAAAAATGCCGAAATTCGCTCCGCGGGCAGGCGATTAAGATATTTTTCCTATATTTGCGAATAAAAATTGGCAGATATTGCCTTAAAAATATAAAAGAATTATGAAATTACTGGATGGAAAAGTGGCCGTTGTGACCGGCGCCGCACGCGGCATCGGCAAGGCCATCGCACTCGAATTCGCCAAAGAGGGCGCCAACGTGGCGTTCACCGACCTTGCGATCGACGAGAACGGCAAGGCTACCGAAGCCGAAATCGCCGCGCTGGGCGTGAAAGCCAAGGGCTATGCCTCGAACGCAGCCAACTTTGAAGAGACGCACGCGGTCATCGACCAGATCATAAAGGATTTCGGCCGTATCGACATCCTCGTGAACAACGCCGGAATCACCAAGGACGGCCTGATGATGCGCATGTCCGAGGCCCAGTGGGATGCCGTGCTGACGGTCAACCTCAAGTCGGCGTTCAACTTCATCCACGCCGTCGTGCCGGTCATGGCGCGCCAGAAAAGCGGCTCGATCATCAACATGTCGTCGGTGGTGGGCGTCAGCGGCAACGCCGGCCAGTGCAACTACTCGGCCTCGAAAGCCGGCATGATCGGCCTTGCGAAGTCGATCGCCAAGGAGATGGGTCCGCGCGGCATTCGCGCCAACGCCATCGCCCCGGGCTTCATTATGACCGAGATGACCGACAAACTGCCCGACGAGGTGAAGGAGGGCTGGTACAAGCAGATTCCGCTGCGCCGCGGCGGCACGCCGGAGGATGTCGCCAAGGTGGCGCTGTTCCTCGCGTCGGACCTTTCGTCGTATGTCAGCGGGCAGGTCATCCACTGCTGCGGAGCGATGAACTGTTAGGAAACGACAGACAACGAGAACGTTGCGGAAAACGATGCAGTCAAGGCGTCGTCTGAAAATGAAAGCGCCCGCCAGGTTCACCTGGAAGGGCGCTTTTGTTTTCGGACAATATTCCGTCGAAATTTTTCTTTTCGAGGCCGAAGCGCCGCCAACAATCACGGCACGAAAGCGCAGCGTGTGCCGTAATTGCCTGAACAGCCTGCGCAACTTGCATCTTTTTTGCTGCCCTCCGGCGTCGCAACGACGCTTCCGGCAGACCGGAAGGTTTCTGCGGACCGGATTTGCTTCCGTCCCGCATTTTACTATCTTTGCAACATGAAACGACTCGTAACCTTGCTCGCGGCACTGGCCGCGCTCCAGACATACGCCCAGAGAATCGAGGCGACGCTTCCCAGCCCCGACGCCAAGTCGCTGGGCATGGGCGGCGTGATGATGACCACCCTTTCCGGTTCGCACGCCATCTACAACAACTCCGCGACGGCCATCTTCTCGCACACGCCGTCGCAGGTCTCCTCCTCCTATTACGGACAGCGGAGCTTCGACTATTACGCCGTGTCGGGATTCTGCCGGTTCGACAACATCAACCTCGTGCAGGCCGGCTGGCGGCAGTTCCTCCGCGAACACGGCAACAACGACATGGCCGTCGACCTGGGTTATGCGCGCCGCATCGGCGACCGGTGGGCCGTCGGCATCGTCGGCCGCTACATGCACCTCAAACGCCCCGACATCTCGGCCGACGCGCTGGCCGTGGATTTGAGCGCCGCGTGGCAGCGGCCGCTGGAGAACGTCGGCAGCTACTCGACGCTGCGCGCAGGCGCCAAGCTGGGCAACCTGGGCGGGTATCTCCGCGATACGGAATACACCCTGCCGATGGATTTCACCGTGGGCGCGGCCCTCGACACGTTCCTCACCGATGCGCACGAAATCACGGTCGGAACTGACCTGGGCTACTATTTCTCGCCCTCCGCGGTCCGCGGTTTCCAGATGTCGCTGGGCGCCGAGTACAACCTGATGCAGCTCGTGCAGCTGCGCACCGGCTACCACTACGGCGAACGGCGCGACTACTACCCGAGCTACTGGACCGTCGGCGCGGGACTGCGCATCCTCCACCTGCGGCTCGATTTCGCCTACCTCTTCGCCAAGAAGCACTCGCTGCTGCGCAACACATACAGCATCAGTTTCGGGTTGGATTTCTGACGTAAAACCGGCAAGCCCGACACGCTCGGGGTTCATCCCGGGCCGAACCTGCCGACTCCACACCGGGCCGCGGCGTCATTCATTCCGGCAATCCCTCCGGGTCTCCCTCGTCAAAGGGAGACTTTTCATTTTCCGTTTTCGGAGAGATATTCCAGAATCCCCTCGCAGCCGTCTTCCAGCATGTCGAGCACCAGTTCGAAGCCCTCGTGGCCCTCGTAGTAGGGATCGGGCACGTAGGTGCGGTCGGGATGGCGGCGGCAGAACTCCGCCATGCGGAAAATCTTCCGCGCAGCCTCGCGCGACGGAGCCAGCCGGTTGAGCGACTCGTAGTTCATGTCGTCCATCGCCACGATCATGTCGAAGCGGTCGAAATCCTCCTCCCGGACCTGCCGCGAACGGTGCGTCAGCGCATAGCCGCGGCGCGAGGCCGCGCTGCGCATGCGCGGATCGGGCAGTTCGCCGCGGTGTCCCCCATAGGTTCCCGCGGAGTCGATCCCGAACGTCCCGGACAGGCCGCGTCGCTCCACGATGCGGTGCATGATGCCCTCGGCGGCCGGAGAACGGCAGATATTGCCGAGGCAGACAAACAATATTCTCGTTTTCATATGGTTGAAATTTCAGATGCTTTCCGGACCGACGCCCCGCAAGGAGCCGGAAAAAGGGCGGTTCATGGCCTGCCGTCATTGTCCGTTCCGGCAAATGCAGCCCGTCAGATGGTCGTTGACGAACCCCGAGGCCTGCAAATGGGCGTAACAAATCGTGGGGCCGAAAAATTTGAAACCCCGTTTTTTCATGTCCCGGCTCATGGCGTCGGATTCGGGTGACGACGCCGGAATCTCGTTCAGGGAGCGGAAATGGTTGGTGATCGGCTTTCCGCCGGGAAAGAACGACAGCGTGTAGTCCCTGAAACTGCCGAACTCCTCCTGCACGGCGAGGAACAGCCGCGCATTCGTGATGGTCGCTTTGATTTTCAGCCGGTTTTTCACGATGCCGTCGAAGTGCATCAGCCGTTCGACATCGTCATCGGTCATCCGCGCCACCTTCCCGGCGTCGAAATTGCAAAAGGCCTTGCGGTAGCCCTCCCGCTTCCGGAGAATCGTTATCCAGCTCAACCCGGCCTGGGCGCTCTCCAGCACGAGGAATTCGAACAGCTTCCCGTCGTCGGTCACCGGTCTTCCCCACTCCTCGTCGTGGTATTTCACATACAGCCCGTCGGTTCCGCACCAACCGCAGCGTCCGTCTATCATATCCTGCATCGTCGTCCCGTTTGGAATACACCGCCAAAGGTAGCAAAAAGTCGGATGGATGCAAAATCGGGCCGCCCCGGTCGGCAAAACCTTCCGACCTGTGAAAAATGTCGTCACGGCGCCGGGGGCGGCGGAACTTCCGGAACGCGAATTGCAGGGAGCCGGGGCATGGGAAAACGAATTTCAGACTGGATCGGACAATACAGGTGCATGGACTGGGCGGTGCTCTACCTGCGGCTGTTCACGGGGGCTTCGATGCTGTTTCACAACATCGGCAAAATACAGAACTACAACGAGATAATCAGTTCATATCCATCGCCGCTTTACATCAATCCGCCGGCCGTGTTCGTCATCGTGACGGTCGCCGAGGCGCTGCTGGCCGTGCTGATCATCATGGGTCTCTGGGTGCGGATGTCGGCCCTCGTCATGTCGCTGGGCATCCTCCTGATGTTCGCCTGGGGCGGATTCGGAGCCGGAGAGCCGGAATTCGCGTGGCTCGGGATCTACGTATTCCTGATCGTTTCGGGCGGCGGACTGTACGCCTTCGACGCGGCTCTGACCCCGTCCGACCGAAAAAAATGACCAATCGAACAATAATATGCACCCCCGCAATCTCCATTTTCGGAGAAATATTGTAACTTTGTCACGATTTGTTTTCATTAAAAACCAACAAAATCAGAACGTAATGAAGATGAAAGTGATTGCAATGCTGGCCGCCTTCGCGCTGACCGCATCGGCCGTTCAGGCACAGGAACTGCCCCGCAAAGTGCAGAACGTCGAGGTGCTCGATCTGGACGGCAAGCCGGCCAAGCTCCCCTATTTCGGCGAAAAGAACCTGATGATATTCTACGTGGACCCCGACCGGCACAAGCAGAACGAGGATTTCACCATCGAACTGGAGCAGAACCACCGCGCCGAAAGCGACAATATCCACGGCTTCGGCGTGATGAACCTCAAGGACGCCCCGATGGTCCCCAACGGCATGGCCCGCAACATGGCCAAAAAACGCACGGCCAAGAACGGCGCCACGGTCCTCGCCGACCAGAACCGCATTTTAAGCACGGCGTGGGCGCTGGGCGACTGCAACAACCAGTTCGTGCTGATGATCGTCTCGAAGGAGGGGGAGCTGGTGTTCCTGCGCAAGGGCGAGCTTTCCGACGCCGACAAGGAGGCCTTCTACGAAACCATCGAAAAGTACAAATAGGCCCGGATGCTGCGCCGCCCCGCCGTTCTGCTCCTCATAAGCGCAGGCATGCACCTCACGGCGCATGCCCAGGAGACCGCCATCCGCTCCTCCGACGGCGACTCGCTCCGCTACTCCTACACCCCGCTGCCGCCGCAGGCTCCCGAAAAGAGACCCTTTCTGCGGCGCGTCGTCGATTATTTCGGGGAGTCGACCACCGACAAGACCTTCGAGAAAAAGATAGATTTCACCTTCGCCGGAGGTCCCAGCTACTCGAAGAACACGAGTTTCGGCATCGGGCTGCTGGCTGCGGGACTCTACCGCCTCGACCGCACGGACTCGATCACGGCGCCGTCGGACGTCTCGATCTTCGGCAACGTCTCGGTGTCGGGCTTCTATGCGCTGGGCGTGACGGGAAACAACATTTTCTCGCACAACAAACGCCGCATAAACTATACGGTGATGTTCGCCTCGGCGCCCCGCAGTTTCTGGGGAATCGGTTACGACGCCGGGCGGTACAATCCCGAGAGCACCTACTCCGAAAAGCGTTATCTGGTCGAAGGGCGCTACCTGCACGAGTTCCTGCCCCACGCCTACATCGGAGGACTGGTGAGCTTCGAGCATGTGCGGGGGCTGAAATTTTCAGACCCGGCCTACCTCGCAGGGCAGAAACAGCGCTATACGGCCACGGGCGTCGGCGCAATTCTGGAATACGACTCGCGGGACTTCATCCCCAGCCCGTTCCGGGGCGTCTACGTGAGTTTTCAGGAGACGCTGTTCCCCAAGGGGCTGGGCAACTGCGGCAAGACGCTGTGGCGCACGACCTTCACGGCCGACGCTTACGGGCAGGTCTGGAAAGGCGGCGTTCTGGCTGCGGATCTGTATGCCGTATTCAACTCCGACGGCACTCCGTGGCCGATGCTCGCCCGCATGGGCGGAGGCCAGCGGATGCGCGGCTACTACCAGGGCCGCTATACGGACAACGACATGATCACCGTGCAGGTCGAACTGCGCCAGCGCATCTGGAGGCGGATCGGATGCGCGGTATGGGGCGGCGCGGGCAACGTTTTCCCCTCGCTGTCGCGATTCGACTGGTCGCAGACGCTGCCCAACTACGGCGCAGGACTCCGGTGGGAACTGAAAAAACGGGTGAACGTGCGCCTCGACTACGGATTCGGCAAGAAAACGAGCGGTTTCCTGCTGAACATCAACGAGGCTTTTTAAGAGAATTTGTATGAATGCCGATCTGAATAACGCGAATAAGACGAACCGCCGGAGGACGGTCAAGACCCGCAGCCGCTTCACGACGCTGCTGACCGTCTATTTCTTCGTGGCGCTGATCATCCCCAACTGCGTGCTGGCCAATACGGAGCCTTACTCGGTGTGGACCGTCGAGGCGCTGATCCTCATGCCGCTGGGATTCTACATAATGTGGAGCGTGGCGCTGCGGCGTTCGGGCGTGATGATCTGGCTGGCCTTCCCGTTCATCTTCTTCTGCGCCTTCCAGATCGTGCTGCTGTACCTGTTCGGCAACTCGATCATCGCCACGGACATGTTCACGAACCTGCTGACGACCAATCCGGGCGAGGCGGGCGAACTGCTGGGCAACATCTATCCGTCGGTGGTTCTGGTCTGCGTCATCTACCTGCCGCTGCTGTGGCTCGCGGCCCGCGAGATCGGACACAAACGCTACATCACGCGCACGGCGCGCATGAACATCGGTCTGACCGGGGCGGCGCTCTTCGCCGTGGGCCTGCTGGCCCTGTGGCCCGCCTACCACGTCAGCGAGGAGCGGCACGTGCTGCGCGACGAGATTTTCCCGCTCAACATCATGTACAACCTCGGGTTGAGCGGCTCGGAGTTCCGCAAGTCGTACAACTTCCACAAAACCTCCGAGGGCTTCACCTACGAGGCCGAACGCACGGCCGAAGCTCCGGGACGCGAGGTCTACGTATATATCATCGGGGAGGCGTCGCGCGCGATGAACTGGCAGCTCTACGGCTACGGGCGGGAGACCAATCCCCTGCTCTCCGGAGTCGGCGATCTGGTGGTTTTCCGCGACGTGCTGACCCAGAGCAACACCACCCACAAGAGCGTGCCGCTGATCCTCTCGTCCGTAGCCACCGGCGAACACGAGGAGCTGTACCGCCGCAAGGGCCTTCCGGCGCTCTTCAACGAGGCGGGATTCGACACGTGGTTCATCTCCAACCAGTCGCCGCAGGGCGCGATGATCGACCACCTGGCCCACGACGCCAGACACGTGATCTACATCCGCTCGCCGCGCCACGACACGCAGCTGCTCGACGAGATGCGCAAGGCGCTCGAAAGAAGCACGTCGCAGAAACTCCTTTTCGTGCTCCACTGCTACGGTTCGCACTTCAGCTACCACCAGCGCTATCCGCGCGAGTTCGCCCATTTCCAGCCCGACAACGACGTGGCGATCGCCCGGCAGCACCGTCCGATGCTCGTCAACGCCTACGACAACTCGATCCGTTACACGGATTATTTCCTCGCGCAGACCATTGATTACCTGCGGTCGCTGAAAGGCACTTCATCGGCCCTGCTCTACTGCGCGGACCACGGCGAAGACCTGATCGACGACGACCGCGAACGCTTCCTGCACGCCTCGCCCACGACGACGGCCTATCAGCTCTACGTGGCGTCGCTGGCCTGGTTCTCGGAGGATTACCGGACCCATTTCCCCGAAAAGGCCGCCGCCGCCGAGGCCAACGAGACGGCTCCCGCGACGACCCACGCGCTGTTTCACACGATGGCCGACATGGCTTCGATCCGCGGACGGTTCCTCACGACGAAGGTCTCGCTCGTAAGCCCCGATTTCGACCGCACGGCTCCGCGCCGCTACCTGAACGACCACAACGAAGCCGTGCCCTTCCGCAAGACGGGCCTGCGGCACGAGGACATGGAGGTGTTCCGGAAATACGGAATCGAACTTTAGGTTCCGATTTCAGACGGCTATTTCCGCACATCCCCCGTTTTCGATTTCAGAGACGCCTATTCGCGCCTGAACGAAACGCGGCACGGATGGGCAGTATAAAAACACCCATTCGTACCGCGTGAGAGCAAGTGCGAAGACGCCCTATAAAACCGGAAACGATAAAGGCTGCCCCGAAGGACAGCCTTTATCGTTGTGCGGAACTCAATTATTTCGCAGCTTCTACGGAAACCTTGCGGAACTCCTTCATCAGCTTCGAAATTTCGAGAGCCGATTTGCGGGCGCGCGTGCCGGCAGCCTTGTTGTTCTTCTCTACCTGGGCAGCTGCGTTGGCTGCAAACACCTCAAACTCTGCGTTGATCTTTTCTACTAATTCTTTCATAGTTTTATTTATTAAATTGGGTTTGTTATCAACGCAAAGATATAAAAATATTCTAAACAACATCATTCGGAACGGGAAAAACAGTTTTTTTTGCAGGAAAAACCCTATTTCAAGGGGCTGACGGTACGTTTTTTGCCTTTCCTGCGGTGTAAAACATACCCTTATGGACAGACTTTTTCCCGCCGCATGTCTTTTCGCCGCGCTCCTCACGGGCTGCGCGCAACATACGCCGAAACAGGCGGCGCCTCCCCTGCGGGTCGGGGTGGCCGAAGCCGCCGTCGACAGCGTACCCAACCGCATGAGTTTCATCGGTTACCTCGCGAGCAACTTCGACGCCGTGATCCAGCCGCGCGTGAACGGCTACCTCTCGTCGAAGCAATACGGCAACGGCATGCCCGTACGGCGCGGCCAGCTGCTGTTCACCATCGACCCCGACCAGCTGTCGACCTCGATGCTGGCGGCCGAAGCCGAACTCGAATCGGCCCGTGCGCAGGCCCTCGAAGCCCGCAACAACTACGACCGCGCCGTGCCGCTGGCGCGCATCGACGCCATCAGCCAGTCGCAGCTGGACCAGTACACGGCCCAATGGAAGGCCGCCGAGGCCTCGGTGCGCTCGGCGGAGCAGTCGCTGCGCAACGCCCGCATGAACGTGGGATACACCGAGCTGCGCTCGCCCATCGACGGCATCATCGAGCACACGGCGGCGCACGTGGGCGACTACGTGGGTCCCGGCACGCAGTTCAGCGTGCTGACGACCGTGTCGAACATCGACACGCTGACGGTCGACGTGGCGATTCCGATGTCGCAGTACCTGCGCTATGCGGGCGACCGGACTTCGATCTACGACAACGAAGGGCTGCTGTCGGACATCCGTCTCGTGCTGGCCGACGGCTCGCGATACCCGCTCGGAGGAATCTACGACTACACGCGCAAGGATGTCTCGTCGACCACCGGGACGCTCGTCGTGGTGGTGATGTTCCCCAATCCCGACGAGACGCTGAAGCCCGGACAGTTCGCCCGCGTGGAGGCCAGCGTGGGCCCCGTGCGGCCGCGCGTCGTCGTGCCCCAGCAGGCCGTGAGCCAGACGCAGGACATCGCGTCGGTGTGGGTCGTGGAGGCCGACAGCACGGTGCACTACCGCCGCGTCACCCCGGGCGACACCTACGGCGCGATGTGGTGCATCGACGAGGGACTCGACCGGGGCGAACGGGTCGTGGTCGCCGGGCAGCAGAAACTGCACGACGGCGCAAAGGTGATCCCCGAAAACCCGACTGCGCGGAGGACTGAACAGGCCGCCGCTGCGGAGCAGGCGGGCAAGCGTCTCGAAAAACGGTAGTCCTATGGAAAAATTCTTTGTTTCGCGCCCGATTTTCGCCATTTCGCTGGCCATCGTCATCGTGCTCGTCGGCCTGATCTCGATCATGGGGCTGCCCATCGAACAGTACCCCGACATCACGCCTCCGGTCGTGGAGGTGTCGGCCACCTACGACGGCGCCGACGCCGAGACGGTCAACAACGCCGTGGCGACGCCCGTGGCCCAGGCCGTGATGGGCGTCAGCGACATGCTCTACATGCAGGCCACCTCGGCCAACGACGGTTCGATGGTCCTGCAGGTCACCTTCGACATTGGCTCCGATCCCGACCTCGACGCCATCTTCACCCAGAACAACGTCTCGTCGGCCACGGCCGAACTCCCCGCGACGGTCACCCGGCAGGGGGTCACGACACGCAAGACCATGACGGGATTCCTGATGGTCTACTCGCTGCACAGCGACGGCCGCTACGACGGGGAGTTCCTCTCGAATTACGCCTACATCAATCTCCAGAACGAGCTGCTGAAGATCGACGGCGTGGGCAAGGTCTCGATCATGGGCGCGGGCGAATACGCCATGCGGGTGTGGCTGCGGCCCGACGTGCTGAAATACTACGGCATCGCCGTCGGCGAGGTGACGGCCGCCATCGAGAAGCAGGGCGGCATCTACCCTGCCGGGCAGTTCGGCGCCGAGCCGGCTCCCGACGGCGTGGCCTACACCTATACGGTGACCATGCCGCCGCAGATCTCCACCGCCGCGGAGTTCGCCGACATCGTCGTGCGGACCACCTCCTCGGGCGAACAGATCCGTCTGGGCGACATCGCCGAGGTGTCGCTCGGCAGCCAGACCTACGGCGTAAGCTCGTCCTACGAGAGCGACCCGACGGCCATGATCGTCATTTACCAGCAGCCGGGCAGCAACGCCGTGGCCGTGGGCGGCAAGGTCAAGGCCGCGATGGAACGCCTCTCGCAGCGGTTTCCGGACGGCGTCGAGGCCGCCACGATCGTCGACAGCACCACGAGCATCGACGCCGGCGTGAAGGACATCTTCCGCACGCTCGTCATCGCCCTCATACTCGTCATCTTCATCATCTTCCTCTTCCTCCAGGACTGGCGCGCGACGGTCATCCCCCTGGTGGCGATCCCCGTGTCGCTCGTCGGCGCCTTCGCGCTGTTCCCGCTGCTGGGATTTTCCATCAACATCATCTCGCTGCTGGGACTGGTGCTGGCCATCGGCCTTGTGGTCGACGACGCCATCGTCGTCGTCGAGGCCGCGCAGGTCAATATCGAACGGGGCATGAAACCCCGCGAGGCGGCGCTGGAGGCCATGCGCAACGTGGCCTCGCCGATCGTCGCCACGACAGTCGTGCTGCTGGCCGTATTCATCCCCGTGTCGTTCACCGGCGGCATCACGGGGCGGCTGTTCCAGCAGTTTTCGGTGACGATCGCCGTTTCGGTGGTCATCTCGGCCTTCAACGCCCTGACGCTCTCCCCGGCGCTCTGCGCCCTGCTGCTGCGACGCCGGGAACCGTCGCAAAAGGGATTTTTCGCCGCCTTCAACCGCTGGTTCGCACGGCAGATGGACCGTTACACGGCCTTCACGCCGACGCTGATGCGCCACGTCGCCCGCACGGGCGTGTTCGTGGCCGTGGTCCTCGGGGTGATCTTCGTCGTGTGGCGCAAACTGCCCGCGGGATTCCTCCCCGAGGAGGATCAGGGCTACGTGATGGTGATGGTCTCGACGCCCGAAGCCTCGTCGCTGCAAGTGACCCGACAGGCGATGGCCGATGCCGACGCTGTGATCCGCACGCTTCCCGAGGTCGCCTCGACGTCGTTCGCCGCGGGATTCAACATGATGGCCGGCATCGCCTCGACGTCGAGCGGCATCATCTTCGTCAAACTCGTCGACTACTCCGACCGCAGGCTCTCGGCCATGCAGATCGCCCAGCGGCTCACCGGAGAGCTTTACGTCGCGGTTCCGGGGGCCGAATGCTACGCCTTCATCCCGCCTTCGATTCCCGGACTGGGCGTCACCTCGGGCGTCTCGGTCGAGGTGCAGGACCTCGAAGGGCGCGGCACGGCCTACCTGATGGAAAACGCCGGGCGGCTGATGGATTCGCTGCGCAAAAATCCCGCGATCGCCTCGGTCACCACGCAGTTCGACGCCGGGGTTCCCCAGCGGCGGCTGCGTATCGACAAGCAGCAGGCGCTGGCCGCCGGCGTGGACCTCGGGACGCTCTACGGCGAGCTGACCACCCTGCTGGGCGGCGCGTACATCAACAATTTCACACGCTTCGGCAAACTCTACCAGACCTACATCCAGGCCGCGCCCGACTACCGCCTCGACCGGCGGTCGCTGGACAGCTACTACGTCACCTCGGCCTCGGGCGAGAGCGTTCCCGTGGCATCGCTGATCGACGTGGCGGACACCGTGGGCGTGGAGTACGTCTCGCAGTTCAACCTCTACCGTTCCGTCTCGCTCACCGTCACCCCCGCGGCGCGGGCCTCGACGACGACCGTCATGCGGGAGATCACCGCCACGGCCGCCGAAACGCTGCCCGACGACATCGGCACGGCGTGGAGCGGAACCTCCTATCAGGAGGCCAACGCCTCGAAGACCGGCGGGCTGGTCTACGCGCTGGCCCTCGTGTTCGTGTTCCTCGCGCTGGCGGCCCTCTACGAATCGTGGGGGCTGCCGCTGGCGATCCTGATGAGCGTGCCGGTGGCGGTGCTGGGCGCGGTGCTGTTCGTCGGCGGCACGCACCTGATGAACAGCCTGTACGTCAACGACATCTACATGCAGATCTCGCTCGTCATGCTGATCGGGCTGGCGGCCAAGAACGCCATTCTGGTCGTCGAATACGCCGACCGGCTGTTCCGCGAGCAGGGCGCCTCGCTGATGGACGCCGCCATCGGAGCCGCGAAACTGCGCGTGAGACCGATCATTATGACCGCCTTCGCCTTCATCCTGGGCGTCATGCCCCTCGTCTTCGCCAGCGGCGTCTACGCCACGGCCCGCAACATCATGGGCGTGGCCCTCGTGGGCGGCATGCTCTTCGCCACGCTGCTGGGCATTTTCGTCTACCCCGCGCTCTACTATTTCGTCGGGAAGATCGGCCGCTTCGAACAGCGCCGCGAACTTAAAAAACAGGAGGAGAACGCATGAAAACGCAACTTACGATAGCCGCCGCCGTGCTGACGCTGGCCGCCTGCACCCCGAAATTCTACCCGCCGCAGGTCGCGACGCCCGAAAGTTACGTCTACGGCGCGGGCTTCTCGTCCGACACGACGGGCGTGGGCGAACGCTGGTGGGAACTCTTCGGCGACACGACGCTCGACGCGCTGGTCGAACAGGCGTTGGCGAACAACCGCGACGTGGCCGTAGCGGCCGCGCGCGTCCAGCAGGCCCGGGCCAACCTCAAGACCGTAAGGGCGCAATACCTGCCGCAGATCGGCGCGGAAGCCACCGCCGAGGGCGAATATACGCCCGAGACGAAAATCGTGCAGTCGTATGCCGTCGAACCGACCCTCTCGTGGGAACTGTCGCTGTTCGGGGCGCTGCGCAACGCCAAACGGGCCGCAAAGGCCGAAATCGCGGCCTCGGAGTGGGCTTTGGCGGGCGTCAGGCTCTCGCTGGCCGCCGAGGTCGCCACGACCTACTTCACGCTGCTGGAGTATGAACGCGACCTCTCGATCGCCCGCCAGACCCTCCGGCTGCGGCGCGAATCGGCCGCGCTGATCGACTCGATGTTCCGCTACGGCATGTCCGACGGCGTGGCGCTGGAGCAGGCCCGGAGCCTGGTCTACACCGCCGAGGCGGACATTCCGCAGTACTGCCGCGCCGTGGAGCAGACGTGGCTTTCGATGGGAATTCTGTTAGGCGAGACGCCCTCCCGGGCGCGGCTTTCCGGAGCGGGGCTGCGACTGCTGACCGACTACCGCCCCGCGGACATTCCCGTGGGACTGCCCTCGGAGCTGCTCAAACGCCGCCCCGACATCCGCCAGGCGCATTTCAACATGTTGCAGGCGGCGGCGCAGGCCGGGCAGGCTCGGAGCGCGCGATTCCCGTCCATCTCGCTGACTGCCAAAGGAGGAGTTGTATCCAGTTCAATCAAAGGTTTAACTGCGGCGAACCCCTGGGCGTGGGATGCGCTGGGTTCCGTCGCCGAGCCGATTTTCGGATTCGGGAAACTGCGCAACGCCGAGCGCGCCGCGATGGCGGCCTACACCCAGTCGGCCAAGACCTACGAGCAGACCGTGCTGACGGCGTTCGCCGATGTGGAAAAGGCATTGGTGGCCATCGCCACCTACCGCAGCCAGACCGAGCGCACGGGCGAACTGGTGCTCTCCAACGACCGCATCGCCACGATGACCCGCGCGCTCTACCGCAGCGGACTGTCCGACTACCTCGACGTGATCGACGCCGAGCGCAGTCTCTACCAGTCGCAGATGTCGCACGTCAACCTCGTCGTGCAGCAGTATATCAACTACGTCACGCTCTGCAAGGCGCTGGGCGGAGGATGGGTTGCCGCAGTGCAGAATTAAGGATATACCTACTTATGAGGATTGCGCAAGTCGCCGCAAAATCGTATCTTTGGGCGCAAAAATACAGTAGAAAAAATGCGCTTATCCGAACTGAAGACCGGCGAATCGGCGACGATTGTCAAAGTGATGGGCCACGGAGGCTTTCGCCGCCGCATCATGGAGATGGGTTTTGTCCGCGGACAGCGGGTCGAAGTGATTCTGAACGCCCCCCTGAAGGATCCGATCGAGTATAAAATCATGGGCTACGACATCTCGCTGCGGCGCAGCGAGGCCGATATGGTCGTCGTGCTCACCGACGACGAAGCCGGGGAGTACCTCGCGCGGCGCGAACACCACCGCCATCACCGCCACGCACACTCCGGGGAGTGCGGATGCCCCGCGGCGGAGACTGCGCCCGCGGAAATCCGGACGGAGGAGTTCGGCGCGACGGAATCCGACGAGGCGTGCTGCGCAAGCATCGACGAGGTCGTGGCGCGCCACTCCCGCACCATCGCCGTCGCGCTGGTGGGCAACCCCAACAGCGGCAAGACCTCGCTTTTCAACGCCATATCGGGCGGCCACGAGCATGTGGGCAATTACAGCGGCGTGACCGTCGGGGCCAAGATCGGCCACCGCACCTACCGCGGCTACCGTTTCGAGGTCACCGACCTGCCCGGAACCTACGCCCTCTCGGCCTACACGCCCGAGGAGCGTTACGTGCGTCACCACCTCGCCACGAAGACCCCCGACGTGGTGATAAACTCGGTAGTCGCCTCGAATTTAGAGCGAAACCTATACTTAACTACCGAACTGATTGATATAAACCCGCGCATGGTCGTGGCGCTCAACATGTTCGACGAGTTGCAGGACAGCGGCGCGAAACTCGATTACGACAGTCTGGGCCGCATGCTGGGCGTGCCGATGGTTCCCGTAGAGGCGCGCAACAACCGCGGCATAGAGGCTCTGCTGGACACGGTGATCGACGTTTTCGAGAACCGCGACGAGCGCGTGCGCCACATCCATATCAACATGGGCCCCGTGATCGACGAGGGGCTGCGCAAACTCAACGGCGACATGAGCGCCTTCCGCGACGAACTCCCGAAAAACTTCCCGCCCCGCTACTACGCGATGAAGATGCTCGAGGGCGACCGGCAGGCCGAAGAGAGCCTCCGCGGCTGCGAGCGTTACGGGGTGTGGGCCGAAATCCGCGACCGCGAGGCCCGGCGCATCGCCGGGGAGCTGGGCGAGGATGTCGAAACGGCCTTCGCCAACCAGAAATACGGATTCATCCAGGGTGCGCTGAAGGAGACCTTCACCCCCGGACGGCGCGAGGAGGTGACGACGACAGCCATGATCGACACCTTCGTGACGCACAAGCTGTGGGGATTCCCGATCTTCTTCGCGCTGATGTGGCTCATGTTCTGGTGCACGTTCAGCCTCGGAGCCTATCCGCAGGAGTGGATCGACGCGCTGGTGGGATGGATCGGCGGCGCGGCGGACGCGCTGCTGCCCGCGGGGCCGCTCCGCGACCTGCTGGTCGACGGCGTTATCGGCGGCGTGGGGGCCGTGATCGTCTTCCTGCCCAACATTATGATCCTTTACCTCTTCATCTCGTTCATGGAGGATTCGGGCTACCTGGCCCGCGCGGCGTTCATCATGGACCGCGTGATGCACCGCATCGGAGTGCACGGGAAATCGTTCATCCCGCTGATCATGGGCTTCGGCTGCAACGTGCCCGCGATCATGGCCTGCCGGACCATCGAAAGCCGCAGCAGCCGCCTGATAACCATACTCATTACGCCGTTCATGTCATGCAGCGCGCGAATTCCGATCTACCTCCTGCTGGCGGGCACGTTCTTCGCCGCCGACGCCGGGACGGTGATGCTGGGCCTCTACGCGCTGGGGATCGTGCTGGCTGTCGTTACGGCGCGGCTGATGCGGCGGTTCCTCTTCCCGGTGGACGAGACGCCGTTCGTGATGGAGCTGCCGCCCTACCGCCTCCCGACGTGGAAAACCACGTTCAGCCACATGTGGGACAAGTGTGCGCAGTACCTCAAGAAGATGGGCGGCATGATCCTGATCGCTTCGGTCATCGTGTGGTTTTTGAGCTACTACCCCCGCACGGACGCCGCCGCCGGAACCGAGGCGCACTACGAAAATTCCTACCTCGGACGGCTCGGCAAGGGCTGCGAGCCGGTGTTCAGCCCCCTGGGATTCAATTGGAAAGCCGGCGTGTCCCTGCTGTCGGGCCTCCCGGCCAAAGAGATCGTGGTGTCGACGCTCGGCGTGCTCTACTCCGAAGGCGCCGCGACCGCTCCCGCAGAGCAGGAGGCCGTGATCGGCGATGCGGACGGCGCGACGGAAATCATCGTGAAAACGGACGATCCGACGCCGGCAAAGGCATTCCGGACCGCGGAAGAGGAGGAGGCGGACTCGCTCTCGCAGCGGCTGCTCGCGAGCGGCGACTTCACGACGGCCTCGGCGCTGGCGTTCCTCATCTTCATCCTGCTCTACATGCCCTGCATCGCCACGGTGGCCGCCATCGGCGCCGAAGCCGGGTGGAAATGGGCTGCGGCGTCGGTGGTTTACAACACGACGCTGGCCTGGTTCGTGGCGTGGATCGTATATCGGATCGCACTGATATTCTGAACGATGGACTGGCAGGATTACATCGTCGCAGCCATCGGGCTGGCGGTTGCGGCCATTGTCGCGAGGCGGCTGTGGTGTTTCGCGCGCGGACGGCGGCGGGGAGGATGCGCGTCGTGCGCGTCGGCGCAATGCCCGCTCAAGAAGCGCACCGGCAGGAATTGATTTGCCGGACACGGGCTGCGCCGGGGAGATTCTCCAAATAAATTTGGCATTGCACCCGGCATGCACTATATTTGTCGCCGCAAACGGCGGCAGGGTTCCGGGACCGGCTGAAAAGTCCGGTCCCGAACGTTCAAGGCCCGCCGCCAAAGTCGAACGACGATGACAGGACTTTTTCAGATTCTTCTTTTCTGGCTCATAGGCAATGCGTTGAGCCTTATCACCGGAGGTTACGTGTCGGGCAACATCATCGGCATGATCCTGCTCTTTGCTGCGTTGTGCCTGCGCTGGGTGCGGGCCGAGACGGTGCGCCCCGCGGCGCGGTTCCTGTTGGGGGCCATGGCGCTCTTTTTCGTGCCCTACGGGGTGGGGCTGATGGACTCCTACCGGGTGATCCTCGAAAACCTCTGGGCCATCCTCGTCTCGGGAATCGTCTCGACGATCCTCGTGCTGATCGTCGCCGGCCAGACCTTCCAGAGCCTGAACCGCCGCGCCCGCCTGCGGCACATCAAACAACTCCGCCACGATGCCTGACGCCTCATTTCTCTCCTCGGACCTCTTTCTGCTGACCCTCACCGTGGGGCTTTACTGCCTCGGAGGGATGATCTACCGCCGTACGCGGCTGCCGCTGCTGCATCCCGTGCTGCTGACGTTCGTCGCCGTGATCGTCTTCCTGCGCTGCGCCGGAATCGGCTACGAGCGTTACCGCGACGCCACGGGCATCCTCAATTTCGCCCTCGGCATGTCGGTCGTGGCGCTCGGGTATCTGCTCTACGAACAGTTGGAACGCCTGCGCGGAAGCCTGCTTCCCGTGGGCATGGCCACGCTCGCGGGATGCGTCGTCGGGGTGTTGAGCGTCGTCTATATCGCCATGGCGTTCGGCGCCGAGCGGCAGATTCTCAACTCCATAGCCCCCAAGTCGGTCACGGTGCCCATCGCCGTGTCGGTCGCCGGACCGCTGGGCGGCAACGTCTCGGTGACGTCGGTCGTGGTCTTCTGCGTGGGGATTTTCGGCAGCATCTTCGGCGAATGGATTCTGCGCCGCTGCGGGGTCCGCGACCCCGAGGCCCGGGGATTCGCCCTCGGAGCCGCAGCCCACGGCATCGGCACGGCCCGCGCCATCGAAATAGGAGCCGCCGAAGGGGCTTTGAGCGGTCTGGCCATGGCCCTGATGGGGCTGGCGACGGCGCTGCTCATGCCGCTGATGGAGAAATATCTGTATTAGACGCAAGGCCCTGTGCGCATGCGGCGAAGAAACGAGGCGCGGAGACGTCCGGTTCGCCTTGCAGCGCAGACCGGGGAATTAATGCTCAATTTTTAATTCTTAATTTTTAATTTTATTATTATTTCCCTATCTTTGCCCGGAAAGCATAATCCCAAACATATTCAAGCTATGGCAAAAGCAGTCAACATCGCCCGTTCGCACCGGTTGGACGGCATCGGAGAGTACTATTTTTCGCGCCGTCTGCGCGAGATCGCCGAGATCGAAGCGGCCACCGGCCGCCAGATCGTAAAACTGGCCATGGGCAGCCCCGACCTGCCGCCCCACCAGTCCGTGATCGACCGCCTGGCGAAAGAGGCGCAGCGTCCCGACGTACACAAATACATGTCTTATCAGGGTGAACCCATCCTGCGCAAGGCTTTTGCCGACTGGTACAAGAAATGGTACCGCACCGAGCTGGACTTCAAGTCGGAGGTGCTGCCGCTGATCGGCTCGAAGGAGGGTATCATGCACATCTGCATGACGTTCCTCAATAAGGGCGACAAAGTCCTCGTCCCGAACCCCGGCTACCCCACCTACTCGGCGGCCGTGCGTCTGGCGGGCGGCGAAATGCTCCCCTATGCGCTAAACAAGCAGACCAACTTCTACCCCGACTTCGACGCCATCGAAAAGGCCGGGCTGGACGGTGTGAAGATGATGCTCGTCAACTACCCCAATATGCCGACGGGACAAACCCCCTCGATGGAGCTGTTCCAGAAGATCATCGACTTCGGAGCCAGGCACAACATCCTGATCGTGCACGACAACCCGTACAGTTTCATCCGCAACGCCGAACACCCGATCTCGATCATGGAGGCCGAGGGCGCGAAGGACGTGGCGCTGGAGATGAACTCGCTGTCGAAAGGCCACTCGATGGCCGGCTGGCGCGTGGGCGTCGTCGTGGGCAAGAAGGAGTGGATCGACTCGATCCTCACGTTCAAGTCGAACATGGACTCGGGTATGTTCTACCCCATTCAGGCCGCTGCCGACACGGCGCTGGCGCTGGGCGAGGAGTGGTTCAAGGAGCTGAACGACATCTACTACGGCCGCGAGAAGCAGGCTTACGAACTGCTCGACGCGCTGGGATGCCGCTACCGCAAGGGACAGGCGGGCCTGTTCGTGTGGGCCGAGCTGCCCGAGGGCTACGAGGGCGACAGCTTCGCATTCTCGGACGAAGTGATGGAGAAGACCGACGTGTTCCTGACCCCCGGCGGCATCTTCGGTTCGGAGGGCAACGGCTACATCCGCATCACGCTCTGCTGCCCCGAGGCGCTGCTGAAGAAGGCCACCGAGAAGATCAAAGCCGCTTTCGGCAAGTAGAGGCGAAATCACGGCCTTACAGAAACAGCCGCCCCCAAAGGGCGGCTGTTTCTCGTTCACGCCTCTCCCGGCATCTCTGCGCGTTGGGCGGAAGCCATTCGCCGCAAAACAGGAAGGTCCCCTCCAGAACGAGGGGACCTTCCCGTATGGCGGAACGAACCGCAACCTACTTCATCAGCCAATGCCGCTTGAGCCACTCGCGGACGGGCAGGTCGTAGAGTTTCAGGCAGGCCCAGGCCAGACCGACGGCAAGCAGGAAAATCGCGACATTCACGAAAATGCCCGTGCCGAGCGGAGCGTCGGGATTCCCGGCCACCCAGGCCATCTGCATATAGACCAGCGGGTAGTGGGTGATGTAGAGCGGGAAGGAGATTTCGCCGAGGAACGTGCAGACGGCCACCGACCGGGCGCCGGCGACACGGCTTCCGGCCCCCATCGAGACGATCAGCGGGAAGACGAACAGGATGACCAGCGCCTGATAGCCACCGTCGATCCACGGGGCCGAAACACTCCCGACATGGGGCATGACCAAAGCGGCCGCGATCAGCAGCGAGCACCACCAGAATCCGCCCCGCACGCGGATCGCCGCATCGAGGCGCGAGAGCAGCAGCCCCGCGAAGAAGGGATACAGCAGACGCGAGAAGCCGATGTAGATTTGTTCCGGGGTGACGCTCCAGCCGCCGATGACGGTGTAGGCCGCAGAGCGGTCGGCGGAAAGCAGGCCGAACAGGTCGAGATTCAGCGTGAGGTCCAGCGTCAGCACCGCGGCCCCGGCCACGAACAGCCCCAGCACGAATTTCGGGAAGCGCCGGATGACGAGGGCATAGAGGATATTGGCGATGTATTCGTAGAGCAGCGACCATGCGGGTCCGTTCAGCGGGCTGGTCTCGCCCCAGCCGCGGATGTCCCACGACGGCAGCGCGGGCAGCATCGTACAGCCCAGCAGGCAGATCAGCAGCACCTCCCACCACTGTACGCCGGCGATCATCGGGAAGGCCGCGGACCCGAAGTAGAAGAACAGCGCGCCGATGAGAGACCCCATGATGACCATCGGATGCAGACGCACCAGGCGGCGCTTGAAGAAGCCCTTGAGCGACATGCAGTTCCAGCGGTCGTCGTAGGCGTAGCCGATCACGAAGCCCGAGAGCACGAAGAAGAAGTCGACGGCCAGATAGCCGTGGTTGAGCACCTGGTAGGCAGGGCCTTTGGAGTAGGTTTCCAGCAGGTGGAAGGCCACCACGATCATCGCCGCCACGCCGCGCAGTCCGTCGAGGATTTCGTAGCGCGGCTTCGAGGCCAGGTAACCGGTTGCGGTCGCAGACATGGGGATCGGACGGGATTCGTTACTCCTCGACGATGCGGATCGAAAGAATCTTGTCGCCCGGGCGGATGTCGTCGATCACGTCCAGCCCTTCGACCACCTGCCCGAAGCAGGTGTGGCGGCCGTCGAGATGCTGCGTATTCTCGCGGTTGTGGCAGATGAAGAACTGCGAACCGCCCGTGTCGCGCCCGGCATGGGCCATCGACAGCACGCCGCGGTCGTGGCGCTGGCGCGGGGCCGACGTCTCGCACTTGATCGTGTAGCCCGGACCTCCCGTGCCGTCGCCCCTGGGGCAGCCGCCCTGGATCACGAAGTCGGGAATCACACGGTGGAAGGTCAGCCCGTCGTAGAAGTTGTGTTCGGCCAGTTCGACGAAGTTGGCCACGGTTCCGGGGGTCTCGTCGGCATACAGCTCGGCTTTCATCGTCCCCTTTTCGGTCGAAATAATTGCGTACTTTTTCATGGATCGGTTTTATGGTCCGGTTCCGGCTGAACGGCCCGCGGTTTTCGCGGGTCGCTCGCGGCCGGGAAGCCGGAGTTGTCGTTATTCGGTGACTTTCACTTTTGCGGCGGCGGCGCAAACCCGTTCGCGCAGGGCTTCGAGGCTGCTGCCGTGGGGTTCGTAGCCCACGACGACGCCCATGCGGCGGTTCACGCGCGCCGAGGGTTTGCCGAAGATGCGGATGTCGGTGCGGGGATCTCCGGCGACGGCCTCTTCCACGCCCTCGTAACGCGGCGCGGAGGTCTCCACGCCCGAGAGGATCACCGCGCTGGCGCCCATGCGCTCGAAGGTGACCGCCGGAATGGGAATCCCCAGCACGGCGCGCAGGTGCAGTTCGAACTCATTGAGGTTCTGCGTCCCGGCCAGCGTCACCATGCCCGTGTCGTGCGGCCGGGGCGACAGTTCGGAGAAATAGACCCCGTTGTCGCGGCTCAAAAAGAACTCCACGCCCCACAGTCCGGCCCCGGTGAGGGCTTCGGTGACGGCGGCGGCCATGCGCTGCGCCTCGGCAAGGTGTTCGGGTGCGATCACGGGCGACTGGAAACTCTCGCGGTAGTCGCCGCCCTTCTGCACATGGCCGATCGGCGGGCAGAAAAGCGTCGGGCCGTCCTTCTGGGTGACGGTCAGCAGCGTGATCTCGCTGTCGAAGCGGATGAACTCCTCGATGATCAGTTCGCGGATGTCGCCGCGCGACCCTTCGCAGCCGTAATGCCAGGCGCGTTCCAGCTCGTCGGGACCCTTGACCAGCGACTGCCCCTTGCCCGAAGAGGACATCAGCGGCTTGACCACGCAGGGGAAGCCGATTTTCGCGGCGGCCTCGCGCAGTTCGCCGAGCGATGCGGCGTAGAAATACCGCGCCGTCTTCAGCCCCAGTTCCTTCGCCGCGAGGTCGCGGATGGCCTTGCGGTTCATCGTGAAATTCACGGCCCGGGCGCTCGGTACGACCTGGACGCCCGCCCGCTCGAACTCGTAGAGCCGTTCGGTGCGGATGGCCTCGATCTCGGGAACGATGATGTCGGGGCGGTGTTTTGCGACTGCAGCGGCCAGCGCGTCACCGTCGAGCATGTCGAAGACCTCCGCGGCGTCGGCCACCTGCATCGCGGGAGCGCCCGCATACTTGTCGCACGCCACGACGGTCTGTCCCAGCCGCTGTGCCGCAATCGCGAACTCCTTGCCCAGCTCGCCGGAACCCAGAAGAAGAATGGTTTTCATATCAGCATGTAGTTTAGTTACAGTATCGTTTAGTCGTTCTCATGGTCAATCTCCTGCGGCCTTTGGCCACATTTGCAAATCTGACCCTCCCCTAAATCCCCTCCTCGGAGGGGACTTATCGCATGCGACCGGATTGTCAACCAAAATGCGGGCACCGCTTATCGGGAATAGTCCCCCTGTTTTTTGCAACGCAAAGATAGCTTTTTCCGCTGAATTTCGTATCTTGTAACGACAAAACTGCGCAAGCCCAATGAAATGCTCCAAAATCCTGCTGTGCTTCGGCGCGCTGTGGGCGTCGTCGGCATTCCCGGCCCCGGCTCCCTGCGACACGCTCCGCGTCGCCTTTCTGACCGACATCCACGTGACGCCCGGCAACGTGCAGGATTCGCTGTTCCGCGTCGCGGTGGACGAAATCAACGCCTCGCCGTGCGACATCGTGATCTTCGGCGGCGACCTCACCAACCTGGGCAGCGACGCCGAACTGGAATATGTCCACGGGCTGATCTCACGGCTCGAAAAACCGTGGCACGCCGTGCCGGGCAACCACGAGACCACGTGGTCCGAAAGCGCCTGCACGACCTTCGCCCGGATCTTCGGCCACGACGGGCGCACCGCCTTCCGGGCCGGGGACTACCTCTTTCTGGGCTACGCTTCGGGACCTTTTATGAAGATGGCCATGGGAGCGGTGCGCACCGAGGACCTCGCGTGGCTGGCCGCGGAGGCCGCCAAGGCCCGGCCCGGCCAGCGCATCGTGAGCCTCTGCCACTATCCGCTGAACAACGACCTCACGAACCGCACGGAGGTGACGGCGACGCTCCGGCGGCTGGATATCCCGCTCACGCTGTTCGGCCACTACCACCGCGCACCCTCGCTGTTCAACTTCGACTCCATAGCAGGCATTCAGGGACGCGCCCTGCGCGGCAAGAGCGATTCCGACGCGGGCTACACACTGCTCGACTTCTGGGGCGACTCGGTCCGTGTGCGCGAAAAGACGCTGGGCGCGGAGCCGCGCACCCGCTTCACGATCCGCATGCAGGACGACCCGCAAACGCTGGCCCTCGCCTCCGACCCGACGCCCCCGGTTCCCGACTACAAGGCGCATGCGCAGCTTGTGTTGCAGGACAGCGCCACAATCTACACCGGAGCGGCCTTTTACAAGGACCTGGTGTATTACGGCACGACGCAGGGCGTGCTGCGGGCCTACGACACGCGCCGCAACCGCGAGGTGTGGCGTCAGCGTTTCGGCGGGGCGCTCTACACCACGCCCCTCGTGGCCGAAGGGCTGGTCATCGCGGGCACGACCACCGACGGACTGCGCGCCTACGACGCCCGCACGGGCCGCGAGAGGTGGCACATCGACACCCCGACGCCGATCGTCGGGCAGGGACTCGTCGCGGGCCGCGGACCCAACGCCGTGCTCTACATCGGTCTGGGCAACGGCACGATGGCCAAAATCGCGGTGAGCGACGGGCGGATTCTGTGGCGTTACGACTACGGACGCGGCCAGTCGCAGGGGCAACCCGCGCTGGCGGACGGGAAACTGGTTTTCGGAGCCTGGAACGGGCATCTTCACTGCCTCGACGCCGCGACGGGAAAACTCGGCTGGAAGTGGACCAACGGCTCGAAAAGCCTCTTCCTGTCCCCGGGCAACATCGTTCCCCGGATCGCCGGAGGCCGCGTGTTCATCGACGCGCCCGACCGCGCCGTCACCTGCCTCGACCTCGCCTCGGGAAGCGTCGTATGGCGCTGCACCGACTACAAGGCCCGCGAAGCATCGGGCATGAGCGCCGACGGCAAACGCTTCTACGTCAAAACCATGGACGGCGAACTGCTGGCCATCGACACGGCCCCGGACGCCTTCCGCCGGCTGTGGATCACCCCCGCGGGCTTCGGCTACGACTACACGGCCTGCCCGGTGACCGTGAGCGGCGGCATAGCCTACCTCGCCGACCGCTCGGGCAACGTCGCCGCCGTGCGCGAGGACGGCACGCCGCTGTGGTGCGTCAAGTGCTGCAACTCGGCGGCGAACTTCATCACCGAGGCTCCCGACGGCTCGCTGTGGGCGACTTTCGCCGAAGGTAAGATCTTCCGCATCCCTCCGCACGCACCCGCAGGGCACAAAAAGAAAATCCCGTAATTCTCAGAATTACAGGATTTTTCTCACAACTACTTGGTTTTCAGTGGAGGTGGCGGGAGTCGAACCCGCGTCCAAACAGGGAACCCGAAAGCTTTCTACACGCTTAGCCGCCATTTGATCCTTCTCCCCGTGCCTGGCAGGCGGCTACCGAACACGAGGCCCAGTTCCTTGATTTTCGCGCACCGGCCGGAACCCTCCGGCGCACTATCTCTAAATGGATGATACCCCGTATGAAGAGCCGTTAAAGAGCGGAACGTCCCTTCGGGATACTCGTCGCCAAAGCGCCTGGGCTTCGGCGATTAAGCCAATTTTCCTTGAAAATTAAGCAGCGAGTGCAAGGCTGTTATTGCCATTTGTAGTTTGAGCATCGGGATTAACGAGCCGCCACACAGCGCTCGGCGTGCTTACAATCAAACTCTGCCTGCTGTCAAAACCAGGCACCCCCGGTCTTTCCGCGCAAAGTCAATCGGAAACAGTGCAAAGATAGTACAAAACGCGGGCATTCGCAAATTTATTTGACAAATGCCGGGAGCAGCCCCGTCGGACCGAAAGCACCGGAGCCGGATTGTCCGGATTCGGAGCCTCGGCAGCCGAAACCGCGCCGCCGGCCCGTTCCGAAGCAGCAGGCGGAGCGTCTGCCGCAGTCCATCGCCCGCGAGGGGTTGCGCAAAATCCGCGCCGCACCCGCCTCCGGACGCCTGCCGGAACGCTTTTTTACCGGACGGATGAAGGGCATACGGATATTTTGCTTATCTTTGTTTGTTCGGAAAACAGAGCGAAACGCTATGAATGAAAAATATGTCGTAAATCTCCGCGACGTGGCTATCTACCATGCCGACAATCCCTTCGGCAGCTGCTCGGAGAAGAAACTCCTGCAACGGGGCGAGATGGTGCTCTCGGAGGTCAACCTGTCGGTGGCCCCGGGCGAATTCGTATACCTGATCGGACGTGTCGGGAGCGGGAAAAGCAGTTTTCTCAAAACTTTATATGCCGAGATGCAACTCCTTACCGGAAAGGGATATGTCGCGGGATTCGACCTGCGCCGCCTGCGCCGCAAGGACATCCCCTACCTGCGCCGCCGCATCGGCATCGTCTTCCAGGACTACCAGCTGCTCACCGACCGCAACGTCTTTATGAATCTTTACTACGTGATGAAGGCCACGGGCTGGAAGCGCGAGCAGGAGATCCGCGAGCGCATCGACCGGGTGCTGGGGCTGGTGGAACTCGGGTCGAAAAGCTACAAAATGCCTTTCGAGCTTTCGGGCGGCGAGCAGCAGCGGCTGGTGATCGCCCGCGCGCTGCTGAACGACCCGCAGGTGCTGCTGGCCGACGAGCCGACGGGCAACCTCGACCCGGTGACGGCCGACGGCATCATGCAGCTGTTCCAGAAGATCGCCTCGCAGGGCTGCGCCGTGGTGATGTCAACGCACAACACGGCCCTGATCGAGAACTACCCCGCCCGCGCCGTGCTCTTCTCCAAGGGCAAAATCCGCGAGGTGGACCTCAAGGCCGAACTGGCGTAATTCCGCATCAAGGCCGCAAAGCGAACGAACAGACCAAACAATCGTCCGTAAAGCCGTTTCCGGATGCTTGTTTTATCCGGAAATTTTCCGTATATTTGTACGATATTTAAAGACTACGATGAGTACCGAATTAGAAAACGTTAAAAAACAAGAAGAAGAATACTCCGCGTCGAACATTCAGGTCCTTGAAGGTCTCGAAGCGGTGCGCAAGCGTCCCGCCATGTACATCGGCGACATCGGCGAGAAGGGTCTCCACCACCTGGTTTACGAGGTCGTGGACAACTCGATCGACGAGGCGCTGGCGGGCTACTGCACCGACATCGACGTGACGATCAACGAGGACAACTCCATCACCGTCAGGGACAACGGCCGAGGCATTCCGACCGACTACCACGAGAAGGAGGGCAAATCGGCGCTCGAAGTGGTGCTGACGGTGCTCCACGCCGGCGGTAAGTTCGACAAGGGCAGCTACAAGGTCTCGGGAGGTCTGCACGGCGTCGGCGTCTCGTGCGTCAACGCGCTTTCGACGCTGCTGATCGCCGAGATCCACAGCCGCGACGGCAAGATTTACCGCCAGACATACAGCAAGGGCGCCCCGACCTCGCAGGTCGAGGTGGTCGGCGAATGTACGGACCGCGGTACGATCATCACCTTCAAGCCCGACGGCTCGATCTTCACGCATACCACCGAATACAAATACGACATCCTGGCCAACCGCCTGCGCGAGCTGGCGTTCCTGAACAAGGGCATCAGCCTGAACCTCTACGACAAGCGTCCCGACGAGGAGGGCAAGACCCGCGAGGACCACTTCTACTCGGAGGAGGGACTCAAGGAGTTCGTCAAATACCTCGACGCCACGCGCGGCACGCCGATCGTCGAGCAGATCATCTACCTCGACACCGAGAAGAACGGCGTCCCGGTGGAGGTGGCCATGCAATACAACGATTCGTTCTCGGAGAACGTACACTCCTATGTAAATAACATCAACACCATCGAGGGCGGTACGCACCTGACGGGCTTCCGCCGTGCGCTGACCCGTACGCTCAAGAAATACGCCGAGGATTCGGGCATGCTCGCCAAGCTGAAGTTCGACATCAACGGCGACGACTTCCGCGAAGGACTCACCGCTGTCGTATCGGTGAAGGTGCAGGAGCCGCAGTTCGAGGGACAGACCAAGACCAAATTGGGCAACGACGAGGTTGCGGCCGCCGTCGACCAGGCCTTGGCCTCGGCGCTGGGCGACTATCTGGAGGAGAACCCCAAGGACGCCAAGGCCATCGTGCAGAAGGTGATCCTCGCGGCTACGGCCCGCCACGCGGCGCGCCACGCCCGCGAACTGGTGCAGCGCAAAACCGTGCTGTCGGGCGCCGGGCTTCCCGGAAAACTCGCCGACTGTTCGAGCCGCGACCGTTCGATCGCCGAGATCTTCTTCGTCGAGGGTGACTCGGCAGGCGGTACGGCCAAATCGGGCCGCGACCGGAATTTCCAGGCCATCATGCCGCTGCGCGGTAAGATCCTGAACATCGAGAAGGCCCAGGAGCACCGCATGTGGGAGAACGAGGAGATCAAGAACATGTTCACGGCCCTCGGCGTCACGATCGGAACCGAGGAGGACTCCAAGGCCCTGAACCTCGAAAAACTGCGCTACGACAAGATCATCATTATGACCGATGCCGACGTCGACGGAAGCCACATCGCCACGCTGATGCTGACGTTCTTCTTCCGCAAGATGAAGGAACTGATCGAAAACGGCCACGTCTATATCGCCACCCCGCCCCTCTACCTCGTGAAGAAGGGCAAGCAGGAGCGTTACTGCTGGACCGAGAAGGAGCGCGACGAGATCTCAGCCGAGTTCGGCAAGGGCGTGCACATCCAGCGTTACAAAGGTCTCGGCGAGATGAACGCCCACCAGCTGTGGGAGACGACGATGAACCCCGACACGCGCATCCTGCGCCAGGTGAACATCGAGAACGCCGCCGAAGCCGACCGCATCTTCTCGATGCTGATGGGCGACGAGGTTCCGCCCCGCCGCGAGTTCATCGAGCGAAATGCGCATTACGCGAATATCGACGCATAAAACGACAGTCAGAAAAAGGATTGCCCTCTTCAGGAGGGTGATCCTTTTTTTTAATAACCACCGCAAATCGCATTGTTGAGAATAATCCGGACGACGGATGCCATAAAGTCCCCTCCGAGGAGGGGATTTAGGGGAGGGTCGGATTTGCAAACGACGCCGGAGGCGGCGAATAAAGACGGTCAGATGCGATGAAACGGTCTATAATATCAAAAACTTACTGATCTTATGAACGTAACGGTAATCGGAGTCGCCGGGGGAACCGGCTCGGGAAAATCGACGCTCGTCAAGCGTTTGCAGGAAGCGTTCATCGGCGACGACGTGGTGACGCTCTGCCACGACTACTACTACAAGGCGCATCCCGAACTCACCTACGAGGAGCGTACGAAACTCAACTACGACCATCCGCAGGCCTTCGACACGGAGATGCTCGTGGAGCATATCAAGGCGCTGAAGAACAACGTGCCCATCGAACACCCGGTCTACTCGTTCGTCGACCACGACCGCACGTCGGAGAGCGTGAGCGTGAAACCTTCGAAGGTGATCATCGTCGACGGCATCCTGATCTTCGAGAACAAGGAGCTGCGCGACCTGATGGACATCAAGGTTTACGTCGACACCGACGCCGACATCCGGCTGGCGCGGCGTATCCTGCGCGACGTCTGCGAGCGCGGACGCACGATGCAGTCGGTCATCACGCAGTACACCTCGACGGTGAAGCCGATGCACGAGGAGTTCGTCGAGCCGTCGAAGAAATACGCCGACGTGATCATTCCCGAAGGCGGCTTCAACTCGGTGGCCGTAGCGATGCTGATCCAGAACATCCGTTCGCTGATCCAGAGCAGCAAATAGGGAATCTAAATAGTAGCCTTAAAATGCTGAAACCATGAAAAAACTTATTGTTCTTTTAATTTTCTCGCTTTCATTTGGTTGGTTTGTCTTTGCTCAAAACAACAACGATGAAACTGAAAAAGCATCACCAATGCAAAATGCGGAATTAATTCGTAAAGTTTGTTTTCTTGATATAGAAGGTGAAGTATATACCGATGTAGTAGTTGCAATCAAATCCATTAGCCCAGATGGCTTTTTAGCGACAAATACAGGGTTAAAGTAAAAGTAACAGACTCTAACGGCAAAACAGTATGGAATAAGACTATGAAGAACGCCTATCTATATGTTTTTTCAGATGGACAAATTCAGATTGGAAGGCCCAAATTCAGTCAACTTGTAATTTATTCAGGTAAGCGTGCCAACAAATATGAGAAAGGCATAATAAGAGAAAAAGAAGGCGTGTATAATTAGAATAACACTAATCAAATAATAACACAAGCCCCGGACTTCTCGAAAAGAGGTTCGGGGCTTTGGTATATTCGACTTCCAGTATCGCTTTATCAGATACCAGTTATCTTCTTGATTTCGTTGAGTTTGTTCAACGCCTCGATCGGGGTCAGCGAGTTGATGTCGAGGCCCTTGATCTGGTCGCGGATCTGCACCAGCACGGGATCGTCGAGCTGGAACATCGACAGCTGCATGTTCTGCGGCCCGGCGCTCTCGGCGGCCTCCTTCACGGCCTGCGCCGCGGATTTGCGGCCCCGCTCCTTGAGGCTGCGGCTCGGCACGATCTCGTTGTTGCCGTAGACCAGTTCGAGGTTGCGCAGAATCTCGTCCGCCCGCGAGACGATCGACACCGGCATGCCGGCCATGCGGGCCACGTGGATACCGAACGAATGCTCCGTGCCGCCGCGCTCGAGCTTGCGCAGGAAGACGATCTGGTTGCCCATCTCCTTGACCGAGACGTGGTAGTTCTTCACCCGGGAGCACATCTGCTCCATCTCGTTCAGCTCGTGGTAATGCGTGGCAAAAAGCGTCTTGGCGCGGGCCGAGGGGTGGTTGTGAAGGTATTCGACCATCGCCCAGGCGATCGAAATGCCGTCGTAGGTCGACGTGCCGCGGCCGATTTCGTCGAGCAGCACGATGCTGCGGTCCGAAATGTTATTGAGGATGCTGGCCGATTCGAGCATCTCGACCATGAAGGTCGACTCGCCCTGCGAAATGTTGTCCGAAGCCCCGACGCGCGTGAAAATCTTGTCCACATAGCCGATATGGGCCGACTTCGCGGGTACGTACGAACCCATCTGGGCCATCAGGATGATCAGCGCGGTCTGGCGCAGCAGCGCCGACTTACCCGACATGTTGGGTCCGGTGATCATCATAATCTGCTGCTGCTTGTCGTCGAGCATCACGTCGTTGGGGATGTACTCCTCCCCCACGGGCATCAGCGTCTCGATCACCGGGTGGCGGCCCTGACGGATGTCGATGCGCTTGCCGTCGTCCAGCACGGGACGCACGTAGCGGCGTTCGCAGGCGATGCGTGCGAAGGACTGGAGGCAGTCGATGCGCGCCACCGCGGCGGCGTCGCGCAGCATCGGCGCCAGCGAACCGCAGATATAGGCCATGATCCCGGCGTAGATGCGCTGCTCCAGGATGAGCATCTTCTCCTCGGCGCCGAGAATCTTCTCCTCGTACTCTTTCAGTTCGCCCGTAATGTAACGCTCGGCGTTGGCGAGGGTCTGCTTGCGTATCCACGTCTCGGGGACCTTGTCCTTGTGGGCGTTGCGGACCTCGATATAGTAGCCGAAAACGTTGTTGTAGCTGATCTTGAGCGACGGGATGCCCGTGGCCTCGCTCTCGCGCTGCTGGATGCGCGCGAGGTAGTCCTTGCCGTGGAGCGCGATGCGGCGCAGGTCGTCCAGTTCGGGATCGACGCCGTCGGCGATCACGCCGCCCTTCTGTATCTGGTTGTTCTGCGGGTCGGGGTAGATTTCGCGGGCGATACGCTCGCGAACCTCCGCCAGAGGGTCGATCTGCTCTGCCAGCGCATGCAGGCGGTCGTCGTCGGTGGACTCCAGCGCAGCCTTGAGCGTCTCGATGGCTCCGAGCGAGTTCTTGAGCTGCACCAGTTCGCGGGGCGTGACCCTCTGGGCGGCGATACGCCCCGCGATACGCTCCAGATCGCCCACCAGCGACACCTGCTCGCGGATGACATCCGCCAGATCGGCGTCTTTGATCAGCCGTTCCACCACATCGAGGCGCTCGTTGATCTTCGCGGGGTCCTTGATCGGCATGGCGATCCAGCGTTTCAGCAGGCGGCCGCCCATCGGCGTCAGCGTGCGGTCGATCACGTCGGCGAAACTGCACTTCTCGCGCGCGCCGTTCGACGAAAAGAGTTCGAGGTTGCGGATCGTGAACTTGTCGACCCACACGTAGTCGTCCTGGTCGATACGCGCAATGGAGGCGATATGGCCCGTTTCGCGGTGCTCGGTGAATTCGAGGTAGTAGAGAATGGCCCCGGCGGCCGAAATGCCGCTGGTGAAGTGGTCCACGCCGAAGCCCTTGAGGGATTTGGTCCCGAACTGCTTGCAGAGTTTCTCGCGGTTGACGTCCTCCGAAAAGACCCACTCGTCGAGACGGTAGGTGTAGAGTTTCGACCCGAACGAACCGGAAAAACGGTCCTCGTAGCCGCGCTGGTAGACGACCTCCTTGGGCTGGAGGTTCGAGATCAGCTTGTCGACATAGCTGTCCGCTCCCTCGGCCACATAGAACTCGCCCGTGGAGATGTCCAGAAAAGCCACGCCCGTCGTCTGCCGGCCGAAATAGACCGACGCGATGAAGTTGTTCTCCTTGTTGGCCAGGATGTTGTCGCCCAGCACGATGCCCGGAGTCACCAGTTCGATCACGCCGCGCTTGACGAGTCCCTTCACCAGCTTGGGGTCCTCCAGCTGCTCGCAGATGGCCACGCGCTCGCCCGCCCGCACCAGCTTCGGCAGGTAGGTGTCGATGGCATGGTAGGGAAATCCCGCCAGTTCGACGTACGTCGCCGATCCGTTGGCGCGGCGCGTGAGCGTGATGCCCAGAATGCCGCTGGCCTTGATCGCGTCGTCGCCGAAGGTCTCGTAGAAATCGCCCACGCGGAACAGCAGAATGGCGTCGGGATGTACTGCCTTGATGGAGTAATATTGCTTCATCAGGGGCGTCTCGACATATTTTTTGTCGATTTTCTTTTCGGAAGTCAAAATAGAATATTGTATAATTTATACAACAAAGATAGGCCTTTTTTGAATGCCGTGCAAAGCCGACATCCAATTTTTTTCGTCTGTCCGGCCGGTTCTTTCCGCCCAAGCGTCAGAGAATCCCGTTCTCGGAGAACACTTTGCGGTAAAACTCCGCCTTCCACTCCACGGGACGCGGGAAGGCCCGCGACGAGGAGGGCATGCGCCACAGCGTCAGGTCGCGCCCCGCAAAGGGCATCGGCACGCACTCCCCCACGGCCGGTTCGCCGCAGCCCGTGATGGCGCGCAGCGTGTCGGTGGCCTTCTGTCCCGTCGTGACGACGGCCCGGCAGGCGGGAATGCGGGCCAGCAGGGTTCCGAGATCGACTTCGCGCACCACTTGAAGTGACGCGTCCGACGCATTGTCCTTCAGCCGGATGACCTCCACAGCCGTATCGTAGAGCGCAATCCCCCGCTCACGGCAGAAGGCCTCGATTCGCTCCCGGTCGAACCGCCGTCCGCCCGGTTCCAGGAAGTGCATCTTGTCGCCCGTAGCAAGGTAGCCCACGATCCGCCACATGTCGTTTTGCAGGTTGGGATAGAAGAACTCCATCGACCAGCGGATGCGTTTGGGCGGAAAGCTGCCCAGCATCAGCAGGCGGGCGTTTTCGGGCAGGAAAGGTTCAAGGGGATGCCGTTCGCTATTCATAGAATTTTTCATCGAAATTTACAAGATATAATTTATCGGTGGCGCGCGTCAGGGCCGTATAGAGCCAGCGGAGCATGTCGCGCGACATCGGCTCGTCGCCGAACAGGCAGCGGTCGACGAAGACCGCCCGCCACTGGCCGCCCTGCGCCTTGTGGCACGTGACGGCGTAGGAAAACTTCACCTGAACGGCGTTAAAATGCGGATTATCACGAATTTCCTTAAAGCGTTTCAACTTGCTTTTGATGTCCGTGTAGTCCTTCTCCACCTCGTAGAAAAGGCGCGTCGACTCCTCCCGGGTGAGCGACGGCGACTCCGAGGCGATCGTATCCAACAGAATCTTGCACTCGATCTCCGCATCGTTGTAGTCGGGAAATTCGAGCACGGCGTCGGCGAAGCGGAAACCATAGAAATCCTCGAACCGCCTGAGACGTTTCAGCCGCGCGATGTCGCCGTTGGCGATGAAGTTCATCGGGCAGTCTTCGGTATGCTCGGGGAAGTAGTAGTTGTTCTTGACGACCATCAGCATGTCGCCGCTCTCGATCTCCTCCTCGGCATAGAGCACGTTGCGGCGGATGCCCTCGTTGTAGCGGTTGGCCCGCTTGTTCGAGCGCGTGATGACGATCGTCTCGTCGCGGCCGTATCTGGCATAGCAATCCTGAAGTTTCTCGAGGAACTCGCCGCCCACGACCGCCTCGATGTCGGGAAAATCCATCTCGAAGCGGGGAATCTCGTAAAGGCCGTTTTCGAGCATGCAGCGCACCAGCGTGGCGTTGAAGAGGATGCCCGACTGCGCCTCCTGCCGCACCACCTCGTCCATCGTGCCGTAGACGATGCCGCCGTAGGCATCCATCGACACCGGGTCGAGCGCCGGGCTGAAATCAGCCCCGACGGGCGGCAGCTGCGCGCTGTCGCCGACCAGCACCAGACGGCATCCGCGGCCGCTGCGGACATACTCCACGAGGTCCGAAAGCAGCGATCCGCTGCCGAAAACGGCTCCGCCCTGCGTGTTGTCCGAAAGCATCGAAGCCTCGTCGACGATGAACACCGCCCCGCGTTCGGGGTTGATGTTGAGCGAGAATTTCGATTCGTAATCGGCATTCGTGCGCTGGCGGTAAATGCGTTTGTGGATGGTAAGTGCCTTCTCTTGAGCGTATTGGGCCAGCACTTTGGCGGCACGCCCCGTGGGAGCCAGCAGCACGGGTTTGATTCCCAGGTCTTTAAGCGCGCCGACAAGTCCGGCGATAAGCGTCGTTTTTCCGGTTCCGGCATAACCGTTCAGCACGAAAATCCTCGAAAAATCGTCGTCTGCAAGGTATTCGGACAACTTTTCTATAATTTTTTTTTGTCCGGGAGTTGTTTCGAAACAAATTTTAGCGTAAATTTGGGTCGCGATACGTGTGCTGAACATGCGTCGGTTTTTAATTGATGCAAAATTAATAACAAATATTTATTTAAAATGAAAAAACTCTTTCAAATCATTCTTGCCGTAGCAATCGTGGGTTTGGTCTACGTCATCTACGTCCAGATCTCAACTCCGATCCGGTTCGACAAAGAAACGAAGGCGAAGAAAGCCCAGGTTATCGATCGCATCAAGGATATCCGTACGGCACAGCGCGCCTTCAAATCCAAGTACCAGCATTTCACGGCCAGCTTCGACTCGCTGTCGGCTTTCGTGCTGACCGACACGCTCGAACTGGAGCGCAAGATCGTCGACGAAGACGACTCGGCGGCCATGGCCATGCTGAAGAAGTCGGGCAAAAAGAATATTGAAAAGTTCAAAATCGCTGTGATCGACACCATTTTCGCCCCCAAGAAGGTGACGCGTCAGGATGTCGAGAACTTCCGTTTCATTCCCGGAACCGGCAACAAGGCCCAGTTCATCATGGAGGCCGGCATCATCACCACCGAGTCGAAGGTCGTGATTCCCGTCGTGGAGTGCCGCGCACCCTACAAGGCGTTCCTCGACACGGTGGCTTACCGTCAGGAGGTGATAAACCTGATCGACGAAGAGCAGAACAACTTCAACCGCTATCCCGGCGTCAAGTTCGGATCAATGGATTCCGGTAACAATGAGGCAGGCAACTGGGAGTAACACGCCGCAGTCAGGCAATAAGGTGTCCATTCAGCTCTCGTTGGATGGACACTCTTTTTCGGTCCCTGCACTCTCGGAACTGCCTGCCGGAGAGGCCCCGGTGACGGTCGAGCTGCTGCTGCCCCGCACGATGCTCGTGCCGGGCGAACTCTTCGACGCGGAGCGGGGCGCCGAGATGCTCGCGGCCAACGGCATGCCGCCGACGGCGGAGGAGTGCGTCGTCGCCAGCGACCCGGAGGCGGAATTCGTCGCCGTCACTGCGATAAACCGCGAGGCGCTGCGGCAGGTGGAGGAGAAGCTGGGCGACAGGGCGCGGTTCACCACCCCGCTGCTGCACACCCCCGCGAATACGGCCAAAACCGTGTGGATGAGCCGCCGGGCGGGACTTCTATATATTAAGGTATACGACGGCGGCGAATTGCAGCTGGCCGAAGCGATTCCCGCGGCGACGGACACCGATGCCGCCTACTTTTTCGAACGGCTCGACGGCTGTTTCCCGTTAAAGGAATACGAACTCCGCATTGCGGGCGACAACCCGAAAGCGGCGCGCAAACTGCTCGGCAAACGATTCAGACAGACGACATGCGAATAGTCAGCGGAAAATACCGGGGCCGGGCGATCAACCCGCCCAAAAACCTGCGTGCGCGGCCCACGACCGACTTCGCCAAGGAGAACCTCTTCAACGTGCTGGGCAACCTGCTCGATTTCGAGGAGTGCGACGTGCTCGACCTCTTTGCCGGCACGGGGTCGATCAGCTACGAATTCGCCTCGCGCGGCGCACGGAGCGTCACGGCGGTCGAGATCAACGCCGTGCATCACGATTTCATCCGCCGGACGGCCGCACTGCTGGGGATCGAAAACTTCTACCCTGTCAAGGCCAACGTTTTCCTCTACCTGAAAAGCTGCGCCAAGCAGTTCGACGTGATCTTCTCCGACGCCCCCTACGACCTGGAGGGCAGCGAGCAGGTCGTGAAGCTGGTCCTGGAACGCGGGCTGCTCCGCCCGGGCGGCATCCTGATCTTCGAACATTCGAAAAAAATGGATTTTTCGGATCTCGATGAGTTCTGGCAATTAAGAAGTTACGGAAGCGTGCAATTTTCTTTCTTCAAAAAGCCGTAAAACCATTTGCCGATTAAAAAAAATACACTATCTTTGCATTCGCAATAACCGGAATGGTGCGTTAGTTCAGCTGGTTAGAATACGTGCCTGTCACGCACGGGGTCAGGGGTTCGAGTCCCCTACGCACCGCAGAGTTCGAAGGAACAATTCAAAAAAGCCTTGTAAACGGATCGTTTACAAGGCTTTTTCGTTGTTCGCGGCGGATGCCGGATTCGTCCTCCGCGAAATTCCGGATGCCCGAGGCGAATGCGATCGGCCCCGGCAAACGGACAAAAAGGCGGTTGCGGGCATCAATTCCGGCAAATCGCATCCGGCGCCCTATCCCCCGCCTACTCCACCAGACGGACGAAGCAGGCGTCGCTGACATTGGGACCGTCGCCGGCGGTCCAGTCGCTTATCAGAAACGCATTCGACCCGAAATGGTTGAAATCGTATGTCGAAACGTTGATGTCCCACGAGGAGGTTCCGTTCGACTGCCGGTTGCACCAGTAGAGTCCCCCGAAATTGGTGTAGATGGTATGGAAAAGCGGACGATAACGTACATCGGAAGAGGTATAGAGTGCGCTGCGGGCGGCGTAACGCAATACGCCGTACTTTCCATTCTCCTGGGCGCAATGCTTCCGGCGGCCGTATCCGGACACGCCCACCGGGAAGAAGATATTGGCCCCGGCGCCGCCCGAATTGAGACTTCCCGCAGGATTGAAGACGAAACAGCCGCGCATGCCCTTGTTCGTGTTGCTCGCATTGTAACAGGCATAGCCGTTCACGTCCGACAGGTTCAGCGAAGTCTCAATCGAAGCATCGTCGTAGAGCACGCCGAACGCAAACTGGCAGTTCTTCTGTAACACCTCGAAATCCGCCAGTTCAGCGACATGGCACTGCCTGCCGCCGATGGTTTGCGGCATGTTGCTGAAGCCCTCCGAACTGCGCGACTTGCTCGTTATCCGGGTCTGCCCGGGGACCGCATTCCAGGTTCCCGTCAGCCCCGAACTCGTGGGAGCCAGCCGGAACGGAGTCGTGACATGGTCGGCAAACCGGTCGAACTGGTTGTTGACGGCGTCAATGGGCTGGTCGACATTGCCGTAGCGGAAGAGCGAACCCTCCTCGCAGGGCGCGGCGGCCTCGTGATCCTGATATTTCAGGTTGAATGTGTGCCATTTGGCCGATCCGGCCACCCGGATGGGGGCATAGCCCTGACGCACGAAGATGCGGTGGTAGCACGACAGGTTGTGATAGCGGACCAGGATGATGCCGCACCGGCTTTGATCTTCGCCGATCGTACCGGCGGGCTGACAGGTAAAGCGGATTTCGGACCCGGTCGATCCCTCCACCGTGCCGCCCAACACGCCGTTGAGCTTGATCCACTCCTTGCCGACCTCGACCTCGGCCTTCCAGGGACCTTCGGTAAATCCCCACCCCGCCGCCGGTTTGCCCCTCCGGCACGCCGCGGTTCAGACGCTTCAGCCGCAAAACGGCGGTCAACACCCTTCACAGGGCGAGACAGCGTGAAGGCGACAAAAAAAAATTTCAATGCTTTTGTCCTTAAGAATTAAGCAGATTGGTGCGAATGCCGCCGGCGCGCCGCACAAAAAATCAAAAAAAAAGTTGCAGACTAAAAAAAATGTAATACCTTTGCACTCGCAATAACCGGAATGGTGCGTTAGTTCAGCTGGTTAGAATACGTGCCTGTCACGCACGGGGTCAGGGGTTCGAGTCCCCTACGCACCGCAGAAACAAAAGGAACTTTCGGAAAAGTTCCCACGAAAATGAAAATCACCCCTGTCAGAAATCTCTCCGGCAGGGGTGAAATCCTATCTATACCCCATCTTGTCAGCCCCCCCTTCACTTTCCACTTTTCACCTTTCACCTTTCCATCCCTCCTCCGCTCCGACATCCGCCGACTCCGATCCATTTATTTTCCATAGGAAATTTGTTTTATCGGAAAATAATCAATACTTTCGCAACGTTATTTCAATGGAAAACGTAAACCCGTTATAAGATGAAACTGCTGAAACGACATTGGCCGACGCTGCTGGGAGCGGCGCTGGGAGCCTTGGGAGGCTATCTCTACTGGTATTTCGTGGGGTGTGCCGACGGCACGTGCCCGATCACCTCCTCGCCGCTCAACAGCACGCTGTGGGGCGCCGTCATGGGCGGACTGCTGTTGAGCATGTTCGAACCGAAACCGCCCCGGAAAGAGTGAAAAAACGGGCGCCCGGTCGGTTCCGGACGCCCGTTTTTGCGGCTGACGGCCGCTATCGCCCCGTCACGCGCATGTAACGCGCCAACGAAGTCCGGTAAGCGGCGCATGCCGAGGTGAAGTCGTTGCGGCTCCGGGTGTAGAGCGTCTCGGCGTCCAGCAGGTCGGTGAGCGGAGCCGTTCCGGCCTGGTAGAAATTGCGGTTCTGCCGCAGGTTCTCGGCGGCCGACGTCACGGAACGCCGCGTCAGCAGAATCTGCGCATAGGATTCCTGCACCTCGCTCCACGTCCGCTCGATCTCCACGGCCAGCATCTCGCGGGCCTGCAACCGATCGTTCTCGGCCTGCTGCTCCCGGATGCGGGCCTTCTTCAGGGCGTGCGCCCCGCCCCACCAGTCGGAGATGGGGACCGACACCTGGGCGAAAACCAGCCCGTCGTCCACATCCTTGTCCGTCACGTTGTAGTAGAGGTAGCCGGCCCCGACGCCCACCGTCGGCAGGCGTTTGCCGCGCTCCATGCGCTTCCGGTACTTCTGAGCCTCGACATTCTTCTCGGCGAGCCGGTACTCGGCCCGGTTGTCCAACGCCTCCTCGACCGGCACGTAAAACGCCGCGGGCGCCTCGGGCTGGCCGAACTCCGCCGCCGCCACGTCGAAAGCGCGCCAGTCGACACCGATATGCTGTGCCAGCAGCATCTTCGAGACTTTCAGTCCGTTTTCGACCTTCAGGCGGTTCGACGCGATCTCCTGCTGCCGCAGTTCCACGCGCAGCAGGTCGTTCGTCGTCACCAGCCCGGCCTTGACCGAGAGTTCCACCTGGCG
Organism: Alistipes shahii WAL 8301; assembly: GCF_025145845.1. NCBI lineage: Bacteria > Pseudomonadati > Bacteroidota > Bacteroidia > Bacteroidales > Rikenellaceae > Alistipes > Alistipes shahii. Next base: position 3,496,238 of record NZ_CP102253.1, on the reverse strand, counting down.
GTGAATCTCCTCCAGCTGGCGTTCCACGGCTTCGATGGTCGAAAGATTGTCGCGCAGCGACACGACCTGCCAGTAATAGGCGTCGGTCTGCTCGCGCACCTCGGACTCGGTCTTCTGCAACTGCAACCGCCCGACCTCCTCGCCCAGCCGGGCGAGCTTGTTGCCGTTGACGATCTTCAGCCCCGCGAAAACGGGCTGCACGGCCGTGATGCCGCCCACAATCCCCCGCTTGACCATCGACAGCGGCAGGTTCATCGTCCCCAGCTGCGGGATGGTCATGCCGAAATCGGCCTGCACCAGTCCGTGCTGGGCCTGGAAAACGCCTCCCGTGGCCGAGACCTGCGGGAAGTAGCCGGTCAGCGCCTCGCGGCGCGTTTGCAGGGCCGCTTCAAGTTCGAACCGGCCGTCGCGGAGCGTGCGGTTGTGCTCGGCGGCGGCCGCGCGGCATTCGTCGAGCGTCAGGGTCTGCGCTCCGGCCGGAAGGGCCGTGCAGCAGAGAATCAGATATACGAGAGCCTTTTTCATCACTTGTAGATTTTGGAGTAAAGAACCGGAAGGATCGTGACCACGAGGATCAGCGAGCCGATGCCTCCGGCGAAAATCGTAACACCCACGGGCGCCCAGAACGTACTGCCTCCCAACATCATCGGCACGACGCCCACGGCCGTGGTGGCCGTCGTGAGGAAGATCGGGACCATGCGGCGCTTTCCAGCGTCGTAGGCCGCCAGCTTGCCCGACCAGTGGCAGACCTTGCGTTTGTCCTCGGCATGCTGGTACATCAGGATCACGTTCCGCACGATCATGCCCAGCAGGGTGATGAAACCCAGCACCGAGGTCAGCCCGATGGTGAAGTCGGCGATCCACAATCCGACCATCGCGCCGAACAGACACAGCGACATCGAGGCCATGACGACCAGCGTGATGCCGAATTTGCGGAAGTTGACGAGGATGAAGAAAAAGATGATCACCAGCGAGATGCTCAACCCCGCGGCGATGGGCGGCAGGGTCTCGGCGTCGAACTCGTGCGCGCCGCCCAGCTCGGTCTCGACGCCCGGCGGGAGCGGAATCTCGTCTTTCAGCATCCGGCTGATGCGCGAGGTCATCCGCATCGCGTTGGCGCCGCGTTTCAGGTCGGCCGTCACGGTGATGCAGCGCATGCCGTTGCGGTGGACGATCTTCGACTGGCTCCACGCGGGTTCCACGTCGGCGATCTGCCGCAGAGGCACGCTCACCCCCGGCACGGGCGAGGAGACATAGGTGTCCCCGATGTCCGACAGCGAGCGTTCGCCCAGCCGGGCGTCGCGCTTGAGCACCACCGGGAGCCTGTAATCGCCCTCCCAGACCGAACCCACGGCCACGTCGCCCGACGCCAGGGCCATATTGGCGGCCACGACCGTGCGCGTGATACCCAGCTGCGACGCCGTGACGGGATCGAGCCGCACCTCGGCGATCGCCCGCGGGTCCTCGTAATCGGTATGCACCCATTGCAGTTCGGGCATCTGCCGCATGCGGGCCATCAGCCGGTCGGCCGCGGCGCGCAGCGAGTCGATGTCGCTGCCGTAGAAGCGGAATTCGAGCGACGGCACGTTCTGGTAGTCGAGCTGCTTGAACTTGACGTAGGCTTCGGGGAAACGGTCAGCCCACGCGTCGGCGTACTCGTCGAGAATGGACTCCGTATCATCCACCGACGTGGTGTTGACGATGAACTGCGCGTAGTTCTTGCCCGCGATCTGCGGGGCGTAGCTCATCTGGAAGCGCGGCGACGAGCACCCCACGAACGAGGTGACCGACTTCACCCGTTCGTCGGCCCGCAGCGCCCGGTAAACCGAATCGGCGACGGCCCCGGTGCGTTCCAGCGGCGTGTCGGGGCGCAGGTAGATCTCCACGGCGAACTGGTCCCGGTCGGCGAAGGGAACCATGCGGAACTTGAGCTGCGTGGCGATCAGCAGCGACACGACCACCGAGGCGGCGCCGAGCGAGATCGTCAGCCACCCGTGGCGGAAGGTCCACGCCAGCACGCGGCGGTAGACGTCGTGCACCCGGTCGGTGAACGACCTGCGGCCGTCCCTGCGCACGTGAACGGCCGGAATGATCAGTATCTCGAGGAACGGAATGACCATCACGGCCAGCAGCAGCGACACCATCAGGTTAATGGTGATCGTCCACGGGAACCAGGTCAGGAAGTCGCCCATCATGCCCGTCATCGTGAAGAGGATCGGATAGAAGATCATGCAGATACAGATCGTGGCCAGCAGCAGCGAGGGGAAGAACTCCCGGGCGCTCTCCACGGCGGCGAACCACCGCGAATGGCCGCGCCCGAGGTAATCGAGGTAGCCGTCGATCACCACGATCGAGTTGTCGACGATCATGCCCAGCACGACGACCAGCGCGGCGAGCGTCACGGTGTTCAGCGGAATGCCGCAGAGGTACATCATGCCCACCGATATGAAGGTCGACATCGGGATCGTCAGCGCGGCGACGATGGCCGACCGCAGCGGGAAGAGGAGCATCATCACGACGATGATGATGGCCATGGCCACGAACAGGTCGCGCAGGAACGAGTGCACCGAGTCGCCGACGACCTTGGCCTGGTCGGCGATGCGCTGCACGCTGACATCGGCGGGAAGCTCCTCTTCGATGAAGGCGTGCAGCACCTCGTCGACCTCGCGGCCGTACTCCACGATGTTGTTCCCGGCCTGCATCTCCAGCGACAGCAGCACGCAACGGTGGCCGTTGTTGCGGATATAGCTGTCCGGATCGTCGTACTCGCGCACGACGCGTGCCACGTCCTTCACCCGCAGGACGTGCCCTTCGGGATCGCTCCAGACGATCTGCTCGGCGACCTCCCGCTCCCCGGCCAGCGACGGCGCGATGTGGATCGGGGTCTCGGTCTCGGCATTGCTCACCGAGCCGCCCAGCGGGGTCAGCCCCTGCGCGGCCAGCGCCGCGGAGAGCGTCTTCTCGCCGATGCCGTAGGCCGCGAGCCGCTCGGGATCGGCGTAAACCGAGATCTGCTCCTGCTGCACGCCGTAGGGGCGCAGGTTGGAGACCGACTCGATGCGGCGCAGACGGTCGCTCAAATCGTCCATATACCCTTTCAGTTCACGGTAGGAGCGCGTGTCCGATTCGAGGGTGATCAGCAGCGCCGAGGTGTCGCCGAAATCGTCGTTGGTCACCACGGCCGCGACACCCGCAGGCAGCTGCATCTTGAACGCCGCCAGCCCGTGCTTGACTTTCGACCATACCTCGTCCTTGTCGTTCACATCGTCGTTCAGCTCGACCATCACGTAACACATGCCGTTCTGCGACGTGGAGGTGGTCTTCGCACGCTTCACCTCCTTATAAGTCATCAGGAACTGTTCGAGCGGCTTCGCCAGCTGCTCTTCGACCTCCTCGGCCGTCGCCCCGGGATAGACGCCCACGACGACGCCCTGCCGGATCGTGTACTCGGGGAACTCCTGCTTGGGAATGCGCGCAAGGGCGTAGATTCCGAACACGAACAGGCAGCCCACGATCAGGAAGGTGATGCGAAAATTCCGCATCGACCAGGCTATTACGCTATTCGAACTTCTCATCGCCATACGACTTTACTGCCCTCGCCGATCTTCTGCATGCCGTCCACGACGATGCGGTCGCCCGCCGCGACGCCCCCGGTCAGCACGATGCCGTTGTTCACCAGCCGCCCCGTCGTGACGGCCGTACGCACGGCCGAATCGCCGCGCACGGTCCACACGAAACGGCTCCCGTCGCCCGCCTGCTGCACGGCGCGCAGCGGAACGGCAATCTCCTCGGCCGACTCTGCGGGCGAAACCGTCACGCGGCACACCATGCCCGGCAGCAACTCGCCAGCGGCGTTGTCCAGCGTGGCGCGCACGTCGTAGGTGTGGGCCGCGGGATTGGCCACGGCGCCCTTTTCGATCTTCCCGGCGGGGAACACCCGGTCGCCGAGCGCGGCGACGCCCACCCCGATCCGGCTGTCGGCGCCGAGCCGGGCGATCTCCTGCTCGGGGACCGAGAAGCGCACCTTGACGCGTCCGACTTCGAGCAGCGTCAGCACGGGAACGCCCGGCAGGGCCGTCTCCCCGGCCGAAATCCGCCGCTGGCCGACCACCCCGGAAAAGGGCGCGTAAAGCGAGCAGTCCTCCAGATTCTTCTTCGCGATCCCGAAGGCCGCCTCGGCCTGCCGCAGCCGGGTCTGCGCCTCGACCCACTTGATCTCGGGCAGGCTCTCGGCGTCGTAGAGCTGTTTCAGACGCGCGCAGGCGTCCTTCGCCTGATTCAGCGCGGCTTCGGCGGCCTCGAAAGTCCGGCGCGCCGAGGTGGGATCGAGCTCGGCGAGCAGGTGACCTTTGCCGACGCGCCGGCCCTCGTCCGCAAAGGTGCGGGCGACGGTCCCGGCGACGGGGAAGCTCAAGGCGGCCGAAGACTCCTCTTCGATCGCACCTACATAAACGGCCGCCCCGACGTCGGCCGAGGGCGCGGCCACGATGGTTTCGACACGCAGCGGATCGACCGTGCGGTTCTTTTTCGGAGATGAACAGCCGGCGGCCAGCAGCAGCGCGGCACAGAAAACAGTTCGTTTCATCGGTTCTTCAATTTTTCGATGCAAAGTTCCCCTTTTAGCCCCCTCCGGAAAAGGCCGCCGTGTCGGTTAAATTAGCCGATTGGTTCGATTTCCAACCTTTCGACAAATCGTATTCGGCAAATTCGTTATATTTGCCCGAAATACGACCGATAAAATGAACGAAAAGGAGATTCAGAGCTTCTCGCTCGAAACATTGCTCACCGTCAACGAACCGCGCCCGGAAGACCTCTATTTCGATGGCTGTCTGATCGCTTCGCGCGTCAAGATCATGGACACGGTCAACATCGACCTGTTCCGCTACCCGACGCGTCTCGATGCCTTCGCGATCCTTTTTTGTTCCGAAGGTTCGATTTCGTTCACCTCGGGACTGCGCCGCCACACGCTCGACGCGAAGATGCTGTTCGTCTTCCTGCCCGGCTCGATTCTGCAAGTGGAATCCATCCGGCCGGAGTCCTCGGTCTACACGGTGATCTACGAAGAGGAGTTCATCCGGCGCATCAATATCGACATCAAACTGCTTTCGAGGCTCTTTTTAAGCGTCGAGAAACAGCCCTGCCTGCGGCTCTGCGAAGCCGAATGGGCCGGCATCACCGGCTCGTTCGCCGAAATCCGCTCCGAGAGCCTGCCCCGCCCGGGCGACGTCTATTCGCCGGAGATCCTGCGCTCGATGATCCGCACGCTGGCCTACAAGGTCTGCCGCATCATCGGGCGGCACATCGAGTCGCAGCCCGCCCCGGAGACCTCGGCCCGCAGCCGCAACGACGAGTATTTCAACCAGTTTATGAGCGAACTGACCAAACATTACATGCAGGAGCGTTCGGTGGGCTTCTACGCCGGGCAGCTGCACCTGACGCCCAAATACCTCACGACGATCATCCGCAAGACCTCGGGCCGCACCGCCGCCGAATGGATCGACGACTACGTGGTGCTCGAAGCCAAAAACCTGCTGAAATATTCGACGATGAGCATTCAGGAGATCGCCTACTGCCTCAATTTCCCCAACCAGTCGTTTTTCGGCAAGTATTTCCGCAGCCACACGGGCATGACCCCGTCGGCATACCGGATGAGCAAATAGCCGGAGGTTTTGCAGCGGTCCGACTTTTTCGTATATTTGGTGTCGTAACGACACTTTCCGAAGGTCGGCAGGTTCCACCGAGTCGCACGGCAGTCCGGTATTGCAGCGATCCGACTTTTTCGTATCTTTGTAAATAAAGTGCATTCCGATATGGCAAAATACGATTTCGATCAACTGATCCCGCGCCGGGGAACCAACTCGGTGAAGTGGGACGAGGAACCTGCGGCCGACATCCTCCCGATGTGGGTCGCCGACATGGATTTCCGCACGGCCCCGTGCGTCGTCGAGGCGCTCCGCCGCCGGGTGGAGCACGGCGTCTACGGCTACGCCACGGTCCCGGAGAGCTACTACGGGGCGGTCACGTCCTGGTTTGCCCGGCGGCACGGCTGGGCGCCCGGAGCGGACTGGATACTTCCCGTGACGGGCGTGATCCCGGCGCTCTCGGCCATTCTCCGGGCGCTGACCCGCCCCGGAGACCGGGTGCTGGTGCTGACGCCCGTCTACAACCACTTCTTCATCGCCATCGACAACAGCGGGTGCTCCGCCGCGGAGTGCGAACTGACTTACGGCGACAACCGCTATACGGTCGATTTCGACGCGCTGGAACGCCGGGCCGCCGACCCTGCCGTGAAACTGATGCTGCTCTGCAACCCGCACAACCCCGCGGGGCGGGTCTGGACGCCCGAAGAGCTGCGCCGCATCGGCGACATCTGCCTGCGCCGCGACATACTGGTCGTGGCCGACGAAATCCACTGCGAGCTGGTGATGCCGGGATTCCGCTACACCCCCTTCGCCTCGCTTTCGGAGGAGTTCGCGCGCCGCTCGGTCACCTGCGCCTCGCCCAGCAAGGCGTTCAACCTCGCGGGAGTGCAGGTGGCCAACATCTTCGCCGCCGACGCCGGCCTCCGGGAACGGATCGCCCGGTCGCTCGAAATCAACGAGACGGGCATGATCAGCCCCTTCGCCATCGAGGCTCTGACGGCGGCCTACACGGACGGCGCCGAGTGGCTCGACGCGCTCAACGGCTACCTGTGGGAAAACTACCTTTTCCTGCGGGACTACTTCGCGCGGCATCTTCCGCAGTTCCCGGTGCTTCCGCTGGAAGGAACCTACCTCGTCTGGACCGACTGCCGGGCCGCGGGGCTGTCGTCCGACGCGCTCACCCGACGGCTGCTGGACGAAGGCCGCCTGCACGTCAACTCCGGGTCCATGTACGGCGCCGCGGGCGAAGGCTTCATCCGCCTGAACATCGCCTGCCCGCGCAAACTGCTGGCCGAGGGTCTCGACCGCCTGAAAAGGGTTCTGACAACCTGAAAAACGGTTGGCTTTCCGAAAAATATTGCTATCTTTGCATAAGTTAATCACACCTGTAACCCAAATGAAGAAAATAGCACTTCTGCTGCTGTTAGCAGCCTCTTTTTCAATGCCGGCATTCGCCGCCGACGGCGCCGAACCGATCAAACTGATCTCCTACAACCTGCGCACCAGCCACGGCAAGGACGGCGACAACGTCTGGATGAAACGTCGTCACGCCACTCCGGAGATGATCCGCCGGGAGGCTCCCGACGTGTTCGGCGTGCAGGAAGGACTTATCGACCAGCTGCACTACATCGACACCGAGTGCCCGCAGTACGCCCGCGTGGGCGTGGGCCGCGACGACGGCGCCGAGAAGGGCGAGTTCATGGCCGTCTACTACCTGCGCGATCGTTTCGAGCTGCTCGACAGCGGCACGTTCTGGCTCAGCGAAACACCCGACAAGGTGTCGCGCGGCTGGGACGGGGCCTGCAACCGCACGGTGACGTGGGTCGAACTCAAGGACCGGAAGTCGGGCAAGGAGTTCTTCTATTTCAACACCCACCTCGACCACAAGGGCAAGGCGGCGCGCGAAGAGGGCGTGAAGCTGCTCATCGAAAAGATCCACGAGATCGCCGGCAAGAAAGCCCCGGCCATCGTCGGCGGCGACTTCAACACCCCGGTCGACAGCCCGATCTTCAAACCCCTGACCAAATATATGGTCTCGGCCCGCGCCAAGGCCGCGACGACCGACCACAAGGGGACTTTCAACGGGTTCGGCTCGGCTCCCGACACCATCGTCATCGACCACCTCTACTACCGCGGCAAGCTCAAATGCCAGCTATTCGCCACGCTCGACGGCAACTACGGAGCGCCCTACATTTCGGACCACTACCCCATCGCGATGGTCTTCACACTTTAAGAACACGAAAAATCCCGGAGCGCAAACTCCGGGATTTTTCGTATCGCCGCACGCCGGCCGCCCCGGCTACCCTTTCCGGCTGCGCAGGACCACGACCGACACCGCCGCCACGATCAGCAGGATGCCCGCGGCGCCCTTCGCCGTGAAAAGCTCGGCAAAAACCCAGACGCCGATCACCACGGCGGTCAGCGGCTCCATGGCCCCGAAAATCGAGGTCAGCGTCGGCCCGATGCTCTTGATGGCCTGCACCAGCGCCATGTTCGAGACGGCCGTCGCCGGAATGGCCACACCGAGGATATAGAGCCACGTATGCGGGTCGGCCTCAAGACGCACGCCGCCCGTCAGCAGGCCCCCGGCGATGAAGAACAGCGCGCCGAAGGCCATCACGCAGCAGGTCAGCACCGTGGAGTCGATCTCCACCGCGCGGCTCCGGCGCACGCCCACGATGTAACCGCCGTAGGCGACGACCGAGACGGTCGCCGAAACGATCCCCAGCGTCGTGTCGCCGTGCGAGAAATCGACGTTGCCCAGCGACAGCAGCACCGCGCCGACGATCGACATGCCGATCGCCGCGAAGGTCCACACCGAACCGCGTTCGCGGAAGAAACACATCATCACGACGGCCACGACCAGCGGATACATGAAGTGAATCGTCGAGGCCACCCCGCTGGCGATGTTCTGATAGGCGATCACCAGGCTCAGCGACGTCGCAGCGCGGAACAGGCTCAGCAGGAACACCGTGCCCAGTTCGCGCCTCCCGAGGCGGAAATCGCACCCCGCCAGCAGGCCGTAGGCTCCCAGACACAACGACGCCACACCCCAGCGGTAGGTCAGGACCTCGAACGACGAATAACCCACGCCCAGCAACAGCAGGGTGAACAGCGGGGCCAGTCCGAATGTCGACGAGGAGAGAGCCGCCCAGAGAATGCCTTTGACACGCAACATAAAAAACTCGTTTGGAGCCGCAAAAATAAGAAATATATCGCCATTCCGCACAGCCCCGGAGTGAAAAGCGCCGCCGCAAAGCGGTTTTCCCCGTTTCCCGGCCGGGGTTCCGGAATCCGCCGCCGGGACCGTCCCGAACTCCCTGCCGCCCGGCCGACTGCCGCCGGGCCTACCTCCGCCCCGCAATCGACGACAGCCGCTTTCCCGCCGCAGGCCCGGCAATCAGCGCCGAATCGCTTGCCCGTGCGGAATTTAATGCTACCTTTGCCGTATAAACCCCGATCGCATGAAATGGTACTCGAAATACCTCCCCGTCTATGAAAAGCCCTTCGCCGAAGTCCCCGCGGAGACCGTCGCCGAAGTGCGCGCGAAACTCGCCGAACGACAGTCGGACCGGCCGCTGGCGACCGTGTCGGTCATCGCCTGCAACGAGGAAAAACGGCTGACGGCCTGTCTCTGGTCGCTCGCCGAACAGCGATGCCGCTACCCGATGGAGATCATCGCCACGGACAACCTGTCGAAGGACCGCACGGCGGAGATTTTCGAAACCCTCGGTCTGCCGTGGCAGCGCGAAACGACGCCCGGATGCGGCCATGCACGCCTCTGCGGACTGAACCGCGCCCGGGGAAAATACCACATCAACATCGACGCCGACACCATATACCCGCCGCGCTACGTCGAAACGATGGTCGACGCGCTGGAACGCCGGGGCGTCGTGGCGGCCAGTTCGCTGTGGAGCTACATTCCCGACGCAGCCCACTCCGCCGCCGGACTTTGGTTCTACGAACTGGCCCGCGACACGCACCTGTGGCTCCAGTCGTTCCAACGCCCCGAATTGAGCGTCCGCGGACTGGTTTTCGCCTACGACACCGAGCTGGCCCGCAAGGTGGGCATCCGCACCGACATCATCCGCGGCGAGGACGGATCGCTGGCCCTCGGACTCAAGCCGTACGGCCGCATCGCCTTCGTCCGCAGCCGCCGGGCGCGCGCCGTGACGGGCTACGGCACCGTCTCGAAGGACGGCACGCTGCTGGACAGTTTCCGCGTGCGGGCCGTCAAGGCGCTGAAAGGCCTCGGCGGAATGTTTTTCAAAAAATCGGAATACAAGGACGAGGAGGACAATCTGTTGAAATAGCGCTTTGGCCCGGCCCCAACCAAAGGCCCGGGCCGAAGTGCGGAACCGGGCAGAAAGCACCGGGCCGAACAGAAAGCACCGGGCCGGACAGAGAGCACCGGTCCGGACAGAAAAGCATCGGACCGGACAGAAAGCACCGGGCCGGACAGAAAAGCATCGGGACTGAAACGGCGGACCCCGCCCCTCTACCCGGCCCCTTACAGCGATCAGAACCGCTTGGTGTAGGCGTGGCAATAGGGCTGCGCGCCTTTGCGGTCGTAATAGTCCTGGTGATACTCTTCCGCCGGCCAGAAGGTCGTGGCCGCCGTGACGCGCGTGGCGACGTCGTACCCTTTCGCACGCAGCTCGGCGATCAGTTTTTCAGCCGTCGCGCGCTGGGCCGGTGTCGTATAGAAGACCTCCGAACGGTACTGGTCGCCGATGTCGGGTCCCTGCCGCCCGACCTGCGTGGGGTCGTGAATCTCGAAAAAGAGCCGCGCCAGCTTTTCGTAGGAGACTTTCGCCGGATCGAACGTCACCCGCACCGCCTCGGCATGTCCCGTGCGGTGGCTGCACACCTCCTCGTAAGTGGGATTCTCCGTATGTCCGCCGATGTAGCCCGACACGACATCGAGCACCCCCGGCTCCTTCGAAAGCAGATGCTCCACGCCCCAGAAACAGCCTCCGGCGAAGATCGCCGTCTCGGTCCGCTCCTTTTTCGCCGCGGGCACGAACTCCAGCGACACGGAGTTGACACAGTGGCGCGTGTTCCGGGGCGTAAAACCCTCGCCCGTGAAAACATGGCCCAGATGACCGCCGCACCGGGCGCAGGTGATCTCCGTGCGCCGCCCGTCGGCATCGACGGTCCGTTTCACGGCTCCGGGAATCTCGTCGTCGAAACTCGGCCAGCCGCACCCCACGTCGAACTTGTCCGACGAACGGTACAACGGCGCGCCGCACTGCCGGCAGACGTAGGTTCCGTCCTCCTTGTGTTTGTAGTAGCGGCCCGTGAAGGGGGCCTCGGTCCCCTTGTCCACGATCACCCGCTTCTCCTCCGGTGTCAACGGTTTCATATTTTGTCCATTTACGGTCCCGCACAGGGCGAGGCAAATTATCAGAATAACGGTTTTCATAAATATCTCCAATCAAAAACTGCGCCGCCCGGGCAAAAAGCAGGATTCCGGAAAAGATTCCAAACGCCGATTCGGGTCCGGACCGTTTCGCCTCGCCCGCACCCCTGAAAGCCGGGTTATGACAAGGGCGGACGCCCCGTTCCGAAGCGTATCGGCCAGTCCCTGCCTATAAACCGCACATCTTGCGCCCGCGCAGGAACACCTGCCGGATCAGCGGCGTCTGGTAGGCATAGGAGAAAAATTCGATCGACGGCATCGGTTTGGTTATGAAAAAGTTGGCAACCTTACCTAAAGTGACGCTTCCGTAGTCGCGGCTCAACCCCATGGCATAGGCGCCGTTGAGCGTCGCGGCGTTGATCGCCTCGGCGGGGGTCATCTTCATGCGGATCGAGGCCAGCGAACAGACCATGCGCATGTTGCCCGAGGGCGACGACCCGGGGTTGTAGTCCGAAGCCAGCGCCACGCCCAGCCCGGCGTCGATCATCGCGCGCGCCGGAGGATAGCTCATCCCGAGGAAGAACGCCGCGCCCGGCAGCAGCGTCGGCATGGTCGCCGCGCCGCGCAACGCTTCGATCTCCTCCCGTCCCATGCGTTCGAGGTGGTCCACCGACAGGGCGTCGCAGGCCACGCCCACCTGCACGCCGCCCGAGACGGCCAGTTCGTTGGCATGGATTTTCGCCCGCAGCCCCAGTTTGCGCGCGGCCTTGAGAATACGGGCCGTCTCTTCGACCGTGAAAAAACCTTCGTCGCAGAAGACGTCGACGAAATCGGCCAGCCCTTCGGCCGCCACGGCGGGCAGCATTTCGTTGCACACCAGATCGACATACTCCCCCTGCCGTCCCCGGTAGGCACGCGCCACGGCATGCGCCCCGAGGAACGTGGCCCGCACCTCCAGCGGCACGCTTTCGCGGATGCGGCGGATGACGCGCAGCATCTTCAGCTCGTCCCCGGTCGAAAGGCCGTAGCCGCTCTTGATCTCCACGCACCCCGTACCCATCGCCGCGATCTCGCGCACGCGCTCCATCGCCTGCGCATAGAGTTCGTCCTCCGAAGTCTCGTGCAGCCGGTCGGCAGAGTTGAGAATGCCCCCGCCCCGCCGGGCGATCTCCTCGTACGACAAACCGTTGATCTTGTCCAGAAACTCCCGCTCGCGGCTCCCGGCGTAGACCAGGTGGGTGTGCGAGTCGCAGAACGACGGAAAGAGCATGCCCCCTGCCGCGTCGACGACCTCGTCGGCGGCGATGTCGCCCAGAGAGTCCATGCGTCCGAACGCCGCGAAACGGCCGTCTTCGGCCAGCAGCCACGCGTCGTCGAGCATGCCCAGCTTGTTCATGTCGGCGCCGCAGCAGCGCAGACGGCCCGTCGATTCGATGCCGACGATGCGGGCGATGTTCTTCACCAGCAGTCTCATAGGCCGCGGAGGAATCGGACGGAGGCTTCGATATGGGGATACATCACCTCGTCGTTGTCGATGAAGGGAACCTCTTTGCGATAGTCGGCCAGCATTCGCTCCAACTCGGGCGACGTGTGCGCCGGACGGCGGAACTCGATGGCCTGCGCGGCGTTGAACAGCTCGATGGCCAGCACCCGTTCGGTGTTGCAGACCACGCGCCAGAGCTTCGTGGCAGCGTTGGAACCCATGCTCACATGGTCCTCCTGCCCCTGCGACGAGGGGATCGAATCGACCGACGCGGGCATGCACAGCCCCTTGGACTGGCTCACGATCGACGCCGCGGTATACTGCGGAATCATAAAGCCGCTGTTCAGCCCGGGGTTCGCCACGAGGAATTTGGGCAGTTCGCGCGCCCCGGAGATCAGTTTGTAGGTGCGACGCTCGGAGATGTTGCCCAGCTCGGCCAGGGCGATCGCCAGGAAATCCATCGCCAGAGCGATCGGCTGTCCGTGGAAATTGCCCGCCGAGACGACCATGTCTCCCTCGGGGAAGACCGTCGGATTGTCCGTCGTGGAGTTGATTTCCGTGGTCAGCACGCTCTCCACATAGTCGATCGTGTCCTTCGAGGCTCCGTGAACCTGCGGCATGCAGCGGAACGAATAGGGGTCCTGCACGTGGTGCTTGGGGCGGGCGATCAGTTCGCTGCCTTCGAGCAGCCCGCGGACATTCCGGGCCGTGGCGAGCTGCCCCCGGTGGGCGCGGATCAGGTGCACCTCGTCGCAGAAAGGCTCGATACGACCGTCGAAGGCGTCTAACGACAACGCCCCGATGCGGTCGGCCCACTCGCTCAGCCGCCGGGCGTGGATCAGCGACCAGACGCCGTAGGCGCTCATAAACTGCGTGCCGTTCAGCAGCGCAAGGCCCTCTTTCGACTGCAACCGGATCGGCTCCAGCCCCAGTTCGGCAAGCACTTCGGCCGAGGGACGCACCTCGCCCTTATACTCCACCTCGCCCAGCCCCAGCAGCGGCAGGCTCATATGTGCCAGCGGCGCGAGGTCGCCCGAAGCACCCAGCGAACCCTGCTGATAGACGACGGGCAGGATGCCGCGGTTGAAAAACTCCACGAGACGCTCCACCGTCGCCAGCTGCACGCCCGAATGGCCGTAGGCGAGCGACTGTATCTTGAGCAGCAGAATCAGCCGCACGATCTCCGAGGGCACGCGCTCCCCGGTTCCGCAGGCGTGCGACATCACGAGGTTCTGTTGCAGGCGCGACAGCTCGTCGCGGCCCACCGAAATGTCGCACAGCGACCCGAAACCGGTCGTGATGCCGTAGATCGGCCGCTCGGGGTTCTCCATCTTGCGGTCGAGGTACTCGCGGCAGCGGACGATGCGCGCCCGGGCGTCGTCGCTCAACGCGAGCAGCAGCCGCCGTTCGAGGATTTCGCGGACGCGCCCGACCGAAAGGTGCTCCGCGGTGATATGGTGATGTTCCATGGATGACAATTCAAAATTCATAATTCGAAATTCATAATTTATCCGAAGCGCCGCCCTGTTCGTTCAGCGCCTCGCGGACAAGTTTCTCGTCGGCAAAAACAGGCAGGGTCACACGCAGTCCGGGCGTGCGGTCCATTTCGCGGCGGATGGCCTCGACGGCCCCTTCGTTACGCGCCCAGCTGCGGCGCGCGATGCCGTTGTTGACGTCCCACAGCAGCATTTCGCGGATGCGGCGGCCGGCATCCTCCGAACCGTCGATCACCATGCCGAAGCCGCCGTTGATCACCTCGCCCCAGCCCACGCCGCCGCCGTTGTGGATCGAAACCCACGTCGCGCCGCGGAACGCATCGCCGATGACGTTCTGCACGGCCATGTCGGCCGTCAGGCACGAACCGTCGTAGATGTTCGAGGTCTCGCGGTAGGGCGAATCGGTTCCCGAAACATCGTGATGGTCGCGCCCCAGCACCACGGGGGCCGTGATGCGGCCCTCGGCGATGGCCCGGTTGAACGCCTCGGCGATCTTCACGCGCCCTTCGCAGTCGGCATAGAGAATGCGCGCCTGCGACCCGACGACCAGCCGGTTGCGCCCGGCCTCGCGAATCCAGTGAATATTGTCGTCCAGCTGCCCCCGGATGTCGTCGGGAGCCGTCTTCCGGATCTCATCCAGCACTTCGGCGGCCAGAGAGTCGGTCGTTTCGAGGTCTTCGGGCTTCCCCGAGGTGCAGACCCAGCGGAACGGCCCGAAGCCGTAGTCGAAGAACATGGGTCCCATGATGTCCTGCACGTAGGAGGGATAGCGGAAGCGTCCGCCCTCGCCCGTCACCGCGGCCCCGGCGCGCGAGGCTTCCAGCAGGAAGGCATTGCCGTAGTCGAAGAAATACATTCCCCTGTCGGTCAATTTGTTGATGGCATCGACCTGCCGCCGCAGCGACTCCTGCACACACTCTCTAAAGCGGCCCGGCTCCTCGGCCATCATCTTGTTCGACGCCTCGTAGCTCAACCCCACGGGATAGTAACCGCCCGCCCAGGGGTTGTGCAGCGAGGTCTGGTCCGAACCCAGGTCTACCGGAATCTCCTCCGCGGCCAGCCGCTCCCAGAGGTCCACGACGTTGCCCACATAGGCCATCGACACGACCTCTTTCGCCTTGACAGCCTGGCGGATACGCGGGATCAGCTCATCCAGCGCTTCATGCAGCTCGTCGACCCATCCCTGCTCGTGGCGTTTCTGCGCCGCCTTGGGGTTGATCTCGGCGACGACCGACACCACGCCCGAAATATTGCCCGCCTTGGGCTGCGCTCCCGACATGCCGCCGAGACCCGACGAGACGAACAGCATCCCGCGCGTATCGGTGCGGCCGGCCGTAAAGCGTTTGCGCGCGGCGTTCATCACCGTGATCGTCGTGCCGTGGACGATGCCCTGCGGCCCGATATACATGTACGACCCGGCGGTCATCTGCCCGTACTGCGACACCCCGAGGGCGTTGAGCCGCTCCCAGTCGTCGGGCTTCGAGTAGTTGGGAATCACCATGCCGTTCGTAACCACCACGCGCGGGGCGTCGGGATGCGACGGGAACAGCCCCAGCGGATGCCCGGAATACATGACCAAGGTTTGATTTTCAGTCATTTCCGAAAGATACTGCATCGCAAGGCGGTACTGCGCCCAGTTCTGGAACACGGCGCCGTTGCCGCCGTAGGTGATCAGCTCGTGGGGATGCTGGGCGACCCGCGGGTCGAGGTTGTTCTGAATCATCAGCATGACGGCCGCCGCCTGCCGGCAGCGGGCGGGATATTCGCCGATCGGACGCGCATGCATCTCGTAGTCGGGACGCAGGCGGTACATATAGATACGGCCGTAGCGGCGCAGCTCCTCGGCGAACTCCTTCGCCAGCACGGCGTGGTGCCTGACCGGAAAATAGCGCAGGGCGTTTTTCAGAGCCAGCGTCTTCTCCTCGTCCGAAAGGATGTCCTTGCGTTTGGGCGCATGGTTGATCTGTTTGTCATAGGGTTTCGCGGCGGGCAGCCGGTCGGGAATGCCCGCGCGAATGTCGTTCTGAAACTCTTCGCGTGTCATATTATCCGATTTTAGATTCGACGATCTGCAAGACCTCCGCTTCGAGACGCACGGCTTCGGCGGCCAGCGCATCGGCTTCGGCGATCAGCGCATCGGCCACGGCACGGTCCTTCAGCCCCGCGGCGTTGATCTTCACATTGAGGCACGCCCCCAGCACCGCGCTGCGGGCCGCCAGCGCACCCACGCCGGCGTCGGAGACCGAATTGGGGTTGCCCTCCGAGGCCATGGCGCGCACGATTTCAAAAACCCGCGAGGCGGCCTTCATCGTCCGCAGAGGAACCTCCGTGGCATAGAGCGTCGCCTCCTGCAACGCGGCGCTGCGCGCCGCCTTCTCCTCGTCGGTCGACTTGGGCATGGCGAAAACCGCCATGATGCGGTTGAACGCCGCCGTGTCCTCGTCCACGAGGTGCAGAAGCTCCGCAAGAACGGCCTGCCCCCGTTCGGCCCAGTCGGAAAACTCCTCCCAGCGGTCGTCCCACCCCGCCTTGTGCGACGAGAGGTTGGCGACCATCGTCCCGAGGGCCGCGCCCAGCGCACCCATGTAGGCCGCGATCGAGCCGCCGCCCGGAGCGGGAGATTCGCTCGCCGTCTCTTCGGCGAACGCCTTGCAGGTCATGTCGATAAGCCGCTTCTTCGGAACCTCCGCTTCAAGCAGGTACTCGATCACCTTCTCGGCAGGATCGAACGGCTTCAGGTCGTCCAGTCCCATCGACTTGACGGCAATGCGTATGATCTCCTCCTCGGCGACGCCCGTCGAGCGGCGCTGCTTGCGGAGGAAGTATTTGCCGGCTTCGACCAAAGCGCGTTTCGGAACCAGCCCCACGATTTCGGTCCCCGTGACGCGCACGCCGCGGGCGTCGGCCTTGCGGCACACCTCGTCGAAAGCCGCGTGGAGCGGCGTCCGGGAGATGTCGGTGATGTTCATCGAGACCTGCGCGATGCCGTACTCCTCGATGAACCAGCCGATGGCCTTCGTGGCCGGAAGCGTTCCGGGCTGCATCACGGGATTTCCCGCGGCATCCTTCACCACCCTGCCCGTGATGGGGTTGCCCTCGCGGACGGGACGCCCCTTTTCGCGCACGTCGAAGGCGATGGCGTTGGCGCGGCGCGTGGAGGTGGTGTTCAGGTTGAAATTCACGGCGATCAGGAAGTCGCGCGCCCCGACGGTCGTAGCTCCCGTGCGGGCGACCCCCTCGTCGAAGGGACGCGCCCCGAAATCGGGCGCGGATGCCGTGTGCGCCAGTTTCTCGGGCAGGGCCTCGTACTCCCCGGCGCGGCACACGGCGAGGTTTTTCCGTTCGGGCGCAAAGGCCGCAGCCTCGTAGCAATAGGTCGGGATGCGCAGTTCGTCGGCGATACGCCGGGCCAGCGCACGCGCCAGTTCGGCGCACTCCGCAAGCGTGACGCCCGCAATCGGTATCAGCGGCAGCACGTCGGTGGCCCCCATGCGGGGATGCGCCCCCTTGTGGCGGCGCATGTCGATCAGTTCGGCCGCCCGCTTCACCCCGGCAAAAGCGGCCTCGACGACCGCTTCGGGTTCGCCGACGAAGGTCACGACCGTGCGGTTGGTCGCCTCGCCGGGGTCCACGTCGAGCAGTTTGACGCCCCCGGAGGCCTCGATGGCCGCGGTGATTTGCCGGATCACGGCCTTATCGCGCCCCTCGCTGAAATTGGGAACGCATTCAATGATTCTTTGGGACATAGGATCGTCGCATTTAAATTCTTATACTTCAAAGATAAATAATAATCGGGAGAAATCCGAAAAAACCGTAACAAAACAGGCGGCTTTTTGCGAAAAACAGAAAGGCCCGGTGCATTTGTGCACCGGGCCAGGATTGCAGCCGGACCGAAATCCGGGGGCGGAAGCGCCCCGGTCTCGGAAAAGAGAGGTTATTTGCCGATGGTCAGCGTCACCCCGCCCGTACACCAGAAACCCGGCAGGCGGATTCCGCCGATGTCGCAGTAGCGCGTGTCGGTGATGTTCGTGGCGTCGACGTAGAGGCGGCAGATGCCCTTCTCCCACTGGAGACGTCCGTCGAGCAGGAAATAGGGCTTGTAGTCGCGTTCTTCGTTAAGGGAGGCGTTGCCCGGTTCGGGGTAATGCGTATAGCTGCCGTTGCGGTCGTAGACCGAGCCGGTCAGCGCAAGCGACATCCGCCGCAGGAAATGCACCTCCACGGCCAATGCCGCCTTGTGACGCATGAAATCCATCGCGCTTTTGGCGATGACGTCCGCGTTCCGGTCGGTCGTGATGTAGCCGTACGAGAGCGTCACGCGGCGCAGGAAGCCTTCCGAAACCGTATAGCCGCCCGCGAGTTCGATCCCGAAGGTATCGAGGCTGCTCGTCTGTTCGGAATGCCACTTGCTGCCCATGTCCTCGCGCCAGACCCAGTCGATGATGTCGCGCCCGGAGCGGTAATAGGCTTGCGCCGAAAGGTTCCAGCTCCGCTTGAGGTAATCCACACCAAGTCGGTATGTGACTGCGTGTTCCGGCGTAAGATCGAGATTGTTGATCTGCGCCGGGGAGGTGTAGTAGAGGTCCGTGAAGGTCGGCAGGCGCATCGACTGCCACGCCCCGGCTTCGAGGCGCAGCCCGGCCGCGGGGGCATAGCCCGCCGAAAGGCTCCACAGGGCCGAAGTGCCGTAGGGCGTGAGGCTCACGCCCGCCGAAGCCGCCGCGTCGAAATGCCGCCACCGCTTGGCGTGCCGCAGCCACAGGTTGCCCGTGTGGCGCGCCTTGGCATGGGTGTAATGGCCTTCGGGAACCGAAAGCTTGTCACCCAGATTGGTGCTGTAAATGTGGTTGAAAGCATAGTCTCCGCCCACGGTGGTAACGCCCGCCGCCCAGTCGCAGTCGGCCCAGAGCTTCGCTCCGACATTGTCCGTGTTGTGGCGGTTCATCGCCGTGCCGCGCGTCCAGTCGTAGCGGTCGAAGTTCTTGCGGTAGCTCGCGGCGGCCCCCAGCGAAAAGCGGCCTGCGGTTTTCAGCCACCGCAGCGACCCCAGGGCCGTGGCGGTATGCTCCCACTGGTCGGGATTGTAGGCCGCATAGAAACCGTTGGAGCCGAAATCGCGGTCCTGCCACCCGGCCTGCAAGTCGAAGAACCCGGCCCGCCCGCCGTCGTAGGTCGCCCGTACGAATGCGTTGTAGTTGGAGAAATCGGTATTGTGCCGGTAGCCGTCGCTGCGGCGGTACGAAGCCGCGCCGAGCACCGAGAAGCGTCCCGCACTCACCGCGCCCGAAAGATTCCCGTAGCCATAGCCGTACTGGCCGCCCGAGGCTTCGAGGCGCAGGTAGGTGGGCCGCAGCGGCGCGGTGCGGATGTTCACCGCACCGGCGTAGGCTCCAACGCCCGGAACGCCGTCGATCAGTTCGACGGCCGAAATGCAGTCGAGGTCGACGGGCAGCGCGTGGGACTGATGCCCGGTGCGGGCATCGGTGAAATCAATGCCGTTGAGAAGGACCATGGTCTGGTCGAAAGAGCCTCCCCGGATGAAGATGTCGGCCTGCGTTCCCTTGCCTCCGCGTTCGCGGACATCGACCGAAGGAGCAAGGCGCAGGGCGGCTTCCAGAGTCTGGACAGGCGCCGGGGCCTGGGCTTTCCGGTCGAAAAGCGGGGTGTGCGACTGGGCGTTGCGCGCGGGAGCCGTCTGACTCCCGGTGACGCCGACTTCCCGTATCCGCAATGTCTTGAGGACAGCGGTCGTGTCGACAGTCTGCGCGGACGCACCTTGCGTCGCAAGCAGCAGGATCGACATCCCGACAGAGAGGACCCCGATAGTCACATAACGGTGGAGGCTGGCAAAAACCGACCAGTTTTTGCGACTCCAACGCTTGAAGCAGGGGTACTGCTTTGTTTGGATGTTTTCCATTTGTTTGAAATTTGGGTTAAAAGTGAAAAAACGTCCGAACCGGGTCCGGCTGCTGATCCCCGGTTCGGACGCGCAAAGGTAACAAAAAAAACGGGCTACACAGGCCCGTTTGTGTAAATCGCACAGAAGCAATCAGTCAACCCGCTGTCATTCAGTTGAACAGCGCCTCGACCTTCTCCACGACGTCGTTTTCGTCGGGTTCGAGCGGGAAGACGTGGCTCGGCTTGAGATACCACAGCTCCTTGCCCTCCTTGAAGTGCTCCTCGCCGCCGCCCGTGACATTGAGCATGACGGTGGCGTCCTTCTCGATTTTACCCGCGTTCACGGCATTGACGAGCGACGCCAGCGCAACGCCCGCCGCCGAATAGATGTCGACGCCTTCGAGTTCGTGGAACAGCTTGCGGGCCTTGCGCGCCATGGCGTTCGTGGCCACGAAAACCTCGCCGCCGGTGGCTTTCAGCGCATCGAAAAGACCGCCCGTGACGCTGTAAGGCGGACGGCGGTTCGAAAGCACCTTGGCGTCGATGATCTCCGCGTCGCGGCGCGCCTTGTCGTCGTCGTAAGGCAGCAGCTTGCGCGATGCCGCCTGCCAGGCGTCGTACATCGGGACGAACGGGGCGTTCTGCGCCACCATCAGTTTCATCGTATTCCGCCCGAAGCGGCCGTCCTCCACCAGACGCATGTTAGCCTCCCAAGCGGCAATGGCGCCCGTGCCGCTGCCCACAGCCTGGAAATAGTAGTCGGGAATGCGGCCGATGGTCGTCACGGCCGAAAGGACCGTGCAGGCCATGCCGTCGCGACGCGCGACGTTCTTGGCGCCGCCCTCGGCGTAGAAGCCGGGGCTTTTCAGCGCGATGTCGCTCAAATGGATGGCGTCGAAATAGTCGCCGCCCTTCTCGCACGAAATGAGTTTCACGCAGGGGTTCAGCGGCTGGTCGAACCACAGCGCGCCGATATTGTCGTAGGGAACCGAGAGCAGCAGCCTGATGTTATTGTCCGAGCAGACCTTGGCGAAGGCCCGGGCGGTGTTTCCGGCCGAAGCCACCACCAGCACGCGCCGTTCGTCGGCAGCGGCGCGGCCGCAGACCGAATAGGCCTCGGTCTCCTTGAACGAGCAGGTCGACATCGTGGCCCCGATGGCCGGATACCAGCCGTTGAAGGTGATCCAGAGGTTTTCCAGCCCGAGGTGCGCGGCGAGGCCCTTGCTCTTATAGGTCACGGGAGCCGACGAACCTTTGAGGATACGCCGCACGGGCATCCAGTCCGAGAAACGGTACAGGCCCCAGTCGGCGGGCTTCACGTCGATCTGTTTGCGGGCGTATTTGGTGCGCACGAGCGAAGGCTCCTTGCACTGCGGGTCGGCAAGCATCCAGCCGGCGTCTTCGAATTCGCGGCCCGTGGCGACACATTCCAACGTGTAGGGGGTAGGTGTGAAATTTTCCATGAAGAGGTTTCGTATATCTGAATTCAATATTGTCTATGACATGCGGTTCCGGAAGTCCTCGTAGCCGAATTCGCGGATGACGTCGGTGCGGCCGTCGCGGCGCGCGATGACGATGGCCGGATGGTGGACGCCGTTGAACATCGTGGTCTTGACCATCGTGTAGTGGATCATGTCCTCGAAGACGACGCGCTCCCCCACCTTCAGCTCGCGGTCGAAAGCCCAGTCGCCGCAGTAGTCGCCCGCAAGGCAGCTCGTGCCGCCCATGCGCCAGCGCTTTTCGCCGTCGGCAGGTTCATGCGCTCCGATGACGGCGGGTTTGTAGGGCATTTCGAGGCAGTCGGGCATGTGGCAGGCGAACGACACGTCGAGCATCGCCGTCGTCACCCCGCCGTTCTCCACGATGTCCTCGACGGTCGAAACCAGAAAGCCCGTGCGCCACGTGAAGGCGCTGCCGGGTTCGAGAATCAGCCGCAGGTTCGGATGGCGGGACCTGAACGCCTTCAGCAGGGCGATCAGGCGGTCGCAGTCATACCACGAGGCCGTCATCAGGTGGCCGCCGCCCATGTTGAGCCATTTGATCCGGTCGAGATACGCTCCAAAATGCGTCTCGACGGCCTCCAGCGCCTTTTGCAGATGCTCCGGGCGCGATTCGCAGAGGACGTGGAAATGCAGCCCCTCGACACCCGCCGGAAGTCCGCCGTGCGCCGCCAGCTGTTCGGCCGTGACGCCCAGCCGCGAGCCGGGGACGCAGGGGTTGTAGAGGTCCGTCTCGACGGGCGAATACTGCGGGTTGATCCGCAGGCCGCAGGAAATGCCGTTGATAAGGGCTTTCTGGCCGAAGCGGCGGAACTGCGACAGCGAATTGAACGTGATATGATCGCTGCAATTGAGGATTTCGTCGATATTGGAGTCCGTGTAGACCGGGGCGTAGGTGTGGGCGGGACGCCCGAACTCCTCGAAAACGAGACGCGCCTCGGCGGCGGAACTTGCAGTCGCACCGTCGGAATGCTTCGCCAGCTCGGGAAAAATGCTCCACATGGCGCAGGCCTTCAGGGCGACGATAATTTCGGCGCCCGATTCCCGGCGCACACGGTCGACAGTCGCCAGGTTCCGGTCCAGCAGCTCCTCGTCGAGGACGTAGCACGGTGAAGGCAGTTTCAGAAAGTCAATCATCGAATTGTTTTTAGTTGGATTTCATCCTTCGTTTTCTCCGCTCGGCATAATCCGGGCAAGCCCGGCTCTGCCCTCGCTCAACGAAAACGTCCAAAACAGTTGCAAAAGTAGCAAAAACCTCCTGAAAACCACGCTGCGCAGGCTTGGTTTTCGGGAAAATACGCATTTATACTTATCGCTTGCGAAACCCGGTCCGGAAATAAGCATCGGAGCCGGTCGCCGGCAGGGGCATTTCGGGAAAAGCGGTTCTGCGGAAAACGATACGACAGTTTTGATTTTGGAGGAGCGGAAAATCCCGCTGCGGTTTTCGATCGGTGCGGTGCATCTGTCGTGCATCGTGAAAAATCCCCGGATGGGACGTACTTCGGCACTATCCATCCGGGGATTTTGAGGGATGTGCGGCATCTGCGCCGCAATCTTCAAAAACCTACACTTCGAGATTCACATCGAACAGCTCGTGCCACGGCAGGCCCTGCTCGCCCAGCTCGGCGAGGAACGGATCGGGATCGAACTCCTCGACGTTGAACACGCCGGCGCCGCGCCAGAGGCCCTTGGCCCACATCGAAGCGCCCAAAGCCGCCGGAACGCCCGTGGTGAACGACACGGCCTGCGTGCCGGTCTCCTTGAAAGCTTGTTCGTGGTCGCAGTTGTTATAAATATAGTAGGTGCGCTCCTTGCCGTCCTTCAGGCCCTTGATGCGGCAGCCGATCGAGGTCTGGCCGTGATAGTTGGCGCCCAGAGACTTGGGATCGGGAAGAACCGCCTTGAGGAACTGGATCGGGACGATCTCGACCCCGTTGTAGATGATCGGGTCGATACGCGCCATGCCGATGTTCTGGATCACGCGCAGGTGCGTCAGGTACTCCTGACCGAAGGTCATCCAGAAGCGCGCACGCCGGATCGTGGGATAGTTCTTCACGAGCGACTCCAGCTCCTCGTGGTAGATGACGTACGACTCGCGCTCGCCGATGCCCGGATAATTGAGCGGCTTGTGGATCTCGTGCGGCTCGGTCACCACCCACTCTCCGTTCTCGTAATAACGCCCTTTCTGGGTCACCTCGCGGATGTTGATCTCGGGGTTGAAGTTCGTGGCGAAAGCCATGCCGTGGTTGCCGGCGTTGCAGTCGACGATGTCGAGGTAGTGGATTTCATCGAAATGGTGCTTGGCGGCATAGGCCGTGAAGATGGCCGTCACGCCCGGGTCGAAACCACAGCCGAGGATCGCCGTGAGTCCCGCGGCCTTGAAGCGGTCCTGATAGGCCCACTGCCACGAGTATTCGAAATGCGCCTCGTCCTTCGGCTCGTAGTTGGCCGTGTCGAGGTAGTTGCAGCCGCATTCGAGGCAGGCGTCCATGATCGTGAGATCCTGGTACGGAAGCGCCACGTTGACCACGATGTCGGGTTTGAACGCGCGGAACAGTTCGCACAGCTGCGGCACGCTGTCGGCGTCGACCTCGGCGGTCTTCACGCGGTTGCCGCCGATGGCGGCCGCAACGGCGTCGCATTTGGATTTGGTACGGCTGGCCAGCATCACGTCCGTGAAGACGGGATTGGCCGCGATTTTCTGCGTCACCACCGTTCCGACGCCGCCGGCTCCGATTATCAGCGCTTTACACATAGAATTATTCGGTTTTAAAAGTTAGATTTCATCTTAACGCCTACAAAAATATCCTTTTATTTCGGCAAAACAAAATCCGCGCGCCAAATTTCACAATCCCGGCCGGCCGAAACCGCCGGAAGATGCCCGGACGCCTATCGCCTGCAGGCGGCATCCGGCAGCCGGAAAGGCAAAAAACACACTTTTGCGCAAAATTTGCAGGCCGGGTATTGGATTTTAAAAATAAATCCGTACATTTGCACCACCAAAACGGAAACGATTCCCATTTTGGCACACGGAGATTCCGTAGCTCAGCTGGTAGAGCACAACACTTTTAATGTTGGGGTCCTGGGTTCGAGCCCCAGCGGGATCACCAGAGAAAGGAAGGTCGAGGCCTTCCTTTTTTCGTTTTCGGGAAGGAGAGACCGGTTTTATCCGGCCGGTTCCCGCGCATCGGCCGCGTCAGGTCAACGCTCTCCGGAAAGCAGGTCGACGTATTCCCACTCCCGGCCGCCGGCACGTTTGAGTTTCGGAGGCTCGCTGCAACACTGGCTGATCGCCGAGCGGCTGACGCCGTATTTGGCGGCGGCTTCCCGAAGCGTGTCGAACACCTCACCGGTGGTGATGCACCTTACCTTCCGGCTTCGTCGTCGCAGCATCGCCCAAACGGAGCATTTCCGGCAGCCGGAAGAGCGGGATTTCGCGATGAGGCCATACGCCTGCGCCGACCATACATGGCCGCAGGCCCTGCACTCGAATGTCATGCGGGTCTGGCTGTTGACATACTCGGTCAGAGGGACGATCTCCGGATGCAACAGGTTCAATCTTTCGACGAACCGTTCATGCGTGAGTTTCAACCTGCCGGCACAGCTGGCGCATCCCGAACCCCGGCGCAGGGTCGTGGGCGCAACGGACCACTCGTGATTGCAGACCTTGCACCGCACCCTGATTTTATCAGAGGCCCTCGTGTATTCGCCGATAACCTCGATTTTATCATTGATCCCGGCCAGCTCCGCCCGGAATTCTTCGGTGGTCATCCGCCGCGAATCCAGTTCGGCCCTCCTCCGGATCGTCTCCCATTCGCCCGCGGCGAGGTCCGAATCCAGCCCGAACGCCCCGAGGAGGGTTTTCGTCACCGCAACCAGCTTGTCCATATTCCGGCGGGAGGCAAGGTCGCAGGGAGTCACCAGGCAATCGTCGAAAGGAACGGCCGTTTCATCATAATGGTCATATACGGTTATCAGCCGGATGCCTTTCCTTTCGCACAGCAGACGCTTTTCCCGATCCCTCTCCACCAGATTCCGATGCCAGTACCACGAACCGGGTTCCACGGCCGCCCTCAAGGCGGGAATGCAGACGTCCAGTTCGACACCTGCCGCAGTCTTGTCCCGCGACAGGACTTCCGATTCGCCGAGCATGCGGACAAAGGCGTGGCGGATAAACTGTTCCGGAAAGGAAGTGCATGCCCTGTGGCAGTTCGGACAGCCGCCACCGTGCAGAACATCGCTCGGCTTTACTTCGTACTCGTATTTGCAGGCGTTGCAGCGGAGAGGGATCGGCGTCGTATAGTTTACATATTTCCCGCCCTCCCGGACGACGAGATTCCGGTCGATTTTATGGAGGCGTTTCAAAAAACGCTCCATCGTCAGCCGCTGGGACGCTCCCCGGCGGGAATGCGCGCACAACGGACATCCCCGGCCGTTAAGTATATGCGCAGGGGTCACGTCCCATTCGTGTCCGCATTTCAGGAACCGGAACCGGGTCTTTTCGAGCGCTTTCACATACGGGCCGACGATGATCACGTCATCCCTTCTGGATTTTAGCTCCTCCACGAACTCCGCGTGGGATTTCCGCATGGTTCCCGCGCACTTGGGACAACCGTGGCCGCGCAACAGGCTGCCCCCGACCGGCGCCCACTCCCAACCGCATACGTCGCATCTTACGGCAACCCGGGAGAGGCAGTTTTCGTATGTTCCGACGACCGTGATTTTGAGATTCCGCGCCTTCAGGGCACGCACGAATTCCGGGTGGCTCTTTTTCTTCATCATGCGATCGGGTTATGCGGTAAAACGGAAGAGCCGGCATAAGCCGGCTCCCGTCAGTGTGCGATGGATCGGGGACGTTTCAGGTGCGCCCAGGCCGAATGCACGAAGGCGCCGGCAAGACCCTCGTCGAAGACCAGCCGGTGTTTCCAGCGGTTCGCCCACCAGCGGCGGGTCTTGAACCGGACCACGCGCAGCAACCCTTCGGGCTGCTCGCCGGAGAACGCCGGGGAGAGGATTTCGTCCAGCACCCGCTTTTCGAGTTCGGCGTCGCGTTCGAAATCCGGGAGCGACGGGGCCTCCAGC
Source organism: Alistipes shahii WAL 8301 (assembly GCF_025145845.1). Lineage (NCBI taxonomy): Bacteria > Pseudomonadati > Bacteroidota > Bacteroidia > Bacteroidales > Rikenellaceae > Alistipes > Alistipes shahii. Next base: position 3,469,776 of record NZ_CP102253.1, on the reverse strand, counting down.
CCCAGGCAGTCGACGCAGAGGGCGTTGAGGCAGTTCAGAAACCCGACCATCCGGGTCTCCCGGGCCACGGCGTACAGAGCCGGCCAGTCGATCCGGTCGTGGCAGTGCGCGACGAAGACGCACCAGTCCAGAACATGCCGCAGGCCGATGTTGATCGCCGCGAAATGCACGGCGGCATGGCGCAGCAGGAACAGGGCGTTGAGCTGCTCCGAAGGCAGGTAGACGGCTACGCCCGCAACGGCGACCGACTCGCCGGGCTGCGCGGCATACTGCTTGAACAGCCGTTCGAGACGCGCGTTGGAGGCGTGCGTCTCCTTATTGACAAAGTCGTAATGGTTCTCGACCATGATGCCGTCGACGTCGAACGTCGTGTGGTGCTCCTTGTGCACGTCGACCGGAACGCCCCACTCCCGGGCGACCAGCTTGTCGGCCTCGGGCTGACGCCCGAAAAGCCAGATGTCGATGTCCCCGCAGGGACGGTGTTCCGGAACGGGATAGAAAAGGCTCAAGCCGTAGCCCTTGAGCAGCATCATCGGGATCGCATGCTCGCGGTAGAACGCCGCGAGGCGGGCGATGGCCCGCTCCTGCCGGCGGTAGACCTTTTCGATCCGTTCGACGTTGACGGCCCATTGCAGGCGCAGCGCCCTGGGCGGCCGCATCGCTTCGGGCAGGAGCTGCATCCCGTCCCACGCCTGGGCCAGCACGCCCTGCACCGAGGAGAGGTCGTAGATTTCACGCCACTGCGCCGCGTCGGTCCCCTCGAACAGCGATGCGTCGTCCATACGGTTGCGCAGCGTCGCCCGCACGAGGGCGAACAGTCGTTCGGCAGCCCGCGTCATCGCACCATGTCCTCCGGCGCCAACGGCGCATAGGGACCGTCCTTGACCTCGAACAGCACCGTGCCGCTTTCGAGAACCTCCAGCGTGTGCCACTGCCCTTTGGGGACGTGGATGCCGTAGACGCCTTTCAGCGGGTCGAGCGCGAAACGCTGCGTCTGGCGGCCGTGCTCGTCGCAGAAAATCACGTCGAAGCGGCCGCGCAGGATGACATAGGTTTCATCCGTGTGGGGATGGCGGTGCACGGGCAGCACCGTGCCCGGCTCCAGGGCGTTGAGCAGACGCTGGGCCTTGGCGTCGAGCGAGTCGTGAAGGTTGAAATTCATCCGCAGGCGTTCGCTCGTCTTCGCCCGGGCGGTCACTTCGTCCAGAAGTTTATCGTCGAGAATCATACTGTCTATGGTTTGAATTAGTCCCGGTAAAGATAGCGATACTTTGCAAAAAAACAGGCACGGAGATCGGATTTTCGCAAAAAAACCGTACCTTCGATCGAAATTATCCGCCCGAAGACCCGGAGAAAAGGCCCGCGGGCGACGTCAACGACGCAAGAAAATGAAAGGTATCGTATTAGCCGGAGGCTCGGGCACGCGCCTGTATCCCATCACGAAAGGTGTGAGCAAGCAACTGCTGCCCATTTATGACAAGCCCATGATTTATTATCCGATTTCGGCGTTGATGCTGGCCGGCATCCGCGAGATACTCGTGATCTCGACGCCGGCCGACCTCCCGGGATTCCGGCGGCTGCTGGGCGACGGCTCGGACTACGGCGTAAGCATCGAGTACGCCGAACAGCCCTCGCCCGACGGGCTGGCGCAGGCGTTTCTGATCGGCGAGGAGTTCATCGGCGGCGATTCGGTCTGTCTGGTGCTGGGCGACAATATCTTCCACGGAGCGGGCTTCACGGGCATGCTCCGGGAGGCCGTGCGCAGCGCGGAGGAAGCGGGCAAGGCGACGATCTTCGGCTACCGGGTCGAGGACCCCGAGCGGTACGGCGTCGCGGAGTTCGACGCCGCGGGCAACTGCCTCTCGATCGAGGAGAAGCCTGCGCATCCGAAGTCGAACTACGCCGTGGTGGGGCTGTACTTCTACCCCAACAAGGTCGTGGAGGTGGCCAAATCCATCCGTCCCTCGGCGCGCGGCGAACTGGAGATCACCTCGGTGAACCAGGCGTTTCTCGCCGGCGGAGCGTTGAAAGTGCAGACCCTCCAGCGGGGATTCGCATGGCTCGACACGGGCACGCACGACTCGCTGGCCGAAGCCTCGATCTTCGTGGAGGTGATCGAGAAGCGGCAGGGACTGAAAATCGCCTGCCTTGAAGGCATCGCCTACCGCAACGGCTGGATCACGGAGGAGAAGATGCGCGCACTGGCCGGGCAGATGCTCAAGAACCAGTACGGACGGTATCTGTTGAAGGTAATCGAAGAATCGAAACGATGAAAGCGATAAAAACGGAGATCCCCGGCGTGGTGCTTCTCGAACCGGAGGTGTTCGGGGACGCAAGGGGTTATTTTATGGAGCGTTTCTCGCAGCGGCGGTTCGACGAACTGGTCGGGCCGGTGCGGTTCGTGCAGGACAACGAGTCGAAATCGCGCTACGGAGTGGTCCGGGGCCTGCATTTCCAGAAGGGGGAATACGCCCAGGCGAAGCTGGTGAGCGTGGTCAGGGGCCGCGTGCTCGACGTGGCGGTGGACATCCGCCGCGGATCGCCGACCTTCGGACGGCACGTCGCCGCGCTGCTCGACGGAGAGAACAAGCGGCAGTTGTTCATCCCCCGCGGATTCGCCCACGGATTCGCCGTGTTGAGCGACGAGGCCGTCTTCCAATACAAATGCGACAACTACTACGCCCCCGGCAGCGAGGGCGGCATCGCGTGGGACGACCCCGCGCTCGCGATCGACTGGCGGCTTCCGGCCGGCGAAATACTCCTCTCGGAGAAAGACCGCCGGCACCCGAAGCTGGCCGACGCACCGGAACTTTTCGAATACGACAGACCATGAACATACTCGTAACGGGCGCCAACGGCCAGCTGGGCCGTGAAATGCAGCGGCTGAGCGCCGTATCGCCCAACAACTACACCTTTACCGACGTGGCGGAACTCGACGTCACCGACGCCGGGGCCGTCCGGCAGGCCGTGGCGCAGACCCGCGCCGAAGTGATCGTAAACTGCGCGGCCTACACCAACGTGGAGCGCGCCGAGGAGGACGAGGAGGCGGCCGACCGGCTGAACCGCGGGGCGGCGGAGAACCTCGCCCGGGCCGCGGAGGCGAACGGCGCGACGCTGATCCACGTCTCGACGGACTACGTCTTCGACGGCACGGCACACCTGCCCTACACGGAAGACGCCCCGACCGCACCGCTGGGCGTCTACGGACGCACGAAACTCGCCGGGGAGCGGGCCGTCGCGGAGTCGGGGTGCAAATACCTGACCTTCCGCACAGCGTGGCTCTATTCCGAATACGGGAACAACTTCCTGAAAACGATGCTCCGGCTGACGGCCGAAAAGGAGCGTCTGAACGTGGTCTTCGATCAGGCGGGGACCCCGACCTACGCCGGGGACCTGGCCATGACGATCTTCTCGATCGTCGAAGGCGGCTATTTCGCCGGAAACGAGGGCCTCTACCACTTCTCGAACGAGGGCGTGGCGTCGTGGTACGACTTCGCCGCGGAGATCGCCGCCGCCGCCGGGCACGACAAATGCCGCATCCGCCCCTGCCGCACGGCGGAATTCCCGACCAAGGCCGCCCGCCCGGCCTACTCGGTGCTGGACAAAAGCAAAATCAAAGAGACGTTCGGGCTGGAAATCCCCCACTGGCGGGAGTCGATGCTCTACTGTCTGAAAAACATGCTGCGATGAAACGCAATATCCTGATCACCGGCGGCGCCGGATTCATCGGCTCGCACGTCGTGCGGCTGTTCGTCGGGAAATACCCCGACTGTCGGATCGTAAACCTCGACCGCCTGACCTACGCCGGCAACCTCGCGAACCTGCGGGACGTCGAGAACCGTCCGAACTACACGTTCGTCAAAGGCGACATCTGCGACTACGACGCCATGCGCAGCCTCTTCGCGGAGTACGACATAGACGGGGTGATCCATCTCGCGGCCGAAAGCCACGTCGACCGCTCGATCCGCGATCCGTTCACTTTCGCGTGGACCAACGTGATGGGGACGCTGACGCTGTTGCAGGCCGCACGGGAGCATTGGAACGGCACATGGGAAGGCAGACGCTTCCACCACATCTCGACCGACGAGGTCTACGGGGCGCTGCCGTTCGACGGGACGCTCTTCACCGAGCAGACCCGCTACGACCCCCACTCGCCCTACTCGGCGTCGAAAGCCTCGTCGGACCATTTCGTACGGGCGTTCCACGACACGTACGGATTCCCGGCCGTGGTGACGAACTGTTCGAACAACTACGGGCCTTATCAGTTTCCCGAGAAGCTCATACCGCTGTTCATCAACAACATCCGCCACGAAAAGCCGCTTCCGGTCTACGGCCGGGGCGAAAACATCCGCGACTGGCTCTACGTCGAGGACCACGCCCGGGCCATCGACACGATATTCCACCGGGGACGCGACGGCGAGACGTACAACATCGGCGGTTTCAACGAGTGGCGGAACATCGACCTGATCCGGGTGATCATCCGGACGGTGGACCGCCTGCTGGGACGGCCCGAAGGGGCTTCGGAGAAGCTGATCACCTACGTCACCGACCGGGCCGGGCACGACCTGCGCTACGCCATCGACTCGCGCAAACTCAAGGAGGAGCTGGGCTGGGAACCTTCGCTGCAATTCGAGGAGGGCATCGAGAAGACCGTGCGGTGGTACCTCGCCAACCAGGAGTGGATGGACGACATCACCTCGGGGGAATACGAGCGGTACTATCAGGAAATGTATACCGGGCGGTAGACGCATATTTTCGGATCGTTTCACGATCCGGTGCTTATGTACTTTTTGATCGCAAAAAGTACCAAAAACTCTCCGACAGATGCCTTCGCCTACTTTGGGCGGCCTAACGCTGGCTCCGGGCGACTATTCGCGGGTTTGTAAACAAACCGCCCCCTCCGCTCGCGCTTTTAGGCCGCCCTGCGTTTCACGGCTGCGGCATCGAGTCGGGATCAGTCTCCGCTTGTGGCGGCGGGAAGCAGATGCGATAACTCCGTTCAGAAAAAACCACGAAAAACTCCGTATTTATCAAACCTACCCTTTGCGGCTGATCTCGGCGAACGTCGCCCGGACGCAGGCCGCCAGGTCCGAAGGGGCGACCTTGAGTTGCAGCCCCCGCACTCCCGCACTGACATAGATGAAAGGCAGGCCGGCAGCCGTGGCGTGGATGTAGGTCGGAAAGGCCTTTTTCATGCCGATCGGCGAACAGCCCCCGCGGATGTAGCCCGTCACGGGCAGCAGCTCCTTCATCGGAATCAGATCGGCCTTCTTGTTGGCGGAGATCTTCGCCGCGGCTTTCAGGTCCACTTCGTGGTCGCCGGGCACGACGCAGACGAAATAGCCCGTACGGTCGCCCTTCAGAACGAGGGTCTTGAAAACGGTCGCTATATCCTCGCCCAGCTGTTCGGCGACGTGCGTCGCGGCGAGGTGCTCTTCGTCCACCCGGTACGGAACCAGTTCGTATGCGATCTTCGCGCGGTCGAGCAGCCGCGCGGCATTCGTCTTTTCGACTTTGGGATGTGCCATATTGTTCCCTTTATCTTCTTATCTGCCGCAAAGGTAGTTTAAATTACCCGAATGTGTGCATTTTTGCTACATTTGCCCGATCATGGCGCAACGGACACTCATATTTCTGGCAGGACTTCTCTGGGCCGCAGGCGCTTCGGCGCAGACCACGCGCGTGCGCGGGCAGGTGACCGACGCCGCGGACGGAAAGCCCCTGCAATTCGTCAGCGTCGTATTCCCCGGAACCACGACGGGAATCACCACCGACGAGCAGGGAATCTACGCCCTCGAAACCCGCGACACCGTGAGCCGCGTGCAGGCCTCGATGGTCGGTTACGCCACACGGACCCTGCCGCTGACGCCCGGAACCTTCAACCACGTGGATTTCGCCCTCGAAGCCGTGGAGTTCGGCATCGGGCAGGTGGTCATCACCCCCGGTGAAAACCCCGCCTACCCCATTCTCGACGGCGTGATCCGCAACAAGCCGCTGAACGACCCCGAGCGGTACGACACGTACAGCTGCCGCACCTACACCAAGATGGAGCTGGACCTCACGAACATTAGGCCGCAGTTCCGGAGCCGCCGTCTCCAGCGCAACTTCGGGTTCGTCTTCGATTACGTCGACACCTCGGCGCTCACGGGCCAGGCCTATCTCCCGGCGATGATCTCCGAGTCCACGGCCGACCTCTACCGCAGCAGCCGTCCGGCATTCAAGCGCGAGGTGATCCGCGCCAGCCGCATCTCGGGCGTCGAGGACAACTTCGCCGCGGCCCAGTTCACGGGAGGCATGCACGGCGACGTGAATTTCTACGACAACTTCATCGACATCTTCAACGTGCGCTTCGCCAGCCCGCTCTCCGACGGGGGACGCGCGTTCTACAACTATTTCCTGGTGGACAGCATGGTGACCGAGGGGCGCAAGATCTACAAAATCCGCTTCCATCCCAAGCGCCTCACCACCCCGGTGCTCGACGGAGAGGTCAACATCGACTCGGCGTCCTACGCCCTCCAGTCGGCCTCGGCGCGCATGCCCAAGGGCGTGAACGTCAACTGGATCAGGCACCTGATGCTCGACAACGAGAACCGTCCGGCGGACAAGGGCCGCTGGTTTCGCGTCCGCGACCGCGTGTCGGCGGAATTCTCCGTCTCGACGGCCGATTCGTCGAAACTCACCTCGTTCATCGGCACGCGCGAGGTGGCTTACAGCGACGTGCGCATCGGCGAGCCGATCCCCGACGAGGTGCTGCGCATGGACAACAACGTCGTGGTGCGCGACGAGGAACCCGGGCACCGCCGGGAGGAGTTCTGGGAGCAGGTGCGCCCTTACAGTTTGAGCGAAAAGGAGAAAGGCATCTACGCAATGGTCGACTCGGTGCAGCACGTGCCACTGTACCGCAACATCTACACCCTCATCAACACAGTGATCGTCGGCTACTGGAATACAAAATACATCGGCATCGGTCCCTACTACAAACTGGCCAGCTTCAACAAGCTGGAAGGCTTCCGCATGCAGCTGGGCGGGCGCACGACGACCGAAGTGAGCCGCACGGTGCGCGTCGGGGGCTACGTGGCCTACGGCACGCGCGACGAGGACGTGAAGGGCGGCGGCAGCGTCGAGGTGGCCTTCAACCGCCACCTCACGCGCAAACTGACCCTCACGGCACGGCACGACGTGATGCAGCTCGGCGCCGGGCAGAACGCGCTGACCGAGAGCAACATCCTCTCGTCGATACTCTCGCGCGGCGACCAGCGGCTCTCGATGGTCAACCGCGGCGAGGCGGTCTACGAACACGAGTGGTGTCACGGCGTGAGCACCTTCGCCGGCGCGCGCATGCAGCGCATCTTCGCCAACCGTTACGTGCCGATGCTGCGGCCCGACGGTGTGCCCGTCAACTCGGTTTCCGACGCCGCGGTGCACGTCGGCCTGCGGCTCTCGAAAAACGAAACGGTCTACCGCATGCCCTTCGACAAGCAGTCGATGGGTTCGGTCTACCCCATCCTGACGCTCGGATTCTCGGCGGGGATTCCCGACGCGCTGCACGGCAGCTACGAATACTACCGCCTCGAAGGCGGCATCCGCTACCGTCCGGAACTGCCGCCCGTGGGGTATTCGGACATCACGGTGCAGGGCGGGCGCATCTTCGGCAAGGTCCCCTACCAACTGCTCAAACTCCACGAGGGCAACGGCACCTATTTCTACGATCCCTACGCCTTCTCGTGCATGAATTTCTACGAGTTCGCCTCCGACGCATGGGTGTCGTGGTTCTGGGAGCACCACTTCAACGGCGTGCTGCTGGGCCGCCTGCCGCTGATCAAAAAGCTGAAATGGCGCGAGGTGCTGGTCTGCAAGGGCGTGTGGGGCACGCTTTCGCGCGAAAACAACGGGTCGACGGCCGGAACGCAGGCCGACCTTCTCTTCCCCGCGGGCATGACCTCGGTGTCGGACCCCTATGTCGAGGCCGGATTCGGCGTGGAGAACATCTTCAGGCTCTTCCGCGTGGACTGCATCTGGCGGCTCACACACCGAAGTCCCAAACCCGGACAGGAGATTCAGAACTTCGCCGTCAATTTAAGCCTGCAACTCAAATTCTGACCGGCGCAAGCCGTGCGTGTCGGGGATTTTGCCTATCTTTAGGCCCTGAAAACGAAACCGACGATGAAGAAAGCAGCTATATTCGACATGGACGGCACGCTGGTCGCCAACTCCCCGGTACACATCCGGGCCTTCGAAATCTTTTGCGCCCGCTACGGCGTCACCGACTGGAGAGAGAAACTCGCCAACGGGTTCGGCATGGGCAACGACGACATCATGCGGCTGGTGATGCCCGAGGAGGTGATCCGCGAAAAGGGCCTCGCGGCGCTGGCCGACGAGAAGGAAGCCATCTACCGCGAAATATACGCCCCGGACATCCGCCCGGTGGAAGGGCTGAAGGAGTTGCTCGAACGGCTCCGTGCGGCGGGGATTCCGTGCGCCGTGGGTTCGTCGGGATGCAAGGCCAACGTAGATTTCGTGCTCGACAGCTGTGCGATCCGGCCTTATTTCGATGCGGCGATCTCGGGCGACATGGTGTCGCGCTGCAAACCCGACCCGGAGATCTACCTCACGGCGGCTGCGGCGCTGGGCGTTTCGCCCGCCGACTGCGTGATCTTCGAGGATGCGCGAGCGGGATTCGAAGCAGCGAGGCGGGCCGGCGCAGGCCGGATCGTGGCCCTCACGACCACTCTGCCGCGCGAAGAGCTGGAGCGCGAACCGCAGGCCGACCGGATCATCGACTCATTCGCCGACATCGACGACATCGGCGCCCTGCTGGCCTAAAACAGCCGGGCGACGGCGGGAATACGCAGCACGCACCGCATCAGCCACGCCGGAACCAGCCGGCAGACACAGACGCAGATTTTCGTGAAAACACCCGGAATGCAGCTGCTACGGCCCCGGAACAAGGCCCGGAGGCCATGTTGCGCCACCTCCTGCGGCGCAGACATGACGCCCCAGCGAAGCAGCCGGCGGCGGCAGGCGGCGTCCAGATCGTACAGCGGCGTATCGACCGCCCCCGGGAAAACACCCGTCACGCGGACGCCGTATTTGCGGAACTCGAAATTCAGCGACCGGGCGAAGGTGCGCAGGAAACTTTTCGTCGCGGCATAGGCCGCAATCGTCGGATAAGGCATCCACGCCGTCGCCGACGACATCACGAGGATATACCCCTCGCCCCGTCGCCGCATCTCCTCCCCGTAGAGACGGCACAGCAGCGCGGGCGTCGTGCAATGGAGCGTGACGATGCGGCCGATGCGTTCGGGCGGGGCTGCGGCCAGCGGACCGAACAGCAGGACGCCCGCATTGCAGACGAGCACCCCGATTTCGATGCCGCGCGCCGAGGTTTCGGCATGGAGTTTCACGGCGGCATCCGGTTCCGAAAGGTCCATGCAGAGCGGCAGCGTGCGCACGCCGTAACGCGCCGCAATTTCCCGGGCCGCGGCGCGATTCTCTTCGTTGCGATTGCCCGCCATTACCAAATCATACCCTTTTGCCGCCAGCTGCGCGGCATATTCGCGGCCGATTCCCGATGAAGCGCCGGTCACCAATGCGTATTTTCGCTGCCGGGAGGAGATCATATCGAATAATTTGCTACTTTTGCGCGGTTTAAAAATCTGTATCCTATGTTTCGGGGTCTCGCCACCGTTCTGCTGCTCGTCGTCTCCAACGCCTTTATGACGCTGGCGTGGTACGGGCATATCGCCTTCAAATCACGGCTCGAACGCTTCGGGCTGACGGCCATCGTTCTGTTGAGCTGGGGCATCGCGCTGTTCGAATACTGCTTCCAGGTCCCCGCCAACCGCATCGGCAGCGCCGAATTCGGAGGTCCGTTCTCGATCTGGGAACTCAAGGTGATTCAGGAGGTCGTATCGCTCTCGGTCTTCACCGTCTTCGCGCTGGTCTTTATGAAATCCGACACCCTGCGCTGGAACCACCTCGCGGGATTCCTCTGCCTGGTTTTAGCCGTCTATTTCATTTTCCGCAAATAGCGCCAGCTCTTCGGCCTTCCCGCCGCGGATCAGGGGCAAAGCCCGGCGGATCGTCTCCGCAGGCCACTCCCACCATTTTATCGCAAGCAGGCTTTCGACCGTCGCCGGATCGAAGCGGTATTTGATGACCTTGGCCGGAACGCCTCCGACGATGGCATAGGGCGGCACATCGCACGTCACAACGGCCCGTGAGGCGACGATCGCCCCGTCACCGATCGTAACGCCCGCCATCACGACCGCTTCGTAACCGATCCACACGTCATTGCCGACAACGATGTCGCCCCGGTTGTCCCACGCCGAAGCCACCTCCGACTTGTCGATGCCCCACTCCTCGCCCCAGAAAATCGGGAACGGATAGGTGGACAGCGATTTGAGCGTATGGTTGGCGCTGTTGAAGAGGAACCGCGCGCCGCAGGCCAGCGAGCAGAATTTCCCGATGACCAGCCGGTCGCCGTTCACCGGATAGTGATACAGCACGTTGTTGCGTTCGAAATCGACGGGGTCGGCCGCGAAATCGTTGTAGATCGTCCACTCCCCCACCTCGATATTCGGGTCGCAGACGACCTCTTTCAGATAGACCGTCTGCCGGTCCCCCTCGCGGGGATATATCTTATTTTTCATCTCTTTTCAATTCTATGTTGGGTAAAAAGCCCGTGATGATGCCCAGCAGGGGCAGCAGGGTGCTGACCCGGAAAATAAATTCGATGCTCGTCCGGTCGGCCAGCCACCCGAAGAAGGCCGAGCCGAGGCCGCCCAGTCCGAACATCAGCCCGAAGAAGACCCCGGCGATCATGCCGACCTTGCCGGGCATCAGGTCGGTGGCATAGACCAGAATGGCCGAGAAGGCCGACGAGATGACCAGTCCGATGATGACGGCCAGCACGATGGTCCCGGTCAGGCCGGCATAGGGAAGCATCAGCGTAAAGGGCGCCGCACCGAGGATCGAGCCCCATATCACGTATTTACGTCCGATGCGGTCGCCGACCGGCCCGCCGATGAAGGTCCCCGCCGCCGAAGCCGCGAGGAAAGCGAAAAGCGCATACTGCGCTCCCTGCACCGACATCGAGAATTTGTCCATCAGGAAAAAGGTGAAATAGTTGGTCATCGAGGCGATGTAGAAATACTTCGAGAAAACCAGCACGCCCAGGATAATGAGCGCATTCCGAATTTTACGTTTCGAGAGTCCGGGCCCCGTGGTATCCGCCGCAACGGCGGGCCTGCGGGCTGCCAAAGCCAGTTGCCGTTTGTACCAGTTCCCGATCTTTACGAGGATGAAGATGGCCAGCAGCGCGGCCAGTGCGAACCAACCGATCGAAGCCTGCCCGAACGGAATCACGATCAGCGCGGCCAGCAGGGGCCCCATGGCGCTTCCGGCATTGCCGCCGACCTGAAAGATCGACTGCGCCAGCCCTTTGCGACCTCCCGAGGCGAGCTGGGCCACGCGCGAGGATTCGGGATGGAAGACCGACGAACCGCAGCCGATCAGTCCGACCGACACCAAAATCAGGGCGAAGCCGGGAGCGGCGGCGAGCGCAAGCAGTCCGCACAGCGTGAAACACATCCCCGCGGCCAGCGAATAGGGCCGCGGATGGAGGTCGGCCAGCCGCCCGGCGACAGGTTGCAGAAGCGACGAGGTTAGTTGGAAAACCAGTGTGATGAGGCCGATCTGGGCAAACGTGAAGCCGAATTTCTCCTTAAGGAGCGGATAGACCGCCGGAATGACGGACTGCATCATGTCATTGAGCAGATGGGTGGCGCAGACCATCAGCAGGATCGGATAGACCGTCCTGCCCGCCCGGTTCATTTCCCGCGGTCTTTTCTCCATATCTGATACGAGTTAACGAAGTTCTGCCAGACGATGTACGCCGTGGGGGCGATCGAGGAGATCGGGTCGAGGAACGACTGGGCCATCCACACCGCGAGGACCGTGTTTTTCTGCCCGAGAGACTGTCCGCCCGCAGGAGCGTCGCCGTAACGGCGGCCCAGCATGCGCCCCACCTTGAACTGCCCGAGGCAGATAGCCAGCGCGGCGAAGGCCAGCCACAGTTCCGTCGCGAGCGAAGCGTCGCGCAGGTCGATGATGAAGGCCGTCGTGCGGCCGATGATGACCAGCAGCGACGCCAGCCACATATAGAACGAGATCTGGCTGTGGTCGCCGACCCATTTCGCCGCCTTCGGGATGACCAGCCGGCAGAACTGCGCCGCGGCGAACGGCATCACCAGCAGCGGCGCGATGCGGGCCAGGATCTGCGCGAAGGTGCACGCCCCCGTCCCCGTGAAGGTCAGAATCACGGGCGCCAGCAGCGCGACGGCCATGTTGCAGAGCAGGCTGTACGTAGCCATCGTGGCGACGTTGGCCCCCAGCATGCCGCCGATGACCACCGCGGCCATCGCCACGGGAGCCAACACGCAGACCATCGCCCCCTGCGCCAGAATGAGGTCCAGCGGACGCAGCAGCAGAAAAACCCCGATGCAGGCCACCGTCTGAACCAGCAGCAGCCACACATGGAGCATCGAAGGCTTCATCTGGCTGGGTTTCACGCGGCAGAAGGTGACGAACAGCATCAGGAAGATCAGCGTCGGGGTGATCATCTGCCCCGACAGCTCCTCCAGCGCCGAGATCGGACGGCACAGCAACGCCCCGACAACCATGGCCGTCGGCATGGCGACGGTCTTCACGTTGCGGTGCAGGTGTTCCAGCAGGTGCATTTTAAGCCAGCAGCTCCCTAACCTTGGCCGAAATGTCCTTGCCGTCGGCGCGGCCCGCGAGCCTCTTCGAAGCCACGCCCATCACCTTGCCCATCTCCTTCATCGACGTGGCGCCGACCTCGGCGATCAGGGCCTTGACCTCGGCGGTCAGTTCCTCCGGGGTGAGCTGCCTGGGCAGGAACTCCTGGAAAACGGCCACCTGGGCCAGCTCCTCCGACGCCAGGTCGGGACGGTTTTGCTCGGAGAAGATCGCCGCCGAGTCGGTTCCCTGCTTGGCGAGCTTCGAGATGATCTTCAGCACGTCGGCGTCGGGCAGTTCGGCGATCTCCGGACCTGCGGTCTTGGCCTCGATGATGTATTTCTTCGCATTGCGCAGCGCGCTCAGGCGCACCGTGTCCTTGGCCTTCATGGCCTCCATGATTCCTTTCGAAATCTGCTGTTCCAACGACATGACTTTCTTATTTTAAGTTAAACAACCAATTTCTCACTCCGCAGGCCGCCGCACGACGACAATCTCGTCGAAACGCCGCTGCGACTCCGTTCCGACAACTTTCCCCTTCGCAGGAAACTCCCGGTCGAAAGCCTCGGCGGCGGAGGGGTCGATGTCGTAAATCGAATCCTCGACATAGCGCCCCCGAATGCCGGACAACGCACCGTCGTACAGTTCACAGACGTGCAGGGCCATGGCATACATGTTATCCGCCGTGCGGATTCCCAGCATCTCGGCGGGAACGAAGCCCTGATACAAATAATAATCCGGGTCGCCGCAGAGCAGCAAGGCCCGAAATCCCAGTTCCCGGGCCAGTTCGCGGGTCCGGGAGATCAGCCGGCCGCCGATGCCCTGACGCTGGCACTCCGGCAGGACCGAAATCGGCCCGAGGCTCAACACCTCACAGTCCGTTCCGTCGTCACCGTGGAGAACCGCGCGCAAGGAAACGACATTGCCCACGATTCGCCCATCGCGCTCGGCCACGAGATCCAACTCGGGCACAAACGCCGGACTGTCACGCATGACATGCAACAGGTAGTGCTCGCAACATCCGGGCGAATAGAGGTTCCAGAACGCCTCCCGCGTAACGTTCTCCGTCTCGCGGTAATCCGCAGGCTGTTCGGTTCTCAATTTCAGTTCCACTGCTTCCATTTTATTTATCGGAAAACAAAAACCGCAGCACGTCGCGCATCAGCCGGTCGCGCTGCACGCCGTCGGGGATCGACTCGAAGGGGAACCCCGCGACGAAAGTCCGTCCTCCGGCATCGCAGGCCACGGCCGCCGTGCGGCCGCTGTCGTCGTAACGCATCACGGCTAAAGCCCCCGCACCCGCGGGCTTCAGCGCATCGGCCCGCTCGACGACGTAACGGTCGCGGCGGTACTCGGTATTGAAGCGGTATTCGCCGCGCGAAAACGACGCGTCCGAAGTCATAACCCGCACCCGTCCGCGGTCCGAGGGATGTCCCCCGTCGGAGTCGATGCGGAGCACCTCCCGGGCGAACGCGCGCCCCTCCTCCGGGGTCCCTTCGGCCCAGAGGTCGGCCGCCACGTAGCTTCCCGATGCAAAAAGCCCTCCGCCGCCGGCCAGATAACGCCGCAGGACGGCCTGCAACTCCGGCGGAAAGGTCCGGAAGGCCGCCTCGCACACACCGCGGCCCAGCGGCGTGGTGCGCTGCTTGCCCAGGATCAGGTCGACGGCCGGATAGGCTTCGAGCGACACCTCGCCCCGCTCCACGGCCCGGGCCGACGCCGAGCAGAACGAGTAGCCCGCCGCCGCGACGGAACGCCCGTGCAGGGCCGGATAGTCGAACGTATTGCCGCCGATCACGTCGGTCTCCCAGTCGCACGCGCAGGCCCCGAGGGCGACGCTGTCGACGTTGCAGCGGGCCTGCGCGAGGTCAAAGACGCGCTGCGCTCCGATGAAGGCGATGTCCTGCCGGTCGGCAACGCCTCCGTCGAGGTCCATGCGGAATCCGGCCAGCGAATCGTTCCGTTCGCTCTGCGGGGCGCTCACGCGGTCGAACCCGTTGACGATCAGCACGCAGCCCTTTTCGTCGGGCACGCGGCAGGCCGCGAGCGTCTCGCTCGGGAAGCTCTCGCCGCCCTCGTTGACGGCGGTGACCCGGTAACTGTACGTGCGCCCCGGTTCCTGCCGGACGGTCAGGCGGGGTTTGTCGACATAGCGGCCGTTGTCGAAACCGCCGTCGTCCACGCGCGTGTAGACCACATAGCCCGTCGGCGCGGCGGTCGCTTCGAGCGGGTCCATCGCCGGGCTCCACGAGAGCGCGACCTCGCCGGCGCCGGCGAATTCCGCGGCGAAAGCCTCGACCGGCAGCGGCTGGACCACATAGGGCAGATCGTATTGCGAACTGACATAACGCAGGATACCCTTGTAAACAGCCCGGCTCACGAGGAACTTAAAGCGCGGGTCGTGCCCCAGGCGCATGTCGGCGAAATTCTGGTGCGACAAGAGTTCGAGCAGCATCGTCGGGACGCCCGGCACGCGCGCTTCGTAGTAGGCGCGGTTCCACATCCCGCGGCGGCTCCAGGCCGGTTCGCAGGTGCGGCGGATATCCTCGACGATCTGCGTCTGCACGAGGTCCGTCAGGTCGCGCGAACGGTAGCGGTCGGCCCCGCCCTGGAATTTGCCCTTGTTCTCGCGGGTGAAGAAGATGCCCAGCGTGCCGATGATGCCGTCGCCGTCGCGCACCCCGGCGTCGGAGTGGAACGCCAGCGCCATGTCGACCGGAATGCGCAGCCCCGCGGAGTCGGGCAGACGCTCCGAACCGCCCATCAGGGCATTGACCCAATGGGCGCGCGACATGTAGTCGTCCTTGTAGTCGTCGGTGTTGTTTTTCGGCGTATAGACCTCTTCCGGAAATCCCGCCCACTGAAGCCAGTAGCGCGCACCCTCGCAGAAACGCGGGTAACCGCTGGTCTCCCCGGCATGCTCCGCGCCGGGCAGGCGCAGCGAGTCGCAGGACGTGCGGGCCACGTTGCCGTAGCCGCCGCCGATCTTCACCGCGTCGGCCGAGACGATGCGCCCGCCCGTCCGCGAACGGTTCGAAAGGGTCACGACCTCCTGCCGTCCGGCGGCGAAGGGAAAACGCCCGAGGTAAATCCACGTCCCGCCGCCCATCGTCTGATTGACGGCAAACGAGGTCTCGCCGCCGAGGTGGCGGACCGTATAATGCGCGTCGTCGGCGCTTTCGGGCGTCGATTCGTAGCTCACATAAACCGCATATTCGCCCCGCTCGGGAATGTCGGCCTGCCACACGGCACGGCCCGTGGCCCCGCCGGTCACGGTACGCACACGGCGCGTCGTGCCGTCGCGGAAGGGATTTTCGCCCGTATGATAGACCTGCCGGAGGTGCGCGAAGCCCGCGCCGCCGCTCTCCCACGCCCCCTCCTCCGCATACTGCCCGGCGGCGTCGTTGTCGGCCAGCACTTCGTATTTCTGCACGTCGCGTTCGCGCGGCAGCAGCACGCATGCCCCGGCGTTTTCGAGCATCGGAACCAGGTACGGCAAGACATAACTTTGCGTATAGAGGTCCTCGCAGGTCTGCCAGAGCGCCGAACGCTGCCATTTCCAGCGGTTCTCCGTCTGGTCGAAATAGCGTCCGTGGCTCTGCCACAGGGCGATATGGCGTCCCGAAAGTCCCCGTCCGGGGGTCTCGGGAGCCGAAAGGCGCGTCACGAGCGGACGCCCGGAGCGGTTGGTGAAAAGCACGATCTTCTTCTTATCGACCGCTTTGCGCAGCTGCGTGGCGTTGCGGCAGGCCAGCGGAATCAACTCGGAGGCCTCACGACCGTCGGTGTAAAGTTCGACGGCGGCCTTACGGAACTCATGCGGCAGCAGGGCGCGCACCGAGTCGCGCATGGCCCGCAGGTTCTCCTCGCGGAAGGGATAGTTGGCCAACGCCGCCGTGGCGTAGATCCGCACCCGGCTGCGCGAGGCCTTGACGGCCTGAACGCGCACGGTGATCGGCTCCGGTTTCTGGTAACCGCTCGTCACCTCGCGCGAAACGATGCGCGAAAGGGTCCGGCCGATCTCCTGCCGCGTCGCGGAACCGATTTCCGCGGCGGAGACATTACCTAAAGCAAAGAGTGAGATAAGAGTGTATAAAACCTTATTTTTCATGGCGTTTCACAAGCAGCAGCATGCCGATCATCGTAAAGGCGGCATTGTAAATCAACAGTTCGAAACCAATCTGATAATCCCAGGTCTTCAGCGCCCACCACTGCACCAGCGCACTCAATGCCGGGGCCGCGAGGGCCACCAGCGGCATCCAGCGGTCGCGGACCTTCAGACGCGTGAACATCCCGAAGGCGAACATGCCCAGAATCGGACCGTAGGTATAGCTGGCGACCTTGTAGACCAGATTGATGACGCTGTCGTCGGCCCAGTACTCGAAGGCCAGGATCACGCCGGCCATCCCGAGCGCCATCGCCACGTGGACCCCGCGGCGGATGCGCGTGAGGCGTGCGTCGCCATAGCGTTTCGTGCCTTCGAGCATATCCACCGTGAAAGAGGTCGTGAGAGCCGTGAGGGCCGACCCGGCAGCTGAATAAGTACTTGAAATAAGTCCTACAACAAACAGAATGCCAACGATAAGCGGCAATCCGCCTTCGACAGCGACCAGCGAAAAGACCTGATCGCTCTTGGCGGGTGCGGCCATGCCGCTGCGCTCCATGTACAAATAGAGCAGCACGCCCAGCACGAGGAACAGAAAGATCACGAAAATCTGGCTCACAGCCGTCAGCACGATGTTCTTCTGCGAGTCGCGCGGCGTGGCGCAGCTCAAATTGCGCTGCATCATGTCCTGATCGAGTCCGGTCATGGCCACCAGCAGGACGATACCCGCGGCGAACATTTTCCAGAAATAGCGGCCCGAAGCGGGATCGTCGAAGAAGAAAATGCGCGACATGGGCGAAGCGGAAACCTCGCGGGCCGTATCGGCGAACGAGAGACCCAGCCCCCGCATGATGAAGACGATCGACAGCACGAGGCTCGCCACGAGGCAGAAAGTCTTGAGCGTATCGGTCCAGATCAGCGACTTGACGCCGCCCTGCCGGGTGTAGAGCCAGACGAAAAACATCGTGACGAGGGCGTTGCCCCAGAACGGGAAGCCGTAGTGCGAAAAGACCAGCAGCTGCATCACGGCACAGACCACATAGACGCGCAGCGCGGCGCCCAGCATCTTCGAAATGAAGAAAAACCACGCCCCGGTGCGGTGTGACTTTACGCCGAAACGGTTATCGAGGTACTCGTAGAGCGAGACGACCCGCAGGCGGTAGAACGTGGGAATCAGGACGAAAGCCACAATCAGCTGCCCCACCGTGAAGCCCGCGACCATCTGCATGTAGGAAAACGAGTCGGCGGCGACCGAGCCGGGGACCGAAATGAAGGTCACGCCCGACATCGCGGCGCCGATCATGGCGAAAGCCGCCATGTACCACGGGGTGCGGCGGTTGCCGGTGAAGAAGCCGGCGTTGTCGGCACGGCGGCCCGAGGCCCATGCGACGGCGAAAAGGACGGCTATGTAGCCCAGGACGGTGGCGGTAACGGCGGCAGGAGTCATAACTTGTATTTGGGTTCGAATTACAAAGGTATAAAAAAAGACGGACACGAAGGCGGGTAGGCGCGGATTTTATAAACCCGAAAACAGGATGCGGAAGATCGTATGTCTTATTGGATTTCCGGAAAAAACAGTTATTTTTGCTACTAATTATACATCAAACCCTTAAACGATATGGCATTTCTCAAAGAATTCAAGGAGTTCGCCCTCAAAGGCAACGTAATGGACATGGCCGTCGGCGTGATCATCGGCGGCGCGTTCGGCAAAATCGTATCGTCGCTCGTGAACGACATCCTGATGCCGCCCATCGGCGCGCTGATCGGAAACACCGACTTCTCGCAGCTGCGGCTCGACATCTCGAAAGTCCGCGACGTGACGTCGAACGCCATGCACTCCGTGGGCGACATGGTGACCGGAGGAGGCGATCCCGCGCAGGCTGCCGCAGCGGCAGAACCGATCTACTGGAACTACGGCGCATTCATCCAGCAGTGCGTGGATTTCACGATCCTGGCGCTCTGCGTGTTCCTGATGGTCAAGCTGATGAACCGGCTGATGAAGAAAAAGGAAGAGGCTCCGGCTCCCGCTCCCGAACCGCCCGCACCGACGAAAGAGGAGCTGCTGCTCACCGAAATCCGCGACCTGCTGAAAGAGCAGAAGAAATAAGCGAGAAAATCCCGGAACGAAACAGCCCGGCCTTCATGGCCGGGATATTTTCTTATATTTGTTTTCACCTTACTTGATTAGTTTGCAGAGGCATACAACCAACTAACTATAATTTATGATATGAACATTCCTTCGATTTTCTGGATCGTGCCTGCCGCGTCCGTCGTCGCCCTGTCCTTCGCATGGGCGTTTTACCGCCTGATGAAGCGCGAGGACGAGGGTACGCCGCGCATGCGCGAGATCGCCGCGCACGTGCGCAAGGGCGCCATGGCCTACCTGCGCCAGCAGTACAAGGTCGTCGGCATCGTCTTCGCGGTGCTGGCGTTGTTTTTCGCCTGGCTGGCCTACGGCGCCGGGGTGCAGAACGGCTGGGTTCCCTTCGCCTTCATCACCGGCGGCTTTTTCTCGGGGCTTGCGGGCTACTTCGGCATGAAGACCGCGACCTACGCTTCGGCCCGTACGGCCAATGCCGCGCGGCAGTCGCTGGACCGCGGCCTGAAGGTCGCATTCCGCAGCGGTGCGGTGATGGGACTGGTGGTCGTGGGCCTCGGCCTGCTCGACATTTCGTTCTGGTACGTCATTCTGAACCATTTCGTCGAGGTCGCCGGGCCGCAGAAGCTCGTGGTCATCACCACGACGATGCTGACCTTCGGCATGGGCGCCTCGACGCAGGCTCTGTTCGCGCGTGTCGGCGGCGGCATCTACACCAAGGCGGCCGACGTGGGCGCCGACCTGGTGGGCAAGGTCGAAGCGGGCATCCCCGAGGACGATCCGCGCAATCCCGCGACCATCGCCGACAACGTGGGCGACAACGTGGGCGACGTGGCCGGCATGGGCGCCGACCTTTACGAGAGCTACTGCGGTTCGATCCTCGCCACGGCGGCGCTGGGCGCTGCGGCCTTCTCCTCGGCCGGTTCCGAGGCGTTGCAGATCAAGGCCGTGATGGCCCCGATGCTGATCGCCGCGGTGGGCATCCTGCTCTCGATCCTCGGCATCTTCCTCGTGCGCACGAAGGAGGGGGCCACGATGCGCGAACTGCTCCGTTCGCTGGGCGTGGGCGTCAATTTCAGCTCGCTGCTGATCGCCGCCGCCACGTTCGGCATCCTCTGCCTGCTGGGCGTCGAGAACTGGGTCGGACTCTCGTTCTCGGTCATCACGGGCCTCGTGGCGGGCATCGTCATCGGGCAGGCCACGGAATACTTCACCTCCCATTCTTATAAACCGACGCAGAAGATCGCCGGGAGCGCCCAGACAGGCCCTGCGACGGTCATCATCGCCGGCATCGGCTCGGGAATGATCTCCACGGCCATCCCCGTCGTGACGATCGGCGTGGCGATCATCCTTGCCTACCTCTGCGCCATCGGCTTCGACATCGAGAATATGATGGCTCCGCAGAATATGTCGATGGGTCTCTACGGCATCGGCATCGCGGCCGTGGGCATGCTCTCGACGCTGGGCATCACGCTGGCCACGGACGCCTACGGCCCTATCGCCGACAATGCGGGCGGCAATGCCGAGATGAGCGGCCTCGGCCCCGAGGTCCGCAAACGCACCGACGCGCTCGACGCGCTGGGCAACACCACGGCCGCCACGGGCAAGGGCTTCGCCATCGGATCGGCGGCCCTGACGGCCCTCGCGCTGCTGGCCTCCTATATCGAGGAGATCCGCATCGGTCTGATCCACAACGGGGTGACGATGCTCGAAATGTCCGACGGGACGATGCGCTTCGTGCAGGACGCCTCGATTCTCGATTTCATGGAATATTACCGCGTGTCGCTGATGAACCCCACGGTGCTGATCGGCGTCTTCATCGGCGCGATGATGTCGTTCCTCTTCTGCGGGCTGACGATGAACGCCGTGGGCCGCGCCGCGCAGAGCATGGTCGAGGAGGTGCGCCGCCAGTTCCGCGAGATCAAGGGCATCCTCACGGGCGAGGGAACGCCCGACTACGCGCGCTGCGTCGCCATTTCGACCCGCGGTGCGCAGCGTGAGATGCTGTTTCCGAGCCTGCTGGCCATCGCCGCTCCGGTCGTTGTCGGACTGGTCTTCGGGGTGGCGGGCGTAATGGGCCTTCTGGTCGGCGGATTGAGTTCCGGTTTCGTGCTGGCGGTCTTCATGGCCAATGCCGGGGGCGCCTGGGACAATGCCAAGAAGATGGTCGAGGAGGGGCACTTCGGCGGCAAGGGTTCCGACTGCCACCGGGCCACGGTCGTGGGCGATACGGTCGGCGATCCCTTCAAGGATACGTCGGGTCCGTCGCTCAACATTCTCATCAAACTGATGTCGATGGTCGCGATCGTGATGGCGGGGCTTACGGTCGCCTTCCATTTATTCTGATTTTATAGGGCATCTTCGCACTTGCGCTCGCAGGGCACGAATGGGACGTATTCCGATACTACCCATCCGTGCCCCGCTTCGTTTAAGCACAAATCTGCGTCTCCAAAATCGAATAAAGTCTTTTGTCCTTTTATTTTTTCGACGTTCCGCTTTCGAGGATCGAGACGATGGAGTAGAGCGTGAAACAGATGGCGCCGAATCCCGACAGCACACGCGCCGGGACGAAGAATTTGGCCTGGAATGCGGCCTCCTCGTAGAGGAACGCCGCGAGGAACAGGCATGCCAGCGCCGTCAGCACGGGGATGATCGGAATGCGGTTGGCCAGCGGGAAGTCGGCGTGCCAGATTTTCGCCAGCAGAATCACCTTGCTCGAAATGCTCCAGCAGATCAGCGCCAGACCGATCAGCACGAATCCCACGAAGTTGATCGGATGATCCCAATAGGCGAAAATCAGGATCAGCCCCAGCACGAATGCCAGCGAACCCATCGTCAGCACGAGTCCCGTCCATTTGCCTTTCTCGGCCATCGTGTAGCTGCCGCGGGCCTGGCGGGCTATGCTGGCGACCAGCGCGATGAGCGACGTGCAGACGCAGGCGATTCCGAACATCACGCTCCCGGCGACGATGTGTGCCGGAAGCGTTCCGCGCACATAGAGCAGGATGCACCAGACCCAGGCGATGGCGGCGATTGCCGAGACGATGAAGATCAGCAGCGACGACTCGGCGCGGGTGAATCCGGCCGGGTTGACCGAGAAGGAGTCGTCGGCGGAGTTTTTGGGAATCAGGCTGAAGCGTGTCGACGAGGTCGCCGCCGTGGCCACGCAGGCCGTGATCAGCCCCAGTCCGCAGACGACGTGTCCGGTGACCAGCGCGCCGGGCCAGTGCGAGGCGATGATGAATGCGCCGCTAATGAGCGTCAGCATGGCGAACGTGTAGCCGATCGCCGGGAAGAGGTACTTCGCCGCCGCCGTGTAGGTCCCGATGATCTGGCGGATGATCGTTGCGGCGGTGCAGTAGAGCGCGATGCAGATGGACCCGAGGTAGAAGACGACGGGACCTGCCGTCAGACGAGCCGCGTCGGTTCCGGCCGCGAAAATATAGGCTCCGTAAGCGAAGCAGAAGGCGGCCATTGCGAGCGGAATGGCGCGGAAAAGGATGCTTATACCGTGATTCATAGGCTTGATTGTTTTCCGGACACCCTGCAAATCCCGCACCAACAAAATTTTTCGTATCTTTGGGGGCGTAACGATCCTTTTACCAGTCGGAAGGTTTTACGGAGTTGTGCGCGATTTTGTGTTGCGCCCCATTCGACTTTTTAGTATCTTTGTCCCTATGAAAAACATCGTTTTTGACCTTGGCGGAGTCCTTTTCGCCCGTGATAAAAGCAAGTGCACCCCCGAACTGCTCGAATTTTTCAGTTTTCTCCGCGCCCCGCGCATGCCGCTCTTCTGGGAGGAGTACGACCGCGGCACGTCGACGCTCGAAGAGGTGACCGCCACCATCAGCGGGATGACCGGCCGCCCCGTGGAGACCTGCGCCGCCGTCCTTCGGCTGGCCGTCGACCTGCAGGAACCCGTGAAGCCGACCGAACGGCTCGTCGGCGACCTGAAAGCGGCGGGCTATCGGCTCTACGTGCTTTCGAACATGTCGCGCGAGTTCATCGACTTCCTGCGCCGCTTCCCCGTCTACGGGCTTTTCGACGGCGAGGTGGTCTCCTGCGAGGAGCACACCGTGAAACCCGAGCCGCGCATCTACGAGATTCTGCTCGAACGCTATGGCCTGACCCCTTCCGAGACGCTTTTCATCGACGACCGGGAGATGAACATCGAGGCGGCCGCCGCTCTGGGCATTCACGGCTTCGTCTTCGATCACCGCGATCCCGACGCGGCGTGCGACGCCCTGCGCCGGCGGTTGTTGCAATCGGACTGCATATAAACAAAAGAAAGAGACCGGCGCAAACCGGTCTCTTCCTTTTTGAGCCTCTTCCGGGAGATCAGTTGAAGGTGTAGCGGATGCTGAACATCGCCGACCAGGTCGAAATCGTGCCGGCGTACTTCGACCATGTGGGTTCGTTGAACGTGTAGGCGCCGTTCTCGTATTTCAGGATGTTGGTCGTGCTGATCCGTTTGACGTTGCCCCAGTCGCGGTTGAGCATGTTGGCGATGTTGTTGACATCGAGTCCCAGCGAAATCGTGTTGCGCCGGCCTTTGACGTTGACGTAGAAGTCCTGCGAGAAGCGGAAGTTCAGCATGTGCTGCCAGGGCATCACGGCGCCGCCGCGCTTCGAGTATTCGCCGGTGTGCTTCGAGAGATAGTCGTCGTTCCGGATGAATTTCCAGTACTCCTCCCTGTTCTCGTCCGACGTGAACGGCATGCCGTCGAGTTCCTCGCGGGTCGGAATGTAGATCAGGTTCACCGCGCCGCGGTCATTCGTCACGGGGTTCTGGTACTTGCCGCTCTGCACGTACATCGTGTAGGAGTAGCGCGAATAGGAGTACGAACCGATATATCCCTGGCGGAACGCCTCGTAGTAAAGCCCGAAGTTCGACGCGCCGCTCTTGTGCGCGAGGCGGTAGCCGACGTTGAGCAGGATGCGGTGGGGCGACACGTAGGATGCGTAACCCAGTTCGGGCACGTTCGAACCGTTCTTGTTGAACGTGTTGGTGCTGAATGCCGAGGTCACCTGATCGCCGATGCCGTCGATCACGTTCTTGGCGCTCGAATAGGTGTAGGCCGCCGTCAGCGAGAGACCGAAGCCCCAGGTTTTCGACACCTGCGCCGAGACCGAAGCGTAGTAGCCGTCCACGTCGTCGGTGTTGTTGATCAGGTAGGGATTGACGGTCTCGCCGTCCTTATTCCTGATATTGCCGCTTTCCCAATAGGTGCGCGCCTCGGGTTCGCCCGGGAGCCGGATGCCGCCCTCTTTCTCGACCATGCCGAGTTTGGTGACGGTCACCGAGTTGAAGTCCTTGTTGTAGATCCCCTCGATATTGAGGTTGACGTCGCCCGGAAGTTTCAGGTCCAGCGCCAGCGAGCTTTTCCACGTCGAAGGCATTTTGAGGTTCTTGTCCAGAATGGTCGGCTGCGTGTTGGCCGCCAGGTCATGTCCCTTGTAGGTTCCCTTGTACACGTCTTCCAGCATGTCTTTGACATTGGTGTGGAATTTGGGCATGTTGTCGCCCTTTTCGTTTCTGTAAAGCGTGAGTCCGTTCTGGATGGTGTTGCTGTTTCCGGCCACCGATACGAGCCATACGAACGGCAGGCGGCCGTTGAACACGCCCGTACCTCCGCGGAGGATATACTTGCGCTCGCCGGTCATGTCCCAGTTGAAGCCCACGCGGGGGGCCACCGACAGACGCGCCTTGGGCATATCCGAGGTCTTGTAGCCGCCGTGGTCGGCGAAGATCTCCGTAAAGTCCTTATTTTCGTTGCCCGAGATCGACGGATAGACCGGAACCTCGAAACGCACTCCGACCGTCGCCTTGAAACGTTCGCTCACGTTGATCTCGTCCTGCAGGTAGACCGAGTACTGCATGTGGGAGAACTGGGGGAACGCCTGCGACAATGCGTCGTTGTTGCCGTGTGCGATGCGGAACGCCAGCGGGGCCTTGTCGTTCTTGAAGTCGTCCCAGCTTTCGTAGACGTAGTATCCCGCGCCGCCCTGCAAGTAGCCGTTCGTGGTCAGGTTGTGCTCGAACTGCAAACCGGCCACCAGCCGGTGCTTGCCCAGCGTGTAGCCGATCTCGTCGGTTAGGATGTGCGTCGACACTTCGCGCAGGTTGCCTTCGGTGAAGGGATCGAGTCCGAACGAGGCGTACAGGGCGCTCGCGCCGTTCTCGGCAGGCTCCAGAATGTCCACCGTCGGGAAGATGCCGCCGTCGTAGCTGCGCGGCTCGTACTGGTGCGAATAGGTGTAGCGAAGCGTGTTCGTCAGGCGGCTGTCCATGAAGCGGGAGTTGAGTTCGGCGGCCACCGACGTGAAGTTCTGCTCCTGATAGTAGCGCGAATTTCCGAAATACATGGCGTAGACCGAGGTGCGGCCGTAAACGTCCTTGTCGTACACTTTGCCGGCGTTGAGCGGCGAAATGGACGACGACGGGGCCGACGAATACTTGTTCTGCGTCCGGCTGAACCGCACGTTCAGCGCGTGGTTGCGGTTGATGTTCCAGTCCACGCGTGCCATGAGCTTGTAGCCGGGCGTCTTCACCGAATAGTTCTGGTAGGCGCCGGGGTTGTAGCCGTAGTTGTCGATCAGGAACCGGCTCATCTCGTCGAGTTTCGCGGTCGTCGGGCGGTTGTATTGCAGGGCTTTGCCGAAATCCTGGCTTTCGCTCGTGCGGGCCAGCCGGGAGTTGCCCGGCGTGGTGTTCCACTCGCGCTCGAAGTTGGCGAACACGAAGAGCTTGTTCCTGACGATCGGGGCGCCGACGCTGAATCCGAGCGTGTTGTTCCGCATCTCGCTCAGCGACAGTTTGCCGCCGTCGTACTTGTCGCCCTGGAGCTGGTCGCTCTTGGAGTAGAGGTAGGCCGAGACCTTCAGGTCGTTGGTTCCCGACTTGGTGACGGCGTTGATCGCTCCGCCCGTGAATCCGCTCTGGCGCACGTCGAAGGGGGTTATCGACACCGACACCTGCTCCAGCGCGTCGAGCGAAATGGGCGAACCGCCTGCGGGCAGGTTGCCGCCGATGCCGAACATGTTGTTGAACGCCGCGCCGTCGACCGTCACGTACGACTGGCGGTAGTTGCCGCCGCCGATGGCCAGTCCCGAGGTGGTCGACGAGGCCTGCGGCGTGAGGCGCATGATGTCGTTCATGCTGCGGTTGACCGTAGGCATCAGTTCGATCTGCTCGTTGGAGATGCTGGTGACCGCCCCTGCGCGGTTGACGTTCATCGAACTGTTCTTGCCGTCGGCCGTGATGACCACGGCTTCGAGCTGCTGGCTGTCCTTGAGGAAAGCGTCGCGCTTGAGGGTCTGGCCCAGCGACAGCATCAGTCCCGGGAATTCGACGCTCTGGCAGCCCACGAACGAGAAGGTCACCGTGTAGGGACCTCCCGTGCGCAGTCCTTGCAGGTTGTAGCCGCCGTTCTTGTCGCTCACGGCGCCGTACTGCGTGCCCGAAGGGGTGTGCACGGCGATGACCGTGGCGCCGGCGAGCGGCTGTCCGTCGGCGTCGGTCACCGTGCCGTTCATTCCCGAAGTCGTCACCTGCGCATCGGCTGCGCAAAATGCGAAGACCGAGAGCATGAGAAGGAAAAATTTCTTCATAAACGTTGGTTTTTGTGAATAAGGGATTTTTTTGGGTTTCGTTGTAGATGGATCGTTTGTTTCCTTTTTCGCGGCGTTTCGGTTTCCGGATTCGGCCGTTTTGAGAAAACGGCGAGAGACATTCCTGTTGCAGGAACATCCCTCGTCAGTCGTATGTGTGTCCTGAAAGAGCTTTTCGCCAATCGTGGGAACTCATTTCCGGGGTGTCTGTGCAGACGATTTCGGCCATTCTTTCCATGACGCAAATATATATCAAATATTTGTGAGCCGCAATAGAATAGCGCAAATTTTCAGTCGACGATATTTCAACATTCCGGCCTCCCGGTCCGGAAGCCTGCGGCACGTTCCTTGCGCGGGGCCGGGGTATGCTTTCGGTGCGTGAAAAATACTGGCGTTATTCGCTTTTCGTGCTTATCGCGGGGCTGGGTCTCACGATCTTCGCCGAGCTGACGCCGTTTCTGGGCGGCTTGCTGGGGGCCGTGACGATCTACGTGCTGCTGCGGCGTCAGATGTGGTTCTTGAGCGAACGGCGGCGGTGGCGGCGGAGCCTTGCGGCGTCGCTGCTGCTCGGCGAGGCGATCTTCTTCTTCCTCGTTCCGATCAGCCTGATCGTCTGGATGGTCGTCGACAAAATCCAGGGCGTGGCCCTTGATCCGCAGTCGGTCATCACGCCCGTCCGGCACGTCGCCGGACTCATCCAGCAGAAAACCGGCTACGACCTCTGGTCCGAGAGCAACCTGCAATCGGTGCTGGGCTACCTTCCCAGGGCGGGGCAGTGGCTCGTGGGCGGCATCGTGAATTTCGCCGTCAACCTCGTCGTGCTGCTCTTCGTGCTCTATTTCATGCTGATCGGGGGCCTGCGCATGGAGACTTACTGCCGCGAAATCCTGCCGTTCGACCGCCGCGCGGCGCGCAGCGTGATGCGCGAAATCCACATGATCGTGCGCTCGAACGCCATCGTCATTCCGCTGCTGGCCGTCTCGCAGGGCGTGGTGGCCTATGTCGGTTACCTGGCCTTCGGCGTTCCCGAGCCGCTTTTCTGGGGCGTGCTGACCTGCTTCGCCACGATTCTGCCCATCGTCGGCACGGCCCTCGTGTGGCTTCCGCTGGCGGCCTACATGAGCCTCGACGGCAACTGGGGGCAGGGCGTCGGGCTGGTGATGTACGGCACGCTGGTCGTCACGCAGGTGGACAACCTCGTGCGGATGGTCATGCAGAAGAAGATGGCCGACGTACACCCGCTCATCACCATTTTCGGGGTCTTCATCGGTCTGTCGCTCTTCGGCTTTATGGGCGTCATCTTCGGGCCGCTGATGCTGGCGATGTTTGTCTTCTGCGTCAATGTCTTCAAACGCAGATACCTCGACGGGCTTCCCGACCGGGAACTGTTCCAGCCCGGCGGCAGATCGGGCGGATGATCGTTCTGTTTCCCGTCTTTTTTACGGAAAGAAAGCGGCCGGGGCGTTTTTCCTGAAAATTCCCCGGAAAAAAGTTGCATATTCGTGAGGGTTTATTACCTTTGTTATTCGAATAACAATGGATTCGTGCCAAAGAACCCTTAAATGATATTATAAAATGGCGAGAAATCTCAAAATCAGAGACCTTACGTTGCGTGACGGCCAGCAGTCGTCCTTCGCAACGCGTATGAACCAGGAGCAGATCGACCGCTGCCTGCCGTTCTACAAAGATGCCAATTTCTATGCGATGGAGGTGTGGGGCGGCGCCGTCCCCGACTCGGTGATGCGTTATCTCGACGAGAATCCGTGGACGCGCCTCGAAACCATCCACAAGGCAGTGGGCGATGTCTCGAAACTCACGGCCCTTTCGCGCGGCCGCAACCTGTTCGGCTACTCGCCCTATACGGACGAAATCATCGACGGCTTCTGCCGCAACTCGATCCGGAGCGGTTTGGGCATCATGCGGATCTTCGACGCCCTGAACGACGTCGACAACGTGAAATCGACCGTCAAATACGTCAAGCAGTACGGCGGCATCGCCGACTGTGCGGTTTGCTACACCGTGGACCCGAAATACCCCGAACCGGGTTTCTGGGCCAGGCTGACGGGCAAATCGGCCCCCAAACCGGTCTTCACCGACGCCTATTTCCTCGACAAGGCCCGCCAGATGGCCGCACTGGGCGCCGACATGATCACCATCAAGGACATGTCGGGTCTGATTCCGCCGCGCCGCGTCGCCACGCTGGTGCGCCTGCTGAAGAAGAACCTTTCGGTTCCCGTCGATTTCCATACCCACTGCACGCCGGGCTACGGACTGGCTTCGGTGCTTTCGGCCATCATCGCCGGGGTCGACGTCGTGGACACCAACTGCTGGTACTTCGCCGAAGGCACGGGCGCCCCGGCCATCGAGCTGATCCATGTTTTCTGCAAGAAGCTGGGCATCGAAACGGGCGTGAACATGGAGGCCGTGGCCAAGATCAACACCCAGCTGCGGGACATCCGCAAGGAGCTGAACCAGTCGGTCTTCGGCGTCGAGAAACCCGAGCCGAAGGCGTTCAACCCGGTGACCGACACGCTTCCCGCCGAGATCGACGCCCTGTTCGACCGGGCGATCGCCGCGGCGCAGCACGACGACGAGAACGCCACGATCGACGCCTGCCGCAAGATCGAGGCCTATTTCGGCTTCCCGGCTCCGAACGAACTGGTGCAGAAGGCCGAGATTCCCGGCGGCATGTATTCGAACATGGTGGCCCAGCTCAAGCAGCTCAAGGCCGAGGAGATCCTGCCCCGCGCCATGGAGCTGATCCCTTCGGTGCGCCTGGCCGCGGGTCTGCCGCCGCTGGTGACCCCCACCTCGCAGATCGTGGGTGCGCAGGCCGTCAACTGCGCCCTCGACGAGAAGGCCGGACGTCCGATGTACACCAACAAGTCGTCGCAGTTCGTGGGCCTCGTGAAGGGCGAGTACGGCAAGACGCCGGTGAAGATCGACCCCGAGTTCCGGTTCAAGATCTGCGGCGTGCGCGAGGAGACTCCCTACGACACCTCGAAATACCAGATGCAGCCCAATCCCGAGCTTCCCGAAGCCGGAGGCGTGAAGCTCGCCGCCGATGAAAAGGAGGTGCTGCTGCTGGAGTTGTTCCCGCTGGTCGCCAAGACGTTCCTGACCAATATGAAGGTGAAGGCCTACGAGGCTTCGAAGCCGGCCGAACCTGCCGCCAAGGCCGGGGAGACGCCCGCCGGAGAGACGCAGGCCGTGATCACGGGCAACGTCGTGACGGCTCCGCTGCCGGGCCGCATCATCGAACTCAAAGTGAAGGTCGGCGACGCGGTGAAGGCCGGACAGGAGGTCGCCGTTCTCGAAGCGATGAAGATGGAGAACGCCATCACGAGCGATTTCGCCGGTACGGTCAAGCAGATTCTGGTCCGTCAGGGGCAGACCGTGGCTACCGACGCCGTTCTGATGGAGATCGAATAACACGATCCATTCTTTCCGGACGCCATTCCGTCCGCAGCGCCCGAATGCGTTGCGGACGGAACTTTTTTTCGGTGGCTTTGGTATTGATCTTGGATGCTTCCGCGACGATGCAAACAGTTGAAAATGCCGATATTATGGGAAAGAAAGTAGCCGACCAGCTGGTCGAAACCATTTGCCGGGCGGGTATCCGCCACATCTACGCCGTGACGGGCGACAGCCTGAACGAAGTCAACGACGCCGTACGTCGCGCCGGAACCGTCCGGTGGGTTCACGTGCGCCACGAGGAGAGCGGGGCCTTCGCAGCAGCGGCCGAATCCGAACTCAACGGCATCGCCTGCTGCGCGGGCAGCAGCGGCCCGGGACATGTCCACCTGATCAACGGACTCTACGACGCCCACCGGAGCAATTGCCCGGTGCTGGCCATCGCCTCGACCTGTCCCTCCGACCAGTTCGGCACGGGTTATTTCCAGGAGACCGATCCGATCCGCCTTTTCGACGATTGCAGCGGTTACAACCAGATGGCCGTTACTCCCGCGCAGTTCGCGCGGATGCTTCCGGCGGCTTTGCAGCATGCGATTCACCGGCGTGAGGTTGCCGTAGTGGGACTTCCGGGCGATGTGGCGGCCAGTCCCTGCGCCGAAAGTCCCGGGGCCTCGGGACCTCTGCCGTCGCACGGCATCTACCGTCCGCTCGACGGCGAACTGCGGCAGCTGGCCGAAATGATCGGTTCGGCCGAACGCATCACGGTTTTCTGCGGCATCGGCGCCCGCGAGGCCCACGACGAGGTCGTACGGCTCGCCGCGATGCTCAAGGCTCCCGTGGCATATACTTTCAAGGCGAAGATGGAGGTGCAGTACGACAATCCGTATGAGATCGGCATGACGGGTCTGCTGGGCCTTCCTTCGGCCTACGGAGCCATGCACGAATCGGACCTGCTGCTGTTGCTGGGCACGGATTTCCCCTACGACTGTTTTCTGCCCTCGGAGTGCCGTATCGCGCAGGTGGACATCCGTCCCGAGCGCATCGGCCGCCGCGCCCGGGTCGAACTGGGGCTTGCCGGAGATGTGAAGGAGACCTTGCAGGCCCTGTTCCCGATGCTGCGCGAACGCTCCGATAGGGTGTTCCTCGACCGCCAGCTGAAAATCTACGGCGCCTTGTGCGACGACATGGCCGCTGTGGCCTCGAAGCGGGGAAGTGCGGGCAATATCGCTCCCGAATACGTGGCGACGCTGATCGACACGCTGGCTTCCGACAGCGCGATCTTCACCGTCGATACGGGCATGTGCTGTGTGTGGGGTGCGCGTTACCTGCGCGCCACGGGCCGCCGCCGGATGCTCGGTTCGTTCAACCACGGCTCGATGGCCAATGCCCTTCCCATGGCGATCGGCGCGGCCTTCGCGCGGCCCGGGCAGGAGGTCGTGGCGCTGTGCGGCGACGGGGGACTCTCGATGCTGCTGGGCGACCTGGCGACGATCGTGGAGTATAAGCTCCCGGTGAAGATCGTTGTCTTCGACAACCGTTCGCTGGGGATGGTGAAGCTGGAAATGGAGGTCTCGGGGCTTCCCGACTGGCAGACCGACATGTGCAATCCCGATTTCGAGTCCATTGCCCGGGCCATGGGCATCCGGGGATTCACGGCTGATTCGCCCGACAGCGTGGCGGAGGTGCTGGCCGAGGCCTTCGACACTCCGGGTCCCGTCCTGGTGAATGTCCGGACCGACCCCAATGCGCTGGCGATGCCCCCGAAGGTCGAATTCGGGCAGATGAAGGGCTTTGCGCTGGCGATGACCCGGCTGATTCTTTCAGGCCGCGCCGGCGAGGTCGTCGCCACGGCCACGAGCAATCTGAAACACCTCTGCGAACTGGTCTGACCGGTGCGGCGAGGCTACTCTTCCGGCGTGGGGGCTTCGTCCGTCCGGTCGGTGTAGAGAATTCCGTCGAGATGGTCTGTTTCGTGCTGGAAGATTACGGCCGTGAATCCGTCGATCGTCTCCGTTTTTTCGGCGAACCGCTCGTCGGGGTAGCGCAATACGATCCGCTGCGCCCGCACCACCGTGCCCGCTAATCCCGGAATCGAGAGACATCCTTCCCGTCCCGGGGCGGTTTCGGCCGACGATTCGACGATCTCCGGGTTCAGGTAGAATTCGAACGGCTCTCCGGGCTTGTCGAAACGCTGCACGGCGATCATCCGCCGGAGAATCCCCACCTGCGGGGCGGCGATGCCTACGCCCGTGTTCTGCGGGTCCTGCACCGTCGCGAGCATCCTGCGGCGCAGGACGGCGTAGTCGTCTGTCCGCAGCATCCGCCCGGTCACCGGAGCGGCCTTTTGACGCAGGACGAGCGAGTCGGCCGGGTTTCCGACGGTCAGTATGCGCATGATTTCTCCCTTTCCGGCGTGAATGGTCTCCTCCTCTGCGGCGCTGAACCCTCCGGAGCATCCGGCGAACGCCAGCGTTGCGGCCGCGCAGGCCGCCAGTATCGTTTTCTTTTCCATGATAGCCGCTGTTTCTGTGAATATGCCTTTTCCCGGTAATTCGCCCGGGTTTTTCCGGATAACGAAAAAACGGAGATCGTTTAGACCTCCGTTTCCTTCCGTAGCGGGTCCGAGACTTGAACTCGGGACCTCATGATTATGAATCATGCGCTCTAACCAGCTGAGCTAACCCGCCATTGCTGAAAGCGAGTGCAAAGGTAATAGAAATTTTCAATCGTGCAAAATCTTTCGGCAAAAAAACGCCGTAAAATTTATGATTCCGGGTTGTGGCATTGATTTTGAGCGCGCTACGGAAAAACCGCAATCTATGTCTCTTACCCAATCGGCGCGTGCCGGAATCCGTGATGCGCTCGGTGTTGTCAAACTCATCGCCGGACTGGTGCTCCTCGTGGCCCTCTCGTGGGAGATCATCGCCGGCGACCATGTCCACATGTCCCGCACCTATCTTGCGATCCAGTTCGTCGTCTGCCTCGTTTTCCTGTGCGATTTCTTCGTCCGCTGGGCCGCTGCCGAACGTCCGGGCCGTTTTTTCTGGCGCAACCTGCCGTTCCTGCTGCTTTCCGTTCCCTACCTGAACATCCTGGTGTGGAGCGGCGTCGGCATGACCCACGACTGGGGCGTGCTCGTCGGGCTTATCCCGCTGCTCCGGGCCTTCCTGGCCATGGTGATCATCGTGCGGTGGCTGGTCTCCGAAAACAGGATGCGGAGGCTCTTTTTCGCCTATATCTTCACCGTCGTCGTCTTTACCTATATCTCCGGGCTGGTGTTCTACGACTACGAGGTGCTCGTCAATCCCAAGCTCCACGGCTTCGGCAATGCGCTCTGGTGGGCGTGGATGAACGTCACGACCGTCGGTGCGGAGATTTTCCCCGTCACGGCCGTCGGCAAGGTCTTCTGCGTGCTGCTTCCGTCGTTGGGCATGATGTTCTTTCCGATCTTCACGACCTATGTCCTGCAGGAGTACACCCATAAGAAGGGGGAGTAGCCTTCTGTAAACCTCCCGGCCGTTGTTACGGCCGGGAGGTTAAAATTGCCGGAACAGCGTTATTTTACGCTTTTCGGCACACGCGGCTCCGTCAGGACCGGGCGGCGATCCCGTTCAACCCGATCAGCTGCACACGCTGTTCCAGGTCGCCGACGTCGGGCCGCGAGTGCCGCTGGGTGAACGAGCGGTAGTTGTAGACGGTGCGGATCGAACAGTGCAGCAGCGCGGCGATGGTCGCCGTGTCGGTGATGCCCAGGCGGATCAGCGCGTAGATGCGCAGCACGGTGGTCAGCTCGCCGTCGTGACGCCCCTCGGTGCGGGCCTCGTCGGCAAGCAGGCCGTTCATCTCGTCGATGAACGAGGGAAAAAGCCCGAGGAAGGTCTTGTCGAAAAGCGCATAGAACTCCTTCAGCTCGTCGTTGCGGATGTTGCTGCGGGCGCATTCGCGGCGAAGTTCGGCGATCCGGTCGTCGCGCAGCATCTTGTTGACATACTGATACGTACCCGAGAGTTTGTTGATATATTCCGAAATCGTCTGGAGAAAGCCCCCGATATAGACCTCCTTGATCCGGTTGGCATCGGCGATCCGGAGGTTCTGCGCGCTCAGGCGGTCGTTCGTCTCGCGCAGGATCCGGGCCAGGCCGTTGAGTTTGTCGTTCGACTCGCGGAGGGTTTGCTGCACGGCGCAGAGCTTCCGGTTGCGGGACAGCACGTAAAGCCCCGCGGCGACGGCCGAGACGAAAAAGAGCAGGATGACGACAATCAGCACGATGTACATCGTGTGCAGGCGGGCGTTGCGCTCGCTGTAAGCCGCCTCGATCTGCGGCAGGATGGCCATGTCGCGCCACGAGCGGCTCGGGGAGTTGAAGAAACGCGTGTCGCGGATCGCCACGCGGATATAATCCATCGCCCGATCGACGTCGCCCCGGTTGAAAAGCTCCTCGGAGACGGCGCACAGCGACCCGTGGTCACGCACGGCGGACTGGATGTCGGCCATGGCCGAACGTATGAACCAGGCGAGTTCCTCGTCGGGACGCCCCGCCTTCCCCTCGAGCTGCGCCTTGTGGTTGGCGGCCTTGGCGTAGGAGTGGGAATCGGAAGGGACCGAGACCAGCAGGCTGTCGCAGAGGGTCGAAGCCTCGGACCAGTCCTTGCGGACGATGGCATCCATATACCCGTAGTACAGGCTCGTGAAGGTGTCCTCGCTGATTTCCGCCGCGCTGACCGCATAATAGTGCTCGCGCCGGCGGAAAAGGTCGCGGCGTTCGCCCGGCTCGGTCAGGGCGTAGAGTTCGCGGTTCATGCGATGCCGGGCGACATAATAGGATTGCAGCGCCCGGCGGCTGACGTGCACCGTGTCGCGGATGCCGCTCAAGATCTCCTCGGCCTCGTAGAAACGTCCGCCCAGGCTGTAACAGAGCGCAATCCCGGAGCGGGCACGCATGATCAGGTCGTTGTCGCCGGTCTCCTCGGCCAGCGCAAGAGTTCGCCGGAGGTAGAGAAGCGCGAAGTCGCTCTGGTAGGAGTTGTAATTTTCGGCGAGCCGCTCGGTCAGGTCGAAACGCTCGCGCAGCGAAAGCCCGTCGCGGGTCAGAGCGCGCTTGAGCGAATCAATGCGGGATTCGCGCCGCGCCGTGTACTCGCCGCTGCGGGCGATCACGCGATCGAGACTGCGGAACAGCTCCTGCAGGTCGGTCTTTTCACCCGGGGAAGCCGGAGCCGCGGACAGCGCGGAGAACAACGCTGCGGCAAGAAGGAGGATTTTCATTTCAGGTTTCGGTTTAATGCAAACATAGCGTTTTAATAACACAAAAGCAAATCAGAAGAAAGGGCCTGTGTATTACAAATGTATTAAAAAGTAAAATATCAAAGTTTCAGCATTTACATAACGCACGGGGGTGCAAAAATCGAACATGCTGACAATAAACAAGATAAGATTTACATTCATTTACATTTTCGCGCAAGGCCCTTTCCGCATATTTATTAAGGGCTATCTTTGTAATGAAAATATTTTCAATATTCACCCGAAATTTAGCTAAAATTTTCCAAACTTTTTCAGACCAATTAACCTAAATGCTATGAGAACAACTCTATCTCTGAAAATCCCGAAGAGGAGCGTCACCCCGCTGATCGCGGTACTGCTGCTGACCGGCACGGTATCTCTGGGCACAGCCTGCGACGACGACAAGGACTACTCCCGCAGGGAACACATCGAGTGGTCGAACTCGCCCGAGTTCGAAGAAGCGCTGACGGGAACCCTGCACATCCCCGTCAGAGCGTCGAAAGAGCAGGACGCCACTCCGTTCAAAAGATCCATCTATATCAGAAGCAATGTGGCTTATCAGGTCGGATTCGAAGGCGAAAAGGAAGAGTCCGGAGAACTGCCGGCCGAGGAGTGGCTCAACGTCGACGAAATCAAACGCGGCGTCAGGCCCGGAATCGACGAACTGGTCCTGCTGATCACCCCGCACACGGAGTCCTACGTAGAACGGAAAGGGTGCATCTCGCTGCACACCGACGTCGAATTCCTCAATGAATTCATCGCCGTGGTGCAGGGATTCCCGAAATACACCAAAGATTACGAGGGCAACTTCGACTGGCTGAAGTACGGTTCGGCGGAACCCCTGGAGACCCGGGGCGAAACGCCGATCGACAGCTGGACCGCCGACCAGAAGAAAATGGGGCTGGAATCGACGCCCGCACAGGAGGGAGGCACGGCCTACTGCTACGGCAAAAACGGCTACGTCAAGCTCGGCGACGACGCCGGACACGGA
Source organism: Alistipes shahii WAL 8301 (assembly GCF_025145845.1). NCBI lineage: Bacteria > Pseudomonadati > Bacteroidota > Bacteroidia > Bacteroidales > Rikenellaceae > Alistipes > Alistipes shahii. The sequence goes on along the minus strand of NZ_CP102253.1, from coordinate 3,433,518 downwards.
GCCAACCTGCTGACCCCGTACGATCCGGGCATCCGGAACGACACGGCCGCCATGGTCCGTTTCAACGCCATCGCCTATGCGACGGCCGACGGCACGAAAGACAACGACGAACTGACCGTGCGGATCACGGGAGGCGGGCAGTTCGCCGACGGAACCACCGAGAAAACCGTCCGTGTGGGACACCTCGATCCCACGGCCGCGGAGCTTCCGACGGCCATGTGGAAAAACTCCCAGCAGGAGTTCATCATCTTCTCCCACCCCAAAAATCCCTTTACGAGCAACACGCGCATGGAACTGATGGCCGGCAAATACGAGATGGAGAGCGGCAACACACGCATCTTCATCGACAACCTCTACGTGCTGCGCCTGAAATGGTACGATTTCGAAGACCTGTTCGGCAAACTCCCCTGGGAACAGAATGCCCCGCGACACTAAAAACCCAAACTACGACATACGATGAAAAAATTCTACACCAAGCGCTTCAGCCTGATCTGCGCCTTCGCCGCCTCAGCCCTATTGCTCGGGGGGGGGTGCAGCGAGGATGAAACGGAGCCGGCTATCGGCTCGAAAGGCGTCAGCAGCGAAGTCTTCGTCTCCAGCGACGCAGGCTCCCGCACCATCAAGGTAGAGACCTCCGGACCGTGGCAGGCGCGGCTCACGCCCGAGACCAGACTCTGGGTCTCGGTCGACGGCGCCGACAGCGGCGAAACGGGCGGCTCGCTCAACCTCAATTACCGGACCAACAACTCGCTTCCCCGCAAGGGAACCATCCTCGTCTCATCGGCCCGCCAGCAGGTCGTCGACACGATTTACCTGATGCAGTACGGCACGACGCCGCTCCTGGAGTTCAAGTACATCGGAAAACAATATTCATCCGTAGAAACGATCGACTCTGTCGCAATAGACACCAACATTCCGCTGTCCAAAAAAATCTACTGGACGGTCGTTTACGACGAGAATTCCGCTGCCGAGCCGTGGGCCGACAGCGTCAGCTACGCCCAGGATTTCAAATATTTCCGGTTCCGGATCGCCGACAACAAGAAATTCGAGCCTCGCACGGCGCGGTTCCGGCTCCGGTTTCAGGACGACTGGGGCGAAGATCACACAACCTATTTCACAGCCTATCAGGGTATCCCGGGCGGTACGGCGGAGACCCGCGAGATGACCTTCGAGGAGCTGCGCGGGCTGATCGCGGAGGCGGAAGGCGAGATCACCCTCGATCAGGACATCGCCGTAAGCGGCACGGTCATCAGCGACTGGGCCTCGCCCAACATGGCCGGAAGCCCCATGCCCAAGGCCGCGGAGAAACCCGATCTGGGCATCAACGACTGCACGGCCTACATGCAGAACGCCGACGCCTCGCTGGGTCTCGCCCTCGTCACGACCGACGCCCAGCAGAACAACCTGCAACGATATGACAAACTCAAACTCTGGTGCAAGGGCCTCACGCTGACCAAGCGGAGCAACCCCGAGCGCTACACGCTCAGCGGCGTGACGCAGGACCACATCGTCACCAAAGAGGCCGGGACGGCCGAAGAACTGCCCGCGAAGCGACGCTTCATCGACCAGCTGACCGACGCCGACATCTACACCCAGGTGACGCTCAAACGCTGCCAGATGGCCGTGCGCACCGGACGTTTCATCCCCGTGCACATCAACTACACCAACAGTTTCAACAACTACTACCCCGCGGCCGTACTCGACCGTCACGGCGACATGATCTACCTGATGACCAACCACGGCTGCGACTGGCGTTTCAAGGAGATGCCCGACGGCGAGGGAACGATCACAGGCATCATCGTACACGAGCCTTACACCTTCTTCGAGCGGGGCGGCGACATCGGCCGTTACCAGATCCGCAACGTGACGCGCGAGGACATCGCGCTGGACGAATCGGCCGACAACGTCTTCTCGGCCGTGGCCGTGGAGTGGAGTCCCAACGGCAGCAAGGACCCCCGCGCCTACGCATTCCCGCAGTATCCGCATCCGGCAACCGACAGCGGTCAGGCGCATTGCGTGGCCGCAACGACGGGTTCGGGACTCTCGTTTATGAGCACCTACGCCTGGCTGGCCGTCGGCAGCGCCTACCGGGCCGCCGAAAACGGGCTGACCATCAACAACGCCTCGTGGGGCCACAAACAGCTGTGGGACACGGCGAAGAACACGGGAAACTCCCTGATCTTCGAGTTCTCGACGCAGGGCGTCAGCTCCACGCAATGCTCCTTCGTCTTCACCTGCCGCTACCACTCGGCACAGGGCGGACTGCGCTACTGGACGGCGGAATATTCGCTCGACGGCGACAACTGGAAGAAGCTCACCGATTTCACGGTTCCCGACAACGGCAACTGGGGCAACATGCAGCTCGAGCAGCTTTCGGGCGACAAGAACGTGTGGATGCAGGTTCCCACCGAGATTCTGGGACAGAGCGTGGCATGGATCCGCCTGCGCCCCGTGCAGAACAAGATCGGCACGGCGACGACCTACGACACCGCGACCATCGCATCCAACGGACAGGTAGCCAACGCATTCACCGTCTCCTACGCAGCCCTGCGTTACAACAAATAAACCAGCGAACGACATGAAAACATACGACACGATACAGATGCTGCGCCGGCTGGCTTTCGGGGCGACGCTGCTCACGGCCACGGCCCTGCTGCCCGCCTGCGACGACGATCCCGCCGCACCGGACGAGGAACTGACGACCGATCCGGGAACGAGCGTCCAGCCCGAAACCCTGCGTTTCATCAGTTACAATATTCTCGAGGGCATGAAGCTCGACAAAGCCCAGAACTTCGACAACTTCGTCGACTGGGTGAAGGAGAAGGACCCCGACTTCATGGCCCTCTGCGAGTGCAACGCATTCACCGAGGAGTCGCTCACGGCCCTTGCCGGCCGCTACGGGCACCCCTACGCCATACTCTGCAAGGAGAGCGGATTTCCGGTGGGGCTGACGTCGAAATACCCCATCGAACTGCGCAACCGCCTGCTCGAAGACGTTCCCCTCTGGCACGGAGCCATCCACACCCGCATCAAGGACATCAACGTCGTGGTGCTGCACCTCTATCCCTTCGGAACCTATCCCAACGGGCAGGGCGCAGCCGGGACGGGCAACACCTACCGCGACCGGGAGATCAACTGCATCCTCGACAGCACCATCCGCCGCTATCCGGTGGAACCGCTGTGGCTGATGGCGGGCGACTTCAACTCCTATTCGCCCAAGGATGCCGACGCGATGCCCGCGAACACCTATTTCGAGACGCATTCGATCGTACTCAAGAGCGGCTACTGCGACGCCCTGCGCGACCGCCACAGCCAGTTCTTCCACACCGTTCCCACCCCCTACAACGGCGAATCGACGGCGGATCAACGGCGGATCGACTTCATCTACGCCTCGCAGGCCGTGATGCGTGAAATAACCGACTCGCGCATCATCTACGACGAATTTACCGCCACGCATTCGGACCACTACCCGGTGATGATCGAATTCCGCCACTACCCCTCCGGGAAGCAAGCATCAGGAGTTGCACTTAAATAAAAATTCGCATGAAACAATATATCATATTACTGATCCTGCTGGTTTCGGGAGTGCTGACGGCAGCGCCTGCCTTCGCGCAGAAAAGCGGAACCAAACATACCGTAACGGGCAAGGTTACGGACCAGAGCGGCGAGCCGCTGATCGGCGCGACCGTACTGGTGACGGGCACGACGAACGGCGCCAGCACCAACGCCACGGGCGATTATTCGATCCAGGTTCCCGAAGGCGCTTCGCTGACCTTCCAGTACATCGGCTATGAAGCCAAAACCGAAAAGGTCGGCGCGCGCACGAAGGTCGACGTGAAACTCGAACAGAGCAAGCAGACCATCGACGAAGTGGTCGTGATCGGCTACGGCACGGTGAAGAAAACCGACCTGACGGGTTCGGTGGCCAACGTCAAGATGAGCGACATCAAGGACGTGCCGGTGGTTTCGGTCGACCAGGCCCTCCAGGGCCGCATCGCCGGCGCCGACATCATGGCCACGACCGGAGAGCCGGGCGCCACGACCTCGATCCGTATCCGCGGCACACGCTCGATCTCGGCATCGAACGAACCGCTGATCATCGTCGACGGCGTCATCGACGGCATTCACGACCTGAACGACATCAACTCCGCGGACATCGAGTCGATCTCGGTGCTGAAGGACGCCTCGTCGACGGCCATCTACGGCGCGCGCGGCTCGAACGGCGTGATCGTGATCACGACCAAGAAGGGCCGCGGCATGGACGGACGACCCAACATCACCTTCAAGACCGACCTGGGATTTTCGCAGCTCCCGCGTCAGCTCGACATCATGGACGCCACGGAGTTCGCCCGCTACCGCAACGACTACGCCTATTTCTTCTCAAGCGCCGACGGCAACGATAAAATCGAACCCGACTCGCCGATGTCGAAATACCCCTTCCCCAACCCCGAGGCCAAAGGCGTCGGCACGAACTGGATCGACACCATCACGCGCACGGCGCTCTATCAGAATTACGACCTTTCGATTTCGGGAGCCTCCGCGAAAAGCTCCTACTACGCCTCGGCCGGATTCAACGAAACGCAGGGAATCATCGACAACAGCGGGCTGAAACGTTACTCGGCGCGCCTGAAGGTCGACCACGAGTTCGCCAAATGGCTCAAGGCCGGACTGAACCTGAGCTACACCTACCGCGATCAGGACGAAAACCTGGCCACCATCGGCGGAACCAACTGGTGGAACGCCGCCGTGTTCCTCAGCCCGTTCCTCTCCCCCACATCCGACATGAACGACCTGTGGTACTCGGGACAGAAATTCAACAACCCGCGCATCATGCTCGACCACTGCCTCAAGAACGCCCGGCGCATTTCGCTCAACAACAGCGCATTCGTCGAGGTGACCCCCGTCAAGGGGCTGAAGCTGCGCAGCCAGTTCACCTACTACTCCTACCAGCGCCACGGACGCTACTACGAGCCGGGATACCTGCCTGCCAAGAAGGAGAACGAAGGCGGTTACGCCAAACGTGATGAATACGACGACACGAGTTTCTCAAGCGAAAATACGGTCTACTACGAATTGCGCCCCAAGAGCGGCCACAATTTCGACGTGCTGGGCGGATACACCGCGCAGATCAAGTACGACAACAACCTGAGCATCACCGGGCGCGGCTACACGCTCGACGAACTCACCTGGAACAACATGGCCGCGGTTCCCGACAAGCAGAACACCTCGATCAGCACCAACCGCACGGACTGGACCAAGATGTCGGTGTTCGGACGTCTGAACTACAACTACAAGGAGCGTTACTACGTTACGTTCACGGCCCGTTACGACGGCGCCTCGAACTTCGCCGCCAACAAGAAATGGGGATTCTTCCCCTCGGCGGCCCTCCGCTGGAACATCGCCAACGAGAAGTTCCTGCAAAAAGCCAAGTGGATCGACGAACTGGCCCTGCGCGCCAGCCTCGGACGCACCGGCAACGACGCCATCTCGGCCTACCGTTCGCTGGCGGCCGTCAGCAACTCGACGAGCGGCTACCTGATGGGAGGCACGCAGCAGCTGGCGGTCTACCCGTCGCGTCTGGCATCACCCGACCTGACGTGGGAAACCTCCGACCAGTATACCCTCGGAGCCGACATCTCGCTGTTCGACGGACGGCTCAACGTCACGGCCGACGCCTATCTGATCAAGACCCGCGACCTGCTGCTGACCGTACAGGTAGCCTCGCAGACGGGTTACACCAACTACTTCGCCAACGCCGGACGCACCACCAACAAGGGGTAGGAACTCACCGTCGAAAGCCGCAACATCGTCCGTCCGAAATTCCAGTGGTCAACGACCCTCACCCTGTCGCGCAACAGGCAGATGGTGGACGACATCGCCTCGGAAGACTTCGTGACAGCCTACTCGTCGCCGTCGTCGTCGGGAACCACCTACATGATGTACGGCTACAAGAAGGGCTACACGCTCAACGCCCTCTGGGGATTCCGCTACGGCGGCGTATGGCACAACCAGGAAGAGGTCGAGCGCAACAAGATCACCAAGGCCTACGCCTCGGCCAGCGGCAACACCTTCAAGCCCGGATACGCCCGCTATCAGGACATCAACCACGACGGAGCGCTGAACAGCGACGACCTGGTCTACCTCGGATCGGCCGATCCGGATCTCTACGGCGGTATCCAGAACACGTTCAACATCCATAACTTCACATTCAGCTTCTTCTTCAACTACTCGATCGGCGGCAAGATCTACAACGTCGCCGAACTCTGGATGGGCAACGGTTCGCCCTATACCAACCAATACAAGTACATGCAGAACTCCTGGCATCCGGTCCGCAACCCGAATTCGAACCTGCCGATGGCCGGCAGCTACGACGCCCTGCCCAGCGACCGGCTGGTGCACGACGCAAGCTACCTGCGGCTGAAGAACATCTCCGCGAGCTACACGTTCGACATGCGCAAGGTCACCAAAAACCGCCTGCGCGACATCCGCGTAAGCGTCAGCGGCGAGAACCTCTACCTGTGGAAGAAATACAACGGATTCGACCCGGACGTTTCGACATCGAGTTCCAACTCGGCCCTGCGGCGCGTCGACATCGGCGCTTACCCCAAGCCCCGGACCATTATTTTCAGCCTCCAGATCAGATACTAACAGCCAAGACCATGAAATCATACAGTTTCCTGAAAAAATACCTGCTGGCAGCCACGGCAACCGCCGCCCTGCTATTCAGCGCGTGCGACCTGGACGAACACCCCACGTCGTTCGTAGGCCCCAAGGAGTACTACAAGACCCGGGCGCAATGCCTGGCGGGCCTGAACGCCTGCTACATACCGATCAACAGCATCTACGACTACTGTTTCCTGATTATGACCGAAGGCGTCACCGACCTGATGTACATCGCTTCGGGGACCAAGGACGCCCAGCTCGACATATCCCCCGCGAAGCCGCTCAACGGCCAGAAGATATGGACCCAGTGCTACAAGGGCGTCATGTACTGCAACTCGACCATCGCCGCCATCGAACGTTCGCCCCTGAACGACATCAAGGAGTCTTCGGAAGCCGACAAGCTGCCGCTGCTGGCCGAAGGCGTGGTCATCCGCTCGTTCTACTACTGGCTGCTGACCTGCATCTTCGGCGACGTGCCCTTCTACACCAAGGAGGTCGCCGACCAACAGGTGATGCAGGAGATCGCCCACATGGGCCGCATGTCGGCAAAGGAGACCCGCGACTACCTGATCGACGAATTGCAGCGTTACGTGCCCTCGATGGACCAGGTGCGTTCGTCGGAGGTCGCGGACAACCGCATGGGCGCCGCGATGGGCTGGATGATGATTGCCAAGCTCGCGCAGTGGAACCACCGCTGGGACGACGCCCTCGAGGCGCTCGGCGAACTGGAGAAAATCTACGGCGACCTGCAACAGTATCCGCTCGAAGACATCATGTTCCGCAACAAGAACACCCCGGAGTCGATCTTCGAGGTGCAGCGCACCTACACGCCCGGCGGACTGTCCGTCACGACCAACGTGGCAGCCATCACCACTCCGTACCACAACGGCAAGGGCATCTACGACGGCGTGGAGATTCCCGAAATGGGCACGGGCATGACCACCTGGACCTCCATGCGCCCCAACAGCTATTTCTGCGACGGTCTCCAGACCAAAAAAAGCAACGACAAGCGCAAAACGCTGAACATGGCGTGGGAATACGACGGCAAGCCCTTCTCGGGCGTGGGAACCCGTCCGTGGCTCGGCCCGAAATTCTGGTGCCCGGGGATGCAGAACACCGCCGACTTCTCCAACCAGAAGGTATTCCGCTATGCCGACGCCATCCTGATGATGGCGGAGTGCTACGCCGAGACGGAGGACTCCGACGAGGCCGTCCGCTACCTGAACATGGTCCGGGAACGCGCCGGAACCACCGCCTACGTCTTCAAGAACAAAGATGCGCTTCTGGAGGAGATCCAGAAGGAGCGCGGACGCGAACTGCTGGGTGAATTCCAGCGCAAGTTCGACCTGGTACGCTGGGGAATCTGGTATCGGATGACCTACGAATACACCAACTACCCGACGCTCAAGGACAACATGCTCCCCTGCCACGAATACTACCCGATCCCCGACAAGGAGGTCGTCTATTCGGGCGGCGCGCTCGACAACAAGGCCTATAACGAATACGGCATGTAAGGCCGACGGAACGAACAAAAAAACACAACGATGAAAAATAACCTTACAGACAGCATCTACAAAGCGTGGCGCACGGGCATCCTGCCCCTCGTCACGGCGCTGCTCCTGCTGACCGGATGCGAAATGGATTCGGACATGGACCTGCCGCTGAATGTGGATTCCAACAAATACACGCTGACTTCGGACGCCGGCTCCACCCAGGTGCGGATCTATTCCACCGGCGAATGGTCGGTCCGTCTGTCGGAAGACGTGGAATGGGCCTCCATCAACCGCCTGAACGGCTCGGGGAACACCCCCGTACTGTTCAAATACGGCGCCAACTACGGCGTGCCGCGCGCCGTGGACATCATCTTCACCCGCGGCGGACTCGAACAGGCGGTACGCATGACGCAGGAGGGCGAAGACCCCATCCTGTCGTTGGAGGAGAGCCGCATCGAGATTTTCAGCAACCCCTGGGACCTCCGCATCGGGCTTGACAACAACCTCCGGGAGGATTACAAACAGATCCGGGACACCATCGTCTATTCGGTGATTCCCGACGAGGACGACGACGAAACGCCCGAGCCGGACGAGGAGTGGATCGAAAACCTGACCGTCGGAACCGACGCCGTCACGTTCAGCACCCTGAAGAACAACTCGCCGCGCAAACGGCAGGCCGCGATCACGCTGACCTATATCGACGCCAAGGAGAAGAAACACGCCGTCACGCTGACCGTCACGCAGGCGACCGAAGAGGCCTGCATGACCTTCACGCCCGACCGCGCCAAGACCACGCGCAAGGCCACGACCATCAAGGCCGAGCTGAAGCACAACCTGGGCAGCCTGCTCGGCAAGGTGGTCTGCACACCGGCCTACGAAGGCGCGTCGGCCGACTGGATCGAGAACATCACGCTCGAAGACAAAGTGCTGTCGTTCGACGTGAAGGAGAACGACTCGGAAGGCCCGCGCAGCGCGTCGATCGCCTTCTCGCTGCCGGGAACGGCCGGAGAGCTTACGCCCGCGGCGCCGTTCGTCGTCGAACAGACCTACGAAGCCGACTACCGCACGCTGATCAAGGGCGAGAGCGGACAGGTCGTGATCAACAATCCCGAAGCCAGCTTCGAGGGCATCGTGATCAGCGACAAGGACAACGCCAACGTGGAGACGACGCCCAACACGGAACGCAACGCCACCGACTACACGGTGAACGCCAAGACGGCCTATGTGCAGATGCTCGACGGCAGCTACGGATACCGCCTGCAATTCGACGCGGCGGACGACAACACGCTGAAACGCTACTCGCAGGTGAAAATCTCGCTCAACGGCGTGACCCTCACCAAGGAGGCCGATCCCGAACGCTACACGCTCAGCGGACTGACGGCGGCCAACATCGTCAGCCAGACGCCCGGAACGGCCAGCGACCTCATCCGCAAGGAGAAGTCGATCGGCCAGCTCACCGACGAGGACATTTACACCTACGTCTCGCTCCGGGAGGTGGAATTCGCCCTGCCCGACGGCAGCTACACCAACGTCAACGAAGGCTATTTCGGAACGGCCAACCACACCAGCTGCGTACCCCGAACGCTCTGTGACAAGGACGGCGGCGCGATCTCGATGCTGGTCAACAACAAGACTCCCTGGCGGCGCGACGGCAGCGGCATGCCCAAAGGCAAGGGCACGTTGAGCGGCGTCATCGTCCACGACCTCCAGCCCCGCTACGGCTACACCAACGAGGGGTACATCGGCCGTTACTCGGTCCGCGTGCTCGAAAAGGAGGAGATCGACCTCGCCGCTTCGGAGTCGAGCTCCAACCGCCAGACGCTCGTGGAGTGGAACTGGAACAACGCCGAGGTCAGGACCAACGCCGACGGAACGATCGCCCCGGATAGGGGCAACGGCTCGCTCTGGTGCACCGACCCCGCAGCCAAATACCTCCTGGACAACGAGTACAACGGACTCACGACCAGCGCCGGACTGAACGGCAAGAACGCCCTGAAATTCGAGAACACCTACTGGTGGGACTTCGCCGAAAACACGGGCTACGCCGTGGCGCTGAAATTCTCGACCGAGGGCGCCGGCGCGAACCTCTCGCTCAACTTCACCAACTCGCAGGGCAACGCCGGCGGCACGAGCATCTACGGCCCCGTCTACTGGCAGGTGGAGTACTCGACCGACGGGGTGAACTTCACCGTGCTGCCCGAATCGGGCTTCTGCTGCCGGCCGTTCGTCTATTGGCAGGGAGCAGGCGGCAAAGACCTCTCCTACTGCGCCGTCCCGGGCTACGCCGACCGCGTGTTCATCCTGCCGGACGCCCTGCGCAACCGCCCGGAGGTCACGCTGCTGATCAAGGCCCGGAGCACGCAGTGCATCGCCTCGAACACCGCCACGGTGGACCAGGGAGACACGGGCACGATCACATCCGACATGGCGGCCAACAAGCGTTCGCCGATGCGTTTCGGAACCATAGCCGTAAAGAGTAACAAATAAACCGCTCAGGCGGGGAGGGCGCGTCCCTCCCCCGCCGATGCGCGAAACCAAATTCAGACCACGATGAAACAGATAAAATCATTGTACCGAAGGCTGCTGCTCCCGCTGCTGGGCGGGCTGGCGCTCACGGCCTGCGAAAAAGACAACGGCGAAGAGACCCGCATCTCCGAGTTCGGCCCCTACAAGAAAGAGATCATAGCCCCCTGGAAAGGCGGCACGGGGAGCATTCCGGTCCTCGCCAACCAACCCTACGACATCGAACTGATCAATCCCGACAACGGATGGCTCACGCTCGACACAGAGGGCCGCGGAACGCATTTCACGGGCGACGACTATTTCAAATTCCAGGCCACGACCAACGACGGCTTCCCCCGCATGGAGGGCATCCGCCTCTGGACCCACAACCGCGCGGATACCGTATACATCAAACAGGAGGGCTTCATCACCCCGAAACTGGACTTCTCGACCCGCAGCATCATGGTGCTCGGCGACGGCGGACAGGCGACGGCGCAGCTCTCCACCAACCTCGAACTGGAGGACCTCCGGCAGTCGATCGTCTACACGAGTGCCGACGAGGGCGGATGGATTTCGGACCTCGACATCAGCAACGGGTTCCTGATTCTCCAGACCGACCCCAACGCCGACCCCGAAGCCCTGCGCAACGCCCGCATCACCCTCAGCTACCGCGACGGGTGGAACCGGACCATCTCCTCGACGGTCTACCTCACGCAGGCCAACGCCAAGAACGAGTTCGGGCACGAAATCTCGTTCAGCGAGGTGCGCGACCTGGTGGGCATCGTCAACAAGGACGTCTACATCGAGGGACGCATCATCAGCGACATCGGCAACGGCAACAACGGCGAGAACATGATGACGGGACAGACCTCGATCGACTACACCGAGACCTACCGCACGGCCTACATCCAGAGCCTCGACGGTTCGCAGGGCTTCATGATCAAGACCGTGACCGAAGACGACAACATCTTCGAACGTTACAGCAAGGTCCGCATCCTGCTCAAGGGCGTCACGGTCGAAGCGGAGTCGAACCCCGAACGCTACATTCTCAAGAAAGTCACCTCGGCGATGGTCATGTCCTCGGTGTCAGGCTCGGCGGCCGACATTCCGCAGAAGGTGAAGCGCTACAACGAACTGACCGACATGGACGTATACACCTGGGTAACGCTGGCCGACTGCGAACTTCCCGTGCGCAAAGGCAGCCTGACGCCGATCAACGAAGGCTATGCACGCAGCACCAATGCCAACCGCGAAACGAAATACCCGATGCTGGTGCGCGACAAGAACGGCGACAGTTTCTACATGCTGACCAACACCACCTGCAAATACCGCCGCGACGGCAGCATGCTGCCCTACGGTTCGGGGAACATCTCGGGCGTACTGGTTCACGAGACCCACGACCGCTTCGTCTGGATGGGATCGAAGGACATGGGCGACATCGGCCGCTACCAGATCCGCCACCTCACCCGCGAAGACATCGCGCTGGAGAAGGATTTCGAGAACAGCTTCTCGGCCCTCCTGACCGAATACCGCTACGGCAAGCTCGAAAGCCACATCTTCCGCCCCACGACCGGCGACAACGGCTACCTGACCTTCACCCATCCCGACGAGAAATCGGGCGACGCAGGCTGGGGCGTGAGCGACCCGAGCTACCTCGGCCCCATCGGCAACGAATCCAACCCCGACAAAGAGAAACCCTGGGGCGGCACCAATAAAGGCAACGTCAACGGAAACGGCGTCGTCGAAAACGGCAAACAAATGTGTTCTGACCCCGGAACCAACCACGACGGCAAGGGAAACCTGACGAGCGCGGAATTCTCGGCCTGGACCAACAAGTGCCAGTGGTGGAACACCGAAACCGACCGCAGCGAAGCGTGGCTGCTCCACTTCTCGACGCAGGGCATCTCGACCGATGTGCTCTCGATGCAGGTAGCCATGCAGAACCGCAGCATCGGAGGCCCCCGCTACATCAGGGTCGACTGGTCGGAGCACGGCGACAACAACCGCGACGACTGGAACCCGATCACCGAATTCCAGGTCCCCGACATCGTGAACTGGAACTACACCCTCTACTGGCAGTGCGCCGGCTACAAGTACATCAACGTACCTCTGCCGCTCGAACTGCTCGGCAAGGACGACGTATGCATCCGCTTCTCGGCCGCGAACAAGAAAGCCGGCGGCAAGGAAGACGGCGAGTTCGACGACCAGATCATCACCACCGGAGAGATCGCCTTCTCCTACATCGGCGTACGTTACAACAAATAACCCTATCCGGAAGCACCCCGCCTGCAAACGTTTTGCAGGCGGGGCTTCCCTAACCGCTCAACCAGAATCCAAACCGTGAAACACCTTCTATTCCTGATTTTCGCCGTCCAGGCCTGTCTGCCGGGATTCGCAGCCTGCGACGGACGCGTCCGCATCGTACCCCGCCCCGCCGAGGTCGAAGAACTGCCGGGATCGTTCCGGCTGACGCCCCGAACGCCCGTCGTCATCACGGACGAACAGCTGCGCACGCCCGCGGAGATTTTCGCCCGCGCCGTCGGCAAGCTCACCGGAACCGAACCCGCCGTCACCGCCGCACCCGAAAAACACGCCGTGACGCTGCAACTGCAACCGGGCTACGAAGCCGAAGAGTACCTTCTGGAAGTCGGCAGACAGCGCATAACGGTCACGGCATCGACGCCCCAGGCGGTGCTGCACGGGCTTCGAAGCCTCCAGCAGCTGGTCGCCGGAGGAGAGATTCCCGCCTGCGTCGTCCGCGACAAGCCCACGTTCGCCTACCGCGGGGCGATGCTCGACGTCTGCCGCCATTTCTTCCCGGTCGAGGACGTGAAGACCTACATCGACATCCTCTCGCTGCACAAGATCAACAAATTCCACTGGCATCTGACCGACGATCAGGGCTGGCGGATCGAGATCAAAAAATATCCGCTGCTCACCCAGATCGGGTCCCGGCGTGCGGAAACGCTCGTCGGACGCTACGACAAGAACAAAGAGGGCGTTTACGACGGCAAACCCTACGGCGGGTTCTACACGCAGGAGGAGATCCGCGAGATCGTCAGCTACGCCGCAGAGCGCCATATCGAGGTGATTCCCGAAATCGAGATGCCCGGGCACGGGCTGGCGGCGCTGACCGCCTATCCGTGGCTCGGCTGCACGGGAGGTCCCTATGCCGTATGGACCCATTGGGGCATCAGCGACGACGTTTACTGCGCGGGCAAGGAGACGACGTTCGAATTCATCGAGAAAGTGCTCACGGAGGTGCTCGCGCTGTTCCCCTCGAAGCTCATCCACATCGGCGGCGACGAGTGTCCCAAAGGACGCTGGAAGGCGTGCCCCCTCTGCCAGCAGCGCATCCGCGAGGAGGGGCTCAAGGACGAATACCAGTTGCAGAGCTACTTCATCCACCGCATCGAACGCTGGATGCATACCCACGGCCGGGAGATCATCGGTTGGGACGAAATCCTCCAGGGCGGCATTTCGAAAACCGCGAACATCATGTCGTGGAACGGAAGCGACCCCGGAATCAAGGCCGCACAGCGGGGAAACCCGGTGATTATGACGCCGAAATGGTACTGCTACTTCGATTACAGCCAGACCTCCGACCCGGAGCGTTACGAACCGCTGGGCAACACCCGCTACGTCTCGGTGCGGCAGGCTTACCGCCTCGACCCCTGCGACCGGCTCACGCTGCCCGACCAGAAACGGATCAGGGGCGTGCAGTGCAACCTCTGGACGGAGTACATCGCGGACATCCGCCACGCACAGCACATGGTCCTGCCGCGCATGGCGGCTCTCGCCGAGACGGGCTGGGCCAACGACCGCAAGGATTACAATGATTTCGTGCGCCGGATTCCGGCGCTGGTCGCCGTCTACAAGGCCGAAGGCTACAACTACGCCCCCTATCTGTTCGAGGGCATCGAATGACGCGCCGGCAGCGCTTCCGAAGCCGAACACCCCGCAGGTCCTGTGACCTGCGGGGTGTTTTTCCATGCGCCGCCCGCCCAAAGCCCCGGCAACGCCCCGGACGCAGCCATGGGAACGTCGGCACGCGAAAGCGTCCCGGCCGAAAGCGGCTATTTCTCCGATACGTAAAACCACCGGCCCGTATCGAACTCGGCCCGGACCTTCCGGTTCTCCCAGTGGACGGAAAACACGAACAGGTAGTCCCGACGCCCTCCGGCGGTTTCGATCGGCAACAGTATTTTTATCTGCGTAAGCTTATCCGCATCCCGCAGGAGATTCTCGAATACCCACCGTTTGAGGTCGCGACTGTAAAAAACCCGGTTCTTGACGGCAAGCGACTCCGAAACACAGCTTCCCTTCACGACCACGGAAGGAACCTGCGCGTCGTGTCTGTCGAGCAGCTTCACACCCCGGTGAAACACCCCCTCTGCGGCATTCGAGACTCCATCCACGAAGACGGCCTCGTCCCAGATGATTCCGAAGTCGGAATCGCTCTCGTTGGTCAGGGAAAAATCGACATGCGTCGGCTCGAAGGTGAAAACGACGCGGATCGTGGAATCCCGGTAGCCGGGCGTGGTGAATCCCTGCTCATTCTCGGGATTGCCGATAACGCCGCCCCGGGCGCCATCGGTCTCGACAGATTCCAGACGAACCCGATAATAGTCCAACTCATATCCCTTCGGCCTTGCCTGCGGGGATAAGGGAAGCGACAGCAACAATGCGACAAACACCAGGACAAGTCTCATAGCACCCTATTTGAAATTTATCCGAATTTACGGTTTTATTTCCGATCCGCCAAATTCCGAGGCTCCGAAAGTTCCATTCGCGCCCTCATTCGCCGTAGACCATCCCGCCTCCGTCATCGCCGATTTTCGCCCCGCCGCCCGTGACTTCGGCCGCGTTCGGCAATGAATCCTCACCCCGAGCGCAAGTTACGTCGCATCGCTCGCCTCCGCTCGTGATAACCGCGCTCCGTGACTTCGGCCGCGTTCGGCAATGAACCGACAATCCCTGCGGGATCAATAAAAGAGGAAGGACGAAAGTTTCGAATCAATTCGATCTTCCGTCCTTCCTCTTTTATTCGCCTACGGCGTTTTGGTGGTCATTGCACTCACTAACTGCCGAAGTTATCGTACAAGATATTCTCCGGCGGCACGCCGAGGTTGTCGAGCATCTTGACGACCGAAGCGATCATCATCGGAGGTCCGCACATGAGGTAGATGCAGTCCTCGGGAGCCTGGTGGTTCTTGAGGTAGTTTTCGTAGAGCACGTTGTGCACGAAGCCCGGCGTGTACTTCACTCCGGCGGCGTCCGCCTCGGGATCGGGACGGTCGAGGGCCAGATTGAACGAGAAGTTGGGGAAATCCTTCTCGATCTGGTGGAACTCGTCGAGATAGGGAACCTCCTTCAGCGCACGCGCGCCGTACCAGAACGACACCGGACGGTCGGTCTTTTCGGTCTTGAACAGGTGCATCAGGTGGCTGCGCATCGGAGCCATGCCCGCACCGCCGCCGATGAAGATCAGCTCCTGCGTCGAGGGCAGATTGTCCGGCAGGAAGAATTCGCCGTAAGGACCCGAAATCGTGATCTTGTCACCCGGCTTGCGCGAGAAGACATACGACGAGCAGATACCCGGGTTGACCTTCATAAAACCGCCCGTGGCCTTGTCGAACGGAGGCGTGGCGATACGGATGTTGAGCATGATGATGTTGCCCTCGGCCGGATGGTTGGCCATCGAGTAGGCGCGGAACGTCGGCTCGGGGTTGGTCGTCACCAGATCCCACATCTTGAATTTGTCCCAGTCGGCGCGGAACTTCTCGTCCACGTCCATCGACGAGAACTTGATGGCGTCGTACTTCGGAATGTCGATCTGGATGTAACCGCCGCTGCGGAACTTGAGGTTCTCGCCCTCGGGCAGCTTCACGACGAACTCCTTGAGGAAAGTCGAGATATTGCGGTTCGAGACCACGGTGCACTCCCACTTCTTGACGCCCAGCACGGCCTCGGGAACACGGATTTTCATATTCTCCTTGACCTTCACCTGGCAGCCGAGACGCCAGTGGTCCTTGGCCAGCTTGCGCGAGATGAAGCCCGTCTCGGTGGGCAGAATGTCGCCGCCGCCTTCGAGCACCTGACATTTGCACATGCCGCACGAGCCGCCGCCGCCGCACGCCGAAGGCAGGAACACCTTGTTGTTGGCCAGCGTCGAAAGCAGCGTCGAACCGCTTTCGGTCGTGATGACCTTCTCACCGCCGTTGATGTCGATCACGACGTCGCCCGAGGAGGTCAGTTTCGCCTTCGCATAGAGAAGCAGTGCGACCAGCACGAGCGTTATGGCCAGAAAGGCCGCAATCGCTATTAAAATCGTTGTAGTCATTTATCGGAATCTCTTTTTTTAAAGGTTAGAACTGAATGCCCGAGAAAATCATAAAGGCGATACCCATCAGACCGGTGATGATGAAGGCGATGCCGGGGCCTTTCAGCGCCGCAGGGATGTGCGAATAGGTCGTCTTCTCGCGGATGGCGGCCATCATCACGATCGCCAGCCACCAGCCCAGTCCCGAGCCGAGTCCGTAGACGATCGTCTGCCAGAGCGACGTCAGTTCGCCGCCGTCGACCTTCTGCTGCATGAACAGCGAGCCGCCCATGATGGCGCAGTTCACGGCGATCAGCGGCAGGAAGATGCCCAGCTGGCTGTAAAGCGTCGGCGAGAACTTCTCGACGATCATCTCCACCAGCTGCACGAACGCCGCGATGGTGGCGATGAAGACGATGAACGACAGGAAGTTCAGGTCCACGCCCTCGACGAGCGCATTGGCCTTCAGCACATATTCGTACAAGAGGTAGTTCAGCGGAACGGTCATCACCATCACGAACGTAACGGCGGCGCCGAGTCCCAGGGCCGTCTTCACGCTCTTCGACACGGCGATGTAGGAGCACATGCCGAAGAAGAAGGCGAAGACCATGTTGTCGATGAAGATCGACCGGATAAAGATATTCAATGATTCCATACGTTATCCTCCTATTTTTCCTGTAAGTCCTTGTTGCGCGAACGGTGCACCCAGATGATGCAGCCCACGATGATCAGCGCCATCGGCGGGAAGAGCATCAGTCCGCAGTTCGAATAGAAGCCGCCCTCGGCCATGTACCAGCTCTCGGGGATGATCCGGTAGCCCAGGAGGCTGCCCGAACCGAAAAGCTCGCGGAAGAAGGCCACGATGACCAGAATCAGACCGTAGCCCAGACCGTTGCCGATACCGTCGAGGAACGACGCCCAGGGCTTGTTGGCCAGCGCGAATGCCTCGATGCGGCCCATGACGATACAGTTGGTGATGATCAGTCCGACGTAGACCGACAGCTGCTTCGAGACTTCGTAGACGAAAGCCTTGAGCACCTGGTCGACGAGAATCACCAGCGCGGCGATGACCACCAGCTGGACGATGATGCGGATGCGCGAGGGAACGCCGTTGCGCAGCAGCGACATCACCAGGTTCGAGAAGGCCGTGACGACCGTCACGGACAGGGCCATGACGATGGCGGGCTTGAGCTGTACGGTGACGGCCAGCGCCGAGCAGATACCGAGGATCTGCACGATGACCGGGTTGTTCGCCGAGAACGGACCGGTCAGGTATTTGAGGTTCTTTGCCGAAAACAAAGGCTCTTTTTCCATCTTACTCATTGTTTTCTACGTTTTCTTCGTTAGACACTTCGGCCGGAGCGGGAGCCGCAGCGTTGCGCTTGGCCTCCAGCAGGGGCAGGTAGTTCTCCAGGCTGTTGTAGAGCATCGCCGTCACGCCGTCCGAGGTCTTCGTACCGCCCGAAATGGCATCCACCTCGTGCGCGGGGTCCTTGGCGCCGCCCTTGCGGAGCGTCACCGAAACGAACTTGTCGCCGTCGAAGATCGTCTTGCCGACGAAATTGGCCTGGTACTTGGGCGTCGCGATCTCGGCGCCGAGACCCGGGGTCTCGCCCTTGTGGGCCATGATGATGCCGGCGACGGTGTTCATGTCCTTCTCGAGAGCCACATAGCCCCAGACGGGACCCCAGAGACCCATGCCGGTCACGGGAATGACCACCCGGCCGTCCCGGGCCTCGAAGATCGGGAACTTGCCCGCCTCGAAGGTTCCCGGCAGGTCGTTGAGCAGCGCGAAGACATCCTCGCCGTCGACGCGCCTGCCGTCCTTGTCGACGACATAGGCGTCGATGAACTCGTCGTAGGACCGGTCACCGGCCGACAGCGACGCGAGGATGGCGTGCTTCTTCTCGTTGAGTTCGTTCTCGTACTGGCATTTCTGGAGCCCCAGCGCGGCCAGCGCGAGCAGCGTGGCCACGATGACGACCATCACCGTCGAGTACATAATAATATAGGCATTGCCGTTCTTGTCGCTGAACAGGCCCTTCTTCTCCGGCTTCAGCTCGGTGAATTCCGAGGCGGGAACTCCGCAGACGGGGCAGTTAGCGGGCGCGGCGTCTCCTTCGTGGATGTAGCCGCAGACGTTGCATTTGAATTTTTTCGTTGCCATAACAGTCTCCCCTATTTTGCGAGTTTGACACGTTTGCGGCGGCGCGAGATGTTGGCCTCGACCACGTAGTAGTCGACCAGCGGCGCCAGCGCATTCATAAAGAGGATCGAAAGCATCATGCCCTCGGGATAGGCCGGGTTGACCACGCGGATCAGCACGGCCAGCGCGCCGGTCATCAGGCCGACGATGTATTTGCCCGTGTTGGTCTGCGACGAAGTCACGGGATCGGTGGCCATGAAGACCGCACCGAAGGCGAAGCCGCCGACGATCAGGTGATACCAGGCGGGATAGGTCGTCACGCCGAGCGCCTGGAAGAGGTAACCCATCGCCAGTCCGCCGACGAACACCGACGCCATCGTGCGCCACGAGGCGATGCCCGTGAACAGGAGGATGGCGCCTCCGAGAAGGATGGCCAGCGTCGAAGTCTCGGCGAACGATCCGGGGATGAAGCCCAGGAAGGCGTCCAGCGGCGAGTAGTTCATCGCGCCGGTCGTGCCGAGCTGTTCGAGGGCCGTAGCGCCGGTGATGCCGTCGACCTGCGCGCCCATCATCGTCCAGTCGGAGTACCACACCGTCTCACCCGACATCGAAGGGGTGTAGGCGAAGAAGGCGAAGGCGCGCGCCAGCAGCGCGGGGTTGAAGACGTTCATGCCCGTACCGCCGAAGACCTCCTTGCCGAAGACCACGGCGAAAGCCGTCGACAGCGCGACCATCCAGAGCGGCGTCGACACCGGGAAGATCATCGGGATCAGCAGACCCGTGACGAGGAAACCCTCGTTGACCTCGTGGCCGCGCGCCTGCGCGAACCCGAACTCGATGCCCAGACCCACGATATAGGAAACGCAGACCATCGGCAGCACGCGGACCAGTCCGTAGAAGAAGGCCGTGAAGCCTTCGAGTCCGACCTGGATGCCCGTGTTGTAGCAACCGAACAGAAAAGCCGGCATCAGCGCCGCGACGACCATGATCATCGTACGTTTCATGTCGTTGCAGTCGCGGATGTGCGCGCCCTTCGAGGTCGTGGTGTTGGGTACGAAGAGGAACGTCTCGAACGCATCGAACGTCGACTCCAGAAAGCCCAGCTTGCCTCCCTTGGAGAAGGTGGGCTTGATATTGTCCATGAATTTACGAAGTCCCATCTTTAAGCCTCCCTGATCATTAAGTTAATACCGTCGCGGATGATCTGCTGAATCTCGATCTTCGAGGGATCGACGAACTCGCACAGCGCGAAGTCCTCTTCGGTGACCTCGTAGATGCCGAGGTTCTCCATCTTTTCGATGTCGCCCGCAAGGCACGCCTTCAGCAGGTACATCGGGTAAATGTCCATCGGCAGGTACTGCTCGTAAAGCCCCGTCACGACGAACGGACGCTCGCCGCCGTTCATGTTGGTGTCGAGATTGTAGGCCTTCTTCGGGCAGAGCCACGAAAAATAGGCACGCGACACGGAGAACTTCCCGAAACGGGGCATCGCCCAGCCCAGCAGTTCGTACTTGTCGCCCTCGGGGATGGCGGTCAGCTGATTGGCGTAGAAGCCCATGAAGCCGTCCGGCGCGGTCCGGGTGCCCGTGAGCACGTTGCCCGAGATGAAGCGGACGCTGTCGCCCTCCTTCTGTCGCTTCACGTTGCCCTTGACCAGGGAGTCGACCTTCGCGCCGCCCACCATGCGGACGTACTGCGGACGCTCGATCTCCGAACCGGCCACGGCGATGATCTTCGTCATGTCGACACGGCCCTCGTTGAACAGGCGGCCGATGATGGCCAGATCCTGGACGTTGACCGTCCACACCACTTCGCCCTTGTTCACCGGGTCCACGTGGTGGATCTGCACGCCGACGTTGCCGACGGGGTGTTTGCCCGCAAAGGCGTGGAGTTCGGCGCCCTTGAGCGAGGGCATCTGCCCTTCGGCCTTGGCGCGCACCGAGAGATGCACCTTGCCCGGAGTGAGTTTGCGCATCACGTCGATACCCGTCTGGAGGTTCTTCTGCTCGGCTTTCAGCACGAAATTGTAATCCGGGGCCAGCGGCGCGGAGTCGAAGGCGGAGATGAAGACCGCTTTCGGCGTGTCGCTGGGGTCGGCGATGATGCCGTAAGGGCGCTGCACGATCATCGGCCAAAGGCCCGACCGGAGCAGCAGGGAGACGATCTGCTCGCGCGAAGCCGACCCGAGGTCGGTCTTCTCAAACTCCTCGTACTCCTGGGAGGCGTCGGGAGTCACCGTCACGGAGAGGACCTTGCGCTTCTCTCCGCGGTTGACGGCGGCCACCGTACCGCTGACGGGCGACGTGAAGAGCACGCGTTCGTTGTACTTGTTGAAGAACAACGGCGTGCCGGCTTTCACCCGATCGCCCTCCTTAACCAGCAGCTTGGGAGTCACGCCCTCGAAATCGAGGGGCGAGAGGGCATACTCCGAAGCCTGCGGCGCGTCCGCGAGCGACTCCTGGGGTTTGCCCACCAGATTGATGTCTAAACCCTTGCGTAGTGTAATGATTTTCGACATGGTTAATGATTTTGATTGTTATGTTTGGAATTCAAGTTCGGCTGTTAGTGAGCTAACAATTAATTCGCGTGCGAAAGTACGAAATTTTTCCCGAAATCCCCCATGCGCAAACCATTATTTCTTAAATTTAATTAAGATTTGGAGCGCCCGCTTTCGGGACAAAATAAAGGCCTTACGAATGCTTCCGATGCGAAAGAATTTCGAAAGAATCCGGAGCAAAAACAACCTCCGGAAAACATCCCCGCGTCCCGCAGGCCGGCAGCCGGAAGCGAAGGTTAAAAAATTGGCTCCAAATTCGCAATGCTCCCGCTAAAATTCCTACATTTGCAATCCGGATGCTCCCTTACGTCAACATACACACCCATCGCCCGACCGGTTCGGGGATCGAACTCCGCACGGCGGGCGTGCACCCGTGGGACGCCGCGACGCAGGACGCCGCAACGCTCGGCCAGCGTCTCGGCGGGGCGCAGGCCGTGGGCGAAACGGGACTGGATTTCGTGCGCGGCGCCGACCGTGCGGCCCAGCTGTCCGCACTGCGGACGCAGTTGCGGCTGGCCCGCGAGCGGGGACTTCCCGTGGTGCTCCACTGCGTCAGGGCCTTCGAGCCGCTGATGCGCGAACTGGCGGCCTCGGAACCCCGGGCCGTGATTTTCCACGGCTTCATCGGCTCGCCCGAGCAGGCGCGGCAGGCCCTGGCGAAAGGTTACTGCCTCTCGTTCGGCGAACGCACGTTCGCATCGCCCAAGACCCTTGCGGCGCTGCGCGGGACGCCGCTTTCGCAGCTCTTTCTGGAGACCGACGACAGCCCCGTGCCCATCGCGGAAATTTACGCCCGGGCGGCGGAGGCGAAAGGGGTGCCGGAGGAGGAGCTGCAACGGGCAATTTTAGATAATTACAAACGAATATTCACAGGCGGCGAGTACGAAGGACCGGGCCGGACGAAGGGCGACAAATGACAATGACAAATGGAAACGCATACGCATAACTGGCTGGAAAGAACCGAATTGCTGCTCGGCAGCGAAAAACTGGAGCTGCTGCGCAACGCCCACGTGCTCGTGGTCGGGCTGGGCGGCGTGGGGGCCTATGCCGCGGAGATGATCGCCCGGGCGGGCGTGGGACGCATGACCGTCGCCGACGCCGACACGGTGAACGCGACCAACATCAACCGCCAGCTGGTGGCCCTCCATTCGACCGTCGGCCGCCCGAAGGCCGAGGTGCTGGCCGAACGCCTGCGCGACATCAACCCCGGAATCGGACTCACGGTGGTCGACAAATATATCAAGGACGAGGAGACCTATATCTTATTGGACGCCGCGCGCTACGACTACGTGGTGGACGCCATCGACACCCTCTCGCCGAAACTGGCGCTGATCGCCGCCTCGCTGGAGCGCGGGCTGCCGCTCGTCAGCTCGATGGGCGCCGGAGCCAAAACCGACCCCACCAAACTCGAAATCGCCGACATCTCGAAAACCCACCACTGCCCGCTGGCCCACATGCTGCGCAAGCGGCTCCACAAGATCGGCATCCGCCGGGGGTTCCGGGCCGTATTCTCTCCCGAGCCGATGCGCGAAGGAGCCATGATCCTCTGCGAGGAGCAGAACAAGAAGTCGAACGTCGGGACGATCTCCTACATCCCCGCGCTGTTCGGAATCGGATGCGCTTCCGTGGTGATCAGGGATTTAATCGGCGAACTGGAGGGCTGAAAGCCCTCTTCAAAGGGCGGCGGACCGAATCCGCATCCGGGAACCGAGTCCGCGCCGCCGAACGCAATTTACAAAAACACAAAGGATATGCAACCGAACATCGTATTTCTGGACGAATACTCGCTCGGCGACGCCGACCTCGGGTCCATCCGCGCGCTGGGCAACTACACGGGTTATCGGACCACGGTCCGCGAAGAGGTCGCCGACCGCTGCCGCGAAGCCGACGTGGTGATCACCAACAAGGTGGTTTTCCGCCGCGAAACCCTCCGGCAGCTCCCCCGCCTGCGGCTGATCTGCGTGGCGGCGACCGGCATGAACCACATCGACCTCGAGGCCGCGGCCGAACTGGGCATTGCGGTGAAAAATGCCGTGGGCTACTCGACCCACGCCGTGACGGAGACCACCATCGGCGCGGCCATCGGCCTGCTGCGACAGACGGTCTATTACGACCGCTACGTCAAGACCGCATATGCAGGATCGCCCCTGCAATACCACTTCGGGCGCACCACACACCAGCTTTACGGCTCGAAATGGGGCATCGTCGGGCTGGGCAACATCGGCCGCAGCGTCGCCCGCGTCGCCGAGGCGCTGGGATGCCGCATCGCCTATACCTCGACCTCGGGCGTCGTGCGCGAGGAACCCTATCCCGAAAAGCCGCTCGACGAACTGCTCCGATGGGCCGACGTGGTGTCGGTCCACGCCCCGCTGAACGACCGCACGCGCAATCTGATCGGCGCGCGCGAACTGGCGCTGATGAAGCCTTCGGCCATCCTGATCAACGTGGCGCGCGGCGGCATCGTGGACGAAGCGGCGCTGGCCGCGGCCCTCGACGCCGGACGGCTCGCCGGAGCGGGGCTTGATGTTTTCACGCACGAACCGCTCGAAGCGGGCAATCCCCTGCTCTCGGTCCGTGAACCGGACCGCCTGCTGCTCTCGCCCCACAACGCCTGGTCGCCCGTCGAGGCGATCGAAATACTCGTGGAGTGCATCGCACGGAATATCCGGGATTTCTATACTCCTCAAAACCAATAGCCGATGTCCCAGCCCGAACCCAACCTCACGGTCGTAATCCCGGTCCACAATGCAGCGCCCCACCTCGGCGCATGCGTGGAGAGCCTGCTGGCCCAGAGCTACACCGATTTCGAACTCATCCTGGTCGAAAACGGCTCGTCGGACGATTCGCGGGAACGCTGCGCCCGCTACGCCGCGGAACACCCCGGGTGCATCCGCACCCTGACGCTCGACGAAGCGTCGGTCTCGGCGGCCCGCAATGCGGGCATCGACAACGCCCGCGGGCGTTTCATCACCTTCATGGACGCCGACGACTGGGCCGAAAAGGAGTTTCTGGCCGAATTTTTCCGCGATCCCGCCCCGGGTCCCGGAACGATCGTCATGCAAGGCATACTGCTCGACTTTTCGGAGGCCGAGCCGCCGGGGCCGAACGAGGCGTTTTTCAGCTACGACGACGGGGCGCTCGCCATCGGCGACGATCCTTCGGCAGCCGTGGGACAGCGGTTTCTGCAGGACGGATGCAGCGTCTGCAAACTCTACCACACGGAGACGCTCCGCCGCCTCGGAATCCGCTTCATCGAACACCTCTGCTCCCGCGAAGACCACCTTTTCTTCTTCACCTGCATCAGCCGGATGCAGTCGGTCGTCTGGCGCAGCGGCCTCTACATGCACTACATGCGCCGCGGACGGAACACGCTCAGCACACGCCCCATGCCGGCCTGCGAACTCGTCGAGGCCGCCGAGCGGCTCGACCGCTTCATCCCGCAGCTGGCCGAACGCTTCGGCATCACGGACAAGGCCTATCTCTTCGCCCTGCGGCAAAACCTGGTCCGCGACACGCTGCTACGGGCCGCAAACAACATCCGTTTCGGCGACCGCCGGAGCGTCCTCGGAGCCATTGCCGCCCGCCCGGAGCTGTTCGGCGCAGAGACCTACACGCCCCGCTGGCATCCGCTGCTGAAACGCCCGCTGCTCGACCGCATTCTGAAGGGAAGGGAGTGTCGCACGCTCCTCTATCTCCGAATCGCGCTGCGCAGGTCGTCGCTGCGCCTGCGCGGACGTTTTAACGCCTGAATCATGGACCGCAAACAACCTGTTTTCGACTTTCTCGACGCCCGCGGCATCCGCTACGAATGGTATGAACACCCCGAGGCCCCGACCATCGAAATCGCCCGCCAGTGGTGGCGCGACGACGGTTCGAAACACTGCAAGAACCTCTTCTTCCGCAACCACAAGGGCGACCGCCACTACCTCGTGTGTTTCGATTCGGAGCGGTCGCTGGCCATCCGCGACCTCGAAGCCCGCCTGCGCCAGGGCAAACTGACGTTCGCCTCGCCCGAGCGCATGGAACGCTGGCTGAGACTGCGGCCCGGCTCGGTCTCGCCCTTCGGGCTGATCAACGACCCGGAGAACCACGTCCACCTGTTCCTCGACGTCAACCTGCGCGACTGCCCCGCCTACTCGTTCCACCCCAACGACAACCGCGCGACGGTGGTCATCCCGCAGGAGGAGTTTCTGAAATACCTCGCCGCCGTCGGCAACTCCTACGAATTCATCGAGACTTATTAGTCAAAACGGGTGCTGAAACGCCTCAAAAACAGGAAAACGCCACGCTATAGGTCAAAACGGGTGCCGATAGCGTGGCATTCTATTTGATTTTCAGTATATTTTGGCATTTGAAAATATAGAAATTGCATTATGAACAAAAAAATGCCCGACATGCAATTCCCCCATTGTAAAGAAGGACGGAAAACGCAAAAGCGTCCAACGATACAAGTGCATGGTTTGTGGACGCCGCTTCAGCGGCGGGCGTGATTTTACAAAAGAAGACATCTGGGAGATGTACCTGCACGGCAAGCAGACAATAGCCCAGATCAGTGAAACTACAGGTCTCAGTGCTTCGACCGTGACACGTCGGCTTGCCTCCATTTCGTTCAGCTGGGAACAGCCTAGGATCAAAGGAAGCGGTGTGATACATCTCGACGCCACGTATTTTGGGCGCAATACAGGAGTGCTGCTGGCTCTGGAAAGCGGAAGCGGCAGACTTCTTTACATGAAGCATATCGCCCACGAGCACATCAGTGATTACGAGGACGCTGTGAAACATATAGTAGGATGCGGGTATGCCATTCAGGGGATTGTCATTGATGGTTTTCAAAAGCTGTTTACCGTCCTTTCGGAATACAGAATACAGATGTGCCAGTTCCACATGGTGGCGATAATAAGAAGAAAACTGACCAAGAATCCGCAACTTGAGGCAGGAAAGGAGTTATTGGATCTTGCATACCGTCTAAAAGACATGAATGAAAGTGCATTCGTCAGTGCATTTGAGAAATGGAAGAGGAAATGGCATGACTTCCTGAAAGAAAAGACGGTCAACGAGATTACCGGACGCACGATATATACCCATCAACGGCTCAGATCTGCCATGGTCAGCATATCGACCTACCTTCCTTTTTTGTTTACATACGAGAAAGTCAGAGGTATGCCCAACACAAACAATATGATCGAAGGCACATTCACCGACATGAAGAAAGCCTTGCGGAATCATCCGGGAATGATTGAGGAAAACCGCAAGCGGATGATGAACGGGTTTTTCTTGGCATATGCCAAATTGCATAATGAAAAAGGAGACAACCGCTAAGGCCATCTCCTGAATCGCATTATGCATATTGGACGGCTTTATTCCTGGCGGAGGTGCTCCCCAGCAGAGCTCCGTTACGCTTTAAGCCGCAATGCAAAATAACAAAATACAGATGAATCCACCAAAAACGGGTGCCATTTTCAGCACCCGTTTTGACCTATAGAGCGAAAGCGCTCGCATCAAATATGTGTTCAAAAGTTTTGAATGGTCATATCATACTGACAGACACCAGTATTACAACGATTTTAGCACCCGAAATGACCTATACGCCGTAAAAAAGCAGGGCTGTCGAAAGCCCTGCCTTTTTCATTTCCAGCCCGAATGCCAGAGCACGCGCAGCACCTGCCGTCGCAGCCAGGGCGGGATCGCGAGCCAGAGGCGCGACCGGAGCCGCCAGCCGGGGGAGTCGCAGCCGACGACGCGGCCCGAGGCGCGGATGACCCGGACGGCGATGCCGGCGACGTCGCGTGTCGTGCACTGTTCCGTGATGCGGTAGTTCCCGTCGCCCGCGAGTGTGAGGCGGTCGCCGTCGCGGCGGACGATGCGGTGGAGGATGTGGCGGCCGCAGCAGCGGAACAGCACCACGTCGCCCGGTCGCAGGCGCGCGGGGTCGGTGCAGGGCGTCAGCACGACCTGGTCACGCTCGCTGCGTAGCAGGGGCCGCATGCTGTGGCCCTTCATGCGGATCTGAACCTCGCGGCCTTCGGCGAGCATCGCCTCGACCTCGGCGAAGAAGAGTTGGTTGGGGAGCAGGATCATAGCGTCGCGTCGTTGAAAACCGTTCGGCAGGCGAGCTGCGCCGCCGCTGCGTCGGGCAGGCACTCCAGGTGGTAGACGGGAACCTGTGCGATCAGCCGGGAGAGCAGGCCGCAGGTGTCGTCCGAAAGCCGTTCGTCGCGGGCGAAGGCCGGGGGTGCGGAGGGGAGCAACGCTCCGATGGACTCGATCGGCCGCAGGCGGCGGATGCGGTTGTGCGGGGCCTGCGAGAGCCGTACGACGGCGGCTATCGGGCAGCTCTCGTTGCGGTAGCAGGGCGTTTTGCCGCTCCACGGCGATCCGTGGACGAGGGCTTCGCTGTCCGTGGCCCGGATGATCGGACTGTCGTCGTTGAGCAGTTCCGCACCCGGGATATGCTCCCGCCACAGCCGCGTGTGGGTGCTTTTGCCTGTTCCCGATTCGCCGAGGAACAGCACTCCCCGGCCGCGGTAGCGGATCACCGAGGAGTGGAAGGCCACGGCTCCGAGGGGCAGCGCCGCGATGTTGAAAAGAATCCAGACCCCGAACCGGAACAGCGCGGGATTGTGTCCGGGGGTGATGTCGCTACGGGCCGCCGCCGCGCCGTAGGCCATGCGGTAGCGGGCCGGGGCGCTGCCGTCGCGGGGCGTCATTTCGAGCAGGTAGCCCGCCGCGTCGGTCCCGAAACGGCAGTCGGCGTCGGCGTCGGGAAACTCGAAGATGTCGAGTTCGCGGTAATCGGCTTCGGCCGGAATCCGGGGGACGATTTCCAGCGCGAGGTCCGCAGGGCCGGCGCCGAGTGTCAGGAACGGGCGCAGGGCCCGGGTGAAATGCTCTCCCGTGCAGGCGTCGGGCAGGGAGACGCGGATATTGGCGATCGTATAATTCATAAAGCGGTTGTTAGCGTTCATTTTTTTTCGCGCCGGCGGTGCAAGGATATACTCTGCCGTACGAGCCGGGTGAATCGTAGGCCCTCTCCCTCGCTGGGAGAGGGTCGCAGCTGGCGGATGGGAATAAGGGACGGCTTCCGATTCTTCATCTTATTTTTCCAGCGTTATGATTCGGTCGCAGTATTCGAGCGAGGTTTCGCGGTGGGCGATCACCAGCAGCGTAAGGCCCGGATTCCGCGCGGCGATCGCGGCGATCGAACGGTTGATCTCCCCTTCGGTGCGGCTGTCGAGCGCCGAGGTCGCCTCGTCGAAGAAAAGCACGTCGGCGCGGCGGTAGAGGGCGCGTGCGATGCCGATGCGCTGCCGCTGTCCGCCCGAGAGGCGGCTGCCGCATTCGCCGACGGGGGTGTCGATCCCCAGGGGCAGCGAAGCGATGAATTCGCCCAGCTGGGCCGCTTCGAGGGCTTCGGTGACCCGGCGGCGGTCGATTTCGGCGTCCGGGACGCCCGGTGCGACGTTGGCCGCGAATGTTCCGTCGGTGAGGAACAGACGCTGCGAGACATAGCCGATGCGGTTCTGCCATGCCCGGCGGTTTGCGGCGGTGAGGGGCGTGCCGTCGACGGCGATTTCTCCCGACGTGGGTTCGTAAAGGCCCAGCAGGAGGTTGAAAAGGGTGGTCTTGCCTGCGCCCGACGCTCCGCGGATGCCGATGCGTTCGCCCTTGCGGATGGTGAGCGTGAGGCCGTGGAAAAGTTCCCGGCTCTCTTCGGTGAAGCGGAACGAGAGGTTGCGGACCGAGATTTCGCGCTCGAAGGGCAGCGTTTCGCGCGTCGGGACCTCGGGGTGCGCGGAGGCCTGCTCGTGGAGGGCCGCTTCGCGCAGGATGGGGATGGTGTAGCGGTTGTAGCGGATCGTGGCCCAGCCCGACATGATGCCGCGCACGGAGGGCATCAGCCGCAGGGCCGCCACGGCGAAGACGCCGAACAGCAGCTGCGACTGCCCGCCGCCGAAGCTCACGGCCGCCAGCAGGGCCATGCCCACGGCAAGCCCGATCTCGGTGAAGAGTTGGGGCAGCTGGCCGATGTCGGCCTCGCGCGAGCGGGTGCGCACCACTTCGTCCATCGTGCGGTCGAAGGCGCGGAGCATCCCCGGGAAGGCGTCGCTCAACTCGATGTCGGCGTATCCCCGGAAGGTCTCGGCCACGAGGCGGGACTTCTCGCGCTGGGCGCGGTTCTCCTGTTCGCCGTAACGGTTGATGCGGTTGCGGACCAGCGCGTAGTAGAGCCACACCGCGGGGAGGAAGATCACGACGGAGAGCAGCGCCGCGAGAGGCGTGTAGAGAGCCAGCGAGGCGAACAGCAGGACGAAGAGCATCGCCTCGGCGATCATCGCGGCGGCGGGGCGCAGGACCCCGGCGGCGAATGCCAGGCAGACGACGTTGACGTTGCGCGCCAGCACCGAGGAGTTCGAATTGTTGATGAAGGCCAGACCCCGGTCGTGGTAGGCGATGTAGAGGCGGCGCGAAAGGGTGCGGTAGAGGTCGTAGATGTAGCGGCGTTCGGCGCGTGCCAGCAGGAAGTTGACGCCGCATTTGAGGACGATGAACCCCACGACGGCCCCGCAGACCGCGAGTGCGAACGTGCGCGGCGAAGCGACGCCCGACCAGACGTAGACCATCGCCAGCGGCCCGTCGCCCTCGAATCCCGCGGGGTCGAGCACCAGCGTCAGCACCGGCAGCAGGGCCGCGAGTCCCGCCAGGTTCAGCACGGCGCGCAGCACGAGGGTCGCGGCGATGCGGAGACCCCGGCGGCGGAATGCGGCGGGAAGGCTTCGGAGAATGCTTCTCATGGCTCCACTTTTTCGATTTTACCCAGTTTCACATACCACAGATACCCCTCGGCCGGGGCATAACCCATTTCGCCCAGCAGGCGGAGGTATTCGCGCATCTGCCGGCGGTGGCGTTCGGCGTCGCGCAGGCCGAACTTGTAGTCGACGACGACGACCCGGCGTCCGTCGATCATCACGCGGTCGGGACGCCGCGTCGACCCTCTGCCGGGGATGATGATTTCGTTTTCGTTGCGCACGCGCTCCCAGCCTCCGCCGAACCATTCGCGCACCTCGGGGTGTTCCAAGGCCCGGGCGATCATCTGCCGCAGGGTCGCGGCATCGGCTTCGGACAGCGTGCCGTCGGCCTGCATGCCGCGCACGGCCTCGTGGATTCCGGCCTCGTCGTCGGCCTGCTCGAAGGCCCTGTGCATCAGGATGCCGAGGTTCCGGGGCGAGAGCTCGACCTCGCCGCCGTCCTCGAAATAGCGTTGCGAGGGGAGCCGCAGCCGCAGGTCGGCCTGCGCCGTGGGGTACTCCTCCAGAATGACGTGCTCGGCCTCGGAGCGTTTCGAACCGCCCGCGACGGGGCCCGCGAACTCCCCGAAAGCGAAGTGTTCGCCCGCTTCGTCGATGGTGCAGCGGCCTTCGAAGTCGCCCAGCAGGGCCTTGTCGCCGTCGGTTGCGATGCTCTGGAGCAGCAGCCCTCCGACCGTGCGGCCGCCCTTCTGCGGGATGAAGACGTGCAGCGACTCGGCGGCGCGCGTGAGGGCCACGTACAGCAGGTTGACGTTGTCGACGTGGGCGTAGACCAGCTCGCGGTAGTACTCCGACGAGAAGCCCGATTCGGCCATCGCCTTCTTGTACCTCACCGGGAAGCGGCCGATCGCTTCGGCCCCGTCGCCGCGGGCCTCGGCCCAGACGATGTTCTGCACCGTGCCGCTCGACTTGGGGTCCGGCGACCACGAGCAGTAGGGGATGAGCACGGCCCGCTTTTCAAGCCCCTTGGCCTTGTGGATGGTGGTGATCTCGACCGTCGTGGCGCTCTCCTCGACCGACAGCGAGCGGTTTTTGCCCGTCTCCTCCCACCAGCGGAGGAACAGCGCTATGTCGGCGATTTTCGTCGCGCAGAACGAGATGATCTGCTCGTGGATGGCCTGGAGGTAGGCCGTCTGCCGACGGTCGCCTTGCAGGGCGTGCCGCATGACGATCCGCTCGAACGCCTCCTCGGGCGACAGGAGCCGCACCGAGCGGAAAAAATCGCGTTCCGAATCGTCGAGCGGCCGGTCGAACGGGCGGCCGAGGTAGTGGTTGTAGACGGCGCGCGAGAGCGAGTCGTCGGGGTTGAGCGCCAGCCGCAGGGCCGCGGCGATGAACGAGCTGACGGGGGCGTTGCCCACGATCAGAGCCTCCTGGGTCATCACGTCGAAACGGTAGCGCGGGTCCTCGTTGCGGCGTTTGAAGTCGAGCAGTTCGGCGGCGACCTTCGCGCCGTCGGTGGCCCCGCGCACGAGGATCATAATGTCGCACGGCCGGAATCCCTTGTCGATCAGCGCGCAGATGCGCTCCACGACGGGCGGCCGCTCGGCGAAGGTCTCGACCGAGACGTAGCCCGGGTGTTCGGCCATGCGGCGCGGGAGCTGGGCATGTCCGCGGTAGGCGTCGGCGAGGGTGTCGCGCAGCGCGGCGGCCTCCGCGGGATCGACGGAACCCTCCTCGGAGGCCTTTGCGAGGGTTTCGTTCAGCGCACGGTTGTCCGCGGCGACGATCCGTTCGATGATGCGGTTGTTGAAGGCGACCACCGCGGGGAGGCTCCGCCAGTTCTCCCGCAGCACCTCGACTTGGGTGTCGCTCGCGCCCAGCGCCTGCTGGGCCTCGCCGTGGAGGATTTTCCAGTCGCCGCCCCGCCAGCGGTAGATCGACTGCTTGATGTCGCCCACGATCAGCACCGAGGTCTCCTCCGACTGCGCCATGGCGTTTTGCAGCAGGGGCAGGAAGTTTTCCCACTCCTTCAGGGAGGTGTCCTGGAATTCGTCGATCATAAAACGCTCGAAACGGTTGCCCACCTTCTCGTAGATGAACGGCGCGTCGTTGTGGCCGATGAACTCCGAGAGGACGTATTTGGTTTCCGAGAGGAGCATCATGTTCTGCTCGTCGCACAGCTGCTGCACCCGCTTGTAGAGGTCCGACAGCAGGGCGAAGCTGCGGTAGTTCTCCTTCAGCAGGTCGCAGGTGTTCCAGCTCTTGCGGTTGGCGTCGTAGATGTCGCACATTTCGCGCAGCAGGGGTTGCAGCTCGGGGGCCAGCGCCTGCGCGGGCGATCCCTTGGCGCCCCAGCCCTCGGGCGCGGCGGCCATCTTGGCCACCGTCGCGCCGTAGGGTTTCAGTTCGCCCGCGGCGACGGTGAAGAAATAATTGGCGAAGCTGCGGCTCTTGCCCGAAAAGTCGGCGGCCGTAAGTCCGGCCCGGGAGATGATCGCAACGGCCCGGGCGGCGGTCTGCTGCAATTGCTTTTTGGTCGCCTCGGCCTGCGCCGCGGCGCGCGATACGATCCGGCCCAGTTCCTCGCGCGACCGCGGCACCGACAGCGCGTCCTTGTTCTTCTCCTTGAACAACTCGCCGCCGAGCGAAAGGATGCCGTCGCGGATGTCCCATTTGCGGCCCTCGTCGATGCGCTCCTGCACGAACTCCGTGAGCCAGCGTTGCAGGTCGCGGTCGACGGTGATCTGCTCGATGAGCGTGTCGGCGCCCTTCGACAGCACCGAAGCCGTCTCGATCTCGACATTGTAATTGAGGTCGATGCCCAGCTCCTTGATGAAGGCCCGCAGGATGCGCTGGAAGAAGGTGTCGATCGTCAGCACCGTGAAGCGCGAGTAGTCGTGCAGGATTTTCGAACGCACCTCGGCGGCGCGTTTGCGCACCGAACGCTCGTCGAGCGACAGCTCGCGGCAGAGGTTTTCCAGATAGGGGCTTGCGCCTCCCGAGGCCAGACGGTGGATCTCCTTCAGGATGCGCGATTTCATCTCCTCGGTGGCCTTGTTCGTGAAGGTCACGGCGAGGATGTGGCGGTAGAGGCCCGGCTGGTCGATCACGTCGCGGACGTATTTGTAGGCCAGCTGGTAGGTTTTTCCCGATCCGGCGCTTGCATTCAGAATCTTCGCTCTCACTGTCCGAAATTTCGTTTTAATGGGTAAAAATACAAAACAAATCCCGAACTTCGCAATAATTTTGTAATTTAGCGGAGCTAAAACAAGATCTTGTTATGAAGAAAATGATTCTGACGGCCGTGATGCTGGCCGCCGCAGCGCTCTGCCGGGCGCAGCAGCCCGCCGAAACCGGGGAACGCCGCGAATGGCTCACGTCGTTTACAGCCGTCGAAGTGTCGGCGCCGCTCGACGTCAAATTCGTGCAGGTTCCCGACACCGAAGCCCCCAAGATCGTCTACGACACCAAAGGTTCCTATACGACCAAATTCCGCGCCGAGGTGAAGGACAAGGTGCTGCGCATCACGGAACGCTCCGACGCCCGCCGGCCCGACCGCACTTCGGTGACGGTTTATTACAATTCGCTGGAGCGCGTCGCCATTGCCGACGCCGTGGCGACGTTCGACAGCACGCTGGTGGCCACGGTCCTCGACCTGACCGTGGGCGGCATGGCGCAGGTGACGGCCCGGATGGATGTCAAGGACCTGAAAATGGAGCTTACGGGCAAGAGCACGGCGACGCTGACGGGCGCGGTGCGCTACCTTTCGCTGTTCGTCTCGACCGGAAAACTCGAAGCAGCGGGGCTGGAGGTGATGGCCGCCGAGGCCAACGTCACCAGTTCGGGCGTTGCTGCGCTGTGGGTGACCGACCGTTTCCAGGGCAAAACCTCGACCGGGGGCAAGATCACCTACAAGGGCGCTCCGCCCATTGTGCGCAGCGGCGCGAAGTTCATGGGCGGCGACATCACAAGGGTGGAGTGATTCGCAATTCATAATTCATAATTCACAATTTTGACTTTGCTGAAGTCGGTTTTAAACGTCTGCAAACTAAATTATTGTGAATTGTGAATTTTGCATTATATGAAAACCTTTCTCCACGAAGTTGCCGAAGACCTCTATGCCCGTTACGGCGAAGGGCTTTCCGAAAGGGCGATCCTCTTTCCGTCGCGGCGTGCGCGGCTGTTCTTCGTCGACGCCCTGACGGGCATCGCCGGGCGTCCGATGTGGCAGCCCCGGTGGGTGACGGTCGACGATCTGACGACCGAGATTTCGGGACTCCGCACCGGGGACCGCGTGCGGCTGATCACCGAACTCTACAAAATCTATTCGGAATACCACGCCGAGCCGTTCGACAAGTTCTATTTCTGGGGCGACATGCTCCTGACGGATTTCGACACCATCGACAAATACCGGATCGACGCCGCGATGCTGTTCCGCAACATCTCGGAGATCAAGGAGATCGAGGCCGACATTTCGTACCTCACTCCCGCGCAGCTGCAAATCCTGCGTTTCTGGTCGACGCTCGCCGACGAAACCGACCTCTCGGAGGAGAAGCGCCGCTTCCTGGCGATCTGGAAGACTCTTGGGCCGGTTTACGCCCGCTTCCGCGAACGGCTCTCCGAGCTGGGCATCGCCTACAACGGCATGGTCCAGCGGGCCGCCGCCGACCGCATCCGCGGCGAGGGGTATGCCTTTCCCGAGGCGCGGCAATATGTCGTGGCGGGATTCAACGCCCTGTCGGAGTGCGAGAAACAGCTATTCCGCTTCCTCTCGACGGCTGCCGAGACCGATTTCTACTGGGATTACGACTCCTATTATAAAGACCGCCCCGAGCAGGAGGCCGGGATGTTCGTGCGCGAGAACGTCGTGCAGTTCCCGCCGCGCGGGGACGTGTCGCACGACAACATGGAGCGTCCGAAGGAGCTGACCGCCGTGGCTGCCGTGTCGAACGCCGTGCAGTGCAAGCACGCCGCCGCAATCCTGCGGGAACTGGCCGCACGGGGGCCGCTGGACAAGCGCACCGCCGTGGTGCTGACCGATGAAAACCTGCTCCTGCCGCTGCTCTACGCCCTGCCGCCCGAGATCGGGAAGGTCAACGTCACGATGGGCTATCCGCTGCGGGCCAGCCTGGCCTACACCTTCGTCGAACGCCTCGTGGAGTTGCAGGCCCACCGCCGCACGAAGGGCGCAGGATGCACGTTCTACCATGCCGACGCCGTGGGCATTCTCGCGCACCCCTACGTCGCGGACAGCGATGCCCGCGAGACCCGCGCCATGCAGGACGAGATCGTGCGCGAACGGCGCATTTCGGTCGACGCCGCATGGCTGGGACGCAACGACCTGCTGCGGATGATCTTTTCGCCCGCCGCCGCGTGGCGCGAGTTGTCCGACTGGCTGCTGCGGGTCGTCGCCGCCGTGGCCCGGACGCCCTACGAGGGCGACGACCGGCGTCAGCGCGTGGAGTTTCTGGCCGTGATTTCGGAGGAGATTTCCAAACTTCGCAATTCGCTGGACGAGTGCGACATCGAGTTGACGACGGAGGTTTACACCTCGCTGCTGCGTCGCCATTTGCAGACCGTGCGCATCCCCTACGAGGGCGAGCCGCTCGAAGGGGTGCAGGTCATGGGCATCCTCGAAACCCGCAACCTCGATTTTGAAAACGTCGTTCTGCTCTCGATGAACGACGACAACTTCCCGGGCAACCACATGGCGCAGGCGTCGTTCGTGCCCTACAACCTGCGGGCGGCCTACGGACTGCCCACGCCCGAGCACCACGAGGGAGTTTACGCCTACTATTTCTACCGCCTCGTGCAGCGCGCCCGGCGGGTGTGGATGCTCTACTGCTCGCACGCCGACGACAAATCGACGGGCGAACCGAGCCGCTACATCTACCAGCTCGACTACGAGAGCGGATTTCCCGTCCGGAAGGTCGAGGTGGGTGTGGATGTCAACCTCGCCGAGACCGATCCGATCGAGGTGGCCAAGGACGAGGGGATCATGCAGCGTCTCGGACGCTTCACCGACCCAGAATCGAAGGCCACGCTCTCGCCGACGGCTTTCTTCCGCTATGTGGCCTGTCCCCTGCGGTTCTATTTTCACTCCGTGGCGCGTCTCCAGGCCGACGACGAGATCGCCGAGGAGGTCGACGCCCCGATGTTCGGCACGATCCTTCACGCCGCGGTGCAGAAACTCTATGCCCGGATCGTGGGCGAGGCGCACCCCGGCGAGACCCTGCGGGCGATGATCCGCACGGGTGAGATCGCCGCGGCGGTCGAGGCGGCGATCAACGAGAATTATTTGCAGGACCCCGCGGCCACGACCGACGACTATACGGGCAACCTGCTGCTGGTCAAAGACATCGTTACACGCTATCTGCGGGGCGGGGTGATGCCCTACGATGCGGCGCACGACGGCTTCACGGTCACGGGGCTGGAGCAGGAAGTGGCATACGGATTCGATTTCACGGCGGCGGGCCGCCCCCTTTGCATGAAGTTCGCGGGCATCGCCGACCGCATCGACGCGCTGGACGACGGAACGCTGCGTGTGGTGGACTACAAGACCGGGGCGCCGCACCTGGAGTTCGCCGGGATGGAGAGCCTTTTCCGCGGCGAGGGCAAACAGCGGCTTTCGAACATCCTCCAGACCTTGCTCTACGCCATGATGCTCTACCGCACGCGGGGCGTCGACGCCGAACCCGCGCTCTACTACGTGCGGGCGATGAACCGTCCCGACTACCTGCCGACGCTCGACGACCGGGAAACGGGCGTCCGCGGCGGACGTTACACGCTTTATGCCGAACGGTTCGAGGAGTTGGTGCGCCAAACGCTGGCGGAGCTCTACGATCCCTCGGTGCCCTTCCGCCAGTGCGAGGACGCCGACACCTGCAACTTCTGCGATTTCAACGTGATTTGCAAGAGGTAGTTTTTGCGGCCTGCGGCCGCGGGATTTCATGTACTTTTTTCCGCAAAAAGTACCAAAAACTCCCCGACGGATGCCTTTGCCTGCGACGAACCGGCTAACGCTGGCTCCGGGCGACTATTCGCGGGGGCGCACGCGCCCCGTCCCTTCCGCTTGCGCTTTTAGCCGGTCCGTCGCTTAACGGCCCCGGCATCGAGTCGGGATCGGATTGTCTCCAAGATTTAAGTCTACAATTTCACCACGAAATACGACGCTCCGCTGCGGCGTGCCGCCTCGATGCCGATTGCGGAATCCTCGAAGATCAGCGTCTCGCGCGGCGTGCAGCCTTCGCGGCGCATGGCCTCCAGAAAACAGTCCGGAGCGGGTTTCGGACGCTCCACATCGGCGCCCGAGAGAATGCCGTCGACACGGCCCAGCGGCGCTGCGGGGTCCGTTCCGCCGGAGTGGAAGCCCGTTTCGGAGACCCCGCCCTCTGCCGTGGGGCCGCCGATTCCCAGGTGGCGCATCACGTTGTCGATGTTGGCCCGGCTGCCCGTCGAGACCACCCACACGCGGCCGCCGCCGGCGCGGAACTGCCGGCAGAACGTCCACAGGGGTTCGTTGAGCCGCACGGTGTCGAAAAACGTGGGGTAGAGGGCGATCTTGCGAAGCCGCAGCCGCTCGCGTTCGGCGGGGTCGGCGATTCCGAAGCGTGTGAGAAACTCGTTGCACCGCATTCCGAAGTAATTGGCGGCGTACTCCTCCTCGGTGAGCGTGTAGCCCGCTTCGCCGAGGGCCGCGACGTAGGAGAGCGTGTTGGCCCGCCGGGTGTCGGCCAGCGTGCCGTCGAAATCGAGCAGAAGAAGGCGGATTTCAGAATTTTCCATTTTTCGGTTTGCTATTCGGTCGAAGGCGTGTATCGGCTATGACTCGTTCCAAAGGCTCGTTGCCGCCTGAATCCCGGCTCTTGGCCGGGTCAGTCGAACGACTGCATGCCGGTCTGGGCGATGCGCATCAGGCGTTGGTACTCGGTGGGGGTCAGCTCCATGAAGAAATAGTGGATCGGGTCGACGCGCATGCCGTCGAGCCGCACTTCGTAGTGGAGGTGGGGGGCCAGCGAAAGGCCCGTGTCGCCCGAGAGGGCGATGATGTCGCCCCGCCGCACGGTCTGGCCCTTGCGGACGTTGATCTTCGAGAGGTGGCTGTACGAGGTTTCGTAGCCGTTGCCGTGGTCGATCACTACGGTCTGGCCCTGCGTCGAGTTGCGCTGCGCCGCGTCGCGCACCACGCCGTCGGCCGTGGCGAAGACGCGCGAACCCTCGGGGATGGTGTAATCCACGCCCTGATGCGATTGCAGCGTCTTGTAGAAGGGGTGGATGCGCATGCCGTAGGAGGCTGTGAGCAACGTCAGCTGCTTGTTGATCACGGGCTGGATCGAGGGGATGTTGTCGCACCTGCGGCCCGCCGTGTCGATGCGCGCCTGCAGTTCGAGGTACGAGGCGTTGAGCGTTTCGAGCTGTCGTTCCATTTCGCTCACCCTCTCGCGCAGTTCGCGTTTGAGCTGACGCGTCGAGCGGCCCACGATCTTTTCGTAGGTCGAACTCTGCCGTTGTTCGTGCTCCGAGTCGAAATCGTACGGCTCCGACTCGAAGAGGATGCGGAAAACGTTGCGGTCGCGTTCCGAAAGGTTTCCCAGAACGGTCGAGAGCGAGTCGTACCGGGCGGACAGCGCCTCGTATTCGCGGCGCAGGCGGTCGGTCGAGTGCTTCATCTGGTATTCGAACGGCGTGTCGAAGAAGACCGAGAAGCCCACGTAGTAGAGCACCGCCATCCCCAGCCACACGAAAAGGTGGACCGTGGCGCGGATGATCCGCTGCTTGCGCCGCCTGCGCCTGCGCAGACGCTCTAAATCCTTTTTACCTGCCATGTCAGAGCTTTTCGAAGTTGGTCTCGCGCATGTTCTCCATCAGGCGTTCGTACTCCTCGGGGGTCATGTTGCGGTTGAAATAGTTGATCGGGTTGACGGGCACGCCCTTGTGGATCACCTCGTAGTGGAGGTGGGGGCCCGTCGAACGCCCCGTGTTGCCCGTCCGGGCGATGATCTGGCCGCGCGTGACGCGCTCGCCGGGTTTCACGAGCACCTCGTTCAGGTGGGCGTAGCGCGTCTTGTAACCGAATTCGTGGTTGAGCAGCACCTGCTTGCCGTAGCCGCCGTTGAAGCCGCTGGCCGAGGCTGTTTCGACCACGGCGTCGCCCGTGGCGTAGACCGGAGTGCCGCAGTCGCAGCCGAAGTCGATGCCCGTGTGGGGGCGGATGTAGCCCAGCACGGGGTGCATGCGGCGCGCGCTGAAGGCGCCGATGTGGTTGTTGTGCAGCGCCGAGCGGTCGATGGGCCAGATGGCCGGGACGGCTGCCGAGAGCTGCTCCTTGTTCTTCGAGAACTGCTGCAATTCGTCGAACGACACCGATTCGAGGTAGATCGTCCGGGCCAGCGCGTCCAGCTGCCGCCATGTCCCGACCATCAGCGGGGCGTAGTCGTCGGCGGCGAGCGGGGCGTATTTCGAATCGGGGTAGGGTTGCCACACGCCCGGGATCGAGAGCGTGTCGGTCGAGAAGAGCGAGCGGTAGACGTAGTTGTCGCGGTGGCGTATTTCGTCGACGCGCTGCTGGGCGGTGCGGATGCGGTCCTGGAGAATGCGGTATTTGATCACCGTCTCGCGGTTGTCGCGCAGGATGCGGTACATCTTGGGCGTGTAGAAGAAGTAGGAGAAGAGGACGTTGGCGATCGACACGAGGATGAATCCGATCAGGATCTTGCGGATCAGGCGGTAGGTGCGGAGCCGGAACGGGGCCGTCATCACGCCGTGCGTGAGAACCTGCGCCTCGTGTGTCAGCTCCTCTGCGCCTGTCCGAAGCGTTTCGGTTCCGAATCTGTGTCCTTTTTCGCCCATCGCGGAAAAATCTCCTTTAATAGGATGCAAATTTAGTTTAAAATGTGTAATTTTGCAACCCGAAATCA
The DNA here is from genome assembly GCF_025145845.1 of Alistipes shahii WAL 8301. Classification (NCBI taxonomy): domain Bacteria; kingdom Pseudomonadati; phylum Bacteroidota; class Bacteroidia; order Bacteroidales; family Rikenellaceae; genus Alistipes; species Alistipes shahii. The sequence continues at coordinate 3,393,168 of NZ_CP102253.1, read as the reverse complement.
AGAACGTGAAAATAGGATAAATCAATATATCATGGAGTCAAATAAAATTCGTCAGGCCTTTCTCGACTTCTTCGAGTCGAAAGGGCATGCTATCGTGCCTTCGGCCCCGATGGTCGTCAAGGGCGACCCCACGCTGATGTTCACCAACGCGGGCATGAACCAGTTCAAGGACATCTTCCTGGGCAACGCCCCCCGCAAGTATCCGCGTGCGGCCGATACGCAGAAATGTCTGCGCGTTTCAGGCAAGCACAACGACCTGGAGGAGGTCGGCCACGACACCTACCACCATACGATGTTCGAGATGCTGGGCAACTGGTCCTACGGCGATTACTTCAAGAAGGAGGCGATCGAGTGGGCCTGGGAACTGCTCCACGGCGTCTACGGACTGCCCGCCGAGCGGATGTATGCCACGGTGTTCGAAGGTTCGGAGGAGGACGGCGTGCCGTTCGACCAGGAGGCTTACGACTACTGGCTCCGGTACCTGCCCGCGGACCATATCATCCGCGGCAACAAGCACGATAATTTCTGGGAGATGGGCGAGACGGGACCCTGCGGACCCTGCTCGGAAATCCACTTCGACCTGCGCGACGAGGCGGAGATCGCCGCCAAACCGGGCCGCGAGATGGTCAACGCGAGCCATCCGCAGGTGATCGAGATCTGGAACCTCGTCTTCATGCAGTTCAACCGCAAGGCAAACGGCTCGCTGGAGGAACTTCCCGCGCGCAACGTCGACACGGGCATGGGCTTCGAGCGCCTCTGCATGATCCTCCAGGGCAAGAAGTCGAACTACGACACCGACGTTTTCCAGCCCACGATCGGCCGCATCGCGGAGATGTCGGGCAAGAAATACGGCGAGGACCGGAAGGCCGACGTGGCCATGCGCGTGATCGCTGACCACCTGCGCGCCATCGCCTTCTCGATCGCCGACGGCCAGCTGCCGTCGAACGTCAAGGCGGGCTATGTCATCCGCCGCATCCTGCGCCGCGCCGTGCGCTACGGCTACACCTACCTCGGCTTCACCGAGCCGACGCTCTGCCGCCTGGTTCCCGGACTGGTCGGGCAGATGGGCGGCCAGTTCCCCGAACTGAAGGCCCAGCAGGGACTGATCGAAAAAGTGATCGAGGAGGAGGAGTCCTCGTTCCTGCGCACGCTCGCCACGGGCATCAACCTGCTGGACGGCGTGATCTCCAGAACCAAAGGCGAAGGCAAGGAGCTTATTTCGGGCAAGGACGCCTTCGAACTCTACGATACGTTCGGTTTCCCGATCGACCTCACGGAGCTGATCGCCCGCGAACAGGGCGTCGGCGTGGACCTCGCCGCCTTCGAGAAGGAGTTGCAGGCCCAGAAGGAGCGTTCGCGCAACGCCGCCGCCGTCGACACCGACGACTGGGTGGAGCTGTTCCCCATCCGCGAGAGCGTCTTCACGGGCTACGACACGCTGACCGAGAAGGTCCGCATCGCACGCTACCGCCGCGTCACGTCGAAGGGCAAGACATCGTACCAGCTGGTTTTCGACCGCACGCCGTTCTACGGCAACTCGGGCGGCCAGGTCGGCGACATCGGTATGATCGAGAGCGCCAACGAGCGTATTCCTGTCGTGGCCACCGAGAAGGAGAACGGCCTGATCATCCATATCGTGAACCAGCTCCCGGAGAACCCCGCGGCCGAATTTACGGCCCGGGTGGACCCTGAAAAACGGCAGGCCGCAGCCAACAACCACACCGCCACGCACCTTATGCACGAGGCGCTGCGCAAGGTGCTCGGCGCGCATGTCGAGCAGAAGGGTTCGCTGGTGACGCCCGAAATCCTGCGTTTCGACTTCTCGCATTTCCAGAAGGTGACGCCCGAGGAGCTGCGCAAGGTGGAGCAACTCGTCAACCGGGCCATCCGCGCCAACTATCCGCTCGTGGAGAACCGCGAGGCTACGAAGGAGGAGGCCGAGAAGTGCGGTGCGATGATGCTCTTCGGCGAGAAATACGGCGACAAGGTCCGCATGGTCCGCTTCGGGTCGTCGGTCGAACTGTGCGGCGGTACGCACACCGGCGCCACGGGCAATATCGGCTTCTTCAAGATTCTCTCGGAGAGCGCCATTTCGGCCGGTGTGCGCCGTATCGAGGCTGTCACGGGCGAGCAGGCCGAGAAGGTGCTCTATGCCGCCGAGGACACGATGCGCAACATCGCCGAATACCTCAATAACCCGCAGGTCGTGCAGGCCGTGAAGAAGATGCTCGAAAGCAACGAGACCCTCTCGAAGGAGGTCGAGTCGATGCGCCGCGAGCAGGTGGCCCAGTGGGCCGACAAGATCGCCGCATCGACGCCCGAGCGTCACGGCATGCAGCTTTTCGCCACGCAGACCGACCGCCGTCCCGACTTCGTGAAGGACCTGGCCTACAACCTGCGCCAGCGTTCGCCCAGGCTGGTCTTCGTCGTGGGTTCCGTCTGGGACGGGAAGCCGACGCTGACGGTGATGCTGGGCGACGAGATCACGGCCTGCGGCGTGAATGCCGGAGCCGTCGTGCGCGAGGCCGCGAAGCTGATGCAGGGCGGCGGAGGAGGACAGGCCTTCTTCGCGACGGCCGGCGGCAAGAATCCCGACGGTTTGCAGGCCGCCATCGACAAGGCCGTGGAGTTGATTTGCAATCAGCTCAATTAAAAATGAAAAATTAAGAATTAAAAATTCTGTATTTTCAGTCGCACTCTGGTCGACATCCCGGTCGTAGTTCCTGCTGAAGTTTGGGGCAAAACCCCGGGTGAAACTTTGGTTGAAATCTTGGTCGCGACGCGATTAAGCCCCCGCCAAGGCGGGGGTTGGGGGTGGGTCCAATTTGTAAACGCGGCGGTACGCCGCGACAACGGCGACCGAGAGCAATATTGACGAATAATAAAACAAGATACATTTATGAGCAACAACAAGGTATTACTTATGATTCTCGACGGCTGGGGAAACGGCCGTCACGATAAGGCGGACGTCATTTCGACCGTGCATCCCGAATACATTTCGGCCATGACCGAAAAATACCCCCATGCCGAACTGCGCACCGACGGCGAGAACGTCGGCCTGCCCGACGGACAGATGGGCAATTCGGAGGTGGGACACCTCAATATCGGCGCCGGCCGCGTCGTTTATCAGGACCTCGTGAAGATCAACCGCGCCTGCCGCGACAACTCGATCATGCAGAACCCGGAGGTGAAAGCCGCGTTCGAATACGCCAAGAAAAACGGCGTGAACGTGCATTTCATGGGCCTCGTGTCGGACGGCGGCGTGCACTCGTCGCTGGAGCATCTTTTCAAACTCTGCGACATCGCCGCCGAATATAAGATCGAAAATACGTTCGTGCACTGCTTCATGGACGGCCGCGACACCGACCCGCGCAGCGGCAAGGGCTTCGTCGCCGACCTCGAAAAGCACATGGCCGCATCGACGGGCAAGGTGGCCACGGTCATCGGCCGTTATTACGCCATGGACCGCGACAAACGCTGGGAGCGGGTGAAAATCGCTTACGACGCGCTGGTCGACGGCGTCGGCGAGAAGGCGTCGGACATGGTCGAGGCCGTGCAAAAATCCTACGACGAGGGTGTGACGGACGAGTTCATCAAGCCCGTCGTGCGCGTCGACGCTGCCGGACAGCCCGTCGGCATGATCCGTCCGAACGACCTGGTGATCTTCTTCAACTACCGCAACGACCGCGCCAAGGAGCTTACCATTGTGCTGACGCAGGAGGATATGCCCGCCGAGGGAATGCACACCATGCCGCTCTACTACTGCTGCATGACCCCCTACGACGCCAAGTTCACGGGTCTGCACATCCTTTTCGACAAGGAGAACGTGCCCGACACCATCGGCGAGTGGGTTTCGAAGCAGGGTCTCAAACAGCTGCGTATCGCCGAGACCGAGAAATACGCCCACGTGACGTTCTTCCTGAACGGCGGCCGCGAGGAGAAATTCGACGGCGAGGAGCGTATCCTCGTCGCCTCGCCCAAGGTGGCGACCTATGACCTCCAGCCCGAAATGTCGGCCCCGGAAGTGGCTGAAAAACTGGTCGCTGCGCTGGGTGAAAAGAAATTCGACTTCATCTGCCTGAACTTCGCCAACGGCGACATGGTGGGCCACACGGGCGTCTATGAGGCGATCGTGAAGGCCGTGAAGGCTGTCGACAAGTGTGTCTCCGAGGTCGTGGAGGCCGCCAGGGCCAACGGCTACGAGGTGGTGATGATCGCCGACCACGGCAACGCCGACAACGCCGTCAATGCCGACGGTACGCCCAACACGGCGCACTCGCTCAATCCGGTTCCCATCGTGGTGGTGTCGGACCGCGTGAAGTCCGTCCGCAGCGGTATTCTGGCCGACGTGGCTCCCACGGTGCTGAAGCTGATGGGGCTGGAGCAGCCTGCCGAAATGACGGGCAAAGCGCTGGTGGAGATGAAATAACCGCTCCCTGCATTGCGAAAAACCCCGGCCGGAAGGCCGGGGTTTTTCGTTTCAGTAGAGTTCGATGAAGGCGTATAGGTCATTTCGGGTGCTAAAATCGTTGTAATACTGGTGTCTGTCAGTATGATATGACCATTCAAAACTTTTGAACACATATTTGATGCGAGCGCTTTCGCTCTATAGGTCAAAACGGGTGCTGAAAATGGCACCCGTTTTTGGTGGATTCATCTGTATTTTGTTATTTTGCATTGCGGCTTAAAGCGTAACGGAGCTCTGCTGGGGAGCACCTCCGCCAGGAATAAAGCCGTCCAATATGCATAATGCGATTCAGGAGATGGCCTTAGCGGTTGTCTCCTTTTTCATTATGCAATTTGGCATATGCCAAGAAAAACCCGTTCATCATCCGCTTGCGGTTTTCCTCAATCATTCCCGGATGATTCCGCAAGGCTTTCTTCATGTCGGTGAATGTGCCTTCGATCATATTGTTTGTGTTGGGCATACCTCTGACTTTCTCGTATGTAAACAAAAAGGAAGGTAGGTCGATATGCTGACCATGGCAGATCTGAGCCGTTGATGGGTATATATCGTGCGTCCGGTAATCTCGTTGACCGTCTTTTCTTTCAGGAAGTCATGCCATTTCCTCTTCCATTTCTCAAATGCACTGACGAATGCACTTTCATTCATGTCTTTTAGACGGTATGCAAGATCCAATAACTCCTTTCCTGCCTCAAGTTGCGGATTCTTGGTCAGTTTTCTTCTTATTATCGCCACCATGTGGAACTGGCACATCTGTATTCTGTATTCCGAAAGGACGGTAAACAGCTTTTGAAAACCATCAATGACAATCCCCTGAATGGCATACCCGCATCCTACTATATGTTTCACAGCGTCCTCGTAATCACTGATGTGCTCGTGGGCGATATGCTTCATGTAAAGAAGTCTGCCGCTTCCGCTTTCCAGAGCCAACAGCACTCCTGTATTGCGCCCAAAATACGTGGCGTCGAGATGTATCACACCGCTTCCTTTGATCCTAGGCTGTTCCCAGCTGAACGAAATGGAGGCAAGCCGACGTGTCACGGTCGAAGCACTGAGACCTGTAGTTTCACTGATCTGGGCTATTGTCTGCTTGCCGTGCAGGTACATCTCCCAGATGTCTTCTTTTGTAAAATCACGCCCGCCGCTGAAGCGGCGTCCACAAACCATGCACTTGTATCGTTGGACGCTTTTGCGTTTTCCGTCCTTCTTTACAATGGGGGAATTGCATGTCGGGCATTTTTTTGTTCATAATGCAATTTCTATATTTTCAAATGCCAAAATATACTGAAAATCAAATAGAATGCCACGCTATCGGCACCCGTTTTGACCTATAGCGTGGCGTTTTCCTGTTTTTGAGGCGTTTCAGCACCCGTTTTGACTAATAAGTCTTTTTTACGGCAGCCCACGGAAGAGACCGGGAGAGAAAATCCCCGGACGGGTAGCGCCGGAGTGCGTCCCGTCCGGGGATTTCGAGGGATGTGCGGAAATATCCGCCGTGGTTCCTGCGGAGAGCCGCAAATGGCAACAAAAAAAACAGACCGGATCGCTCCGGTCTGTTTTCATATAAATCGGCTTGGACTATTCGCCCAGAGCGAACCGCTTGTAAGCCACGACCGTGGCATCCTTGTCGGCCTTGTGGATGTAGTCGGCGATCGACTCCTTCTCGCCTACCACCGGCTGGGCCAGCAGCGTGTTCTCCTCGAAGAACTTGCGCATCTTGCCTTCGGCGATCTTCTCCAGAATGGCCTCGGGTTTGTTGGCGTTCTTGGGGTCCTGCTTCATGGCCTCCACGGCGATCTTACGCTCGTGCTCCACAACCTCTGCGGGGCAGTCCGCCTCCGAGATCGAAACGGGAGCCATGGCCGTAGCCTGCATGGTCACGGTGTGTGCGACCTCGGCGGGAATCTCCTTGTTGAAGCCCAGGATCGTACCCAGCTTCTTGTTGAAGTGCACGTAAGCAGCGCAGTAGGGAGCCTCGATGCGGCCGTAGTAAGCCAGCTCGATCTTCTCGCCCGTCTGACCCGATTTCTCGGTCACCATCTCCTCGACGGTGCGGCCCTCTGCGTTTTTCGCAGCCATCAGCACATCGCGGTCGGCAGCGTCGTTCTTCACGGCGACCTCCAGCATGGCCTCGGCCGAAGCCGAATACTCGGAGTTCTGGGCCACGAAGTCGGTCTCGCACGCCAGGCAGAGGATGTAAGCCTTCTGGCCTACGATCTTCGTAACGACGACACCCTCGGTAGCGGTGCGGTCGGCGCGCTTGGCGACGATGAGCTTACCTTTCTCGCGGATAATGTCCTGAGCGCGGGCAAAATCACCTTCGGCTTCGATGAGGGCCTTCTTGCAGTCCATCATACCGGCGCCGGTCATCTTGCGGAGCTTCATTACATCAGCAGCTTTGATTTCCATAATCTTGTCCTTTCTCTATAAGGTTCGTAAATACAATTATTCTGCCTTTTCCTCGGCGGTCTCGGCTGCTTCAGCAACAACTTCGGCTGCTTCTGCGGGAGCGGCAGCAGGCTCCTCGTAGGGAGTCTCGACAGCGGCGACAACCTCTGCCACGGCAGCCTCCTCGGCATCAATCGCAGCCTTCACGGCCTTCTTGATGCGGGGCTTGCCCTCCTTCTTAACGGTTGCACCCTCGGCGTCAGCCTCCTGTGCCTCCTTCTCCTTTTCGAGCTTGCGCTCCTCGGTGCCCTCGGCGATAGCGGCGCACATGGCTTCGAGAACCACGGCGATCGACTTGGTGGCATCGTCATTTGCAGGGATAACGTAATCAATGTCGGTCGGATCACAACAAGTGTCTACCATTGCAAATACGGGGATGCTGAGGCGTTTGGCCTCCTTCACGGCGTTGGCCTCCTTCTGTACGTCGACGACGAACAGAGCCGCCGGAAGACGCGTCAGGTCGGCGATCGAGCCGAGGTTCTTCTCCAGTTTCGCACGCTGGCGGGAGATCTGGAGTTTTTCGCGCTTGGAGAAATTATCGAACGTGCCGTCGGTCGCCATCTTGTCGATGGTGGACATTTTCTTGACGGCTTTACGTATGGTGGGGAAGTTTGTCAGCATACCGCCGGCCCAACGCTCGGTGACGTAAGGCATACCGACGGCTGCCACCTTTTCGGCAACAATGTCCTTGGCCTGTTTCTTGGTCGCTACGAACAGCACGCGGCGACCGCTCTTGGCGATCTGCTTGATGGCCGCAGCAGCCTCATCGATCTTCAGGACGGTTTTGTGCAGGTCGATGATGTGGATGCCGTTCTTCTCCATGAAGATGTAAGGAGCCATTTTGGGGTTCCATTTGCGCTTCAGGTGACCGAAGTGCGCACCGGCTTCCAATAATGTATTAAAATCTGTACGTGACATTTTAATTCAATTCGTTGATTAATTTTAATTCTCTTTTCTTCAACCCTCCGGGTAGCGGCCTGGCCGGTCCCGGGGAGTTTTCCGCGGCGCGGCAACCAGATAGTAGACTAATTAAAAATTAAGAATTAAAAATGAAAAATTCCCAATATATAAATAAGTATCCATGTGGTTTGAGAACCGTCGCCGTGCGTTGCCGAAATTCCGGTCGTGCGTATTAACGCTTGCTGAACTGGAACTTGCGGCGTGCACCGGGCTGACCGGGCTTCTTACGCTCAACCTCGCGGGAATCGCGCGTGAGGAATCCGGCCTTCTTCAGCACCGGACGCATCTCCGCGTCGATTTCGCACAGTGCGCGTGCGATGCCCAGACGAGCGGCCGAAGCCTGTCCCGTGATACCACCGCCATCGAGGTTGATGACGATGTCGTAATTCTCCGCCGTGTTGGTGGCCAGCAGGGGCTGCTTCACCTGGTACTGGAGAATTTCGAGCGGGAAGTAAACTTCAAGCGCTTTGCGGTTGATTGTAATCTGACCCTTGCCCGGCTTCACGTATACGCGAGCCACAGCGGCCTTACGACGACCTACGGTGTTTACAACTTCCATAACTCTTACTTAATCTCGTTTAATTTAATAGTCTTCGGGTTCTGTGCGGCGTGGGGATGCTCTGCGCCGGCATAGACCTTCAGGTTCGACAGCAGCTTGTCGCCCAGACGGGTCTTGGGCAGCATGCCTTTGACGGCCTTCTCGATGAGGAAGGTCGGTTTCTTTGCCAGATAGTCGGCAGGCGTAGCGAAACGCTGGCCGCCGGGGTATCCGGTGTGACGCGTGTAGACCTTGTCGGTCATTTTGTTGCCCGTGAGCTTCACCTTCTCCGCGTTGATGACGATGACGTAGTCACCACAGTCGACGTGGGGTGTGTAGCTGGGCTTGTTCTTGCCTCGGAGGATCTTCGCGACCTGCGATGCAAGACGTCCCAATACCTCGTTCGTAGCGTCGATCACCACCCATTCCTTGGTGACGGTCGCAGCGTTCGCCGAGATAGTCTTGTAGCTTAATGAATCCACTGTTTTTACGTTTAATTTAACTTATTGTAATCCGTTCCCCGCACATTGCGGGTGCGCAAAGGTACGAAAAAGTTTCTGATCTGCAAAAACAAATGAAAATCAAAATCGAAAACCGCGCAAAAAAACCGCAACGGCCCCGTATTCAGGAGAGTTGCGGCATTCCGAAGCAGGAGCGCGGCGTTACCGGGCGCCCTTGGCGGGCAGTCGGGCGGGCAGACAGGCGGGCAGGCGGGCGGGCAGGCGGGCGGGCGGCTGTGTCAATACGAACGGGATGAACCCCGGTTCCGGCCGGCGGCGCCGCTCGGGAACCGCAGTTCCGAGCGAATTTTGAAATCGACCGGCAGCGTGTATTCCACCCGGACGAGCGCACCGTCCTGCCTGCCCGGCGTCCACCGCGGCGCACGTCCAAGCACACGAGCGACCGCTTCCGAAAATTGCGGATGCGGCGACTCGAGAATCTCCACCATCGTAATCCGCCCCTCCTTGTCGACGATGAATGCCGCGACCACACGCCCCTGCACGCCCCGTTTCAGCATGTCCGACGGGTACCTCACTTCAGCCATCACCCAACTCCGGAATTTATCCAGCCCGCCTCCGAAGAACTTCGGCATGACCTCGACCACCCGGTAAGCGTCTTTATCGCTGTATTCCGCTCCGGCGGCCCCGGGACCGAAGGCTACCGGCATCGAGACCCCGAAACGAACCCGCTCTCCGTCAATCGTCGCCGGAGTCCACGCAGGAGCCGCGGCAATGGCCTGACGCACCGTCTGTTCCAAAGCATCCTCGTCCCGGTATTTCGGTTTGGGGGCAGGAGTCACCCGCCCGTCCTTTCCGACGACAAACCGCAGGATCAGTTTCCGCGGCTCCGTGAGCGCACCCGGACCCATCAGGCTGTCGACCTGCCGCTGCACCCACGCACGAAACCCGTCCGGACCGCGCCGCAGAACAGGGGCATCCTATCGGCCGTCGTATGGATGTCGCACTCCTCGGCGCAAAGCCCCAGCTCCTCCTGTCCCGCAGGAGGGGCGACCAACCGGAAGACGAATCGCATCTCCAGCTCCGTTTTTACGGGTTTCCCCTTCGTCCGTCCGGGCGACCATTTCGGCGACAGGGCGATCGTCTTGCAGAGCCGGTCGGCAAAATGCCGCTCCTCGCAATGCGTGACCTTCAGATCGGTCAGCGTCCCGTTTTTGTCGATGGCGAACACAACTTCAACCTTCGCCTCATCCCCGACATCGTAGCGATCGGCCGGAAACCGCAGGTTGCGGATCACCCAGATTTTGAAGCATTCCGGACGGCTTCCCTGAAAAGAGGGGTCCATCTTTTCGGGCCAAAGGCTGGCCGCCGCACCGGCGTTTTTTCCGGGGGTCTTTTCCTCTCCGGCGGCTTTCGCGGCGGTCGCAGCCGCATGCAGCGACGCAAGGCCGAAAAGCACCATAAACAAGCGTTTCATAATAAGGCAGGAGTTTTAGGTTTCATAAATATAGCGAAAAATGCGAGACTTGCAACGGCACGGGCGCAAAAAAGAGGGTCCGGCGAACCGAAACCCTCTTGCAACCGTATCGGGCCGTGCGGCCCGGAACGCGATTCCCTATCCGAGGAACGAAAGCAGAATGCCCGCGGCGACCGCCGAACCGACCACGCCGGCCACGTTGGGACCCATGGCGTGCATCAGCAGGAAGTTCGAGGGATCGGCCTTCTGGCCCTCGGTCTGCGACACGCGGGCGGCCATCGGGACGGCCGAAACGCCGGCCGAACCGATCAGCGGATTGATCTTGTTGTCGCCCTTCGAGAAGAAGTTCATCACCTTGGCGAGCAGCACGCCGCCGGCGGTTCCCATCGCGAAGGCGATCACGCCCAGCACGAGGATGAACAGCGTCCGCGGATTGAGGAACGCCTCGGCCGTAGCCGTAGCTCCCACCGTGAGACCCAGGAAGATGACGACAATGTTCATCAGTTCGTTCTGCACCGTCTTCGACAGACGGTCCACCACGCCGCACTCCTTCATCAGGTTGCCCAGCATGAGACAGCCGACGAGCGGAGCGGCCGACGGCAGCAGCAGCGCGATGATCACGGTGATGATCAGCGGGAAGAGGATCTTCTCGGTCTTCGACACCGGACGCAGCTGACGCATCTTGATCTTACGCTCCTTCTCGGTGGTCAGCATGCGCATGATCGGCGGCTGAATCACCGGCACGAGGGCCATGTAGGAGTAGGCGGCCACGGCGATCGGGCCGAGCAGCTCGGGAGCCAGAATCGCGGTCAGGTAGATCGACGTGGGACCGTCGGCGCCGCCGATGATGCCGATCGAACCGGCCTCGGCGGGCGAGAACCCGAGCGCATAAGCGCCGATGAACGTGAGGAAAATACCGATCTGCGCCGCGGCTCCCAGCAGGAAGCTCTTGGGGTTGGCGATCAGCGGGCCGAAGTCGGTCATGGCGCCCACGCCCACGAAGATAAGGCAGGGATAGATGCCGAGCTTCACGCCCAGATAGAGGTAATCGAGGAGTCCCGCCTGGGCGACGAAAATATCCCAGTGGACGTGCCCCCCGGCAAAAAGTTCCGTATGGTAGAGGTTCGCTCCGGGAAGGTTCGTCAGCAGCATGCCGAACGCGATGGTCAGCAGCAGCAGCGGTTCGAACTTATGTTTGATGGCCAGGTACAGCAGAAAGAAGGCCACACAGATCATAATCAGACTGCCCCACCCCATGTTGGCTATCAGACCGGCCACGCCCGTCGATTCGGCAAAGGTTTCAAGGCTTTCCAGCACGAAATTGGAGCTGGAAGTCAATGCATTCCACATAGTCCTACCCGATTACGATTAAAACGTCGCCTTCCATGACCGTAGCGCCCTGCTGCACGAGAATCTGCTTCACGACACCGGCGCGGTCGGCGTCGATGTTGTTCTCCATCTTCATGGCTTCGAGCACGACGAGCGTCTGTCCTGCCGCGACGGTATCGCCCACGGCCACCTTCACGCTCAACACGGTGCCCGGCAGCGGGCATTTCACGCTGGAACCCGACGTCGAAGGCGCGGGAGCGATGCGCGGCGAAGGAGTGGCCGTCGAGGGAGTGATCATGGCGCTGTTGGCCGACTTGGGGGCCGGGGACACCTGGGGTTTGGAGACCGTCGAGGCTTTCGCGCCCTCGATCTCGACTTCGTAATCCACGCCGTTGACCACGACGTGCGCTACCGTCGAGGCCTCGTTCACGTCGTCGATCTGGACGTTGTAATTATGTCCGTTGATTTTCAAAGAGTAATCTTTCATTTTCTTTTTTGGGTTGTCTTGTTCCGACGCAGGGTCCTATCTCCGGTCGGGAAGCTGGGTTAAACCGTGAATTTTCGAATTCCAGGGCGAATAGGCCCGCTTGATGTTGAGAATGGTCAGCACCTCGGACTCGCGGTCGTGCAGGGCGCCCTTGTAGATCTTGAGTGCCGTAGCGATGGCTGCGATCTCCTCCTCGCTGATCATCGGCTGGGCGTCGACCTTCCTGCCGCTCGCCGGACGGACCCGGAAGCAGGCCCCGAAGGCCTTCATAATGAAGATCAGCGCCACCAGCAGGATAAACACCAGGCTGAACCCGATCAGCGACACCCAGAGTATCTCGGACCATCCCCAGTTCATAACTGTCAGTATTGTCATCTTTTCAGTCTGTTAGAGAGGAATGTTCGAATGTTTCTTCGCGGGGTTCTGCAAACGCTTCGTAGCCAGCGACTGCAAGGCGCGGATCACACGGAAACGCGTGTTGCGCGGCTCGATCACGTCGTCGATATAGCCGTAGCGTGCGGCGTTGTAGGGGTTGGAGAACTTGTCGTTGTACTCCTGCTCCTTCTCGGCGATGAACTTCGCCTTCTCCTCCGGTTTGTCGGCCAGCTCCTTCAGCTCCTTGCCGTAGAGCACCTCGACGGCGCCGCTGGCGCCCATCACGGCGATCTCGGCCGTCGGCCATGCGTAGTTGATGTCGCCGCGGATGTGCTTCGACGACATGACGATGTATGCGCCTCCGTAAGCCTTGCGCAGCGTCACGGTGATCTTCGGCACGGTGGCCTCGCAGTAGGCGAACAGCAGCTTCGCGCCGTGGGTGATCACGCCGCCGTACTCCTGGGTCGTACCCGGCAGGAAGCCCGGAACGTCCACCAGCGTCACGATCGGAATGTTGAACGCGTCGCAGAAACGCACGAAGCGCGCAGCCTTGCGGCTGGCGTTGATGTCCAGCACGCCGGCCATGAACTTGGGCTGGTTGGCGATGATGCCCACCGACTGGCCGTTGAAACGCGCGAAGCAGGTGATGATGTTCTTGGCATAGCCTGCGGCCGATTCGAGGAACTCGCCGTTGTCGACGATGGCCTTGATCACCTCGGTCATGTCGTAGGGCTTGTTGGCGCTGTCGGGAATGATCTCGTTGAGCGAATCCTCCAGACGGGTGATCTTATCGGTGCAGACGGCCAGCGGAGCGTCCTCCATGTTGTTCTGCGGCATGTAGGAGATCAGCTTCTTGATCAGCCCGATACCCTCCTCCTCGGTGTCGACGGCGAACTGCGCCACGCCCGACTTGGTGGTGTGCATCAGGGCGCCGCCCAGCTGCTCCTGCGTCACGTCCTCGCCCGTCACGGTCTTCACGACCTTCGGGCCGGTGAGGAACATGTTCGAGGTCTCCTTCTTCATAATGATGAAGTCGGTCAGCGCGGGCGAATAGACCGCACCGCCTGCGCAGGGGCCGAAGATGGCCGAAATCTGCGGAATGACGCCCGACGACATCACGTTGCGCTGGAAGATGTTGGCGTAACCGGCCAGGGCGTTGACGCCCTCCTGGATACGCGCGCCGCCCGAGTCGTTCATGCCGATGCAGGGCGCGCCGTTGCGCATGGCCATGTCCATCACCTTGCAGATCTTGTCGGACATCGACAGCGACAGCGAACCGGCCGTCACGGTGAAATCCTGTGCGAAGACATAAACCAGACGTCCGTCGATCGTGCCGTAACCCGTCACCACGCCGTCGCCGAAGGTGTGCTTGCGATCCATGCCGAAATCGTAGCAGCGGTGGGTCACAAACATATCGAACTCCTCGAACGAACCTTCGTCGAGGAGCATCTGAATACGCTCGCGGGCCGTGTACTTGCCCTTATCGTGCTGTTTGTCGATCGCCTTCTGGCCGCCGCCGAGACGCGCGGTTTCGCGGTTCTCGATCAGTTTGTTGATCTTTTCCTGTATCTGGCTCATAATCCTATTTGTTTTTGTTTTCGCAAAGCTCCGTCAGAATGCCCTGGGTCGATTTCGGGTGCAGGAAGGCGATGGTCATGCCCTCGGCGCCCTTGCGGGGGGTCTTGTCGATCAGACGGATGCCCTTGGCCTCCGCGTCGGCGAGCTGCTCCTCGATGTTTTCGCAGGCCAGCGCCATGTGGTGAATGCCGACGCCGCGGTTCTCGATGTACTTTGCGATCGTCGAATCCTCCGAAGTCGGCTCCAGCAATTCGATCTTGGTCTGCCCCAGCATGAAGAACGCCGTGCGGACCTTCTGGTCGGCGACCTCCTCGATGGCATAGCACTTCAGGCCCAATACGTTCTCCCAGTAGGGAATCGCCTCGTCGAGACTCTTCACGGCAACGCCAAGATGCTCGATATGAGAAACTTTCATAGCAAAATTTAAATTTAAGTTAGTGGATATTCGTATGTTGTTTCGTTCGTTGTTATTTTGCGAACACAAAGATAGACGAATCTTTCAGAACCGCCAAAATTCGGAGTACTTTTTTTGGCAATAACTTCGGGTTCGGAATTCGCAGGAAATGTCCGGAAAGGCGATTCGTTCCGGCGGAGCCTCCGGCGGCCTGCGGTTCGAAAGCCGGGGTTACAGCGACGTGTAAATCTGCATCAGCCGTTCCGCCACGGCGTATTCGGAGAACAGTTCGGCGCGGCGGCGTTCGCGCTCCTGCATCGTGCGGCGCCACGACACGTCTTCCAACGCGTTTTCGAGCGCCGCGAGAACCTCGCCCCGCGCCTCCGGACGCACATAGGCGGCGGCCTCTCCGGCGGCTTCGCGGTTGACCTGCGTGTCGCTCAAGACCATCGGCAAACCCGCCCGCAGGGCCTCGACCACGGGGACGACCGACGCCTCGGCATCGGCGTCGGGCAGATAGGCGAAGACCCGCGCCAGACGGAACAGCGCCGGAAGGTCCGAAGGGGTCAGTTCGTAGATGAAATCCACCCGTGCGGCGATGCGGCGGGCGCGGGCATAGCCCAGCAGATAGTCGGACCAGACCGTGCGGCGGCCGCAGACGACCACCCCGGCCGGGGACGCAACGTCGGCCAGAGCCGCGAAAACCGCCTGATGGTTGTGTCGCGATTCGACGGTCCCTATCATCAATATAAAATGTTCTGGAAGAGCATATTTGCGGCGCACGTGTTCAAGTTCCGCTTGAGATGGATTTCCGTGCGGAGCCGGAACCGCCAGCGGCACCATGACCTCGATCTTCGAAGGGTCGATATTGAGGCGTTCCGACAGCTCCTCGCGGGCCGGAGCGCTGACCGTGATGACCCGGCCGGCCCGCCGGAGCGCACGGCGGTAGAGCGTCAGGACGAAAAGCCGTTCGGCAAACGTATAGAGATGCGGATAGCGCAGGAAATTGAGATTCGGGACCGTCATCACCGAAGGCACGCGCCGCAGATGCACGGACAACGGCAGCGACGACCTAAAGCCGTGGTAGAGGTCAACACCATCATTCACCTCTGCGCCAATGATATATTCATGCTCCGGAGCGTAGCGCGCCAGCACGCTGGCGAGGTGCTGGAAGTAAGTCCCGCGGAGTGCGGCGGGAGCCGTGTCGAGTCCTATTTTCATAACTTGATTCTAAAAAATTGGTCCATATGCCAAATAATTGTTATCTTTATCGAATAAAACAAGGCTCTCTTATGAAGAAAGTGCTGCTTATATGGCTGTTGGCCGCGGGTTTCGCATCCGCGGGAGCCACGGCCCAGAACATCGCCCTCGGCGAACGCGTTCCCGAACTCAAAATCCAGACGTGGCTCGACAACCGCCAGCCCGAACCGGCCCCGACGACCTACATCGAATTTTTCCATTCGACGAATCCCGCGTGCAAAACCTCGCTCGAACGCCTGAAGGAAATCACGGGCAAATCGGGTACCAAACTGCGCGTGATCGTCGTGACGAAGGAGGACCCCGCGAAAATAGCCCCGCTGCTGCGCCCCTACCTCTCGGAACGGATCTCCGTGGGCCTCAACGCCGAAAAGAGTTTCACGGCGTTCGGCGTCAGCTACCTGCCGTTCGGCGTGCTGACCGACGCCAAGAACCGCACCCTCTGGATGGGCAATTCCCTGCAAATCAACGAAAAACTGATCGAACAATCAACACGCTGACACACCATGTCGTTCACCAGGATAGACCATTACGAAAAAGAGTACGCAGACACGCATCACGACACAGCCCTCAACGTCACGCAAGGCGTTGAAGAACAACCGATAGTAAGCCCTTACTTCAAGCGGCGCAAGAAGCGCGCGCTCTCCACCGGAGAGTACGTCGAGGGCATTCTCGCGGGCAACATCACCACCCTCTCGCAGGCCATCACGCTCGTCGAATCGTCGAACCCCGACCACTATGCACAGGCGCAGGAGATCATCGAAGCGTGCCTCCCGCACGCCGGGAAATCGGTCCGCATAGGCATCACGGGCGTCCCGGGAGCCGGCAAATCGACCTTCATCGAGGCCATCGGCAACATGGTCGCGGGGCTGCGCCACAAGCTGGCGGTGCTGGCCATAGACCCTTCGTCGGAGCGCAGCGGCGGCTCGATTCTCGGCGACAAAACCCGCATGGAGAGCATCTGCAACAATCCTTCGGTCTTCGTGAGGCCCTCGCCCTCGGCGGGATCGCTCGGCGGAGTGGCCCGAAAGACGCGCGAGACGATCGTGCTGTGCGAGGCCGCGGGATTCGACGTCATCTTCATCGAAACGGTGGGCGTCGGACAGTCGGAAACCGCCGTGCACTCGATGGTGGACCTCTTCATGCTGTTGCAGATTTCCGGTGCGGGAGACGAACTGCAAGGCATCAAGCGCGGCATCATGGAGATGGCCGACCTGATGGTCATCACCAAGGCCGACGGAGAGAACATACACAAGGCCGAACTGGCACAGACCCAGTTTCAGGGGGCCTTGCGACTTTTCCCCGTGCCCGAATCGGGATGGCGGCCCAAGGTCTACACCTCGTCGGCGGTGGCCCGGACGGGGCTGGAGGAGGTCTGGAAAGGCGTGGAGGAGTACCTCGACCACATTCAGAAAAACGGCTATTTCCAGCACAACCGCAACCGGCAGAACAAATACTGGATGTACGAGTCGATCAACGAGGCGCTGCGCGGAAGTTTCTACCGCGACCCGGCCGTGGAGGCGTGCATCGGAGCGTACGAGAAACGCGTGCTGGAGGACAAAATCTCGTCGTTCATCGCCGCCAAGGAGTTGCTGGAGATCTATTTCAAGGACGCCCGGACGCTGGAATGACCCGTGTCACGGTCCGGCAGGCGGGTTGCCGGCAGGTGGATATGCCCATAATACAGCCCTTATAATCGTTAAAATTTCGAGCCATGAAACAAGGACGCTTTTACCTGGCTGCGGCGATATTGCTGCTCGCTTCAGGTTGTGAAAAAGAGGACGGAGAGAACACAGGCGACTCTAAATGGACACACCCGCTGACAACGACCCTTCACAGAACCGATCCCGGAGGAGAGTAGAGTACATATGTGATAACGTACACCTACGACGCAAAAGATCGGCTGACCGGAACCCGGAACTCGAGAGACGGCGTTACGGAAACGACAACTTCGGACTACGTATATGACGGCAAAACGGTGACATACACGGAAAAAACATGGGCCGGTGAAACCCTGTGGAATTCGCAAAAATTCAAACGCACTTATCTGGATGACGCTCTCGAAAAGGTTTTGGAAGAACGGATAACGGACAAGGACGACCATATCATCCAACGGATTTGCAACGAATACGACCAGCAGGAACGGCTGGTCCACAGTTTGGAATATTCCAGAGGGAATAGTAAAGTATCCGAAACAAAATACACCTACGACGGAAAACTGGTAATCTGTGACAAATATTGGCTCAAGAATACAGGCGAAGTATCGGCTGTAAGCAAATACATAATCACATACTCCGACGATGAACTGACGAAACCGCTTATTCACGGCTGTCTGGCTGCCGAAGAAACGGCCGAACGCCCATGGGATTGGGTAAGACATTACAGTTACGATTACCGGGGACGCCTCAACGGAATTACGTACGAAGCGGAAGGTAAGCTCGTCTGGGAGACCCGCAACTACGTATATGGGAACAAATCCCTCACTTGCGAAAATCGGGAGGTGCATTATGGCACGGATATTATAACCATATCTGAAACAACCTACAAACACTGACACCGATCTCCGGCAAAACAGCCCCGCCCTCCGCGGGAGTTTCCGGGGATTTACAAAGCAATGCTGTAACTGAATGAGTTACGGCATTGCTTTTTTATGAGGTAATGATTTAGAAACGCAAGTCTCGAATAAACTTACATCGAGGTTCATCCTGTCAAACAACTCTATACAAATATAGTGAATATCTGATAAAAAAAGCAAATATGATTTTTATTACTCCATTTGCCGATTTATGGCGGACATCAGCGTCACCGTCGATCATTTTTTCCTTTGAGCGGACTGGAACGGTCTGGAGCGGACATAGGAATCGTTTTCTGAAGGCTTGGATTATCTTGCACATCCTTAACGCAGAAATCACCTAAACCCTCAGCATTATGGATTGCGTCCTTATGGAAACGAGCGCCTATAAAGAGATGCAGGCGCACCTTCAACGTCTTCTGGAGCGAGTGTCTGCGCTCCATTCCCTCTCCGCCCAACCGACAACTGTCCGGTGGCTTACGGCCGAGGAGGTCTGCAAGGCCTTGAGCATCACCAAGCGAGCCTTGCAATACTATCGCTCCGCCGGCATCATCCCCTATACGGCCTTGGGGAATAAAGTATTGTTCCGGGACGACGACATCCGGCAACTTCTGGAAAAGCACCTGATAAAAAGCCTGTAGCATGACCGAAGAGATCATTACCCGCGACAGCGCCGCGTTCAAGGAACTGCGCCGCGACATCGTCAAAGCCATCCGTGCCGTCGATATTCTGATCGACACGCACCGCCCGACCATCGGAAATGAACTGTACCTGACCAGTGAGGAGATTTGCAGCATCTTCAGCATCTCGAAACGCTCCTTGCAGAATTACCGGGACAACCGCCAAATCCCTTATACTACTCTTGGTGGAAAGATTCTTTATCCACAGTCCTCGCTTTATAAACTGCTGGAAAAGCATTATATGAAAGCGCAGCGCTGATGTAGCCTGTATAAGGGGAAGATCAAATCACTCTTCCCCTCCTTTTTTGGACGTATAACTGATATAGTTGCTCGGATGGATCACGCATATCTGCCCATCCGGTGTCCCGAAATCAATGAGGATCGGATATTTGTAAAGCGGAAGATAGTATTTCTTTCCGAAGGACTTGCGGATTGCCTCCGCAGCCAGCAGGATTCCCGATTCGGCCGTTATGGGACGATCGTATCCGGGATATAGTCGCATGATCTCCATGCGGCATTTATTGATGTCGTCGAGCGTAAAGACCTCTCCGCGGATGATGCGCAGCAGACGCAAGGTAAGTTCGTATTCGCGGGACAGATTTCGACGTTGGTCGTCGTTTGTAGCTTCCTCCAACTCTTTCTTCAACCGTTCGGCTTTTTCTTCGAATGTGGCCATATTTATAGTTCTTTTTGTGTAATGATTCTGTTGTCGGCAAGGGGCAGTAAAATTCCGAGGCCTTTGCCGTCATTCATCCTGCGGCAGAAAATCCCGGACGTATTTCCTGGCCGTGTAAATGTCGCGTTCGATGGTAAGTCCGAACGGCAGACGAAGAGATGCCAGCTCGGAGAGCATTAGGTAGCCCCACTCCCATTCGTAGATATGGCAATAACCGAACAGGCGCCAGTCGTCGCCTTCACGTTCGGCTTCGGTAATGAGCCATGTCCCCGTACCGCAGGGGTTGAAATATTTGACGAGGACTTCGGCATCCATTCCTTTTCCATCCTGTGAGTGGAAAGGGTGTTTCTCGAATTTCGAGATAATTTCTTTCGTGAGCAGTTTCATAAGAAATAATATTTTGACTGTCCGGAACGCCCGGACAGCAAGAGACGAATAGCCGCTGCATGCGACAAAGACAAGGCGAAGACCTTGGCGTGTCGTCCGCAGCGGCTATCTTGCTGGACGGGTCGGCGTAAGAAAAAATCATTTACAATCCTTGTTCACAGCAGGATAAATGGTTATCTTTGTTATGGACTACTCTAAATGACAAGCAGATGATGAATCGGATCATATTAATCGGTAACGGCTTCGATCTGGCGCACGGACTGCCGACGAGTTATGCGGATTTTATTCGTGGATACAATATCACTTTGAAATTAGGATTGCTGGAGGGTGAATATGAGCGATATGATGGTCTATGTTCTGTCAATATTTCTGATCCGGAGGATAGGAAAACCCTGGAACAGTTTCGCTGGATGTTGCAAGATAATACGTTTCGGTTTATACGAAATTTGGGAGAAATAACACCAGCAGAACAATATGATCATTTCGTCAGTGATCATTTAATTTATGAAAGTAAGTTCTTCGAAACAATAAATAAAGCCGTCGAATCAAAAAAATGGGTAGATATCGAGGGAGAATACTATTCACTGCTCAAAAAAGTTTTCAAGGACAAGTCTTGTAAGTATGGAGATCCCATTCAACTCAATGAAGAACTGGAATTGATAAAGGGGGCTTTGACGGGCTATCTAAAATCTGTTCAAAAGCATTATATCAAATCAGAGTTAAGGAATCCGGATATTGAACAAATTATTCATGAGCCATTTAACTTTCGTGATGTCGCCGTGAGTGCTCAAAAGCAATTTCTGGAATATATCGTGAACAAGTGGGCCGAGAAAAACAGGATTGAATCGACAGGCGAAGAAACCAAGGCGGATGAGAGTTTCGCTGCAATAGCATCAAACCTCGTAACAAACTGGGAAAATGAAGGGCTGAAGTCCAAATTCATTGAAGAAATTAAAAACGGCAATGGTGCAGTTTGCGACGAATTTGCATATCCGGAGAGAACCCTATTATTGAACTTCAACTATACGAAGACTGCCGACTTATATCTTCCAGCAAATTCAGACATTCCCGTAAATCATATTCACGGAGAATTGGATAATGAGCAGAATCCTGTTATTTTCGGTTATGGGGACGAACTGGACGAGGATTATAAGACTATTTCGAATCTGAATGATAATAGCTACCTAACCAATATCAAATCTATCCGTTATCTGGAAACGGACAATTACCGTCAATTACTTCAGTTTATTGACACCGGTCCCTATCAGATCTATATCATGGGGCATTCGTGCGGCAATTCGGACCGCACATTGCTCAATACTTTATTCGAGCATAAAAATTGTGTATCGATAAAACCTTATTATTACGAATGGACTGACGAAGAAGGAGGTCATAGCGATAATTATATCGAGATCATCCAGAATATTTCGCGTAATTTCAACTCCATGCAGTTGATGCGCGACCGTATCGTAAATAAACGTAAAAGAAAAAGGCAAGGTTAATGATAATACAGCAAAAATGCAGTCCACTAATCAGTTAGGTGTTTAGCTCATAATACTGCATAAGCTGAAAAAGGAGGTTCGATAAAAGTTGCGAAAGACTTCAGTTCCCATATCGTTACTGATATAATAGGAACAAGAAACGGTACAACAGGTTATATTTCAGTAATTTGCACAATTTTTCATACTTGGAGACAACTCGCTTGATATTAACTTTGTAACAATCAAAAAAGTATGAAAACGAGTATGAGCAGATCGACTTTCAAAATCCTCTTCTACGTGAAGAAGGGCAGCGAGAGAGCCAACGACTATCTCCCCCTGATGTGCCGTCTTACGGTGGACGGCGAAATCAAGCAGTTCAGCTGCAAGCTGGACGTACCCCCGAAACTTTGGGACGTGAAAACGGCACGTGCCACCGGCAAGAGCGTCGAGGCACAGAAAATCAATGCGGCGGTTGACCGGATACGTGTGGACGTGAACCGTCGTTACCAGGAACTGATGCAGTCCGACGGCTATGTCACTGCTGCCAGGCTGAGGGATGTCTACCTCGGACTGGGCGTGAAACGGGAGACTTTGCTGAAACTCTTCGAACAGCACAACGAGGAGTTCATCAAGAAAGTGGGACACAGCCGCGTACAGGGGACATACAACCGCTACCGTACCATATACAAGCACCTGTGCGAGTTCGTCCCGAAAGTGTACCGACGTGACGACATCCCCCTGAAGGAACTCAACCTGACCTTCATCAACAACTTCGAGTATTTTCTGCGTACGGAGAAGAAATGCCGCACCAATACCGTATGGGGTTACATGATCGGGCTCAAGCACATCATCTCCATCGCCCGCAACAGCGGTGCACTTCCCTTCAATCCCTTCGCCGGGTACATCAACTCCTTCGAGAGCGTTGACCGGGGCTACCTGACGGAGCGTGAGATACAGACGCTGATGGAGGTCCCGGTGAAAAGCGGGACCTGCGAACTGGTACGTGACCTCTTCATCTTCTCGGTGTTTACCGGACTGGCATACGCAGACGTGAAGGCGCTGACGACTGACCGGCTCCAGACCTTCTTCGACGGCAACCTCTGGATCATCACCCGCCGGCGGAAGACGAACACCGAGTCCAACATCCGCCTGCTGGACGTTCCCAGGCGCATCATAGAGAAGTACAAGGGGCTGTCCAAGGACGATCATGTATTTCCGGTACCGAGCAGCAGCAGATGCAACGTCATATTGAAGGAACTTGGTAGGCAGTGCGGTTTCAAGATACGGCTGACCTACCATGTTGCCCGGCATACGAACGCCACCACCGTGCTGCTCTCGCACGGTGTGCCCATCGAGACCGTAAGCCGTCTTTTGGGTCATACGGATTTGAAAACCACCCAGATATATGCCCGGATAACCAACCAGAAGATCAGCAGCGACATGGAAGTCCTGTCCCATAAGCTGGAAAAGATGGAGAAGGAGATATGCGATGCCATCTGAGGGAAGGCATTTACGGGACGAGTGATTTTTCCCCTTCTTCATCAAAGTTCCGCCGTCCCCGCGGATCTGCGCGTTTTCCCTCCGGTTTCCGGCAGAAAATTTCCGTACGGTGAAATTTTCTGCCGGAAAAACGCTCCGAATGCGCGGGTGACGGACGGGAAAATTGATTCAGAAGGCGAAAACTGCGACCGACGTAGTGCATGTGCGACAAGGAAAAAGGAAAAGAATTGTCCAGGAGCCCCTTTTCATGTCGGGATACGGCATGAAAAGGGGCTCCGGCTGTGGTGAAGGCTCTCCTGCTCCCTCTGCATTGCATGTACGGGTGGTTTTGCCCATATCCACGTCCGCCGGTATTGCTTCTTTTCCGACAGCCGACCATCCTGTCACTTCCCTGTAATCCTCCTCAAAATCAACACCGCCGTATAAACTGCATGAAAACCCGGGCACGCTTCCTGTTTCCAATCCCATATCTGCTCCTTCCGCAACATCACGTATTGCCGTTCTCATTTCATATCCTTGAATATTTCTCCAAACATACCGAAGACAGAAAAGCTGCATGGAATCTAAATTCTCACCGGACAGACAATAGATAGAAGGAAGTAATCTGTCATCCTCATTTCTTGCGGCAAAAATAGTTGTTTTTCAGGCCGGTCCCGCAAGGCGGCCCTGCGGGCTGGTTGCTCGTGAAAAAATCTTCCTCACGCTTCGCGTGAGCGTATTTTTTCACGGCAAGCCTTGCCGGAGACCGCCGAAAAACAAACTGGAGGAAGCACAAGAAATAAGAATGCCTACCCGTGTAGGCCATGTATAACGTACAAATGTACGACTCAAAAAAAACATAAGGCTATGGCAGACAAGAGCGCAGAAAAGGAAAGACTGTTCAACGAGTGGTTCACAAAATCCTATGACAGGTTGAGAGGGACGTTACGCCGGTACGGAATGCTGGACGAGGACAATTTCCATGACACCTACCTTTTCGTAAGAAGGCAGGTGCTGGTTCCCGGAAAGGACATAACGGACTATGACGCGTATTTCATCGGATGCTACAAAAAGGCGGCCCTGGTAAAGATTAAAAGGGAGAACCGGTATGCACACCCTGAAGATGATTTCTTCCTCCGATGTGGCGAGGAGGCAAAATTCCTTTCCGAGGACGACCTGAACGGGTGCGAGAGGCTGGTTAAGGACATACTGCGTTTCGTAAGGCAGAAGTTCTCCTACGAGGAATACCGGATGTTCATGCTCAGGTTCTATGAGGCGCAGTTCTCGTTCAAGGCACTGGCGGAATGCATGGGTATCTCGGCATCGGCCATATCGCAGAAAGTATGCAGGATAGTGGACGCGGTACGTACCCACAGCGGTTTCGCATGGAGAAGCCGGATGCTGGCGGTGGAAAGCTTCATGTATTGAAAAACGAAAACAGTTCAACCGATAAAAGAAAGACAATTATGGCACTGATAGTATACAACAGGGAAAACTCCCGTCCGCAGGAAGTCACATACAAGGGAAAGCGGACCATCAACCTTGACAGCAGGGGAACCGTCTATCTGTCAAAGACGATGTCAATCGAATTGGGAATCCTCGGCGGTGGACGGGTGAACTTCGCCCACGATGACGAGACGGGTGACTGGTATATCTGCCGGGCCGACGACAGCGAGGGGTTCATCGTCTGGAAGGATAAAAGATGCGCAAGGTTCTCGGCCGGGTTTATCGTGCAGAGGCTCATGCGGCAGGCGAAGGTGGAGAGGAAGAGCGTGCAGTTCATGATGGCGAGGATGCCGGTAGAGATTGGCGGGGTGGCCTATTACAAGATACTGCTCTCGAATCCGATACTCAGATAGAGGCATGGGCCGGAGTAGTCCGGCTGTATATGACATGATGGAGACAGGCGCATCCGACGGGACAGGAGCCCGGAGGGTGTGCCTGTTTTTATGCGCCGCCATGTTTACACACGGACATGCGGTTGTCACCGGCCGGCATAAGGTCACTCCGGCAAGACCGGGAAACAACATTGCCGGCGGATAATGATATCAGTACGGGATGTGCCGCCATTACAGGAACGGACCGTTCCACCGATACACGGGCAGCCCGCCCCAATTTCAGAATAACATAATGACATAATAAAATAAGGGTCTTTTTTTATAATGGAATCCCCGTATCTTATTGCCATACCGGAAAAATGTTTCCATGTCCCGCCATGTTATGCCAATGTCGTCACCGGATCATAATTTATAAAGAAAACACTCTGTGTATAAATACTTTATGAGCAAATTAAAGTCGTTCATCCAGTGGAAAGAAAACGAAGGGACGGCCGGTATGACAACCGCCCGCCCCTTCATTCACGATCCCGTACGGAACTTTTCTAAAGTTCCTCCGGTCTGGTTCTCGCCTCCCTGTAGCAGCCGTCAAGCAGCTTCTCGATGTCGGAAGAACGGTACAGTATCTTGCCGCCTAGCCGGGTGAAGGCAAGCAGACCGCTGTCCCGGTACTGTTGCAGGCTGCGGCGGCTCACTTTCAGCTTTTCAGCCAGTTCGCGGTCCGTATAGAAGTTCTCGCCCGCCATCGCCGGTGACCTGCCGGCAAAGAGACGCTCCATGGAAACGGAGAGACGCTCGACGGTAGAGAAGAACTCTCTTATATGCTCGCTGCTCTCACGGGTGAGCAGACGGTTATCGGTATTCATCATGACTTGATCTTTTTTTGTTCGACATTCGTTTTTCATGGCCTTTCAGATCGACCTTCCCATACTTTCAGCCCGCTTGCGGCGCTCCTCCACTATCCGGATGATACTTTCCACGTCCCCGGGCTTGTAATAAGTCTTGTGACAGATCTGTGTGTATGCCAGCGTGCCGTTGTCACGGAGGGTCTGCAGGGTTCTCGGGCTGACCTTCAGCAGCAGGCACACCTCCTGGTTGTCCAGCCATTTCTTCTCCTCTATGTCGCCGTACAGCCGGCAGAGGGTGTCCAGCCGGTCCGCGAACGTCCGGAAGGCCGAGAGCATCGCCTCGAAGGTCCTTGCCTCAATGTTCACTATTTCCATAATCACTGTAATTTCAGGTTTGACATCTGTTTCATTCTCTCTTCGGATCCGGATTCCGTGCCGCAATTTAGTGAATCCCAGCGGAACATCCTGAATTTCAAGACAGGATGACTACCTTTGACACCATATGCGTGCCTGTTTCATCCGCAAAGTAAATGATTGTTCCCGGATATGGTTCCGGCCCTTCATCAGATGTCATTATATGTCATCAGATGTCCGGAATAGATATTCAATTGGAATCGAAGCGATCTTTCTTTTTCATAAGATGTACTTTTATTGATTTATACAATAGAAAGATGCGCCAAATGTTATCGTGGAGACGCTTATGAACATGACGGATGTCCATCAGTTTTGTCCCATCCCGGTAAAGAGGCCGGTTATCAGGATGTTCTTCCATATCCGGACTGAAAGATGCCTGCCGGACAAACACTGATGCGGGCATCAGTGTTTGTAACCGGCCATTAATAATTATAACCAACCATTAATGACCGGTTATAATCATTAATGGTTGCAATCGGTCTTTAGTGATTGCAACTGCATCCGTAAAGTTCATGCCCTGCTTCCGATGCGTATAATAATGAAGTTCTCACCGTCCGTACACCCTGAAGCAGAGAATGATACAGAAGAATACGCCAACAGAACCCTAAGTGTCGATCCGTCTGTTTTTTATCGTTTTATTTGCCGGCGACAATCGGTTTCCCGGTATATGGGAAACCATCGTATCAACGTAAATCCAAGTTTCTATGAAAGAAGGAAAAGAAGACATGCCCCTTGTGGGAAAAACGATGGCGGAAGGACATACGCACCGTATGGCCGTCCTGTGTGAGAAGTTGGGAAGTACCCTCAGGGAGATACTTGACGGAACCTGCCCACAGCCGGCAAAGCCGGAGAAGGCACCGAAGCGCCCGGCTTTGGAAAAGTATCGGGAAACTTATCTCATTCCCCCTAAAATCAAGGGACCTAAAGCCGTGTTCATCAGTGAGGAAACTCGTAGTGCCCTGGACATGATCGTCCTGAGACTGGGCTGCCGGGGAATGAGCGTATCCGGGCTGCTGGAGAATCTGGCAAGACGGCATCTTGAAACCTACCGGCAAGACATCGAACGCTGGAGGAAACTTTAGAGTACCGGTGACTGTCAGACCGTGTGAATGACTGCCGGTCGTATATCAGCCGGAACGGATGACTGTAGAAAATATAGGTACACCTCCGGCGGATATACTTTCATTGTCACCTTCCGGACCAGGAATGGAAACGGTTATCTGAAACCATTGATATTAATATTTCCTGTTGTTTTGAAGGGTGGATTCTGTAATAGTAATAGCAAGGTTATGTTTCCGGATTCCCGAAAACCCTTGCTCCCCAGCGCCCGGCGGTTGCAGGGAGGGTAAATCCACTCCCGCCGGTCGCAGATTTTGGAATGAAAGAAGTACGGACGAAAAAGAAAAAACATATGACAAAGGATATGAATGAGATGAAGAAAAAACGCGGCCGTCCGGCACTGGGCAGGACGCGGAAGCTGACCAAGGGAGTGACAGTGAAGTTCTCCCCCGTCAGCTACGAGGCTCTCAGATTCAGGGCAAGGAAGTCCGGCCGGAGTCTGGCGGTCTATATCAGGGAGGTGGCACTGGCGGCCACCGTTACGGCAAGGCATACGCCTGAAGAGAATGCGCTGCTGCGCAGCCTGGCGGGAATGGCGAACAATCTGAACCAACTGACAAAGCTCTCGCACCAGACAGGCTTTTACAGGACAAGGCTGCTGATAGACGGGCTGCTGGGAAAGCTGAAGCGGATCATGGTCTATCTTCTCGGTATGTTGAGCGACAGTCCTTTCAAGTTCTGACAAACGTTTATTAATGGAATACCCCTTTAAAAGATAATCCTTTAATACACTATTCGCCCATTTCCTAAAAAGGGTTGCGTTCTTGCTATTAACCCGATATCCTATTGACAGAATCGCATCAAGATTATAATATTTAGTAGTATATCTCTGTTTGCCGTCATTACCCATATGTTCCAAAATGGAACATGTGCTATCTATATCAAGTTCGCCGCTTTTGTAAATGTTGTTCAAATGTTTGGTAATAGCAGGCCTTTTAGTCCCGAACAAGTCGGCTATTTGTTCTTGTGTCAGCCAAACGGTTTCATCTTCCAACCTCACTTCCAACTTGACCGCTTCATCCGGCTGGTATAATATGATTTCTCCCTGTTCCATTGCTTACTTACCTTTTCTTAATTCATCAAGCCTCTGCATCGCACCGCTGAACTTCTCACCAAACATCATATCATCGGGCAAAACAAACCAGGTGGGAATACCTCTCGACTGTGGATTACCTATACATTCATCTTGCCCGTTCTGTTTGCGGTAATCGTCCCATTCACTATAAGCGATGTTCCAACGAATACCTAATTTATAGGTATTTTCCCATTTAATAATAGCCAGTGAATAGGCCGGATCATCTTTGCCGTCATAAATCACTTCTACAACTTCAACCACCCCTTTAGGGGAATTTATAAACTTCGGATTTTTATACGAATAAGTGCTCATGTCTTTTATTTTTTATTTATAGCACACAAAGATACTCAAAAACAAATATATACATATATACATACGTATGATTAACGTATAAAAACATTTATGGTTATTCTAATCTTTGATTAATTCCGGTACAGAAACAAAACGTACCGAAAGACGGAAACAGGATTTATTTCGGTACGCTTCCCCGATCGGTACAAAAAACACGCAAAAAACGAGAAATACTACTTTTAGTATTTTAGTATATTAGTATTTTAACTATATTTGCGGACATGACAACCATTTAAAAAACTGAATTTATGAGCAAAGCAAAAGTAATCTCCGTATTGAATCACAAGGGGGGAGTAGGAAAGACCACAACCACGATCAACCTGGGCGGCGCGTTACGTCAAAAAGGGTACAAGGTTCTTTTGATCGACCTTGACGGGCAGGCCAACCTGACCGAATCGCTGGGCTTCTCCGCGGAGCTTCCCCAAACGATCTACGGCGCGATGAAAGGCGAATACGACCTGCCGATCTACGAGCATAAGGACGGTCTTAGCGTCGTTCCCTCCTGCCTGGATCTCTCGGCCGTTGAAACGGAGTTAATCAACGAGGCCGGGCGGGAACTTATCTTAGCCCACCTTATCAAGGGCCAAAAGGAAAAATTCGATTATATCCTGATCGACTGCCCCCCCCCTCGCTGTCGCTGCTCACGCTTAACGCACTGACGGCCTCGGATCGGTTGATTATCCCGGTTCAGGCTCAATTCCTGGCAATGCGTGGAATGGCCAAACTTATGCAGGTCGTCCACAAGGTGCAGCAACGTTTGAACTCGGATCTTTCGATCGCCGGGGTCCTGATAACCCAGTACGACGGAAGAAAGAACCTGGACAAGAGCGTTTCGGAACTGGTACAGGAAACATTCCAGGGCAAAGTGTTCAGCACCCATATACGCAACGCCATTACGCTGGCCGAAGCCCCGACACAAGGGCAGGATATTTTTCACTATGCCCCAAAATCTGCCGGGGCAGAGGACTACGAGAAGGTATGTAACGAACTGCTAACAGAAATAAAGTAACCATATGGCAAAGAAGAACGATTTAAAAAACAGTATGTCGGCCGGGCTGACCGGGGGATTAGACAGCCTGACCCAATCCACGGCCGGGCAAAAAGAGGCTCAAAAGCCGAAGAAAGCGAAAACCGTGCATTGTAATTTTGTCATGGACGAAACCTATCACCAGAACTTAAAGCTGATCGCGATCCGCAAAGGCGATTCGCTAAAATCGGTATTGCAAGAGGCTATATCTGACTACTTGGATAAAAACAGTTCCCTGCTATAACAGCGTATCGGGAATATACAGGGCAAACACTCCACAAAAGAAATTCTCCAGGAAAAAGGTACGCAAAAAGCACCCCTACACATCAAAAAGTATATTGAAAATGCGATTCCCTATAAAAAACCCGTTGGCAGGGTTAATCTTGCGTATGTTTAACCTGCCAACGGGTACGATATTAATAAACGTTTGGATTAAGGTTGGACGTTTACGTCTTTATCTGCATCAACCCAGCCTGTTGTCTCTGCATCAAACTGGATCGGATTCAACACAGCCTCTCCCTGATCATCATAACCACCACCGAAAATCAACGTGTAGATATGACGCTTGCCCTGTTCCCATGTATCTCCGAACGGAACATAAATTGTTTTGTATTCGCTTGCTGAACCCAACAGATAAGCTCCGGACTGCCGGATTTTGCAGGCGATCTCCAGATAACATTGCTTCGCATTATCGGCCTCCAACTTGCTTTTGGTGGCTGTTTCGGAAACTTTCCAAGCAGTCAGCTCCTGTGGTATATTCAGCATAGGAGTATTTGTGGTAATATCGGTAGCTTCGGTATTGCTATTGACCGTGATGTTTGCGTTTTTCACTACGGTAAATGCGTGTGGAAATGCTAAATCAGACGAACTCCAACTTCCCGTTCCATCGGCTGCCGCAGGCAATGTGAAGGCGCCGGCAAATTTGAAATTATGAATCTTGATCACGTCGATGTCCACCTGCATGTTATCGTATTGGGTCTTTGCTTTGAATACGACCTGTGACAGAATATGTTTGAAATTAAATTTCACTATTCCGTTGTTCATGTCTTTTGTCTGGCCTTTGGCCATGGCATACATCACGTCGTAGTTTGCATGAGTAGTACCGCTTCCATACTCATCCATGCAGGTATAACTTATCTTTTGGACATCCTTGGTGGCTTCCCAACTATAAAACACTATCATGTCTTCACTAACCGTTCCGGGATTGAACGCGTAAAAGTCCAAAGCCTCGGTAGGCCAATAACGAAGGTCGTTCGCATCGTCATAATCCCACTTACCATTTTTGTACACGATCTTCACTCCGTCATGTCCAAAATCCGTGTCTACCTTTCCCATGAAGGCAGTACCATCCGTCGTAAAAGCGAACACGTCGAAATCGGTGCTCGTCAAGTTGTCGGGGGTAGTAGGGATAGCCCTCGTTTCCGCCGCATTACTTAACACGTTAAAACCAATCGCATTCCGTGAGGAGGTTTCCACATTCGCAATCTCCTCGTCTGAGCAACCCATGAGTAGAGCTCCAAAGATTGCCCAAAGCATTACTGTACTTTTTTTCATAAATAAAAACAATTTAAATTGATACATATAATTAACAAACTCGTATTACAACACTATATCCATATTCACATCATCCCAATCATCAACGTCCACATCAAATCCCGCACCGTCACTTCCCGGCTCGGATGGTACCTCATAATCAAAATTCAACACCAGATGCACATCACCGACATGCCCCGCTACCGGGACATCATGCACTTGGTCGCTCACGTCCTGTTCCAATACAGACATGCTGCCGGAACGGTTCTTGAGATACAGCCGGAAAACATTGGGCTCTCCTTCAAGTGCGGAATGTCCAAACGTATAGAATCCGCCTATAATCTGATTCCGTGAAACCATTCCATCAAAGAGCAGGCTCTCCGAAAGACCGGCGGGCAAACTGTCGCCGGACATGTTAAGCGAGCCGGACATGCCGGAAAGAGCAGCCCGCAAATCCGCCACCCTATCCAGTCCCCGAAGACCGTTCACCTCATACGTGTAGTGACATACCATGTTTACGGGAGTTAGCCGTACTATCTCCGCGCTTCCTCCCGGAATGTCCTTGAGGATAACTCTGTCTATATGGTCGCCACACAGCCAGGGTGGGGTGACAGCCATTGTCCGGTTATCCGGCGACTGAACATCACGCGTATCGGCAGTAAAAAGCGTGTAACTGCCGTTTTCTTTCCAAACCATCCCGTCGGTATCGTAGTTGAAGCAAATTACCCGGTAATCATTCTCGGGGAGCTCCACTTCCCCATCCTCTCCTCCGGGGAAATCAAATATCCACGTGTTGCTTTCATCGTCGGTCGGATAAAATACGACCCTCATGCCTTCAGGCTTGTCATGATTGGAAATCTTGGTCCAGTCGAATACTACCCGCACCTTGGCAAAGTGCGGATGATCGTAACATAAATCCTTATGCTCACAAGCCGTCAGTCCTATCCATAAAAATATGAACACCAGACAAAAGCGTATCCGTATCACTGCCTGCCTCCTTTCTTCTCGTTGTAGTTGCCACGGCCGATCAACCACACCAAAGAGATACCCGCCTTGGTCGGGCCGAACCAGCGGCGTTTTTTAGTGGTCTGCCATACATAGTGACCGTCCAAAGGGATGTACTCCTTGTACGATCCTCCAAGGTAGCCGATTCCCAACGTGAAATCCACATTGAACCGATGTCCCACAGGTAACGAGTAGCCGTAAGCCACGCCTCCCCCGTAACTCCATTTATCCCCCAAGTAACCTTTCCCACCCAATTCGAAATCATAGGTGACGATCTGCCCGTACAATCCGACATGATGCCCGGAAAACGGTTTTTCCACCGCTCTCCGACCGAACCAGCGGCGCAACTCCACATCTCCCCCATAGATACGCCAATAATTATGCTTCCGATCACTTTTCCACCAGGCATACATCCAATTCCCGGCCACAGACCAGTTCTTCCCCAAACAGAACTCAACCCCGATGTCAGGTATCAAAACAGCGTCATAAAGCAAGTTTGTTTTCACCGCCATGCAAAACGGCCGTTTCTTTACCGGAGCTATGACGGTAACGGTATCACGGATGCACAACGTATCACGTGTATGTATATATACCGTATCTCTGACGGGATTTATCGGATCACTATCATAGCATATTTTCACCATCGACGAACGAAGTTTCGGAAAATGGAATTTATACAAATATGAGTATGGCCTCCCCCCTTTCAGTCTTTTCAGTTCTCCCCCCAAATAAGGACTGTCCTGGTTTTCCAAACGGACGATCTTCTCCAACAAACGAAGGACATCCTCCCTCTCCGGAACATTCACATCCGCTCTCACCATCGTTATAAGTCCGTTCCAGTCGCTTCCCGAAAAATGAAAATCCCTCTCCAATACCGGAATCTTTATATAAGGTGATATATACCGCCACAAAACCTCTGCTCGTTTTTCAGACAGCCTTCCATTCAACAGCCCCCCTCCTTCCGGGGAAGCTCCTCCTATTATTTGAATTTTCCTGATAAGACGGACGGAGTCGTTCAATGCGGAACAGATTTTAGCAAACCGCTCCATCTCGTTCCCATTGTCAAGTAAACATGTATCTATATTTACCTTTCCTTGATGAAAATAGATCCTTACCGAATCACGCTTCTCCTGAGCGGATATTTCTCCGCTTATACTCAACACGAGCACGAACAATACACATTTAATATAAAAACCTCTTTTCGTCATTTAATCATTTGTTAATATGACAATCCAAACCCAGGCTTTTACACCCCCTTGAATTTCGACCGCAAAAATACACACTTATAAACCAGCTTCCAAAGCAAAAAACAAACATTTTAAACTTATAAATACTTAAAAAGACGACCACACAACAACTACAACACTTACCACAGCAGCCAATCATGCTTACACAACAACTAAAAATACTTAACATCATAAAGAAAAGTACTTAAACATACAAAAAAACAGTTATCTTTGCAAGAAACATCATACTTAATAACACTTAAAACAATAAAATACATGATATTCAGCACAAAAGCCGCCTCTTTTCTAAGTTCAATAAAAACTCAAACTTACGACAAAAAAGAAAGAGAAATGATAATAACGTATCAACAAAAACGAGTCTTTCATCTATCCCTGCTCATGCTGGTCTTATGCGCACCCATATACATATATTCAGTTCCATTTCCCAATGAACAGTTTTATTATATTAACAGCGTATTATTCCTGTTTATCATTATGTGCACTCTCGCTTATTTTAAAAAGAGAGTAAATCTGACCACGACCTTTTCCATTATACTGATAGCCATACATATCGAGATTTTTATCGAAATAATTTATTGCTCAATATGTAGCGGATATGAATATAGTTATCAAAGAGCATTGATAATGAGTAACATTACTATCTCTCTCTTATTTACCATGCTTTCCATCTGTGCCTATATGAGTAATATCTCCATCCTATTGTCCTCCCTTACCATAGCTTCCTATACAATCTGCACACTTATCACCGACGAACCGTTCCTATACAGTTATCTGCCTTTGATCATCATCATATACACCATGATCCCCTTATTAGGAAGATCCTTACACAGTAATATCAGCAGCTTGCTAAAAAGTAGCAACTTGCTAAAAGAGGAAGAGGAAATGCTTTTGAAACGTCTCCAAATGAAAAAGGAAGAACTATTCGCGTTCGCCGAGTTGTTAAGCGAGAATAACCCGGAAGAAAAGACAAGCTCCCTGTTAAACATAATAGGGGAACAATCCAAAGAAAATCTTTTTACAGCCCTTGCCGCATACCAGAAAAAGGAAAAAAGTAAACTTGATACAATCAGGAGAATATATCCCAATTTATCCCCGTCCGAATTAAACATCTGCCGTTTAATACTGCAAGACAAGACCGTCAGCCAAATATGCGAATTATTACATCGGAGTAGCGGAAACATAACCAGCCAACGAGCGAACATACGTGCCAAACTCGGACTGAAAAAAAGCGACAATTTAAAAGAAGCATTACAAGAACGCATGAGGCTGTATGAAGAAGAACACCACCGGCAAGAGGAGTTTTCAGCCATGCGTTAGGGATTGCAGAGTAAAGCCCACAGCCTTTAGGCGAGGACTTGAAACGTAAAGCCCGACCGTCCCACGGGAACGCCCAAAAGAAAAAAATCCCCCGAACATTCATCCGGGGGACATTCAGGTCGTCACGTCAATTATAATACAGATTAAGATCATCCATACCGATCTCCTTCCCGTCCCGGAAAGAAAGGCTCTTTTTCTCGATCTCCTTTCCGTTCTTGTAAACGGTCACAACCCACTGCATCGGCTCGTTCACGACACCGTCCTCCCCGTCCACGACACTACCGGAAACGGCGAACTCGATCGCCTTTCCCGTCGTGGTTAACGTCACCTTTTCGACGGCCAGTTCTTCATCGCTTAGAATCAACGGGCTTGCGAGGCTTTCCCCCGTCGCCCCGTCTTTCAACCGCGTACCGTTGGCGACTACCACGACCGACTTAATGAAGCTGCGGAAATCTCCCGACTGCTCGATCGTTACCTCATACATCGCCCCTTTTCCTCCCGGTTCGTCGTCGTCCTTGCTGCAACCGACGAAACACAATGCCATGCACACGCATACGGCCGACAAATACAAATACTTTCTCATACCTTCAATTATTTAAGTTTATAAATAGATCACGCACCCCAGGCCGACATGGTTGTTATTCCGGAGAATGGAGTTAAACAACATTTCAAACCTGTATTCGGCAAAAAGAGCCACTTTCGGGCTTAGCAACATTTCCGGCCTTATCCCGACCTCGTATCCATACACGAAAGCCTTGCTTTTCGCCAGGTACACAAGATCGCTTTTCGCCTTGGCTTTTTGGTAGCCGATCGTCCCGGCTGCGATCCCCAGGAGCGAGAATTTCCGTCCTTTCAGGGCGTAATAGGCCAACTCCGGGCCGACCGTCACGGTGTTTGCCTTTACCAGATCCCGGTTTAGATTCCGGTAATTAAGGTTTGCCCCCACCTTGAAAGCCTTGTACACCTTGTTCGAGGGCTGGAACAAAGGATGGGAGAACTGGGGCGGAAACCAGCAGTTCGACTACCTCGAACCCTATGCGGATTTCGATCTGGAGCGAATAGCCGCCTATGCCCGTGAAAAGGGCGTGCAACTGTGGATGCACAATGAAACGGGAGGAAATATTCCTGAGTACGAAGCCGTCCTGGAAGCAGCGATGAGGAGGTATGCCGAACTGGGGGTTCACACGCTCAAAACGGGATATGCAGGGGGATTCAAAGGCGGTTACCTCCATCATTCGCAGTATGGAGTGCAGCACTATCAGCGGGTCGTGGAAACGGCGGCGAAATACCGGATCATGCTCGACGTACACAAGCCGATAAAGGAGACGGGGATACGACGCACGTGGCCCAACATGATGACACGCGAAGGGGCGCGGGGCATGGAATGGAACGCATGGTCGGAAGGGAATTCGGCAGAGTATCTCACGACGCTGCCCTTCGTGAGGATGCTGAGCGGACCGATGGACTACACTCCGGGAATCTTCGACATCGACTATTCCACGGCGAAGGCCGACAAGGGACGGATCGAGTGGAACGGGCCCAACGCGGAATGCTGCATAAAGACCACGCTGGCACGGCAGATAGCAAACTGGGTGATCATATACTCGCCCCTGCAGATGGCCGCAGACCTGATCGAGAACTACGAAGGGCATCCCGCATTCCGGTTCTTCCGCGACTTCGACGCAGACTGCGACTGGTCGAAGGCATTGCAGGGAGAGATCGGCGACTATATCGTCGTTGCAAGACGGGCCAAAGACAGATACTTTCTCGGGGCAGGAACGGACGAGAAGGCAAGGACGCTCGTGCAGAAGCTCGACTTCCTCGAACCCGGAGTGACGTACACCGCGACGATATATGCCGATGCTCCGGATGCGGGGCGCAATCCGGAGGCATACCTGATCGGGAAGCGGGCTGTGACGGCACGAGATACCATACGCATCGAGATGGCTGAACGGGGCGGGCAGGCAATAACTTTTATTCCGGCAGAGAAATAGAAGATGCCGGTGGCACGGGGAGGCCACGACGGAAAGCCGACAGGGAACAATGAGAAACGGGATCTGATCCATATCAGACCCCGTTTTTCGTATCAGGAACGATGTCGTCTTTTTTTACGCCTTTGTTGCATCTGCCGTTGCTGTTCCTCGTAAGCCCGCGTGTCAGCCAAATCCAATACCGTATCGACAATGCAAGAAATAGGATTGGCGGCATGGTTTTGCTCTTCATGTTTCTGTTCCACGTGTCGTTCTGCGACCTGTTGCGCCTGTTTCGGAGCCGGATACAAGTCGTTGAAAACATTCGCCGAGAACTCTTTTCCCAATACCGATCCGTTAGCAACGATGCCCGTGTTATGGTCGATAAAAGTTACACCATAAATTCTGCCTATGGGATTCATACGGAATACCGCATCTATACCGTCCGCCTTCAACAATTGCCGGAACTCGTCCCGTGTGTTGTGCGGGCTCATGGCGTCTTTGACAGTTTGTCGCAGGCTGTCGAGTGAGCCTTTCTCTTTTAGTCTGTCTTTTGATGTTGCATAGTACTTCTGAAGAGCTTTATAACCGACATCTTTTCCGATACAGCTCGACTTGAACGGCGTGCCGATTCCATATCCGTCGTCTGTCAGGGCTCCGTAAACCATTCCGGCATAACTTCGCCCATCAACGGTTCCCGTGCGCTCCTCGGTCGAGACGTTGAAGCGCTCCAGCAACGTGCGGAACTCACCGTAAGAGGAACATTTGTAATTGCGCAGGCATGATCTCACGACGGACGATACCTGCCGCTTGACATTTCCCTCGGGATAATTCACCTTCCGCAACCCCTCCTTGTCCGTCAGTTCCTGCCCCTTGACGCTCGGATGCAGGCCGTATTTGCGCTCCAAGTCACGCAGAATCTCCATCGAGCGCCGGGCCTCGAAATCGTGCGGAAGTTTGCGGCCCTGCTCATCGATCCGCAGCGACACGATATGGATATGCTCTCTGGAAATGTCCTTGTGCTTGAAAACGATATAGGGCTGTTCGCCGTAGCCCATACGCTCCATGTACTCGCAGGCGATGTCCCGGAGCTGTTCGTCGGTCAGCCTGTCTTCCGGCGAAGGGTTCAGCGAGGCATGGAAAACCGTATTAGTAGTTCTCCGGTTGGCTTCGAGATACGGCATGAAGCTCTCCATGCAGGCGTCAATGTCAAGGCGTCCGCATTTATCGTATGGTTCGAGCATCTTCTGCCAGAGGAGCACTTCGGCTTCATCCTTATCCACTTTCTCCTTGTTGTAATACAACGCTCCGCCGGGCGAGGAACCCGATCTTATATTCGCAACCACTCCTTAGCTTGTTTTGCGAGGTTGAGAATCTCGATACTCAGAGCCTTTAATTCTCTCGTTCGCTGTTCCAAAGCAGCGATCTGATGCGGGATCGCGACGTTGGAGAAGTGCGCATTGATGACCTTTACAATCTGGTTGTAGTTATTTCCCAACTTTTGAAATTGGAAATAAAAGTCATTCAGACGGGCAATAAACTGCACTTTCGAAGGGTCGCGTTTGACGACAACGAACTCCTCGGCGAAGATGCGTTTGACGATAAACCGGCTGCGGTTATGTTCCAATCCTGCCTTACAAAGCATCTGCTTAAAGCGGATATTCTCTTCCGTGGTGAGTTTGAAATTATACCTGTGGACTCTGGGATCTGTCGTTGTCGGGCGTCCGATCCTCTTTTTCGTGGTTGTCATCAGTCTGGTAGTTTAAGTGGCGTGACTCGGGAACGCCACCCAGC
Organism: Alistipes shahii WAL 8301; assembly: GCF_025145845.1. NCBI lineage: Bacteria > Pseudomonadati > Bacteroidota > Bacteroidia > Bacteroidales > Rikenellaceae > Alistipes > Alistipes shahii. Next base: position 3,354,592 of record NZ_CP102253.1, on the reverse strand, counting down.
CTCGCAGAGCGAGCACCTTTCGTATGCCGAAAAACTTTTCGGCATACAAAGGTACAGCTCGCTGTTGTCTGGCGACAACAAAAATCCGCGCCGGAGAATCTTTGAGAGAAGTTTTGAAAATCCTCTGTTACGGTTTCCATAGCCGGGTCTGTTCCCGGTGCAATATTACAACCGTTTCGGGGCAAAAAAAAGCCATCGGTGCGGACTGGAGCGGACTGGAGCGGACATCGGAACCGAAGCGTTTTACCCTGTTGTATATTGCGGCAGGATTGATTATTCGGGCAACTGCGCGAATCGCAAAATAAGTATCGGTTCAGACGGATACCCGAATCTTTAACCGAGTATCTGCGCAAAGGAACGAAAGGGCGGCAGACCGAATAATCATCCAATTATTCGTCCAAATATAAGGTAGTATATATAAATGATTTGACAGACGCATAGTTACCCAAACAACCATTTAAACACACAAGCAATGAAACAAGCAAGCATTTCGATCTGCAATCAAAAAGGGGGCATCGGGAAATCGACATTTACGATGTTACTCGCCAGTCATCTGCACTACACATTAGGCTATGACGTGCTGGTCGTAGACTGCGACTATCCCCAATGGTCCGTTCAGGCGCAACGTGAGCGGGAACTGTCGCTCATCGAGCATGACGATTACCACAAGCTGTTGCTGGTACGTCAATTCAAAGCGACGGGCCGCAAGCTCTGGCCTGTGCTGAAATGTATGCCGCCTGAAGCCCCCGAAGAAGTCGAGCGGCTGCTGCAAAGCGGCTACCATCCCCGTATCATTCTCTACGACTTGCCGGGAACGGTCAATGCCGAAGGTGTCATTCGGCTGCTCGCGTCGCTGGACGCTGTCTTTGTGCCCATGAAAGCCGACAAGGTCGTCATGGAAAGTACGCTCTCCTTTGCCCGGAGTCTCACCACTAACCTTGCCCAAGATCCGACCCTTACTTTACAAAGCGTCTATCTTTTCTGGACGATGATAGACCGTCGTGAACGAACGCCGCTTTACGATCGATACGAGGCCGTTATCCGCAAGCTCGGGTTGTCGCTTATGACAACTCACATTCCTTACCGCTCGAAGTTCAACAAGGAGCTGCTTGCGGACAATACAGGAGTCGGCCGCTCGACACTTCTGGCTCCGGCGCGAACCTTTGCGTGTGAGGCGCAACTCGAAATCCTCACAGAAGAAATTCTTACACTCCTCAAAATCCGATAACAATGGCCAAGAAACCCAAAATCGAAGTAGACGAAAGTCTTGTAAAACAGGTGATCGCAGGGCAGTTACCTATCACTACAAAGGTCACACGGGTAATTCCGGAACAGATCCCATCCGGAACCGCTACGGACGCAATTCCCGCCGAACCGCCCTCTGTTCCGGAGATCGACACAGAAAAGATTCCGGATGAAACCCCGTCTGTGCCCGCAGCACAAGAGCCACGCCGTCGGAGAACACCACCCTTGTCCGATTATGAACGAATGTTTCTCACTCCTGTGGAATACGGCATCCGAGCCACACTTTATGTCAATGCATCGACAAAGCGTAAGATTCTGGAGATACTTAAAAGAATCGGAGGTGAACGATTATCCGCGACATCATATGTGGATAATATTCTACAGCACCACATCGAAACTTTCCGTGACGATATAAACCGGCTCGATCGTAAGCGGAATTTTGAAAAACTTGTTTAACAATGACTTAAAAATTTCTAATTATGCTTTACAGCTTTTTATCCGAGTCCGGTGTCCTCGACATTTCATTACTCGCTCTTGGCACAGGCATTATCGTTTTGTCAATCTTAGGGCTGCTGCACCTCGGGAAGCGACGAGGTCATAATAAAGCCGGACACTTTTCGGAGCAACCTGACGATTGTGCAATGCCTGCCGTGCAAACGGAAAATAGCGATGGATGGCCCTCGATGGAACAACCTCAGACAACTGAACTTGTATCCGTTGTCGCTGCACCTGAAGATTCTTCAAATCTCGATTCTCCGCCTTCCGAAACGGTCGTATCCGAAAAGCAGGATGTGAAGCCGGAGTGTGTTCCCGTACCGGACATACGATGGCGACGTTCGATGACATTGCCCGACTACAAAAAAACATTTCTTGTCCGGGTGGATTACGACCTCCGCGCCTCGCTTTATGTCAGTGCCCCTACGAAACGGAAAATCCTTGAAGTCCTGAAAAAAATCGGCGGCGAGCGACTGACCGCAACATCTTATGTAGATAATATCCTACGGCACCATCTCGAAATGTTCCGCGACGAGATCAACTGCATACATCAAGAACAGAATTACCATAACATCGTCTAAATTCTTTCTGCCATGAACAGCATAATTCTTATTGCCGCCTGCGCCGTATGTCTGGATCAGTTGTTTTTCCGGGGGCGGCTCGCGTCATATGTTGTCGACAATCTGAAAGGCCCGAAGAAAAAACACACCGGGCATAACGCTGCCCCTCACACGCCGAATGCCGGTACTGCACCCCGTCAAACTCCTGAAATTCTCGTTGTCCCGTCCTGAAAAAGGTTTACAGTGATTGATAATTAAAGATAAACATTTTGGTTCAAAAAATATTGTCCTGATATAAGTTTACATATGCCTTCCGAACAACCGTCTTTCGGCCCCAATGATGTTTGAGTTTCCCGGTTCTAAGTTCCGCTTCCAAGGGCGTAAGCCAATCGCAGCTGGCATGAGGTCTGAGTGAATTGTAAAGGATAACGATCTGGTCGATGCGTTCTTTTGCTGCCTGAAAACTTTCAAAACATTCCTCGTCGATCCATTCGCTCTTCAGAATACCGTTCACCCGTTCGGCAACGGCATTCTCATACGGATCGCCCTTTTCAGTCATGCTGATGCGAATCCCATTATCGGTCAGCAATTTCACATATTCTTTCGAACAATATTGGCATCCTCTGTCCGAATGATGGATTAACCCTTGCCGTTTTTGCTGCGGAGTCTGGTCTATGGCCATCCTCAGTGCACGGAGCGCTCCGTCCCGTTCCAATGTCGTATTCAGATCATAGCCTACGATCCGTTTGGAATAGGCATCCGTTATCAAAGCCAGATATGCAAATCCTTCTTTCAAAGAAATGTACGTAATATCTCCGACCCATAAACGATGCGGCCGCTCGAGGTCGAAACCCCGGATCAGATTCGGATATTTACGCATCCAGTGCCGCGAGCAGGTCGTAACGCTGTATTTCTTCCGACGTTTGACCAGAAGATTGTTTTCCGAAAGCAGCGTAAATAACCGATCCCGGCTGACCGGAAATCCGTCTTGTTGCAGCAAATGCCACAGTTTACGACCGCCGAGCCTGGGCATCAGTTTCCGGTAGTAACCCACCCGCTCCAAAAGAAGGGTGTCGGACAAGGATCCTTCCCTATTACGCCGTAAATGTTTATAATAGGCCTGACGGGTATAGCCGAACAACCCGCACAGAAACGACAGGCTCATTGCTGTGTGTCTTTCTTTGAGACGCTGGACTGTCCGGCTGCGGATTTTTTTAATAGGTCGATACCGTATTCTTCCTGAAGGATATCTCCCATGATCTCATAGCCTTCCAGACGTAATAAAGCCTCTTCCAAGCGCCGCCGAAGGGCTTTGTTCTCGGATAACAGTTCACTGGCTTCTTCACTCGTAACGCGGGACATGATCGGATAAGGATTAGGGGTACTCACAAAGCTACAACTATTTTTCGCTTTCCAGCGCTGACCCATCTTATGAATCGTAGACATGGGAATACCATGTTCTTCGGAGAGTTGGCGGGACGTCTTGACTCCGCTCAAATACTCCTGTAAAATCAGATGACGCAATTGACGCGGTAAATAATGACGCGATAAGTCTGAATTCGTTTTTTGCTGCATAAGATTTACTCTTTTTTGTAAACCTTTTTCAGGACGGGAACGTGTCAAAATCCTATCGGTGCGGACTGGAGCGGACTGGAGCGGACATCGGCACCGCCCCGGCAGGCGGAGACGCTATATTTGCCCCGGCTTCGGAAGAGAAGTCCGCGATGCAGGGGTGGAACACCCTTGTCGTGCGGCCCTCGATCGGCGAAGACGGCGAACTCTCGGAGCCCGAAGCGCCCGCCGGCGCCCGATTCCCGCTTCCGGCTCTCCCCGCCAGAGCAGAACTCCGTGACGCGGAGGTTCATGCGATGCTCGGAGAGCTGGACTTCGGAGAGAGCGCCGTCATGGGCGATGCCACGGCCGAGGAACGGCAGGCCATCGCCAACTTCGACATCCGGGCCTATGCTTAATTAAAAACGACCTACGACATGAAATGGAATAACGAATACGGCTGACGCCTTTTCCGCAGCAGGAAATACGATGTATCCGGTCGCAGAATGCTCCCAAAGCAGGCTGCGGCCTTTTTCACACCCTTAACCAAACTACTTGAACGATGAAAAAAAGAGCAATTTTCATGATTTTCTCCCTGTGCTCCGCACTCGCCTGCTTTGCACAGGGCAACGGCATGGCCGGCATCAGCGAGGCCACGAACATGGTAACGTCCTATTTCGACCCGCTCACGAAACTGATCTTCGCCGTCGCGGCAATCCTCGGACTGGTCGGCGGCGTGCGGGTCTACTCGAAATTCTCGTCGGGTGACCCGGACGCTTCGAAATCCGCCACGGCGCTGTTTCTCTCATGCGTCTTTCTGGTGATCGTCGGTACGGTCTTACGTTCGTTCTTCCTCTAAACGATGGCGGAATACCAAGTGAACAAGGGAGTCGGCCGTCAAGTCGAGTTTCAGGGCGCGCACGTAATGGTTCTTTGGCAAATGCGTCGATAGCAAGACGTTAGGCAAGTGTTCGATAGCCTATCATCGATCGGCTTATCCGAAAGGGAAACCGGACGGGGAGTATAGCCTGCCGATAAACTGATAAGTCATACAGTTACCAAGTATGCGACTGAATCAGGAGATGAAAGATAGATACGAGGATAAAGTCTGGATTGATTGAACGATAGTCCAAGTGGCACAACTCGAAACTGTGGCGGAAGGTAACTACAGACGCCATACTGTAACACACTCGATTCGACCTTGGAGGGTTGGGTGCAGAACAGGTTACAGCACAACTGCGATAAGCAGAAACGGGCGAAAGTCGTATCCGACAATCTATCAAAGCTATGTTGCCGAAGAATTAAACGTGGATTGCCTAACCCGGAATGCCGAAAGGCTATTAGGTTTCAGACCTATGAAAATCCGGTATGGCAACGGAGCCACCGTAGTAGTCCGAGCGAGGGAAAGCCTCGTACATGGCGAAGGGTGGCAGCTAACATTTTTAATACAAATTAACGGATAATGTGTGAGACATTATGAGAAATCCAGAGAGAGTATTAAACAGTCTGTCAGAGCACAGCAAAGTTTCGAGCTACAAGTTTGAACGGCTCTACAGGGTTCTATTCAATTCGGAGATGTTTCTCCTCGCCTACCATAATATACAAGGTAGGCAGGGAAATATGACGGAAGGTTCCGACGGTAAAACTATCGACGGAATGAGCCTGAAACGGATTGAAAATTTGATTGATGCGCTCAAAGATGAGTCGTACCAACCAAAACCGGCAAGAAGGATGTACATCCCGAAGAAAAACGGGAACATGCGACCTCTCGGCATACCGTCTATCGACGACAAATTAGTGCAGGAGGTATTGCGAATGCTGTTGGAAGCAATTTATGAAGGTAGTTTTGAGAACACCTCGCACGGCTTCCGACCCAAACGCAGCTGCCACACCGCACTGATACAGGTGCAGAAGAATTTTACTGCGGCCAAGTGGTTTATCGAGGGCGACATTGAAGGATTCTTCGATAACATCAACCATGATGTACTTATCGGAATCTTGAAAGAACGTATCGCAGACGACCGCTTTATCCGGCTAATGTGGAAATTTTTGAAAGCTGGCTACATCGAAGATTGGACATTTCATAGAACATACAGCGGAACACCGCAAGGTGGCATCATTAGCCCGATACTGGCTAATATCTATCTCGACAAGCTGGATAAGTACATGAAAGAGTATGCCTGTCAATTCGATAGAGGCGACAGACGGGCAATGAACCTTGAGTACAAACGGTATTCCAGGAAAATTTGGTGGCTCGGCACAAAGCTGAAGCAAACCGAGGATAAAGATACTCGGAAGGAACTGATTGACGCGATTAAGCAACATCAGAAAAACAGGATGCACTTACCCTCTGTCGATGAAATGGACGAGGGATATAGACGGATTAAGTATGTGAGGTATGCCGATGATTTTATTATCGGAGTGATTGGCAGTAAATCGGACTGTGAGGCCATCAAAGAGGATATTAAGAATTTCCTCGGCGAGAAACTGAAATTGACGCTCTCCGAAGAAAAGACCTTAATCACGCACGGCAATAGAAAGGCAAAATTCCTCGGCTATGAAATCTATGTCCGACCATTCACGGATAAGACGTTAAGAGGCGAGAAATCGGGAGTACTTATTAAGGCTTACGGCAAAAAGGTAGTGTTGGAAGTGCCAATGTCCACAATGCGGGATAAACTTCTCTACTACGAGGCGATGGAAATTCATCAATTCGAGGGTAAAGCGAAATGGAAACCCACAAGCCGGACAAAGTTGCTACATCTGGACGACCTCGAAATACTGGATGCCTATAACAGAGAAATCCGAGGTTTTGCAAACTATTTTTCTATCGCAAATAACAGTTCACACCTGAATTCTTTCAAGTACATCATGCAATACAGTCTGTATAAGACTTTTGCACGAAAGTACAGTACGACAGCCCGAAAGATTATCGCAAAGTATCGACATCACAAAGATTTTGCGGTTTTCTATGAGGACAAGAAAGGAGGAAAGAAGATGCGGGTATTCTTCAACGGGAGCTTTAAGCGTAAAACAACCGCGATGGACGCGAGTTGTGATTATGTAGCCAACACGATTTTCAATACCACTGTATCAAGCCTTATACAAAGGTTAAAAGCGGGTAAGTTGAATTGTGTGGCGCAACGGAAAACATTGAAATACACCACGTCAAAAGACTCAAAGACTTAAAAGGCAAAGAGCCATGGAAAATACAAATGATTGGACGTCAGAGAAAGACGTTAGCTGTATGTATTCCCTGTCACAACAAGATACATCACGGGATAATAGACTGAATATGTTAGTGGAGAGCCGTGTGCGCCGAGAGGTGCAAGCACGGTTCGGAGGCGAGTTCTTGGAAACCTACCGTAGAAATACGGCAAGGCACCGGGTTCTTAAATGCAGGAATATCGTGCGCCGGAATTACGATCGTCGTATTCTTTGTGATATTACGACCCTTTTTCTCCTTGCGGCGTTTAATCAGGAAGGTTCCGAATCCGCGCAGGAAAACGTTTTCCTTGCGGATCTGGGCGGCACGCACCTCTTCCATAAAACCTTCCACGACAGCTAAAACGGTCGCGGCCTCGACGCCCGTTTCCCGGGCAATCTGCTTTACAATTTCTTGCTTTGTCATCGATGCTTAATTTTATAATTTATATGTCGTTATTCAATCTACGAATCGGTTGCTAAGATCCATCCGTTCGTGAAGGATGCGCACGACCTCGATCGCCCCGTCGTCCGGAATACGGTAAAAGACGATGTGTTTGTTGACCTTGAAGCCGTACACCTTCTCCCCGAGTTCCTTGTATTCCCGGCCGAACAGCACGGGATTGCCTGCCAGCTTGCGGCAGGAGGCGATCAATAACCAGTAATAGGTGTCCGCCTGTCGCTCCGACCATGTATCCGCCGTATAGTTCCAAATGTCGGAGAGATCCTCGACCGCTTTGCGGGTAAACCGAATCTCAGCCATTCGCCCGCTTCGCTTTCAGAGTTCTCAGATGCTCCGCAGGATCGAATCCTTCGGCCACGCCGCTGTCGATTCCTTCGCGGATGGCGGCTTTCAACTCCGTCAGACGGCTTTCGTTTTCCTCCAAAAGCCGCAAACCGGCCCTAATAACCTCGCTGGCGTTATTATAACGTCCCTGTGCGATTTTCGCTTTAATGAAATCCTCGAAATAAACCCCGAGGGCTACCGATGTCGTTTTCATAATCACGCTGTCTTTACGCAAAATTACCAATATTTAATAATAAAACAAAATCCCGGCCGGATTTATTGCCTCGGCCGGGATCGACGATTCGGATTTCGACTTTTCAGGTATGGGTCATCCAGCCGTGAAAGGGACGGTCGATAAAACAGCACGACCGATCCGGACATCCATGATAAACCAATCCGCCGACAACGCCCAGACTCCCGTCGGGATAGCGTTCCTTGAAGAGGAACGAATAGGGCGCGAAGTCCCTGTAAAGTTCGATCTGGCACGGATGATGGGGATTTTGCTCACGGCGTTCGAGGCGCTCCAAACATTCCCGAAGCGTGCTGTCGCCGATGCTTTCGGCGTATTGCACTACCTTATCGTAGTGCTCCTGACACATGATTTTCATAAGGCTTGATTTTTAGGTCTATTTCCCCATTCCGGGGTGTTGTTCCAGAAAGAGCATCCGCTGCCGGATATAATGCAGCAGCGGTTCTCCGTCGCCGACAGATTCCATAATGTTGTTCGTTCCGCCAATATCCTTCAGCACTTTCAATGAGAAAGAGTTGTGTATCTGCCCCGAATCGAACTGCAAATCGTGTCCGGACTCGGTAAAGGTGATGCAGACAGGTCTTCCCCGCTTTGTTCTGCCGAAAACCGTGATAGCACCACGCAGGTCTATCGGATAAAACTCGTCGTTATTCTCCCAGTCGATCTCAGGAGTCAGGCGGACGATCTCCGCCATGACCGGACGGAGCAGCCCTTCCGTCCAATGCGGATCATTCAACCGCTCCCGTTCTTGCTTCAGATGTTCAATCTCCCGATCGATCTCCTTGCGGCGCTTGTCGCACTGCGTTTTATGCAGGCGGTAGCGCGTAATGATATTCTCAATAGCATTATATTATGCATACCAACTGCACCGCAGGGGCTGCCCGTCCCATTTCCACGCAGTACGGTATGAGTCGATGCGGATATAATTTTTCGACAGACGGTGCGTATGGGTCTTGCCCTTGAAAACATCGGGCAGCGGGACGGTCGTTCCGCACATATAGCCGTCTTCGGTAGTTCGCTGGTCGAGCTGCCGCAGGTCTATCGCGCTGCCGCGGATCGCTATGACCTGATAGAAGTCGATATTGGTCTGCTCCCAGCCCCACGACGAGTAGAGGATGTCGCCGACGCGCAGCGAACGTCGGAACTCCTCACTCGACCGCGCTACGGCTTCGTCATGGCGCCGGAAGCGCTCGGCCTCCTGCCGGATACGCTCCATAGCCTTGTCGTATTCTTCCGGGGTGTGGGCCTTGTAGACATACCGGGGGGGGGCGCTTCATCCCCGGTGTCCATGCCGCGATACAGCGGCCGTTACGGCCCTGAAACCGGACAAGCGAGATGTTATAGATCAATTCGGGAGCGAAGCCCGTCCCTTGAGCGAGCCGCTCGGCATATTTGTTGATGCGATAGGTTTTCATTGTTTCTGAGATTTAAGATTTTTGGTATCTTCTTCTACGGTTTGGAACTCTCCGGGATTCCAGCCCTTTGCGACCAGTGCAGCCTGCGCGTCGAGGACGCTCGGAAAGATGCGGCGCCTCTGCCGCGAAAAAGAGATGTATCCGACATAAATACGCCGCACAGGGCTTCTTTGATATTCGAGATGGCAGCGGCACGGAACGGGACGGTAGTGCAGGAAGCCCCGCATGCGCAGCAGCAGGCCACGTTCGTACTCCTTGTCCCCGCGGCAGCGTTCCCACGCCTCGTATTTGTCGATGCCGTCGGTCAGCAGCGTGTAACCGACAGCCCGGTCATAGCGGGTTCGGCCCTGCCAAAGGCCCTTGAAAAAAAGCGACAGCAGTTCCAGTTCGAGCGTCGGACGGCCTTTCGTGCGCAGCGTTTCTGTCAGGGATACGACCTCGTCGTAACGGAAGTCGAGCGGGCGGATGTTGTTCGCCGCCATGCGCACCATCACCCGCAGGTCGGGGGTAATAGTGATACGTGTTATAATCTGATAGCTCATAATGATATGCAATTAAAAGACCGCAGCTTTAGGGCTGCGGCCTGATTTGACAATACGTGAAGTGTCGTGTTATTTCGGATTGGTCGTGTCCCGGAGCTTCAATCCGAAATCGCCGCAGGCCGTACGCAGATCTTCGCTGAACTTGCTGCTCTCGCAATAATAATCACCCATCCGTCCGGCCAACTCCTGCAGATCGCTGTCCGTAATCGTCGCAGTATCGTATCCGTGTCTTTCGAGTACCGCACGGTTCAGAAAGGCGATGTCGAACTCCGCATTCGGATCGTCCTTACTCGGAACGCTTTGCAGCTTCTCAGCGGTGAACCTGTAAATCTCGTCGAGGAACTCCTTCTCCGTCCAATCCGTATCCTCATGCTGCCGGGAGAACTCGTCGCCCCAGGCAATGAGCGTCGCGGCCGTATCGCGGGAGTTGTCCGAGGGCCGGAATTTCCTGCGCCCAGCTTCATAGGCGATATCGACCAGCGCCTCGGCATAGTCGCGCAGGGACACATTGCCCGGAAGCGCTGCGGACTGCCTTTTCATAAAGGCAGTAATGGCCTCGGCATAGATCCGAAGCTGCAAACGGTCGCGCTCCGCGGCGGCTTCGTCGCGGTTCAGCCCGAATTCCGGGGATTCATGGCCATCGAGGAAGTTCTGCAATTCACCCAGCCGGAAAACGTCGTAGCGCGTAGGATATTCCGGCAGGCAGCGTTCCACAAAATCTTCCGTAAGATCGCTTGTCGTCTGCGGCGCAGCTTCGGCGGACGGGATGAAATCGTATTCTTCCAGCCATTCGACGATGCCTTGCAGGGTATCGCAGGAGAGATTTTCAAGCGGAAGCGGGAAATCATCCCCGCCGTTCATCAGGCAGACGGGAGTCAGCCCGTCCTCACAAAATTCGAGGGAGATTACATTGCGACAAAGGCCGTCGTGTTCGATTGTAAGAGGCGACTCGTAATACTCCTCGTAGGCGAGGCCGTCCGTATCTGCCAGCCTCTCGCGGTCTGTCGCATCGGCCGAATAGGTTCCCAGGCGCCCTTGCCGGCTGGCGATGACCGAGCGGATCACACCGATCTGATAAGTGCGCAGTTTTTCGAGTGTTTCTTTGTTTTTAATAGTCATAGAGAATCAAGTTATTTATAAGAAAATTCCGGTCTGACGAAATAGCAGACCGTGGTGTGCCGCCCGTGATCCTTGACGAGTTTTACGGGTTGGGGCGCGTTGTAGATGCGCCGCTCTGTAACGGGAGCATCGAGCGCATCCCATTTCTCTTGCGATACGGCGGTCTGCTCGTCCCGATAGCACCAGACGATGACGGATTTCGGGCAGGGAGCTGCGAATGCGGTTCCTTCGTAATCAGAAAGAAACATTTGAAATTCCTTCTCCGTCCGAAACGAAATGCAGTCGCCCCGGTAAAGATCGCTGCTTCGGCACTCCGTATCCTTGTAAAGGCTGATCTTGCGCCATTTCTCGGTCGAGAAATCGCCGTAAAGCGATTCCGGTTCCCGGTATTCCCACAACGGCACCTCGGCGCAGAACCGGACGACTCCGTTGCCGCAGGCGCCGCAATGTCCCCAAGCACAGAAATCCCCCGGCACAGCACCGGAAGGCTTCAGCTCTTGCGGCATCACGGCTGTAAAAGGCCCGCCGCTGACCGCGCAGCCGATACCGCCGGCTGTCGCCCACACGAAAGGCACGTAAGGGCACAGGCAGATCGAGCGCGTTCCATCTTCACGGACAGCCTCGATCAGGGCGTTGCCGTGGAAGTCACCGTGACGCGTGGTATAGCGCACCCGGTCGCCGACCTGCGGGACACGTGGGTTGCGGGTGCGTTCGATATGACGCACCAAAGCATTGGCGGCATCTACATCCGCCTGCGTCAGGTGGTGTTCATGGTCGTAAAGCGTATTCATCGGCAGCAGTGTTTCGCGGCTGTACCGATCTTTGGTTTTATCTTGTTGCATATTGCTGATAATAAAAGCGCCGCGGCCTTTCGGCCGCAGCGCAGGTTAAACGATCTGTTTTACGTGTTTTAGGCCGCTTCGGCCGGAATCGCTCCCGGGGTTTCCGGCTCCTGTTCGCAGGCCAGCCGTTCGGAGATCATCCGCGCGGCACGGTTCACGTCCGTGAGGATGTCGAACAGGTAGGTCGGCTCTTTATGGAACTCCGCCAGCCAGTCCTTGATATAGGCGGCGCTCTCCTCACGAGGCGTCGTAGCGAAGCCCAGCATCGCACCGCACAAAGCCGCCGTAAGTTCGGCGACCAACTCTTCGCGGATGTAGTCGGCATCTCCGTAGCAAGCGCCAAAAGGACGGTTCAGACGCTTCGCATGCCCCGTACTGTGCGTGACTTCGTGGAGAAGTGTCGTGTAGAATGCCGCGCCCTCCGGGAACTGCCGTTTTTCGGGGCAGACGATCCGGTCGAGCGTCGGCGAATAGGACGCCCTGTTGCCGGATTTGAGCAGGATGGGACAGAGCCACGACTGCTCCGCCAGCATCCGATCGAGCACCTCGCATGTCAGGCCGTCCGAGTAGTCTTTCGGTTCGGCCGGTGTCGTAAGCGAAGCGTAGCGCTCCGGCTGCTGTTCCGACATATCCGTCTGGTCGATGTTGAAGACCGGGTAATAGCGCATCACGGGCAGCACGTCGTATTGCCGCCGCTGCTCCTGCGGCAGGCGGTAATAGTCCGCCAACTCAATCTTCTTGCGGGTCTCCTTATGGCGGATATACAGCTTCCAGAAGAAGACCGGGAACGAACCGGAGCCTTTGAGGATGTTCAGACCCTCCTCCTTGGCCTGCTTGAACGTCATAAAAAGCGGCGTACTGTAGCCTGCGATCTCCGAGAGGAACAGCAGCATCAGGATATTCCCGCCCCGGTAGGGCGTGCCGCGCAGATTGCGCGGAAGACCGTGCGCAAGGTCGGCGATCCACGGCTTGCGCCACTCCTCGGTGAGCGTCTCCATTTTCTTTATCATCAGCTCCGTCAACTGCGGAGCGATCTTTTCAATCAGATTCTTATTCATGGCTCTTATCTTTACGTTATTCTTCCTCCGGAGCGGTAGCTTGCCGCCAGAGACGGATCTTCTCGTCGTTCGTCCTGCCGTTCCACCACATGTCGCAGGCATCGCGGAAAGCCTTGCGATCATCCTTCGGGCTGAAATTTTCCGGATTCAGTCCGGTGATAATTTCCCGGTCTTCTTCTGTCGTTCCGTCATTCCACCACGGCTCGACCGTATCGGACATCAATTCGCTCTCGCGTACCTGACGGGTGTGTTCTGCACAGTCGTCGCACCATAAGTCATCTTTGTCTTCCGCCATAGACTGTACTTCGTACGTGTTGCTGTCCACCCAGACTTGGCAGGATACCCGCAGCGAACCGCACGCCCCGCAGCGCCACGGATCGGCGGGCATCTCTACTGTCGGTTTTTCTGCAATAGGTGTCTGTTCCGGAATCTCTGAAATCTTATTCATAACAGTAGTAATGCAAAGACGGAGCAGGCATAACCTGCTCCGTCGGTTTGGACATTTAGTTCATGTTGTTACTATGCCGCCGTTTTCATCTCCTCCGGCATTCGGGTGTCGGGTTCGATATCCGGGTCCATAGGAATAATCAGCGGCTCCGGGGTGGGTTCTATAGCGGGCGTCTCGTCCGGCAGCAGCTCGGGCATCTCCGGTTCGGCATCCGGTGCCTCCTGCATCGAAACCGCCATCTCCTCGGCCTCGGCTTTTGCCTGCAAAGCGTCGATCTGTTCCTGAAGACGGGCTTTGCGACGCTCGTAGACTTTCAGATACTCTTGCTGCACCTTCTGGCTCTGCTCCGTGAAGTTCATATCCGCGAAGCGGCACATCATTCCCGTCAGGAGCGTTTCGTCCGTACAACGAAAGTCCGGAGCCGCCGAGCGGAAGTAGTCCACCAGATACGCGCGGACCAGCGCCGCCTGTTGCTTGGCCGTGATACGTCCCGCCGCGGCAAATTGCTCTCGGTCGGTCAGGTAAGAGCCCTCCTTAGGCCGGAAACCGCACTGACGGAGTTTCGAATCGCTCATCACGCGCTGCATCACGGCGTAGTAGAACATCTGCTGCTCCTCCTTCTGAAAGGGCTTGTTCGCAACCTTCACATCGAGGAAGACACGCTTCATATCGGTCGTGATATGCTCGTAGCAGATTTCCCGGTAACGACGCTCCTGTTGCAACAGCCCCTCCAGCGGCGAAGGCGGAACGACGGTGACGAAGACCTTATGCTCATCGTCCTGCCCCTCGTTTACTGTCACTTCCCGCTCCTCGTCTCCGATCTCTTCGTAGCGGATTTCAATATCGAGGTTGCCGATGACGGCGTATTTGCGCACGCGCCCTTCCGAGATGTCGAACTCCAACTGCTGCGTCTGTTCCGTAAAGCGGATCATCCGGATCTCATGCCTCTCCTGAGCCTCGGCAAAATCCACCTCTGACACGTAATTTTCGGCCTGCGGAACGTCGGGCATCTGCGGAGCTTTGTCGTAGTAACCGGCATTGTATTCCAGTTCTTCGACGTGGTAGCCCTCCTGTTCGAGTGCTTCGAGTACTGCGGCAGGCGTTTCGCCGTCCGTAGCCAGCGTCGTACGCGGATCGTCTTTGAGGAGTTTCACAGCCTTCTGCACGAGAAACTCGTCATTCTTGCGGAGCATGCACTCGCGGTTCTGGCAGCCCGCGCAACCGCCCGTACATTCGTCCTTGAACAACACCTGATTGGCCGTGTTGTGCTGGCAGGAAAGGCACTCCGTCTTATCGAAGTTGTAGCTTTCCAACTTGGTCATGTAACGCTCGTAGAGCCGCCGGGCGATCTCCTTGATCCGCGCCGTCTTCCAAGAGCTGTAACACCCCTCGGCGAAATGATCGTTGTAAACCTCCTGCTGGATGTCGGCGGGATATTTGGCGATCTCTGTAGCGACGCCCACCGAAATCTCCTCTTTGTCGAGCATCCCGGCCAAGGCGTCGATCAATTCGCAAAGTTTCAGACGCGAGCGGATGTAGGCCTCCGACTTGCCGAATTTGCCCACGAGGCTCTCGATCGTATGCCGCCCCGACTGCAAGGCCCGCTTGTAGGCGGCGGCTTCCTCGCGCGGCCGCACGTCCTCGCGCTGCAGGTTCTCCGTGATGGCGGCATCCTCGGCCTCGGCGTCCGACAGATCCCGCACCAGGGCCGGAATGAATTTCAGATTCGCCATGGCGGCAGCCCAATAGCGGCGCTCGCCGTAGACGATCTCGAAGCCCTCGTCCCTCGGACGCACGCAGATAGGTTGAAGAACGCCCGACTGTTTGATGCTCTCGGCAAGTTCCAGCAGCGTATCCTCGCGGAAATTCTTGCGGGGATTGTAGGTCGAATTGACGATTTTGTTCAGATCCAGCAGCCGGACATCCGTCTCGGGATGGGCTGCCGGTTGTTCGGCAGGACTGGTTTCTGCGACAGGATTCACAGCTCCGATATCCGTTGCCTGCGGTTCGGCGGGTTTCATGTCGGGACTCCCGGCTGCAACCGGGTCTTGCGCTTGCGCCGCAACGGCCTCGGAAACGGCCGGCGTCCGAACTGCGGTCTTACCGCTCTGCTTCGATTTCGAATTTGCTTTCGCAGTCTGCATAACATGTAACAGTTTTTACCGTGTGTCTCACG
This sequence comes from Alistipes shahii WAL 8301, assembly GCF_025145845.1. Classification (NCBI taxonomy): domain Bacteria; kingdom Pseudomonadati; phylum Bacteroidota; class Bacteroidia; order Bacteroidales; family Rikenellaceae; genus Alistipes; species Alistipes shahii. Next base: position 3,338,900 of record NZ_CP102253.1, on the reverse strand, counting down.
TGTTTTCTGCTCGCACGAATTTTATTGTTTTTATCGCGCAAGCAATGAATAATATGTTATGAGGCTTTATATCCCGAACGGATCGGTTGCCTCGGGAAGAGTCATAAGCCCGCGGCGCAGGCGCAGGGGCGGAAAAATACCGCAGCCACGGCGAGGATGATTTTTCCGCCCCGGAGCCGGAGAGGGAGGCCTGGCCGACCGGCCCGGGATTATCTTTCCCGGGGCAACCGGCAGGATAGGTAATTTCCATTTATCTTTGCCGTGACAAACATCGGAAGCAGCAGCTTCGATGTCATATTGAAACCCGTCATTTCTGGGTATAATCGGATCGAAGCATCCGGCAATATCCTACATTCGGTCGGATTCATCTCCGTTTCCGGTATATATCTCCGGAAAATTTGCCGGTTCCATACGAACAGTTAATTTTGTAATAGATTCAGTTTATCGGAATGCGTAAATCGGTATTCATACTGCTAACGGTTTTCACGGCCTGCCTGCTCTGCAAGGAGTCGGAGAATATGCCGGGCACCTCTCGGAAATTCATGGATGAAACATTCCTAAACCGTGGGGAGGAGAATTTACTTGCCAGGCAATGGCAATGTGAATATATCTATTCCGATTTAAGTTTCACCAGTGTCTTGCCGGAGGCCAAAAAGACACGCTCGACCGTATCCATGTTCCGGCACGGAGCCCATAGGCGCTTGCGTGCCACGGTTTTATCAATGTGTTGCGTCACATACGGGATTTCGGGCGTCGCAGGACTCGCTGCAAGGGTACACGGAAAAGGTTTCGTGGCCGGCCTACATGCCGTAGACTATTACGTCTATCGCCTGCACCGGCTCATTATTTAGCCATATGGCAAGAAGACTCGCAAAGGCCGGGTAAAAACATGGAATGTCCGGAAAACGGGAAAGTTGTATGTCCTGTTTTCGGGGGAATAAAATGCCCGGCTGTCTCACGCTCGAAATTCGTTTTTTATACGTGTCGCCCCGATGCATATACGATAAATATCGCTCCGGACGGCTCTGTTCTTTCGGAGAATCCTAAAGATGGAAATTTACGATGTACCGATATGCTGACGCGTTCCGTTGTTCACGACGGAATTTTTTATGTTTTGAAGAGAGCTGTCGTGATCTCACACAACGGCCTGTACGGGTAGATGAAAAGTGTCTTTGGAGGGAGTTTTCGGTATTCCCATATGACGGTATAAACACTCCGGACACCGTTTCCCAACAGTATCCGGAGCTGACAAAATTGTGCTTGCGGTATTTTGCACAGGATAAAAATACGGATTCTTTTCGAAAGCAGCAAGCCGTGCCCCGGTTTTTCAGCTTCCGGCGGTTCATCCTCGAGAATTTGCGTTTCTTATATCGCCGCCCGTTTTAGCAATTTTTCCCGCGGGCCGATATTCGGTTTGTATATTTTAATAGACCGAAAATAATTATTTTGGAGTCCTGAAAAACATAATCTCCGTAAGCTGTATGGTAGAATTGGATAAAAGCCAAAAGAAAATTGCCCGAACACTCATAAGCCGGGCCTTGGAGCGTGAATGCTGTACCTTTCTGGCGAAACTCAAACGACTCCTGCAGGATGAAAAAGCGCAGTCCTGCCATGAGAAATATTTGGAAATATATAAGAGCATACAGACATTCGACAAAGATATAAGTCGTCAGTATGACGGTCTGAACGGCTCCCGCTATGCTTTGACGGTATTCAGCCTTTTCTATAACGGAATCCTTACGGAGAAGGATCTCTCGGAATTCGACGACAGAACCCGGGAAGCGTTCTTGGAGCACAGACGGCAGTGGAATCTGGAGTTGTAAGCCGGCAGCACGGACATATACCGCATATGAACCCGGCATGCAGAACCCGAAGGAGCCTCGCAGAAAAATTCTTTCGGGAATGGAATGCCGTGCACCGAGGGAACCGGCCGAAAAAAATAGCATCACAAAGCTGTTTTTGTGAAAAAATATCTATTTTTGGATCGTGTTAAACTACTAAATTCCATACGACCATGAATGAACTGGTAAAGACTATCGACGAGCTGTATGCGGCATTCAAGACCGACGCAGAGCTTCAGGCGGGAAAAAACAACAAAGCTGCGGGACTGCGCGCCCGTAAGGTGTCGCTGGAGCTTGAGAAGAAACTCAAGGAATTCCGGAAAACGTCGCTTGCGGCAGCTGCCAAATAGCTCGTTTTCATCGCATGACGCAGGGTGTTCTTTCGAAGGACACCCTTTTTTGTCCCGGCGGTTTCGGCCTTACCGGCGGAGGAAATGACGGCAGCCCTGTCGAAGATTCAGCCCCGGAGTTTCCCGTCGGTCGTCAGGGAGGGATTCAACCGCTCCCGAAGGCTCGTATTGCGTTTCAGCACGGACATATTATGGACGGCATAGGCCAAGGCTTTCGTCGCACCGATCAGCACGCAGATCTTTTTGGCGCGCGTGATACCCGTATAGATCAGGTTGCGCTGGAGCATCACATAATGGGTCATCAGCACCGGCATGACCACAATCGGGTATTCCGACCCCTGCGCCTTATGAATCGTCGTGGCATAGGCCAGCGTCAGTTCGTCGAGTTCCGTTATGTCGTACTCGATCCATTTGCCGTCGAAATCGACTTTCAACGTCCTCTCCTCCGTATCCACCTCACGGATATAACCCAGATCGCCGTTGAACACATCCTTGTCGTAGTTGTTGCGCTGCTGCATCACACGATCGCCCTGACGATAGGTATAGCCGCCGCGATTGAGGCTCGGGCCCGAAGGATTCAGTGCCTGCTGCAACAGCAGGTTCAGGTTCGCAGCGCCCACGATACGGCTGTCATTGTCGAAATATCGCACGGCCAGTGCCGCCATCTGGCAGGCCGTGCGGTCGGGTGTCAGGTATTGCGAAGCATAGACGCCCTTGCGGCGCTGCCGCTCGCACATTGCATCATACGGCCAGTTATCGCCGCCGTAGAGGAATGGCAGGTCATTGTGCTGCTGCCAATAATCGAGAATCTCCGGCAGCGTATCCGGCCAATAGAAATTGCGCCGCAGATAGTAATTCTGAAGCGCATAGCGTTTTGTGATTCTTTCAAAGATTTTCATTGGATCAGGTTTTAGGGTTACTCTTTTTTCTGCCGCGGCACCGCAATCCAGTCGGGATTCAGCGTCATACGCCAATCGGGATCGCCAGTGCGGTAAGCGAGGAGCTGGGCGGCGTAATCGTGAGCTTCACGGGAATTTTGGGCCCGATAGTGAAACATCCATTTCTGACCGCACCGGGGACATTCCCAGACGACCATCGTACCGGCAGAGGTCTCGGCAAGGCCCAGCATACAGGGCACTACGTTATAGTGCGGCGGTTCGAAACCACATTCATAACAGGTATAAATACCGCGGTTATAGCGTCCCTGCGGTGGAACGCGCAGGGACAAAGGAATATCGATCATATAAGTATATGGTTTAGGTGTTCGTATCTTCAGGCGAAGCCGCGACTCCGTCGTCTTGGCAATAGTCGAATTTCATCAGCTTTGCGACACGGGCGTACTCCTTATCGTAATACGTATCGTATTCCTTTTGATATTCCTCCTTGTAATGGGTTCCGCTGTCGGGATCGTCAGGGTCATCGGCTTCGACAAATGTTTCGAAAGGTGCATCGTGCGCATTCAGCAGTCGTCCGACGGCCAGATCGCAGGCAATATCCATAATCGACGCGTTGATCGCGTCCTTATGGTTACGGTAATATTCGTGTAAATTCATGGTTTCGTTCATTAAAATGTTCTTGGTTTGAGTTATTCCGGTCGATATCGGAAGGTTGTCCGTGATACAAGTTCCGTCTGCGGCCGAGTAAATCATAACCGTAGGATCTCCGTTATTGTTTTCTATGTCCAGTGGATATTCCGTTCCGGGAATTTGATAAGCAGCATCTTCCTGATAGGTCGGATCGTTTGACAGTTCGTCGAGTTGGCCGTCAGCACACAGGTCCTTGATTTTCCGGACAGCCGTTTCGAGATTCTCGGCTTCAAAACTGAAATACCGGCAATCTATGACAGTAATTTTTTGATTCCGATAAAATTCATAGCGTTTCATTGCGCGATTATTTGAGGTTAATACTTCGATACTTCCAGTCCTTTTTTCGTCATGCTCATCGAGAAGCCCGCCTCATGGAGCTGTTTCAGTACCGAAGCGTTGCTCTCATGGATAAGAAGCGGATAGACTTGGGAGTAGTTGTCGGCGATCGGTGTGTTGAACGACACCGTGATCCGGTTGTTCCGGGTGATGATTTCCAGCGCACGCCGGAAATCGGATTCCTGCATCTTCATTTGAATGTGTCTTTAACGTTTTTTGAATACGGGACGTAGTTCGCACGGAAAAACTTCGGCTTCCGAAGCCGAAGAACAAATCCGGATGATGTCATCGTCAGAGGGTTCCTCCACGTCGTCATTACCCGAACATACGGTATAATATCCCGACGTTTCATCGGCAGGATCACGCCAGAAGACCCGTTGCCCGGGGTGAAAGACCTGCACGCGCGGCAGCTTCTCCCCGTCGAGGGTCTCCGGAAGAGCGATTACTTCCCGAACTGCAAGCCGGGGATGTTTGTCGAAAAGCCAGTCTACCTCGGATTCTTCGCCGAGAGTCGTTCGGATCGTGTTCAGAACCGTTCCGCATTGTTCGGAAACAAGACGTGCGGCCTCCTTGCCGGAAGCCGCACGCAGGGTAAAACAGCCGTTGAAGGTATAGCTGACCTTCAGTTTGAATTTTCGTCGCATAGTATTTAAGAGTTATTGTTTTCAGACCATTCGTCAAAAGCCGTCGCGTCATAGATGCCGTACCGGCGTATTTCAGCGTACGCCTGTCCTTCCCGGAGCAGGGGCTGCCGGGAGACGAACGTTCCGGAGAAGTTTGCCAAAGCCAGCGGAACGAGCCACTGGAAATCGCTGCCCCGACCGCCCATGACCTCGCACGAATGAAAATCGGCGGGAAGGGTTTCGGAATCGAGGCGACACATAGTGAAAAGAGCAGAGATGCCGTTGATCTCGGCCTCGCGGAAATCCCTGATATCCGCGAAAGGAATGGATGATTCGTATGCCATGATATGGAAATGACGCCGCCCGCTCGTTGCGGAGCAGGCGGCAGGTTATTAAAGAAAGATTCGGTGCCACGCTCCGCGCAGATAGACGTTACCTTCCACATAGAGCGTATATAAGTCCGCAGAGACAATCCGCAGGAACAGAGTCCTGTCGCCGCGCAGTTTCCCGATCTGGCGCCGGAACGCCTCGGCGGGAAAAGGTTTGCGCGAGATGAACCGTCCGCGAACCTCTGCGTCCGAGGGGAGGTATTCGTACAAGCGGTAATTGAGCGCCAGCCAGCGAAGGATTTTGCGGCGGGTTTTCGCATCGTCCGTCCGCAGTGTGAAACGGTTGAAACAAAGATTGTTCATCAGAAATAGGAATTAGTTCAGTGACAAGGCACGGCAGAAATAGTCCGTATAATCGAAGTCCAGTCCCAGCCCAGAACAGGCCGTTTCAAGATCGCCGTAACACAGCGCACCGGCATCCCGCAGTTCCCGCAGGTTGCGAAGTTCCGCGGTCAAATATTCCTCGGCGCGACGTTCGCCGCAGCGGCACGCAGTGCAGATATTTTCGATAATAATGTTTCGTTCCATAGTCGTTTAAGGTTTAGGTGTGAATTTATTGTCGGAGAGTGCAAGGAAATCGTCGAGCGTGCGGCACCGATAGTCCAAAGAGATCTTTTCGCTGTAATCCGTCTGCCGGATATCGAAAGTATAGGTCAGGCCGTTACGAATGATCTGGCCGTGACTTTTGTCATGAACCCAAACCACATCGGACAGAGCCTCCAACCGGTTGCGGTACCCGATTATTTTGCGTTCGTTCTCCGCATCGATCCGTTCGAGATTCCGGAAACCCTGCGTGAGGTATTCCACCCAGTCGTCGATCTTCTTTTTGGTGAAGACCCCGATACGGTTCGGAGCGGTTTGTTTGTCGAAAGCCTTGCCGAAGGAGTAGTTGTCCGCATATCGGAAGAACGACCAATCGAATCGGAGGTCGTAATAGGGTTTTGGATAGAAATATTGGCGGACGAGAAACAGGATGCCGTTTCTTCGGAAACCGGTGCAAGCTTCCTCGAAATAGTTTTTCAGGCTGTCCACGGCATGTGTAACACGGTAGAACAAGGCTGCCTCCGGAACGAACTCCTGCACTGTTTCCAATACGGCCGATGCGCTTCGAATAGCCCGCTCTACGTTATCCTCGGCATTGGCGAGCAGCAGCTCGTCGAAGGTCGACTGATCGATCCACTTTCTCATCGCTGAGCAACCTGCCTGCGGCAGGATTCCGTTTCCCGCAGGTAATCGTTCAACGCAGGCACAAGGATCGTACACTCGGCATCGGGCTTTCCGAGAAAACATTTCACCTTTACCGATGCCTCCACGCCGTCCCGGGCGTAGGTCTTGAAGCGGTAGTCGTAACCCGCCACCGCAATCTCGAATTTTTGATGTTTCATCTTCGAAATGGATTTTGATTTGACATACGGCCGGCAGATCCCCGCTATGAAAGTGAGAAGCCGGCTTCGGGGCGGGATTATCAGCGACGGCACGGACAAGGCAAATTTTTGAGGGGCGATACGACCCGAAGGGTGGAGATCGTGCCGCAAAAATTTGACGCCGGAACGTGTCCGGCGCTATCTTGCCCCGAGGCCGGCGTTCACAAAGGGATTTTTAATTATTATTCGCGCTGTCTCAAAACAAAAAGAGACTGCTGCGGATGCAGTCAGTCCCTTTCAGCACGAACGGATCAGCGCACCTCGAACTGCGGTATCCGGGAGAGGGTCTTCCGCAGCTTCCGGCGGTAGAAAAGTTCAGTAAGCGCAAGCAACTCGTAGGCATCGTACAGCATCTGTCCGTTGACGGTACGGGCGCGGATCATCCGCTTTTTGCGGCATTGTTCGAGCTGGTGACGGTCCAGACCCAGCACCTCGCAGACCTTGCGGGCCGAGAGGAACATCGGGCGGTCGCTGTGGCTCAACAGGTGTTCGAAAAGCAGTGTGGATTGTGTCAGCAGGAAATGCGTGCGGAGCAGTTTCTCCAAAGCTCCGGACTCCACCAAATAATACTTGTCAGGCATAGGGTTATGAATTAAAGGTTCCTGATCCGGTTTTTAAGTTCTTTTCGCTGCCGGCACTCCGTGTCGATCCGCTCGACAAAACGGTTTATCTCGGCAGCGGAGAACATAAGACGGCGCCCGAAGTGGAACCCGGTGAGCTGACCGCTGACGCAGTAACGGCGCAACTGACGGTCGCTGATCTTCAGCAGGTCGCAGACCTCGCTCACTTCAAGGATCGGCGTACCGCAAAGCATATTCCGGTGACGTTTCATATAGGCGATATCTTCGCGGATCTCTCGGACGATTTCCAAAATCTCATCGAGTCGTTCCATAATCGGGTTGCAGTAGGTTTTCGCCGCAAAGATGCAATGACCGAATGATGAGTTTATACAAGTATGTAAATACATAATATATTTATATACTTTATCGCAAAGTGTCTACACGGAGAATTTCGTTGCCAGTTTCTCCCGGAGCATGGTAACCTCACGGTCGATCATCGGCGGGGTGACTTTCGCATAGATTTGAGTGGTGGTGATATTTTTATGTCCCAGCATCTTCGAAAGCGTCTCCAGACTCACGCCGTTCGACAGGCAGATCGTCGTGGCGTACGTGTGCCGGGCAAGGTGGAACGAGAGTTGTTTGTCGATGCCGCACTCCCGGGCGATGTTTTTCAGGCTGTCGTCGATCGAATCGAGTGTAGACATGGCAAAAACACGTCCGTCGCCGGTCAGACCCCGGTACTTGTTCAGGATGAACAACGCATACGGCAGAAGTTTGACAACGTATCTGGTTTCGGTCTTCTGGCGGTTGCCGCTGATCCACCACTCGCCCTGCGCATCCTGCTCGATCCGGTCATAGGTCAGCGAGGCCATATCCGCATAGCAGATGCCCGTGAAGCAGGAGAACAGGAACATATCGCGGTTATAGTCCTGACGCTTATACCGCAGCTCGGTAGTCATCATACGCCGGAGTTCATCTTCCGTTAAAAAACTACGTTCCGGATTCGGAGCCGTATATTGATAGAGGGAAAAGGGGTTGCGAGGCATCCAGCCGTTGTTGAACGCGATTTTGACAACGTATTTCAGGCATTTGAGATAACCGCTGACGGTCGTAGGCTTGAGCCCCAGATCGGATTTAAGGTAGACGTGGTATTGCTCGATGAACGACTGTTCCAACTCCGCCAACGGCATATCGCTCACGTTATACTCCTTACGCATGAAAGTCCGCAGATGGTCGATGGATTTATAGTAGCGGTTCCATGTACCGTGGCAGCGGTCGATGCCGACACGTTTCTTGAGGTCGCCGGTGAATTTCTCGAACGCTTCGAGAAGCAGCCGGTATTTCTCTCCGAAGCCGAGATAGGCATTCTTGACCTTTTCGGCCGTAACGTATGACTCCCGGTCGCAGATATCCTGATAGTGCTTGCCGATCTGGGTGCGGATGTTGTCCAGATGACGGTTGATGCGATCCGCTTCGAGACTACGGCCTTTGGCGCGGCCGCCGCTGACCTCCCAAAGCGTTTCCGGGACGGAGAGCTTCGCGCTGAACTGCGCGATGCTGCCGTTGACCGTGATGCGACCCATGACAGGGACGACTTTCTGATCTTTGTCTTTGTTCCTTTTAAGGTAGAACAGAACCTTGAACGTGCTGCGCATAAACTCTGCTTTTTAGGGGTGCAAAAATAATTTCAGCAGAGTCGCATGTCAAGATGAATAACGATGCAAGAAACTGAAAATCACGTTTCTATGAATAATAGAGCGAAAGAAACGAGGTAACGATTTGGAAACCGAAACCTCGTTTAACATTACCTTATTCTACTTTTTCTCTAAAACATAGATCCTGAAGAAAAGTGTATAATTATTTGATTATCTTTTACTTTACACTTTTTAGGCCTCTGTTTTTTTATCCTCGGAAACCTTTTCGAGAGGGCGGGGATTTTCATGCAGGAACGGCCGCAGGCACACCGACCGGACCGAAGCCGAAAGCATTACGCAACCGCATCGTTACACGGAACGGACAGACGCGCAACCGCGTAATGGGTCGCAGAGCGCGACCAGACGAGGCGGCGCGAAACGGGCCGGAGATGGAGTGAGCCGGATCGGAATATGGGTGAATCCGAGCAAGAGCCAACCGGAACCGCAGCGTGCGGCCGGGAAAAGCCGGAAACGGAAAGCGAAAGACAGAGGGAGGGCCGAAAGCGGGAAAACGAGAACGGAGAGCAAACCGGGATGGGCCGGGAGCGGGGAACCGCCGGGAAGGGCGGATCAGGCTTTTCCGGGCAAAAGCGATTCGGACCGCCCTTCCGCACAGGCCGCGCGCAGGCGGTCGGCCAGTTCGGGAACTCCCTCGGCGGCACGTTTGCGGATCACCTCCAGCGGATTGCGCACGCCGCGAATCGCCGGCCGTCCCGGGTCGACCACGTAAACCGGAATGTCGGGACGCACGCAGCGCACCAGCGACGCCGCAGGATAGACCGCCAGCGACGTTCCGACCACCATCAGGATGTCGGCCCCGGCGGCAAGTTCCGCCGCACGGTCGAATTCGGGAACCGGCTCGCCGAAGAAGACGATGTGCGGACGCAGCAGCGAACCGTCGGGAGCGCGGTCGTCGAAACCCTGCTCGACGCCGTCGAACGGCAGGATGAGCGACGGATCGTCCGTCGAACGAAGTTTGGTAAGCTCCCCGTGCAGGTGGAGAATATGCGTCGAACCCGCCCTTTCGTGCAGATTGTCGACATTCTGGGTGATGACCCGGACGTCGAAATCGCGTTCCAGACCGGCAATCGCCCGGTGGGCGGCGTTCGGCTCGGCCTTGAGCATTTCGGCACGCCGCTCGTTGTAGAAACGGATGACGCCCCGACGATTGAAATCAAGCGCTTCGGGAATGCAGACCTCCTCGATCCGGTAATTCCCCCATGTTCCGTCGGAGTCGCGGAACGTCGCCAAACCGCTGTCGGCGCTGACGCCGGCGCCGGTGAAGACAACAAGTTTTTTCATTGCATGATGTAGTTTCGCCCGGTAAAGGTAACAAATTTATGGCATAGTTCGTGCAAGATCGGTCCGATGTAAACCAAATAAATATTTTTACGCTATGGATCAACAGAAACACACCACCGAAGACACCCTGACCGACATTTTCGGCTCGAAAGAGATGCGTTCGCCCGCTCCCACGGAATTCATTCCCAAGAACAAGACAGCACCCGAAATCGCCTATCAGCTGGTCAAGGACGAGACCTATCCCCAGACCCAGCCGAGGCTCAACCTGGCGACGTTCGTGACCACCTACATGGACGACTACGCCACACGGCTGATGAACGAAGCCATCAACATCAACTACATCGACGAGACGGAGTATCCGCGCGTCGCGGTGATGTGCGGCCGCTGCCTCAATATCGTGGCCAACATGTGGAACTCGCCCGAAAAGGCCGAGTGGAAAACCGGCGCGCTGGGCATCGGATCGTCCGAAGCATGCATGCTGGGCGGAGTGGCTGCATGGCTGCGCTGGCGGGCGCGCCGCAAGGCCGCAGGCAAACCCTTCGACAAACCCAACCTGGTGATGAGCACCGGATTCCAGGTCGTGTGGGAGAAGTTCTGCCAGCTGTGGCAGATCGAGATGCGCACCGTGCCCCTGACGCTCGACCACCCGACGCTCGACATCGACGAGGCGCTGAAGGCCTGCGACGAGAACACCATCTGCATCGTGCCCATCGCCGGCGTGACGTGGACGGGTCTCGACGACGACATCGAGGGTCTCGACAAGGCGCTCGACGCCTACAACGCCAAGACGGGCTACGAAATCCCGATCCACGTCGACGCGGCTTCCGGAGGTTTCATCCTGCCGTTCCTGCACCCCGAGAAGAAGTGGGACTTCCGCCTCAAATGGGTGCTGTCGATCTCCACGTCGGGCCACAAGTACGGACTGGTGTACCCCGGACTGGGATGGGTCGTATGGAAGGACAAGAAGTACCTGCCCGACGAAATGTCGTTCTCGGTCAACTACCTCGGCGCGAACATCACGCAGGTGGGCCTGAACTTCTCGCGGCCGGCGGCGCAGATTCTCGGCCAGTACTACAACTTCATCCGGCTGGGATTCGAGGGGTACAAGGAGGTGCAGCAGAACTCGATGGACATCGCCAAATACTGCCACGAGCAGATCGGCAAGATGCCGTGCTTCCGGAACTACGCCAAAGAGGTCGTCAACCCGCTGTTCATCTGGATGATGGACCCCGAATACGACAAGAAGGCCAAATGGACGCTGTTCGACCTGCAGGCCGCCTTGCAGCAGAGCGGCTGGATGGTCCCGGCATACACCATGCCCAAGAACATCGACGAGATGATCGTCATGCGCATCGTGGTTCGCCAGGGCATGTCGCGCGACATGGCCGACATGCTTCTGGGAGACATCCGCAACGCCGTGGCCGAGTTCGAGAAACTCCGGTACCCCACGCCCTCGCGCATCAAGTACGAGAACAAGGAGCACCAGAAAGGCAAGGTCTACACGCATTGATGCGGCCGGAGGTCACCGGACCTCCGACTGCCGGAACGCTGGCGGGAAAAGCGGCCTTCGGACCGCAATTTCGGCCATAGCATCCAAAAGAGGCTTCTCAAGCCGCCCCTGAAGGGCGCTTTCTCGCGGCCGGCAACGGCTGACCGAACATTCAGGGACCTTCCCCGCGACACGCGCCCCCTCCGGGCGGCAGAACGCCGGACGGCTCACGCTTCACCCCCGAAGCGGAGCCGTCTTTTTCGTTTGCGGCGGGAGGCTCTTCCGGACCTTCGGCGGCGGCCTACGCAAGCCCGGCGCTGCCGCCACGGACCGGAAAAACGCCCCCGCAGCGACACGACGCAACGAACAAAACATAGGGCGCAAAGGACTTGCCGGGACCGGAAAAAATACGTATCTTTCGTGCGTTTTATCCCCAACGTCTATGAAAGAGAATTTCGACATTTTCCTGATCGTCATGGCCCTTCTGGCCGCCGTGGTCTACGCCGCGCTGCACTTCTTCGAGGCGGGTTACGGCTATCTCTTCGACCGCCGCTACGGACCTCCCGTGCCCAACCGCGTGGGCTGGATGGTGATGGAATCTCCGGTTTTCATCCTCATGTGCGTGCTGTGGGCCTCGTCCGAAAGGATGTGGCAGGCCGGGCCGCTGGCGCTGTTCTGCTTGTTTCAGGCCCACTACCTCCAGCGGGCCTTCATCTTCCCGCTGCTGATCCGCGGCAAGGGCCGCATGCCCCTCGGCATCGTCGTGATGGGCATGGTCTTCAACACGCTCAACGCCCTGATGCAGGGAGGCTGGATTTTCTACGTCTCGCCCGCTGACTACTACGCCGGATGGTTCGCACAGCCCTATATCTATATCGGCGGGGCGTTGTTCGTGGCCGGAATGGCCGTAAACCTCCATTCGGACCACATCATCCGCCACCTCCGCCGCCCGGGCGACACGCGCCACTACATCCCCCGCGGGGGCATGTTCCGCTACGTCTCGTCGGCCAACTACTTCGGCGAACTGCTCGAATGGGTGGGATTCGCCGTAGCCTCGTGGTCGTGGGCCGGAACGGTCTTCGCATGGTGGACCTTCGCCAACCTCGCACCGCGCGCCGCATCGCTGCGCCGCCGCTACGAGCAGGAGTTCGGCGAAGAGTTTTCGCGCCTTCGCCGCAAACGGATCATCCCCTTCATCTATTGACCCGCCTAAAAGGCGGGGTTCAGGTTGCGGATGGTCCGTTACAACGTTTTTCACCCAGTTCTGCGCCCGCCGGATTAAGAAGACGACTTCAGGGACGACGCAAGAATTTCACGTTTCGGAACGAGGTCTGCGCATCCGACTTTCAACCCTCAACTTCTAACTCTCAACTTTCAATTCAATGTCCTCTACACTTTTCACCCCTTATAAATTAGGCCCCGTCACGCTGCGCAACCGCACGATCCGTTCGGCGGCCTTCGAATCCATGGGCAAGGACTTCGGTCCCACCCGGCAGCTCAAGGACTACCACGTCGCCGTAGCCCGCGGCGGCGTGGGCATGACCACGCTGGCCTATGCCGCCGTGTGCCGCAGCGGACTGTCGTTCAACAAGCAGCTGTGGCTGCGTCCCGAGATCGTCCCCGGACTGCGCGAAATCACCGACGCCGTGCATCGCGAAGGGGCCGCCGCGGCCATCCAGATCGGACATTGCGGCAACATGACCCACTGGACCACCGCCGGGCAGATGCCCATCGGCGCCTCGACGGGATTCAACCTCTACGCCTACACGCCCGTGCGGGGCATGAAGAGACGCGAGATCGAACAGGTGGCCCGCGACTTCGGCACGGCGGTGCGCACGGCCCGCGACGCCGGATTCGACTCGGTGGAGGTGCACGCCGGGCACGGCTACCTCATTTCGCAGTTCCTGTCGCCCTACACCAACCACCGGCACGACGAATACGGCGGCTCGCTCGAAAACCGCATGCGCTTCATGCGCATGTGTCTGGGCGAGGCCGTGGAGGCGGCCCGGGCGTGCGGCATGGCGATCACCGTGAAGCACAACATGTACGACGGCTTCAAAGGGGGCATTGAAATCCCCGAGAGCATCGAGATCGCCAAAGTCATCGAATCGTTCGGCGTGGACGGCATCGTCCTCTCGGGCGGATTCGTCTCGAAGGCCCCGATGGCCGTCATGCGGGGGCTGATCCCGATCTACACCATGAGCTACTACTCGCCGCTGTGGCTGCGCTACTTCATCCGCTGGTGCGGTCCCTTTATGATAAAACAGTTCCCCTTCGAGGAGTGTTATTTCCTCGAAGACGCCAAGAAATTCCGGGCCGCCCTGAAAGGTCCGCTGATCTACGTCGGGGGACTCGTCAGCCGCGAGGGCATCGACCGGGCGCTGGACTCGGGATTCGAGCTGGTTCAGATGGCCCGGGCGCTCGTCAACGACCCGGCGTTCGTCGCAAAGCTCCGCGAGGGCGACGCGGCGACGCGAAGCGCCTGCGACCACCGCAACTACTGCATCGCGCGGATGTACTCCGTGGACATGAAGTGCTGCAAGCATTGCGACAACCTCCCGCGACGGATCGTCGAAGAACTCAAACGCCTGCCGTGATGAAACGCGAAGCAATCACACCGTGCGGGGAGCGCAGCGCCTCGCCCGCAGCCGTTTCCGGAAGCGGCCGCAGCGTCGGCCGGCGGGGAGCCGTCGCCCCGGGAAGCGCCTGGGCGCTGGTCACGGGAGCCGGGTCGGGCATCGGACGCTGTTACGCCCTGCGGCTGGCGGCGCTGGGCTACAACCTGGTGCTGGCGGGCAACCGCCGCGAACCGCTGGAGACGGTATGCGGCGAGATACTCGCCGCCGGAGCGGGTCCGGACGGCGGCGTCCGGAAAGCGGCATCCCCCGCTGCCGGGTTCCGGCCCGAGGTGCGGATCGTGGAGATCGACCTGGCGCGCATCGAAGCCGCTGCGGAGCTGTGGGAGGCCGTGCGGCGCGAAGGAGCCGCCATCGACGTACTGGTGAACAACGCCGGGATATTCTCGTTCCGCGACATCCTGCAAACCCCCGCCGAGCGCATCGAGCGCATCATCCTGCTGCATGACCTGACGAACACCCAACTGTGCCGGATGGCGGCGGCCGACATGGTGCGCCGCGGCTGCCGGGGGCACATTCTCAACATGTCCTCCTACTCGCTGTGGATGCCCTTTCCGGGACTGGCCCTGTACAGCGCGTCGAAGGCCTACCTGCGGTCGTTCTCGGTGGCCTTCGCGAAGGAGGTCCGCGAGCACGGCATCCGCGTCACGGCGGTCTGCCCGGCGGGTGTGGCGACCGACCTCTACGGACTGACTCCCCGCTGGCAGCGCATCGGCACGCGCCTCGGGGTGCTTATCACGGCCGACTCGTGCGCCCGGCGCGGACTGCGCGCCCTGTGGCGGGGACGCCGGTGCATCGTCCCCGACTGGTGGAACCGCGTGTGGATTCCCCTCTGCAAGATACTGCCGATGTGGGTGCTGCGTCCGGTCCGCAAGTTCACGATGAAATTTCAGAAATAGGCTCTTCGAGCACGAAAAAACAATAAATTATGAACACAATCAAAACCGTCGTCTTCGACCTCGGAGGCGTGCTGGTCGATCTGGACATAGACCGCTGCACCGGAGCCTTCCGGAGCCTCGGAATGGATGCCGTGGCCGATCTGATCAACCCCTACTACCCCGCCGAGATGATCGGACGGCTGGAACACGGCGTCATTTCGTTCCACGAAGCCTGCGACGAAATGCGCCGCCTGTCGGGCACGCCCGAGGTAACCGACGCGCAGATCGCCTGGGCCTACGGCCAATTTCTCGTGCGCATCCCGGTCGCGAAACTCCGCCAGATAGACGCCCTGCGCGAGCGCGGAATCCGGACCTGCGTGCTCTCGAACAACAACCCCGCGTCGATGAAATACATCCGACGGATGTTCACGGCCGACGGCAAGACGATGGACGACTATTTCGATGCCGTTTTCCTCTCCTACGAACTGCACGAGCTGAAGCCCTCGGAGGCGATTTTCCGCAAGATGATCGCCGCAGGCGGCATGCGCCCCGAAGAGACGCTTTTCATCGACGACGGACAGAAGAACGTCGACGCCGCGCAGAGACTCGGATTCGCGGTCTACATGCCCGGTCCGGGGGAGGATTTCGGCCACATACTCGACAATCTCAACCGTTACGAAGAGATCCTGTAAAATCGCGCAGGCCGACTGATGCCGCCCGTCGCCGCGGCCGTTTCGCCCGTGAGGAAAAGCCGCGTCGAAAAACACGGCCGCGAACTTGCCGTGGGCGGCTCGGTCGGCCGCCGACGGCACGGGTCCGTCGCCGGACGCAACGGAAACCGCGCCGTCGGCAGGGAGCGCATCATCCGCGTCATACGCAGAAACCGCGCCGCCAGCCGAAAGCCCGCCGATCCGGCAAAGACAGGAACAAAACAAAGCAACCCCTCCGGTCGCAGGACCGGAGGGGTTGCCTCATTTCATACATCGTCTGTCGGAGTGACAGGATTCGAACCTGCGACCCTCTGGTCCCAAACCAGATACGCTACCGGACTGCGCTACACTCCGAACGCCGCGGCTTCCGCCGGAATTTCAATAAAAAAGCAGACCACCCTATCGAGCAGTCTGCCGATTTGTCGGGGAGACTGGATTCGAACCAGCGACCTCCAACTCCCGAAGCTGGCGCGCTAACCGGACTGCGCTACACCCCGAACAAGTGCCCTTATCGTTTTAAGAGCGCACAAAGATAAGTTTAAAATCCGAAAAGACAAAATTATTTCCGAAAAAACATTCTTCAAAAATAACGGACCGGACTCAAAAGCCCCGCAGCGGACGATCGCGGCCGCCTCGCAGCGCCCGGTCCGCCCCGGCGGCGGAGGAGGCGGAGGCGGAGGAAAATCCCGGCTTCCGGAACAAGAGACCGATTTTTTCGTATATTGATACCGCAACAACGCTTTCACGGGCCAGGAGGCGCAACCGCCCCGGATGCAATCCGGTTTTGCGGCCGCCCGTTTTTTCATGTTTACAGACAATGACCGCCAAACTGCTGCTCATACTCCGCTTCTACCGCTCGACGATGCTCCTCTTCTGCGGAGCGGCGAGCCTCGCCCTGGCATGGGTCGCCAAGGTCCACGGAACGCCGATCGTCCCGGCCCTGCTGTTGGGAAAGGCTTTGATTTACCCGCTTTTCCTCTACGTGTGGATCATCCCGCGCTATTCCGATGAATTCTACTATTACCGCAACCTCGGCATCCGCCGCCGAACACTGCTGGGCGTAAGCTGCGCGGTGGATTTCGGGTTATGCTGTCTTTTGCTGAACTATTCCGCCGCCCTGCTGCATGCCGCCCGCTGAAAAACATATTCTCGAAATCGACTCCGCAGAGCTGGCGTTCGGCGAACGGCGCATTCTCTCGGGTGTTTACCTGCTCGTCGAAACAGGCGGCGTGACGGCTGTGCTCGGGCGCAACGGATGCGGAAAAAGCTGTCTGATGAAGATTCTGTCGGGGTCGCTGAAAGCGGGATTCTGCTCGATGCGCATCGACGGGAAATGGCACAGACGGTTTACCGAAAAGGAGATTCGCTACCTTCCGCAGCATCCGTTCATTCCCGGATGGTTGCGGCTGGAACGCGCGCTCGGCGATTTCGGGCTGCAAAGGGAAGACCTGGAACGGTGGTTTCCGGAGTTCATTTCCCTGCGCGGAACCCGCATCGGGGAGCTGTCGGGCGGGGAACAGCGGATTCTGGAATGTTTCATCATCCTGCGCAGCCCGGCCCGGTTCATCCTGCTCGACGAGCCGTTCTCGCAGATTGCACCCCTGCACGTTGCAACGCTCCAAACACTCATCCGGCAGGAAAAGGCCACGAAAGGGATTTTGCTCACCGACCACATGTACCGCCACGTGACCGGCATTGCCGACCGGCTGTACGTAATGGCCGACGGGCAGGCCTATCCGTGCGAAAACGACGAAGACCTGGTCCGGCGGGGCTATCTGAACCATCTCTGAACGGTCACAGCCGGCGGTAGTGGCAGTAGAGCAATTCGCCGTCGTCGCCCCGCAGGTGCATGCCGCCGCCCTGGCAGTAGCGGAACATCGAGCAATCGGCGCATTCGCCCCTGCGCGCCCATTCGCGGTCGCGGAACGGCTCGAAGCGGTTCTGCCACACGTCCCAGAAACGATCCCGGTAGATGTTTCCCTGATGGTAGTTGGCGCGGATCGACGTGCACCCCGAAATGGCCCCGTCGACACGGATCGAAGCCACCGAAACACCCGCGGCGCATTGGTAGAAATGGTCGCGGACCTCGGCCTCGTAACCGCCCAGGAAGCCTTCGCAGGCATAGCTGACCTCGATCCGGCCCTCCTGCCGCGTGCGGCGGATGAACTCCAGCATCTCCCGGAACTGGGCGTCGGTCATCCGCAGCGTCGGGTCGTTCTTGGCACGCCCCATCGGGAAAATCGAGAAGAGCCGCCAGTGGCGCACCCCCTCCGAAAGGAGCATGTCGCGGAAGGCCTCCAGCTGCGGGACCATCGCCCCCGTGACGCAGGTGACCACGTCGTACGACAGCGAGGGTTCGCGCACGATCATCCGCACGGCCTCCAGCGCGCGGTCGTAACTGCGGGGATTCCCGCGGATATAGTTGTGTTCGCGCTCGAAACCGTCGAGGCTCACCGAAACCGATTTCAGCCCCGCGTCGAGCAGACGGCCGAAACGTTCCGGGGTCAGGGCCATGCCGTTGGTCACCATGCCCCACGGGTAGCCGCGGCGCGTGACCTCGGCGCCCGCCTCCTCCAGGTCCGCGCGGACGAGCACTTCGCCGCCCGAGAAGATGACCAGCACGTCGGCCGGATCGACGTGGGGCGTCACCTCCTCGTCGAGCACCTTCAGAAAATCAGCCAGCGGCATGTCCGCCACGCCGGGGTCCACCCGACAGTCGCTGCCGCAATGGCGGCACGAGAGGTTGCAGCGCAGCGTGCACTCCCAGAATAGCGTATCGAGACGGTGTTCGCGCACCGTCGAAGCATAGAGTTCGGAAAAAATATTGAGGGCCAGTCGTTTGCGAAGCCCCAGCCGGCGGCGTGACATGGCTTATTTTCTGCCGACGGAAGGGTCCTCCTCCTGCGGACGTTCGGCCACGGGAGGCAGCGAATCGGGACGTTCGCGTTCCAGGCGTTTGAGCCGCTCGTTGCGGACGCTGTCCTGCCGGGGCGTCCGCACGCCGTACATGACCACCACGCGGCGGGGAAATTCGGGGTATCCCTTTACGGCCGTCGTATCGGCGCCCTGCGTCTTCGCGGTGTCCTCCTTGGGAGCGTTTTTCACCGACGTACAGGCTGCGGAGAAGCCCAGAAGGGCTGCCAGCGCGAGTTTCAGATTTCTGTTCATAACGCCATGAGGTTTAACATTCTCAATGCAAAGATAAGAATTTTCCGCACAAGACGAAAAAACATGCCAAAAAGTTTTGAAAGCCAATGTTTTTTATTTTACTTTGCCGAACACATTAACACTTTAATTCTCTATTTTTATGACAGGTAAGGTAAAATGGTTCGATGGCAAGAAAGGCTACGGATTCATTACGGCGGAGAACGGAAAAGAGATTTTCGTACACTTCTCGGGCATCGCAAAGGACGGCTTCAAGTCGCTCAACGAAGGTCAGGCAGTCGAGTTCGAAGTTGGCTCCGGTGCCAAGGGAGAACAGGCTATTAACGTAACTGTAGTTGAGTAATCGCGCAAACTATAATTACAGAGAGCAAAAAAGGAGGTCCCCTCGAACCGGAGGCCTCCTTTTTTCTTGCCCGTTTGAAAAAAAAGCAGTACTTTTGGGCGTCCGAAACCGAAAAAAAGGTTCTCAAAACATAAAAACCCTATCAAAACCATGAAAGAAGCAATCGCAATTCTGACCGGCGGCGGACCGGCTCCCGGCATGAATACCGTAGTGGGCAGTGTCGCCAAAACGTTCCTGCGCCAGGGCTATCGCGTCATCGGCCTGCACGAAGGTTACACGGGCCTGTTCAACCCCTCGCCCCGCACCGTAGACATCGACTACCCGATGGCCGACGGCATCTTCAACCAGGGAGGTTCGTTCCTGCAGATGAGCCGTTTCAAACCCAAGGACTCGGATTTCGAGAACAACTTCAACCTCAAGTTCTTCACCGACAACAACATCAAACTGCTGGTGACCGTCGGCGGCGACGACACGGCTTCGACCGCCAACCGTATCGCCAAGTTCCTCGAGGCCAAGAAATACCCCATCGCCAACATCCACGTGCCGAAGACCATCGACAACGACCTGCCGCTTCCGAAGGGCACGCCGACGTTCGGCTACGAGTCGGCCAAGGACAAGGGCGCAGTCATCGCCCGCGCCGTCTACGTCGACGCACGCACGAGCGGCAACTGGTTCGTGCTGGCTGCCATGGGCCGTTCGGCCGGCCACCTGGCATTCGGCATCGGCGAGGCCTGCCACTACCCGATGATCGTCATTCCCGAGATGTTCGACAAGACGGAAATCACCGTCGAGAAGATCGTCAACCTGGTGATTTCGTCGATCATCAAGCGTAAGATCATGGGCATGGACTACGGCGCAGCGGTGATTTCCGAAGGTGTGTTCCACGCGCTGTCGGACGAGGAGATCCGCAAGAGCGGCATCCACTTCACCTACGACGAGCACGGACATCCCGAGCTGGGCAAGGTGTCGAAGGCCCACATCTTCAACGAGATGATCGAGATGAAGCTCAAGGAGCTGGGTCTCAAGGTCAAGAGCCGTCCGGTGGAGCTGGGCTACGAAATCCGCTGCCAGACCCCGATCGCCTACGACCTGACCTACTGCTCGGAGCTGGGTATCGGCGTGCACAAGCTCTTCGCCGAGGGCAAGACGGGCTGCATGGTTTACGTGGATTCGGAGGGCAACGTCTCGCCGCTCTACCTCAAGGACTTGCAGGACCCCACGACGGGCAAGATTCCGCCCCGTCTGGTGGACATCAAGTCGGACAAGTTCACGTCGGTGGTGGAGACCATTCTCAACGCCATCACCCCGGCCGACTACGAAGCCGCCAAGGCTTACGTTCCCAATCCCGAGGAGTACGACTTCCACAAGATCCTGAACTGGAAATAATCCGGTCGCAATCCCATACTCTGATCCCCGCCCATCGCGGGCGGGGATTTTTTTCGCAAAATATTTGCTCGGGGGGGGGATTTCGTATATTTGCATCCCAGAATAACCCAATTCATCATGGAAAAGACCGAAAAACCGGTGTTCGAGCCGATGCCCGAAACACCTGCGGAGCCGGCATCCACGGTCTCCGAATCCGCCGGACAGCCGGCGGCATCGCTCGCCGAAGCGAAAAAGAACATCCTCGTCGGACTGCTGTGGTGCATCGGCGGACTGGCTTTCAGTTTCATCTCCTACTATCTCACCGAAGCCGGAGGCCGTTACGTCATCGCCACGGGAGCCATCCTCTGGGGTGTCTGGCAGGCAATCATGGGATTATACGTCTGGCTGAAAATCAAGCATGGAGCCGGCGAATACGCCGCCTTTTGGCGCATGCTCGCAACAGCCGTCTGCACCGCCCTGCTCATCGGATACCTCACGGTGCTCTCCACGCAGCTGGTGGACGAAGGCGGCGAGCTGCCGCTGCTCGACACCGAACAGACCTATGATTGCACGGACCTCGGGCTGCGAATCCGGATTCCGGCCGGATACTCCGCCCTCGAAGAGAGCATTGAACCCGAAACCGACTCAACCTACGCCCGCTACACGATGTACGTCCTCGACGGCGAATGGGAATTCAACATCGACGCCCTGCAAGATGTCTTCGATCCCGAGGCGAAGAGCATCGCCGACCTCTCGGACTACTGCGCGAGCCGCGATTCGGCCTACTACGACGGCGGGATCATCAAGGCCTCGCGCCCCCTCGTATCGAACGGCACCGACATGCTGTACAGCGAAGGCCGCCGGACCGAATATCCGGGATTCGTATTCACGGCCTACGACCTCAAACAGGGGCAGTCGCTCATCACCGTCGGCATCAGCTACCCCTCGAAGGAATACGGCAAGACGAGTACCCTCCGACGCGTCGAAGAACTGCTCCGAGGCATTGAGCTGACGCAGCCGGAGGAGACGGCAGGAACGGCAGAATAAAAATGATTCGCACGACAGAGAAGGGCAGCCTCCGGGCCATGAGTGGCTAAAAGATCGTAATCAACAGATATTCAGAATAATCCGACAGAGGGTTTGTTATTTTTTCTTGCAATGCAAGTCCGGCAGCCCGAACCGACGCAGCGACCGAGGGTAAAACAGCTCGCTGATTTTACCGAGGTGCAAGGAGGAAGCCGAAGGCAAGCCCCCGGCTGCGGAGGGCTGCAACATACATGTTTAGCCACTCCGCTGGCTTCGGGTTGAAAAACAGAGCGATTATTCAAGAGTAAAACTCAATGTAACAGCTTGTCACAATCTGCCGACCACGCAAGGCCTCCGGGCCGCTTTTTTATCCGAAGAGCGTCGGTTCGGGGGCGGGCGGCACGGGAGCCGCCGGACAGAGGTTGACGACCTCCAGCCTCCGGCCGAGGGCGCGGCGGACGGTGTAGCGGGTGCCGCCGGGCGAACCGTCGTACCACGCCACCAGGACACGGGCGTTGTCCACCAGAAAATCGTTGCGCACGGCATAGCAGCCCCGGTGGTAGGCCGGCGCAAGCACTTCGACGGAATCGGCCTCGGCCAGCACGCGCCGGAAGCGTTCACGGTCGGCCGGGGAGAAGCGCATCTCCTGCCCCCGGAACGGAACCGCAGCGACAAGCCGCACGCCGGGCATACGCTCCCGGAGTTCCAGCACCGCCTCGGCGGCGGCCAAATCGAAACCCACGGCCATGCCGCTCAAAAAGGTCCGGAAACCCCGCGCGTACAACTCCCCCACCGTCCGGCGCAGGGCGTCCGCAGCCGCGCCGCGATAGGTGCGGTGACCGGTAAAGGCGACGGATGTGCGGCGATCGGCGATCATGCGTCCAAAGGTAAGGCTTTGGCCCGGACTTTGCAAGCCCCATTGCTGAATTAAAACTTTCAGCAACTATGAAAAACACAGGAATTGCCATCGTATCGCTCGTGGGCGGCATGATCATCGGTTCGGCCCTCACAATGCTCTTCACGCCCCAGTCCGGTCCGGAACTGCGCCAGAAAATCAAGGATTCGATCGACGACGAGATCGACAAGGTGAAAGACAAACTCGGCAAAGTCGAGAGGGAGATCGAGGAAGCCCGCTGCAAATGCGACGAAAAATGACCCTCCCGGCACGACGCAACAATGGAGAATAAACCTTCCGGCGGCCGTTTCATAGCCGCGCTGCTGTTTTTCGCAACGACTGCGGGCATTGCCATCCTGCTGCTGCTCACGGCGCTGGTTATCTGGCTTTCGTCCGTTACGGGTTCGTTCATCGCCTCGGCGCTGATCGCAGGCGGCTTTTTCGCCGTCCTCGCACTCCTCGTCTACCTGTTCGCGATCCGCGACGCCGTGGAACAGATCCGCAGGCAGGCCGAAACGGTTTACGAGGTGGCCCATGCAGCGCAAACGGGCTACGAATGGCTCGCCGGAAAGGTTTCTCTGTTTCTGAAGCTCCGCGAGGAGTTGCAGAAAAAATGAAAAGCCGGAGCAGCATGCTGCTCCGGCTTTTTCAGGCCTTCCGCGAAGGGTTGCGCCGCCATCTCCGCACGGACCTTCGCAGAACGGGCCTTTCGAACTTGCTCCGAACTGCGTTTCCGATTTCAGCGGTTCGTGTTTCGGCCTAACGTAATCCGGCCCGGACGAAAAATACAAACGTATTCCCGTTCGGGCCGGACATGTCAGGGCAAAAAAGCCCCGTAAAATCGAAACCTACTTAAAGTAGCGTTTGTAAAGACCTTCGAAGCCTTTGCCGTGACGGGCCTCGTCCTTGGCCATCTCGTGAACGGTGTCGTGAACGGCGTCGAGGTTCTCCTCCTTCGCCATGCGGGCCAGGCGCATCTTGTCCTCGCAGGCGCCGCACTCGGCGTTCATGCGCTTTTCGAGGTTGGTCTTGGTGTCCCAGACCACTTCGCCGATCAGCTCGGCGAACTTCGAGGCGTGCTCGGCCTCCTCCCAGGCGTAACGCTTGTAAGCCTCGGCGATCTCGGGATAGCCCTCGCGGTCGGCCTGACGGCTCATAGCCAGATACATGCCCACCTCGGTGCACTCGCCCATGAAATGATTCTGGAGACCTTCCCAAAGCTCCTTGCTGGCGCCCTTGCCGTCGCCGATCTTGTGTACCGTTACGAAATCGAGGTCGCCCTCGGCCTCAACGAGTTCCACGAACTTCTCCTTGCCTACCTTGCACATCGGGCACTGGTCGGGTGCCTCGGGACCTTCGTGAATGTAACCGCATACGGTACAACGCCATTTCTTTGCCATAATCTTCTACTGTTTAATGTGTGTGATTGTATTCTGTTTGTAGTGCAAAGATAGCAAATCCGTTCGGAATCCGTATAGGTTTCCGATTGTCTTTTCTGATGGCGGGATAGGCTGCGCTTATAGCCGCGCCGCAGAACCGGGCAGGAGGCGTGTGAACCGCCGTTCGCTCCCAAAACCGGCTTTTTAAGCCGGGGAGCGCAGAACAGGACAAGAGGCGCCGGGTCACCCATCGCCCATAAATCCCGTCTATCAAGCGTCTTACGCCCGGCGGTCTATTATCTCTTCGATCTGCGCCACGTCGGTCGAATCCTTCACCAGCACCCGCTTGCGGCTGTCCAGCAGGTAGAGGGCCGGAATGGCGTGGAGGTCGTACAGGCTCTTTTCGCGGACGACGCACCCCTTGTCATAGGCATTGATCCACGACGCCGGAATGTGGTCGCGGTAGTCGCGCCACTCCGTAAGGTCCTCGTCCGGATAGAGCGCCAGCACCTTCAGCCGCCCCCGCTCGATCATCTCCGAAAGCATCGGCGAGGAGGTGATCGCCTCGCGGATTTCACGGCACATCGCACAGCCGGGATTGTTGATGAACAGCAGCACGTATTCGGCTTGCAGCCCGTAGAGCGTCCCCGAGGCGCCCGAGGCGAGCGTGTAGCGGAAATCGTTGGCAGGCTGGCCCAGGCGGTTCTGCATGGCCATTTCGAGGTCGTACTGCGGGGCGATGCGTTCGTACTCGTCGTAGAAAGGGCTGGCGAGCTGCGCCCGGAGCACGGGAATGTAGAACTCGTCGTTGCGCAGCGGCGAGTTGGGGTCGTGCAGCACCGTCCCGGCGAGCATCGCGAAATAGTCGAGCATCGGCTTCGACGACGAAGCCCGGCGCATCAGCGAATCCATCGGCGCGGAATCCGCCGGACGGTCGGAAAGCACCGCAATGTAGCGCGCAAAGGCCTCGATCATCTGCACGGTGTCGGCCTCGGAGACGAAAAGCGTGTCGGTGAAGTCGAAACGGTCCCAGTAGTGCCGGCGGAGATAGTCGCGCTGTTCGTCCGGAGAGAGTCCCGCGGGGGCGATGGCCGGGAGAAAAACCCGCGGACGGGATGCGGAGACCGCGGCCTCCTGCGAGGGAGCGCTCCGGCGGCGGCCGCACGCGGCGACGCACAGGGCTGCCAGGAGGATGATCAGGATGCGTTGCATGGGCATGGAGATTATTTATACGCAAAGATAGAAATTTCCGGCAACAATCGTACACCCGAAGGCTGCAAAGGCGACTTCCCGGCGGTTTTGCACGGTAGTTGCAACACCCAACAGCGACAAAAAACCAAATCAATTCATTATGGATGTAAAGAAAACTACCACAAGCACAGGGTTCAAATTGAGTGTTATGACACTGGCAATTATGAACGTGACTGCCGTAGTGAGTCTGCGCGGACTGCCCGCCGAGGCGGTCTACGGACTTTCGTCGGCATTCTACTACCTGTTTGCAGCCATCGTGTTCCTGATCCCGACGGCGATGGTCGCCGCCGAACTGGCCGCGATGTTCGCCGACAAGCAGGGCGGCGTATTCCGCTGGGTCGGCGAAGCCTACGGCGCACGCACGGGATTCCTCGCAATCTGGCTGCAATGGATCGAATCGACGATCTGGTATCCGACGGTGCTGACCTTCGGCGCCGTGTCGATCGCGTTCATCGGCATGAACGACACGCACGACGCGCTGCTGGCCTCGAACAAGGTCTTCACGCTCTGCATGGTGCTGGCCATCTACTGGATCGCCACGCTGATCGCCCTGAAAGGTCTCGGATGGGTCGGGAAAATCAGCAAATGGGGCGGCATGATCGGTACGATCATTCCCGCGGGCCTGCTGATCGTGCTGGGCATCATCTACATTTCGACCGGCGGACACAACCACATGGACATGTCGCAGGGCTTCTTCCCCGACCTGTCGAAATTCAACAACCTCGTGCTGGCGAGCAGTATCTTCCTGTTCTACGCGGGTATGGAGATGATGGGCATTCACGTCATGGACGTGAAGAACCCGTCGCGGAACTACCCCAAGGCCATCATCATCGGTTCGCTGGTCACGGTGCTGATCTTCATTCTGGGAACCTTCTCGCTGGGCCTGATCATCCCCGCCAAGGACATCAGCCTCACGCAGTCGCTGTTAGTCGGGTTCGACAACTACTTCCACTACCTCCACATTTCGTGGGCCGGCCCGATCATCGCCATCGCCTTGATGTTCGGCGTGCTGGCAGGCGTGCTGACGTGGGTGGCGGGTCCCTCGAAGGGTATCTTCGCCGTGGGCAAGGCCGGTTACCTGCCCCCGTTCTTCCAGAAGACCAACAAGAACGGCGTACAGAAGAACATCCTGCTGATCCAGGGCTGCGTCGTGACGCTGCTGGCGCTGCTGTTCGTCGTGATGCCCTCGGTGCAGTCGTTCTACCAGATCCTCTCGCAGCTGACCGTGCTGCTGTACCTGATCATGTACATGCTGATGTTCTCGGCCGCCATCGTCCTGCGCTACAAGATGAAGGGCACGCCCCGTCCGTTCCGCCTGGGCAAAAAGAACGGCCTGATGTGGTTCCTCGGATGCCTCGGTTTCTGCGGCGCACTGCTGGCCTTCGTCTTGAGCTTCGTGCCGCCCAGTCAGATTTCGACCGGCAGCAACACCGTCTGGTTCTCGGTGCTGATCATCGGCTGCGTGGTGGTCGTGGGCGCCCCGTTCGTCATCTACTCCATGCGCAAGCCGTCGTGGAAAGACCCCGAGGCCGCCGCCGATTTCGCTCCCTTCCACTGGGAAGCGCAGGCCAAGGTCGCAGCCCCCGAGGCAGCCGCACCTGCACAGCAGAAACCCGGTAGCAACAAATAACAGCCGAAGAAATGCCTCCGAACTCCTTACCCCCCCCCGCCGAGGCGGGGGTTTGGGGACGGGGCGGGCCTGCAAACACGGCGGAACGCCGTGACTACGGCCTGCCACAGCGGAAAAAGGATACAAACCATTTTACAAATTTCATAACATGATTCAGAAGATCGACAAAAAAGCGGTTCAGGATGCCGTGCAGATGGCATACGACCGCTGCAAAAACGAAACCGGCGGCAAAAACGCCGACTATATCCCCTATCTGGCCGATGTGCCGTCGAACTTGTTCGGCATCGCGGCCTGCCTTCCCGACGGCGACGTGGTGGCCGTGGGCGACACGGACTACAAGTTCGGCATCGAATCGGTGTCGAAGGTCCCCACGGCGATCCTCGCCATGAACCAGTACGGCGGCCAGGAGGTGCTCGGCAAGATCGGCGCCGACGCCACGGGACTCCCCTTCAACTCGATCATGGCCATCCTGCTCGAAAACGACCACCCCTCGACGCCACTGGTGAACGCCGGAGCCATTTCGGCCTGCTCGATGATCAAGCCCGTGGGCGACAGCGACGGCAAATGGAAAGCCATCGTCTCGTTCATCGCCGACCTCGCGGGATCGGACGTCGCGGTGATCGACGAACTCTACAAATCGGAGACGGCGACCAACTTCAACAACAAGTCGATCGCGTGGCTGCTGAAGAATTACAACCGCATCTACGACGATCCCGACATGGCGCTGGACATCTACACGCGCCAATGCTCGATCGGCGTGACGGCCCGGCAGCTGGCCACGATGGCCGCGACGATCGCCAACAGCGGCGTGAACCCCGTGACCGGAAAGGCCGTGTTCAAGCCCGAGCTGACGCCCAAGATCGCCTCGATGATGGCCACCGTGGGATTCTACGAGCACACGGGCGACTGGCTCTTCACGACGGGACTTCCGGCCAAAACGGGCGTGGGCGGCGGCATCATGGGCGTCGTGCCGGGCGTGATGGGCGTTGCGGCGTTCGCGCCCCCGCTCGACGGGGCCGGCAACTCGGTGAAGGCCCAGAAGGCGCTGGCGTTCATCGCCGGACACCTCAACCTCAACGTCTTCGGCACGACGCGCTGCGTGATGGCCGGGAAAGAGCCTGTGAAGGCGTAAGAACTCCCCTGCGGGGAGACCCGCCGACGAAAAGGGGCGCATCCTGCGAGGAATGCGCCCCTTTTCCGTATCCGGACAGGGTGTCAGAAGCGGTAGCGGACGCCGACCAGCAGGCAGCCCGACGTACCGATACCGGCCTCGGCATAGGCCGCGACGCGTCCCCCGACTTCGACGCCGACGGGCGACACCTGGAAGGCGAACTGCGTGGATTTGTCGCTCTCGCCCCCGACCTCGGATCTGGAGAACGAGGCTCCCGCACCGAGGCGCGAATAGAACGAAACCACCTTGAGGTTCATCCAGTTCCACTTCACGTTGGGCAGCAGCGACCAGTAGCGGTTCCGGATCTCCGAGCCGGCGCCCCTGACCTCCTGCGTGTTCGAGGAGTAGACGACCTGCGCGCCGAGGCGCAGGCTGCCGATCAGGCGGAAACTGTAACCCACGGTGACGGCGCCCCACCCCTTGAGGTCGGTATTCGCATTCGTGAAAAGCCCGGTCAGCATGTCGCTGTACGAGTCGATCCAATCGGTGACGGGAGCGACGCCGTAGGACACCGAAACCTCGCTGCGGCGCGATCCCTGGGCGGCGGCGGGAACGGCCATCGCGACGACGGCCGCCGCCATCAGCAATTTCTTGATCATTGTTCTCTGTTTTTCAGGTTTTACGACTGCTAATATAGCAAAAATCACGCAACGAAATCAATCCGTTCGGCGGACAGGCGCGCGACGGGCGCGGAACAGGCACGCGACAGGCGCGGAACGAGCATGCGACAGGCACAGAACGGGCGCGGAACGGGCAACGCATCACGGACAATCACTCGTCCATCACCTCCCGCCGGATGGCTTCGAGATACCCGCGACCCCATTTCAGGTCCGGCTCGACATAATTTCCCTCGGCCCATTCGTTCCAGGATTTCAGCAGGATGATCCGGTGTTCGGGAGCCTTTCCCCGGACCATTTCCACAGCCTCCCGGAGGTGTTTCCCGAACAGCTCGGGCGTGGAATCCGTCACGATCCACCCCTCTTTCCCGCTGCGCGGCGTGTGGTCCCAGTTCGGAATGACCGAGGGGAACACGTTCTCCCGGGTGTCTTCGTCCCCGTTGAGAAAATAAGCGGCCATCCGTTCATAGGGATAATTGAGCGGAATCTTCCGCCAGCGGTCGAATTTTACCCGCTGCCGTTCGAAAAACGAATGCCTTACATTGAAATACCCGACCAGCCGCAGCGGATTGACAGCGTCGATCCCCGTAGAGAAAATGGCCCCGACGTTCGGAACCGGGGCGTTCTCGTGCCCGACGAAGTAGATTCCCGGCAGGCCGTTCTTTTCGGCCAGCTCCCGCCACGTGGCGATGAAAACCTTCACCTCGGGGTCCGCCAGCGGTTTGTAGATCATAAACAGCGGCTTGCCGTCCACCGTAATGTAACGATGGTCCCGGAAAGCGGGCAGCACGGCCCGGAAATGCGCCGTATAGTCTTCGACGCCTCCGTAGAGCTGTTCGATCAGCATGTTCCGGTTCGTGATCCCGTGGGCGAAGCCCCGCCAGCTCTCATTGGCCCAGGCCAGCGCGAACGGAAAATCGGGTTCGCCGCTGGCCAGCACCTCGTTGAAGGGACGTTCCAGCAACCGTTTGCCGTTGCCGAACCAGTAATGCCAGTAGACGAAGCCCTCGACGCCGTATTCGCGGGCCATATCCGCCTGCGCCTGGCGCGTCTCGGCGACCCGCAGGTCGTAATACCCCAGATCGGCCGGAACTCGGGGCTGATAGTGATTTCTGAAATACCGCCGGGCCTTACCCACGTTCGTCCATTCGGTAAAACCCTTTCCCCACCACAAGTCGTTCTCCGGGATGGGGGAAATTGAGGCAGATACAATGCCAATAATCTCGCTTTCATACATTGATCCGACAATCGGACCCGGATACCGGAGCGGACTGCGAGGCCCCGCACAGCAAGGCTGCGCCCCGGCATGAAAAACGATGCGGAGGATTGTTCAGGGTCCTCCGCATCGTATCCGGTCCGGTGTGTTTAAACCTCGTTTTCGACAGCCTTGAACAGCGCGACGTCCTCCGTCGTGGAGTTCATCACGTAGGTATAGGCCTCCGCGATCTTCGCCTCTGCAAGCTTGCAGAACACGCGCGCCGAAGCGGCATACTCCTCCGCCTCACCGGCCTGACGGGCCAGCAGGTAGGTGATGATGATGTGTCCGGCGGTCTCCACCAGGCGGCGGGCATGGAAATCCTTGAATCCGCAGACCTCCTTGTCGCCGGCCTCGACACGGGCCTGCATCTCCGAGAACTTGACGGTCAGCTCCTTGAGCTTCGTCACCACGGGGCACATCGCCTCCGTGTAGCTTTCGGCGGCATAGCGCCCGATCTGCTCCAGGAACGTGCCCTTCGTCACGGCGTTGATCGCCGCAACGACCTGCAACTGCGAGGTTCCCTCGTAGATGTTCATAATGCGTGCGTCGCGGTACAACCGCTCGCAGGGATAGTCCTTCATAAAACCCGATCCGCCGTGGATCTGGATGGCGTCGTAGGCCAGCTGGTTGGCGTACTCCGACGAGAAGAGCTTCACCAGCGGCGTGAAACCGTCGGCAAGGCGGTTGTAGAACTTCATCTCCTGACGCTCCTCCGCTTCGAGCGAACGCTCGTGGGAGATATGGCCGTACTGCTTGTAGACCTCGACGAAACGCGCCGTTTCGTACAGCAGCGCGCGCACGCCCTGCACCTTGGCCTTCATGTTCGAGAGCATCTCCGAAACGGCGGCGAACTGGATGATCGGCTTGCCGAACTGCTCGCGCTCGTGGGCGTATTTCAGCCCCTCGCGGTAAGCGGCCTCGCAGAGACCCACCGACTGTGCGCCGATGCCCAGGCGTGCGGCGTTCATCAGCGACATCACATACTTGATCAGGCCCATCTTCCGGTCGCCGACCAGCTGCGCCGGGGCGTTCGTGAAGACCAGCTCGCACGTCGGCGATCCCTTGATGCCGAGCTTATTCTCGATGCGGCGCACCTTCACGCCGCCGTCGCGCTTGTCGTAGACCAGCATCGAGAGGCCGCGGGCGTCGGTCGTACCCTCTTCGGTACGCGCCAGCACGAGCGAAACCTCGCCGTCGCCGTTGGTGATGAAGCGTTTCACGCCGTTCAGCAGCCACGTCTGCCGCTCCTCCGACCAGGTGGCCTTGAGCATCACGGCTCCGAGGTCCGAACCGGCGTCCGGCTCCGTGAGGTCCATGGCGCACGTCGCGCCCGCCGAGACCCACGGCAGGTATTTCTGCTTGATCTCCTCCGAAGCGAACTCGTTCAACGTTTCGGCGCAGTCCTGCAACCCCCAGATGTTCTCGAAACTGGCATCGGCGCGGGCCACCATCTCGTTGGCCATCACGAAGCAGATGAGCGGGAAGTTCAGTCCGTCGTACTTGCGCGGAAGCGTCATGCCGCTCAACCCCGCGTCAACCACCGCCTTCATGTTCTCGACCGTACCCGAAGCGTACTCCACATGGTCGTCGACCACGCGCGGACCCTCGTGGTCCACACCCTCGGCGTTGGGGGCGATCACCTCGCCGCAGACCTCGCCGGCGATCTCCAGCACGCGGCGGTAGTTGTCCATCGCGTCGTCGAAATCCTGCGGCGCATAGTCGTAGAGGTCCTTCTCCGCGAAACCGCGCTCCTTCAGCTCCACGATCTTGCGCATCAACGGATGCTGGAGGTGGAACTGCAAATCCTTGTTATCTGAAAAGAAATTAGCCATAATTAGTTGTTTTTAAGATTCGTAGGCTCCTGTTTTGGGGTAAATTCAATACCTATGACATAGAAGTGGGGAATGTTGCCGACAATTTCGCCCGACAGGTCGGGCGCGATCTCGTTCTCGCCGCAGAAACGGAACAGATTGTGCTCCGCATTGAACCACATCGAACCGTAAAAGACCAGCGGAATGAACTTTCCGGCCTCGAACGAGTCGATCCCGAACGGACGGGTGCAGTACTTGGTAAGCGTATAACCGCTCGACGAAGTCACGCTGCGGAGTTTGAGCCGCTGACTGGCCTCCCGCATCTCCGGGATACTGAAATTCAGCATCGCCGTCGAATCCGTCCCCGAAGGATAGAATCCAATCGTCAGTTTTTTGGCCAGCATGTAAATGCCCGCCTGCGGATCGGCCATCTCGCCGGGCAGGATTTCGCCGCGCACCTTCTCGGGGAAATCGCTTACGAGCAGTTTGTTCGGCCCGCAGGGAAACTCCCGGGAACGAATCTCCACGCCCGATTCGTACTCCTTGATATATACCGTCATGTCATAGCGGCCCGGTCCTTCGAGCAATTCCGACAGGTCAAAACCGAACGCCTCGTAACCAGCAGCTTCCAGCAGGGAGCGGAAGTCGTCGAACCCGACAGGCCGGCTCTTGATCTGCTGTCCGGAAACGGACGCAGAGAGGAGAAGCGTACAGATTACCGTCAGAAGCCTGCGCATCGCTATTTCGAGTTTTGTTTGTAGTACTTGATCATCTTGGGGATAATCTCATTGACATCGCCCGTGATGGCGTAGTCGGCGATCTTGTTGATCGGGGCTTCGGGGTCCGAGTTGATCGAGATGACCATCGACGACTGGTCCATGCCGGCCGTGTGCTGGATCTGACCCGAGATGCCGCAGGCGATGTAGAGCTTCGGACGCACCGTGACGCCCGTCTGGCCCACCTGACGCGCATGCTCCGTGAAGCCCGCATCGACGGCGGCGCGGCTGGCGCCCACTTCGCCTCCCAGAACGTCGGCCAGTTCGTGCACCAGCCTGAAGTTCTCTTTGGAACCCATGCCGTAGCCGCCGGCGACGATGATGCCCGCACCCTTGATGTCGATCTTGCGCTCCTCGATCTGACGGTCGATGATCTTCACCGCGAGGTCCGCGTCCGTGACCATCTTCTTCCAGTCGATCGCCTTCACCTCGCCCGCGCCGGGCTGTGCGGCGTACTCCTTGCGCATGACGCCCTCGCGGACGGTGGCCATCTGCGGACGGTGGTCGGGGTTGACGATCGTGGCGATGATGTTGCCGCCGAACGCCGGGCGGATCTGATAGAGGAGGTTCTTATACTCCGTACCCGTCTTGGCGTCCTTGTGGTCGCCGATTTCGAGCTGCGTGCAGTCGGCCGTAAGACCGCTGTGCAGGGCCGACGATACGCGGGGTGCGAAGTCGCGGCCCACGGGCGTGGCGCCGAACAGCGCGATCTGGGGCTTCTCCTGCCCGATCAGACCGCACAGGACCGCCGTGTGGGGCAGCGTGCGGAACGGAGAAAATAACGGATCATCGGCAACCCAGACCGTATCGGCGCCGTATTTGGCCAGTTCCTTTTCGATGCCGGCGAGGTTGTGGCCCAGGACGACGGCTTCGAGTTTCACGCCGAGCGTCGTGGCCAGTTCGCGGCCTTTGGTCAGCAGTTCGAGACTCACGTCGGCGACCTTGCCGCCCTCCATCTCGATATATACGAATATATTGTTCATCTCAAAAAAACGCATTAACCGAGCGTGTGGCTCGCGATGAGTTCAACCATAAGTTCATTGATGTCGTTGTCGGCGGCAGTGAGTTTCTTGGCCTCCTTGGCGGCGAAAACCACGTTCTCGATCCTCTTGACCTTCGTGGGCGAACCCTGGAGGCCGAGCTGCGCGGGATCGGGATCGACATCGGCGGCGGCCCACTCCACGATGCGGAGGTACTCCTTCGCGGCGGCGCGCTGCGCGGCGGGCGATTCGGGCGCGGCGGCGATCTCCGAACCGGCCAGCGCGCCCTTGTACTTCATCACGCGCTTGGCGTTGCGCGGGCGGCACTCGGCGGCCGAGGCGTTGACCGTCACAACGGCCGGAATCGGGCACTCGACGACCTCCGTGCCGTGCTCCAGGCGGCGCTTGATGACCAGCGCGCCCTCACGGACTTCAAGAATCTCCTCGGCATAGGTCACCTGCGGAAGACCGAGCTTCTCGGCGACCTGCGGACCCACCTGCGCCGTGTCGCCGTCGATGGCCTGACGGCCTGCGAAAATCACGTCGGGGGCGATCTTCTTCAGCGCGCACGAAAGGGCGTAGGAGGTGGCCAGCGTGTCCGAGCCGGCGAACTCGCGGCCCGAAAGCAGGTAGCCGCCGTCGGCCCCGCGGAACATCGCGTCGCGGATGATGTCGGCGGCGCGCTGCGGACCCATCGTAAGGATATGAACCGTGGAACCCGCCACACGGTCCTTGAGCCGCAGGGCGGCTTCGAGCGCATTGAGGTCCTCGGGATTGAAGATGGCCGGAAGCGCCGCGCGGTTGACCGTCCCTTCGGGAGTCATCGCGTCCTTGCCTACGTTGCGGGTATCGGGAACCTGCTTGGCCAAAACAAGAATTTTGAGGTTTTGTTGTTGCATATAAGTAAGTAATGGTTATATATTGAATCCTTTTCCTTCTTTCACCGCTGTTGTCGCGGCGTTCCGTCGCGTTCGCGAATCTGCCCCGCCCCAAGCCCTCCCGCGGGAGGGACTTACGGCGTAAAACACGCCCCGTTTCTGCTTGGGCGGCTCGGCAATCCGCAAGCGACTGCCCCCGCCTGTCGCCGCAGTTGTCGCGACGCGACCGGGTCGTCAACCGGGATTTCGGCCGAAACGCGGACGGGCGGAAATCACACAAAAACGCATCCCTAACCTGCCACTGGGCAGCCGGGATGCGCGGTTGCTTATCGGACGATCGTTTCGCCGCGGTCGGGGCCTACGGAGATGATCTTCACGGGGACGCCCGTCTGCCGCTCGATGAACTCCACGTAGCGTTTGAACGCCTCGGGGAACTCCTCGTAGCTGCCGTACCGGCGCAGGTCGCATTTCCAGCCCTCGAACTCGGTGTAGACCGGACGGAGGTCGCCGGTGATTTCATAGGGGAACTCCGAGGTGGTGCGGCCGCCGATCTCGTAGGCCGTGGCCACGCGGATCGTGTCGAAATCGTTCATCACGTCGGATTTCATCATAATCAGCTGCGTCACGCCGTTGACCATGATCGAATATTTCAGGGCCACCATATCGAGCCATCCGCAGCGGCGGCGGCGGCCCGTGACGGCGCCGAACTCGTGGCCGATGTCGCACAGCCGCTCGCCCGTCTCGTCGAACAGCTCCGTGGGGAACGGTCCGCTGCCCACGCGCGTGCAATAAGCCTTGAAAATGCCGAAGACCTCGCCGATGCGGTTCGGGGCGACGCCCAGCCCGGTGCAGACGCCCGCGCAGACGGTGTTCGACGAGGTGACGAACGGATAGGAGCCGAAGTCCACGTCCAGAAGCGTTCCCTGCGCGCCTTCGGCCAGAACGGACTTGTCCTGCGAGAGGCAGTCGTTGACGAAATATTCGCTGTCGATGATGTGGAAGCGGCGGAGGTATTTGACCGCCTCGAACCACTGCTTCTCCAGCTCGGCAATGTCGTATTGATAGTCGAGACTCTTCAGGATCTTCTCGTGGCGCGCCTTGGCCGCAGCGTAGATGCTTTCGAAATCGGGACTCAACAGATCCCCTACGCGCATGCCGTTGCGGCTTACCTTGTCGGTATAGGTGGGACCGATGCCCTTGCCCGTCGTGCCGATCTTGGCGCTGCCCTTGGCCGCCTCGTACGCGGCGTCGAGCATGCGGTGCGTGGGCAGAATCAGGTGGGCCTTCTTCGAAATGCAGAGCTGTTTGGTCAGGTCATGGCCGCTGGCAGCCAACGCTTCGGCCTCCTCGCGGAAAAGCACCGCGTCGATCACCACGCCGTTGCCGATGATGTTGGTCTTGCCGCCCTGGAAAATGCCCGAAGGAATCGAGCGGAGCACGTATTTCTCGCCGTTGAATTCCAACGTGTGACCGGCATTGGGACCGCCCTGGAAGCGGGCCACCACCTCGTAACGAGGCGTCAGCACGTCCACAACCTTCCCTTTGCCCTCGTCACCCCATTGCAGGCCGAGGATAACGTCAACTTTTTTCATTGTATCCGGTTCTGTTTTATGTTTGCAAAAGACATTTTTTGCATCCAAAGGTACGAATTATTATCCGAAACGCCCAAGCCGCGCGACGGACTTTTCAACAAATTATGAAGAAAAACCGTCCTTTTCGGACGGTTTTTTGTCGTAAATGGGGAAATAACGCACTCGGAAGCGGGGCCGTTCCGCCCGGAATCGAAATCCCCGCAACGGCCCGCCGGGCCGTTGCATGCCGGAAATCACTTGCGGACGAGTTCCGTCGGTCCGTTGAAGTCGACGCTTTGCGAGGCGAGGCAGTAGACCGTGGCAAGGGAAGGGTTGCCGCGCACGTCGGCACGCAGCCCCGAGGCGCAGGAGGTCACGTCCAGCGACCCCGCGAGGGCATTGTCCGGACAAAGAAGCGTTGCGAGCGAGGCGTTCGACTGCAAATCGAGGCGCGGCAGCGAGTTGCCGCCGCAATCGAGGTATGCGAGGCCGCGCAGGCCGTTCACGTCGAGCGACACAAGGCCGTTGTCCGAGCAGTCGAGCCATTCGAGGCGCGTCATCGTGACGTCCAGCCGCGTGAGCGCGTTGCCCCGGCAGTCGAGCCGTTCCAGACGCGTGAACTCCTTCAGGTCGGAGAGCGACGCGACACCCCGTTCCGGACACTCCACCGTGCGGACACGCTGCGCCTCGTAGCGCGAGATGCGGCCGTCGCCATCGACGTCGAATTCGCCCAGGCAGTAGGCCTCGAAGGCCTTGTCGTAAAATGTCAGGTAGATGTATCTGTTCTTCTCGTCGCGCTCGTCCTCGGCAAGGCCGCAGGCCGCCGAGAGCAGTAGGAGCAGGACGGGAAGGGCGCGGACCATAGGCGGCGTCAGATGTTCACGTCGTCGTCGGAGGCGTCCGAAGCGTCCGAGCTGTCGTCGTCGCCCTGAATGTCGTCGGCCCCCTTGATCTCGTCGTCGTAGTAGTCCTTGTCGTCGTCGTCGTGCGAATTGTCGTCGACCTTCACGTCGATCTTCACCATGTAGGCTATCTCGTCCGTATCATAGGGAACGGCATAGAAAAAATCGCCGTTGGGCTTGTCGACACGGATCATCGCATCGGTGAATCCCAGCGGGTATTTCGCCTTCACAGCCTCCTGCAACTCGGGGCTGAGGTTATGAAAACTCGTCGCAATATGTTTCTTCACGATATTCGGTTTAGTCATGGTAGTGTCTCGAAATTTTTTGCAATTATAAGCAAAATTTGAATATCGCACCACATCTGCAATTTTTTTTTGCATTTTTTTTGATTTTACACCAAATTCACCCGTTGTTAAGGACAAAATATGTAACTTTACACACGTTATTTAAGGATTATGGTACGCGAACGGATCGAGGAGCTGCGCCGGCAGCTCGAACTGCATAACTTCAAATATTACGTCGAAAACGCCCCCGAGATTTCGGATTTCGAGTTCGACGCAATGATGCGCGAACTTCAGGATCTGGAGCGCGCACACCCCGAATACGCCGACCCCAACTCGCCTTCGGTGCGCGTGGGAAGCGACCTGACGGCCGAGTTCCGGACCGTGAAGCACCGCTACGCGATGCTGTCGCTGGGCAACACCTACTCGCTGGACGAACTGCACGAGTTCATCGGCCGCATCGAGCGCGAAGCCGGGGCCACGGACTACGTCTGCGAACTGAAATTCGACGGCACGGCCATCTCGCTCACCTACGAGCACGGACGGCTCGTGCGCGCCGTGACCCGCGGCGACGGCGTCGAGGGCGACGACGTGACGGCCAATGTCCGCACCGTGCGCACGGTGCCCCTGCGCCTGCGGGGCACGGACTGGCCCGACCTCTTCGAAATCCGCGGCGAGATCCTGATGCCCTACGCCTCGTTCGACCGCCTCAACGCCGAGCGCGAGGCCAACGGCGAGCAGCTCTTCGCCAACCCCCGCAACGCCGCCGCCGGGACGCTCAAGCAGCAGTCGTCGGCCGTGGTGGCCCGGCGCGGACTGGACTGCACGCTCTACCAGCTGGCGGGCGACGAGCTGCCCTTCACGAGCCATTGGGAGAGCCTCGAAAAGGCCCGCCAGTGGGGG
Organism: Alistipes shahii WAL 8301; assembly: GCF_025145845.1. Lineage (NCBI taxonomy): Bacteria > Pseudomonadati > Bacteroidota > Bacteroidia > Bacteroidales > Rikenellaceae > Alistipes > Alistipes shahii. Next base: position 3,300,880 of record NZ_CP102253.1, on the reverse strand, counting down.
TTCAAGGTCTCGGACGCGGCGCGCATCTGCCGCAGCGTCGCCGAGATCGACGCATTTATCGAACACTGGGACACCGCACGGCGCCGCCTGCCCTTCCCGACGGACGGCGTGGTGATCAAGGTCAACGACTTCGCCGTCCGGCGCCAGCTGGGATTCACAGCCAAGGCCCCCAAGTGGGCCGTGGCCTACAAGTTCAAGGCCGAACGGGCCGCCACGCGGCTCGACAGCGTGTCGTTCCAGGTAGGACGCACCGGGGCTATCACGCCCGTCGCCAACCTCGAACCGGTGCTGCTGGCCGGAACCACCGTGCGGCGCGCGACGCTGCACAACGCCGAGCAGATGGCCCAGCTGGACATCCGCCCGGGCGACACGGTCTACGTCGAGAAGGGCGGCGAGATCATCCCGAAGATCATCGGCGTGGACCTCGCGCAGCGCCCGGCCGACAGCCGTCCGTTCGAGTACATCACCGTATGCCCCGAATGCGGGACGCCGCTGGTGCGCTACGAAGGCGAGGCCAAGCACTACTGCCCCAACCAGAGCGGATGCCGGCCCCAGATCATCGGGCGCATCATCCACTTCATCCGCCGCAAGGCCCTCGACATCGAGGGGCTGGGCGAGGAGACCGTCGAACTGCTCTACGAAAACGGACTCGTGCGCGACGTGGCGGACCTCTACGACCTGCGGGCCGAACAACTGGCCCCCCTGCCCCGGCTGGGCGAGAAGTCGGCCGACAACATCATCCGCTCGGTGGAACGCTCGAAGGCGGTTCCCTTCCAGCGCGTGCTGTTCGGGCTGGGAATCCGCTTCGTGGGCGAGACCACGGCCAAATACCTCGCCGAGCATTTCCGCTCGCTGGACGCCGTGATGCGGGCCACGCGCGAGGAGCTGGTCGAGGCCGACGAGGTGGGCGGACGCATCGCCGACGCCATCATCGAATACTTCGCCGAGGAGGACAACCTGCGGATCATCCGCCGCCTGCGCGCCGCGGGGCTGCAATTCGAAGCCGAGGCGCGCCGCCTGGCGTCGGAGGCGCTGGCGGGCCGGAGTTTCGTGGTCTCGGGCAAGTTCACGCGGAGCCGCGACGAAATGAAGGAGCTGATCGAACTGCACGGAGGCCGGAACCTCGCGGCGGTGTCGGGCAGCGTCGACTACCTCGTGGCGGGCGACAAGATGGGCCCGGCGAAGCTGAAGAAGGCCGAGAAGCTGGGCGTAAGGATCATCTCCGAGGAGGAGTTCATCGCCATGATCGAAGGCGGAGGCCCGGTGGAAAAGGCCGCACAACAGGAATTATTCTGACAGGCGCAAGACGCCTGCTTTGAGGACTGACGCAAAACGACAACAGATAAAACGACAATCAGAGACATTATGCTACGACACAAACTTTCCGGCGTGGGCGCCGCGATGATCACCCCTTTCACGGCAGACGGCCGCGTCGACTACAAGGCGCTGGCCCGCATGATCGACTACGTGATCGACGGCGGCGTGGACTACATCGTCGCACTCGGCACCACGGCCGAGACCCCCACGCTCTACATGCCCGAACGCGCCGTGATCGCCATGTTCATCACCAACCAGATCGCAGGCCGCGTGCCGCTGGTGATGGGCTGCGGCGGCAACTCCACCTCGGAGGTGCTGGACCAGCTGCGCGAATTCGACCTGCGGGGCGCCGACGCCATTTTGAGCGTGACGCCCTATTACAACAAACCTTCGCAGGAGGGTCTCTATCAGCATTTCCGCACCGTCTCGGAGCATTCGCCCCTGCCGGTGATCCTCTACAACATCCCGGGCCGCTCGGGCGTCAACATGACCGCCGAGACCACGCTCCGCTGCGCCGCCGACTTCCGCAACGTCATCGGCATCAAGGAGGCGTCGGGCGACATCGGGCAGATGCAGCGCATCCTGGACAACCGTCCCGAGGGATTCCTCGTGCTGTCGGGCGACGACGGCATGGCCATCGAGCTGATGCGCCGCGGAGGCGACGGCGTGATCTCCGTGGCGGCGAACGCCTTCCCGCAGCGGTTCATGGAGTGCGTGAACCATGCCAAGGCGGGCGACTTCGACGCGGCGGAAAAGGCTTATGCCGCGCTGGACGAAGCCGTGCACGCGCTCTTCGAGGAGGGCAACCCCGTGGGCGTGAAATGCGCCCTCTCGGTGATGGGACGCATCGGCGACACGATGCGCCTGCCGCTGGTCGCCGGATCGGGAAAACTCCGCGCGAAGTTCGAAGAGCTGATCGCCAGATACGATTTGCGCTGATTTTGCGTTTGTACCGGAAACGACCGCTATGAAACGATTGCTGCTTCTCTCACTGCTGGTTCCGGCGCTGGCCGCCGCCGGAGTCCCCGACGAGGACATGATCCTCGACCGGACGATGGACGCCCAGTCCGCGTTCTACTACCCCGCGCTGATGATGCGCTACAACGCGGGCGACGAGACGCTGACCGACGAGGATTACCACTACCTCTACTACGGATACGCCTACCGCGACGAATACAAGCCGCTGGCCGTGAACCCCGATCTGGACAAAATGCTGATGCTGGCCTCGGGCATCGACCCCGACAAACCCGACAGGGCCACACTGGAAACGATGGTCTCGGTGGGAAACGACGCCCTGAAACGCGATCCGTTCAGCCCCAAAATCCTCAACCTCATGTCGTTCGCCTACGGTGCGCTGGGCGACAAGGAGCAGGAAAAAGCCTGGTCGGACCGCATGAACGGCGTCATCCGCACGATCCTCGGCTCGGGCGACGGATTCACGCAGAAGACCCCGCGCCATGTGCTGATGTTCGACCACGCGCTCGACGTGCTGGCCGCCGAAGGGCTTTCGTTCGGCAAGGCGCGCATCGTCAGCCGCACGGTGGAGTTCGTGCCGCTGGTCGTTCCCTATGTGGTCGAGGGCAAGAAGCGCAAGGGATTCTATTTCGATTTCAGCCGCGTCTACTGGAACAAACCCGAGAGTTACACCTACCAGCGCGACCGCACGTGGCAGTTCAACAACCTCAAACCCCGCACCTATAAATGATCCGCATTCTCCGGCATACGCTCTGCCTCGCCCTGCTGCTGACGCTCGCGGCCTGCGAAAAAGACCGCGAGCCGCGAATCGAGGTCTCGACGGGAGAGATTCACCTCCCGGGCGACGCTTCGTCCGGAACGACGTTCACCGTGTCGGCCGAAGAACCGTGGACGCTGTCGTATACCGGCGAGGGATTCGCCGTGACGCCGGACGGCGGCGCCCGCGGGGAGACGACGGTCACGGTGACCGCCTCCGAACCCAACTCCGCCAAGGCGCGCCGGAAGCTGGGCACGATAACCGTCCGCCACCCCGCCAACAAGGACGGCTATCCGGTCGAGGTCTACCAACGGCCCGCCGTGGCGACGCAGACCCTTCTGCTGTACATGCCCGGGTTAAGCCTGATCAACTATTACGAGCGCAACATCGAGGGCGTCAGTGCGGCCGTGACGAACCAAATCCCGGGCGACGGGCGCATTCTGGTCTGCTACCAGCCCGAGAAACATTCGTCGGCCGTCCTGCAGGAGATCCGTTACGACCCGGCGACGGAACGGTGCGAACGAACGACGCTCAAAACCTACGACGGCTTCAACGCCGGAAACCCCGAAAAGGTGCGGCAGCTGTTCGCCGATGCCGCGGAGCTGGCTCCGGCCCAAAACTACGGGCTGATCATCGGCTGCCACGGCAAGGCGTGGATTCCGGTCGCCAGCGGCTCGCTCTCCTACTCGATGCGGCGTTCCGCCGAGGACGACCTATGGGCCGCGCCCCCGGGAGCCAAGCAGACCCGTTCGTTCGGCGACAAGGGCTACGAACTGAACATCACGGAGCTGAAGGAGGCGCTCGAAGCGCAGCAGTTCCGTTTCGACTACCTGATCTTCGACGACTGCTTCATGGCCAACATCGAAACGCTCTACGACCTGCGTTCGGTCATCGGCTACATCGTGGCGTCGCCCTGCGAGGTCATGGGCGACGGATTCCCCTACGACCGGATCGTCCCCCACCTGTTCGAAACGGGACCGGTCGCGGACCGGCTCGCGGAAACCTGCCGGGAGTTCTGGAACCTCTACGAAAACGAATACCAGAGCACGACCTGGAAAGAGCAGTCGGGCTGCATCTCACTGGCCGTCACGTCGCAGCTGGACGCGCTGGCGGAGGTGATGCGCCGCATCAACGAAAAAGGCAAACAGCCGTTCGAACTCTCGCAGCTCCAGTACTACGAGGGACTGATGACACACCTTTTCTACGACTTGGGGCATTACGTCGAATTGAGCTGCGGCGACCCGGCGCTCGTCGAGGAATTCACGACGCAACTCGACCGGGCATTTCCCCCCGAAAGCCGTCTGTGCACGAAGCAGTTCTATTCCCAATACAACAACGGGTCGAACCCCGTGCATTTCTATACGGGCGTCTCCGTGAGCGAGCCTTCGACGAAGTACGTCGCCGAAAACCGGATGACGAACTGGTATCGGGACACGCATTAAATGAAATGAAAAGAGCGATTCTCACGAATCGCTCTTTTCATTTATGCATACAGCCCGGACTTCCTATTCATACTGCCCGGACTTCAGCCGCTCCACCTCCTCGCGGGTCAGGAACCGCCACGCTCCGCGCTTGAGGTTCTTCTTCGTGAGACCCGCATAGTAAACGCGGTCGAGTTTGGTCACGGTGTAACCCAGGAACTCGAAAATACGGCGCACGATGCGGTTGCGGCCCGAGTGGATCTCGATGCCCACCTCCTGCTTGTTCTCCTTGACGTAGGAAATCTCGTCGGCGAAGATCTCGCCGTCTTCGAGCGTGACGCCCTCGGCGATGCGGTCCATGTCGGCGCGCGTCAGAGGTTTGTCGAGCGTCACCTGGTAGATTTTCTTCTTCTTGTAGGAAGGGTGCGTCAACTGCTTCGTAAGGTCGCCGTCGTTGGTGAACAACAGCAGCCCGAGGCTGTTCTTGTCGAGACGTCCCACCGGGTAGATGCGCTCCGTGCAGGCGCCCGAGACCAGCTCCATGACCGTCTTTCCGGCATGGGGATCGTCGAGCGAAGTGACGTAGCCCTTGGGCTTGTTCAGCACCAGGTAGACCTTCTTCTCGCCCTGCACCGGCTCGTCGTTGAACCGCACTTCGTCGGTCGGCAGCACCTTGGTTCCCAGTTCGGTGACGATCTTGCCGTTGACCGAAACGACGCCCGCCGTGATGAAATCGTCGGCCTCGCGGCGCGAGCAGATACCCGACTGGGCGATGAAGCGGTTCAGGCGCATCTCGCCCGTCTGCTTCTCGGGATTGAATTTCGGATACGACGCCGGTTTGTCGTCGTGTTTCTTATAGGCAGGTTTGAACGGTTTGTCGACGAACTTCCGGTCGCCGAATTTCTTATCCCCGAATTTTTTCTCGCCGAACTTCTTCTCGCCGTAGGGCTTGTCGCCGAACTTCTTGGGTCCGAATTTCTTCTCGCCGTAGGCCGGCTTATCGCCGTAACTGCGGCGCGGACGCTCCTCGTCGCTGCGGTGACGGTCACCGTCGTAGCGGGGTTTGTCGCCGAAGGAACGCCGCGGACGGTCGTCGTCCTGACGCGGGCGGTCGCCATACGAACGCGGCTTATCGTCGTACTGACGCTGACGGTCGCCATAGGGACGCGGGCGGTCGTCATACGAACGGCGCGGGCGGTCGCCCTCCCCGCGGGATTTGTCGCCGTAGTGCGGCTTCTCGAAAACCGGACGGTTGTCGGCCGTGAAATGGGGGTTATACGAAGCCCGGCGTTCGGGCCTGTTTTCAAAGGAGGGCTGCTCCGAATCGGCGGCATCACGCTGCAAACGCGGGCGACGCTCGACACGCTCCGCCGTAGCCACTACGGTGCGCTTGCGTTTGTCGCGTCCGAAGCGTTCGAGCACCGGGGTCGAGTCGTTTTTAGGATCTTTCATTTTCTATTCTCTACTAATAATATTGTCGCAGGCAAAGATAGCGCAGAACGGGAGCGATGCCGAATCATCGGGGCATTGCCGGACCGCAGTCTATCCAGGCGGGCGTCTGTTCGCCCGCAAAGATAGTGCAAGTTTCGGGGATAACAACACATTGCGTGCCCGAATCGGAGATAAAAACCACCCCGGACGATAAATACCCCGGTTAAAACTGTTTCGACAATGGAATTTCACATTCTTCCTCCATCTGACAAAATAACGGCAACACTCCGGAACACCGCCGTCCGCGGCCACCCCGGGATAAACCCATACCCAAAAAACGCCGCCGGAATCAGGTCGGCATTCAACCCTTTCCGGCGGCGATGAAACATCACGGCTCAATGCCGCTTACCTCCGCACATAATACTCTACAGTCACATACCCGTCTTCATCGGCCGGATACGTCCATGTCATCCGGGTAGTCGTCACCTCTGCGTGACAGACCTGCGGGTCGGAACCGTCGGAATAATCGACATCGTCGCTCCGCATCGAAAGGGTTTTCGTCGACTCCTCGTAAGTGTACGTTCCGTTGTAATACTCCTTCGGCGGATAATCGTAGTAGCGATAGGTACCGTCTTCCCGGAAGATCGCTATCATCTTGTCGGCCGTTTCGACCGCCGTGAAACTTTCGGCGAGTTTCCCATTCCGATAGACCTCGTTTTTCTCGAATACTCATTCGCCGATAATCGGACCGGGCTGTTCGTCGGTCCCCTTCTCATCGTCCGAACAGGCGGCAAAAGTCAGCAACACGGCCGACAGGCAAAACATCCATTTCTTTTTCATCTTATTTAAATTGGGTTTATAATCCATCGCTTTATTATTTATAGAGTATCCGCACATTTTCGCTGTTGCACCATATCCGGGGAGTCTGCCCTTTTTTCAGCCAAATCTCTTCCAACTTGGGATTACCCATAAAGGAATTGAGCGATTCCAGCATCGGACACCCCGACACATCGACAATCCGCAGATCGAGGTTGTTCCATTGCGATGACATGTCGCTATAAACGCCCAAAGTTGTCATTCTGGAACTGATTATCTCAAATGATTCCGAGGTCAACGCTTCAAAATGCGGATCTTCACCCCACGAATAACCTCCTGTATACCGGGTCGGAAGCGTTTCCCCGAGATTGAGCCACTCCAGCGGATTGAACCGGGAACCCAGGGAGTTCAATTTCGTATTGCGGCTCAAATCGAGTCTCCGCACTTGATTGTTGGAAAAATGCAGCGAGGTCAGATTCGGAAAGTATTCGATTCCTTCGAGCGATTCTATCTCCATACCACCACACGAAATCGTTTCCACTCGAAGCGCCTCCTGCCGCGATATTTCGCCGTCCCCCGTAATATCGTACCGCATAAGATAAGATTTGAACTTCGCATCGGGGAAACGGATTATTTCCGACGGCGCGAATTGCGTGACCTCCGCTTTTGCGGAAACGCCGCCTCCGGAAACGACGATTGTCCCGGTACGTGTGTCTCCAACGTTAACTTTTGCCCTGAAGGTAAGCAGCGATTCATTCTCCGGGGAGGCCAATTCGATCCAGTCAGCCTCTATTTTTACCTGATAGACGACATTCGCCTGCACCTGTATCTGAAACTCACCGGCCGCAGCGTCGAGCCAGAATTGCTGCGACGACAAGGAGACCGAATTCTGTCGGGCCTGCCCGATTTCGATCGTCGTCTGCGAATCTCCCGCCATGATTCGCACAAAGCACTTCCGGTCCGCAAGCGTTATATTGGATTTCAAGGAAATAAATATCTCACCGTCGCCCGAATCGCCCGACATCGGAGAAACCGAAATCCAATTCGCCGCGGAATCCGTATAGTAAAGCGCGACGAACCAATTTTCCCGGGAGGAAAACCGAACGCCATAAGTTCCACCCTGCGAGGGGACTGTCTCCGGAATCCCGCCCCGGTCGATAATGGATATGACTTCATCGGGTTTTTCCGATTGCTCCGGGCTCTCGCTGCATGCGCACAATAGCAGGCACATTCCCAACAGCATCTTTTTCATAGCAACATGTTATATAGATTGCCACCCGGCTCCTGTACGGCAGATTCATAAAAAGAAAGCGTGGAGCCGTTCGTTTATCTGAATGGAGGTTCTGGAATACCCGTGAACAAATAAACAATACCCCACACCGGATAGTATATCGGGAATGATATAGCTATACACGGCAATGAGTGTTTGTATTGCTTATTCCTGTTCACGAGAAATTTTCCAGATTTCCATTCAAGAATAAAAGCGAAACACTTCTACCAAATATGTCGCCGTCCGTGTGGACAGCAAGACAAAGATAGAAAATGTTTTTCAATACGCAACGCTCCCGGGGTATTGTCCCTGCAAATTTCGAAAAAAGGTTGCTGAAAATCAATATTGATCTGAAACTATGTTATTTCAATTTAGGGTAGTCTGCGAATAAACACACCACAAATACGCTATCTTTGCATCCGTTATGAACATGAACCGCGAAATACTGCGCATTGCGCTCCCCAATATCGTCTCGAACATCACCGTGCCGCTCATGGGCATCGTATCGACCGCCATCGCCGGACACTGGGGAGCCGACTCCGCCGCCACGATCGGCGCGCTGGCCATCGGCGTCTCGATCTTCAACTTCATTTACTGGAACTGCTCGTTCGTGCGCATGGGAACCAGCGGGCTGACGGCCCAGGCGTTCGGCGCGGGCGACTTCCGCGAGTGCACCAACATGCTGGCCCGCGCGCTGTCGGTGTCGGCGGTGATGGGTGTGCTGATGATCCTGCTCCAATACCCCGTGGGAGAACTGGCCCTCTGGGCCATGAACGGCAGCGAAATGACCCGCGACTACTTTTACGCCCGCATCTGGGCCGTGCCGGCGGGCATCGTGCTCTTCGGGTTCAACGGCTGGTTCACGGGGATGCAGAACGCCATATTCCCCATGCTGACGGCCGTCACGGTCAACATCGTGCACATCCTTTGCAGCCTCTGGTTCGCCTTCGGGATGGATATGGGCATCGTGGGCATCGCCTACGCCTCGGTGATCGCCCAATGGACCGGCGTGGCGCTCTCGGCGCTGCTGCTCGCCGCCAAATACCGTCCGATCCTCACCGGGATCGACTGGTCGGAGGTGCTGGACCTCAAACCGCTGAAGACGTTCTTCATCATCAACCGCGACATCATCCTGCGCACGTTCTGCATCGTCGCGGTCTACACCTTCTTCACCGGGGCGTCGGCACGCATGGACGACCCCGCGCTGCTGGCCGTGAACACCCTGCTGCTGCAACTCTTCACGCTCTTTTCCTACATGAACGACGGCTTCGCCTACGCCGCCGAGGCGCTCACGGGACGCTTCATCGGCGCGCGCGACAGCGTGTCGCTGCGCGACTGCCTGCGGAGGTGCATCGCCTGGGGAACGCTCGTATCGGTGGTCTTCGTGGGGATTTATCTCGTCTGGTGGCGCGACCTGGTGGGCGTGTTCGTAGACCACTCGGCACCCAACGCCGGGGTGATCGAGGAGCTGGCGGGACGCTACATCGTCTGGATCATCCTCATCCCGATCGCCTCGGCCATGCCCTTCATCATGGACGGCATCATGGTCGGAGCCACCGAAACGCGCGTCATGCGCGACTCGATGTTCTGGGCCACGGCGGCCTATTTCGCCATTTACTACGCCTGCTACCCGCTGATCGGCAACAATGCCCTATGGCTGGCCTTCACGCTCTACATGTTCCTGCGCGGAGTGATCCAGTTCTTTATGACCCGCCGGCTGAAAACCATCTACGACAAGATCGCATAGGACCCGGACAACCGCCCGCCGGCACGGAACGAGCGCCGGACAAGCCTCCGAAAAGGAAACCGCCCCCGCCGGAGATGCTTCCGGCGGGGGCGAAACCGTAAAAACGAGACCTTCCGGACCGTCTATTCCGCGAAGCCATCCCAGTCGTCGCGGAACTGCTCGGAGCCGGTCTTTTTGGCAAAAATGCACCGGTTGTCGTAAACGTCGGCCTCGGCATCGGTCAGCTCCCGCGACCACGCCACGCGGCCCGAACGGTCGGCGCCGGGTCCTTCGCAACGCCATTCGGCATAGTACACATCGCCTTTACGGGCCGCGTCGTGCCAGTCGCGCCACCCCTCGGGACGGATCGCCGCGGGAAATTCGCACTCCAGCCACACGGTGCGGGCCGTCGATTTCCACGGACGCCCGAGGTAAACCCGCGTCACCCCTTCGGCCGCCGTCACACGGCAGCAGGAGAAGACGAATCCGTATTCGTTGCGCTCGGTGGTCGAAGCGGCCGTGATGAAACTGTCGGCCTTGCAATGGATCGTCGAACACTCGAACAGCACGATCGAAGGGCCGAAAATGAAGTCGGTGGTTCCCTCGATATAACAATTCTCGACATGTACGCGCGAAACGTAGCCGCGAGCAAAGAAGGTGTCCTGATCGCCGATGAGCGCACAATGATACAGATGGATGCGGTCACCGCGGGTTTCGAGCGCCACAGCCTGCCCTACCCTTCCGGCATCGTTCTCGACGGTCAGGCAATCCAGATAGACATCGTCGGCCTGAACGGACATCGTATAGCTGTCGTAGGTGGTCAGCTCGCGGCCGTCGACGACTTTGCCGGCATAGTCGCCCCAGACGATGCGGGTTTCAGCCATTTCATCGCCCAGAATCCGGACCTTGTCCTTATAGACGTCGAGCGTCACCTTCTCGCGATAGACGCCGGGCATAATCCGCACCGTGCGCCACTCCGCAGGCTTCGACGGCAGGGCGTCGAAACACGCCTGAATGGTCCGGAAATCCCCGCCGCCGTTGCAGTCGACGGTATAGACCTTCTCTGCCGAGGCGACGAACGAGGAAAGGAGAAGGATCGTTATGATTACAGCGGATTTCATCATAGGTTCGGTGAACGCAATTACACGCTACAACGTCACCCCCGTCTTGAAGATGGCGATCTCCTTGAAACCCGTCTCCTCGTGCTTGAGACGCTCGCCGCCGGCCGTGGCCAGCACCTTGCCGATGAAACGCTCCAGCACGGCCTGCGGCTCCTCGTCCTCGACCAGCGTGCCGGCGTTGAAGTCGATCCAGTTGGCCTTGAACTCCGCGAGCTGCGTGTTGGTCGAAATCTTCATCGTGGGCACGAACGACCCGAAAGGCGTGCCGCGTCCCGTGGTGAAGAGCACCAGCTGGCAGCCCGAGAGAGCCAGCGCCGAAGCGGCCACCAGGTCGTTGCCCGGAGCCTGCAAGAGGTTCAATCCCGGCTTCGTGACGGGCTGTGCGTAGGTCAGCACGTCGACGACGGGCTGCGCCCCGCCCTTCTGCACGCAGCCGAGCGATTTTTCCTCAAGGGTCGTGATGCCGCCCTTCTTGTTGCCCGGCGAGGGATTTTCATAAATCGGCTGGTCGAACCGGCGGAAATAGCGTTTGAAATCGTTGATCAGCGAGACCGTTCCGTCGAAAACCCGGCGGTCTGCGGCGCGGTCCATCAGGATCGTCTCGGCGCCGAACATCTCGGGAACCTCCGTCAGCACCGTCGTGCCGCCCTGCGCGATCAGCCAGTCGGAAAACAGCCCCACCAGCGGATTGGCCGTGATGCCCGAGAAACCGTCCGAGCCGCCGCACTTCAAGCCCACCTTGAGGTAAGCGAGCGGAAGCGGCTGACGCTTATCGGCTTTGGTCTTTTCCACCAGCCCGCGGCAGATTTCGAATCCCGCCTCGATCTCGTCCTCGACCTCCTGGGCGACGAGGAACTTCATCCGCTCGTCGTCCCATTGGCCGATCACCTCTTTCAGGGCCGACACCTGGTTGTTCTCGCACCCGAGGCCCAGCACCAGCACGGCGCCCGCATTGGGGTGACGCACCAGCGCGGCCAGCGCCCGCTGCGTATTGGCGTGGTCGTCGCCCAGCTGCGAACAGCCGTAATTGTGGGTGTAGACCCGCACGTCGTCGAGGTGCGAGCAGTCGCACTCGCGCTTCACGCGCTCCGCGATGGCCTGCGCCTGCCCGTTGACGCACCCCACCGAGGGCACGATCCACAACTCGTTGCGAATGCCCATCGTATCGTTCCCGCGCAGGTAACCCATCACCCGCACGTCGCGCTTCGGGCACCCGACATCGTAAACCTTGGGGGCATAGGTGTATTCGAGGTCGTCGCGGAGGTTGGTTTTCAGGTTGTGCGTGTGAATCCACCCGCCCTGCGGCACGTCCTGCGTGGCGTGACCGATGGGATAGCCGTACTTCACGACGTTCTCGCCCGCGGCGATGTCGCGCAGGGCGAACTTATGGCCGCGCGCAACGTCCTCGCGGAGCGTCACGGCGACGCCCTCGACATCGAGCGTCTCGCCCTCGTGCAGGTCGTCGGCCAGTGCGACGGCGACATTGTCCGCAGCGTTGATTTTCAGAAACCGTTTCATATCAATAAAATAAGCCGCATGTCCGGGTCCCGCAAAGCCCCCGCCGAGGCGGGGGTTCGGGGTGGGTCGGACTTGTGAACACGACCGGAGGCCGTGCCACGAACCGTCCGAAACGCCGCACCGAAACAGCTGACTGGTTACGCTCCTAAAAACTTCTTCAAGGCATCTTTCATGCCCAGCGTCTCGATGTCGCGGACATAGCCCGCAACGGTCCCGATGAAGCCCGGAACCTCCGAGAAATCGACGGTGAAGATGCCGCTCTCCTTCACGATCTTCGTGATCGTAGCCTCCATGTCGGCCGAATCCCAGTTGGCGCGGATGTAGTCCACGAACTCCCTCGTGTCGTCGGGTTCGAAACCGCTGTTCGGCCCGTAGAGGGTCATCAGCGCGGCGAACGTGAATGCTTCGCGTTCGGCCAGCCGCTGCGCCTTGAACCAGTTGTCGCGCACGGTCGGATAGTTGCGCGCCTCCCATTTCGAAAGCGAGTTGAGCGAAATGGACCGGAGCATGTGCTTGATGAAGGGGTTGTAGAAACGCTCCAGAATCCCGGCGGCGAACTTCTTCAGCTCGTCCCGGTCCTCGTCGATCATCGGGATCACCTCCTCGGCAACCATGTCGTTGACGAACCGCTCGATGTCGGGCGTATTGAAAGCGTCCATCACCGTCTCGCAGCCCATTTGCAGGGCGATGGGCACCATGCCCGTATGCGACCCGTTCAGGATGCGGACCTTCTTGTCGCGGAACTGCTTGATCGACGGAATGAAGATCACATGCAGCCCCGCCTTGTCCAGCGGCAGCTCCTTCATCACCTCCTTGTAGCCCGGACCGCCGATAGCCCACAAGTGGTACAATTCGGCCTTCACCACAAGGTTGTCGTCATAGCCGATCTCCTCCCTGATCTCGCCGATCTGCTCGCGCGGGAAACCCGGGACGATGCGGTCCACGAGCGTGTCGCAGAAGTGGCAGCTGTTTTCGACCCAGTCGATGAAATCCTGCCCGAGCTTGTGGTATTCGGCGTGTCTGATGACGTATTCGTGGAGCGTCGAGCCGTTGTTCTCGATCAGCTCGCAGCAGATGATGCAAAGGCCCTTGGTCGGGTCGCCGTTGAAATGTTTGAACCGCTTGTACAGCAGCGCCGTCATCTTGGCGGGGTACGATTTCGGCGGACAGGCCGTCAGGTCGTCGCCCTCCTCGTAGCGGATGCCCGCCTCGGTGGTGTTCGAAATGGTGATCTTCAGCTCCGGCGAGAGGAAATACGCCTCGTATTTCGCATAGTCCACATAGGGATTGAACGAATCCATGATGCTCTTCACCAGCCGCACGTCCTTCTTGGGCCGTTTGTTCTCGATGCCCTCCAGATAGACGTGGTACATGTTGTCCTGCCGGTGCATCAGGTCGATCATCCCCAGCACCTTGCGCTCGGGGTCGATGATCGGCTGGCAAACGGCCACGCCTGCATCCATGACGCCCTTCTCGTTGGCGATGTCGATCTGCCAGTCCACGAAGGCTCTCAAGAAGTTGCCTTCGCCGAATTGCAGGATGCGAACGGGGCGGCCGACCGTTTCGACGGTCGACTTGTTCAGTTGCTTGATCATTGTATGTCCGGTTTTTAAGTTAATCCAATACAATCGGTTTGTATTTCGGAACCAGCGTCTTCATCACGATCCAGCCGATGAGGTAAGCCACGGCGCAGATGCAGAAGACGACGAAATATCCGGCGGGCTTACCCTCGAAACCCATGAACTGCATCGCCGTTTCGTCGGCATATACGAACAGCCAGCCGGCGAACCATTGCAGGATCATCGAGCCTACGCCGCCGGCCATGCCGCCGATGCCCGTCACGGTGGCGATCGCCGACTTGGGGAACATGTCGCCGATGGTCGAGAAGATATTGGCCGACCACGACTGGTGCGCCGCGCCGCCCAGACCGATCAGGATGATCGGGAACCACGGCGAGATCGTGCCCATGGGCTGCGCCAGCAGCACCAGCAGCGGAATGAACGCGAAGATCAGCATGGCGCGCATGCGTGCCGCATAGGGGTTCAGCCCCGTCTTGTTGATGATGATCGTCGGAAGCTTGCCGCCGTAGATCGACAGCATCGTGATGGCATAAAGCGTGAAGATCAGCGCCACGCCCAGCCCTTCGGACATCTTGATCCCGAACTGCGAATTGAGGTACGAGGGGGTCCAGAAGAGGAAGAACCACCACACGCCGTCGGTCATAAACTTGCCGAAGGCGAAGGCCCACGTCTGTTTGAACGAGAGCGTTCTCCAGAACGAGATCTTCTCGCCCTCCTGCTCCTTGCCGACCGTCTCGCCGTCGACCACTTCGTGCTGGTCCTGCTCGATATACTCCAGCTCGGCGGCATTCACCTTCGGGTGGTCCGAGGGTTTCTTGTACATGAAGACCCAGAAGCCCATCCAGACGAAGCCCAGGGCGCCGATCACGATGAAGGCCATCTCCCAGCCCCAGGCCTTCGCCAGCAGCGGAATGGTCAGCGGGGCGAACAGCGCGCCGATCGAAGCGCCGGCATTGAAGATCGAGGTGGCGTAGGCGCGGTCCTTCTTGGGGAAGTACTCGGCGGTCACCTTGATGGCTGCCGGGAAGTTGCCCGCCTCGCCCAGGGCGAGGATGCAGCGCGCGGCGATGAAGAAATACATGCTGACCATGGCGATGGTCGCGGCCAGGGCCGACCCGGCCTCGACGGCGCGCAGCGCGGCGGCGTCGGGAAGCCCCACCCATGCCTCGGTGGCGATGCCGCAAAGGGCGTGCATGCAGGCTCCCATCGACCAGACGCCGATGGCCCACAGATAACCTTTCTTGGTGCCCATCCAGTCGATGAAACGGCCCGCGAAGAGCATGCAGACGGCATAGACGATCGAGAAGATCGAAGTGATCAGCCCGTAGTGGTACTCGTTCCAGTGGAATTCGGGCTTGATGAACTCGTCCCACGTCAGCGAGAGCACCTGACGGTCGAGGTAGTTAACAGTCGTTGCGAAGAAGAGCATCGCACAGATGATCCAGCGATACTGCGTCATCTTCCCAGCGAGAGTCGATTTGTTGTTTGTCATTATGGGGTTTAATTAAGTAGTGTTCAGGAATTGGTGAGCCGTAGGAACGGCGTCCGGCGGCGGAGCGGGGCCGCCGCCGGACTACCGAACTTACGGAATCGGTTTTAACGCACCCGGGCGATCACGTCCAGAGCGAAACGGCATTTTTCGGTGATCGCCGCCCAGTCCTTCACGGCGACGACCTCTTTCGGGAAGAGCTGCGAGCCCATGCCCACGCAATAAACGCCGGCCTTGAACCACGCCGTGAGGTTCTCCTCGGTGGGTTCCACCGCTCCGGTGGCCATGATGTTCGACCACGGCAGCGGGGCCTTGACGTTCTTGACGAACGACGGACCGCCCACGTTGCCCGCGGGGAAAACCTTCGTCAGGTCGCAGCCCAGTTCCTGCGCCGTGCCGATCTCCGTCACCGAACCGCAGCCAGGGGTGTAGGGAACCAGATGGCGGTTGCAGACCCTGGCCACCTCGGCGTTCAGGTAGGGACCCACGACGAAGTTGGCGCCGTACTGCATGTACATCGCGGCCGTCGGGGCGTCGACCACCGAACCGATGCCCAGGATCATCTCCGGGCACTCCGCGGCGGCGAATTTCACCAGACGGATGAACACCTCCGAAGCGAAATCGCCGCGGTTGGTGAACTCGAAAGCGCGCACGCCGCCTTCGTAGCAGGCTTTCACGACCTGCTCGGCCACGTCGGCGTCGGCATGATAGAATACGGGAACCATGCCGGTCTTACCGATGGCCTCCAGAACTTGCATTTTATTGAAGCGAGCCATAATTTTTAATTCCTAATTTTTCATTTTTAATCATCTCTGCACCCGTCCGCTGGCATTCCCTCCGGCCAACGACTCGACCTCCTCGGCCGATACGAGGTTGAAGTCGCCGTTGATCGTGTGCTTCAGGGCCGATGCCGCCACGGCGAACTCCAGGGCCTCGCCCTGCGTCGGCTTGGTCAGCAGGCCGTGAATCACGCCGCCCGAGAACGAGTCGCCGCCGCCCACGCGGTCGATGATCGGGTCGATGTCGTAACGCTTCGACTCGTAGAACTCCTCTCCGTTGTAGATCATGGCTTTCCAGCCGTTGTGCGTCGCCGAGAACGACTCGCGCAGGGTCGAGATCACATACTTGAACCCGAACGTCGCGGCCATCTGGCGGAAGATGCCCTTGTAGCCCTCGGCGTTGGTCTCGCCGCCCTCGACGTCGGCGTCGGGCTTGAACCCGAGGCACAGCTCGGCGTCCTCCTCGTTGCCGATGCAGACGTCGACATACTGCATCAGCGGCTTCATGATCGACTGCGCCTTCTCCTTGGTCCAGAGCTTCTTGCGGAAGTTCAGGTCCACCGACACCGTCACGCCGTGACGCCTGGCGGCCTCGCAGGCCAGACGGGTCAGTTCGGCAGCCTTGTCCGAAATCGCGGGCGTGATGCCCGACCAGTGGAACCAGTCGGCGCCCTCCATGATGGCATCGAAGTCGAAATCCTGCGGATCGGCCTCGGCGATCGACGAATGCGCACGGTCGTAGATCACCTTCGAGGGACGCATCGAAGCCCCGGTTTCGAGGTAGTAGATACCCACGCGGTCGCCGCCGCGGGCGATGAAATCGGTCCTCACGCCGTATTTGCGCAGCGCATTGACCGCCGACTGGCCGATCTCGTGCTTCGGGAGCTTCGAGACGAAGTAAGCCTCGTGGCCGTAGTTGGCGCACGAAACGGCCACGTTGGCCTCGCCGCCGCCATAGACGACGTCGAACGAATCGGACTGAACGAAGCGCGTGTTTCCGGGCGTCGAAAGACGCAGCATGATTTCACCTAATGTTACGATTTTCATGGTATTATGACAGCTTAAAATTTAAAATAGTCCTTGGCGTTGCGGTAGCAGATGCCCTCGATGATCTCCCGGCCGATGAAGTCGATCTCCGAGGCGGGCAGCAGGCCCTGCTCGATGTCGTTGCCGACGAGGTTGCACAGCGTGCGGCGGAAATACTCGTGGCGCGGGTACGAAAGGAACGACCGCGAGTCGGTCAGCATGCCCACGAAGCGGCTCAACAGACCCAGCGTCGAGAGGGCGTTCATCTGTTTCTCCATGCCGTCCTTCTGATCGAGGAACCACCACCCCGATCCGAACTGGATCTTCCCGGCGCCGTAGCGGCCGTCCTGGAAATTGCCGATCATCGTGGCCACCAGCTCGTTGTCGCGCGGATTGAGGTTGTAGATGATGGTCTTCGCAAGGCGGTCGTTGCGGTCGAGCATGTCGAAGAATTTCGACATCTGCCTGCCGACCGCGAAGTCGCCGATCGAGTCGAAGCCCGTATCGGGACCCAGCCGGCCGAACATGCGGCTGTTGTTGTTGCGGATGGCGCCGTAGTGGAACTGCTGGGTCCAGCCGGCCTCATGGTCCATCGTGGCGAACTCGACCAGCATGGCGGTCTTGAACTTGCGGATCTCCTCGGGCGTCAGCGTCTGCCCGCCGTATACCTTATTAAAAATAGCGTCGATCTCGGCCTGCGTATAATCCTCGGCGTAGAACTCCTCGATGCCGTGGTCCGAAAGGCGGCAGCCGACCGACCCGAAGAACTCGTGACGCACGCGCAGCGCGTCGATCACATCGGCGAATTTCGTGATCGCGACGCCCGAAACCTCCGAAAGCTTCTCCATATAAGCGCGGAAATCGGCCGGAACCTCCACGGCCATCGCCTTGTCGGGACGCCACGTGGGGAGCATCTTCGTCGCAAAACCGACCTCGCGGACCTTGATGTGGTGTTCGAGCGAATCCACGGGATCGTCCGTCGTGCAGACCGCCTCGACGTTGTAGCGGCGCATCAGGCCGCGGGCGTGGTATTCGGGACGCTGCAACAGCGCCGTGCAATGGTCGTAGATTTCGCGGGCCGAAGCGGGGTTGAGCAGTTTCGTCACTCCGAAGGCGGTCTTCAATTCGAGGTGGGTCCAGTGGTAGAGCGGGTTGCGCATCGTATAGGGAACCGTCTCGGCCCACTTCTCGAACTTCTCCCAATCGGTCGTATCCTTGCCCGTGCAATACTTCTCATCGACCCCGTTGGTGCGCATGGCGCGCCATTTGTAGTGGTCGCCTTCGAGCCAGATCTTCGACAGGTTGTCGAAACGGTGATCCGAAGCCACGTACTCGGGAATCAGGTGGCAATGGTAGTCGATGATCGGCATCTTGGCCGCATGGTCGTGGTAAAGACGCTGCGCAGTCTCGGTCTGCAACAGGAAATTGTCGTCGTTGAACTGTTTCATAAAAAATAAAAGGTATCGCGGTTAAATTCTATACGTATCAGGCTCTTTTTCATAACGTAAAATTAGTAACTTTCCGCCACTCGGAATATGAAAAATTACCGAATTAAATAGAATATTTGCCGTTTTGGTTGACCAATATACGGAAAAATTGTAAATTTGCCTACAAACAACGGAAAAACTTCAATTCTAATTTTATGAAAAACCCGATTATGTGGGTTGCAGCCCTTCTGATGGCCTCCTGCACACCCGCTTTGAAGGTCGAAGTCGCCAACACGACCCCGACCGAACGCGATGACGAAACCGTCGAAATCGCCTGGTCCGAAGTCGCCGCGCTCAAAGGTGTGACGCCGGACAACATCGTCGTCCTGAACGACGACAACGAGCAGATCCCCTCGCAGGTCCTCTTCCGCGGCGGAACGGAGCCGCAGGCGCTGATCTTCCAGACCGACGCCGACCCGATGGAAAGCAAGCGGTTCAAACTGGTCACAGGCCAGCGCGAGAACTACCCCGCCGAGGCGTTCGGCCGCACGGTTCCCGAACGTTACGACGACTACGCCTGGGAGAACAACAAGGTGGCCTACCGCCTCTACGGCCCGGCGCTCGAAACCTCTCCCGAGAAACTCGTCACTCCGGGCATCGACGTATGGGTGAAGTGCACCGACAAACTGGTGATCGACGAGTGGTACGCCCGGGGCAACTACCACCACAACTACGGCGACGGCATGGACTGCTACAAGGTGGGCGTGACACTCGGTTCGGGCGCATCGCTGCCCTTCGCCGGCGGTAAATTCTGGATGATGGGACACAACTACGCCACGGCCCGGACGCTCGACAACGGCCCGATCCGCACTTCGGTCGAATTGACCTACGCCCCGTTCGATGTCGACGGCACGCCCGTGACGCTCACCAAGATCATCTCGCTCGACGCCAACCAGCGCTTCAACCGCATGGACAACATCTACGAAGGAGCATTCGCCGAGATGCCGATCGCCGCGGGCTTCGTGCGCCACGACGTGAAACAGATGCAGCGCGGCGAAGGCTGGATGGCCCTATGCGAGGCCGTTTCGGACTCGAAGAACCCCGCACGCGACGGCGACATCTACCTGGGCGTGATCCTGCCGGGAGCCGAGATGCTTACGGACACGCTGGGCCACGCCGTAGCCGTCAAGGCCGTGAAACCCGGCCGGACGCTGACCTACTACGCCGGTTCGGGCTGGAGCCAGGGCGGCGTGGAGGACATGAAGGAGTGGATCGAAGAGATCGGGCAGGCGCAGGCCGCCGCCGTGACGCCGCTCAAAGTGACGGTCCTCAACTAAAAATCCATCCCAAAAAGGGCAGGCATATCATCCTGCTTTTTCCGAAAGGCCCGGTCCGACGACCGGGCCTTTCTCTGTCGGAACCCTTTCCCGAAGCGGGCGCAATCCGGCTTGCGATTGTCCGGCTTTTTATGTATATTTGTAACTCCTATTTCACAAAAATCATGGACAGACAAAAGATCGTTACCTTCGGGGAGATCATGCTGCGTCTCACGCCGCCCGACTACCTGCGTTTCAACCAGACGAACCTCTTCCGCGCCAGCTACGGCGGAAGCGAGGCCAACGTCGCCGTATCGCTGGCCAACTACGGCCTGCAAAGCGAATTCGTCACCCGCCTGCCGGACAACCGGGTGGCCGACGCCTGCATCGACGACCTGCGCCGCTACGGCGTACGGACGGACGCCATCCTGCGCGGCGGCAAGCGGCTCGGGATTTACTACATGGAGGAGGCCGCCGCGATGCGCTCGTCGCACGTCGTATACGACCGCGCCGACTCGGCCTTCGACACCCTGCAACCGGGGATGATCGACTGGGACGGAATCTTCCGCGGCGCCTCGTGGTTCCACTGGTCGGGGATTTCGGCCGCGGTGAGCGCCGGCACGGCGGCCGTGTGCGCCGAGGCGATTGCGGCGGCGCACGCGGCGGGACTGACCGTCTCGTGCGACATCAACTACCGCAAGAACCTCTGGAAATACGGCAAGGAGCCGCAGGAGGTGCTCCCGCCGCTGATGGAGCAGTGCGACGCCTTCTTCGGCACGGACGACGAATACGAAAAGGTGCTCGGCATGCAGCTGCCGCAGTTTGCGGCCCGCGACACCGCCTACCGTCCCGATACGGCGGGTTACGAACGGGCCTCGGCGGAGGTTGCGGCGCGCTTCCCCCGCTGCCGGAGCATCGTCTTCGGACTGCGCAGCGTATTGAGCGCCAACCACCACCTGATCTCGGGAACGCTCTACACGGGCGGACGTCTGCACTCCACGCGGGTTTACGACATCGACCCCGTGGTCGACTGCGTCGGCGTGGGCGACGCCTTCGTGGGCGGATTGCTCTACGGAATGGCCGCGCATCCCCACGACGCCCAGTTTGCGCTGGACTTCGGAACCGCGGCCTGCGCGTTGAAAAACACCGTGCCGGGCGACTACAACCAATTCACGGCCGCAGAGGTCGAACAGCTGGCCCGCGGCTCCGTCTCGGGCCGCATCGCCCGCTAACCGGCGTAAGACGCCGGATTCAGGGTGCGGCCGGTTTACCGGAACGCTGCTCCTCGGCTCCGCGCCCGCACGGCCAAAAGGCGGGATTCAGGGTGCGGGGCGTTTTCATAATGCCATTTACCCCCCCCCTCCATATGCAAAAAAGCCCGGCTTTCCAGCCGGGCTTTTTTCATAACGCCTGCCGAACGGGCGGCAGCGCAACTCCGTTCAAAGAGCGGGACCGGCGAACCATCGCCGCTGAATCCCGCACGTCAAGCGGCTATTCGATGCCTTTCACCTGCTTGTAAAGGGCATTGTAGGTGTTGTACTTCTCCATGATGCCGGCCTCGTCGCGCAGACGGAAGCAGATGGATTTGAGGAACTCCAGCGTATCGACATCGTCGGGTTTGATCTGGTGCGCCTTCTCGAACCAGGGCACAGCCTCCTTGTAGACATCGTTGACGACTTTCAGATCGGCGTCGTAAACCGCCTGGCTGCTGTACTGCTTCTCGTTCATCTCCTTGTTGAGCGCGTCGCCCTTGATCGTATAGAACACACCCAGGTAGTAGTTGCCCTCGAACAGGTCGGGCTTCAGCTCCACGACCTTCTTGAACGATTCGATGCTCTGATCGTAGTCCTTCAGCGCGTAGAAGATACGGCCGCGGCCGAACCAGAGGTCCACGTTCGACGGGTTGTCCTCGATGGCCTTGTCGATCAGCGCGATCAGGTCGGCGGGGTCGCCCACGCCCTGCTCTGCGGTGTAAAGCTGCATCAGGCCGTCGAGAATGCGCTCGTTCTTCGGGAACTTCCCGATACCCGTCAGCAGCACGTCCTTCGCTTTCATAATATTTCCCTTGTCGAGGTCCTTCTGTCCGTAGAGGCAGTGGAAGAGGTAGTAATAGATATTACCCTCCTCGTCGGCATAGCCCAGGTCGATGGCCTTGGTCAGGTACTCGCCGCCCTTGGCGAACGACTTGGGGTTGTTCGAGCCGTCGACGGTCAGCAGGTAGCCCGCATAGTAGAGCAGCGCGGGGTCGGCCTTCTCGTAAGCCGGGCTGGACTGCGCCTCGAAAGCCGTCACGTAAGCGTCTGCGGCCTCGACGTAGTTGCCCGAGTCGATGCCGACGTTGCCCACCTGCGAGCAGAAGTCGCTGACCTGCTTCAGACCCTCCTTGACCTTCTCGGCCGTCTTGGGATCGAGTTCATAAGCCTTGTTGTAAGCCTCGATGGCCTTCTTGGGAGCGTCTTTCAGCACCCATTTGCTCTGCTTCCACGTCACGACCTTGTTGTCCTTGACGTAAGCCGTGAAATAGGGATACACCCATGCGTCGTACTCCGTGCCGTTGAGCGTCTCCTTCGTCGTCGACTTGGGTTCGCCGACAGCCAGTTTCAGCATCGTCGGTTCCATGTTGGCGAAGATGCTCTTCGTAGGCTCCACGGCCACCTCGTAGAAAGCCTTGCCGCGGGCGAGCCACGTCGCGGCCTTCGCCGCCTTCTTCTCGTTGGCGATGTCGGCGTCGCTCTTTTCGATCTTGGCGAGAAGGGCTTCCTTGTTCACTTTCTGGGCTTTCACGGCGGGAACTGCCACGAGCAGCGCCGCAAGAGCCGTCAAAATCGTTTTCTTCATGGTAAACTGAAATTTTAAAGTTTTTGTTGTTTCTTTTTCTTATTCCTCCGCGGGGGCGGCTCCGGGGGTTTCGCCTCCGGTCTCAACGCCTTCCGCGGGCTGCACTTCCTCCTCTTCCCCGGCAGCCGGCACGGCCATCACCGAAGCAATGGCGTCGCCCTCGCGGAGGTTGATGATACGCACGCCCTGCGTAGCGCGGCCCGCGAGGCGGATCTGGCTGACAGCGGTGCGTATGGTGAGTCCCGAACGGTTGATGATCATCAGGTCGTTGTCGTCGGTAACGGCCTGTATCGAAATTAGTTTGCCTGTCTTTTCCGTAATGTTGATGGTCTTCACGCCCTTTCCGCCGCGGTTGGTGATGCGGTATTCGTCCAGATCGGTACGCTTGCCGTAGCCGTTCTCGCTCAATACCAGCACGTCCTGCTTCGAATCGGGTTCCACGCAGATCATGCCGACCACCTCGTCCCCGTCCTCGATCGAGATGCCGCGCACTCCGGCGCCGACACGCCCGATCGGACGCACCGTCGATTCGTTGAAACGGATGGCCTTGCCGTCGCGGGCGGCGATCATCACCTCGGCGTTGCCGCTGGTGAGCTTGGCCTCGATCAGCTGGTCGCCCTCGCGGATGACGATGGCGTTCACGCCGTTCTGGCGCGGACGCGAGTAGGCCTCCAGTTTGGTCTTCTTGATCGTGCCGTCCTTGGTGCACATGATGATGTAGTTGTTGTTCACGTACTCCGCATCGGCCAGGCTCTTGACGTTGATGTAAGCGCGGACCTTGTCGTCCGGCTCGATCTGGATGACGTTCTGGATGGCGCGGCCCTTCGACGAACGGGCGCCTTCCGGAATCTCGTAGACCTTGAGCCAGAAGCATCGGCCCTTTTCGGTGAAGAAGAGCATCGTGTTGTGCATCGAAGCCACGTAGATGTGCTCGATGAAGTCCTCGTCGCGCGTGGCGCTGCCCTTGGCCCCCACGCCGCCGCGGTTCTGCGTGCGGTATTCGGCCAGCGGCGTGCGCTTGATGTAGCCCATGTGCGAAATGGTGATCACCATGTCGTCGTCGGCATAGAAATCCTCGGGATTGAACTCCTCCGAAGCGTAGACGATCTCCGAGCGGCGTT
Source organism: Alistipes shahii WAL 8301 (assembly GCF_025145845.1). Lineage (NCBI taxonomy): Bacteria > Pseudomonadati > Bacteroidota > Bacteroidia > Bacteroidales > Rikenellaceae > Alistipes > Alistipes shahii. The sequence continues at coordinate 3,276,952 of NZ_CP102253.1, read as the reverse complement.
CGTCGCCGTACTTCTCCTTGATCTCCAGCAGCTCGTCCTTGATGATCTGCATCTGCATGCCGACGTTCGCAAGCACCTCCGTCAGGTGGGCGATCAGCTTCTCCAGTTCGTCGCGCTCGGCGAGCAGCTTGCCCCTTTCGAGTCCCGTTAGGGCGCGCAGGCGCATTTCGATGATGGCCGAAGCCTGGATGTCCGACAACTCGAAACGCTCGATCATCGTCTGCTTGGCGGCGTCGGGCGTCTGCGAGGCGCGGATGATGCGCACGATCTCGTCGATGTTGTCCTGCGCGATCAGCAAACCCTGCACGATGTGCAGACGCTCCTCGGCCTTGCGCTTGTCGAAGCGCGTGCGGCGCACGACGACGTCGTGGCGGTGCTCGATGAAGTATTTGATCAGGTCGCGCATCGGCAGCATCTGCGGCCGGCCGTTGACCAGCGCGATGTTGTTCACGGCGAACGACGTTTGCAGCGGCGTGTTCTTGAACAGCGTGTTCAGCACCACGCTCGCAACGGCGTCGTGCTTCAGGATAATGATGATCCGCAGGCCGTTGCGGTCCGACTCGTCGTTGATGTAGGAGATGCCGTCGATCTTCTTGTCGTTGATCATGTCGGCGATCTTCTTGATCATCTCGGCCTTGTTGATCATGTAGGGAATCTCCGTGATGACGATGCACTCGCGGCCGCTGGGCGTATGCTCGATGTCGGTCTTGGCGCGCATCATCACACGGCCGCGGCCCGTCAGCATCGCCTCCTTCACTCCCTCGTAGCCGTAGATGATACCGCCCGTGGGGAAGTCGGGACCCTTGACGTAGTGCAGCAACTCCTCGCCCGTGATCTCCGGGTTGTCGATATAGGCGCAGCAGGCGTCGACCACCTCCGAAAGGTTGTGCGGAGCCATGTTCGTGGCCATACCGACGGCGATACCGCTGGCGCCGTTGACGATCAGCAGCGGGATTTTCGTGGGCAGGACCGTGGGTTCGGGAATCGTGTCGTCGAAGTTCAGCGTCCAGTCGACCGTCTCCTTGTCGATGTCGGCCATCACTTCGTCCGTGATTTTCTTCATGCGGGCCTCGGTGTAACGCATGGCGGCAGGCGAGTCGCCGTCCATCGAACCGAAGTTACCCTGTCCGTCGACCAGCGGGTAGCGCATCGACCAGTCCTGCGCCAGGCGGACCATCGCGTCGTAGACCGACGTGTCGCCGTGGGGGTGGAACTTACCGAGCACGTCGCCGACGATACGGGCGGACTTACGTGTGGGTTTGTCGGAGTAGAGGTTAAGCTCCGCGCTCATATCGTAGAGGATGCGGCGGTGCACGGGCTTCATGCCGTCGCGCACGTCAGGCAGCGCACGCGACACGATGACCGACATCGAATAGTCGATGTACGCCGATTTCATCTGCTCTTCGATATTGATGGGGATGATACGCCCCGTCAAACCGGCATTCTTTTCTTCTTCAGTTAACATATTAATACTTAATTCTGTTATTCTTCGTCTTTCCGTTTCGAAGCGGGCTTTCGCGGCGTCCCGCCGCGTTTACATACTTGGCCCGCTCCGGCGCCCGCCAAGACGGGAGCCTCGTCGCATCGCGACCGGAATTTCGACCGAATTATCTCCAATTCAAATTTTCAACGCTCACAAGCGCCGCAACCGGCCCGTCGACACCCGTCGAAAATTACCGTTCTTTTAACGAACAAAAATACGATTTATTTCCGGTTTGAGCAACTTTAGGGGAATAAATCTGCTTCGTGGGCGCGATATTTTCAGCGGACCACCCCGTTTTTGCCCCTTTTCCGGCGATCTGACGGCCCGAAAAAAAATCTCCCGGCAAACTGCCGGGAGAAAGACGGATTGCAGAACGGTCCGCGACAAAGTCGAGCGATCACTCCGCACCTTTGGCCGGGCACGCCTCCGCAAGCGCATTGAGCTTCACATTGACCCAGAGCATAAGCCCCAAATACAGGAGTCCGCACGAAAGACAGCAGCAGAGGGCCAGCTCCCCGGAGAAATCGCGGGGCACGACCCGATTGCAGAACAACTCACACAACTTAATACCGACACTCGTTAAAAGCGGCACGGACCATGCCAGCACGAGTTTCAGCCGGATGATACGCCGGTCGACGCCGCAGGCCCGCATTCTGGGGCGGACGATATGTTCCACTACCGGAAAAATAAACGAAAAAGCGACGAACATAACGACTGCAAGGGGAATGATCCACCCCGTAGGCCTCCACTTTCGGTATTCGGATACGGCAAAAACGATAGCAACCGCATAATGCAACACCCCCAAGACCACAAACCCCGCCAACGTAAAGCCTAATTCATCCATAATAGATTAAATTTAAAGTGTTCAACATGCGTCAGGACATCCTAAAACAAATATAAGATAATATTTTAATAAATAACATGAATTTATGTTAAGATTTATTATCCTTGACGCATTTATTAAAAACACACATTAAACAATCCATCCTCCCTGCATTCGGCGACGACAAACGGCGCGACAATTTGTCATTTACGCGGGATTTCCACCATTGCGCCCACGATCTCGACGCCCCGAAAAAAAAATCTCCCGGCAAACTGCCGGGAGAAAGACGGGTCACCTGCCTTTCATCCGATGCCAGCGAATCGAAAATCCGACCGTGGCATAAAAAAAACAATAGTCGGAAAAACCTCCCTTATAGCAATCCTGATAGCGCACACCCAAACCGACGAAAGGCGGTATTTTCAGGTCCGCCCACTCCCAACGCACGCCCAGATCGTAATAGCGGAAATGCCAGCTGCCGCCGAGCGTATTGCCCGCTCGCACCGCTATTTCGAGCCGGTCGCGGGTGGTATGAAGCGGAGCGTATCCGAAGCCCAGTCCGAGCTGTCCGGCCTGTTCGTAGCTTTTCACGCCACCGGCCTTGAACAACCCGGTCGTCGCCGTAACCGGTATGAAAAGGGAAAAACGCCCATCGAAACGATAACCGACAATTGCCTCGACATCCATCCCTCGCTGCGCCACTCCGTCGCTTTTCGATCGGGCCAAAGCCCGCAATTCGGCCCGTAGAAAAACGCCTTTGTCGTTATTCGCAAAAGATTGCGCCTGCACGGCGATCGCGCTTCCGAACAGACAGGACAGCAATAACAGAATTTTTTTCATAACTTTTCGAATTAATTTCCCATTTCCTCCGTTTCCCCGACTTCGCTCTCTCCAGGATCGCCTTTGTTCCGAATTCTGCACGATATTTATAAAATCTTCCCAATAAGCAGACAACAGCGCCTTGCAGAAATTTTCGCATTAAGGTCAGCCCCCCCCTCTTGCATTACCTGTTCAGGAACTTCCTCCCCCGGGAGTCGCTTTTGAACAAGCGTCCAACGACAAGCCCCCCAAACGCAGAAACCAAGCTATTTTTTAATATTTCAGCCAAGCAATCAAATAAATATCAACACAAAAGCATCATAATGCAAATATATTAAAAAAACACATTTACCAAGACATAATAATATATAAAACAAACACCAATTATTAAAATAACAGAAGAAACCGATTCGCAAAAACAACGGGCGCCCCAAAGGTCGCCCGGAAGATCATTTCAGCCGATAAAAACACCTACCCCGACAACCGGGCCGAAGCACCGCCGGGAACAGCCACCGGTCGGCGCAAACGACATCCATTTTCATGGGATATTCAATTATCGGGATTTGACACACAGGAATCGGGTCGCGTCCGGAGAACCCGGAACCGTCCGGGAGCAATCCGGCCCGGCGGCACGCGTATCAGCGGCGGACAGCGGCTCCGCGATCCGGAGCCGCGAACGGCGAAAATCGAAGATCACGCGGAAGCGTTCGAAGAAACGGATGCCCAGAAATCCGTGCCCCGGAAGCCGCATACGGTTTTCAAGCAGCAGCACAGGCTGGCCGCGAAAAGTATAGGCATCCATAAAGATCACCTCGGCAGGCCGGATCACCGGCAGCCGTTTGCCGGCGGAGGTTCGTCCTTCCAGTTCCTGAATGCGCGAGCGGGAAACGAATTTCTTCACTTCGGGCTTGTAAGCAAAGAGCGCCAGCAACATGGCATTGCCCAGATCCACGACCAGTTCCGCCGGTTCAGCGACACGCCGGCCGCGGTCGTTGACAAACGCCAATGAACTTTGCAGGCAATACATCCCCGACCGTTCATCGCGCGTCATATCCCAGGCCGTCCAGCCGCCGCCCTCTCCGGGCAGTTCCTCCTCCGCGAGCAGTTCCAGACGCCCCCGGGCGATGTCGAGACCGAAGATGCCGGGCGTCGCGGCGCTGTCGGTCGTAAACCGGTTCAAGGGCCAGAGCAGATCGCCCTTACGGCCGCCCATATCCACCACGTAAGTGTCGCACAGACTCCGGGAACCGCTCACCGAGAGGCCGGGAGCCAGTTTGTAACGCGCCGCGTAATTCGCCCCGACAGCCATGCGGAAACGGACCGCGGAGTCGAGTTTTTCAAGCCGGAAAAGATCGGGATGCGACCACACGAGCGCACTGTCGATCAGCGGAAAGGCAATTCCCGATTCGAGCATGGCCCGCGCCGGAATCGAATCCTGCAACAGGACTTCGGCATAGAGATGCCCGCCGTCGCGCATCAGCGGCAGCGACCGTTGCGCATGCGCGGAAAATGCCGCCGACAGCGACAGCGCGCAGCATACCGCCCGGCGAAGACCGCAATGCCCCCGGCGGACCCGGTCAGCGGAAGTCGATGAATTCGTAGCCCTCATAATTTTTCGGATCGAACCGCCGGACGTGCCCAGCGAGGGGCGCGACCTCCAGCACGTTCACCAGCACCTGTTCGCCGTCGTAGTCATACGAAAGCGAGCGGGGGCGCATCGTAGCGGTGTCGACCGTCAGTGTGACATCGCCTGCCGGGGAGTCGTTCCCGGCGGCGGGCGTCAGCCGCACGACGGCGCGGCCGTCGGCTTCGGAGACGAGCGACGGCGTATATTCGCTGCCCAGAAAATCGAAGGCCCGGACCGGATTGTTCAGGATGTTGCGGCTCGCGGTGTCGACCTCCGTAACGGTCACCTCGCGGCGGCGGTTGTCGACCTCGCGGCGCACGGCTCCGTCGGCGAAAACCTCCGCGTCGCCCAGCACGAGGTAATAGCTGTCGCCTTCCACGACATAGCTGCCGCGGGCTTCGTAGTCGCCCGAGACGACCCCGAACTTCACGCCGTAGCCGTCCATCGCACGGAATCCCGCCGCAAGGCGTTCCAGTATCTCCGTGGCACGAGGCTGCGCCGCATTGCCTTGCAATATGCCGCAAAACAATACGGCAATGAAACAATGAAAAATGAAAAATTTTCGTCTTCCCATAGTGTCAGCTCCCGCAATTTTCAATTCCTAATTTTTAATTCTTAACCACAGGAACTGGGATTGTTTTAAGCCGAAGACTTAAAACAATCCCAGTTCCTGCAATTTCGCCTCCAGCGAAGGCAAGTCGTGGTAGAGGATGTCGCGCGGTTTGGCTCCCTGCTGGCGGCCGACGATGCCGGCCCTTTCGAGCTGCATCATAATGCGGCCGGCGCGGTTGAAGCCCACCTCGTAGTTGCGCTGGATCATCGAGGTCGAGATCTGACCTCCGGACACGGCGTCGCGGGCGATCTCGGCAAAGAGCGAGTCGTATTTCACAGGCGCCGAGGACTCCTCGCTGCCCATTTGAGCGTCGCCGCCGTCGGGCGTATAGTCGGGCAACGTGTAGGCCTCGGTGTAGCCCTGCTGTTTGGAGATGTATTCGCAGATGCGCTCGACCTCGCGGGTCTCGACCAGCGCACACTGGATACGCGTCAGATCGCCGTCCTTCGAGAAGAGCATGTCGCCGCGTCCGATAAGCTGGTTGGCCCCCGGCTGGTCGATGATCGTGCGCGAGTCGATCATCTGCATCACGCGGAAGGCGATGCGGGCCGGGAAATTGGCCTTGATGCCGCCCGTGATGACCTTCACGTCGGGACGCTGCGTGGCGATGATCAGGTGGATGCCGATGGCGCGGGCCTTCTGCGCGAGGCGCATGACCGGTCCCTCGACCTCGCGGGCCGTCATTATCAGGTCGGCGAACTCGTCGACCACCACCACGATATACGGGAGGTAGCGATGTCCGTTCATCGGATTCAGCCGCCGCGAGGTGAATTTCTCGTTGTACTCGGCGATGTTTCGCGCCCCGGCCTTCTTACACAGTTCCAGACGGTTGTCCATCTCCGTACAGAGCGAGTTGAGCGTATAGACCGCCTTCTTGGGGTCGGTGATGATCGCGTCGTCCTCCGACTCCATCTTGGCCAGGAAATGGCGTTCGATCTTGGCGTAGAGCGAGAACTCGACCATCTTGGGGTCGATCATCACGAACTTCAGCTGCGCGGGGTGTTTGCGGTACAGGAGCGAGGTGATGATGGCGTTCAGCCCCACGGACTTGCCCTGTCCCGTGGCTCCGGCGACCAGCAGGTGCGGCATCTTGGCCAGGTCGAAGACGTAATTTTCGTTCTGGATCGTGCGCCCGATCACCACCGGAAGCTCGGCCTTCGACTCCTGGAAACGCAGCGAACGCACGGCCGAATACATCGAAACCACCTGCTTGTCGCGGTTGGGAACCTCGATGCCGATGGTTCCCTTGCCCGGAATCGGCGCGATGATGCGGATACCCAGCGCCTTGAGGCTCTGCGCAATATCGTTTTCGAGGCCCTGCACCTTCGAGATCTTGATTCCCTGCGCCTGCACGATCTCGTAGAGCGTCACCGTGGGACCCACCGTGGCCTTGATGCGCTGGATGGGAATGCCGAAGTTCTTGAGCGTATCCTCGATTTTGGTCTTGTTCTCGAAAATCTCCTCGTCCGAGACCTCCGAATCGGAAATGTAGTCCTCCAGCAGCGTCACGGGCGGCTTGCGGTAGTTCACCAGGTCCTTCAGCGGGTCGTAGCTCTCCGTGGGGATCGCCTTCTCGTCGAGCAGTTTCGCCTCGTTGGCCTCGACCGTCACCACGACGCCCTCCGGCTCCGCGGCGGGCGCATCGTCCAGCACGGTGATCTCGGTAAAGGGCGCATCGGGATCGGACTGTGCGGCCTCCCTCTCCGGAACCTCCTCCGGGGCAGGCTCCGCAGCCACGGCGTCGCGCACCGCAGGGCGTTCCAGCTCGACCAGCCCGCTGCGGCCGATCACCACACGGCCCTCGGGACGCGAAAGGTCCACCTCGATGAACTCCCCGTCCTCCGCGGGAGGGGGCGTCTGCTCCGCGGCAGTCTCCCCGGCGACGGGTTTCCCGTCGGGCGTCAGTTCGAGGAAGGGATTTTCGTCCTCTTCCGGCACGGACTTCCGAGCCGCAACGGGCTCCGACGGACGTTCCACACGGATCGGGGCGGGTTTTTGCGCCGCGGGTTCCGCCGCTTTCGACGGCGCGGGCTGCGGTGCGGCCGCCTTCGGCCCGGGTTTCGGAGCCGGTTCGGGAACATCCTCCGCAGCCCCGTCCTCCCCGGCCGCACGTCCGTGCAGCACGACTTTGTGCTTGAGGATCTCGACGACCTTCCCGCTCTTGTCGACCACCACGTTGCCCGCCTCGTTGACCTTGTTGATGAAGTTGCGGTTGATGAAAACACCCGTCAGTATCCAGCCGCCGACAAGCAGGATCAGCGTTCCGAAAGCCCCGATATGCGTGCGCAGCAGGGCCGAAGAGGCGATGCCGAAAGCGCCGCCCCACCCCGTCGAGCAGCAGAGGCTCCAGCGGTTGGCGAAGGCGAATCCCAGCGTCAGCGACCCCAGGATCATAATCAGAAACAGCGAAAGGATCGAATGGTTGAACAGCAGCGGCCGCTGACGGACGATCCGCACGCCGACCAGCACGATCATCGCGGGAATCAGGATGCCGAAAAGCCCGAACGAATGATCGACCAGCAACATCCCCAGCCGCGCTCCGGCCCAGCCGCAGAGATTTTCCGGTTCGATGCCGAGCGTCACCCGTTCCTCGACCGATTTTTGCAGCCCGCTCTGGTCGGCGGCCCAGCTGAAAAACGAAAAGAACACCGCAGCGGCGGCGAACAGACCGATGAACAGCAGCAGCAGTCCGGCGATCCAGCGCGCACTGTCGCTGTTGGAACGCTGAACGGCCTGCCGGCTGTTGGAGGATGTATTTTTAGATGCCATTCCAGAATGTCGCTATTATCGAGCGAAGGTACGAATTTTTTTCGACAATTCCGAAGGCGCCGCAAACTTTATCAATCGCCCGGAGCGATTCCGGCCGGAAGCGTTCCCGCCCGCGAATGGGGGGGGGTATGGAGCCGGGAGCGTCTTACAGGTACGCCGCAACCTTCCGTTCGAGACGCAGGCGGTAGAGCTCGTCGGCGAAGGTGCGGAACGTGAGCGCGGGGCGGTTATCCGCCGAAGCGCGCAGGCCGTAGCGGTCCAAAAGCTGCCCGACGCGGCGGGCGACGGCGGGCGACGGGTCGACGATCGCGGCCCGTCCGTCGACGATGCGTTCCATCACCGGCGTCAGAAAGGGATAGTGCGTACACCCCAGCACGATCTGGTCGGCGCCCCGCGCCAGCATCGGCTCCACGGCGGCGCGCACCGCGGCTTCGGCCTCGGGCGTATCCTCCCGGTCTCCCTCGACCAGCTCCACGAAACCCGTGCCCGGGTAGGTCAGGACTTCGATGCCGCTGCCGTACCGGGCGGCCGTGCGGCGGAACAGCTCGCCGTCGAGGCTCCGTTCGGTGGCCAGCACCCCCACCACCCCGCTGCGGGTCGCCAGGCAGGCCGGTTTCACGGCCGGCTCCATGCCGACGATGGGCATGCCGGCGTATTTTTCGCGCAGGAAGCCGATGGCCGCGGCCGTGGCGGTGTTGCAGGCCACAACGACCATCTTGCAGTCCAGCTCCACGAGCCGCGCCACGGCGGCGTCGGCCAGCGCCTGCACCTCCTCGCGGGGCCGCGAGCCATAGGGGCAGTTGGCGCCGTCGCCGAGGTAGGCGAGCGATTCGCCGGGCAGCGCACGCCGGACCTCGCGCCAGACGGTCAGTCCGCCCAGCCCCGAGTCGTAAATGCCTATGGGTCTGTTGTCAGCCACGGTCGGAGAAAGTTTGCACGATATGTTCGACCAGCTCGTCGTCGGACATCGGGTCGCAGTCGACGACGAGCGAAGCCTGCGCGTAGAACGGTTCGCGGGCCGCCATGTCGCCGCGCATGAAGGCCACCAGCTGTTCGTCGTCGAGACCTTGCAGACGGGGCCGCTTGCGGCGTCCGTAGGGGCTTAACCGCCGGGCGATCTGCTCCGGCGAGCGGCGCAGGTAGACCGTATGCCCGACGGCGTTCATGCACGGCATGTTATCGCGCCACGTGGGCAGCCCGCCCCCCGTGGAGACCACGGCGAAGGAGGCTCCGGCGATCACCTCGTCGAGGACCCGGCGCTCCGCCTCGCGGAAACGCTCCTCGCCCTCGTAACGGAAGACGTCGGCCACGGAGGCGCCTTCGCGCTCCTCGACCAGCGCGTCGGTGTCGATGAAATCGACGCCCAGACGCCGCGCCAGCTTGCGTCCGAGGGTGCTCTTGCCGCAGCCCATATATCCGACCAGAAAGAGAGGTTTCATCGCAGGCGGTTCGTTAAAACAGGTTCAGCTGTTCGGGGTCGATCATCTCGCCGGCGTCGCCTTTCGGACGCTCCACCTCGAACTCCACGCCTCCGACGATCGTTCCGGCCGAGGGCTGGCCCGCCGGAGCCTTTCCCGGGGCGGGCTTGGCGCCGAGCGGCTCCTTCAGGGCGGATTTTCCGGAAGCTTTCCCCTCTGCCGCAGCGCGTTGCGCCGCGTCAGCTGAAGCGTCCGTCAGCTGACCGTCGTCAAGCGACTCATCCTCCGAAGGTTCCGGTTCGGGAGGCAGTTCGGGTTCGATCATCCGCAGCCGGTCCACGTCGTAGGTCGTCAGGCGTTTGCCCTTGGCGCGGTGGCTCTTGACGCCCACGAACTCGTCGACGTCGATCACATCCGCGGGCCGCGAGGCGTGCGCCCCCTTGTAGGTGATCTCCAGTTTGGCCCCGGCGCGGTCCGTCACGCAGATGAAATCGGCGTCGGCGTCGAGGAAATCCTGAATCTTGTCCGACATCTCGGCCGTGAAACGCTTCATGTAGTAATACTTCTGGCCGCGGTCGTAGTAACACAGGCTGTAAACCCGGTCGGACTCGTAACGCGCCACGAGGACCGTGTCGTCGGGGAAGTGCTGCATCAGGTCGTAGCCCGTGATGTAGTACTGATTCTTCGAGGTCCAGACGATCAGGCGGTCGTCACCCTTGAACTCGCCGAGCAGCTTGCCGCGCCCGTCGGCGTTCAGCCGGCGGACATCTTCGTCGAACCAGATGTCCTGCCCCCCGAGCGTCGAGGTGCCGCGCTCCTTCAGCACGATCTTGTGGATGCCGTAGCGCGAGAACAGATTGCCCTGGCTCTGGCGCCCCTTGATGGCGAGGGTCGAGAAATCGAGATCGACGATCACCTTCTTCAGGCGCGGACGGGGCTTGAAGTAAACCTTCAGCACCTCGGCCTCACCGTTCGGATTGACAGACATATACAGTATCTCGCTCTTGGCGGTTCCCTTGGTGATGTCGTACTCCTTGTCGCGCGTGATGCCCTTGATGGCGCAGCGCTTCATCATAATCGCGCCGTTCTTCCCGTCGCGGTAGAGAACGTTGTAGATCGTGCGGTCGTCGTTGCGCTTGAAGACCCCGATATAATAGATGTTTTTATCGAAGAAGGCCTTGTCCGAAACCTTGGTGATCACGTAACGCCCGTCTTTCGTGAAGACGATCACGTCGTCGATGTCCGAGCAGTCGCAGACGAATTCCGCGTCCTTCATGGATTTGCCGATGCCGAAGAACCCTTCGGCCCGGTCCACGTACAGCTTGGCGTTCGTGACGGCCACCTTCGTCGCCTCGATCGAGTCGAATTCGCGCAACTCGGTGCGACGCTCTCTGCCCTTGCCGTACTTGTCGCGGATGCGCTCGTAGTAGGCCACGGCGTATTCGGTGAGGTGGTCCAGGTCGTACTGCGTCGACTTCAGGTCCTCCTCAATCTGGCGGATCTCGTTGTCGGCCTTCTCGCTGTCGTAACGCGAAATACGGATAAATTTTAGCTCGGTGAGCTTCTGCACGTCTTCAAGCGTCACTTCACGTCGCAGCCGCATCTTGAAGGGTTCCAGACCCTTATCCACGGCGGAATAAGCCTCCTCGCGGCTCTTGCACCCCTCGATCAGCTGGTAGAGCCTGTTCTCGATGAAGATGCGTTCGAGCGAGGCGGCATGCCATGCCTCGCTCAACTCGCCCAGCCGGATTTTCAGCTCCAGCCCCAGCAGCGACTTGGTGTGCTCGGCCGAGCGGCGCAGGATCTCCGAAACCCCGAGGAAGTGCGGCTTCTCGTCCCAGATGACGCACGAGTTCGGGGCGATCGACACCTCGCAGTCGGTGAAGGCGTAGAGCGCGTCGATGGTCTTGTCCGACGACTCGTCGGGCGAGACCTGAATGACGATTTCGACCTTGTCGGCCGTATTGTCGTCGACCTTTCGGATCTTGATCTTGCCCTTGTCGTTGGCCTTGATGATCGAATCCTTGATCGACTCGGTGGTCGTGGTATAGGGAATCTCGGTGATGGCAAGCGTCCGTTTGTCGATCTTCGAAATCTTCGCCCGCACCTTCACCGTGCCGCCGCGAAGGCCGTCGTTATAGCGGCTCACGTCGGCCATGCCGCCCGTCGGGAAGTCGGGGTAAAGCTGGAAATCACGTCCCTGGAGGTGCGCAATGGCGGCGTTGATCAGCTCCACGAAGTTGTGGGGCAGGATTTTCGAAGCCAGTCCCACGGCGATGCCGTCGGACCCTTGGGCCAGCAGCAGCGGGAACTTGATGGGCAGCGTAACGGGTTCCTCCTTGCGGCCGTCGTACGACAGCATCCACTCCGTCGTCTTCTTGTTGAAGACCACGTCGAGGGCGAATTTCGAAAGACGCGCCTCGATATAACGGCCCGCGGCGGCCTCGTCGCCCGTGAGGATGTTGCCCCAGTTGCCCTGACAGTCGATCAGCAGGTCCTTCTGCCCCAGCTGCACCAGCGCGTCCTTGATCGACGCGTCGCCGTGCGGGTGGTACTGCATGGTCTGGCCCACGAGGTTGGCGACCTTGTTGTAACGGCCGTCGTCGACGACCTTCATCGCATGAAGGATACGCCGCTGGACGGGTTTCAGTCCGTCCTCGACATGCGGCACGGCGCGTTCGAGGATCACGTACGAGGCGTAGTCCAGGAACCAGTTCTTATACATGCCCGTGAGCTTGCGGACGCCGCCCTCCTCCTGCGTCAGGCGGTCGAATTTGCCCGCCTTGGCCGGAGCCTCGGCCACAGGCGTTTCGTCCGTCGCGTCGTCCGCGGTTTCGGGAGTCGAGGCGTCCTCGTTGAGCGCTTCGTCGCGCCCCGTCTTATCGTTCTCTTCCGCCATGAAATCGGAATTTTTAATTTTTAATTCTTAATTTTTAATTAATCGCAAGGTCCTGCTCGACGATGTCCTCCTCGATGCGCAGGTTGTCGATGATGAAGCCCTGACGCTCATACGTATTCTTGCCCATATAAAACTCCAGCAGGTCGTGGATCGGGTCGTCCTTGGTGATGCGGACCTTGTCCAGGCGCATGTTCTCGCCGATGAACTCCTTGAACTCGTCGGGCGAAATCTCGCCCAGACCCTTGAATCGCGTGATCTCGGCGTTCGCGCCGCACCGGGCCACGGCCTTCAGGCGCTCCTCCTCGGAATAGCAGTAGAGCGTCTCCTTCTTGTTGCGCACGCGGAACAGCGGGGTTTGCAGCACGAACAGATGCCCCTGGCGGATCACCTCGGGGAAGAATTGCAGGAAGAAGGTCATCATCAAGAGGCGGATGTGCATGCCGTCGACATCGGCATCGGTGGCGATGACGACCTTGTTGTAGCGCAGGTTATCCATGTCCTCCTCGATGTTCAGCGCCGCCTGAAGGAGGTTGAACTCCTCGTTCTCGTAGACCACCTTCTTCGTCAGTCCGTAGCAGTTCAGCGGCTTGCCGCGCAGCGAGAAGACCGCCTGCGTACGCACGTCGCGGCTCTTGGTGATGGAGCCTGACGCCGAGTTGCCCTCCGTGATGAAGATCATCGACTGTTCGGCCAGCTCGTTGCGATCCGTGCGGTGGATCTTGCAGTCGCGCAGTTTCTTGTTGTTCAGGCTCACCTTCTTGGCCGTCTCGCGGGCCTTCTTCTGGATGCCCGAGATCGCCTTGCGCTCCTTCTCGTTCTCGACGATCTTCCGCTGGAGAATCTGCGCCGTCTCGGCGTGCTTGTGCAAGTAGTCGTCGAGGTGCTTGGTGAGGAAGTCGGCCACGAAGTTGTTGACCGAGACCCCCGGTTCGACCTCCTTCGAACCGTACTTGGTCTTCATCTGGTTCTCGAAGATCGGGTCGGTGACCTTGATCGAAATGGCCGCGATGATCGACGTGCGGATGTCCGAGGGGTCGTAGTCCTTGTGGTAGAACTCCTTGACCGTCTTGGCAACGGCGGCGCGCAGGGCCGTCTGGTGCGTGCCGCCCTGCGTGGTGTGCTGGCCGTTGACGAACGAGTCGTAGCTCTCGCCGTAGCCCGTGCCGTGGGTGATCACCACCTCGATGTCCTCCCCCGTGAGGTGGATGGGCGGGTAGAGCGGGTCCTCGGTCATGTTGTCGTTCACGAGGTCCAGCAGACCGTTTTTCGAAACGTAGCTCTTGCCGTTGAAATTGAGCGTCAGACCCAGGTTCAGGTAGCTGTAATTGCGGATTTTCTGCTCGACGTATTCGAGGTTGTAGGCATATTCGCCGAAAATCTCCTTGTCGACGCGGTACGAAATGAACGTGCCGTTCTTCTCGTTGACGCCGCTCTCCCACCTGTCGCTCACTTCGAGACCCTTGGCGAAGGTCACCGTACGGGCCTCACCGTCGCGGACCGAACGGGCCGTAAACTCTTCGGAAAGCATGTTCACGGCCTTGACGCCCACACCGTTCAGGCCCACGGTCTTCTTGAAGGCGTCGCCTCCGTACTTGCCGCCCGTGTTCATCTGCCCGACGGCCGCCGCGAGCGACTTGAGGGGGATGCCGCGGCCGTAGTCGCGCACCGTAACGACGTTGTCGGCCAGCGTGATGTCGATCTGCCGGCCCGCGCCCATGATGAATTCGTCGATCGAGTTGTCCACGACCTCCTTGATCAGCACGTAGAGCGCCTCGTCGGGCTGCGAACCGTCGCCCACCACGCCGACGTACATGCCGGGGCGCAGGCGGATGTGCTCCCTCGGCGAGAGGGTCACGATGGCGTCGTCGCCGTAATTGTTTGCGTTCGAGTTGGTATTATTGAGTAAATCTGCCATAACTTAATTAAGGTGAAAGGTGAGAAATTAAAAAATCGGCGGGAAGTTCAACGCAACTTTTTTTGAATTTTTCGTGTTCCAACCTTTATTTGCGACATTTCACTTTTGATCTTTCACTTTTAACTTTTCGTTTCTCACTTCTCCCAGCGCCGTGCACATCCGTTCATGCACCTCCTGCATCAGTTCATGCGTCTCCAGCACGGCGACCCGTTCGGCCGGAACGGGAGGCAGCACGCGGACGGTGATCCGGTTGCCCCAGTTGAATGCCAGGTTCTTTTTGATCAGCGTCTTGGTTCCGTCCAGCACCACGGGAAGGATCTCCGCGCCGGCCTCCTTGGCCAGCGTGAAGGCCCCGGCCTTGAAGCGGTGGATCTCACCGTCCTTCGAGCGCGTGCCCTCGGGAAAAATCGCCACCGAAGCCCCGCGCGAAATCCACTTTTTCCCGTCGCGGACCAGCTGTTCCAACGCCTCGGCGGCGTGGCCGCGGTCGATGCAGATGTCGCCGTGCAGCAGGAGGAACTGGCCGAAGAAGGGCGTTTTGAAGACCTCGCGCTTCGACACCCAGCGGAAATTGAGCGGAATGTAGTAGAGCGCCGGGATGTCGATCACCGTGTTGTGGTTGATGACGATGACGTAGCTCTTCTTCCGGTCGATCAGTTCGCGGCCGATGACCCGCTGCCGCCAAAAGGGCGGCAGGAAGAAGAAAATCCGCACCAGGATGCGCGACAGTTCATGCACCGTCCGGCGCCCCCGGTCGAAGGGATAGCAGACAACCAGCGCAAGGGCCGACAGAATCATAAAAAGCGTGCACAAAAGCACCAGCAAAAGGTAGTATAAAGCACTTAACATACGATCATCGTTCTATTACAGCATTTGCAAAACAGACTGTCCGAACCCGCGGCCGCGGGCCGCGGCCACAAATCCGGCCCGCCCCGGATTCCAGCCTCCGGGAGGGACCAGGCAAAGGGCGCATCCGGTTGAAAAAAGCCCGTATCAGACGTCCGGGGACAATTAGCCATATTAATTCAATCTGCAAATTTAGGAATTATTTCCCGGGATTCCTACCCCGCCAGTCGGCGAATTTTCAACAAAATATTCACTGCACCTGTTTTCAGGAGGCGAAAAAGCGGGACCGCGAAAAAAAGTTACGGAAAAATTTGGTTCGCAGCCGGGGGGGGGTATCTTTACACCCGGAAAACACCCCCGCAAGAACCGCGGGCCTCCATATACATAAGTATCGAAAATTTTCTGAAATTTACAGTACTATGTCTTGCATAGTATAAATATTATTACATATCTTTGCACTGACGAATAAAGTGCAAAACAGAATATTATGAAAAGACTGATCCTCCTTATCGTAACGCTTGCAGCGGCCGCGACCCGGCTCTTTGCGGCGCATCTCTGCCCCTCGACGGGCCGCGTGGTGGACGAACAGGGAAAAGCCGTCGAATACGCAACGGTCGTCCTGCTGAAAGGAACCGAACAGGTGGCCGGCATGGCCACCGACGCCGAAGGACGTTTCGCGCTGAAAGCAGCTCCCGGCGAATACACGCTCCTGATTCAGTACCTCGGATTCGACCCCGTGAAAAAGCCGGTGCGCGTGGAGCAGGAGAACCATCTGGGCGATTTCGTGATGCGGACCTCGGCGACCGGCATCGAAAGCGTGGAGGTAAAGGCCCGGCTGGTGCGCCGCGAGGCCGACCGGTTCGTGGTCGACGTGGCGAACGCCCCGGCGGCCATCGGCAAGGACGGCATCGAACTGCTGGAACGCGCCCCCGGCGTATGGATCGACGGGGAGAAAATATCAATCAACGGCAAGAGCGGCTCGAAGGTCTACGTCAACGACCGCGAACTGCGCATGGAGCCGGAACAGCTGCTGACCTACCTGCGGTCGCTCCGGGCCGAGGAGATTCAGAAAATAGAGGTCGTGCCCACCTCGGGCGCCGACTACGATGCCGACTCGGCGGGAGGCATCATCCGCATCACGCTCAAAAAACGCCGCGAGAACGGCGTCAACGGCTCGGTGGCGTTCAACACGACGCAGGGAGAGATCGTACACAGGTACAATCCGTCGGCCAACATCAACCTGCATTCGGGCCGCGTGGACTTCTACGCCTCGGCATGGGGATCTTTCGGAAAGGACGAGACGACCACCGGCGAGCAGACGCGCTACGAGGCCGCGGACAAGGAGCTGAACGCACATTCGTCGATGAAAGGCCGCAACCGCAGCCTCGGGGCCAGCGCCGGCGCGGTGGTCGAGATCGACGGCAGGAACAGCGTCGGCGCGGAGTTCGAGTACTGGCGCAACCGGAACGGGGAGCCGAACGACACCTACACGGATTTCCGGAACGCCGGCACGGTGACACGCACGGACAGCCATTTCGACAAACTCGACATCCGCAACAACTACTCGGCGACGTTCAACTACATCCGCAAGATCGACACGCTCGGCTCGACGCTCAAACTCCTTGCCGACTACACGCGCCGCGAAACCGACTCCGGAAACGACAACTTCAGCCGCATGACGGCTCCGGGAGCAACGGCGGATTCGACCTACCGCGACAACACCGAGAGCGTCTACAACATCGCCACGGCGACGCTGGCCCTCGAAAAGAGGTTTTCGCCCCGCTGGACGCTCAAGGCCGGAGCCAAATACACCTACAACGACATGCACAACGACGCGCTCTACGAATACCTCAAGGGCGACGCATGGACGCGCAACGACAACCAGAGCTTCACGATCGACTACACGGAGAACATCGCGGCGGCCTACGCCGTCGCCTCGGCGCAGCTCGGCCGCTGGGGCCTCGTGGCTGGTCTGCGCGGCGAATACACCCACACGACGGGAAAAAGCGTCGGACAGGATTATTTCTCGCTCTTTCCAAACGCCAACGTCTCCTTCGCCCTTTCGAAGGAGAAAGGATGGTCGCTGATCGCCCAATACGCCCGGACCATCGAACGGCCGCGCTTCTGGTGCCTCAACCCCCAGCGGATGCAGATTTCGGACTACACCTACCAGACGGGAAACCCGTCGCTCGACCCGGCGTTCAAGCAGGACGTGAACCTCACGCTGGTGGCCGCCCACAAATACACCCTCACGGCCGGCGTGCAGCTCGTCAGCGGCGAGATTCAGCAGACGATACAGGCCGACCCGGAGAATCCCGACCTGCTGCAACTGGCATGGGTCAACTACGACCGCACCAAAAACTATTACGTCTCGGTCAATCTGCCTTTCCAGCCCGCGAAATGGTGGCAACTGAACGCCAACTTCACCTACATGCGCCACGGTGAGCGCGTCGAACAGCACGGCGCCGAAACTTTCTACAACTGGGCATTCGGCAGCATCTCGACGACCTTCACGCTGCCGGCTAAATTCTACATCGACCTCTCGTACAACTATCAGAGCCGCATCGACCTGGGCAACTGCTGGGTCGAACCCGACCACCGGTTGCAGGCCGGCGTGAAGAAACGCTTCGGCGACCAGTTCACCGCCTCGTTCTCGGTGCAGAACCTTCTGGACCAGGGACAGGTGATCGGAGCGCACGGCGACGGATTCGTCCGCACGATGAACGCCCGGCAGACGTGGAGCAACCGCTCGTTCCGAATTGGGCTGACCTACAACTTCAAGTCGGGGAAGGCCTTCAAGCGCAAAGCCGTCGAGGCGGGATCGGCCGACGAAAAGAGCCGGCTGTAACGGTACGAAGACAAACGCGCCGGCGTCGGAGGCGATTCCTCCGGCGCCGGCGTGTTTTTGCAAAATCCGTCAGCGGGTACGGCGGATGCGCGGCAGCGGCAGGCGGCGCGCCCAGCGCACGGCCCAGCGCGGCAGGCGCGGACGGGCCATCCACCGGGCCAGGTGCGTGACGGAGGTGGGGATGCGGATTGATTTGCCGGCGATGATGAGCGTCACGGCGACGAGGATCAGCAAAACGCCGGTTCCGATGCGCAGCGTGAACCGCTCGCCGAAGACCGCGACGCCGAAAAACAACGCCGTGACGGGTTCCAGCGCCCCGAGGATCGCCGTGGGCGTGGAGCCGATGCGGCGGATGGCCCCGGCCATCGCGACCAGCGAAACGATCGTCGGGAAAAGCGCCAGCGCAACGGCGTTGACCCACATCAGGGACGAAGGGACGGGTTGCAGATCGGCACAGCCCCGCAGCCGAACGACATAGACCAGCGAGCCGAAAACCAGACAGTAGAAGGTGAGTTTCTCGGTCGGAAGGTCCTTGAGCGACGAGCGGTTGACGGCGACGATCCAGACCGCATAGGAGAGCGCCGAAAGGAAGACCAGCACGACGCCCGCGAGGTTGAGCGTCGCGCCGTCGCCCCCTTTGTAGAGCAGCGAGATGCCCCCGCACGCCAGGGCGATCGAGACGACCGTGGCGGCGGTGACCCGCTCGCGGAAACCCACGGCCATGATGACCGCGACCATCACCGGATAGACGAACAGGATCGTCGAGGCGATGCCGGCGTCCATGAGGTTGTAACTCTCGAAAAGCAGCAGCGACGAGACGGAGAAGAGCACGCCCATAGCCGCAAGCGGCAGGACGTCGCGCCGCCGCAGGGCAAACGACTGCCGCCGGAACAGCATCAGCGCACCCAGCATCACCACAGCCAGCACATAGCGGTAGAACAGCACGGAATCCACTCCCAGGCCCGCGCCGTAAAGCGGCAGCGCAAAGAGCGGATTCAGTCCGTAGCTGGCCGCGGCTATGGCTCCCAGCACATAACCGCGGGAACGTTCCGAGATCATTTAGAAGGTGACCTGCGGAGCGGCCGCGGCCCCTTCGGCCGACTCGAAATAGGGCTTCTGGCCGAAGCCGAACATCCGCGCGACGAGGTTGGCCGGGAAGCGGCGCACCGAAACGTTGTACTGCTGCGCCGCGGCGTTGAAGTCCTTGCGGGCGACGGCAATGCGGTTCTCGGTCCCTTCGAGCTGGGCCTGCAATTCGAGGAAATTCTGGTTGGCCTTCAGGTCGGGATAGCTCTCCGACACGGCGATCAGGCGGCCCAGCGCGGAGCGCACCTCGGCCTGCGCCCGCTGGAACTGTGCGAGCCGCTCGGGCGTCAGGTCGTCGGCCGAAAGGTTGATCGACGTGGCCCGGGCGCGCGCCTCGGTAACCTCGTTCAAGGTCTGCGTCTCGTGGGCCGCGTAGCCCTTCACGGTGTTGACCAGGTTGGGAATCAGGTCCGCACGCCGCTGGTACTGCGTCTCGACGTTGGACCAGGCGCTTTTAAGCCCCTCCTCCCTGTTCACAAAACCGTTATAGGTCGCATAAAAGAAGATCGCCACCACGGCGACTACGCCGATCCAAATCCATTTTTTCATAACAGAAGCTATTTATATATTTAAACTCATTTCGCATCAAACCGCCGCAGTCGCAGCCTCCGGCGCCGTTTACAAGCCAGACCCCGTCCCAAACCCTTCCTTCAGGGGAAGGGCTTGTCGCGACGCAACCGAATTGCAGACGCTTTTCAGCCCAACATGCAACGCCCCGGAAATCTGCACCTTAAACTACCAGCGCGAACCGGCTCCGCCGCCGCCGAAGGAGCCTCCTCCGAAGCCGCCGCCCATGCCGCCGCCCATGCCGCGTCCGAAGCCGCCGCCGATGATCGTGCCGCCCCCGGCCCCGCCGCCGAAATTGTCGTCGCGCAGGTTGCGCGAACGCCGCTTCACGACCGCACCGCAGTTCGGGCAGACATACGTATATTCGACCAGCCGGTAGTTCCGCGTGACGCTCAACACCTGCTGCGACTGCTGTTTCAGCGTCAGCTTACGGCACTTCGGGCAACGGCGGGAGAAATAGTAGTTCGCCAGCACCATGCCCAGCGGGAAGATCACGAAGCCGAAGACGATCGTGAAGATCATCCATGCCGGAAGGTCCTCGTCGGCGTCGCCGCCCAGATCGACCTCGCCGCCTTCGAGGATCGTGGCCGCAGCCCCCACCCCGGCAACCATGCCCGCGCTGTAATTCCCCTCGCGGAAGGCCGGAAGCATATAGTTGAGCTGGATGCGTTTGCAGAGCGCGTCGGGAAGGATGCCTTCGAGGCCGCCGCCCGTGACGAAGCGTATCTCACGCAGGTCCTTCACCAGCAGGATGCCCAGTCCGTTATTGCTTTTGGCCGAGCCTACGCCCCAGCTGCGGAACAGATCGACGGCGAACGAGAACGTATCGCCGCCCGCGATGTCGTCGACGGCGACGACGGCGACCTGCGCGAGGCCCCGCTCACGCAGCGAGGCGCAGACGGAGTCGATATGCGCCACGGCGGCAGGCGACAGGATACCGTCGGGATCGGAGACATAGCGCCGCCGGTCCATACGCTGAACATTGGGAATCTCGTCCGCGCGGTAGGTTCCCGCAAGGGCGGGCAGCGCACAGGCGAGCAGCAGGCAAAGGATCGCAATGTTTCTCATGCGGCAAAGATAAAGAAAATGAAGAATTAAAAATGAAAAATGAAAAATTATAACGCAGGCTGCATCACAACGGCCCGAACAGTCGGGCTGCAAAGAGCATTACAACAGCCAATCATTCGCAAATAATAATTTTTAATTCTTAATTCTCAATTTTTAATTACACAATATCCGGTAGCTCCACGGGGCCATATCCTCCTCGACGCGGCCGCGAAGCTCGTAAGGCTCGCCCGTCATGGCGTCGGTGTACATCCCGGCGTAGATGCCCGTATAGTAATCGGCATGGATGGCGTAGGGCGAGAGGTTCATCACCGCAACGACGCGGTTGTCAGCCGTCTCGCGGACCAGCGTCATCAGGCAGTCCTCGGCGTTGTTGCGGATCTCGGTCATCGCGCCGCCCCGCTCCCCCGCCGCCAGGGCCGGGTTGTCGTGGCGCAACGCCGTGAGGCGGCGGTAGAACCCGGTGAAAGCGTTGGCCTCGTAATGGGGAATCGGATCGCGGTCGAAGAAGGCGAACGAATGGTCGTAGCCGATCTCCTGCCCGGTGTAGATCAGCGGCAGGCCGCGCGGCACGACGAACGTGAAGACCGCCATGATCTCGCGCGCATCGCCCAATCTGGAAAATTCGGAGCCGTTCCACGAATTCTCGTCGTGGTTCGACGTGAACGCCAGCCGCATGGCCGAGTCGGGATAGTCGTCGCGGTCGGCGTAGATGTAGTCGCGCAGGGCCGTGACGCGGGTGCGCTGCCGGGCCACGTCGTTCATCAGGTGGTGCATCCGCCAGGCGTAGCAGGCGTCGAAAGCCCCCTCCTCGAAAAGATTCCGCTCCTCGGCCTCGGCCAGCATGAACAGATCGGGCTTCACACGCCGCAGGCGCAGCGAGGTCTCGTTCCAGAACTCGATGGGAACCAGCATCGCCATGTCGCAGCGGAATCCGTCGACGTCGTGCTGCGTGAGCCAGAACTCCATGGCGTCGGCCTGCGCGCGCCACACGTCGCGGTCGGCGTAGTTGAGTTTGGCGGTGTCGGACCAGTCCCACGGCACGGCGGGACGGCCCGCGGCGTCGCGTTCGTACCACGAGGCGGGCTTTTCGGCGATCCACCGCGCGTCGCGCGCCGTGTGGTTGGCCACCCAGTCGAGCAGGACCCGCATGCCGAGGCGGTGGGCCTCGGCGACGAAGGCGTCGAAGTCGGCCATCGTGCCCAGCTCGGGGTTCACGGCGCAGTAGTCGCGGATCGAATAGTAGGAGCCGAGCGAGCCTTTGCGCCCGGCCTCCCCGATCGGATAGACCGGCATGAGCCACACGGCGTCGACGCCGAGGTCTTTGAGGAAAGGCAGTTTTGAAGTTGCCGCGCGCAGCGTGCCTTCGGGCGTGAGCTGGCGCACGTTCATTTCATACAGGACAGCCTGCGGCCAAAAACAATTCATAATTCACAATTCATAATTACCTTGTCCGCGATCAGCCGGCGCACGCCGCGGATTTCAAGTTCGACGGGGGCACCTTCGTTCGCCACCTCGACCGCATTGCGGGTGATCCGGACCGTCAGGACCCGGTCCCGGAAATTGACCTTGAACGAGAGGGACTCCCACGCGGCCGGCAACTGCGGGTCGAACGACAGCACGCCGTCGCGGACGCGCATGCCCCCGAAACCCTCGACCACCGAGAGCCACGAACCCGCCATCGAAGTGACATGGCAGCCCTCGCGGACCTCGCGGTTGTAGTCGTCGAGGTCCAGGCGCACCGTGCGCAGGTAGAGTTCGTAGGCCTTGTCCAGATCGCCGATACGCGCGGCGAGGATGGCATGGACGCAGGGCGAGAGCGACGATTCGTGGACCGTGCGCGCCTCGTAGAAGCGGAAGTTGCGGCGGACGGTGTCGAGGTCGAAATCGTCGCCGAAGAAATAAAGCCCCTGCAACACGTCGGCCTGCTTGATCAGGCACGAGCGCAGGATGCGGTCCCACGACCAGCGCTGGTTGATGGGGCGATCCACAGGGTCAAGGTCTTTGGCCAACGTCTGCTCCTTGTCCAGATAGCCGTCCTGCTGGAGGAAGATGCCCAGTTCGCGGTCCTCGCCGAAGTACATGCCGTCGGCGATTTCGAGCCACCGCTTCGTCTCGGCCGTCTCGTCGAAACGTCGCTTCGCGCAGATGCGCGCGTAGTCCGCAGGGCGGTTTTCACGCACCCACGCCGCCGACTCGGCGGCATAGCGCATCGACCAGCAGGCGATGTAGGAGGTATACCAGTTGTTGTCGACGTTGTTCTCGTACTCGTTGGGACCCGTGACGCCCAGCATGACATATTTTCGCCGCGCCCCGGACCACGTGATGCGCTGCGCCCAGAAGCGCGCCACGGACAGCAGCACCTCCAGCCCGCAGTCGGCCAAATACGCCATGTCGCCGGTATAGCGGATGTAGTTGAAAATCGCGTAGGCGACGGCGCCGTTGCGGTGGATCTCCTCGAAGGTGATCTCCCACTCGTTGTGGCACTCCTCGCCGTTGACGGTGACCATCGGGTAGAGCGCCGCACCGTCGCGGAAGCCCAGCTTCGCAGCGTTTTCGATGGCCTTGTCGAGCTGGTTGTAGCGGTAGACGAGCAGTTCGCGGGCGACGGCCCGCCCGGCGGTGGCCAGGTAGAACGGCAGGCAGTAGGCCTCGGTGTCCCAGTAGGTCACGCCGCCGTATTTCTCGCCCGTGAAGCCCTTCGGACCGATATTCAGACGGGTGTCCACCCCGGTATAGGTTTGCAGCAACATGAAGATGCAGAAGCGGATGCCCTGCTGCGCCCGGGCGTCGCCCCCGATTTCGATGTCGCAGCCGTGCCAGCGGGCGGCCCAGGCGGCCGTCTGCTCTTCGAGCAGGGCCTCGAAGCCCGCCTCCTGTCCCGAAGCCGCGACGCAGCGCGCCGCGGCGATAAGGTCCGCCGGAGCGTGGTTGAGCGACGAGCAGATGCCCGCATATTTATATAAGACGGCGGCGCAGCCCTTTTCACGGCTGACCGCTGCGGTGGCCCGGACCTTCTCGGGGCGGGTTTCGCAATGCCACTCGGCGCCGTCCAGCTCGACGGCCTGCGCCCAGGCCGCCTCGAAACCGCTCTTTTTGGTACGGCTCTGCGTGGCGTCGGCCTCGGTCGAGACCTCCTCCCAGAACTTTTCGTCGTAGTTGGCGTCGGCATTGCGCACGTCGGCGTCGACATGGGGCGAGAAGGTGATCCGGGCCGCCCGGTTGAGCGGCGTGACGGCGTATTTCACGACGCCCAGTTCGCGGCGCGCCAGCGAGAGGAAACGAACCGTCTCGACGGCCACCTCGACGCCGTTTTTCAGCACAACCCTCATGCGGCGCGTCAGCACCGAGCGGCGCATGTCCGTCTCGCGGTAAAAGCTCTTCACCTCCGCGACGGTCGCCAGGTCGAGCGGCTCGCCGTCGACCGCGACATCGACCCCGATCCAGAACGCGGCGTTCGGGACCTTGGCGAAATACTCCGGGTAGCCGTTCTTCCACCACCCCACACGGGTCTTGTCGGGATAATAGACCCCGCCGATATAATTGCCCTGAAGCGTCTCGCCCGAGTAACGCTCCTCGAAATTGGCCCGGCCGCCCATCACGCCGTTGCCCAGCGCGAAGAGCGACTCGGAAGAGAGCGCCCGCGAAGGGTCGAAGCGATCCTCGACGAGGCGCCAGGGATCGGTTTTTACATATCCGTCGTTCATAATCTATACTCTTTATCGCTCGTTTCACCGCCCCGGCCGCAGCCTTCCGCGGCGTTGCGCCGGGGTTGCAATCAGTCCCGGTCGATCTTCATCGCCAATTGTTCAAACGTAAACCCCGCGAAGGTTTCCAGCCGCATCGTGGCGGCCGAAAGCGACGCACCGCCCCCGACGCCCACCGAACGCATGCCCGCACGCGAAGCAGCCTCGATACCCGCGGCGGCGTCCTCGAAGACCACGCACACGGAAGGCGCGGCGTCCACGGCGGCGGCACCCTTCAGGAAAACCTCGGGATCGGGTTTGGCCCGCGAAACCTCGTTGCCGTCGACCACGGCGTCGAACAGCGGCCGAAGGCCGCACCGGTCGAGGATCGTCCCCGCGTTCTTCGACGCCGAGCCGAGCACCGTCCGCACGCCGCGGCTGCGCACGTCGTGCAAAAACGCCGCCACGCCCGGAAGCACCTCGGCGGGTGTCATTTGCGAAACGAAACGCAGGTAACGCGCATTCTTTTCGGCGGCGAGACGCTCCCTCTCGGCGGCGGAAAAACGCCCCTCAAGCCCTCCGGCGCGCAGGACGATCTCCAGCGACGCCATGCGGCTCACACCCTTGGTCGCTTCGCCCTGCACGGGCGTGAATTCAAAGCCCAGTTCACGAGCCAGCGCGGCCCACGCCAGATAGTGGTAGCGGGCCGTATCGACGACAACTCCGTCCAAATCGAATATGCAGCAGTCTATCATTTTTTGAATTTCGGATACCAAAGATACGATTTTTTTGCAAAAAAACACGTATCCGGCAACGCATTACCTACATACTTGTAAAATATCACCTTCGAAAAGCGGCTGTTTTTCAGAATTAATTTATATCTTTGCGCACGTAATTACAATCAACGCCTTATTAAAAATGAAGCAACTCTGCCTTCTCATCGGGACAGCGGTCCTCGGCATACTGCTCGTTTCGTGCTCCGCACAGAAGCGCGTATGGTACCTGCAGGACGCCCAGCCCTTCACACCCGAACAAATCGCCGAAAACGGACAGATCCGCATCAAGCCGCTCGACCGGCTGACGATCGTCGTCAACAGCAAGGACCCCGAACTGGCAGTGCCGTTCAACTCGGCGACCTCCTACAATTCGCTCACGGGAACCAACGTCTCCAGCGCGGCAAACTCGCAGGCGCTCCAGATGCGCACCGTCGACGAGAACGGCATGCTCGAAATGCCCGTGATCGGCAAGATCGAATGCAAGGGCAAGACCCGCAGCGAACTGGCCCAGGCCATCGCCAAGAAGATCATCGACGGCGGATATATCAACGACCCCACGGTCAACGTACAGTTCGCCGACATGAAGATTTCGGTCATCGGCGAAGTGGCCCGCCCCGGATTCTACGATGTCACACGCGACAAGGTTTCGATTTTCGACGCTCTGGCGATGGCCGGCGACATGACCGTATACGGCGTGCGTTCGGAGGTGGCCGTGACGCGCGAGGTGGACGGCGTGCGCACGATCGAATACCTCGACCTCACATCGACCGACATCTTCAACTCCCCGGCTTTCTACCTCCAGCAGAACGACGTGGTATACGTGAAACCCAACAAGTACAAGGCGCAGACGG
This sequence comes from Alistipes shahii WAL 8301, assembly GCF_025145845.1. Lineage (NCBI taxonomy): Bacteria > Pseudomonadati > Bacteroidota > Bacteroidia > Bacteroidales > Rikenellaceae > Alistipes > Alistipes shahii. The sequence continues at coordinate 3,250,864 of NZ_CP102253.1, read as the reverse complement.
GCGAGATCAGCCAGAACCGCAATTTCTACCTTTCGCTGGTGGGAACGGCGATTTCGGTGGCGACACTCATCGTAACCCTCACCAAATAGCAAGGCTCCATGGCAGAACAACAGATCAATTCACAGATACAGACCAACAACGAAGAACTGACGAACACGATCACCCTGCACGACATCATCCGCATGGTGATCGCCAACTGGTATTGGTTCGTGCTTTCGACCGTATGCTGTCTCTGCGCGGCCTACTACTATCTGGCCAGCACCCCGAAGATTTACAGCCGCACGGCGACCATTCTGGTCAAGGACAGCCGCAAGGGCGGAGACGTGGATCTCACGGCATTCAGCGATCTGGCGGGATTCCAGAACCGCCGCAACGTCGACAACGAAGTATTCATCCTCCAGTCGCGGCGTCTGATGACCAACGTGGTCAAGCAGCTCAACCTGACGGTCAACTATTCGGTGAGCGACGGGCTCCGCCGGCGCGACCTCTACGGCCAGGCCCCGATCGACGTGAAGTTCATCAACGACAACGACAACCAGTCGCTCGCAATGGAGATCACGCCGATCGACGACGACAAAATCCGGTTGAGCGAATTCAAAGACCAGTTCGTCACCAAGCACGAGAGCCGCAGCGTCATCACGGCGGCTTACGGTGACACGATCCCGACTCCCGTGGGTCAGGTCGTGGTGCAGAAGTCGCTCTACATGGCCCCCGACTACATCGGGGTTCCGATCCGCGTGACCAAGAGTTCGCTGGGACGGACCACTAACGCCTACCGCGCAGCCGTGAAAAGCGACGTGGCCAACAAGCAGGCTTCGGTGGTGACCATCTCGATGAACAACACCGTCCCCCGGCGCGCCGAAGACGTGATCAACACGCTGATCGAGGCCTACAACGAAGACGCCATCGAGGACAAGCGTCGCGTGTCGGTCGCTACGGGCAAGTTCATCAAGGCCCGTCTGGACGTTATCGGACGCGAGCTGGGCGACGTGGACCGCAATATCGAGGACATCAAGAAGGACAACCGGATGGTGGACATCACCTCGGAGGCCGCGCGCAGCGTGTCGGAAAGTTCGCGCTACAAGACGGAAGGTCTTTCGCTCGAAAACCAGATCAACGTGGCGGAGTACATTCGCACCTACCTGAACGACCCGAAAAACGTCGGTGAACTGATTCCGGCGATGGCGGCCGCGGGAACCAACACGGCCATCGCCAAGCAAATCGAAGATTACAACTCGGCGATCCTGCGCCGCGAGAAACTGCTGGAGAACAGTTCGGAGCGCAGCCCCGTCATTCAGGACCTCGACAACCTGCTGGCCGCCGTGCGGCGTTCGATCATCTCGTCGCTCGACTCCAACATCTCGACGCTCGAAATCCAGCGCGACGCCATGCGCAAGGAGGAGACGCAGGCCAACATCCGCATCTCGACCATGCCTTCGCAGGAGAAGGTCATCCTGGGCATCACGCGCCAGCAGAAGATCAAGGAAGAACTGTTCCTCTACCTGCTGAACAAGCAGGAGGAGAACCAGCTCAACTACGCCGTAGCAGAGAGCAACTCACGGTCGATCGACTACGCCTACGGCAGCAACGCTCCCGTATCGCCCCGACCGATGATGATTCTGGGCATCGCCCTGATCGTGGGTCTGGCCATTCCCTTCGGTCTGCTCTACCTGATCGGCATGCTCGACACGACCATCCGCGGTCGCAAGGACATCGAGGACAACGTCAACGCCCCGTTCCTGGGCGACATCCCCTACCACGAGGGCGGCGGCAAGGCCGGGATCGTGGTGCGCGAAACGGGCCGCGACGCCCTGTCGGAGGCTTTCCGCATTCTGCGCTCGAACATGACGTTTATGAGCGTCTCGGCCGGAACCGACATCCGCACCATTCTCTTCACCTCGTCGGACCCGCACGCAGGCAAGACCTTCGTGGCGACGAACCTGGCCATGACCCTCGCCATGGCCGGCAAGCGCGTGCTGCTGATCGACCTCGACCTGCGCCGCCATGCCCTGTCGTCCCAGCTGGGCCACAGCAACAGCAAAACCGGCATCACGAGCTATCTCGCAGGAACGGTCTCCGATGTGGAGAGCATGATCCAGAACTCCGGATTCCACCAGAATCTCGACGTGATTTACGCAGGAGTGCAGCCGCCCAACCCGGCGGAGATGCTCCTTTCGGACAAACTCGACAAGCTCATCGCCGAAATGCGCGGCAGATACGATTATGTCTTCCTCGACAGTACGCCCGCCATGTCGGTGGCCGACGCAATTATCACCGACCGGCTTGCGGACCTCTGTATATACATCGTACGCGAGGGCGTGCTCGACCGGCGCCAGCTGCCCGACATCGAGCGGCTCTACCGCGAGAAGAAGCTCCACAACATGTGCATCGTTCTGAACAGCACCCGCGCCCGCCGTCACGGATATGGATACGGGTATGGCTACGGTTACGGTTATGGATACGGATATGGCTACGGAGACGATTACAAGGAAGTAAGCTACCGCAAACGCATCAAGCTCTTCTTCCGGTCGCTGGCACATAAAGTAAAACGGTAACGATGGCCATTCACGACGCAACAATAGCCATCGACTTCGACGGTACGGTCGTAACGCATGCCTACCCGGAGATCGGTGAGGATGCGGGGGCGGCGCCCGTGCTGAAAGAGCTGACGGACAACGGTTGCCGACTGATCCTCTACTCGATGCGGCACGGAAAACTGCTGGACCGCGCGGTGGAATGGTTCCGCGTCCGGGGCATTCCGCTCTACGCCGTGAACGAAAACCCGTCGCAGAAGCGCTGGACCTCGTCGCCGAAGATTCATGCAGACCTTTACATCGACGACTGCAATCTGGGATGTCCGCTGCGGTTCATCGACGGAGAGAAACATCCCGTGGCCGATTGGGCCAAGATCCGCGAGCAGCTCGTCCGGGAAGGTTTTCTGGACTGACGCGCAGAAAGTCGGGGGGGGCTGACGAAGGCCCAAACCGGATAATAAAAAAGCGAGACTTTTCAAAGTCTCGCTTTTTTTGCAGGCAGGCGGACTGGAGCAGGCAGAGCGGCAGAGCGGCAGAGCAGGCAGAGCAGGCAGAGCAGGCGGCGGGCAGGCTGGCTGGCTGGAGCGGCAGAGCAGGCAGAGCAGGCAGAGCGGCTGGAGCGGCTGGAGCGACGGGCAGAAGTATACAGGCGGTGGCAAAAACAGGCAGAGGTAGGCCTATAATGACAGAGATAATAGGAGCTGGCAAGTTCCGGGCATCGTGAAGAACGGGACGGATGGGTAGCACTCAAGTGCGTCCCATTCGTCCCGTTCGGGAGAATTACGGAAATGACTGCATCTAAAGCAGAAGCAGGTTTTTGATTATCGCGGAGCAGATTTTGCCATAACGCAGTTCGGCCCGGACGGGACATACCGAAGTATTTCCCGTTCGGGCCGGACAAGGCAGGGCGAAAGATGCCCGTGAGAATCGAAAACTACGCCCAGAGATTCCGGGGATATTTACCCTCGGCAATCATCTTCTCGATGGCGGCCATCAGCGCGGGTTTGTCCTCCTTGTAGGTGACGCCGTGCCACTGGGCGGCCGAACGCAGCACGCGGAGCGTAGCCGTGCCGTCGCCGATCAGCTTGTTGACCATCGTCGGGATGTAGAACTCCGACTTGATATTGTCCTTGTTGGCCTCGAACCAGACTTTGAAGTACTCCTTCGAGTAGGTGAAGAAGTCGGGCGTGAAGCCGAAGAGGTTCATCGAAACGGGAGTGTCCTCGGAGAGAGGCTCGTCGGCGCCGTTGTCGTGGAAGACGATCCGGCCGTCGGGCATCCGCTCGATCTGCGTCCGCTCGACCATCGACGTGAGGTCGCCTTTCGGATCGACGCCGCAGACGCCGCGCGAGACCGTACCGTTCTCCGAAAGCGTCTTGTTCAGGTCGTAAGCGACCATGCAGTAGCTGTTGCGGCTCTCGCCGAGCTGCGCCAGGTAGTCCCCGATGGTCTTATAGGCCTCGGCGCCGTAGAAATCGTCGGCGTTGATCACGGCGAAGGGTTCGTGAACCGCATCGGCTGCCATCATCACGGCGTGGTTCGTACCCCACGGCTTGACACGGCCTTCGGGAACGGCAAGACCTTCGGGCAGGTAGTCGAGTTCCTGGAAAACGAAATCCACGGCGATGCGTCCGCCGAAACGGTCGGCCGAGAAGACCTCGCGGAACTCCTTCTCGAAGGAGTGGCGGATGACGAAGACGACCTTGCCGAAACCGGCGCGGATGGCGTCGTAGACCGAATAGTCGATGATGGCCTCGTTATTGGGACCGACACCGTCCATCTGTTTGAGCGACCCGTAGCGGGAGCCCATGCCCGCGGCGAGTACCAGTAATGTGGGTTTTACCATGTTATTTTATCTGTTTATGACATTGGTTCAAAACATCCACAAAGGTAAAAAATTAAGCGCGCCCCGCAAAGGATTTATGCAAATTTGCCTATCTTTGTAGGGTTAACAAAGAGAAATCGTACCCGGAGAGATGAAATTTCTGAAAACCATACGGGCATGGTGGCGCGGCCTGTTCCGCAAACGCCGGTTCAACATGCTCAACGCCACGGACAACACCGAAGAGTGGCACATGCACCTCTCGCCGGCGAGTATCCTCGCGGGACTGGTGGCGTTCATGCTGATGCTCTTCATCCTCACGCTGTCGCTGGTGGCGTACTCCCCCATCCTGGAATTCCTGCCCGGATACCGCACCGAGGCCGACCGTTCGCGCGAAAGCCTCGTGCAGAACATCATCCGGCTCGACTCGATGGAGCGCATGATGAACGACATGCTGACCTACAACGAGAACATAGCCCTGATCATGGAGGGACGCACGCCCGTGGCGCGCGTGCTCGCCTCGTCGGACTCGTCGCGCATCAGCAAGGTGCTGGTGATGCCCTCGCACGAAGACTCGCTCCTGCGGGCCCAGATGGAGGGCGACGGCGAATACGCCATCGCCGGACAGGGCGGCTCGCGGCGCCAGGTGCGCGAGGCCATCGAGCTGGCGACGCCCGTCGAGGGAATCATAACCGGAAAATTCGACATCCGGCAGGGAAATTTCGGCGTGAAGATCGCCGCGACCGCCGCCGACCGCATCACGGCCATCGACAACGGCACGGTGATTCAGAGCCTCTGGACCCCGGAGACGGGTTACATCGTGGTCCTGCAACACGCCGGGAACCTGATCTCGGTCTACAAGAACCTCTCGCAGTCGCTCGTAACGACCGGCCAGACCATCCGTTCGGGCGAACTGATCGGCTACAACGCCGAAGTGCAGGACGGAGAGGTCCGGCTCTTCGAATTCGAACTCTGGAACAACGGCAAACCCGTGGACCCCGAGGGGTACATCGTCTTCTGACAAACGCATGAAACAAAGACTCGCAATACTGGGTTCGACCGGCTCGATCGGCGTGCAGACGCTCGACATCGCCCGCGAAAACCCCGGCCGCTTCGAGGTCCGCGTCCTCACGGCCAACCGCAACTGGGAACGACTGGCCCGACAGGCCCGGGAATTCGACGCCGACGCGGCGGTGATCGCCGACAAACAGCACTACGCGCAGCTGCGCGACGCACTCGCGGGAACCGACACCAAAGTATATGCCGGAGAGGAGGCCGTGGCGCAGGTCGCGGCCGGAGGCGGCACGGACGTGGTGGTGAACGCCCTGGTGGGCTACGCCGGACTCGCTCCCACGGTGGCGGCCATCGAGGCAGGCAAGAAGCTCGCGCTGGCCAACAAGGAGTCGCTCGTGGTGGGCGGCGCCTGCGTGATGCCGCTGGCCCGGGAGCGGAAAGCCCCGGTGATTCCGATCGACTCGGAACATTCGGCCATCTTCCAGTGTCTCGTGGGCGAGCGCGCCCCGGTCAGAAGGCTGATCGTCACGTGCAGCGGCGGCGCATTCCGCGACTTCCGGGCCGAAGAGCTGGCGAACGTCACGGTGGAGCAGGCCCTGCGCCACCCCCAGTGGGACATGGGCGCGAAGATCACGATCGACTCGTCGACGCTCGTGAACAAGGGGTTCGAGGTGATCGAGGCCCACTGGCTGTTCGGGACCCCGGCGGAACGGATTTCGGTGTTGCTCCACCCGCAGTCGATCATCCATTCGATGGTCGAATTCGAGGACGGCGCGATCAAGGCCCAGCTCGGAACGCCCGACATGCGCCTGCCGATCAGCTTCGCGCTGCTGTACCCCGACCGGGCGAACCGTCCCGGCGAGCGGTTCAACTTCCTGAACCATCCGCAGCTGACCTTCGCCGAAGTGGACCGCGCGAAATACCCGGCGCTCGACATCGCCTACGACTGTCTGCGGCGCGGCGGCACGGCGGCCTGCACGATGAACGGCGCCAACGAGGTGGCCGTGGCGGCGTTCATCGCCCGCAAATGCGCATGGCTCGACATCGTGCGCGCCATCCGCTACGCGCTGGAGCACGCCGCATTCGTCCCCTCGCCCACCCTGGCCGATTACGCCGAGGCGAACGCCGAAGCCCGCGCGCTGGCGGCGGAGTTCCTACAATTAAAAAATTAAAAATTAAAGCTTGTGGACATTCTTGTAAAAATCATTCAGTTCTTCCTCTGTTTCACCATCCTGATAGGCATTCACGAGATGGGTCACTTCATCATGGCGCGGGTGTTCAAAATCCGCGTCGAGAAATTCTACATCTTCTTCGACCCGTGGTTCTCGCTGTTCAAATTCAAACGCGGAAACACCGAGTACGGTCTGGGATGGCTGCCGCTGGGCGGATATGTCAAGATCGCCGGCATGATCGACGAGTCGATGGACACGGAACAGATGAAACAGCCCGTCAAACAGGACGAGTTCCGCGCCAAACCCGCCTGGCAGCGTTTTCTGGTGATGATCGCCGGCGTGGTGATGAACGTCGTGCTGGCCGTGGCCATCTACATCGGCATCTGCTACACGTGGGGCGACACCTATTTCTCGAACGCCGACGCCAAGTGGGGCTACAACTTCAACGAGGCCGGGCACAAACTCGGATTCCACGACGGAGACCGGCTGGTGAGCATCGACGGCGAAGAGGCGGACGACATCAACAAGGTCGTAAACTCGCTGATCATCACCGAAAGCGACCGCAGCGTCGTGGTCGAACGCAACGGACGGCAGGTGGAACTGATCCTCCCGCTCGACGAGCTGATCTCGATGCGCCAGCAGAAGGGATACGAAAATTTCCTCCTGCCCCGCATCCCCTTTCTGATCGACAGCGTCGTAAACCCGACCGTCGCACAGTTGCGGAAGGGAGACGAGATCGTAGCCATCGACAACGTTTCGGGTCTCGACTTTGCGGGCTACGGCCAATACCTGAAGGCGCACGCCGGAGATTCGGTGCTGCTGACAGTCCTGCGGGAAGGGGACATGCTCTTTGAATTCAAAGCGCCCGTCTCGGAGAACGGCACGCTCGGAGTCATCCGCAAGGGCCTCGCGCTGCGCACGCAGAAATATACGTTTCTGGAGGCGATTCCGGCCGGTATTCAAAGGACGGGCAAGGTGATCTCCTCCTACTGGGACCAGCTGAAGATGATCGTGCAGCCCAAAACCAAGATGTACGAGGAGCTGGGCGGATTCATCTCCATCGGCAGCATCTTCCCCTCCACGTGGGACTGGCAGGACTTCTGGATGAAGACCGCCTTCCTGTCGATCATCCTCGCGGTGATGAACATTCTGCCGATCCCGGGACTCGACGGCGGGCACGCGATCTTCACTTTCTGGGAGATGATCTCGGGCCGCAAGGTGAGCGACAAGGTGCTCGAAGCGGCGCAGTATGTCGGACTGATCATCATTCTGTTCCTGCTGCTCTACGCCAACGGCAACGACATTTACCGGTTCTTTATCAAATAAATGCGGAGCCGATGACAAACCGAACTGCGGAAAAAACGGAAGCCTGCGCCGCGGCGCTGCGGAGACACCGTTTCGAGGCCGAGGTGGTGAAGGACGCCGAAGCGGCCTTCGCCCTGATGAAGGCCGTCGTGGAGGCCGAAAACCCGCAACTCGTGTCGTTCGGCGACTCCATGACGATGCGCGGAACGGGCATCGTCGAGTGGCTGCGGAGCAACGGGCGGCTGACGCTGCTCGACGGGTTCGACGCCTCGAAGCCCTACGAGGAGCGGCTGGAAATCCGCCGCCGCGCGCTGTTGTCGGACCTTTTCATCACGGGCGTGAACGCCGTGACGGAGCAGGGAACACTGCACTGGCTGGACAAGGTGGGCAACCGCATCGCACCGGTGGCATTCGGCCCCCGGAAGGTGATCATCGTGGCCGGACGCAACAAGATCGTGGCCGACCGCGACGAGGCCGAGGAGCGCATCCGCCGGATCGCCGCCCCGCAGAACGTCGCGCGACACCCCGGATTCCGCACCCCTTGCGCCAAAACGGGCGTCTGCGCGGACTGCAACTCGCAGGACCGCATCTGCAACACCCGGATGGAAATGCTGCGATGCTGGCCCGACAAACGGGTGTTGGTAATACTGATCGACGAAGATTCCGGATTATGATGAAACAACTGAAATACGGCACGGCCTGCCTGCTGTTGCTGGCAGCCGCCTGCGGAGACGATTCCGACGCATTTTACACGGCGGTTTATCCCGTCGTGCGCGTCGAGGCCGAAATCACCCTCCCGGACCCCGAACCGGGCCCCACCGACCCCACCGATCCAACAGATCCCACGAACCCCACCGATCCCACGGAACCGGAGACGAAGGCAGGGGAAAACGAAACGGACCCCGTGGTCGAACGGATCAGAGAGGAGATCGAAGCGGCGGCTCCCGTGAAGGCGGGCGGAAGCTACGTGCTGGAATTCACCAAATACAACGGCGGGCGCCTCCGGATCAGACAGACGGCGGAGGCGGACCGGGTGCGGGGCGTCTTCTTCAAGGACCCGGGCGCAACCGACATCCTCGTCTACTGTCCGGAACCGGCGATGAAGTACACCTGCGCCGTCTCGGCCTACAAGGCCGAGGACGGCACGAGCAAGACCCTCCTGACGGTCGACCTGACCGAAGAGTACCAAGCTCTCTACCCCGAGGCCGGAATCACGAAGGCCGTGCGCCGGGAGTACACCTCGGCAAACGCAAAATAGGAGGACGTATGGCAAAGGTCAAAAAGGCATTTTTCTGCAAAAACTGCGGGTTCGAAGCCCCGAAATGGCTGGGACGCTGCCCCTCGTGCGGCGAATGGAACACGTTCGCCGAGGAGATCATCGCCCGCGAGAGCGGTTCGGTCCCGGCGGTCGCGGCGGGTCCCCTGCCCGCGGCGAAGCCTCAGCGCGTGAGGGACATCCGCGAAAGCGAGCACGTCCGCCTCGATCTGGGAAACGCCGAGGTAAACCGCGTGTTGGGCGGCGGGATGGTCCCGGGGTCGCTGGTCCTCGTGGGCGGCGAGCCGGGAATCGGCAAATCGACCCTCTCGCTGCAAATCGCGCTGGCGGCGAACGGACTGAAAACCCTCTACGTCTCGGGCGAGGAGTCGGCCGAGCAGATCAAGATGCGCGCCGCGCGCATCGGCATCGGCAACGACGAGTGCCTGATCTATCCCGAAACGCTGCTGGAAAACATCGTGGCGCAGATCGCCGAGCACCGTCCCGACCTGGTGGTGATCGACTCGATACAGACGATTTACACCGACCTCCTGGACTCGTCGGCGGGAAGCGTGTCGCAGATCCGCGAATGCGCGGCGACGCTTCTGAAATACGCCAAATCGACCGGAACGTCGATCTTCATCATCGGCCACATCACCAAGGACGGCTCGATAGCCGGTCCCAAGATACTCGAACACATCGTCGACGTGGTGTTGCAGTTCGAGGGCGACAGCAACAACATCTACCGCATCCTGCGGGGCATCAAGAACCGGTTCGGAGCGACGTTCGAAATCGGGGTCTTCGAGATGCTCGACGCCGGACTGCGGGGGGTTGACAATCCGTCGGAAATCCTGCTGACGCACTATGAGGAGCCGTTGAGCGGCATCGCCGTGGGGGCGTCGGCCGACGGCGTGAGGCCCTACCTGATCGAGGTGCAGGCGCTGGTGAGCGGTGCGGCGTACGGCACGCCCCAGCGTTCGACGACCGGATACGACGCACGGCGCATGAACATGCTGCTGGCCGTGCTGGAGAAGCGCGTGGGGATGAAGATGTTCCAGAAAGACGTTTTCCTGAATTTCGCGGGCGGATTCAAGGTCGCGGACCCGGGGCTGGACCTCGCGGTCGTGGCGGCGGTGATCTCGTCCTACTACGACCGTCCCGTGGCCGAGGGGGTCTGCTGCGCCGGCGAAATAGGCCTGTCGGGCGAAGTGCGCCCCGCGCCCCGCACCGAACAGCGCATCAGCGAGGCCGCAAGGCTCGGATTCAGGCGCATCATCGTGTCGGGCTATCTGGCCAAAGGCGGCAAGCGTCCCAAAGGCATCGAGGTAGTCCCGATAAACAGCGTCGACCAGCTCCCGAAGGCGCTTTTCACAGAATAGGCCGACATCAAAAACAACAGATAAGGAAAGGAGCGGCTTCTGGCAGCCGCGGCCGGAAGATTTTCGATTCGCCTCGGGTGAATCGGCAGGCCGCAGCTCTGCCCTGCGGAGGCCTGCTCGTAACTGCCCTTCGAGCGGACCACCGCAAGCTGCCGCCTGAAAACGCGACAGAAGTTCCGGAGAGCGAATCTTCCGACCTCGCATGGGCTTCCGGCCGGATTGCCGCCGGTATGGAATGGATTTTGCTTTTTCCCCGGTAAAAGGGAAGAAAATGCAAAAGAGAATAGTCGTACTGGGCGGCGTGGGATTCATCGGCTCCCACCTGTGCCTGCGTCTGTTGAACGACGGGCACGAAGTCTTCTGCGTGGACATACGCGACACCGCCGATTCGCCGCTGCTGCGCGACATGCCGCCGCACCCGGAATTCCGGTACGTCCGCCACAACATCGTCAACGCATTCGGCATCCGCTGCGACGAGATTTACAACCTCGCGGCGCCCTCGCGCGTGCGCTACAACAAGGCGCTGCCCGTCGAGTCGCTCAAGGTCAGCATACTGGGGTCGATAAACGCCCTCGACACGGCCCGTTCGGAGCACGCACGCATCCTCTACGCATCCACCGGAGACATCTACGGCACGGGATACCGCGACACCTCGGTCGAGGCGGCGGACGGTTGTCCGACACACCGCACCCTCGCCGAAGGCAAACGGGCCGGAGAGGCCCTGCACCGCGCCTACCAGTATGAATTCGGGGTCGACGCACGCATCGCGCGCATCTTCAACACCTACGGCAGCGGCGCCGACCTGATGGACCAGCGCGTGGTGATGAAGATGATCGTGGCGGCGTTGCAGAACCGCGACATTCCGATCAACGGCAGCGGCGAGCAGCTGCGGACCTTCTGCTGGGTGGAAGACGTGGTCGACGGACTGGTGCGGCTGATGGAGGCCCCGCCGGCCGAGACGACGCGCACGGCCAATTTCGGCAGCAGTCACGAGGTGACGATCCGCTCGCTGGCCGAGAAGATCATCGCCCTGACGGGCAGCAGCTCGCACATCGTCCACGCCGAAGCGCGTATCGACGACATACGCCGCCGCACGCCCGACATCTCGGCGACACGGCGCGAACTGGACTGGGCGCCCCGCACACCGCTCATCGAAGGCCTGCGGCGCACGATCAGCTACGTCGAAAAGGAACTTGCGGAGAAGAACTATGCGGGAATATCGTGGGTGGAAATAAACTGATCGGAAGATATGACCATGACGGACTTTGACAAGATCATCTGGCGGGACGCGCTGACGTTCGTAGACTTCTTCGCCACCTGGTGCGGGCCGTGCCGGATGATGATGCCGGCCATCGACAAGTTTCGGGAGCGGATGAACGGCCGCGTCGACGTCTACAAAGCGGACATCGACGACCCCTCGATGCGTGAAATCATACGGCGCTACAACATCATGTCGGTCCCGACGCTGATGTTTTTCTGCCGCGGAGAGGTATTGTGGCGCGAGAGCGGCCGCGTGGGGTACGAACACCTGATCAACGTGCTGAACGAACTCGAAAAGCGCGAACAGGTGATGCAGCCCTAAACCTCCAATCGCCAGGCCAGCTCCTCGTGGACGCAGTCTTCGGCAGGGAGCTGACCCAGAGAGCCGGCCGCGCGGAGAACCGCCTGCCGGTTCTCTTCGTTTCGCGTCCCGAGGGCCGTGAACAGCGCCACGGCGCCATGAGCCAGCAGGTGCGCTTCCGGGATGCTGGCCGCTGCGGCCTCGTGCACGACGGCCGCGGCCGGAACGGCCCACGCCGGAGAAGGATGCGGAACGCGGGCCGCGGCCATCAGGGCCGCATACTGCCGCAGCCACCCGGCATCGGGCGCAATCCACGCCGCGAACAGTTCGGGGAACGCCCCGATGCGGCTCAACAGCGCGAAGGCGGCCTCCGCGGCGATTTCGGAATTGAGAAGCCCGTCGCCCCAGAAGGCGAACTCCCCGGGCGTAAGGCGCGCCGGATCGGCGATGTGCAGCGCGGCAAGGCGCAGGCAGCGGACATCCTGCCGCCAGAGGTATTTGGCGAAATCGTGATCGGCGGCCTCGGCACGCGCCAGCGTGCGGAGCGTCGGCAGGCTCACGCCGTAGTTCAGGCCGCAGGGTGCGCCGTAGAAGCGCATCGAATCGGCAACGGCGCCGTTGCGCTCGCGGCGGAATGCCCCGAGCAGCGCCGCCATGCGGGAGGTGAAATCCATCGGAAGGTTATTTGCGGCGCGGCAGGGCGACGTTGATCGTACGGCCGAATTCGAAAACAGGAAGCACGGCGCGGGCATACTCGCGGCCTCCCGAGACGACGATGCAGGTCGAGGGATCGGCCACGCGGCACGCCACGACCTGCGTCTCCTTCGGACCGGCCTCGAGGTCGCTCTTCGCGACGCCCGAAGGTTCGATCTGCAACAGCACGATGTCGCCCGAAAGGTCCGTGTCGGGAAGCAGTCCGGCCGCAGGGCTGAAGCGGCAGACGATATACTGTTTCTTGTCGGCCTGCGGGCAGACCACGTAGCGGCGGGTCTCGGTCGAGACGATCCGCTTGCCGAGGAACAGCTCCAGATAGCTCTGCTCCAGACGGTCGATCTCCTCCAGCGCGGCCTTCAGGCCCTCGCCGAAGACGTTCTCGCCCGCTTCGCCCGTGACCAGCTCGATGCGGTGGCGGCGCAGCGAGAAGATTTGCGCGGCGGCGGTGCGCGCGGCGTCCTCCAGCGCGGGCGTCGTCATGTCGGTCTTGTCCGGCTGCAAGCGCGCGAACTTGTTTTCGGAGGCGGTGTGCGACAGCACGCGGGTCGAGGCCGGAGCCGGAGCCGCGGCATTGAGGTAGGTGTCGCCGTCGAGCAGGGCGATCTGCGCCCCGGTGACGCTCCACACGGTCTTGTCGGTGAGCGGAGCGCGCACCCCGAGGTATTTCTGCGCATAACGCGCATAGGGTCCGCTCAAGGTGACGTCGTGTTCGACGGTGACGTCGACGGCGAGGATCGTGCGCGGCTGGGCGACGGTAAGGCCGCCGGCGGTTTCGTTCGCGCCCTGAAGGGAGATGTATGGGTTCTGGGCCGAGACGCCGCCCGAAAGCAGCAGGGCAAATGCCAAAAGTCTGAATTTCATGGTCCGAAAATTTTATTGCGGTTTCACAAATGTAGCTTATTTTCGCGTGCCGTCAAAATTTCAGGTAAAAATCACGGGTCAGGGCGCGGTATTCGGGCGTGTAGCATTCGTGCTCTCCCGTGCCGACGACCAGTTCCGAGACCTCGGGCGCGGCGGCGGAACAATCGGTAGAACGATCGGCGGGGCGGTCGGCGCGGACGAACTCCATCAGCGCCCGTTTGGCCGGGCGGCGGGGCGTGGTGCGCACGTCGGTGCGGCGCACGAGGGCCAGTCGTCCGGCACAGACCGCGAGGAAACGCTCCGCTTCGGCCGTGGGAAGGATGACGGCAAACCGGCCTCCGGGAGCCAGCAGGCGGAGGACGGCGTCGCGCAGGTCGCCGAACGGCAGGTGCACGGCATGGCGGGCCGCGGTGCGCCCCCGATCGGGGCAGGTGAGCGAGTCGACGAAAAACGGCGGGTTGGAGACGATCAGATCGAACGGCTCCGGGGTCTCGAACTCCTGCACGGGGCATTGAGCGAACGCCACCCTGCCGCTCCAGGGCGAAGCGGCGGCGTTCTCGCGGGCCTGCCCGACATCGTCGATGTCGACGCCCGTGACATGCGCCTCCGGGGCGCGCTGGGCCAGCATCAGGGCGATCAGCCCCGTGCCCGTGCCGATGTCGAGCATCCGCCGGTCCTGCGGCCGCACCGCGGCCCATGCACCCAGCAGAACGCCGTCGGTCCCGACCTTCATCGGGCAGCGGTCCTGACGGACCGTGAATTGTTTAAACCGAAAGATAATTGTGAATTTTTGAATTATGAATGGTGAATTATTCTCGCAGATAGCCGTCCATGCCTGCGCCGAACAGCGAAAAATCGTACCGCGCGGGGTCCTCCGCATCGAATGCGCGCAGGGCGTCCGTCAGCTCCTCGACGGCCCGCCAGTCGTTCTGGCGGCGGCCAAGCAGTCCCAGCGCACGCGCCGTCTCGCCGACATGGACGTCCAGCGGCAGGTAGAGGGCCGACATCGGGATACGCCGCCACAGACCGAAATCGACACCCCGGTCGTCGCGGCGCACCATCCACCGCAGATACATGCACAGCCGCTTGCAGGCCGCGCCGCGCTCGACGGACGAAACATGCTTCTCGCAGCGCGGAGCGTGCTCCCCGGCGAAAAACTCGCGCCGGAAGTCGGCCAGCACGGCGGGCATGCTCTGCGCGGCCTCATAGCGCGTCTCGAAGAAATTCCCGATGCCGCCATGGCGCTCCTCCATACGCCGCAGGGCCAGCACGAAATCGCGCAGGTCCCCGCCGTTGAACGTGCGGTGGACGTAGGACGAAAGCAGCGCCAGTTCGCGCTGCGAGGCGTTGCGCACGAAATCCGCCGGAGCGTCGTCCATGAAGTGCATCATGCGGTGGCCACTGCGGACAATGGCCTTACGGTTGCCCCAGGCGATGGTCGCGGAGAAAAATCCCGCGATCTCGCGGTCGGCGCGGTCCGTATAGCGGTGCGGTACCGAAATCGGATCGTCGGCGATGAAGTCGGGGCTGTTGTATTTGTCGTGGAGCGCGTCGAGCAGCTCCTTCAGATCGGTGTTCGTCATGGCGTGCGGAGCATTCGGAGCAAGACATCGGTTTGCGGGATGCCGTAACCCAGTTCGCAGCCGGGAGCTGCGGCCCGCGTGCCGGAAGCGTGCAGCAGTCCGATGAGTTCGCCGCGTTCCATAGGACGGTATTCGAGCAGGCAGGCGCAAAGCCCCGCGATAACCGGCGTCGAAAACGAAGTTCCCAACGGCGAGGCTCCGGCGACGAAATCGGGCTTCACATAGCCGACATCTTCGCGTCCGACACCACTGGAGCGGGAGCGGGAAACACCGTCGGAATCGCACGAACCGACCGTGATGACCTGCCGGACATCGGCCGGAAAGGAGACATTGCGCCACGCCTTGTCGCCCTCGTTGCCGGCGCTCTGCACGAAAACGAGTCCGGGGCGCGCCGTGAGCAGGCTGTCGAGGTAGCGCGAGAGCGTCGAGGTGCAGCCGTCGAGCATCGCGGGCGTATAGCCGCTGAAATCGTCGAACGTCGTATAGCCCAACGACGAGGAGATCACGTCGACGTCATGCGCCAGGAGCCACTCGATGCCGCGGATCAGCTGCCGCTCCTCGGCGCGAGGCTCCACTTCGGCACGGTCGGTTTTCGCAAGATAATACTCCGCGCCCCATGCCAGCCCGCGGATCGTATCGCCCGAACGGCCTCCGAGGTTGGTGCAGACCCTTGTGCCGTGGTCTGTGGCGTCGTCGAAGAATGCCGTCTCGTCGCCGCCCGTGAAATCGCGCCAGGCGGCGACGTGCAGCCCCCGCGTCCAGCGGTCGGTGCGGAAGCCCCCGAAACCCGCGTCCAGCACCCCGATGCGGACGCCCCGTCCGGAAAGGTTCAGCGAATCGAACGCCCGGGACATCGTCTGCCCCACGGCGCGCGAATAGGTCCGGGAGTAGTCCGAGGTCCACGCCCCGCGCACCTCGTGCACGAGGTCCCACGCACCGTAGGCGGCAAGAGCCGGAAGAAGCAGCCAAAGCAGTTTTTTCATGTTACCGGACCGTTTCGCAGCCGAGGATCAGACCGTCGGACATGGTGATCTTCCGGTCGGCCATTGCGGCGAGGTTTTCGTCGTGGGTGACGATCACGACGGTCTGGCCGAGCCGTTCGCGCAGGTCGAAGAACAGGCGATGGATCTCGTCGCGGTTGTGCGAGTCGAGGTTGCCCGAGGGTTCGTCGGCCAGCAACACGGCGGGCGAATTGACCAGCGCACGGGCGATGGCCACGCGCTGCTGCTCGCCGCCCGAAAGCTGTCCGGGCTTGTGGTCGCGCCGCGCCGCGAGGCCCATCATGTCGAGCAGTTCGGCGGCACGGCGTTCGACATCGGCGCGCGGACGCCGGCCGATCAGCCCCGGAATGCAGACGTTCTCGAAAGCCGTGAACTCCGCAAGCAGGTGGTGGAACTGGAACACGAAGCCGATGCGCTCGTTGCGGAACTGCGACAAGGCCCGATCGCCCAAGGCCGAGACATCGCGGCCGTCGATCTCCACGCGCCCGCCGTCGGGACGCGACAGCGTGCCGATGATCTGCAAAAGCGTGGTCTTGCCAGCGCCGCTGGCCCCCACGATGGAGACCACCTCGCCCTGCGCCACGTCGAGCGAAACGCCTTTCAGCACCTCCAGCGTGCCGAAACTCTTGTGTATGTCGGTAGCCCGTATCATTGGCGGAACATATTGAACAGTTTGACCGTGTCCACAGCTTCCCGCACGTCGTGGACGCGGAGTATCGCCGCACCCTGGCGCAGGCACTCCCAGCCCAGGGCAACGGTTCCGGCGAGCGATTCGGCGGGAGTGGCGTCGAGGACCTTATAGATCATCGACTTGCGCGAAAGCCCCGCCAGCACCGGGTAACCCAGCGCGCAGAGGCGGTGCAGACCCGCGAGCAATTCGTAGTTCTGCTCCGTGGTCTTGGCGAAGCCGAAGCCGGGGTCGAGGATGATGTTTTCACGCCGGATGCCCGCGGCGAGCATCTCGTCGGTGCGGCGGCGGAAATAGCCGACGACCTCGGTGACGATGTCGCGCCGGTAGTCGGTCTGCGACTGCATGGTTTTCGGATCGCCCTTCATGTGCATGGCGATGTAGGGTACGCCGCAGTCCGCAACGACGGAGAGCATCGCAGGGTCGAGTTCCCCGGCCGAAATGTCGTTGACGACGAGCGGCCCGAACGTTTCGACAGCCTTCGCCGCGACTTCGCTGCGGAACGTGTCGACCGAGACGGTCATGCCGGGCGCCAGCCGACGCACGGTCCCGACACCCAGCCGGACGCGACGCCACTCCTCGTCGGCGGGGACTTCGTCGGCCCCGGAACGCGAGGAGTAGCCCCCGACGTCGATCAGCTGCGCCCCTTCGGACACGGCTTCGCGGACGCGGCGCTCGACGGATTCGGCCTCCGGAGTGCGGCTGCCGGCATAGAAAGAATCGGGGGTGACGTTAAGAATCGCCATCACCTGCGGCGAGGAAAAATCAATGTTCATGGGCTTCATGGCTGAAAATTCGGTGCAACTCCGCGACAGCGGGTTCAAGGTCGGATTCGAGGATGTTGACAAGGGTGTAGTCGGCCTTCGCGCTCAACGTATCGTCGTCCGTCTGGGCGGCGATGCGGAGGCGGACCTCCCCGGGTGTGCGCCCGTCGCGGCGGCAGGTGCGTTCGATGCGCAGCGCCTCGGGGGCGAGGACGGCAACCGTGCGGTCGACGCAGGCATCGAACCCCGCATCGAAAAGAAGGGCGCTTTCGAGGATCACGTAGTCGCCCTCCTGCTGTTCGGCCCACGCCGCGAAATCGGCCCGGACGGCCGGGTGGACGATGGCGTTCAGGTCGGCGAGGGCCTGCGCCTCGGAGAAGACCCGCCCGGCAAGGTAGGTACGGTTCAAGGTCCCGTCCGCATAGGCTTCGGCCCCGAAACGGTCCGTGATGCGCCGGCGCAGCTCCGCATCCTCCGTCATCAGCCGTTTGGCCCCGGCATCGGAGTCATAGACCGCGACGCCCAAACGCGCGAAAAGACGGCAAACGGTGCTTTTGCCGCTGCCGATGCCGCCTGTGATTCCGACCTTCATCATGGGTTACGGGGAACGTCGATTTCGGGAATGTCCCCGATGGAAATGATCTTGATGTCGCTGAACCGCGGCGCAAGGGCGTTTTGCAGCGACTGGGGGTCGATGATGAGTTTACCCTCGTGCCCCTCCTCATACGAACGCTTCGTCTTGAGTTCCGCAAGCGGAATGCGCAGCGTCTTGTTCATGTAGACCCGGTAGCCGAAAAGGTTCGTACCGACGCCCTCGACCACGCAGGTAACCTCGAAAGGCTGTCCGTCGACACTCACCCTCACGGTCTGCTCGGTGGTGTACGTATAGCTCAATTTCGCGATATACCAAAGGATGAACGACGCGACGAGCAGCGCCAGAAAAACCGGCGACACGTAGCGGTGCATCCATTTCAACCAATTTTCCATCATGGGAACCTATAATATCCGTATGACAAAGATAGTGCAAGGCGGGGCAATATCAAATTTATTTTGCACATTGCCGAGCCGCAGCCTGCCCAAGCGGGCGTCTGCTTGCCCGCAAAGATAGTGCAAGCCGGCCGCAATGCCAAATTTATTTGAAAAAACGGACCGCACCTCTCGGTGCGGTCCGTTTTTGTCGGATCGGGAGTCTATCCATTACTTCTCCACGTCGGTCTTGGCGCGCTTCGTCATCAGATCGTAAGCGATCGGCGTCGCGAGGAAGATCGTGGCGGCCGTACCTACGACCACGCCGATGATCAGCGCGAAGATGAAGCCGCGGATCGTCTCGCCGCCGAAGAAGAAGATGGCCAGCAGCGTCACGAGCGTCGTGCCCGAGGTGTTGATCGTACGCGACAGCGTCGAGTTGATGGCGTTGTTCACGGTCTCCTTCAGGTTTCGCTTCGGGTAGAGACCCAGGTACTCGCGGATTCGGTCGAAGACGACCACCGTGTCGTTGATGGCATAGCCGATGATCGTCAGGATCGCGGCGATGAACGCCTGGTTGACCTCGAGGTTGAAGGGCAGCAGACCGTAGAACATCGAGAAGATGCCGATGATCAGCAGGGCGTTGAAGGCCAGGGCCGCCGTGGCGCCCGAAGCCCACTGCCAGCGCTTGAAGCGGAACGTAATATAGAGACCGATGGCGATGAGCGAGAAGAGCACCGAATAGATGGCGTTCCACGTCATGTCCTTGGCGATCGAGGGACCGATCTTGTCGGCCGTCAGGATACCGTTGGCGTCGGTCTGCGTATTGCGGAACTGCTCGAAGGTGATGTCATACGAGTAGAGCGGTTTCAGAGCGTCGTAGATGATCTGCTCGACCTCCGAGGTAGCCTCGTCCGACGTGTCGTCGTAGCGATACTGGGTCACGATGCGCATCTGGTTCTCCTTGCCGTACTGCTTCACCTCGGAACTGATCGACGAAGCGTCGGCATCGGCGAACTGCGAGAAAGCCTTCTCCACATTCTGACGAACCTCTTCGGCCGAAACGGGCTTGTCGAAACGGATCACGTAAGCGCGGCCGCCCGTGAACTCGGCGCCGAGGTTCAGACCGCGGGCGAAGAACGAAACGCACGACAGAACCATCAGGGCAACGGCGATGCCGTAAGCCAGTTTGCGCTTGGCGATGAAGTCGACGCGCGTGTTATTGAGGAAGTTCTCCGACCAGCGGCGCGAGAAGGTGATGTGACCCCATTTGCCGACGATCCACTCGATCAGCAGGCGCGTGATGAAGATGGCGCAGAAGAACGAGGTGATGATACCGATGATCAGCGTCGTGGCGAAGCCCTGAACCGGACCGTTGCCGAAGATGAACAGCACGATACCCGTGATGATCGTCGTCAGGTTACCGTCGATGATGGCCGAATAGGCCTTCGAGAAACCGTCCTTGATGGCCAGCGAAAGACCCTTGCCGCCGCGAAGCTCCTCCTTGATACGTTCGTAGATGATCACGTTCGCATCGACGGCCATACCCATCGTCAGCACGATACCCGCGATACCTGGAAGGGTCAGCACGGCGCCGAACGACACCAAAACGCCCATCAGCAGGAAGACGTTCGTGAGCAGCGCGACGTCGGACATCCAGCCCGCCGTCTTGTAGAACAGACCCATGTAGAGCAGCACGAGGATGAAGGCGATCACGAACGAGATCATACCGGCGTTGATCGACTCCTGGCCCAGCGAAGGACCTACGACCGTATCCTGGATGATCTTGGCCGGAGCGGGAACCTTACCCGAATTGAGCACGTTGGCCAGGTCCTTGGCCTCCTGGATGGTGAAATCGCCAGTGATCTGCGACTGTCCCTTGTCGATCTTCGAGTTGACGCGGGGAGCCGAATAGACGTAGCCGTCGAGAACGATGGCGATGCACTTGCCGATATTTTCGCCCGTCATGCGCGACCACTCCTGCGTACCTTCGGCGTTCATGGTCATCGAAACCTCGGCCGTGGCGCCGCGCTGGGCGTACTGCTCGGTGGCTTCCGTAACGACCGAACCGTCGAGCGGTGCCTTGCCGTCGGGCGTCGAAACCTTGATGGCGTAGAGGTAGAAACGACCGTCGATCTTGTCGTCGCCCTTGACGCCCCACTTGAACATGATGTCGGCGGGGAACAGCTCGCGGACGGCCGGCTGGGCGAGGTACTCGTTGACGGCTGCCATGTCGGCCTTGTAAGCGGCTCCGATGGAGGCGCCGCCTGCGAAGCGGGGATTGAGGACTGCAAAGAGCGGGTTCTGCGAGTGGTCGAAGTTGCCTTCCTGAACGGCGGTCTCGGCCGTGGCGGTCGAATCGGCGGCGCCGACCTCGGCGATCAGGCCCTCGGCCTCGGCGGCGGGAGTCCCGGCGGCAGCGGCAGCCTCGGCGGCAGCGGTCTCGGGCGCAGCGGCGGGAGCCTGCGCCAGTTCGGCCTTGATGAGCTTGTCGGCAGCGGAAAGCGCGGGGAAGATCTCATTGGCGTCGTAGGTGGTCCAGAACTCCAGCGAAGCGGTTCCCTGCAACAGGTCGCGGACGCGCTGCGGCTCCTTCACGCCCGGAAGCTCGACCAGAATGCGGTGCGAGTTCGGGAGGCGCAGGATGTTGGGCTGCGTAACGCCGAAGTGGTCGATACGGCTGCGCAGCACGTTGAACGATGCGCCGATGGCAGCCTCGGTCTCCTTCTTGAGGATCTTCTCGACGTCGGCGTCCGAGCTTTCGAGCGTGATGTCCTTGCGGTCGGGGCTTACGAAAAGCTCGGCGATGGGACGGCCGTTCGAAAGGCGCGAATACGCCTTCACGAAGTCGGAGATATAGTCGGTCGAAGAGCCTTGCTTCATCGCCTCGTTGGCCACGCCGATCGCCTCGATGAAGGCCGGGTCGTTCTGGCTGTCGCCGGCCAAAGCCTTCACGACATCCTCGACCTGCACCTCCAGCATGACGTTCATACCGCCCTTGAGGTCCAGGCCCAGGTTCAGCTCCTTCTCCTTACACTCCTTGTAGGTGAACTTGCGGAAGCCCAGGTTGTAAACCGGCAGGTTCTGCACCGAATCGAGGTAATGCTGTTCGGCCTCGCCCTGCTGGTCGAGGGGGAACTGCGCGGCATAAGCGGCCGCCTGCTTCTCTACGCCACGCGTCTTGAACGTAAACGAGAGCTGATAAACACACGCGAGAGCCAGCAGGACCGCAATGAGTTTAATAAAACCTTTACTTTGCATTTGAGTGAAAAATAGTTATTGTTATTTGTTGTAATTATTGTCATTACGCACAATAGCACGCAAAGATAGAAAAATAAAGTGAAAAGTGAAAGGTGAAAGGTGAAAAGTAGTGCGCCGGCGCAAAAAAATCCGTATTTTTGGAGCCGTATGATAAAATACACGGAATACAAATACCACCTCGCGGCGTTGTTCACGGTGACCGTATGGGGCGCGACGTTCGTTTCGACGAAGGTCCTGATCGCCAACTCGCTGACTCCGGCGGAAATTTTCCTGCTCCGGTTCGCTATGGCATACGTCTGCATCCTGCCCTTCGCCCGCGGGCGCATGTGGGCCGCGAACCTGCGCGACGAACTGCTGCTGGCGGCCGCGGGGCTGAGCGGAGGGTCGCTCTATTTCCTTACCGAAAACATGGCTCTGGAGTACGCCCCGGCCTCGAACGTTTCGCTGATCGTCTGCACGGCGCCCGTGTGGACCGCCGTGGTGATGAGCCTCTTCTATCGCGGCGAGCGGATGTCGCGGCGGCAGATCGCAGGCTCGGCGCTGGCATTCGCGGGGATGGTGCTCGTGGTGCTCAACGGGCATTTCGTGCTCCGCCTCTCGCCGCGGGGCGACATGCTGGCGCTCTCGGCGGCGATGCTATGGATGGTTTATTCGCTGGTGATCAAACGCCTCGGAGGCCGCTACCCCGCTATCTTCATCACCCGGAAAGTCTTTTTCTACGGACTCGTGACGATCCTCCCGGTCTTTGCGTTCCGGCCTTTCGGCGCGGACTGGGAGGTGCTGTCGCGGCCCGTCGTATGGGGCAACCTGCTCTTTCTGGGCGTCGTGGCCTCGATGCTCTGCTACGTGCTCTGGAACGCCGCGATGCACCGTCTGGGAGCCGTCAGGACAACCAACTACATCTATTTCAACCCGCTGGTGACGATCGTCGCGGCGACGCTCTGCATCGGCGAGCGGATCACCCTCGCCGCTTTGGCCGGAGCGGCGCTGATCCTCTACGGGATGTGGCGGGCGGAGCGGGCCTAATGCACCATCTTCAGGCCGACGATGCCGACGAAGACCAGCGACAGGAAGAACATCCGCCAGAAGGTCACGGCGTCGTGGAAGAAAACGATGCCGAGGACCACGGTTCCCACGCCCCCGATACCGGTCCAGATCATGTAGGCCGTACCCATCGGGATCGTCCTCTGGGCCACGTAGAGCAGCCAGCCACTCACGCCCATAGACACGACCGAAAGGGCCAGAAAAAGAAAATGGTAACGCGGGCAGAGGTTCGCAAGTTTGAACCCCAGCGGCCACCCCATCTCGAAAAGTCCTGCCAGAATCAGATACAGCCAAGCCATCGGAAACGATTTTTACGGACGAAGATAGCAAATTTTACATCCCGGGCAAAATAAAGAGCGCGACTCCCGCAGGAATCGCGCCCTTTCGCGTCGAATTAATTCTTAATTTTTAATTGGCGAAGCCCTACTTCACCTCTTCGAACTCCACATCCTCGGGCTGCCCGTCGCCGCCGCCCTGCTGGCCGCCGGCGTTCGACTGCGACTGCTGGCCGGCATCGGCTCCGGGCTGTGCGCCCTGCTGTGCCTGCTGCTGCGCGTAGATGTCCTGCGAAGCGGCCTGCCATGCGGCGTTAAGCTCGGCCATCGCCGTGTCGATGGCGGCCACGTCGGCGTTCTTGTGCGCCTCCTTCAGCTTGCCGAGCGCCGTCTCGATGGCGGCCTTCTTGTCGGCGGGAAGTTTCTCGCCGTACTCCTTGAGCTGCTTCTCGGTGGTGAAGATGTTCGAGTCGGCGGCGTTGATCTTGTCGATGCGCTCCTTCTCGGCCTTGTCCTTCTCCTCGTTGGCCTTGGCCTCGTCGCGCATGCGCTGGATCTCCTGCTCGGTAAGACCCGAGGAGGCCTCGATGCGGATCTTCTGCTCCTTGCCCGTGCCCTTGTCCTTGGCCGAAACGTTCAGGATGCCGTTGGCGTCGATGTCGAACGTAACCTCGATCTGCGGAACGCCGCGCGGTGCGGCGGGAATGCCGTCGAGGTGGAAGCGGCCGATCGACTTGTTGTCGCGGGCCAGCGGACGCTCGCCCTGGCAGACGTTGATCTCCACCGAAGGCTGGTTGTCGGCAGCCGTCGAGAAGGTCTCCGACTTGCGCGTCGGGATCGTCGTGTTGGCGTCGATGAGTTTGGTCATCACACCGCCCAGGGTCTCGATACCCAGCGACAGCGGCGTAACGTCGAGCAGCAGCACGTCCTTCACCTCGCCCGTGAGCACACCGCCCTGAATGGCGGCGCCGATGGCCACGACCTCGTCGGGGTTGACCGAACGGTTCGGGGTCTTGCCGAAGAACTCCTCGACGATCTTCTGGATCGCGGGAATACGCGTCGAACCGCCCACGAGGATCACCTCGCTGATCTGCGAGGCGTCCAGACCCGCGTCACGAAGCGCCAGCTTGCAAGGCTCGATGGTCTTGCGGATCAGGTGGTCGCACAACTGCTCGAACTTGGCGCGCGTGAGCGTCATCACCAGGTGCTGCGGAATGCCGTTGACAGGCATGATATACGGCAGGTTGATCTCCGTGGTGGTCGAGGACGACAGTTCGATCTTCGCCTTCTCGGCGGCCTCCTTCAGACGCTGCAAGGCCATCGGGTCCTGACGCAGGTCGATCTGGTGCTCGGCCTTGAACGACTCGGCCATGTAGTCGATCAGCACGTGGTCGAAGTCATCGCCTCCGAGGTGCGTATCGCCGTTGGTGGACTTCACCTCGAAGACGCCGTCGCCCAGTTCGAGGATCGAAATATCGAACGTTCCGCCGCCCAGGTCGTACACGGCGATCTTCTGGTCGCTGGACTTCTTGTCGAGACCGTAGGCCAATGCGGCGGCCGTCGGCTCGTTGATGATGCGGCGGACCTTCAGACCGGCGATCTCGCCCGCCTCCTTCGTAGCCTGACGCTGCGAGTCGGAGAAGTAGGCCGGCACCGTGATCACGGCCTCCGAAACCTCCTGGCCCAGGTAATCCTCGGCCGTCTTCTTCATCTTCTGGAGGATGATGGCCGAAATCTCCTGCGGGGTGTACTGACGTCCGTCGATGTCCACGCGCGGGGTGTTGTTGTCGCCCTTGAC
Organism: Alistipes shahii WAL 8301; assembly: GCF_025145845.1. Lineage (NCBI taxonomy): Bacteria > Pseudomonadati > Bacteroidota > Bacteroidia > Bacteroidales > Rikenellaceae > Alistipes > Alistipes shahii. The sequence continues at coordinate 3,225,867 of NZ_CP102253.1, read as the reverse complement.
GATGGCATAGGGAGCGCGCGCGATGTCGGCCGAAACCTTGTCGTAGGTCTCACCCATGAAACGCTTGATCGAGAAGACCGTGCGCTTGGGGTTGGTGATCGCCTGACGCTTCGCGGGGTCGCCGACCTTACGCTCGCCGTCGGCCGTGAAAGCCACGACCGAAGGGGTCGTGCGGTGTCCCTCGGAGTTGGGGATTACAACAGGCTCGTTGCCCTCCATCACTGCCACGCAGGAGTTCGTGGTTCCTAAATCAATACCGATAATCTTTGCCATAATAGTAATATGTTTTAATTGTTTATTTTTCGGTTTCGTATCCGCCGGTCCGGGCTTTTTCCGACTCCGGCCGCCGGTTACGCCCTCGAACCGAACAAAGGTCGTGCCGATCGGCAATCCCTGCCAAATTGTCAGCCCGATGGCAGAAAAATGCCGTGCAACGTCATGGCGCACGGCATTTTGTCACCCGCCTGAAAAGCGGTTTTCGAGGGGCGCGGCGCACTCGGGGGTGTTCGCAGTCCGGCGACTTGCGTTTTTTGCCGCTTTCTGATCGGCAACTAACCGCGACTTTCGCCCGCGGGGTTCTATGTACTTTTTGACCGCAAAAAGTACCAAAAACTCCCCGGCAGATGCCTCCGCCTACTTCGTCCCGTCTAACGTTCGAAACGGGCGCCTATTCGCGGGTTTGCAAGCAAACCGGCCCCGTTTCTTACCACTTTTAGCCGGGCCTTCGTTTCACAGCTTCGGCATCGGGCCGGGATCGTTCGCCGCGAAACGCGGCGGGAGGGATGCGTCCGGGACAAGCAGAAAGCACAGAAGCCTACGATCGCCCCTGGAAGCGGGTTTCAACCGCCGCATTATCGCTTGGAGCGGAAGAAGAACAACCGACAGCCCGCGTGCCCGGAGCGGGAGGCTGTAAAGGCCTGATCTTACTGCGCCCGCTCAACGCGGGCCGGAGGTTGTTCCCGCGAAAAGCGACATGCGGATGGTTTTGGTACTTTTGCCATCAAAAGTACAGAGAAAGCCGCGACGATGTCGCGGGTGTTTTGTACCTTTTTTCCGCAAAAAGGTACCCAAAAACTCCCCGGCAGATGCCTCCGCCTACTTCGTCCCGGCTAACGTTCGAAACGGGCGCCTATTCGCGGGTTTGCAAGCAAACCGGCCCCGTTTCTTGCCACTTTTAGCCGGGACTTCGTTTCACGGCTACGGCATCGGGCCGGAATCGTTCGCCGCGGAACGCGGCGAGAGGGATGCGTCCGGGACAAGCAGAAAGCACAGAAGCCTACGATCGCCCCCAAGGGGGGGGGCTGAGGCGAACGAAACGGCAGCAAAAGACCCGCAGGTTGCCGGGCTGCAAACACCCCGCGCCGCTCAAACCCCGCCGCTCAAGCGGACGCTCCCAAGGGCTGGGGCGAACGAAAAGACTAAAAGGACCCGCCGTCGCCGGACTGCGAAGATCTTTGCCACCAAAAGGCAGCGATACCTCGCGGGCGAGGACCGCGGAATGTTTCATGTACTCTCGGTGACAAAAGCACAAACAAAAAGGCCTGCAAAACGCAGGCCCTTCTTCCGGCGGATGCCGGACAAATCGCTATAACTCCGTTACTGCTCGCTCAAGATGCGCATTGCAACATCGAGAATCGTCGTATCGTCCAACGTAACGACACCCCCGTCCGGTCCCGGTTCGAAGTGCACGCCGACGCACTCCTTCGATTCGTGCTTGCCGCCAAAGTAATTGCGGACAGTGTCTACGTCGATTCCTAACTCATCTGCAATGCGCTGCGAGCTGCCGCTGGGCAACCGGTCCTTGATACGGCGCAACTCGTTAAATGTGATAATCATATCCGTTGAATTTTTGGTTGATGGTTCTACACAACTAAATTAATACAATTTTACGGAACTGCAAAATTTCTGCCTGAAAAAGTGTAATAAAAATGCAACGCGAAAGAAAAGAAGCGAAAGTCCCCTGTTCCAAAACAAAAGCCCCCGCCGAAGCGGGGACTTTTCAGATTTCACGGTGCATTCCACACCGCCGGAAAAGCGGATCATTTGCCGTCAGGCTCGATGTAGATCTGGAAAATCAGCGGCGAGAAGGACGGAATGTCGGTATAGACCTTGGTCGTGGTCGTCGTCTCGCCCGAATCGTAATTGCCGCCGTAGCCCCCGTAATAACCGCCGTAATAGCCGTAGTTGCCCAGACCGCCGTAGCCGTAGTAATCGTTGTAATAACCGCCGTAATAGCCGTTATTGCCGTAATACATCTGCGAATAGTTCAGGTAGTTCAGGTAATCGTAATAGCTCGACGTGTAGCCGTTCGAGGAGGTCGACGTACTCGAACCGCCGCTCTTGCCCGTCGTGCCGTAGGCATTGGTCGACGTGGTGACCAGCGTCGCCCACTGCCCGTATTTCAGATGCGGGACGATGTAATAGAACGCGGTTATCAGATCGGGATTCTGCACGTCGTACGAGTGCGCCGAACCGGTTTTGCGCACCTCGCCGTAGATGATCTGCTTCACCTCGTCGATGTTCGTGTCGAAGATGAACCCGTCGAGGAAACGGCCGATATACCAGATCTTGGCCGTGCCTTCCATGCCGACCGAATCGGCATCGAGGTCCGCAACGCCCTTGTAGGCTTCGTAGTCATCGCCCTCGCCGTGGAAACGCTTCACGAGCGCCTCGGCGATCTTCTTCTCCAGATCGGAGCCGTTGTAGGGTTCGAACCCGACGTTATACGGCTCGTTGCGTTCGCTGCCGACGGGAAACGAGAAGGTGAACCTGTCGCCGGCAAGTTCCTTGGCCGGGTCGTAGCGCACGTCGACATAGAGCTGCGCCACGGTATCGCAGGCGCTCACCCACCGCTCGGCACGGTTGTAGGGATGTTTCGCATCCTCGGGATCGGTCGGGCGTTTCTCCGAATCGTCCTCGCCGTCCTTGGTGAACATCACCATTCCGCCGTTGGCCTCGCAGAAGGCGTCCACCAAGGAGCCTTCGGCCTCCAGCGGGTTCTTCACCGTATCGCAGATCTCCATATCGACGATGAGCGGACGCTTGGCGCTCAAGTCGAACTGCCCCTCGTAGCCGCCGTCGCCCTCCACGCCGTTGCCGACGATGCGCGAGGGAAGGTAGAGCCGCACCCTGGAGCCTTCGCGCAGCAGGAACTCGGGATCGACTCCCTTGCCGGCGGCATAGTCCGGATCGAGGTGCAGCGTATTGCGCATGGCCAGGAAAGTGCCCTCCATCAGGCTCGTATTCTCCGTGCCGCAGTAGCGGTAGAAGGGAACGTAGTGGGTGTATTTGGTGAACGTGCCGAGCTGGCGGGCTTCATTGGCACGGCGCGTAAGCACGATGTTGCCGCTCAAATCGCGGCCCGAGAAGTCGAACTTCACCCAGCAGGCAGTGTCGTTCACCGGCTTGGCGTCGGGATTCCCGGCAGCGAGGATTTCGACGTAATAGCCGCCTTCGGGCTGGTAATTTTTCAGCAGCTCCCGGCGGTTCTGCGTCATCCACGCCTCAAGGGCCTGGTTCTCGAATTTGTCATACGACTCGGTCTGCTCCTTGGCGCAGGATGTCAGCAGCATGATGCCGGCTGCCGAGAGGTAGAGAAAACGGGTGATCAACTTCATATCTTGTTATACAATTCTATAAATTCGGTGTTCTGTCTATTCGTCGTACTCCACGCTTTCGACCGTGAAAAACCAGGCGACGGGGCTTTCTCTCGGAATCGTGCTCACATATTTGTCCCCGTAAGCCATATTGTAGGTCATGTAGGCTTCGACGATGTCGCCTTCGCGACAACCAAGTAACGCATGCCGCAGCCCGTTTAGTATGTCGCCGCGCATATCGAGCGTCAGCGGTTCGAACGACCACGCTCCGGGCGTCAGCCCCATGTCCTCGTAGGCCTGCTGCAAGGCGGGATCGTTCGAGTAGAACGGAAAGGTCGAATCGGTGATGTTCGAGAAGGCGAAGACGTAGGCCCGGAAGGTGATGGTCGCTTTCGCGGCGGCGGTGACCTCCGGAAGCTCGCTCCGCCCGTCCCGGTAGAAATTGTCGATATACCGGTAAACCGTGCTGCCCGACATGGTGTAGAACCGCTGCTGGCTCCCGGTCTCGACCTGCGACTCCGGGATCAGCGCCGGGGAGTGCGTCCTCTCAAGATACGAGACGATCTTCTGGCGCTGTTCGGGAAGGATGTCCTCCTCCTCCGAGCAACCGCAGAACAGCAGGGGCAGGGCGAAAATCAATGTGGCGAATATTCGTTTCATCGGCATATAATCGTGCAAATTTACAAAAACAATCCGATTTACGAACAAGAAACGTAAAAAATCGCCCGCTTTGCATGCGGGCGTACTTGAAAAGATCAGAAAAACCGGCTATCCCTTTTTCCGGTAATAGTCCTTGTGCGGGTCCTTGAGACGCTGCAACCTGCGCTGCTTCCACACGATAACGATGGCTGTCAGCACAATAGCCGCGACAAAGAAGCCGAACAGAATCAAAATGAATCCAAGCGGAATGTCTTCCATGAGAGGCGAATTAAAAATGAGGCGTTTTGTTAGGCGACGCAAAAATAGATCCAAAACAAAATGCCGGGAGACTTTCAGACCTATTTTCCAAAAGTTTACGGTTTCCGACCACACATGCGGCATATCCGCACTTCCGGAATGGCGGATTCAGAGTTTTTTCAACGCCATTCGGATCAGCTCCTCGACCGGAGCCGCGGGAGATTCGCGCAGAACGCCCCGCAGAACCTTCTCGGCCGGGGCGCGGGCAAAGCCCAGCATGGACAGCGCCGCAAGGGCCTCGTCGAAGCTCCCGCCCGCCCCGGGCTGCGCCCCTCCGTCGTCGGCGCCCGGCGCCATGAGCTTGCCGCTCAACTCGACGATGATCTTCTGCGCCGTCTTGAGGCCCAGCCCCTTGACGTTTTTCAGCAGCACGGCGTTGCCCGCCGTGATGATTCCCTGCAACTCGCGCGGCGAATAAGTCGAAAGGATCATACGCGCCGTGTTGCCGCCCACGCCCGAAACGCTGATCAGCAGGCGGAACAACTCGCGCTCGGCCTTGGTCGAGAAGCCGTAGAGCAGCTGCGCATCCTCGCGCACGACGTAATGGACGTAGAGCCGGGTCTCGGTCTCGTGTTCGATCGCGGAGTAGGTTTCGAGCGAAATATGGAGGTAGTAGCCCACCCCGCCGACGTCGATAACTGCGTAAGCGGGAGCCACTTCGGCGACTGTGCCCTTGATGTATTCGTACATGTGTTTCAAATTTTGCTGCGGGTTGGGCAAAAGTAAAGATTTTTTTTTACCTTTGTGTCTCAAATGCTGAATAATTAACTAAACAAACCAAAAAACGATATGAAAAAAACTCTCTTTCCGGCGCTGGCTGCGGCTCTCGTCCTCGCGGCCTGCGGCACGAAGACCACCGGGCAGGCCGAAGTTGCGGCCGAGGCGGCGGCGCAGCAGGTTGTTTCGAGCGACATCGCATACGTTCAGGTCGAAGCCGTGCTGGCCCAGTGCGACCTCTACAAGAACGAAGGCGTAGCGCTTCAGGAGAAGACCGAGAAGGCGCAGAAGAGCTGGGCGCAGCGCGAACAGAACCTCCAGGCCGAAGCCGCCCAGTTGCAGCAGAAGTACGAAAAGGGACTGATCACCTCGCGCGACGCGCAGGCACAGCAGGAGAGCATCCAGAAGAAGGTGGCCTCCTACCAGAGCAACGCCCAGAAGGAGGCCCAGACGCTCGACGAGGAGAACTACGTGTTCACCAACCGCGCCCAGGACCTGCTGCACCGCGCCGTGCAGGAGATCAACAGCGGCAAGAAGTACAAACTGATCCTCAACGCCTCGGCGCTGATCGACGCGGACACGACGCTCAACATCACCCCCGCCGTGCTGGCGAAGGTCAACGAGCTGTATGCCGCCGACAAAAAGGCCGAGAAGAAGTAGCCCCGCCCGCGAAAAACAAAAAAACCGGCTTCCCCGCACGGCGGAAGTCGGTATTTTTTATATCTTGGGCGTCGTAACGACACTGTCGGAAAGTCGCGGCGTTTTGCCGAATCGCATGCGGTCCGGTTTTGCAGCGGCCCAACTTTTTCGTATCTTTGTGCGATAACTGAAACCTGATAAATTTTCTGATACACGATGGGATTCGTTCCGTTCACATTCGTCGACCTGATAGACATCATTCTGGTGGCCGTGATCATGTACTGGATTTACCGCATGACCAAGGGAACCAATGCGCCGTACATTCTCTCGGGAATCATTGCCGTCTACCTGCTGTGGGTGGTCGTCCGGGCGCTGAACATGGAGCTGCTGTCGACGATCCTCGGACAGCTGATCTCGGTGGGAGCCATCGCGCTGATCATCGTCTTCCAGCCCGAACTGCGGCGCTTCCTGCAGATGATCGGCATGCGCCAGAAACATTTCAACTTCATCACCCGCATCTTCTCGACGGGCGAGGACACCGTGCAGACCAACGTCGTGCCGATCGTCACGGCCTGCCGCGAGATGTCCGAGACGAAGACCGGGGCGCTCATCGTCATCGGTCAGCAGAGCGACCTGCGGCTGATCGCCGAAGGCGGCATCGCCCTCGACGCCAAGGTGTCGACGTCGCTGATCAAGAACATCTTCTTCAAGAACGCCCCGCTGCACGACGGCGCGGCGCTGATCGAGGGCGACCGGATCGTGGCGGCCAAGTGCATCCTCCCGGTGACGCAGAGCGACGTGCCCAAGTCGTTCGGCACGCGGCACCGCGCGGCGATCGGCATGAGCGAGATTTCGGACGCCATCATCGTCGTCGTCTCGGAGGAGACGGGCGACATCTCGATCGCACAGGGCGGCGAAATCCGCCTGAACATCGACCCCGTGCGGTTGCAGCAGACCCTGCAACGCTACCTGACGATCAACACGCGCAAACGCTCGAAAAAGGAGGTCGCCGAATAAGCGGCACCGGATTCAGGGGCGGCAGAAGGTTTCCGGACCGGCCATTCCGTTCCGCGCTTCCGCAACACTCCCCGAACACCCAAAACAAGCAAGTATGCTTTACCCGTCCCGAACGGCCCGCCTCGCACTGCGCGCATGGCGGGAGGAAGACCAGCCGGCTTTCGCCGCCATGAACGCCGACGAGCGGGTCATGGAGTATTTCCCCGCGACGCTCACCGCCGAAGAGTCGGCCGACCTGCTCGACCGCATCCGCGACGAGTTTTCGACCGAAGGATTCGGTCCGTATGCCGTCGAACGTCTTTCGGACGGAGAGCTGCTGGGATTCACCGGACTGCACCGCGTGACGTTCTCCGGCGGGCTGGAGGGCCAGGTCGAGATACTCTGGCGGCTGCGGCACGACGCCTGGGGCCAGGGTTACGCCACCGAGGCGGCCCGGGCATGCATCGCACACGCCGCGAAACTCGGCATTCCGGAACTGGTCGCCTTCACGTTCGTCGGAAACGGGCGTTCCCGGCGCGTGATGCAGAAGCTCGGCATGACGTGCGTCGGAGAGTTCGACCACCCCGCCCTGCCCGAGGGGCATCCCCTGCGCAGGCACGCCCTCTATCGCATCCGGACCGAACAATGAAAAAGTCCGCGACCTGTCAGAGGTCGCGGACTTCTCCTTTCCGGCTGCGGAATCATTTCAACTCGAATTCCACCGTGCCGCGAATATCGTCCGACGCGGCGCCCACATAGGCCGTGAACGCGCCCGGCTCGGCCACCCACGCACCCTTTGCGTCGTCGTAGTAGTGCAACATCCCGGGGGTGATCTCGAAAGTCACGGTCCGCGTCTGCCCGGGATTCAGCGAAACTTTCTGAAAACCTTTCAGCTCCTTCACGGGACGCGGCAGCGACGACTGCTCGTCGCCGATGTAAAGCTGCACGACCTCGGCGCCCGCACGGTCGCCCGTGTTGGTCACGTCGGCCGAAATACGGATGCTGCCGTTCGGGGCGAGCGTCGTACGGTCGGCCTTCACGTTGCCGACGGCGAAGGCGGTGTAGCTCAACCCGTGGCCGAAGGCGAACAGCGGCTTGAGCTGCTCCTTGTCGTGCCAGCGGTAACCGACGAAGATGCTCTCGTTATACTTCACCTTGTCCGCGCCCGGGTATTCGCCCAGCGCATGCGCGCCGTTGTCCTCCAGCCGCACGGGGAACGTGAAGGGCAGCTTGCCCGAAGGGTTCACCGCACCGAACACCACGTCGGCAAGCGCATTGCCCGCCTCGGAACCCGAGAACCACGCCTCCAGCACCGCCGGAACACGGTCGATCCACGGCATCGCCACGGCGTTGCCCGAGACGATCACCACCGCCAGATTGGGATTGGCTTCGGCCAGCGCCCCGATCACTTTGTCCTGCGCATACGGCAGGCCGTATTGCAGGCGGTCGTCGCCTTCGCAGTCCTGGTGGTTGCTCTTGTTCAGCCCCCCGACGAAGATCACCGCGTCGGCCTTGCGGGCCGCGGCCGCGGCATCGGCGATCAGCTGCGCCTCGGAACGGCTCTCGCTCAAATCCTGCCCGGTCTTCACCCCGTTGTAGTCGCCCGTCACATCGCCGACGTAGCCGCGTTCGTAGATCACCTCGGCTTTGCCGGCCGCAGCGGCGCGGATGCCTTCGAGCGGCGTATATTCGTGCCGCACCTTGAGCGACGAGGAGCCGCCGCCCACGGTCATCATCTTGATCGCATTCTCGCCCACGACGGCGATGGTTTTCGCACGCCCGAGGTCGATGGGCAGCACCCCGCCCTCGTTTTTCAGCAGCACCATGCCCTCGCCGGCGATACGGCGTGCAGCGGCCAGATGTTCGGGCGAATTGAGCGACCCGAACGGTTTGCGGGTGTTCATCGCCGTGCGGAAAATCAGCCGCAGCACCCGGCGCGCCTTGTCGTCGAGCGTCGCCGTCGAAGCCTCGCCCTTGCGGAGCATATCGAGGTAGGGGGCGGCGAGGTAATAGTTGTCGTAGGCGTTGCTGGCACCCCAGCTCAAACCGTCGGTCCACGAACCGAACTCCATGTCGAGACCGTTCTCGGCGGCCTGCTTCGTGTCGTGCGTGCCGCCCCAGTCGGAGACGACCACGCCGTCGAAGGCCCAGTCGCGTTTCAGAATGTCGTTCAGCAGGTAGCGGTTGTGGCAGCAATGTTCTCCCTTGTATTTATTGTAGGCGCCCATGACGGCCCATGCGCCGCCCTCCTGAACGGCGGCTTTAAACGCCGGGAGGTAGATCTCGTTCAACGCACGGTCGTCGACCTCGACGTCGATGCCGTGACGGTGGGCCTCCTGATTATTGAGTGCGAAATGTTTCACGCAGGCGGCAACGCCGTTCTTCTGCACCTCCTCGATGTAGGGAACGACCATCCGCGAAGAGAGGTAGGGGTCCTCGCCCATGTACTCGAAATTGCGGCCGTTGAGCGGCGTGCGGTAGATGTTCACGCCGGGTCCCAGCAGGATGTCCTTCTCGCGGTAGCGCGCCTCCTCGCCGATGGATTTGCCATACAGCGCCGACATTTCGGGATTCCACGTCGCGGCAAGGCACGTCAGCGCCGGGAAAGCCGTGCAGGAGTCGTTCGTCCAGCCGGCCTGATCCCATTCGTCCCACAGGACCTCGGGGCGGATGCCGTGAGGGCCGTCGGTGCACCACACCTCGGGAATGCCCAGGCGCGGAACGCCCGCCGACGAGAATTTCGACTGCGCATGCAGGATGGCGACCTTCTCTTCGAGGGTCATGCGCGAAAGGGCGTCTTCGACCCGCTTTTCGATCGGCTGCGACTCGTCGAGGTAGACGGCGACGCTGCCCTGCGGCCCCGGCCCGCCTCCGCAGGCGACCGCCGCCAGGGCGCACAGCCCGGCGAGACTCTTCAACAGAATTTTATTTTTCATGTCTGGAATGGATTAGTGCATATTCACAAACGGAGTGCACAGTCGAGAGGCCGCGCACTCCGTTTGCAAAATTAACGATTATTTCTTAACCAGCGACAAAACGGGGTTGTCTTTTCCCGCCGTCACGTCGAGTGTCAGACGATAGGTCGCGCCCTCCTCAAGGGTGACTCCCGAGGCGATCTCGATGTTGCCGTCCCCGGCGATCGAGAAGAACGCCTCGGCGCCCGGCGCCAGCGTGAAGGCTCCCAGACCGTCCCAGCCGCGGTTCCGGAAGAACTTGCCGCTCCAGCCGCTCACGCGGAAACGCTGTCCGAGGGTCGTGCTGCCTTCCAGACCCGCCTGGGCCGTCATCGTGTAGATGCCGGGAGCGGATTCGGGCACGCAGACGCCCTTTTCGGTGGTCCAGCCCGGTTCGTTCACGGCCGCGGGCGAACCGATGCCGTAGCCGATGAAATAGACCGCCCCGTGACCGTCGTCGCTCAACGTGGCAAGCCCCGAGCCGTCGGCGTTGAGCACCAGCGCATCAATCACCCGGGTCGCCAGATTGGCCGTGATGCGGTATTTGCCCGTGACGGGGACCAGCTTGACGCTCGTCGCGGAGGCCGCCTCGAAGAAGTCGGGATTGATCCACGCCGGCGTGAAGGCGTCGGCGCCGCCCAGCGTCAGCGTCTGGCCCTGCGTCAGGTCGAGGTCCAGCTGGTAGTTGTCCACGTCGAGCTGGGCCATCGGCGTTCCGTTGACGGTGATGTCGGCGGGCGGAAGCTCCTGCTCGCCCACTTTCTCGACGGTCAGCACCGCGGCCATCGTGCCGCCTGAAACGTCGATCGTGAAGCGGTAGATACCGCCCAAGTCGAGCGTCTTACCCTCGGCAAGCCCCAAGTTGCCACCGTCGGAAATCTCGATCAAATCGCTGGTAGTGGTCAGGACCCCGTAGGGATTGGCAAACGAGGCATCCGTCTTACCCAGGAATTCGCCCTTGTCCCAGTCCTTCGGCCAGAAGAACTTGAAGTCGAAGTTCGAAGCGTTGATCGAAACGCCGGCCACCAGCGAGATCTGGAATTTCTTGTCCGCAACGCGAGCCAGACACAAGCCCGTGGAGCCCATATCCCAACCGTCGCCGTTCTTGATGACGGGTTTGCCGATACCGGCTCCGACCGTCCAGATCGCATTGCCCGAACCGTCGGCGGCGAGCGACGCATACTCCGTGGCCGACTTCATGGCCTCGATACGCAGGTAGCTGTGTTTGAAATTGGCCGTCACCTTGTACATGCCCGACATCGGCAGGAAGGTCAGGGCCTCGGGATTCGAAGCGTCGGCCCGTTCGAAGAAGTCGCGGTCGATGTCCCAGTCGGCGAAATCGGAAACGCCCGTCAGCGTGTAGGTCTGATTCTGCGTCAGCGTGGTGACGATGCTGTAATTGTCGTTGTCGACCATCGTCATCTCCGTCTCGCCGAAGAGCAGTTTGATGAAAGGAGAACCCTCGAAGGTCAGCAGGTTGAAGGTGATCGTGAACTCTCCGGCATTCGAATTGGCGAAGGGAATGGCGTCGGTGGAATCGGAGACGATGCCGCCGGCCCCGGAGTCGTAGCCGAAGGTCACCACCGAGCCAGCGGCGTCGAGTTCGGGCGTCGCGATGTAGCCCTGCGGCTTCTGCGGGAACTCGTCCGTCACGGCGTATTCGTAGTCGTTGCCCGTAGGCTCCATGCGGTACTCCGCGTCATCGAGGAAGAACGTCAGGTAGGCGGGCTTGGGACGCGATACGGCGAGCGGCCGGTCGACGGTCGTCGTTCCGAAGCGCACGTTCTGCCCCACGAAGCGCAGCGTGGCCTCGCCGTCGGGAATGTTCTTGTAAAAGGGAAGCGTCACAGCCCCCGTGTAGGTTCCGTCGCTTTTGGTGCGGATCACCTCCTCGGCGACCATCTCGTCGTCGAAGAATACCTGCGCCTTGAGCGTCGAGAGCGCATAGCGGTCGGTCATCGTCACCTCGAAGTCGACCTTGCCGCCGTAGACGCCCGACGCATCGGCCGAAACGACGGTCATCTCGGGACCGACGTCGGTGGTGAGCAGTTCGGGATCGTCCTTGCACGCCGTCGTCGAGGCAGCGACGAGCAGCGACAGTGCGATGTATTTCAGCGTTTTCATGTTCTGCGAATTTTAAAGGTTAGTTTTCGGCTCCGGCGCCCCAGCGGAACGAGGCGATCGACTTGGCCGGGATGGTGTATTTGAACGAACGGTCGGCGTTTTCATACACGGCGACGGTCTGTTCGCCGGCGCTCCTGTTGAGCGCCACGAAGGCTTTCGATCCGTCGGGATTCCGGAAGGCCAGGTAGGTCAGCCCCGACGCCGTGTAACCCGACGCGCCGATGCGCACGGCACCCGGCCGGATGACCTTGGCGCACTGGGCCAGGTCGTAATAGTGGCTGTTGTACTTGAGCGTCTTGTAATCCGACGAACTGATCTCGATGGCCCCGTAGCAGGTCGTACAGCCTCCGGGACGGTTCGGAGCGCCCTTGTCGTCGAGCATCAGGTTCCACAGCAGAACCCCTTTGCCGTAGCGGCTCAGCGTCCCCAGGAAGATCGACTCGAAGTCGTCGATCACGCAGCTCTCGAAATTGTAGTTCCACGTGCCGATCGAAGCCTCGGTGAAGTAGATCGTCTTGTCGGGCGCGGCGGCGCGGATGTTGTCCAGCTCGCTCACGCTGCCCCCGTAGTTGTGCCAGGCCGAGCCATCGACCCACTGCGCAGCATCGGCGTCGGCGTAGATGTTGAGCGGGTAGTTCTGCTGGCCGGCGACGTTATCGTAGTTGTAGTTGTGGTCGTAGCAGAGGATCTTGGTGTCGATGCCCGCCTTGCGGAATGCCGGGCCGAGTTTCTTGACGAAGGCCAGCTGGTCCTCCCACGGCATGTAGAGCGACATCGAATTGCCCTTGTTCAGCGGCTCGTTCTGCATCGTGATGGCGTAGATCGGGAATCCGTTCTCCTCCATCTCGGTCACCCACTGCACGAAATACTCGGCGTAATCGTCGTAATAGGCGGGATTGAGACGCCCGCCGGTCCACGAATCGTAGGGTTTCGAGGGGTCGGCGACCGTGCCCTTCATCCATTTGGGGCACGACCACGGCGAACCCATGATCCTGATTTCGGGATTGATCTCCAGAATCTCTTTCAGCACCGGAAAGATGCCATCCTTCTCCACGGCGGGAATGGCGAAGAATTCGATGCCCTCCCGGTCGCAGCAGGTGTATTCGTCCATCGAGAAGTCCGAGCCGCCGATATGCACGCGGATAAAGCTGAAACCGGCTCCGGTCTCGGGGTCGAAGCACTTCCGGAGGATCGCCGTGCGGTCGGCCTGCGACATTTGCAGCAGGTTGTAGCACGTGGCGCCGGTGATGGCCGGGCCGAAACCGTCGACGGTCTGGTAGGTCGTCGAGGGGTCGATCGTGACCCGGTAGGGCGACATCGAGACCTTCGAGTAGTCGAGTCCCTCCTCCGTGAACAGGCGGTTGCCGTCGGCCGAGGTGACGTAGGCGAGAACATCGCCCGTCACGGGCGAGGGATCGGGGCCAGGACCGGGAGCCGGCGTGTCGCCATCGTTCCCGCTGGAACAGCATACGGCTCCGGCGAGCAGCAGCGGGCAGGTCAGCAGGCGCAGGTTGTTATTGATCGTAAATTTCATGGCAGAATCGCAATTTTAAGGTTAATAGCCCAGGTTTTGTTCGATGTTGGTGTTATCCTCCAGCACTGAAGTCGGCACCGGCATCAGCACGCGGTTGTCGTTCATCGCGCGGCGGGTCTGGAAGTAGGAGTCGTAGGACGCCGAGCCTTTGATGTTGACGCCGTCGCAGATTTCGAACAGTTTCGAATAGTCGTCGCCGTAACGCATCAGGTCGAACCAGCGGAAGCCCTCCATGGCCAGTTCCAGACGGCGTTCGTGGAGCACGGCTTCGCGCATCAGGTCGGCCGACGCGCGCTGCGCCGCAGTCAGCTTGCCAATGCCGGCGCGGCCGCGGATCTCGTCCACGATGTCGGCGGCGCCTCCCGGATCGTCCGTATTGGCCAGCGCTTCGGCATGCAGGAGCCGGATCTCGGCCAGACGCATCAGGTAAACCGGGGTCACGTTGGTCGGGAACTTGTGCATGAAAGCGTATTCGTCGCTCGGATAGTGGTACGACCAACCGCATTCGTCGTAGACGACCGACGCATTCTTGCGCTCGGTGTCGCCCTCGGCGTCGTAAGCCTTCGTCAGGTTACGCGACGGCGTGCACCACTTGGCCCACGAGAAACTGTCGCCCGGGACATAGGCGTTGCGGTGGAACATCATCCACATCCACGAACCCGAGGTCTGGCTGGTCCACTGCACCTCGAAAATCGACTCGCGGGTGTTCATCGCAGCCATGCCCGTATCGCCGGTGGTGTAGGCCCACAGGTCGCCGTACTTGTCGCAAAGGCTGTACCCCATCCCTTCGACCGCTTCGCAGGCCGAGACGACCTTCGACCAGTCGCGGAACTCGCGCATGGAGTAGAAACGGGCCATCAGGCCGTAGGCGAAGCCCTTGGTGATGCGGAACTTGTTCGAAGCGTCCATGTCGGGGGCGTATTTGCAGGCATACTCCTCGATGTCCTTGACGATCTGCTCGCCGACGGTCTGCTTCGACACGCGGGCCGGGAAATAGAGCGGATAGACCTCCTCGACGTTCCCGGCGTTGATGGCGGGCGGGATTTCGGTCAGCATCGGGATTTCTCCGAAAAGCTGCATCATGTTCATCCAGATATAGGCGCGCCAGCAGAGCGCTTCGGAGAGCCACTCCTGGTACTCCTTGTCGGTGAGCGACGGATCGTTCTCCTTCACCAGATCGATGTTGCAGATGACCTGGTTGGCATAGTCCACGGCGTTCATCGAGTAGTTCCACAGGTTCGAGGCGAATTCGTTGTCGCTGTCGATGTGGTTCGACTCGACGCTGACGACCTTCGTCTCGGCCATGTTGCCGCCGTAGGCATTGTCGGCGCGCGCCTCGGCGAGCGTGGTCAGCTGATACCAGTAGGTCTGGAGATCGCCCTTCATGTAGTTGTACATGGCCGTAAGCTGGCCTTCGAGCAGTTCGCGGGTGTTGATGGCCGTCTCGCTGTCGCCCGTGCCGGAGGTGTTGTTCTCGGCATACATCGTCTCGGGGAATTTCTCAAGGCTGCACGACGTGGTGGCAACCCCCAGCGAGAGACCCGCGGCAATTAATAATATCTTTTTCATAATCGGTTCTTTTTTCAGCGGTTAGAAAGTAAGATTCAGACCCACGACGACCGTGCGCACGTTGGGATAGGTTCCCCAGTCGATGCCCATTTGCGTGGCGCTTTCCGACTGGCTCACCTCGGGATCGTAGCCCGAATAGCCGGTCCAGGTGATGAAGTTCTGGAGCGAAATGTAAGGCTGGATGCGCGTGATGTTGATGCGCTTGAGCTTCGGCGAGGTGATGTCGTACGACAGGGTGATGTTCTTCACCTTGAGGTAGGAGCCGTCCTCGACCCAGTAGGACGAATTCTTCACGTTCCAGGCGGGGTTGTCCGAGCGGAACACGTCGGTCTGCTGGCCCGGAATGCGCCAGCGCCGCAGGACCGTGGTGGTCTGGTTGTTGGCCGAGGCCATGCCCTCGGTCTCGATGCGCGAGGCGTTGAAGATGTCGTTGCCGTAGGAGCCCGTGATCAGAATGTTCAGGTTAAGCCCCTTCCACGAGAAGTTGTTGGTCATGCCGAAGGTGAACTTGGGATTGGCGTTGCCGATCCAGGTCTTGTCCAGCGGCGTGATCTCGCCGTCGCCGTTGCGGTCCTCGTAAACCAGGTCGCCCGTCTCGGGATCGACCCCCTTGGAGACATAGCCCCAGAACATCGAAAGCGGGTGGCCCGGGGTCATGCGCACGACGTTGTCGTTGGTCGCGTCGGAGGTCGTGGCGTAGTAGTATACCTGCTTCAGGTTGAGTTTTTCGACCTTGTTGCGGTTGAGCGAAACGTTCAGGTCGGTCGACCAGTTGAAATCCTTCCGGGCGATGTTGACCGACGAAAGGGTGATCTCGAAGCCCTGGTTCGACATCTCGCCGTCGTTGCGCGTGATGTTGGGATAGGGCGAGGGCAGAGGCACGCTCATCAGCATGTCCTTGGTGTACTTGTAGTAATAGTCGAGCGAGAGGCTCAAACGGTTGTTCAGCAGCGCGAAATCGAGTCCGACGTTGGTCTGCGAAGAGGTCTCCCACGTAAGGTCCTCGTTCTTGATGTTGCTGCGACCGCCGACCGTCGGCACGGCCTGCGCGTTCTCGGTCAGCGTCCAGTCGTAGTAGTTGGTGCTGTACTGCTGCATCCAGCCGTACTCCGCCAGACCCGCCTGGTTACCGGTCTGTCCCCAGCCGGCGCGCAGTTTCAGGTCGTTGATCCACGACACGTCGCGCAGGAACTTCTCGCCCGAGATACGCCACGCGGCCGAGAACGAGGGGAAGTAACCCCAGCGGTGGCCGGGAGCCAGCTTCGAGGAACCGTCGGCGCGGAAATTGGCCGTCACGAGGTACTTGCTGTCGTAGTTGTACGACACGCGCGCCAGATAGGACATGATCGACCACTCCGATTTGCCGTAGCTCTGGCCGCGGACGCCGCCGTTGTTACCGCCGTTCAGGTTGGGAATGGCGTTGTTGTTGGTCGAGGAGAAATAGGAGCGCGAGCCGCTCAACTGCTCCCACACGGAGGTCGTGGCCGACGTGCCGGCCATCACTTCGAGGCTGTGGCGGTCGAACGATTTGTTCCAGGTCAGGATGTTGTCGTAAATCATGCGCATATCGTCGGAACGGGTGTCCGAGGCGGTTCCGTGCTGCGTCCGTCCGTAGGAGGTGCGGATCGGGTCGAGGAACGACGACGAGTGGACCCAGCGGCGGTCCATCGAAACCGTCGACTTGAAGGTCAGATCCTTGGCCAGGTAGAACGTCAGGCCGCCGGAGAGCAGCAGGCGGTCGGTGACATCCTGGTTGTAATCCGTGCGGGCCATGTTCTCACGCGGCGAGGTGAGGTTGGCGCCGTAAAAATTATTGTAGAACTGCTGGGGATTCTCGGGGTCCCAGATCGGAGCGTAGGTCGGGGTCGTGATGGCCGACACCACCACGCCGGCGCGGTTGGCGCCCTGACCCGAGATGATCGTGCCCTTGGTGGTGTAGTGCGAGAAAGTCGTCGAGGCGTTGGCCGAAACCCATTTGAAAATCTTCTTGTCGAAGCTGGCCTTCACGTTGTAACGGTCCGAAGAGGTGGTGTTGATGATGCCCTTTTCGTTGGTGTAGCCGCCGCCGAGGTAATAGGACGAGTTTTCATCGCCGTTGGAGACCGAGAACTGGTAGTTCTGGTTGACGCCCGTCGAGTAGGTTTCGTCGAACCAGTCGGTCCGGTCGGTCAGATCGGCCGGAAGCCCCGACACGGCGCCGTTCTCCTCCATCAGGTCGCGGTACTGCCGGGCATTGAGCACGTCGTAGCTCTTGGTCACCTTCGAAATGCCGACGAAGGTCGAGAACGAAATCTCGGGGCCTCGTTTCCGGCTGCCCTGCTTGGTGGTGATGAGCACCACGCCGTTGGCGGCGCGCGACCCGTAGATGGCGGCCGACGAGGCGTCCTTCAGCACCTGCATCGACTCGATTTCGTTGGGAGAGAGGTAAGCGATGGCGTAGTTTCCTTCGCCCACGGGAACGCCGTCGACCACATAGAGCGGGTCGTTGCTCGACGAGATGGACGAAGCGCCGCGGACGCGGACCACCATGCCCTGTCCGGGCGAGCCGTTGGGCTGGATGACCTGCACGCCGGCGGCTTTGCCCTGAAGGGCGCCCGAGGCCGAGGTGATCGGGCGGCGGGCCAGGTCGTCGGTCTTGACGACCGAAACGGCCGTCGTGAGGTCCTTCTGCTTGACCGTGCCGTAACCGATCGCCACCACGGCGTCGAGGGCCACGGCGTCTTCGGCGAGTTTCACGTCGATCTTCGTGCGGCCGTTCACGGCGACCGTTTGCGAAACGAATCCGAGCGACTGGAAAATCAGGTTAGCAGAATTCCCCCCCCCTCGCAGTTTGAGGGAATAAGAGCCGTCCACGCCCGTCGTAGCGCCGTTCGTAGTTCCCTGCTCGATGATCGTGGCTCCGATAACGGGCTGTCCCGACTGGTCGGTGACCGTTCCCGTCACTGTCGGCGCCGACTGGGCGAAGGCCGCCGGCGCAAAGACGATCAGCATCGCCGTCAGTGCCAGCATCCACCCTCTCCGGCAGTCCGCTTGCAGTTTCTTGCAAAAATGTGCCATAGGAATTTAAGGTTTTTAAGTTTTAAGTTAATATTATAAATAGGTAAGGCGCAGTTCTTAAAAAATCGACACTTCATCGCCTTATTTCCGTTTAAATAAAAGTAACTATCCTCCGCGACATGAAAAAAATTTAAACAGCAAATTGTAAACTCAAAACCCGTTTATAAAAATATACCTACTTGATATTCAATATATTAATTATTTGACGATTGCAAAAAAAAGTAGATTGATCGGAATTTTCACAACCGCCTCGGAACCCTGGAAACGGCATATAATAAAATATTTTAAATAAATCCGGCTCCCGGAGCACGTTCCGTTCGCCGGGCCGGCCGCCTGTCCTGCCGGGAAAAACGGCCGGACGGTCCGACCTGCGGAAAGCGCGCCGCCCGGCATTGATTTTCCCGGGATTATTCCTATCTTTGGTGCCGTAACGACACTTTTATCAGCCGGAAAGTACCGCACCGTACCCGATTCGGTCTTGGAACCATCCGTCCTTTTTCCGATCTTTGTCAGGAACAAACCGTGAACCGTCCGCACATGAGAAACCTTCTGTCAACCGTACTGCTGCTCGCCGCAACGCTCGCCGCCTCGGCCCAAAACGACCTGAAAAGCGTGCTTTCACAGCTCGACGCCACCCTTTCGCACCGGGACTCCTACATCGCCGGACGCGAACAGCGGATCGAATCGCTGAAAAACATCCTCCGGAAATCGGATTTCTCGGACGCCCAGCGCTACATCCTCAACCAGCAGCTGATCGACGAATACACCCCCTACCAGGCCGATTCGACCATCGACTACCTCTACCGCAACATCGCCCTGGCGACACGCATGAACGACGCGGGGCACCTCAACGAGAGCCGTATCCAGCTGGCCTACCTGTACAGTTCGGCGGGTATCTACCTCGAAGCGGCGAACATGCTGAAACTGGTCGACACCACGGCGCTGGACCGCAGGCAGCTGGTCGACTACTACATCGCCCGCCACAAACTCAACGACGAACTCCAGCTCTACTCCCACGACTCGGCGCAGGGACACGAATCGTGGCGGCTTACGGTGATCTACGCCCAGCTGATCGTGGAGAACACCGAACCGGAGTCGGTCACGCACCTCAACTTCCGGCTCCGCCAGGCGATCGGCGCCCGCGACTACCCGCAGGCCGTGGAGATTTCCGAACGGCTGTGCAGCACCCTGCAACCCCTTTCGCGCGAATATGCCGAGGCGTCGTACATGCGCGCCCTCGTGGCGGAGCTGATGGACGACACGCCCACGGCGCAGGTGTGGTTCGCACGCTCGGCGATGACCGACATCCAGCTGGCGATCCGCGACAACGCCGCACTGAAAAGTCTCGCCAACACGCTGCTCGACGACGACAACATCCAGCGCGCCATGCGCTACATGCGGATCGTGATGGACGACGCACGGTTCTTCAATTCGCGGCTTCGCCCGTGGCAGGACGCACTGGCGCTGCACGTCATCGAAGAAGCCTACCAGGTCCGGCGGCAGCGGATGGACGCCATGTACAACATCTTCGTCGTGTCGATCGGCTGCTTCATGCTGCTGGCCCTCGGGGGCGTGGTCTTCGTCCTGCGGCAGAACCGCAAGCTGAACCTCGCGCGGCTCGAATTGCAGCAGGCCAACAACCGGCTCAACATCTCGAACAAAGACCTCCAGCACATCAACAAGCGACTGGCAGGACTGAACAGCCAGATTTCAGAGGCCAACGAAGTGAAGGAGGAGTATATCGGCATCTTCCTGACGATGTGCTCGGAGTACATCGACAAGATCATCGACTCGCGCCGCCACGTACGCCGCCTGCTGCGCGACGGCCGCGTCGACGAACTGCGGAAGGAGTACTCCCCGACCGACGGCGACAGCCGCGAACTGGAGGAGTTTTACCGCAACTTCGACACGACGTTCCTGCAACTCTACCCCACGTTCATCGAGGATTTCAACTCCCTGCTGGACAAGGAGGCGCGCATCGAGCCGAAAAAGGGCGAGCTGCTGACGACCGAGCTGCGCATCTTCGCGCTGATCCGGCTGGGCATCAACGACTCGTCGAAAATCGCCGCGCTGCTGCGTTACTCCGTGAGCACGATCTACAACTACCGGTCGAAGATCAAGGGGCACACGCTCGTCTCGCGCGACGATTTCGAGGAGCGGATCAAGACCATCGGGGCTTTCAGTCCGCAGCATCTCTGACCGTTTTCGCCCAAGGGGGGGGGCACCCTCCCGGAGCGATTCGAAGCGGCACAACAAAAGCCCGCGGAGCATCCCGCAGGCTTTTCCAATACATGAATCGGAGAGGTTCCGGCCGTACGCAAAACACGGGCGGGAATTCACCGTCCCGTTCCGGGAGGCAAACAACCTCGGAATTTCCATTGCAAAGCGGCCCCTCCGGGGTCTCTGCTGCGGGACCGTTCCGGCCCCCCCCGATGAATCGTCCCATGCGGGACCTCCTCCGGACGGGCGAAAAAAAGACCGCGGAAAGAATCCACGGTCTTCTATAACGGCGAGGTCTCTCCCCCCCCCGGCGTTCCGGACGGAGCGCGGAGGCTACTCGGCCTGCTGCTGCTCGGTCTGTCCGGCAGAGGGAATCTCGGCCTGCGGCATCGTAGCGGCGGCCTCGGATTCGATGACCCGCTCCTGAAGCGCCTTGGCGTCCTTCGAAATCTCCAAATTGCTGTCGGCGACCAAACCGCGGTCCATGGCCAACGTAGCCGCAAGGCTCAAAACCACGATGGCAATAGCCATCGACCAGGTGAATTTCTCCAGGAAGTTCGTAGTCTCGCGCACACCCATCACCTGGTTCGACGCGCCGAAATTGGCGGCCATGCCGCTCTTGGGGTTCTGCACCAATACCGCCAGGATCACCAGTACGCTCGCAACGAGTATCAGGGCAATGCAAATCGTGTATAACATATTACCTTAAATTTTAATATTGTTTTCTATTTTGCCAATAAGTTCGGCAAAGTAAACACTTTTTTCGGGATTTCGCAAACTTAATTTGCGATAAATCGCCACGGACTTGTCCCGAAGGCCTTGAGTGAGATAGATTTCGGCCAGCTCCTCGGTGACCACCTCGTCGTCGTCGTCCAGTTCGGGCTGCAGAACGACCTCCTCCTCGGGTTCGCCCTCGCCGGCGACGATGCGCAGGTCCTCTTCCTGAAGGAAACGGTCGATGATCTCCTCCGAGGAGAGCTGCGTGAGCGCCGAGGCGTCGACGGCGGCCCTGCGCAGCGAACTCTCGGCCCGCCACGGGGCCGTCAGCGCCACCCGCGGATCGGATTCGCCCGTAAGCGTCTCGCGCAGGATACGCCCCGGAAGGAACCACGGGAAGCGCACCGCAAGGTCCCCGGCTTCGGCAGCGGAAGGCGTCTCCGCCCGGCCGGGCGCCGCAAAGTATGTTTTTAGGTCGGACATCGCGCGTCGGAATTACCAGTTGGAGGCCGCGGCCTGGAAAATGTCGGTCACGATCTTGTCGACGATCTGGGGGATCAACTCGCCTTCGACCTCCGTAAGCAGTTTCGTGGAGTCGTAGTCCTCGTAGGCCTGGAAAGTGCGGTTGAACGACATCTTCTCGTCGAGGGCATTGGTGAAGCGCACCTTGACGGTGATCGTCAGGCGGTTGAGCAGGGCGTAGTCGTCACTCGAAACCGAAGCCGTCGTCGAGGTATAGTTGACGATCTCGCCCTCGAAGGCGAAGTCGCCGCCCTCGTCGACCTGCATCAGGCGCGTGCGGCGCGTGAACATGTCGACCAGCGCCTCGGTGAGCGTGGAACTCAAAATCGGCGACACCATCGTGGCGTTGTTGGGGAAGTAGGCCACCGAAAAGGTCTTGGCGTCGGGCGGAATCGAGGCGCCCGACAGCGAGTATTTGATGGACACGCCGCAGCCGGTCATCACCGCGGCGATAGCCAGCAATGAAAAACGGAAAATGAAAAATGAAAAATTATCTCGGAATCTGCGCATTCTTTTAATTCTTAATTTTTAATTGGAGTCAGGAATTGTCTTCAATTCCTAACTCCTTTATCTTGCGGTATAGTGTGCGCTCCGACATGAAAAGTTCGGCAGCGGCCTCGCGGCGGCGGCCGTTGTTGCGGCGCAGGGCACGGATGATCTGCTCGCGCTGCATGTCGGCCTTGGTCATCTCGCGGGGCGGCTCGTCGGTCACCTCCTCGCTCTCGGCATAGACCGGAGGCTGGGGATAGGAAGCGACGGCCGGAACGTAGCTGCTCTGCGCCGTGGTCGGCAGCAGGGCCTTGACGTCACGGACCGGCTCGGGGCACGGCACGCCGCCCTTCATCAGTTCGGAGATCATCCGCTTGAGGTCGTTGATGTCGGCGCGCATGTCGAACAGCACCTTGTAGAGCAGTTCGCGCTCGGTCGACATCGTGTCGTCCATGCGCATCGTCCCGGCGGCCATCGGCGCGCCCCCGCCCTGCGGGGGCAGGTATTTCGCCAGCACCTCGGAGGTGATCACCCGGGTCTGCTCGATGGCCGAAATCTGCTCGGCGACGTTCTTCAGCTGGCGGATGTTGCCCCGCCAGTAGTAGTTCTTCAGCATCTCGCGCGCCGCATCGTCGAGCGTCACGGCGGGCATGCGGTACTGCACGGCCACGTCGGCGGCGAACTTGCGGAACAGCAGCGGAATGTCCTCCGGGCGTTCGCGCAGCGAAGGAACCGTGATGGGGACCGTCCCCAGACGGTAGTAAAGGTCCTCGCGGAAACGCCCCTGGGCGATGGCCTCCTGGAGGTTCATGTTCGTGGCGGCGACCACGCGGACGTTGGTCTTCTGCACCTTCGACGAACCGACGCGGATATACTCGCCCGTCTGAAGCACGCGCAGCAGGCGCGCCTGCGTCGGATGCGGCAGTTCGGCCACCTCGTCCAGGAAGATCGTACCGCCGTCAGCCTCCTCGAAATACCCCTTGCGGGCCTCCACGGCGCCGGTAAAGGAGCCTTTCTCGTGGCCGAACAGTTCGGAGTCGATCGTACCCTCGGGAATCGCCGCGCAGTTGACGGCGATGTATTTGCTGTGCTTGCGCGCGGAATAGGCGTGGATAACCTGCGGGAAAAACTCCTTGCCCACACCGCTCTCGCCCGTAACGAGCACCGTCAGGTCGGTAGGGGCCACACGCAGGGCCACCTCCAGCGCCCTGTCCAGAAGCGGGGAGTTGCCGATGATGCCGAAGCGTTGTTTTACGGTGGTGATCTCTGTCATTTATTCGAGTTGTTCGGGTTGGGACGCGGCGGACGGGAGTTCCGCCGCCTGCGGAAGTTCGATGTATTCGTTTTCGGCCTGCTTCTCCCGGGCGTCGCGCCAAAGTCCGAAGGCGATGGCCGCCACGGCCAGCAGGGCGGCGATCACGGCGATCCAGATGAACCGGTCGGCGCGGCGGCGCGGCACGCGGTCGACGTAGCGGTAGGCATCGGTGTTCTTCGGCGGCTTGCCATAGCGCAGCCCCCGCACCGAAGGATCGGGATTCATCTTCGCCGAAGTCGACACGCGCGGCTCCGTGAAAGCCGTCTTGACGGCCTCGGCCACCTTCTCGGGTTGCAGCGGCTGACGTTTCCCGGCAGCCGGTTCTTGCGCGGGGGATTCCGACGCGGGTTGCGGCTCGTAGACGAAGGCGATGGTCGCATTGGGACCGGGTTTCATCACCCCGAAGCCCTCCAGGCGGTACTCCGAGCCATGCTCCACGGCGTGGCGGATCTCGAAAACGAAGCGGTCGATCTCGCCCGCGGCCTCCAGTTCGCCCATCCCCTCGGCGCGGAGAAGCCCCCGCAGCACGCCGTCGTCGCGCTTGAGCAGTTCCGAAAAGACGACGCTCCGGCCCGGCTCCTTGACGATGAACGTTCCGAGTTGGGGTACGACGAGCCGCCTGTGCGACTCCAGATATTGTATCAGGGTATGAATCAGCACGGTTGAAAATCCTTTAAATCCGGGTTCAAAATTACCCTTTTTCAGCGGAAAAAGCAATATTCCGGAGGGCTTTTTCAAAATAATCGGGCAAAGTGTTGGTTATCCGAAAAATATTCGCCTATTTTGCATCCCGATTTTTTCCAAAATCCGGGCGAGCTACTTTCGCCCGAAAATTGCAAAGTAACCGGGCCGGATTGTAAAAACTTTACCGAACGAGCCATGAAAGACAAGTACATCGACCTGATCGAACAATCGTTCGATTTCCCGCAGGATGAGTTCTCCGTCGAGGACAACGAGCTGAATTTCCACGACATTCCGCTGATGGAACTGATCAAACAGTACGGAACTCCGCTCAAAATCACCTACCTGCCGAAGATCTCCCAGCAGATCAACCGCGCCAAGCGCATGTTCAACGTGGCGATGGCGAAGGTCGACTACAAGGGTTCGTACAACTATTGCTACTGCACCAAGTCGAGCCACTTCTCGTTCGTGCTGGAAGAGGCCATGAAGAACGACATCCATCTGGAAACCTCGTCGGCCTACGACATCCACATCATCAACGCCCTCTACGACGGCGGCATCATCGACAAGGACCGCTACATCATCTGCAACGGTTTCAAACGCCCGCAGTACGTCGAGAATATCGCCCAGCTCGTCAACGACGGTTTCTCGAACACGATCCCCGTGCTGGACAACAAGGAGGAGCTGGAGCTGTTCGAGGACTCGTTCACCAAGAAGTGCAAGGTCGGCATCCGCATCGCCTGCGAGGAGGAACCCAAGTTCGACTTCTACACCTCGCGGCTGGGAATCCGCTACAACGACATCGTCGATTTCTACAAGGCAAAACTCCGCAACAGCAAGAAATTCCAGCTCAAGATGCTGCATTTCTTCATCAACACCGGCATCAAGGACACGGCCTACTACTGGAACGAGCTGTCGAAGTGCATGAACGTCTACTGCGAGCTGAAGGCCATCTGTCCCGAGCTGGACAGCCTCAACGTCGGCGGCGGTTTCCCGATCAAGAACTCGCTCAACTTCGAATACGACTACGAGTACCTCACCGAGGAGATCGTGGCGCAGATCAAGAACATCTGCCAGCGCAACGGCGTCGAGGAACCCAACATTTTCACCGAATTCGGTTCGTTCACCGTGGGCGAAAGCGGCGCGGTGCTCTACTCGATCGTCAACCAGAAACAGCAGAACGACCGCGAGAACTGGTACATGATCGACTCGTCGTTCATCACCACCCTGCCCGACACGTGGGGCATCAACCAGCGTTACATCATGCTGGCCGTGAACAACTGGGACAAGGAATACCAGCGCGTGCTGCTCGGCGGGCTGACCTGCGACAGCGAGGACTTCTACAACTCGGAGTGCCACACCAGCGCCATCTTCCTGCCCAAACTCGAAGCGGGCAACACGCAGTACATCGGATTTTTCCACACGGGAGCCTACCAGGAGTCGCTCGGCGGCTTCGGCGGCATCCAGCACTGCCTGATCCCCGCACCCAAGCACGTGATCATCGACCGCGACAAGTCGGACAACGAGTATTACACGCGCCTGTTCGCCAAGGAGCAGTCCTACCGCTCGATGCTGCGCATACTCGGGTACTAAATCCGAACGCCCCGACGGGGCACGTGCAATACACCGCACAGACAATCCCCCTAAATCCCCCTTTGAGAAGGGGGACTTGCTCCGGGCGACCTGTGCGCCAGGGAGCAGTCCTACCGCTCGATGCTGCGCATACTCGGGTATTAAGCCGCATATTCCGCCACCTAAAAAATCCACCTCTCCCAAGGTGGATTTTTTAGTGGCATTCGGCCGGATCGCTACCGCAAATAACGCCAGGCAATCAGCAGTAATGCAATGACGAAAAACGAGAGAAAGACGACATTGCCTATCACCTCCCGGAAACGAACCGACCGGGCGGACTCCCGCGACAATTCATCACCCCGGCGGACACGGACGATCACACAGCCGATCCGGATCGCCACAACCAGCATAAGTCCCGTAACGATGAAATCAACCAAGAAATCCGCCGTATTCCGCGGAACGAACCAACTCGCGATGAGCAGGAGAAACCCGACGCTCACGCCCCAATCGACCCACTTGTCCCCAAAAATGGCTTGCAGATATTTATACGACTGCATAGTATCCGTCTCTTTCATCTTGCTTCCCGATATTTCGCACTGTATGAAGCGACACCCACGCCGATACATACAGCATATTTATCTTCTGTAAGAATAACTGTTAGCGGGATGTCAGGCTCGCCGTCTCCCTCCCGGTCTCCAGTTGGATCATCAAAACCCGTACAGGCGCTTATACAAATATAAATATTCAATTACACATTTCAACTAAAAACAATCCGCTATTTCACATAATAGATAAAAAACTTCGCGACAATTCCGGCCGAAACGGTCTCGATTCCGGGGAAAATTTGTATATTCGCCGAAACTTTCGAACTTCTACCCTGCTATGAAATTTGCCTTGCGGGCCCCGATTCTGAAATATACGCTCTTCGGCATGTTGTTTCTGAACAGCCCGGCACAGGCTTCGGAACCGCGTTCGGAGCGAATGGAAAAATCGGCGGCCGAAGTGATTGCGGCGGACAGCGCAGCGATCCCCAAAGGCTGGGACAACGACTGCCGCGCAAGCTACAAAGCCGGATACGAGGCGGGATACCGAGCCGGATACCTCCATGGGCGGCGGACGGCGACGCAACCCCACAGTTCCGGGCGGGCGTCAGCCACCCGCTACGCCGACGGATCAATCGTCCCGACCCGCGATACGACCGCTTCCGGGCGTCGTTTCATGCACCGCATCGGCGCGGAGTTCCGCCCCGAATACATCTTCCCGACCAACCCCTTCGTCGAAGGCGAGAACCGCGCCGGACAGCCCATCGACCTCTCCCTCTCGGGACACCTCCGCTACTCGTTCCAGTTCCGCCCCGGATCAATCCCCGACCAAATTTACGGCGGCGCCTATCAGGGCATCGGGGCCGCTTACTACGACTTCGGAAACCCCGACGAACTCGGAAACCCGATCGCCGTCTACCTGTTCCAGGGCGCGCGCATCGCACGGATCAGCCCGCGGCTGTCGTTCAACTACGAATGGAATTTCGGCCTCTCGTTCGGATGGAAACCCTACGACGACGCCGTGAACCCCCTCAACAAGATGATGGGTTCGAAGATGAACGCCTATCTCAACGCCGATTTCTTCCTCAACTGGCGCGTCACGCGCGAGGTGGACTTCACGGCGGGCCTGAGCCTCACGCACTTCTCCAACGGCAACACCAAATTCCCCAACGCGGGACTCAACGCCGTTGGACTGCGCGCGGGCCTGACCTACAATTTCGGACGGAAGTCGTCCGAAATGGCCCCGCGGACGGTCTGCCCCGCATTCCCGCGCCATTTCAGCTACGACCTCACGTTCTTCGGCTCGTGGCGGCGCAAAGGCATCGAAGTGGGCGACAAGCAGTATGCCGCGCCGGATGCCTACACGGTTCTGGGATTCAACTTCGCCTCGATGTATAACTTCGGCTACAAGTTCCGTGCAGGCGTGTCGCTCGACGGCGTGTACGACAGCAGCGCCAACGTAGCCATCGCCGACCAGATCGTGGAGATGGGCAGCAGCGCCGACCTGACGGTGGAGAAACCCGGCGTCGACAGGCAGCTGGCGCTCGGCGTCTCGGCCCGCGCCGAGTTCGTGATGCCCTATTTCAACATCGGGGTCGGTCTGGGAACCAACTTCCTGCACAAGGGCGGCGACCTAAAGGCCTTCTACCAGATGCTTACCCTGAAGGTGGCCGTGACGCGCAGTTCCTACGTCCACATCGGTTACAGTCTCCGCGATTTCCACATGCCCAACTTCCTGATGCTGGGCGTCGGATACCGGTTCAACAACAAATACCCGCGGCACCGCTGAACAATTCACAATTCACAATTCATAATTCACAATTCATAATTCACAATTCATAATTCACAATTATTTAGTTTGCTGACGTAAATATCGTGCAATTGTTTCAGCGAAGCCGAAATTGCGCATTGCGCATTTACGTTCCCCTTAAACTCCGAAAAGAAAGACGAAGGGCTTGGCCGATTTCCGGAATTTCGCCGTGGCGTCGCCCGCATAGGTCTGCCCGCCGGCAAGCGTGAGGGTGCGCTCGCCGCTGCCCACCGAAAAGTCGATCGCCGCCAGGTCGACCCAAAAGGTCTCCATGGCCAGCGTCGGTTCGAAATAGTAGACCCGGTTCTTCTGGTCGCAGACCGTGCGCCAGCGCGTCGAGGCGATGTGCGGCTTGTCGGGCGTGGAGATGCCGTAGGGAACCGAGACGTTGCGCATGACCGACATCACGGCCGGCACGGCGATCTTCGGGTCGGAGGTCTGCACGACGGCGTCGATGTAGAACGACGCCCGCACGAAGCGGTCCGAAGCGCGGTTGGTCCCCGGCAGCATCGTCAGGCCGCCGATCTGCCGCCAGTAGCCGAGAATCGCCAGCTGGTCGTCGTAAAAGGGCGAATTGGTCATCACCTGACACTGCCGTCCGTGGTGGATTTCCAGTTTGCCGTCGCGATACTCGAAGATCGCGCTGTCGCCCGAAGGATCGGAAATCGCCAGGTGGAGCCGCGACTGCACGCCGTTGGGCAGGTCGGGAGCGTCGATGCGGAACTTCTCCTTCGAAAGTTCGGCCACGGCCTCGTCCACGGTGGCGAAATTGTCGAGCACATACTGCGTCCAGACGCTCAACCCCATGACGGGGCGCGTGTCGCCGGGACGTTCGTAGACCGACTCGGGCAGGAACAGCAGGTTGGCGACCAGCCCGGCTTCGTTCATGCCGTCGGTGATGCCGATGTCGTAACCGGCGGCCGAGAGCGACCCGTATTTCGAGGTCCAGAAGACGGTCTTGTCCGTGTTCGCACCGCGACGCACGACGCCCCGCGGGAAGATGTAGAGGTTGGTGAGCGGATCTTCGCGCCAGTCCATCGTCCGGCCCGTGACGGTCATGCCGTCGGGTCCGAGGTAAACGGCGCGGGTGCAGGCTTCGGCCTGCGGAGGGAAGACGGCCAGCGCAGCGGCGCACAGCATCGTCAGGAAAGGTGTTTTCATAGACTGCGAAAATTTTGGAATCACACGTCGTCCGCTTCAAATCGGATGCTAAACCCGCATTTCCGGAGGAAATAAATTTGATCTTTCGCGCAGGTTGCCTTATCTTTGTGGAAAATTGACTTTCCCGACATGAAACCCTTTCTGCGCATTCTCCTGCCGGCCGCCGTGTGCGGCCTGCTGCTGGGCGCCTGCACGCAGCGGCAGACGACCCTGAAATTTATGAGTTACAACATCCGCAACGGCCGCGGCATCGACAATGTTCAGGATCTCGGCCGCGTGGCGGAGATCATCAACCGCACGGCCCCCGACATCGTGGCCCTTCAGGAACTGGACAGCGTGACCGGACGCATGGCCGGACGCTTCATCCCCGGGGAGCTGGGTGAAATGACGGGCATGCACGCCCGTTTCTGCCGCGCCATCGACTACGACGGCGGCGCCTACGGCGTCGGCCTGCTGTCGCGCGACGAACCGCTCGCCGTGCGCCGCATCCCGCTTCCGGGACGCGAAGAGTCCCGCGTACTGTTCGTCGCCGAGTTTCCCGACTACGTGGTCTGCGTCACCCACCTCTCGCTTACGCCCGAGGACCAGCGCGCGTCGCTGCCGATCATCCGCACGGTCACCGACACCTGCCGCAAACCGGTGCTGCTGGCCGGGGACTTCAACATGAAGGTCGCCAAAACCGTCCTCGACGGGCTGGGCGGCACATTCCGGCCCCTTTCGGACACCACGCAGATGACCTTCCCGTCCGACAAGCCCTCCATCCGCATCGACTACATCCTCGGCCGCGGACTGCCCGAATCGGCCGTCGTCACCGAGCGGCAGGTGGACACCTCGACCGTCGCCTCGGACCACTGTCCGCTGTGGGTGTCGCTCGCGTGGAAAAAGTAGCCGCCCCCTGCGTTACGCAAATCGCAGGCGCAATCCGGACTTTTCCGCGGCCTTAAGGAGGTAACGCCCCTTTTATCAGCCGGAAGGTTTTACAGACCCGCACGCAACCCAGGTTTGCAACCATCCGGCTTTTTCGTACCTTTGGGGTCGTAACGACCCTTTTAGCAGCCGGAAGGTTTTACGGAGCCGCACGCAATCCGGTTTTGCAGCCATCCGGCTTTTTCGTACCTTTGGGGTCGTAACGACCCTTTTAGCAGCCGGAAGGTTTCACAGCCCCGCACGCAACCCAGGTTTGCAGCCATCCGGCTTTTTCGTACCTTTGTATAAAACCAGATACCGATGCAGATCACCAAAGCCGAATTCAAATGCTCGTCCGAGCGCATTTCGCAGGTCCCGAAGGACGACCTGAAAGACATCGCCTTCATCGGGCGCAGCAACGTCGGAAAGTCGTCGCTCATCAACATGCTCACCGCCCGCACAGGGCTGGCCAAGGTGTCGGGGACGCCCGGAAAGACACGTCTCATCAACCACTTCCGCATCAACGATGCCTGGTATCTGGTCGACCTGCCCGGCTACGGCTACGCCCGCACGTCGAAAACACAGCGCAGCGAGTTTTCGAAACTGATCACCGACTACGTCATCAAGTGCGAGAAGATGCACTTCCTGTTCGTGCTGGCGGACATCCGCCTCGAACCCCAGAAGATCGACCTGCGGTTCATCGAGATGCTGGGCGAAAACGGCATCCCCTTCGGCATCATCTTCACCAAGGCAGACAAGCTCTCGAAAACCCAGCGCGAAAAGAGCGTGGAACGGTTCCGGACCGCACTCGCCCAGCAGTGGGAGGAACTGCCGCCGATGTTCGTCTCCTCGTCGGAAAAGGCCGTGGGGCGCGAGGAGATCCTCGACTTCATCGGCGAATGTCTGCGACAGAACTGACCCCTGCCGTCACGCAACGGGAAGAAACGCCCCGGGGCTACGGAATGAAAACCGGGCCGCAGCGGAAAAGTTTAACCGAATGTTGAAAAAACACGCCCGCCCGGGCGTGTTTTTTCATCGTATTGTTCTATATTTGCAACGTCAAAAAATCCTCGAAATCTATGGCTATCCACAAAATCAAAATTTTCACCGGTCGCGATTCGGAGTATCTGGCCAAAAAGATCGCCGCGAGCTTCGGCACGACGCTCGGACAGTCGGAAGTCCTGCGCTTCAGCGACGGCGAATTCCAGCCCTGCTACAACGAGTCGATCCGCGGCTGTACGGTCTTTATCATCCAATCGACCTTCCCGCCCTCGGACAACCTGATGGAACTGCTGATGATGATCGACGCCGCGCGCCGCGCCTCGGCCCATCAGGTCGTGGCCGTGATGCCCTACTTCGGCTGGGCGCGTCAGGACCGCAAGGACCGTCCCCGCGTGCCGATCGGCGCCAAGCTGGTAGCCAACATGCTGATGGCCGCAGGTGTCGACCGTGTGATGACGATGGACCTGCACGCCGACCAGATCCAGGGATTTTTCGACGTTCCGGTCGACGCCCTCTACGCCAGCGGCATCTTCGTGCCCTACATCAAGAGCCTCAACATCGAGGACCTCTCGATCGCAGCGCCCGACATGGGCGGCGCCAAGCGGGCAAACACCTATTCGAAACTGCTCGGCACGCCGATCATCATTTCGCACAAGGAGCGCGCCAAGGCCAATGTCGTGGGCAAGATGACGGCCATCGGCGACGTCGAAGGCCGCAACGTGCTGATCGTCGACGACATGATCGACACGGCCGGTACGATCTGCATGGCCGCCGACATGCTCATGTCGCGCGGCGCAAAGAGCGTCCGCGCGGCCATCACCCACCCGGTGCTCTCCGGCCCGGCCTACGAGCGCATCAACGAAAGCGCGCTGGAGGAGGTGATCGTGACGGACACCATTCCGCTCAACCCCAACAAGGACCTGCACAAATTCACCGTCCTGTCGGTCGCCGACCTCTTCGCCGACGTCATCGAGCGCGTGCACAACTACAAGGAAATCTCGTCGATCTTCTCCAAATAGGAGAACCGGCTTCCACCCAGAAAATTCCCCGGAACCTTTATGGAAAGGTTCCGGGGAATTTTCCGTTCACGGAAGAAGGACTACTCCGCCTTCTCTCCGCCCTTGGTGCGGCTGCGGACATACTCCGTGGGCAGGCAGCCGACGTGCTTCTTGAAGCTCGTGGCGAAATACGACGGGGAGTTGAAGCCCACCATCGAACTGATCTCCGAAATCGAGTATTTGCGGTCCAGGAGCAGCTTGCAGGCATGGTTGAAGCGAATCTTGCGGATGAACTTCGTGGCCGACTCGCCCGTGATGGACTTCATCTTCAGGTGGAGGTTCGAACGGCTCATGCAGAGCGCCTTGCTAAAATCGTTCGACGAAAACTCCTCGTTGTCCATGTTCTCCTCGACGATGCGGATCGCCTTTTTGAGGAACTCCCCATCCATCGAGTTGGAGGTGATCTTGTCGGGATCTATTTCCGCATCGTCCGAATAGTAGTGACGCATCCGGTAGCGGGCTTTCAGCAGGTTCTGGACGTTGGCCGCGAGCAGCGAGATCGACAGCGGCATAGGCAAGTAACTGTCGGCCCCGGCCTCGATGCCCGTGATTTGCTCCTCGACGCTGCCCTCCGCGGCGAGAATCACCACCGGAATATGACAGGTGCGAATATTCTGCTTCACCGCCTGGCAGAGTTTCAGCCCGTCGAGCCCCGACAGCATACGGTCGGCGATGATGATGTCGGGTTCCAGCGTTTTGAGTCTTTCGAGGACCTCGTTGCCGTCGGAAACCGTCTCCACGTTGTAATGGGCCTTGAAATGGTCGGCGACATAACGTGCCACCTCGGCATTGGACTCGGCCAGGAGAATCGTCCCGCGCGTCTGCTCCGGCGCCTCCTCGGCAGGCGCGAAATCGCCGCCCGCGCCCGACCACTCCTCGGGCAGGAATTTCTCGGCGTCGCGGATGATCGAGGCCCGCACGTCGTGCTCCCCGGCGCGCTTCCCGGCCGGATAGGCCTCGATGTCGTCGGGCAGCGTGATGGTGAATTCCGAAAAATGCCCCGGCTCGCTCCGCAGCGTGATCGAACCCTCGTGCAGTTCGACGATGCGACGGACGATCGACAGTCCGATGCCCGAACCGGCATGCGATTCGTTGACCTGGTAGAACCGTTCGAAGATGCGCTCCTGCTGGTCCTGCGGAATACCGATGCCGGAATCGCGGACCGAAAGGCGAAAACACCCTTCGCCGCGCTGCAGGGCAACGCGAATGATGCCGCCGTCGGGCGTGAACTTGAAGGCGTTCGACAGCAGGTTCGTGAGCATCATTTCGAGGAACATCCTGTCGACGGGCAGCGCCTCGCCGTGCAGTTCGGAGTTGAGGATATAGTCCATGTCGCGGTTCTGGGCCACCTCCTCGAACATCGAGAAGACCTCGGCGACGATGGCGTCGACATCCTGCACGGCGACCTTCATTTTGAACATCTCCAGCTCGGCTTTGCGGTAGTCGAGCAGCTGGTTGATGATGTGCAGCAGCTTGAGGCTGTTGCGGTAGATGTAATTCAGGCGCGAGGAGACGTATTTGTCGGCCGTACCGTGTTCACGAATCTCCTGCAGGGGCGAAAGAATCAGCGTCAGCGGCGTGCGCAGTTCGTGCGAGAGGTTGATGTAGAAACGGATTTTCTCCTGGCTGAGCTGGCCGATCGCCTCCTTCTCCATGCGCTCCAGCCGCAGCTGCATCTTCATCTTCATGCGGCCCAGCAGCGCCGCCACGACGCCCCCGACGAATCCCAGCGCCAGCAGCGCCCACAGAATCTTCGCCGCGAGGGTCTGCCACCACATCGGCAGCACGCGGATTTCGACCGTCGCAGGCTCGTCGTTCCAGCGTCCGTCGTTGTTTGCCGCGCGAACCTTGAAGACATAGTGCCCGGGCTTGAGGTTCGAGTAGTTGACCTCGAGGTGCGAGGTCTCGTACCAGCGGGTGTTGAATCCTTCGAGCTTGTAGGCGAAGGTGTTGCAGCCCCCGGCCAGCGGATTGACCGCCACGAAGCGCACCGTGAAGATGTTGCGCACCGAGGGGAACGCCGCCGCCGTGACCCGACCCGCCGAATCGCGCTCGATGCGCACGCAGCGGTCGCCGTCGGCATCGGCCACATCGACGCCCGTGATCTGCGGTTCGGGCGCAAAGGGGTTGTCCACCAGGTCGTGGGGCCGGAACCACGTGATGCCGCCTATGCCGCCGAACCAGAAGATGCCGTCGCGGCTCCGGCAGTAGGAGTAGAGGTTGAACTGGTTGTTGGCGATTCCATCGCGCAGGGTGTAGCGGCGGAAGGAGTTTTTTCGTGTATCGAAGCACGCCATACCGTTGTTGGTCGAAATCCACAGCCGCGCCAACTCGTCCTCGAGGATGCCGTAGACGAAATCGTTGGGCAGTCCGTCGGCCACCGTGAAGCGTGTGAACGAATTGTCCGAAGCGTTGTAGCGGAACAGTCCGTGGCGGGTGCCGACCCAGATATTACGGTGTGAGTCCTCCGTGACGCACATCACGGTGATATCCCGGCGGGGGGGGAAGTTTCGTCCTTCACCGGCGTCAGTTCGCAGGTCATCACCTGCCGCACGTCGGGCTGCCAGAGGTAGAGCCCGGCCCCTGTACCGATCCACACGCGGTTTTTCGAATCGCGGAAGAGCGTCGTGATCTGCAGCGACCCCAGCCGGGGCTCGTAATCGGCGCAGAGGTGGCGCGAGAACCGTCCCGCGGCGGTGTCGAACGACAACAGTCCGTTGAGCGTGCCGACCCACAACGTACCGTCGCCGCCGTCGAGCAGGGCGTAGCAACTGTTGTTGATCGGGATCGAGGCGTTGACCGGATAGTGGCGCACGCGCCGCGTGGCGGCGTCCATCGAGCTCAATCCCCCGGCGTGGGTGCCGATCCATACGCGGCCGCGGCCGTCGGGAAGCACGCATTTGACGTTGTTCGACAGCAGGGAACCGCTGGCGGTGTTGAACTCCGAGAATCGCCCCGTGCGACGGTCGTAGAGGTTCACGCCGTCGTCGTTGGTGCCGATCCAGAGGCTCCCCGACTCGGGGTCCTCGACGATACAGCTCACCGTGTTGTCGCCCAGCGAATTGCGCGTCGGGTCGTGGCGCAGCACCCCGAAACGGCGGGCCAGCGGATGGTAGTAGCTCACCCCGCCGTAGTAGGTCCCGAGCCAGACGCCACGCTGGGCGTCGATGAAAATGGAGCGGATCGAGTTGTGGCTCAGCGACCCCGGCTCGGAGGTGTGCACATAGCGTTCGAAGCGTCCGCTCCGGGGATCGCGGATCGAGAGTCCGTCGAAGGTGCCGATCCAGAGGTGTCCCGCAGAGTCGGTTTTCAGCACGCGGATGTAGTTCGAGACCAGCCCGGGATTCGACGCGGCATCATAGCGGGCGGTGACCTGCAGCGCCCCGTCGAGCCGGTAGAGGCCGTTACCGTGGGTGGCGACCCAATATCCGTCGCCGTCGGCGACGATGCTGGCGATGTCGTAACGGGCCATCTGCGGCAGGATGCGCACGGCATTGCCGTAGGTGGAGGAGTAGGTGTAGACACCGTTGGAGGTCCCGACCAGAAAACCATCGCGCGAAGGGCAGACGGCGTGTACGCTGATGCCCGTGAGGTAGGTCCGGATTTCGAGTTCGCGGCTCGCGCGGTCGAAGAGCACGATGCCGAGATCGGTGGCGAGAATCAGGTCGCCGCCGGCCGTGGCGGCGATGTCGGCGACCTGCATGTTGCGCCCCTCGAGGCGGAAATTTTCGAACGACTGCGTCGCCGCATCGTAACACGACAGTCCCGACGCGGTGCCGATCCAGAGCAGACCCCCGTCGGCGAAGAGCGCATTGACCGAGTTGTCGCCCAGGCTCTGCGCATCGCCCTCGACATGGCGGAACACCGTGAACGAATAGCCGTCGTAGCAGTTCAGCCCGTCCTGCGTACCCATCCAGATACGTCCCATCCCGTCCTGCGCGATGGCCAGCACGGTGCTCTGCGACAAGCCTTCATTGACCGACAGCGTGCGGAATTCGATGGCGGCGGAAACCCGGTCGGAAAACAGGGAAAGGACGGCAAGCAGAAAAAGCGTAGGTTTGAGTTTCAGCATAGTACAACGACTTAATGTATAAATATATGTCATTTTTTCGGAAAATCCGCAGTTTCGGGACGTTTTTTCGGTCCCGGGAAAAGCGCCGCCGGGCGTGAAACACGTCCGGCGGCAGGTCTGCATGCGGCGTCAACGCACCGAGGCCGGCACCGTATCTACCAGTTCGCGGGCAGGCTCGCCCTTGCGACGCACGACGGTGCTGCCCCCGGTTTCCGATGCCGGGGTGTTGTAGAGCACGGCATTGCCGCGGCGATCCGTGACGGAGAGCGACGCGGGCTTCGAGACGTCGAGCTCCGCCGAGACGGTCCATCCGCCGACCGTCACGCGGCCCTTCGCATCTCGCTTCAGCGCCAGCGGCTTACGCCCGTCGGGCGTGATGCGGAAGACGGCCAGGAAACGCTGCGCACGGCTCTTCGCCGGGGTCGTGAATTCGGCATGCCACTGGTTCACATACTCCTGCACCCGGCCGTCTGGCCCCGTGCGTTTCTTCCAGTTGATCGCCGGGGAGAAGAACCGGTCGGTCAGGTTCAGCTCCAAATCACTTGAGGTGAAGAGGTCCATCCGCCCATCGGCCAGCCCGTTGGAGGCTGCGACGGCATTTCTCCCGGCCGGCGTCATGCGGTTGTGACTGTGCAGCAGCCACGTCCACACGACGGGTTTACGGGCTTCGAGTTCGTCGTAAACGACGATCACGTCGGGTTTCAGGAAGAGAAAATGACGGCGGAAGCGCGTGACGCCCGGATCGCCGAGGCCGTTTTCGGGCGTGTAGGCCACCTCCGACTTCTCCATGCGGTCGATCCAGAACGGCGTGCGGATCGAATCGTAGGCGTGCGAGGCGTCGCCCAGCGTATAGGTCAGCGCCTCGTTGTCGGCGAAACGCGCCAGCCAGCCGTAGCCGTTCTCGCCGATGACCTGCGCCAGTCCGTCGGCGAGGATCGTGTTGTGGCCCCGCGAACGGTAGTGCATCAGCGTATGCTTGTCGTTGAAATTCGAATAGTAACCCGTACCGCCGAACAACTGGCGGCCGCCGTAGTTGATCGTGAAACCGTTGTGCGCGGCGTGGGCGTGTCCCGTCGAGCCGAACGGCAGGGCGAAGAAGGCCGCCATCAGGTCGTCCGAAGCGTCGGCCGGATCGGTGTGCATCAGCGAGAACCCTGCGTCGGGATAGAACCGCGAGGTGTTGCGGGCAGGGGCTTTCGGAGCCACTCGGTCGGCAGGCTTGTCGGTCAGGATGCGGTAAAGCGTGAAACCCTTCGAACGGTAGAGGTTCGTCGGGTCGCTGCCGATCAGCTGGTCGGCATACCACCGCGCCTCGGGACTCGGGAGCTCGCGGGCCAGCGCGTCGGCGAAGCCCATGTAGAGCTGCGACGGGGAGGTCATCTTTTCGTAATCGTCGCCGAAGCCCGTGGCATAGGAGCCTTTCGGAAAGGAGTAGACGAGGAACGACGGCAGGTTGCGGAACCACGGCAGGTCGAAGAAATCCGTACCCGTCAGGCGCGAGAGGACGAACGGCACATAGACGAACGTCACGAGATTGGCCTGCATGTAGCTGCTGCCGTCGTGCCAGCCGCCGTCGTCGCCGCCCAGGATCGGGAAGCGTGCACACCAGATTTCATAGCAGTAGCGGAACCATTTTTCGGCTTCGGGCAGATCGCCCAGCGTGGCGACCGACGTGAAGAGAAAGTTGCGGAAGGTGTGCTGCCAGACGTGGTTGTCCATCGAGTGGGTCTCGAAATCCTTGACATAGTGTTTGTAGAAATGCTCCCCGCGGACACGGATGGCTTCGAGCACCGCGGCCCGCTCGGCGGGGGTCATGCGGTCGCAGGCCGTGTCGTACCCCACGGCCAGTCCGTACATGATGGCCGAGCGGTTGAAATCCTCCGACGTAGCGTCGCTATCGACGGGCAGCGACGCGGCGTGCAGGGCGTGGCGCACCGCCTCGTCGCGGAACGGCTCCTCGCCCGTCAGCAGGTAGGCCATCGAGAAATCGACGACGGGCTGCGTGACCACCTCGCCGAATTTGTGGTACATGAAATTGATGAGCGACTTTTTCTGGAAAGGAGTCATCCCCGTGGTGTCGCGGGGCCGCGTGGGTGCGACGGGCACGAGGTCCATATTCAGGTTCCTGCGGGCCTTGCGCACCAGTTCCTGCGCCTCGGGGTTCCGCTGCGCCCGGGTGCGAAAGGCATCGGCCCCGTCGCGGGAGACATAGAGCCGGTGGTGCGGCATGGCAGCGACCCTGCGCACCAGTTCCTCACCCGTCGGAGTGGCGAACCGCCTGCACGAAGCATCGACCGTGAAGGCATTGACCGCCGACCAGCGCTCCGCACCGCCGGGTTCCGTGACGGACCACTGCCAGTACCAGCGCCCTTCGGCCAGCGGCTCGTGGCAGGCATAAGCCGCCCATTCGAAAGGCTCCGAGGGCGTAACTCCGGCAAAGGTGCTGTCCTGCGACAGCCGCACGCGGTAAACCGCGCGTTTCGAATCGCCCGCGGCGGGCCAGAGCAGCGCGGGCGGGTTCTGCGTCACAGCCGTGCCGCCCGCAGGTTGCGCCCATTCGCGGTAGCGGGGCCGCAGCGAGCGTTTGTCGATCCGGATTTCGGCCGGGAGCTGCGCCGCGGCGTCGAGGGCCGCGAAAAGCGCGGCTGCAAACAAGATTCTTTTCATCGTCATCCCATTTTATCCAGCACCAGTCCCGCGGCGCCCATGCACCCGGCGCGGTTGCCCAGCCGGGCGGCCACGAGTTCGGTCTCTTCGCCGCAGACCGACATCATCTGCCGCCGGACCCCTTCGCGCAATTTTTCGAGGTAGAAATCCCCGGCTTCGGAGATGCCGCCCCCGACCACCACGCGCTGCGGAGCGAAGAGGTTGATCATCGAAGCGATGCCGTGTGCGAGGTAGTTCCAATGCTCCTCCATGGCCTGCACGGCAGCCGGATTGCCCTCCTTGTAGAAGAAAACCACGTCCTTGCCGTCCACTTCGGCATCCCGGGCGCTGCCGTTCAACTCGCAGAACCTCCGGACAAGCGCCGAGGTCGAGGCGTAGTGCTCCAGGCACCCCACCCCGCCGCAGGCGCACCCCTCGCCGTCGCATTTGACGGTGATGTGCCCCATCTCCATGCCGCGGTTGCGGTAGCCCCGGTAGAGGCGTCCGTCGATCAGCGCACCGCAGCCGATGCCGGTGCCGACGGTGACGAAAACCACGTCCGTAGCCCCTTTCGCGGCGCCGAACAGCGTCTCGCCCAGCGCCATCATATTGGCGTCGTTGCCGGCGAGGGTCTTCAGCCCCTCGGCCTCCTCGACGCGGCCGGCGAGGGGAATATTCTCCCACCCCGCGATATTCTCCGCACCGCCCAGCACCGTGCGTCCGTCGGCCGAGACGACTCCCGGGGTGCCGACACCGACCCCGGCCAGCGTCAGGCCCTCGCTAACGGCGTATTCCCGGCAGGCTTCAACGCCTTTCAGAACCTGTCCGAGCACCGCTTCGGCGCTCTCCTGCGCAAAAGCAGGGAGCTGACCGCTGAAAGGCATCTTCCCCGAAGAGGCGACCACGGCGTACTTCACCGAAGTGCCGCCGAGGTCTATTCCGATTGCATAACGTTCCATATCCTAAACCCTTTCCACCCAGATCGGCGAACTCCAGCCCCACTGTCCGTCACGCTGGCGCACGCGCACATAGTAATAATCGGTATCGCGCTGGGCCTTGTCGTCGACCATGCAGTGCCCGACGCAGAAAGCCGCCTCGGGCTGTGCGCGTTCGAACTGCACGGCCTCGGAGAGCCATCCGCGCAGAAAATGCGCCCGGGCGCCCTCCAGCAGTTCGGCGATCGGGTGTTCGTAGGTGTGGCCGTTGAACTCGGCGACGAGCTTCGCCGTGCGGGAAGCCGTCACGTCGAGGACGACGCCCTGCATGGCAGGGGTCATCACGTTGGGGTTCTTCGACGAGTACATGTCGAGCTCCACGTGGCGTGCGTCACGCCCGACAACGCGGTTGACACGCGTGTGGAACTCCGTCTCGCCGGGCTGCGGCGAGGTGAAGGCCGCACCGCGGAAGCAAGTCTGCATGTCGTCGATCGTGCCGTCCGTAAGCCGCAGCTGCCCCTGCCAATGCACGTATTCCTCCTCGCGGTTCCAGCCGAAATTGACCTTGATCTTCGTGCGGATCACGTCGTCCGAAGGCGCCGCGGCGCGGTGCGGACCGTTCAGCCGCGCAATGCACTCCCCGTTCTTGATGAGGTCCACATAGTCGATGGCGTTCTGCCCCTCGACATTGAGGTAGATTTCGCGCCGTCCGGCCCGGATGACATCGCCCGAAACGCCGCCGTTGATGCGGAAGTCGATTTTGATCTTGTCGCCCGTGACGCCGCAGACATAGCGTTTGCCCATGTTCTCCCAGATGGCGTCGCGGTCCAAAGCCGGGGCGTAGACGCCGATACGACCGTCGCCGTAGCTGCCCGGATAACCGGCATGCTGGTCGGTGGAACACATCAGGCCGAATTTGTGGCCCTGCTCCAGACCGTACTGGATCGAGCCCTCCCAGATGCGCGGCCCCATGTCGTGGAGGTAGTCGTAGTCGCCCGTGTCGCTCTCGGCCAGTCCGTGACGCGAGAACATCTCGACGAACGGCGTCTGCCGGTCCTGACTGAAAGCCGCCCAGTTGTAACCGCGAAATCCGGTCATATAGCCCATGTGGTGGGGCGTAATGTAGCAGTCGTACTCTTTGAGCCTCTCCTTGAGGTCGGGAACCGAGGTGCACTCGACCAGCGGGGCGTCGAAACCGTGGAACAACGCCACGTGATCACCGTGCTCCATGCTGTGACATTCGTAGGAGGGGAAGGTCAGGAATTCGCCCGGGCGGTTGGCCGCCCTGACGGCCGCCAGGTATTTGTCATAGCCCCCGGCACGCAGGCGCCTGAACGCCTCGGTGTGGTAGCCGATGACCCAGTTCAGGCGCGGGTCGTTCTCGCCCGGAATGTCGGGCCACAAGGCGTGGGGCGTCACCGAGACGAAATCCAGCTGCTGTTCGGCCGCGGCAAGGGCGTCCGAGAGGTCGCCGTGTCCGTAGGTCACGTTGCAGTGGTTGTGCACGTCGCCCCAGAAGACCTTGAGGTCCTTGAGCGAAGGGAATCCCTTTTTCAGATCGCCGGGCAGCGAATCCCTGTCACCCAGTTTCGCACATCCGGGAATCGTCTCCGCAGCCGCCAGGCCGAGCAGGGTCCAGCCCGAAGCCTTCAGAAAATTTCTCCGATCCATATAATTATCAATTGTTAATTATTAATTTCATAATCGGTCCGCGCCGCGGAAAAATTCGTACTCCCGTTCGCAGGGGTCCGTGTCGCCGCACTCCTGCTGGAGCTTTTCCAGACGCGCGTGCATGTCGCTGCGCACCGGAGCGTAACCGGGGTCGTTGTAGACGTTGCACATCTCGTGCGGGTCCTTCTTCAGGTCGTACAACTCCCATTCGTCCACGTCGTTGTAGAAATGAATGAGCTTGTAATCGTTGGTCCGGACGCCGTAATGACGCTTCACGGAGTGCCACGAGGGGTATTCGTAATAGTGGTAGTAGACCCCCGTGCGCCAGGCTTCGGGGATCTTGCCGCCCGAGGTGAGCACGCCCTTCAGCGAACGTCCCTGCATGTCGGCGGGAACCTCCAGCCCGGCCATATCGACGAACGTCGGGGCCAGGTCGATGTTCATGGCCAGCGCCTTCGTGCGGACGCCCGCCGCAACGGCTTTCGGATAGCGCACCAGCAACGGCGTGCGCTGGCACTCCTCGTACATGAAACGCTTGTCGAACCACCCGTGCTCGCCCAAGAAAAAGCCCTGGTCGGAGGTGTAGACGATGATCGTGTTGTCCAGTTCGCCG
Source organism: Alistipes shahii WAL 8301 (assembly GCF_025145845.1). NCBI lineage: Bacteria > Pseudomonadati > Bacteroidota > Bacteroidia > Bacteroidales > Rikenellaceae > Alistipes > Alistipes shahii. The sequence goes on along the minus strand of NZ_CP102253.1, from coordinate 3,183,792 downwards.
ATCTCTTCCAGATAATCCAGCAGACGCCCGACATTCTCGTCGACGCCCTTGATGACGGCGCAGTAGTCCTTCATGTACTGCTGGTATTTCCAGCGCGTCAGCTCCTCCTGCGACACGCGGCCCTTCATGCGTTCGTACTCGGCGATGCGCGGGGCATAGGCCCGGTCCCAGTTCGCCCGCTCTTCGGGGGTCATGCGGTTGTAGGCCGCCTGGTACTGCATGACGCTGCTGCGCCAGTCGTTGGCACGCGACACGTCGTCCTTGTTGGCGTCGCCCGAGGTTTCGAGCACGTAGGACTGCGCCAGCTGTTCGGGGGTCATCAGCTTGAGGTCCCACTCGGGCCACATGTCGCGGCCTATCTCCATCGCCTGCCCGCGGGCGGCGCTGCCGCGGCCCGAATAGTCGTCCAGCAGGTTGAAAGGCTCGGGGAAGACCCGATCGTCGTTGATGCCCAGGTGACGCTGCGCCGGCATCCAGTTGCGGTGCGGTGCCTTGTGGTAGTAGAGCATGGCGAAGGGACGCGACTTGTCGCGCCGTTCGAGAAACCCGATGGCCTTGTCGGTGATGACATCCGTGACGTAGCCCGGCTCGATACGCTCCTCGCCGTTTTCGATAAACAGCGGCGAATAGTACTCGCCCTGCCCCACGAGGATGCTCCAGAAATCGAATCCCTGCGGATCGGAATTGAGGTGCCACTTGCCGATCATCGCCGTCTGGTAACCGGCGTCGTGCAGCAGTTTGGGGAAGGTCTGCTGGTCACCGTCGAAGGTGCGCGAATTGTCCGTGAAGCCGTTCACATGGCTGTACTTGCCCGTGAGGATGCAGGCCCGCGAGGGACCCGAGATGGCGTTGGAGACGTAGCAGTTCTCGAAGAGCATGCCCTCACGCGCCAGACGGTCGAGGTTGGGGGTTTCGACCAGCAGGCTGCCGTAACAGCTCATGGTCTGCGCGGTGTGGTCGTCGGTCATCATAACGATGATGTTGGGGCGTCTGGTGTGCCCCTCGCTGCACCCCGCGAGGGCTGCCAGCGTCAGCGGCACGGCGGCATAACGCACCCTACAACGCATGGAATCGAAGTTTTTCATATATTCAGATCGGTTTTCAGTTTCGGGTTTCGGCAAAGGGCCGCAGGTTGCGCACGAGCTTCGGATCGCCGATGCGCACGCCCCAGTCGTACATCGCCCGGCGCAGACGGTTCAGCTCGGCTTCGTAACGGCGATCGACGGCCAGGTTGACCATCTCGCCGGGATCGTCCTGCAGGTCGTACAACGCCTCGCGGTTACGGCCCCACTGGTAGAGGACGTATTTGTAACGCGGGCCGACGACGCTCCAGCCGCGCATGCCGGGGCCCGGGAGGAGCGTCTCGACGAACACCTCGTCGTGAAGCGTCGCCTGACGCCCTTCGGCCACCGGGCGAAGGCTCCGGCCACGGTAACGCCCGGGGTCGGGCGTGACGCCCGCATAGTCGCAGGCCGTGGCGTAGAGGTCCAGGCCGACGTTCGACAGCGCCTCGTCGTTGCGCACGCCCCGCAGGCCGGCGCCCTTGGGCGGCTTGACGATCAGCGGCACGTTGATGACCTCCTCCTGCAGATTCCATTTCTGGTTCCAGCCGTGGGCGGCCGCACCGTCGCCGTGGTCCGAGAGGAAGACGATCGCCGCGTCGTCGTAAAGCCCGTGCGCCTTCAGCACCCCGACGATACGGCCCACCTCGCGGTCGGCACGCTCCACCAGACGGTAATAGGCATAGAGATAACGCCGCCAGTCGTCCTGCGTATAGGTGTAGGTGTCGTGGTAGCGGGGCGAAGAGGCGTGTTCGAGCGTCAGGGCCTCGGCGGCATAGGTCGAAGGCATGAAGTTGGCCGGAAGGTTGGGACACTCTTCGGTGGAAAAGGGCGCCAGTTCGCCGTATTGGAGTGTCTCGTGGCGTCCGTATTCGCAGATTTCGTGGGGATTGAGCAGCGAAGCCACCAGAAAAAGCGGCTTCTGTCCGTCATACTCCTTCAGCGCCGCGTCGCAGGCGTCGGCCAGCGCCGGGTCGTTCATCTTCGAGATGCGGCGGAAACCCGTGCCCGAATCGGGCAGATTGACCTCCGGGACGTGCCATTTCCCGGCGTAGAGGCACTCGTAACCCGCCTCGGCGAGGCGGTGGCCGATACCGGCCTGCATATCGGCGTCGGCGGGACGTATGGCGTTGTCGAAGGCCCCGACCTCGAAGGGCATGCGACCCGTGACGAGCGCGGCGCGGCAGGGACCGCTCAGCGGATAGGGGCAGTAGGCGCGCGTAAAGCGCACGCCGTCGGCGGCCAGCGCATCCATCGCAGGGGTCCGGACCCACGGATTGCCGGCGCAGGATATGGCTCCGGCGGTCTGCTGGTCGGTCATAATGACGATGACGGCGGGACGTTTCCCGGCGGGGGATTTGGGTTTCGAAGCGGCGGCGGCATCGGCGGCCACGGTCAGGGCGGCGAGCGACGCGGCCAGCGAAGCGTGGTTGAGACAGGTCATAGGTGTAGTTTTTCGGTCATACAAAATTACCACAAACCTACAGCGAAAGCCCCGGAGATTGTCCCCAAAAACGCAAATCGTGTGCAAAAGCCTTTCGATTTTGTAGAATCGGACCCCAAATTTGTCCTAAAACCCCGCCGGAAGACCCTTCGGAAGCCGTCATTCGACAAATCCGGCATCGGACTGCACAAAACTGAAACCCCTTTGCAGAAATTCCGGAAAGGATTGGTCATTATTAATAAAAGGTCCCCGCGCTTTGTCGTACCTTTGTAATGATGAAACCTATAAAACTGCTTATCGCGCTTTTGCTCGCCGCCGGGCCCTCCCCGCTGCGGGCGCAGACCGACACCACGGTCTTCTCACTGCTGGACCTCGCCCGTCCCGGACTGGAGCGCGTCGCCGCACTGCACGCCGCGGGCGACGACACGGCCGCCGCCGAAGCCCTGCTCGACTACTACCGCCGCCGCACGGGCGTCGTCTGCCCCGAGGCGAACCTCGCCGACATCACGATCACCCCCGACGAACAGCGCTGGGCCGACGAGGCGATGCACCACCGCTTCTTCGTCCACAAAGGCTACCAGCCCTCCTATTTCTACGGCGACGACATCGACTGGGAGTACTGGCCCGTGAAGGACAACGAACTGCGATGGCAGCTGCACCGCATGAAATGGTGGGTGCCGATGGGCAAGGCCTACCGCCTCTCGGGCGACGAACGTTACGCCGCGGAGTGGTGCGCCGAATACCTCGACTGGATGCGCAAGAATCCCCTCACGGCGTATGACGAGGGAAAGGCCGGGAACTGGACGCAGGCCGAAAACGTCTATTTCGCGTGGCGCCCCCTGGAGGTGAGCGACCGGCTGGAGTTCCAGATTCACCAGTTTCTCTATTTCCTGCCCGCCGAGGCGTTCAGCGGGAATTTCCTCCTGCATTTCCTGGACAACTACCACCGTCACGCAGAGCATATCACGCGCCATTTCTCGGCCAAGGGCAACCACCTGCTGTTCCAGGCCCAGCGGCTCATCTTCGCGGGGGTCTTCTTTCCCGAATTCCGCGACGCGGCCCGCTGGCGGGAGACGGGCGTCGGGATACTCAACCGCGAGATCGGCGAGCAGGTCTACGACGACGGCATGCAGTACGAACTGGACCTGCACTACCACCACGAATCGATCGACATCTTCTTCAAGGCCCTGCGGATGATGGACGCCAACGGCCACCGGGGCGAATTCCCGGCCGCGTACCTCGCCACGGTCGAACGGATGATCGACGCCTATATCGACTGCTCGTTCCCGGACTACACGACGCCGCTGTTCAGCGACAACCGGTTCCGGGAGAGACAGGCTGTAAGAACATACGAACAACGAACTACCATACGTTACCAAGTTTCCGAAATATCAGCATTTTATCCCGATTGTTGGTAACATAAGGAACCATACGTTACCGATTAGTTAAGGCGTATTTGGGTTCCTTTTTGGGTTCGGCTTATTTCCCCTTCTTTCGGGGTATCGGGAACTTGTTAAATTTATCCATTTCGGCGACCTTCAATTTATCGACGATTTTAATATAGGGCTTCATCGCTTTGTAGTCGCTGTGTCCCGTCCACTTCATAATTACTTCCGCCGGAACCCCCAGCCTAAGCGCGTTTATGATAAAAGTACGTCGGCCGCAATGGGTGGTAAGAAGGGCGTATTTCGGTAATACTTCTTCGTGCCGAACATTCCCCTTGAAATATACGACCCTTGTAGGTTCGTCGATACCCGCCATTTCCCCCATTACTTTAAGGTGTTCGTTCATTTTTACGTTACTTATGACCGGTAGGGCCTTATCATTCGGCAAACCTATATTCTCGTACTTTTTCAGTATGGCCCGGCTATACTTATTCAGTTCGATAATAAGGCCGTCTACGGTCTTTTGAGTAACCACGCTTATATAATCCTTCTTTACGTCGCTTCGGCGCAATTTTGCCACGTCGGAATAGCGAAGGCCGGTAAAGCAGCAGAAACAAAACACATCGCGCACGGCTTCCAGCGAAGACCGGGACGGCGGGAATTTGAAGGAATACAGGTTAAACAGTTCTTCCCATTCCAAATATATAATTTCCTTTGCGTTTCCGTCGGCCCCTTTGAACTTCGGCTTAAATGTTTCGTGTACGTTGCTTGGGTTATATCCTTTATGGTGCGCCCAGCGCAGGAACCACCGAAGAAAGGACATATTTTTAGATATGGTAGTATTACGAAGGTCGGCTTTATGAAGGCTTGTAATAAACTTTTGTAGGGTAACTTCGTTTATTTCGTCAAATGTAAGGTTCTTGTTAAACGCTTCCAAGTGCTTACGCAGGCTATTAAACTTCGTATAGGTCGCTTTCGTCCAATCATTCAAACGGCCCATAGTTTCCGTAAATTCGGCGTAGGCTTTATAGAATGGCTGGCCGTTTTCTTCCGCTTCGGTAGCCGGGGTTATCTTCCCGGTAGCTTCATCGAAAGCCGTTTTAAGTTCGCCCGGTGTCGGTACCCGCTTTTCCAGCAGTTCGAACCGGGTAAATATGGCTTCTATTTGTTCTTCGCAAGCCGTAATAGCCTTATTTATTTCGCCGGCCGTTTGTCGGAACCGGTTTTTTGTATTGGAGATAACGCGGCCTTCCTCTTCATTCCATTTTTCCGGTTCAATACTATACCCTACCCGAAAGTCTACCCGATACCCGGCATAGCAAACACGCATACGAATAGGGCGACACTCTACCAATACACCCCCTACCTTTTTGGGGAATAGATTAAATTTAATAGTCCGCTTCATTTTGAAAACATATTACCCCGGCCGGTTAATAACCAATCGGAAGAAACGGAATACTTGGCTACCAAATAATAAAGGGCTTCTATTTGTATAGACTTATAGCGGGAAACTTTACCGGGCCTTGGGGTTACTCCGTAAGTAAATCGGGTTTCCCGATAGCGGGAAGCACTTAACCCGGCTTCCTTGCAAAAGGATTCCAAAGCGGACAAACGGCCCAATGAAACAAGGGCTTCTATCGCTTGGAAGAAACGGCGGTTTACGCCATCTTCGATAGGGGTTATTATCTTAGGCTTCTTTACGCCCATTTTCAAAGCTCATTAACATCATTTCGAACGCCGTCTTTGGCACTATGGCAGTTTCCGCGCCGGAAATAAACGCCGCTTCCAAGGCATTAAACACCGCTTCCGGCATGTCCCCGTAATATTTGGGTTGGTCGTAGTATTCGGATACTTTTATTTCGATTGTTTCCGGTTCCATTATGCACAGTTATTTTTATCGAATTTTTGATTTTAGGCACTTTTGTACGTTGGGCGGTAGAAAGTATAGCTATATATACTTGCGTTGAAATTTGGGGCATTTCTGCCCGTTTCCTATAAGCGTACTATGAAAAGCCATACTATTACATAGCGCAAACGTACTGCAATGCTTTATTTTTCGCTTAGCTTTTCAATTACAGATATAAGTCGGGCTATTTGGCTATCCTTTTCTTTTATCATTTCTTGATAGCCTTTTTGCAGTTCAATCAAACCCGCAATATCGTTAGTTGTAACTTGGTTCCCGTTGCCGGCAACGGCGGTGTTGTTATTTCCCGAAATGCGGTTTGTATTATCTCCGTTCCGCATTGTGCCGTCGCCGGTAAGTAACCACATGGGATTAAGCTCCGGGAATTTTTCGCCGATAGCCTTCATCTTATCGGGCTGTATAGATTGGCGTATATTATTGACATAAGACGACGAAACGCCTATTTGCCTACAAAATTCCCGTTCACTAATATTTAGGGTTTTGATATACTCCCTAAGTCTTTCTTTTACACCCATATAACACGATTTTAGAAGGTTTCAAAAAATATTTTTCGCTTTTTGTATAGCAAAAATTTGCTTGTTGTACTGCAATGCTATATATTTGCATTGTGTAACCGATACGATTGCAAAGGTATAATAATAATACGCTCCGAGCAAATAAGCGGCATAGCAAAAAATACCTAAGCAATTTAAGCGACAATGAATTATGAAGTACGATACGACATTTATTAACCGAAACTTCCTTTTGAAAGTTTACGGAGTAGACAGCGAAAACAGAAGGATAAACCGCCTTGTAGGGGTTTCCGGCTTGGTGGGGTTAATCGGTGTAGAGCTTACCGAAAAATTCATTACCCGCGCACTTAACAGCAAGAAAGACAGCGTAAAATGTTGCCTACGCAGAGGATTACAAGTAACACTATATTTCAAATAGAAGATGAAAAAGACAGCAATAGTTAATGGCAAAGCAAGGCGTATAGAATTTTCGTACGCGGTAGGCGAAACTATTTCGCTAAGCAATACCGAGGTAAAAAAGCCTTGGGGACGGGTTACGGAAAGGGTAACAGTTTCAAAACTAACCTTTACGATTAACGGGAAGACCTACGAGGGAACGCGCACCTTCAAGGTTGCCGGCGGCCCCTATTCGGAAACCTTCGAGTTCGACGGGAATAGCTTTGCTTCCCATAAACAAGCAATTGAATACATACTTAACAATATTGAGAAATGAGCGAAACGACAATTTACAAAGAAGGATTTAACGCCGGCTTTATGCAGCTTCGACAAATTGACGTAGAGGCCGCCACTAAGGAGCTTTGGCAGGCGTTGGGGATTAACAACCGCAACACTTTCGCGGCTTACAAGTTCGGACGTATCGAACCCAAGGCAAGCCAAGCCGTCGCCGTCGAATTGGTATTTAGGAAGTACGGCGTTACTACAAACATTTGGGGAAAATAGAAATGAGAGCCGAAGCAGGACTAACGCAGCGAGAAACCCAAATAGCCGAATTGTTGGCTTGGGGAGCCGCAAAAAAGGAAGTGGCCGACAGGCTTTCTATTTCGCCCCGAACGGTTGAGAATACCGCGCGAAATATTTATAGCAAGATAGGAATACAGAAGGCTACGGAGCTTTGCGTATGGTGGTTCTGCACACATTGCGGCGTTTCTTTCGACCTATCCCCTATAAAACGGACAATTATAGCCTGCTTCTTCCTTGCGATTATTCTACCGCATGAATTGTACGCCCAAGGCGACACCTACCGACTGTTCAGAAGCCGCAAGGCTGCCGAACGTACAGCGACACGAAGAACCGGAAGACGGCAGGAATACGAATTAGATTTTTGGGAACTATAAAAGGCAAAGGCTATGAAGCAACTAATTAAAGAATTGTCCCTTTCGGGATTGACGCTAAAACAGAAGGCGATAGTATGGTATTTCGTTATATCGTTTTGCCTTCTTGCAAGCACGGCGGAAGCCCCGTTTTGGTTCTTGTTTTTAGAGGTTGCCAACTTCGCTAATGCCGCCCGCATTATAAAACGGGTCCCACCACCGGAAGACCCGCAAGACAGTTAGGTATGGCAGACTTAAATACAAGACTTATAGACCTTACGGCGGGGGAATTATTGGAACTAATAGGGAAAGGACAAAGCCCCCGGATAGAAGTAGACGTTACCAAAGACCCAAATAAAAAGTACGTCTACGGCCGGGCCGGGATTGCCGAACTATTCAAATGTTCCAAGACTACCGCCAGCCGCATAAAGCAAAGCGGATTAATCGACGGCGCATATAGGCAGGTCGGAAGGTTGATAATAGTAGATGCGGAAAAAGCCTTAGAGTTGGCCGCAAAGCGAGCAAAGAAAAGTAACAACCGAAATAAATAACTTGTTATGAGCAAGAAGGTAACATTAAAAGAATTGACCCTTAAAAACTTTAAGGGTATTAGGGACTTGGCCGTAAAATTCGGCGAAGTAACCACCATTGCCGGCGCAAACGCGACGGGTAAAAGCACCGTTTTCGACGCTTTTACTTGGGTGCTTTTCGGCAAAGACAGTAACGACCGTACGGATAGCGGGAAAGGCGCATTTACCGTTAAGACGGTCGGCCCGGACGGGAACCCTATACTTAAATTGGAACATTCCGTAACGGCGGTTTTAGACGTAAACGGCGAAGAAGTAGCCCTTACCCGCACCCTTACGGAAGATTGGGTAAAACCGCGCGGCAAGGCCGAAGTAGAACTTAAAGGAAATACTACGCATTACTTCTGCAATGGCGTAGAAATTAAGGCGGGAGCGTTCCAAGAGAAAGTAACGGCCATAACCGAAGAACAACTTTTTAAGTTAATTACGAACCCGGCTTACTTCCCTTCGTTGGATTGGAAGACCCAGCGCGAAATATTGCTACGCATTGCCGGGGGTGTAACATACGAAGAAGTGGCCGCCGGTCGCGCCGATTTTGCGGCTATCCTTTCGCTGCTTTCCGGTAAAGATTTGGCGGAGTTCAAGCAAGAAATAGCCTACCGCAAAAGCCGGATTAAGGAAGGTTTGGGGAAATGCCCTATCGAGATTAACGCAATAGACAGCGTTACGCCCGAAGCACCGGATTACGAAGCCTTGGAAGCCGAAAAGGTACGCTTATCCGCCGAATTGGAAGAAGTGGAAACGGCTATTACGGACGTTGCAGAAACGGCCCGCAAACACTACGAAGGGGTGCAGGGAAAACGCAAAGCGATTAACGACCTTCGGAACCAGCAGCAAGATATAATTTTTCGGGCAAGGCAGGCGGCCCAAAAGGAAGGCTACGAGAAGAATGCCAAACGTAACGAGGTTAAGACCAGCTACGAAATAACCAAGCGGGAAGCAGAAAATTATAATACCGCTTCGGAAAACGGCCTTTCCGATATTCGCTATACTATTAAAACCCTTACTTCCGAAATAGCGGGCTTATCCGCCAAGGTGGAAGCCAAGCGCGAAGAATGGAATACGCGGAACGCCGAAGAATACAAAGTAAGTACCGACGGCCTTATTTGCCCGATATACGAAACCTTATGCTCGGACGCAAGCGTTTTGCGTATGGACGCTATTGCCAAAGAGAAGGCGCGGGCCAAATTCGACGAAGCCAAGACCCGCGACCTTACCCGGATTACCGAAGAAGGCAAAACGCTAAACCAGCGAATAGCCGAAAAGAAAGCCCGGTTACAGGAATTGGAAGCCCAACTTTCCGAACGTATGGAAGTTATCGCCGCCAAGAAAGCCGAATACGCGAAGAAGTTACAGGACTTGGAAGCGGAAATAGCCGCCAACCCGGAAGTAACCGTATCTACCGACATTATCCCCGAAGACTTACCCGAATGGAAGGAGATAGAAGCCCGGATAGCCGAAATATCCGCTACCATTTCGGATATACCGGCGGCCGATACTACCGAGCTTACCGCCAAGAAACGGGAACTTACGGCCCTTTTGGACGAAGTAAAACAAAAGCTAAATATTCGGGCTACCATTGAAAAGAACGCCGCAAAGAAGGCCGAAATATTGGCGCGGGAAAAGGAATTAGCCCAGCAGCAAGCAGACTTAGAAAAGCAGGAATTTACGATAGACGAACTTAATAAGGCCCGAATGGACGAAGTAGAACGCCGGGTAAATAGTAAGTTCCAAACCGTCCGCTTCCGAATGTTCGAAGCCCAGCTAAATGGCGGCGAAACCCCTACTTGTATCGCAATGGTAGACGGGGTTAAGTACGCAGACCTCAATACTGCCGGAAAGATAAACGCCGGGCTTGACATCATTAACACGCTTTGCCTGTATCACGGGGTAAGCGCACCGGTATTCATCGACAACGCCGAAAGCGTAAACCAACTATTCCCGGTTGCTTCCCAGCTTGTAAAATTGGTTGTAACCACCGACAGAGAATTAACCATTAACCACTTATAAAAATTAAAGTTATGAACGAGAACAAAGAAAAGCGCGAGTTCGCGCAGCAGTTGGAGCAAATCGCCGAAACGCTTACGCAGGCGGTAAAAGACAACGAAGGCCGGGCCTTTATCCTTATCGGCACGGACGTTAAGGACAATAAGGACGGCGAAAGCGAGAATGTGCAGGGCGTAATAGCAGTAGGCGGTAACGGTGGGCAAGTAATAAAGGGGTTGGCGAATTTCTTCACCGAAAAACAAACCGCGCCGCTTGCTGCCGAAGCTATGGAATTAGCGACCTTGAAGAAGTTAAGCCGACTTCTTGAAAACGAATAACAACCTATAAAAATTATGAGTTATGGCAGAAGAAAAAGGATTAACCGTAATTGACGAAGCAAAGCGGAAATTTGAACTTGCCTGTAAGGACGCTTCGGCCTTGCAGATTGTAAACAACTTCGGCGCGGCATTTACTGCCGTAAACGTAATTGCCCTTTTGCGCGAAGCTCTTTCCGACGAAGTAATGGAGCGTGTATTTATGCCGCTTATGAACACGAAGGTAGGCTTTCTTACCGACCGTAACGGGCGGCCGCGTAAAAACGGGACGGTACAACCGCTTTATACTATCCCGGTTGTTCGGGACGCGATTATAGACGCGGTAAGTATCGGGCTTCTTCCGACCGGCAACCAATTTAATATTATTGCCGAACGAATGTACCCGACCAAGGAAGGCTATACGGCCCTTCTTCGGAAACTCGGCGTAAAATACTTCATCGACGTATCATTTGACAAAGGCCAAACCGCCGGATTTGCGGAGGTGCCTTGCAAAATCAGCTACACGTACAACGGAGAAAAAAACAGCTTCGGAATAGTGGCAACCGTGAAGAAGGACGATTACAGCAGCCCCGACCAAATCCGGGGTAAAGCCGAACGACGCGCCAAAAAAGCCCTTTACGAGTATATAACCGGTTGCGACTTCGGCGACGCTGATGAACAAAGCGGCCCCGTTGAAGACGTGGAATATAAGGACGTTACCCACGAGGTAGAAACCGAAATACAGAATAACGCCAATACCGGCGGAACACTTGATTTCGGCCAAGCAGAAACGAACGGAACCAAACAGCCACTTAAAACACCTGGATTCTAATATGAAAGTAATTTTTGGTATTGCCATTCTGACGGCAAAGGACATCGACGCAATGAACGCCCGGATTAACAAAGCGGCGGACATGGCGAAGGAGAACGAACAGAGCGTAGCCCAGCAAGACAAAGCCCTTATTCGATTTTCGGGCAAATTCGCTACGGCTATGGACTTCATCGGCCGGAACCTTCCGCTAAAAAGGAAGCGTAAAGCATTTCGCAAAATCGTAGAAGCGTAGTTACAATGGTTCTAAAAGTATTAGGCAGTAGCAGCCACGGAAATAGCTACATATTGGAGAACGACCGCGAAGCCTTGTTATTGGAAGCGGGCGTAAGGTTCGCCAGCGTGAAGCAAGCGTTAGACTACAATATAACGAAGGTTGTAGGCTGCCTAATTACCCACGAACACAAAGACCACGCAGGCTACATTAACGAAGTATTGAAAGCTACCGTACCCGTCTACGCTTCGGCCGGTACAATTGAGAACACCCCAATAGAAGGCCCGCGCCGCGCGAATGTTTGCAAAGCCGGAACCCTTTTTACCCTCGGCGGTTTCCGAATTATTCCTTTCGGGACTAAGCACGATTCCGCCGAGCCTTTGGGGTTCTTCATCAATCACGAAGAAACGGGTAATATCCTATTCGCTACCGATACCTATTACTTGCCTTGCAAGTTTGCAGGACTTAATAACGTATTGATAGAATGTAATTACCGCTTAGACCTATTGGACGCGAATATAGCGGCCGGGCGCATTCCCGCCGTTGTTCGGAACCGTACGCTAAAATCGCATTTAAGCTACGACCATTGCGTACAGGCGTTACAAGCCAACGATATAAAGGGGGTAAATAATATTGTTCTTATCCACCTTTCCGACGGTAACAGCAACGCCGAACAATTCCGGGCCGGAGTGCGAGCCGCAACCGGTAAGACCGTACATATAGCCGAAGCGGGGCTAATAATCAATTTCGACAAAACCCCCTTTTGATATGATTAAAGGATTTGACCAAGAAACGCAGCCCTTAAACGATTACGAAATGGGCGTACTTCTTCCGCTTCTCGTACGGGGGCTTAGGACGAAAATAGGGCGCGAAAATGCCGTTACAAACAAGCATATCGTAAATACCCTTAAAGGTTCCTATAAACTAAACGACGCACGGGTAAGGAAGATTATAAACCACATAAGGACAAACGACCTTATACCGGGCTTAATAGCCACTTCCGAAGGGTATTTTATCGCCCAAAGCGAAGCGGAACTATTGGAGTACGAAGAAAGCCTAAAAGGGCGTGAAGACGCTATTAGGGCCGTCCGGTTGAGTATTGCGCGACAAAGGCGAATACTTTACGAGCAAAAGAGGGAAGAAAAACAAAGTTCACTTTTTAACAAATAACAAAATGGAAAAGCAGTTTTTTATGGTTTACGCCGAAGGCCAAGGCGCACCGACGTACAAACACGAGAACGAACAGGCTGCCAGCAAGGAAGCCGAACGATTGGCCGAGAAGTTAGGGGTTAATACGACCGTATTACAGGCCGTAAAAATGGTTGCCCCGAAGGACATTACCAAGCGCGTAAAGACCTACGCGGACGCTTGCGCTGTGCTTGGCATTGAGCCGATGAACGAAACCGTATTAGCGAAGTTAGGCTTTACCAAGGACGAAATAGCCTACCGCAAGTTAAAGACCATTGCCGAAGCCCTTAACGAAGGTTGGCGGCCGGATTGGGCCAATAGCAACGAGTACAAATATTGGCCTTGGTTCGTGTATAATCCCGCTCATGCCGGCTTTTCGTACGCGTCTACGAATTACGCGGCTTCGTATACGACGGCGACTGTCGGCTCCCGGCTTTGCTATAAAACCCGTGAACTCGCCACGTACGCGGGCCGTCAGTTCGAAGGTCTTTATAACGATTTTCTTTTAATCAAAAAATAATGCAACATGGAAAGAGAATTAGGGAAAGACCTTGAACAAGGCAAGAAGCGCGTAGCCTTCCTTATGGATAACTGCGACGCGGTGGAAGAAAAGGGGTATATGAAGCCTTTTACCCCGGAAGAATTGGCCCGCATGAAAGAAAGCCTTTCGGAAACGGACATCGAAATTAACGACATCGAGGAAGAAAAGACGGCCGCGATGAAGGACTTTAAGGCCCGTTTGGAACCCCTTACGACGGAGCGAAAAAAGACCTTGGACGGTTTGAAGAAGAAAGCCGAATTTGTTACCGAAAGGTGCTTTAAGTTCATCGACCAAGAAGCCCGCGAAGTCGGCTACTACAACGAGAACGGCGACCTTATCGAGAGCCGGCCGGCGTACAGCGAAGAATTACAAACAACACTTTTCCAAATCGGAAGAAAAACAGGTACTAACAACTAAAAAGCAAAGCAATGACGAAGCAAGATTTAATTACAGTCGTTGGCAGTAAGACCGGGCAAAACGATAGCCACGTAAGGCCGATTATCGAAGCCACATTAGACGCAATTAAGGAATGCGTACAGCGCAAGGAACCCGTTTACCTTCGTGGCTTCGGAACCTTCCAGCCGAAGAAACGGGCCGAAAAGAAAGCCCGTAACATTACCGCCGGTACTACGATTATCGTACCGGCGCACGAAGTAGCCCACTTCAAACCAAGTAAAAGTTTCACAATCAACAAGTAAAAAAGTATGGACGAAAACAAAAAAGTAGTAGTAAACCTTCCCGAAGGAACTACGCAGGCGGAAATTATCGTACGTGAGGGCGAGGCCCCCGCAGTTCTTGCCCCCAAGCCCCCGGTAAAAATCGACCTTTCCGGTGTTATCGGTGCGCCGGTTGAATTTTTGGAATTACGGCGGTACGATTCCGAACAAATTAACCCGTTGCGCTGCCACGTCTTAGTAGACCGTGAACAGGTAAGTATTACCCTTATCACGAACGAAGACGACGAATATAGACGCGGGCGAATCGTTGGAAAACTGACTACGCACCCCAAATTTTCCGAATTTGGGATTAACGCCGGCAAAGGTTGGGAACCTAACGAGTTGGGGCAGTTCTTCAAAATGAACCGCGCATTTTTCCCGGACAAAACCGCGAATATGAAGCTCGTAACCGAACTTAAAAACTTCGAAGCTACCGTAAATTCCAAGGTAGAGAAGCAAAAGAGCGAAAAGGGCGACTTCAAAGACAATTATAGCGGCGTGGTTATGAGTAACCTGCCGGAAGCCTTTACCCTTCAAATTCCGATTTTCAAAGGTATGCCGGCGGAAACTATCGAAGTGGAATTTTACGCTTCGGTAAACGGCCGCGACGTAACCCTACAACTTGTAAGCCCCGGAGCGTGCCAGCTTTTGGAAGACCTGCGCGACCGAATTATAGACGTGCAGGTAGCCCGCATTCGGGAACTAAGCCCCGAAATTGCGATTATCGAGCAATAGCAGTATTAACCCAGCTACCCCGGTTTCCGGGCCGGGGTAGCTTTTCAAAAGTAACAAAATGGCAAAAAGATTTATAGATACCGACCTATTTAAGAAACGATTTATAAGGGACTTACCGCCCGCTTATAAATTGCTTTGGGTGTACCTTTTTTGCGAGTGCGACAACGCCGGAATATGGGAAGTAGACTTAGAGGTAGCCGGGCTTTATTGCGGCGAAACGTACGATTTAGAGGACTTCGAAAAAGCCTTTGCCGGAAGAATCCATTTCTTCAATAACGGAAGCAAAGCGTTTTTACCCGAATTTATCATATTTCAGTACGGCGGGTTATCGAACTTGAACCCTACGAACAACGCGCATAAATCGGTATTGCAAAAACTTGAAAAATACGACCTTATGCGGGTTTTGAACGAAGGTATTACCCAGCTACCGCAAGGGCCGACGTTAGGTGCTGGCAAGCCCCAAGGCAAGGGTAAGGCAGCCCCTAAAACAAAAGGCGGTACAATCTTTCAGAAACCTACCTTAGAAGAAGTTGCGGCGTATTGCCAAGAACGGGGCAACGACGTAGACCCGCAAGCGTGGATAGATTACTATACTTCTAACGGTTGGAAGGTGGGCCGCAACTGTATGAAGGATTGGAGAGCAGCGGTTAGAACTTGGGAGCGTAACGAAAAAGGGAATAGCGGAAATGGACGAAAAGGACAACAAACAGGGGCCGCAACGGGTAGACTTGGCGCGGTTCCGGGCGGTACTTCAAAAAAGAAATATACCGATACGCTTTAAGGTCGATAAATACACCGAAGACGTGCCGGCAATGTTGCGCGAATGTTATATAGCCGAAGTTATGCGGCGGCGTATGCAGTTCATCGACGACGAAGCAACCCAAAGCCATATAGAAAAGGCGGCAAAATGGCTGACGGGAAACCATAAACCGGGGCTTCTTCTTCATGGAACAGTAGGCAATGGCAAAACAACCTTAGTTCGTGCAATAGGTAGCCTTATAGGGGTACTGTACGAAAGCCTATATTCAGACCGGCGTAAAAATGTTTTGGCGGTATCGGCTTTGGAACTTGCAGACATAGCCAAGAACCAGCCGGAACGCTTCGACTACATTAAGAAAGCCGAGTTATTGGCGATTGACGACGTAGGTACGGAACCTTCCGTAGTGAAGGTTTGGGGAAACGAAATTAGTCCTTTTGTCGATACGATTTACTACCGGTATGACCGGCAGAAGTTTACAATTATGACCAGCAATCTAAGCGCGGAAGACCTGGCAGATAAATACGGCGAACGGATAGCCGACCGATTTACGGAAATGTTCGACAGAATAGCGTTTGAAAATTACTCTTATAGAAAATAATAGCCAATATGGAAAAGATATACATTTCAGGCCGAATTAGCGGCCTACCAATAGAAGAAGTAGCGGCAAAGTTCGACGAAACGGAAACCAAGTTAAAAGCCCAAGGTTACGAAGTGATAAACCCGCTTAAAAACGGTATTCCGGCTACCGCCTCTTGGGAAGCCCATGTAGCTATGGACGTTCTTCTACTTATGGGGTGCGACGCTATTTATTTGTTGCCCGATTGGGGATTTTCCAAAGGGGCTACGCTTGAAAAGAATTTAGCCGAACTAACGGGAAAGACAATTATTTACGAAGAAGTACCTGCCTTCCAGCACATAAAGCAGGCGATAGCCGAAGGCATGGGCGTTTCATTCTTCGATATTATAGGCGAAAGTAGAGAGCAAAAACACGTCTTTTCCCGTATGATTTTCGCCCAGCTATGCCGTGAAGAAGGGGCAACGGTGGTAAGGATTGCAAAAGAGATGAAGCGGAACCATGCTACTATTATCTACTACCTCAGAAAGTACCCGGATGATTACCGATATACCCCCGAATTTAGGGCTTATGCAAACGCAGTCAAAGCCCACCTATCAAAAGACTAATTTTCCGCGAAAGCGTCTGACTATAATACGAAATGGACAACATTAGATTACTATATATAGACTTGTTTTGCGGTGCGGGTGGAACAAGTACAGGCGTAGAGAAGGCCAACTATAAGGAGCGAAAATGCGCGAAGGTTATAGCTTGCGTAAACCACGACGCGAACGCCATAGCGAGCCACGCGGCCAATCATCCCGAAGCGCAGCACTATACGGAAGATATGCGAACCTTGGACTTACGCCCATTGGCAGAACATACCGCCGAAATGCGCCGAATGTACCCTATGGCGAAAGTTGTGCTTTGGGCTTCGCTTGAATGTACCAATTTCAGCCGGGCCAAAGGCGGCCAGCCCCGCGACGCAGATAGCCGTACCCTTGCCGAACACTTGTTTAGGTACATAGAAGCTCTTACCCCCGATTATATCCAAATCGAGAACGTAGAAGAATTTATGAGCTGGGGCGACTTGGACGAAAACGGAAAACCGATTAGCAGGGACAAAGGGCGGCTTTATACCAATTGGGTAGATAACGTAAAAGCCTACGGGTACAAGTTCGACCATAGAATACTTAATGCAGCGGATTATGGGGCATATACCAGCCGAAAGCGTTTCTTCGGGATATTTGCCAAACCGTACCTACCTATTGTATGGCCGAAGCCTACCCACTCAAAGACCGGGGGCGGCGACCTTTTCGGCAGCTTGGCGAAGTGGAAACCCGTAAAGGAAGTTTTGGACTTTGCCGATGAAGGGGAAAGTATCTTTAATCGTAAAAAACCGCTTTCGCCTAAGACCTTGGAACGCATATACGCGGGCCTTATAAAGTTCGTAGCAGGCGGGAAGGATTCGTTTTTGATTAAATATAATTCAGTCAATAAGAAGACGGGGAAGCATATCCCGCCTTCGATAGATGAACCATGCCCTACCGTAGCTTGCCAAAACAGGTTAGGGATAGCGAACATTCATTTTCTCGCAAAGCATTTTAGCGGACACCCGGAAAGCAAGGTTTCCAGCGTAGACAACGTAGCGGGAACCATTACGACCGTAGACCACCATAGTTTAGTAGGGGCCGAATTTCTTTCGGCATACTATGGAAACGGTAATAATCATTCCGTAAATATGCCTTCGCCCACTATTACAACGAAAGATAGGTTTTCGGTGGTAAAGCCGGAATTTATAGCGAACAATTATAGCGGCGGCGGGCAATTATCATCCTTGGATAACCCTTGCCCGGCGGTAATGACGAATCCCAAGCAAAACGTAATAGCCTGCAAATGGTATCTTATGAACCCTCAATTTTCTAACGCCGGCGGTTCCGTCGAAAAGCCGTGCTTTACCCTTATCGCCAAAATGGATAAAAAGCCCCCGTACCTTATTGCTACGGAGTGCGGACAATTGGCAATAGAGATTTACGAAACCGATAGCGGCCCAATGCGGAAAATAAAGGAGTTTATGGCCCTTTACGGTATCGTCGATATAAAAATGCGAATGTTAAAAATTATCGAGTTAAAGCGAATTATGGGGTTCCCGGAAAACTACACCCTTATAGGGACGCAAGCCGACCAAAAGAAGTTTATCGGCAATGCGGTAGAAGTGAATATAGCCCGTGTTCTTTGCGAAGCCTTGGTAGAAGAAATTGTAGACGAACTATTAAAAGTTGCATAGAATGACACTACGAATTATTAAACCACCGAAACCCGGTAAAATGTTCGTTACGTTGGCTTCTACCGGCTATTTATTTTTCAGTAGCCGAGCAGTTGCAGAACTTAACCTTTCAGAGCATAAAGGGGTACTATTGGCCCACGATGAACGCGGGGCTTTGCACTTGAAAGTTTCCTATAATACAGACCCCGACGCTTTCCGGGTTTATGTACGGAAAAATGGGGCTTGTTCGGTTACGTGTATTCGGGTTGCGCCCTTGTTTCGCCGTATAGGTATCGAAATTAAAAAATCAACCCGGTACAACCTTATCGAAGCATCGGAAGAAGGTTTTTATAAGATAGAAGGACTTAAAACAAAATGAAAACAAAGGATTTAAGCAAGTTGCCGGAAGGAGCTATTTTGCTGGTAGTAAAGAACAGTAACGGGACATTTTCGCCGTTAGGCATAAACCCCGACCAAGGGCGAATTATAACGGCTTTTATCGGGAAATTAAGCGAAGAACAGCCGTTAGTAGTAGCCAAAGGAATAGAGTTAATAACCAAATAATTAAAGCAATATGTTAGTATTAGAAGCAATTGGCAACCTCGGAGCGGACGCCATTATTAAAGACCTTAACGGACAAAAGTACATAGCTTTCAGCGTAGCCCATACCGAAAGCTATAAAGATTCGCAGGGGCAACGACACGAACGTACGACTTGGGTAAGTTGCCTTAAATACGGAGAAAGCCAGGTAATTAACTATTTGAAGAAGGGTACCCGCGTATTTATTCGCGGCGAACTTTCGGCCAAGGCATATGAAGCCGGCGGAGCATTGCAAGCCGGTATAAATTGCCGGGTTAGAGAATTGCAGCTTTTAGGCGGAAACCGGGCTGACCAAACAGAAGCCCCCCAGCAGGCCGTAACGACTTCGGCCGCTACACCAACTTACGCGCCGCCGGCATATCAGCAACCCGAAGAAGTAGACGATTTGCCATTTTAACAATTATCGATATGATAGGAAAGAAATTAAGCCCCGTGCTTGAAGAAATGGAAGCTACCCTTTGGGAGTACGAAGCATTTAACGGAGCAAAACCGAATTACACCTTAGAAGGGTTCCGGGCTTCTACAAAAATATTTATGAGCGCACTATTAGATAAGTTTTTCGAGAAGCAGCAGGCCGAAGGAGTTAGCCAAGAAGACACCTTAAAAGCCGTAGAAAAATTAGGGCAAGACGTTCGGGCCTTGGTCTTTAACGCTACCGGAATAGATACGCACCTACTTTATAACCGAACAAAAGTTAATTAAAATATTGAGTATGAAAGCAAAACAATTTAAGGAAGTAAATGCAGTTTACGGAGAAAATCAACCCGAATATTACCCCCTTCCTGCATATAAATCAGAAGACGGAACGGCGGTTTTTTGCTTTGAGTTGGACGAAGAAGAACGGAAGAAGATAGCGGAAACCGGGGAACTTTGGGTAGCCCTTCGAACATTTAACCAGCCATTACAGCCAATATGCGTAACCGTGAATAAGTCGGACGTTTTAATAACACAATAGTATGAAAGCAGTAGTAACACTTGGCAAATACTTCGGCCCGAAGCACCCCCGTAAAGGGCAAGAAACGGGCTTTATAGCCAAAGTAGCCGACGGGCGGAAGGTACACACCTGCCGAAGCAATTACGGGTATTGGCGGGCAAAAATCGAAAAAATAACGGCTACGGGTGGAGTTCTTAGCGTCCGCCAATGGAGCGCGAAGCCATACCGAAGCCCCCAAGAAGTTATAACCGAGATTCCGGCCGGCATTGTAGGCGTGCAAAGGTTGGCGTTACGGCGCGAACGTCGTGTAATAAATCACTATGCGGAAGAACAGGATAAACCGATAGCAACTGCCACTTATTACGATTATACGGCAGAGGTAGACGGCCACCCCGTCCCCCTGGAGATTTTAGCCGAAAACGACGGGCTTACGGTAGACGATTTTAAGGCATGGTTCGCGCCGATTTTCGCCGAAACAGATAAGAAGTACCCGCAGTTCGCCGGGCTTGCTTCTGCCGTTACGATTGACTTCGCTATTATTCACTTTACAAAAAGGCGGTACTAATGGGAACACGAAGCGACAATTTGCCGAATGGCCTATATAGGGACGACGACGGAAGTATAGGGCTTATAATATGCCCCAAATGCCAGCGCGAAAACTATGCGCTTAATGTAGCCCTCGGTTATTGTACTTGGTGCGGCTACGACGCGAATAAAGATTATAACATACATAAAGATAAAGACGATGAAAGTAAAGGACATAATTAAAGACGACAAATTTAACGAGTTCTTAGGCTACGAAATAGAAGCCTATAACAACCGACCGGCTCCGCAAGAAGGTTGCAGGTATCGCCGGACACCGTACGACGCATTGAAGGATGCGGGAATATTTACGGTAGAAGGTATTAGGGAAACTTTTATAAAGGTTGCGAACCTTGAAAGCGGCCTGCCGAAGTCCCAGCGCGACGCAATAACCGGGCTTGTATTCAGAGTAGCCCAAACGGTAGTAAACTATCGTGCGAAACAAGAAGTAGAAGCTAAAAAGTAGATATTATGGGATTCAAAGCAATAAAGCAGCATTACGATATAGGGTATATCGTGGCTATATATAACGAAGAAAAATACGGCGGGGATTGTATTTGTATCGGTTCCGGGTTTGTTCACGGGCTTATAGCCATAAATATAGAAACCGGTAAAGTTTTCTATTCATCATTGGTTACGCCCGGAGAAAATAGTGAAATAGGACAGCTTGCCGCTCGTATTAAGGCAGACGAAAAAAACGGGGTACTTCGGGCCTTGATTGATGAACCGGACACCTTCGCCCGTAACCTTCCGGTATTTACTACCGAGAATTGGGCAGTAAAGGCCGAACAATGCGAGGAATACGGTTGGCCCAATACCACCCACACGGGGCGAATAATGTACGAAAATACATACTTCCGTACGCGAGCCGAAGCGTACGCCGACCTACTTAAAGATACAAAGAACGGCATAAAACATCGCTGGATTGCCAGTAGCGTACAGGACGCATTACGAAAACTTAGGCGGGCTATTTGGCTATACATGAAAACTATCGGTTATTGGGTTGCGGCCCGCACTATTGGCCGCTTCATAATGAAACGAAGCTATGGGAAGAAAAGGACGTAGACCGGGGGCTATTGATACTGCCCCCCACCTTCCCGGAACCAAAACAGCCGCACGATAACAGCCGACACCGGGAATTATGCCGATTAGCGGGGAAATGGTTACGAAAGCCAAAATTCGGCTCCAGCTACTGCCCATACGTTGCCGTAGAATTGGTAACGGCCAGCCAAGAAATCCCGGACGTTTTCGGGTGGAACTATTGGGCTACGGTTCTTATCGAAGTGAAGGTTTCGCGTTCCGACTTCTTGGCCGATGCAAAAAAGAGTTTCCGCCAGCAGCCGGAAGAAGGCGTAGGGGCCTTTCGGTACTATTGCAGTCCCGAAGGATTGATAACCGAAGTCGATTTGCCGGATAAATGGGGGCTACTTTGGGAGAAAGACGGGGTTATAACCGTCGTTAAGGATGCGGAACGCCAGCAACAAAACGCGCAAGGCGAAATAACTATCCTTGCTTCGATTATGCGCCGCGAAGGGGTAAAGCCCCGGTTATTTGATTACAGAAAGCAAAATAATGAGTATGAAGCAGAACGAAGAAACTAAGGCTTTACAGGAAGAAATAAGGACACTAAAAGCCGAAAAGAAGGAATTGGCTTGTAGGTTAAGCGGTCTTTCTTCGACGTTAATACAGGTTCTTAAAGTAAAATCCCTTAGAGGTTGCGAGGTAAAAAATTGGGTGGGATTTCAGAACGGGAACGGTACGGACGTAGGGCAAGATATAGAACGATTGATTAAGCGGGCCGAACGGGAACAGAAGTATTTATTAACGGTTAAACACGAATAGGTATGTTCGACACAGATAAAGTTATAGTAGTTGCCGACGTTACGAAGCAGCCGTATTTATCGGTCGCTCGTTTTTCGGGCGGGTGCCGGGTAAATGGCGTATTCTACGCCTATGTTCTCCAGCGCGATATTTTGGTACGCGAAGATTGGTTAAAGGCATATTCGGCTATGGATTACGACAAATTTATAGCCGCCGTTAAAACCGGAGCCAAACAGGAATTACCGACTTGCCGGACTTGTAAGCACCGCCAGCGTTGGGAATTGAACGACCATAGCACGAAGATAGTGCAAAGTTGCGCCCTTCAAAAGAGCCGAAGAACGGGTAACGGATTGAAGCGAATAAAGGTAACTAACCCGGCTTGCCGCTTATACGAAAAAGAATAAAATTTATGGGACAAAGCAAAAAAAGACATTGTTGGAGTTGCATATACCTTGAACGAGATGCAACCAGCAATAACGACCATTGCAAGTTACAGAACGTAATAAAAAGTCGCAATGCGATAGCGTGTAAAAAACATAAGATTTGGTATAAAACAAAGGTTAAATGCGACATATAGAAAGCCAAATACAGAAGGACTGCGTTACTTGGTTCCGGTTGCAGTACCCGAAAATAGGCCGCCTTCTTTTCGCGGTTCCGAACGGCGGGGCGAGGAACGCAAAGGAAGCCGCGATTATGAAGGGCGAAGGAGTAACGGCCGGGGTTGCCGACCTTATCCTACTTTACCCTTCCGGCGGGTTTCATTCCCTTTGTATCGAGTTTAAGACCCCCAGCAAAAGCAGCCGGCAGACACCCACGCAAAAGGAGTGGCAAGCGTTGGCCGAAGCGCACGGTAATAAGTACATCGTTTGCCGTTCCTTAGAAGATTTCCAGCAGGTTATACGGGCATATATCCCCCATCTATGTTGGTAACTTTTTAATTATTCTTGGATAAAGAAGCGTATTATAATAATACGCTTCTTTTATTTTTGCGTAACGCGAATATTTACACACAAATAAACGTACGCAGGTATGAAAGAAAAGATTTTACAGGCTCTTACGACCTTTAAGGGCTACTTATTCAGTTCGGACAAATGGCTACATTTAGCGGCGGGCTTTATTATCGCCTTCTTCGTGGGGCTTTTCGGTGTATTCTATGGCCTTTGCGCCGGGATTGCGGCCGCCGCCGGGAAAGAGCTTTACGACAATTTCAGCAAGAAAGGAACCCCGGAAGTTTGGGATTTCATTTTTTCGGTAGTCGGTGTACTTGCCGGTGTCCTTAACGTACTATTGGCCCGCTTAGTCTTCCACTTCATCGTGTAGAGCCTATGACACCGAAGAAGATTATAGAAGCGGATATAGCCCAACTTGTACCGGACGACGTGAATTTTAACAAGGGTACGCAGTTCGGCCAAAGTTTGATAGAAAAGAGCCTGCGCCAATTCGGGGCGGGCCGTTCTATTCTTTTGGATAAGAACAACCGTATTATAGCCGGAAACAAGACCGTAGAAAACGCCGGGCAAATTGGCTTAGAAAAGGTTTTGATAGTCGAAACCACCGGCGAAGAAATAGTAGCGGTAAAGCGTACCGACATAGATTTAGACACGCGGGAAGGGCGCGAACTTGCCTTAGCCGACAATGCGACCGGGGCCGCTAACTTGGCTTGGGACGAAGCGGCACTTACCCAAGCGTCGGATAAGTGGGATATAGCCCCCGACGATTGGGGCGTAGAATTGGAAGGCTACGGCGGAGAAGGCGGCCAAGGGGAAGAAGATACCGAAGAACAGCTTAGAAGACTTAAAGACGACTTCGTAATGCCGCCTTTTTCCGTGCTTAATACCCGTACGGCCGAATGGCAGGAACGCCGCCGCGCTTGGTTGGAAATAGGCATAAAGAGCGAGGAAGGCAGGGACGAAGATTTGACATTTGCCAAATCAGCACAACCGCCTGCCTTTTACGATACCAAAAACGCACTTCGGGAAACCTTGGGGCGGGAACCGTCTACCGATGAATTGTTAGCGGAAATGGAGAAGCAGGGAATACAAGCTATGGCGACTACTTCAATATTCGACCCCGTTCTAACCGAACTTTCCTACCGTTGGTTCAATATTGAGGGCGGCCGCATTTTAGACCCCTTCGCCGGTGGAAGTGTTCGCGGTATCGTAGCGGCAAAATTGAATATGCCGTACGTTGGTAACGACCTTCGGGAGAAACAGGTAGTAGCCAATATCGAGAACGCGAAGGAAGTATTAGGTAACATGCCGGCCGACATTGCGCCGCGTTGGACGGTTGGCGATAGTACGCAGCTTGAAGACGTGTTACAAAAGAACGGCGTTACCGGCGATTTCGATATGGTATTTTCTTGCCCGCCGTACGCAGATTTGGAAGTATATAGCAATGACCCCCGCGATATTTCCAATATGGATTACCCGCAGTTCTTGGAAGCCTACAAAGCCGCAATAAAGCAGGCTTGCGCCCGATTGAAGAACAACCGCTTTGCCGTCTTCGTAGTTGGGGATATTCGAGATAAAAAGGGCATTTACCGCAATTTCATAGGCCACACTATCGAAGCCTTTACGGAGTGCGGCCTAAGCTACTATAACCATTTGATTTTAGTAAACCAGGTAACAAGCCTTGCTATCCGGGTTCGCAAGCAGATGAACACGGGCCGCAAAATTGGCAAGCTACACCAAAACGTATTAGTCTTTTGCAAAGGTTCGGTAGAAGAAACGGTAGACCAATTCGAAGAAGTGCAGGTAACGAAGGCCGTAGAACAGTTCAATAAGACCCGCGCGAATAGCGGCCTTCACGACGACGTATTGGTATTCTACAAAGGCGACCCGAAGGCGATTAAAGAAGAATTTGGAGAATTACACGCGGGGGACGATTTACCGCAATAAGTAAGTAATGGGAAGACCGACGAAATACAATAAGAAGATAGCCGAAAAGATATGTTCGCTTATCGCTACCGACACCTATACGGTGGCGGAAGTATGCCGTATGGTTAAAATTTCCGATTCTACTTATTACGATTGGATTACCCGGTTTCCGGAGTTTTCGGAGAATATAAAAAAGGCCGAAGCGGAACGTATGGCCTTCTTCGTAGCCGAAGCGAAAAAAAGCCTTCTACGAAAGATACAAGGGTACACGGTGCAGGAAAAACACATCACTACGGTAGGTTCCGGCAAGTACGACATAAACGGCAAGGAGATACCGCGAATAAAGGAACAAAAGATAGTCGATAAACACTACCAGCCGGACACGGCAGCGATAATCTTTACACTAACCAACGGAGAGCCGGAGAATTGGAAGAACAGGCAGAACAACGAGGTAACAGGCAAGGACGGTAAGGACTTATTCGGGCAGCTTACCGACGAAGAATTAGACGCACGTATAGCCGAATTGGAAAAGAAATTAGATAAATGACGCGCCAAGAGAAAATAGAGTATATAGCCGCATTGCGGGAAAGGTTGATACGCGAAGCACGTACCGACCTTTTGCCGTTTACCCGTGCTACTATGCCTACTTTCGACCCTGCTGAATTTCATGTACGATATTACCACGTTCTAACCTTATTCGCGGAAGGGAAGATTAAAAAGCTAATGGTATTCATGCCGCCCCAGCACGGCAAAAGCGAAGGTTCTACGCGCCGCCTTCCGGCTTATATACTTGGCCGGAACCCGGACAATAAAATAGCCGTCGTAAGCTATTCGGCACCGAAAGCCCGTAAGTTCAACCGCGAAATACAGCGCATTATAGACACGCCGGAATATGCCGAGATATTCCCGGAAACGCGCCTTAATTCATCGAACATTACGACCGTTGCCGGTGCATGGCTTCGCAATGCCGACGAGTGCGAAATAGTAGGACACCGGGGCGGTTTTAAGACCGTCGGCGTAGGTGGCCCGCTTACGGGCGAACCGGTAGATACCCTGATAATGGACGACATTTATAAGGACGCTAAAACGGCGTGGTCGGCAGTTGTTCGGGAAGCTATCGAAGATTGGTACGATACGGTTGCCGAAACCCGATTACACAACAATAGCCAGCAGCTTATAGTATTTACCCGCTGGCACGAAAAGGACTTAGCCGGCCGCCTATTGGAGCAGCAAGGAATATACGACCCGGTAAACAATCCGAACGGGTGGGTAGTAGTAACCTACCAAGCGATTAAGAAGGGCGCACCTACCGAATACGACCCGCGCGAAGAAGGTACGGCACTATGGCCCGAACGCCACAACTTAGAAAAGTTGGAAGCCATACGCACCCGAAACCCGCACGTATTCGAAAGCCTTTACCAGCAAGACCCCAAACCTTTGCAGGGCCTTATGTACGAAAATCCTTTTAAGGAATACGACATACTGCCGGCCACCAAGCTACGGAAGGTTAAGAACTATACCGATACGGCGGACGAAGGCGCGGATTTCCTTTGCTCGATAACCTACCTTGAAACCGAGATAGGAAACTTTATTTTGGACGTGCTTTATACGGCTAAACCTATGGAGTACACCGAACCCAAAACGGCCGAAATGCTAACCAAACACGCGGTAGAATTGGCCGTAGTAGAGAGCAACAACGGCGGCCGGGGCTTCGCGCGTAATGTAGAGAAACAAGCCCGGTTAATGGGTAACAACAAAACCCGTATTAAGTGGTTCCACCAAAGCCAAAACAAAGCCGTACGCATATTTACGCATAGCGCGGAAGTGCAAAACCTTACCTATTTCCCGCGCGGGTGGGCGCAAATGTGGCCCGATTTCTACCAAGCCCTTACGCACTATATGAAGGTTGGCAAGAACGCCCACGATGACGCGCCGGACGCATTGACCGGAACCGTAGAGCAACGGCCAATTACAGGTAAGAAAAGCGCGGCCGGATATTTCGCATAATGTTTAACTATCAATAGACAATAAAATGAACAGCAAGCAGATTAACGAACTTTTGGCGAGCGAGAACCATAGTACCGCTATTGCCGAATTGAAGAACGGACGTAATGCGACCGAGCCGAACGCGGCCGAATATATCGCCCAGCTTGACCCCCAAGGCCACGACGTAAACGACCCGGTAAAGCGTAGGGATAAGAAGGTAAAAGTAGACCTTTCCGACTTCGATATAAACGACGAAGAAAAGAAGAACATAAAGACCGTTACCAATGGCGACGGGGAAACCGAAAACTTCCGTATCGAGCCGGTAGCCCGCGTAGCCTTGGCGATTCAGAAACTTATAGTAAAGCGGGCCGTAGCCTTCACGTTTGGAAACCCCGTAATTCTTAATGCGGAACCGGAAGAAGGCACCAAGGAAGCCGACGTTTTGAAGGCTGTAAAGCGTGTTTTGTTCGATAACAAAAGCCGCACCCTTAACCGAAAGGTAGCGCGGGGTATGTATAGCAGTAAGGAATCGGCCGAACTTTGGTACCCGGTGGAGAAACCGACGAAAAACTACGGCTTCGATTCAACGCACAAACTTCGGGTAGCCATTTTTAGCCCGTTGTTCGGCGATAGGCTTTACCCCTACTTCGATGAAACGGGCGATATGGTAGCTTTTTCCCGCGAATACGTCGTAAAGGATAGCGCGGGGGTAAAACATACCTATTTCGAAACCTATACCGATACCGAAATACGGAAATGGACGCTTACCAGCAACCAATGGCAGTTATTGGACGGCTACCCCAAGAAGAACCAAATAGGCAAAATCCCGGTTATCTATGGCCGCCAGCCCGCCGTAGAATGGGAAGACGTGCAGAACCTTATAGACCGCTTGGAAAAGTTGCTTTCTAACTTCGCCGATACCAACGACTACCACGCAAGCCCGAAAATCTTTACTACGGGTACTATTTTGGGTTGGGCCAAGAAGGGCGAAAGCGGGGCCGTTATCGAGGGCGAAGAAGGCGCGACCGCACAATATCTAAGCTGGGCGCAAGCCCCCGAAAGCGTCAAATTAGAGATAGAAACCCTTTTGCGTATGATTTACACCATTACGCAAACGCCGGATATTGCTTTCGATTCGGTAAAGGGTATCGGGGCCGTTTCGGGTGTAGCCTTGAAGTTGCTATTTATGGACGCGCACCTAAAAGTACAGGACAAATGCGAGGTGTTCGACGATTATTTACAGCGTCGATTAAGCGTAATACAGGCGTTTTTAGCACAAATGAACGCCAAGGATAAGGCTTTTGTAGACGCTTGCGGTAGCCTTATTATCGAACCCGAAATAGTGCCGTTTATGATTGAGGACGAAGCCGCGAACGTAAACCTTCTTCTTTCGGCCACCGGTCAGAAGGCTATTTGTTCGCGGAAGACGGCCGTACAACAGTTGGGCTGGGTAAACGACACGGACGCAGAGATAGAACAGATAGAAGCCGAAGAAAGCGCGGCTTCCTATTCGTCTATTTACGAACCCACCGTATAACTACTAACCAAGTATCTAATTAAGATATGGGTAACATAGTAGCAAAATTCGACATAGATAAGCTATTTGCAGGCGTTTACGAAGCGGTAGACATCATAACTGCCACCGTTGTAGACGCTATGCAAATGGCTTGTTTAGAGGTTACGCAGAACGCTAAACTATTGAACACTTACAAAGACCGAACGCACCTATTACGTTCGTCGATTGGCTTTGTTATCTACAATCACGGCGAAAAGGTAGCGGAAAGTTTCGGTTCTACCGGCGGGGAGAAAGGAAGCGAAGGCGTAGAAAAAGGTAAGCGTATGGCGGAAGAAGCGGCAGCACAATACCCGAACGACATAGTAGCGGTTATCGTTGCCGCCGCCGATTATGCCCTATACGTTGAAAGCAAGGGGTACGACGTAATTAGCGGCCCTTGCAGCGAGTTAAACGCAATTTTAAGTAAGTATATCCAAATTGCAATAGAAGAACTTAGGGCGTAATGGATAAAAGGCAAGAAGTTATAAAATATATAGCAAGCGTAGAAAAGCAACTTTACGCCTTGTTTGGCAATACCTATCACGCGGCCCTAAAACTTACCGAGGTTAGGAAAGCGATAGAATCGGGGGCTTCTTTTACCTGGAAAGGGAACCCGGCCGCCGAACGCAAGTTAGACCGGTACCTAAAAGACCTTAGCAGCAAAACAGCCCTTATTACCAAGAACGGAATTATAGGAAGTTGGGACAAAGGAGAAGCACGGGTAAAGGAACAGGTGTTAGAAGTATTCGGGAAGACTTCGACGCGGCGGAAAGAAACTACCGACATTTGCGAACAGGCAGTAAAGGCACACCGGGCCAAAGGAGCAACGGGCCATGCCTACGCCAATGCCAGCCGCGAGGGTATGAACCTATCTACCCGTGTTTGGAATTTGACGGCGAAGGCGAAACAAGAACTTGAAATTATCATACAAAACGGCATACTTGAAGGGAAAAGCCCGGAAGAAGTAAGCCGTAGCCTTCGCGGGTACTTGAACAATCCCGACGCGCTTTATAGACGGGTTCGCAACAAGGAAACCGGGGAACTTGAATTAAGCCAAGCGGCGAAACAGTACCACCCCGGCCAAGGTGTATATAGGTCGGCGTACAAGAACGCCCGCCGCCTTGCCGTTACCGAAATGAACGCCGCCTACCGCCGTGCAGAGTGGGAAAGCTACCAAAATAACCCCCTTATTATCGGGTACGAAATTCGGTTGAGCAATAACCATACGGTAGTAATTAACGGTAAATTACGAACCTTATACGATATTTGCGACGTATTAGCCGGTCGATACCCTAAAACTTTCCTTTGGACGGGTTGGCATCCGCATTGCCGTTGCGAAATGGTGCCTATCTTTATTTCGGAAAGCGATTTTAGGGAACGAATAAGGGCACGTAAGGCCGGAAAGTTGAAGGATTGGAAACCGAACCCCCAGCGCACCGTAACGCAGGTTCCGAAAGCCTTGACCGATTGGATAGCCAAAAACGAGGAACGCTCGAAAGGTTGGAAGACCTTACCGTACTTTGTTCGGGATAACCGTAAAAGTATAGGCACGTTGCCGGTAAACACCTACACCGCCGAAGAACGGAAGTTTACGAGAGCAAGAAGCACAGCCGAAGCAATGGAACGGGCAACGCAATTGCTTAGTACGCTTTACCCGGATATTCAGAATACAGAACTTGCGGCCCTTCATCACTACACCCAGCAAGGCGGGAACTACCGGCAGCTTAATAAGCAGTTGGATAAAGGCACCCTTACCGACTTTAACAAGGCTTCGGCTTCCCTTATGGCTAAGGCGTTGGAAGAATTGCCGAAGTATCGGGGAACCGTCTACCGAGGCGCGATTATGAAGCGGAAGGATTACGAACGCCTTTACGCTGGCAGGGACGAAATAAAACACGCTATTTTCACTTCATCGACGAAGACCCCGGCCGTAGCTTGGCGATTTGCCAGCTATCGGGATTTGAAGAAGTCGGAAGTACGGATACTTTTTGAGATTCAGAGTAAAAACGGCCGCGACATATCCGATATTTCGGAATTTAACGGTAAATTTGCTACCGAAGACCAGCAGGAAGTATTATTTACTAACGGTACCAAGTTTAAGATAGTAAGCACCGATACGGATTTGTTCGGCACTATTTACGTTAAAATGCGGGAATTATGACAGACGAAGAGAAATTAAAAGCCCTTGACCCGAAGAACCCGTTTACACAGGCTATAAAGGATTGGGCGAATACCCCGGAAGCAGAGCGGCAAAAGTTTTACGAGCGGAACGCGGCCGCTATTGACCGTTGGCAGGCAGAAACCGACGCAATGGCGGAAGACGACGATACAGACGAAAAGAAGGAGTAGCACCGCGCTACTCCTTCCTTATTTTTCCCAAATTTCCATTTTACGGCGTTCTGTTTGGCGGACGGGTATTTAATACTACACAAAGACGATGCACGAAAATAGGGGCGTTTCTCGGCATTAAAAAGGCTCCTTTGTTTTAGATAGCAGTTTAAGCAAGCGTTCGTTATATTCCGAATCTTCCCCGAATACACCAATAGCCACTCTTAAAACCCGGATTTCGTTTTCCCTATCCTTTTGTCGTCGATATATAATTTTCAACCTATCGTATGCGTGGCGACCGTTGGAACGCATCGCTATATTTTCTTCGTAGACTTTTACCGCGTCTTCTATATTCCCTTCCTTTTCGTACCTAATGCCAAGCAAATTTAGCTTTGCGCTTCTTTGTATTGAATAATCCAGCCGTCTACCTTTTGCAATGTTATTAAGTGCTTGGTAATAAATATTTCTATCTATTGTAACGTATTTGTTCCCTAATTGTTTAGCTTTGAAAGCCAAACGAGAAAGGCCGACTTCTTCCCCAGCGTAAACGATGTTTTGAGCCGATAAAAAAGATACAGGTACTTTTATTTCGTCTTTGTGGGCTTCGATATTAGAAGGAGTAGCCTCGGTGTTGCCACAAAATAGCTTTTTTATCCATTTCATACTATTGCTTTACGAAAATGTACGGTAACGATAAATCGGGGTCGTGAAGGTTCATTTTCGTATCGCTTTTTATCGAAAGCGCGAATTTCTTGTATAGCTTCTTGGTGGAAGTCCGGTATAGGCGTAGTTCATCGGCCGCGTTAGAGAGCCAATAAAAACACGGTACGTCTTCGTACCCCTCGCTATGGTAAACCAATTCGCCGAAGGCAGAGAAAAGCAAGCGTTCGCCTTCGATAAAGTCGTTTTCGTAGATTTCTACGGGCTTATTGTTTTGGGTTCCGAATATGATTTTATCCGGGTCGGGTTGCAATTCGGCACCGGGATAGTCGCCAAGGTTGGAAAATTGCGTATCGGCCCAAGTCCCATTAAATACGGATAAGGCTTTTTCTTGTTGTTCTGTGTAACTTCTTCCGGGGTCTTCATCTTTGGAACAACCGGCAAAAGCCACTACACAGGCCAAAAGGCAAAAGTAAATTTTCTTCATATCGAAAACTATTATTACCCCAAGGCCCGAACAGGCATTACACAAATAAAAAAGCGTGGGCCTTTCTTGGTTTACAAGTTTGAGGCATCGCCAAACGCCCACCGTAAAATAAACCATAACCCACGCTTAGCGATATATCGAACAATGATATACAGCAAGCAGGCGTTAATAGGTCTATCTATTACGGTTTGTTAATTGGCGATTTTCAAACTTAGATACCTATACGCTTTTACAAGCGTCCCCGGATTTCTCCCCGGAAACATTGCAAATATACTGCAAAAACACTAAACAACACTATTTTACGGCATAAAATCGCGCAAAGAGCAAGGCAGGGGCAACCCAGCCCCTACGCAGGAGCAGACCAGCACCAGCCCGGCGGCAGGCTTGGGGCTATTGTACTTCGGAATCAGATAGTTACGTTTGCTTTATTGCTTAATATCTTATAATACAATTATTTGCGGTTATGCGAAATTCATGCGTAAGCCATAGCCCAACCCCTAACCAGCCCCAAGCGAGGGGTTTATTTTGGGCCGCGCAACCTTCATTTATCAAACTATTATAAATAACTAAATATCAATTATTAAGGCACACACAAACAAGGAGCTTGCCAGCTCCTTGGCAGGGGGCTACTTAGCCCCTGTGGATAAATATAAGGATAAAGATATATATAGAGAGAAAGAGGGTGTAGGGGGAAAGAGAGGGAAAACGGGCTTTCGACTTGCGCCCCGAACTACCAACATTACCGGGCAGCTTGCAACATTAACTACCAACATTACCGGAATGTTGATAGTAACCGCCGCTATGTTGGTAGTTCCGCCGGCAGAATGTTGATAGTAACACAGCGGTAACAAAATTCCCATATTTCTACTTATTCACGAAGGGCCGGATAACCGACGAAGCAAGAATACCCGTTTTTGCCCTTTCTCGTGCCCGCCATTCGATTTTATGCGGTTGGCTGGTATATTTCCTTGTTTGGATAATAAAACGGCCTAAAATCGCCTTCTTTTGCTATCTTTCGTACTGCATTGCTATTTGTTCGTGAAATTATCTTTTCAACTATCGAGGCAACCAAAGACCACCCCAGCCCCTTATAGGCCCATACGGTTGAATTGTTGAAACGAGTGTAGAGAACTTGCAACGCTATACAAATATTCGTATTACTATAATACGTTTCTTTGTTGCAGGTTTAATTAAATCACAAAAATCAAAATGGAACTAAACGAAATTGTAGCACTACTTGAAACACAGTTTCCGGGCGTGCGAAAAGACGGGCTTAACCAGCTTGCGCGAGTTATCGCCATGCAGGTTAATACCAAGGAAGAAGCTACCGGTATCGTAGGTAAACTTACCGCCGAAGCCGTAGCGAAGTTTGTAGCGGATTGGCGCAAAGACGCGGACGCGGAAATAGACAAAGCGAACAAAACGCGCGAGGACAACCTGCGTAAGAAGTACGACTTTGTAGAAAAGAAACCGGAAGAAGGCGGTACCCCACCCGCACCGGCCGGAACCTTGGACGCTGCAACCGTGCAAGCAATGATTACGAACGCCGTAAAGGAAGCTACTAAGGGCTTGCAGTCCGAAGTAACGAGCCTTCAAAGCGCGGCCGTAACCGCCAACCGCCGGGAAACGCTTGTTAAAGAGCTTGCCGACGTACCCGAAGCCTATAAAGCAAAGGTTCTTAAAGATTTCGACAGAGTAGCCAAACTTGGCGGCTTTGCCGACGAAAACGCCTTTAACGAGTATCTGACCGAAACCAAGAACGACGTAGCAGCCTTCGGCCAAGAGTTGGCAGACCGGGGCCTAAGCCTTCACGAAAAACCGGTACTTGGTTCCCCCAACAAGGACGGAGTAAGCGCGGGCGTAGAAAGCTACATACAGGCAAAGGCCGCAGAAGCCGCAAATAAGGGCTTGGGCGGCAAAGAGGTTTAACGCTAAAAAACTTTCGAAATGCTTAAAATCGACAGGAAAAAGGATAACCGCGTAATTCGTGCGTTTACCCACAAGGTCGCCGACATTCCGAACGGTATTACCGTTTCTGCCGACGACCTTACGCAGAAAGTTCTGCACGAAGGTACGCCGGTTGGCAAAGATGAAAACGGGCTTTATCATGTAGTGAAAGTAGCCGTTCTTACCGACGACGCTACGAACTCCGCTACCACCTACACCGTAAAGAAAGGCCATAACTTCAAAGTCGGCGACGTGCTTATGCTGGCTCCCGGCGGGGCGGCCTACGCTATTACCGCTATCGCCACAAATAGCGGCGACGGCAGCAAAGACGACCTTACAGTAGGTACAACCCTTGGAGTTGCCGCAAAAGCCGGCGATTCGCTTTACCTCGCAGCCGAGGCCGGGGCTTCGGGGGCAGCCTTCAAATACGCACCGGTAGCCCTTGTGGGCGAAAGTTACGACGTGGACGCGCTTAGCAACCATATCGTAAACGCTTGGACTATTGGGCAGATTCGGGAAAGCAATATCCCGCCTATCGGTGCCGAAGTGAAAGCCAAACTTACCGGTATTCAGTTTATCTAATTTAATCGGGAAAAGTTATGCAAAGGAGCTTAATGATTGGCATTACCGAAAAGGATATGCAGGCTGTAGTTAATACCTACGACCTTAACCCGTATTACTATCCTACCTTGTTCCCTTTGAAGGAGAATTACACGATGACGTGGAAAGCCCTTGAAACGCAGGTAGGGTTAAAGATTGCCGGCGACCTTGTAGCTCGCGGCGCAAGTATCAACAAAAAGACCCGCGAAGCTATTGCGCGTATTCAAGGCGATATTCCGAAGGTGGCTATTAAGCGCACCAAGGACGAAAACGAGCTTAACGAATACGAAATTATGGTCGCCATGACTTCCGCGAACCCCGACCTTCGGGCGTTGGTAGAAGCGTGGGCCGAAGATACGCAATTTTGCTGGGACGGCGTAGCGGCCCGTTTGGAATGGATTGCGTTGCAGTCTATTTCGTTGGGCAAAGTAACGCTTACTAACGAAAACAACAATAGCGTAATTACCGAGTACGACGTAGATTATCAAATCGACGCAACGCAGAAGGTCGGATTTCAGACCGGCTCGGCCGCTTGGAACACCACCGGCGCGAAACCGTTTAGCAAGGACTTTAAGGCTATCGTAGCTAAGGCCAAGAAGAAGGGTATTAGATTGAAGTACGCCTTTATGAACCTTGACACCTTCTCGCTTATGGCTCAGACCGAGGAAGTAGTAAAACTTTCCGCTTCGTTCGCGGCTAACGCCTTGAACATCGCACAAACGCCGAGCTTGGAACAGGTAAACGCAGCTATGAAGGGTTTGGCGTACTTGCGTGGCTTACAGGTCGTAGTTATCGACCAAGATATTACTATTGAGAAGGACGACGGAAGCCGCCCGTTCAGTGGAAACCCGTTTGCCGACGACGTAGTAATGTTCAGCGAAAGCAAGGTACTCGGTTCGACCTATTGGAAGAAGCCGGCCGATATGAACCTTAAAGGTTCCGTAGCAATCAAAGCTATGAACGGACACACCTGCGTAAAGAAGTATTCCACCGAGGAACCTATCGAAGAAGTTACCGTAGGAATTGCAAACGCTTTCCCGGCTTGGCTTTCTTCGGGCCGTTCCTTCCTTATGGACACTTCTAACAGCACCTGGACACACTAACCGGAAAGGGACGGCCGGCAACGGTCGCCCCTATCCTAATACCCTTACCCGATGACTTACAAAGAATGGATTACTAAGACGGTCGGCAAATTCCAGCTATCGGCGGACGACGTGGATTTGATACTTTGCAACCAAAGCGGACTTATCCCCGACCCGGACGCACCGGTAGACGTGCGGAAGGCTAAAACGGCCATTTGCCGAGAGTTTACAACGCTTATCCCCCTTGCCAATATCGGAGAAGGCGGGTATTCCATTAGTTGGAATTGGGACGCTATCAAACTTTGGTATAACGCGACTTGCACGGAATTAGGCATTACGCCGGCCGGCAAGCCCAAAATTCGGAACAAAAGCAACGTATGGTAACGACTTCCTACCAATACCCGCAATACTTGTACGCCTTGCAGCACGACGGCGAAAGCGTCCAATTACCTAACGGTTCTTGGGAAACGCCCGCCGCCGCATGGGAGTTAAAAGCAGTTTGCCGGGAAGAAACCAACGGTAAAGGTTCGACAATTCAGACCGCCGACGGAGAAACCCGCGTATTCGCTTCGCTTATCCAGCTACCGAAAGGTACGGCCAAAATTCCCGAAGGCACGCAGGTAATTGTAACGCGGGAGAAGGTAGACGTTAGCCAGCTTTCGAATACCGAGTTTGTAGAAGCAGCCAAAGCAACGGGCTTAGTTGTAGTAACCGGAACTTGCGAAAAGTTCGACCTCGGCCGGCTTCATTGCCGGTTATGGATTTAACACAAAGAGGTATGCAGAGTATAGAAACCGATGATATTCTTTTTGAGATTCTGAACGCTTCGGCCGAATTGAAAGCGGCCCTTAGCGGCGGAATATTCGTGCAGGGAGAACGGCCGGATAATTCCGGGAAGGAAGACGTAGTAATTAACAACCTATTCCTAAACCACGAAGTACCGCAAACCGGAACTTCAAACGTAAATATCCACGTCCCCGACAAAAAGGAAAGGATAGGCCGAACCGAACAATTTAAGGCGCATAGGGAGCGAATACGCGAACTAACGGCTATTGTTCTATCGGTTCTAAAATCGGCGAACATTACCGGGCTGACTATTCGGGTTTCTACGGAAGCCATAATTAAAGAACCGGGCATTAACGAGCATTACAACAACTTGCGGGTAGAATGGAATATACAACGAACTAATTAAAATTTACGACAATGGCAGCAAAGAAAACTTATACTATCGGTCTTTCCAAGATTGAGGTAGGAGCAATTGCCGAGGACGGCGGTATGGGCGAAACCTTGGACGTATTGGGTTATACCTACCAAGACACCTGCACGATGACGCAGGAAGACCCGGAAACAACCGACCACTACGCCGAAGAAGTGGACGACCCCGTAATAAGCATTAGCCGGGGCGGAAAAACGAACTTCAACTTTTCGATTATGAACCCTTCGGTTACGGTTCTTGCCGACCTTTTGGGCGGCGTAGGTACCCCCGGCACGGGTTCAACGCCGGATAAATGGGAAGCTCCGGATAAAATCCCCGTAGTCGAAAAGTCGGTACGCATTACCCCGGAACAGGGCCTTAAATTCGAGATTCCGCGCATGAAACTCGTAAGTAAGATTAACGCAACTTTCAGTAAAAGCGGTATTCTTCTTATCGAGGTTGCCGGTACCGTATTGCAGCCGACCAAAACGGGAACTAAGAAAATAACCGCTACGCTTATGACCGCCGCAGACGTGCAGGCATAACGCGGGGAAAGCCTTACTTTAACCCGAAAGCCCCCAAATGAAAGTTTCGGGGGCTTTCTTGATTTAACGACGATATGAACGACGATACGATAAGAGAAAAAACGGATTTAGAGTTAGAGCGCGAAGAACTTAACCTTTTGGTAAAGCAAGGTATAAAGTTCAGCGTTACGCATAAAATCCGCCGGCATAAAAAAGGCGTTAAAGGATTCTTCCAACGTCCCGAAGTAATTACGGTAAAGGAAGACTTCGAAATACAGGAACCTACGCTTTCGGTTCTTGACAGACTTAGCGCGATATGGGTAGAAATGGGCTTAGACGAAAAACGGCTTACAGCCGGCGGAACGGAAACCTTGGCGGAAGCGAAGCGCATAGCCAAAGATAACGCCGCACGTATGGCCCGAATAATCGCTATTGCCGTATTGGGCGAAGATTACCACGTTACCGAAGTTTGCGCGGGTGGAAGGGTAAAAAAATACAACGACGATAAGGAGTTAGACCGGCTTACGGCCCTTTTCTTCCACACTATTAAACCTTCCAAATTGGTAGGACTTTCCGAAGCCGTAACCAGCGTAAGCAACTTAGGGGATTTTATAAACTCTATGCGCTTGATGAGCGGCGCAAGAACGACCCAACCGAGGACGGAGCGCATAGAGTAATAGGGCTTAATAGTCCTTACGGCCGCCGGGGTTCGATTTGCGCCCACCTTGGCTGGACTTGGGATTACTTACATCACGGCGTAGCTTGGGCCGTTGTTCAACGGTTGTTAATCGACGCGCCGCGCATGGCCGACGACGAAGACGGCAATACAGCGGGCAACACGACAACCAAGATAACCAGCGAGAACGCCGAAAGTATTTTACAACAAATAAATAGCATTATCCGATGAATATAAAAGGCGGTGCCTTGGAGTTCGATATAATTGCGAATAACGGGCAAATAAATAGCGCATTGGCCGAAACCAAAAGGCGCGTACAGGGTTTCACGGACGCAACCGTAGAAGGCGGCGACCGTATGGAAGCCGCGTACAGAGAAGCCGCCGCACAAATTGAAGCGGCGTTTAAGGATATAGACACTATGGCCGCAATCCATAGTAACGCAATCGCCGACCTTGAAAAAGAGTACGCCCGCTTGGGCGAAGCGGCCGGGGCCGCCTTTATGAAAGGCACCGCCAAGGGGGACGAAGAATATAGGGCATTAACGGCCAAACAACAGGCTATAAAAGACGAAATAGCCCAGCGGAAAGCACTTTTGCAGGAAGTGGCGAACACGGCGGACGCTTTACAGAAAGAAGAACAAACCTTAAACGAGAATAAGGCCAAGGTAGAGCAAAACGCGAAGGCGAAAGGCATGTTACGAACGCAAGTTATGAACCTTAAAAATTCACTTGCGGAAATGGAACAGAACGGGAAGCGTAATACGGACGAATACCGGGCTATGCAGGCGGAATTAGGCCGTTTGGCGGACGCTATGGCCGACGCAAATACGCAGGCTAAAATTATGTCCGACGACTACCAAAATATGAATACCGTATTAGAGGTAATGGGCGGTATAAGCGGGGCTTTTTCGGCCGCGCAGGGTGCGGTAGGACTGTTTGCCGGGGAAAATGAAAACTTGCAAAAGATTATGGTTAAAGTTCAGTCCCTTATGGCTATAACCATAGGCTTACAGCAGGTAGCCAAAACCTTAAACAAGGATTCATATACCCAGCTTGTATTAGTTCGCAAGGCGAAAGAATTACTTACCGTAGCGGAAACGAAGTTTGCTACGGCTTTGGGTATTTCCAACGTAGCGGCAAAGGCGTTAATGGCGACCTTAACCCTTGGCCTTTCAGTAGCGATTACCGCTGCGATAGCCTTAATTTCCAAATTCATATCCAAGAATCGGGAAGCAAAGAAGGCGCAAGAAGAATTTAATAACAAAGTGGTAGAAGCTGCCGCCGAACCGGTTACAGCAATTACCGAGCTTTCCACCGCATGGAACCGGCTGGGTAACGATATGGCCGCTAAAAACAAGTTTATCGAAGACAATAAAGACCGCTTCGAGGACTTGGGATTTTCCATTAAGACGGTTAAAGAAGCGGAAGACTTGTTAGTAGCTAATAAGTCGAAGTTTATAGAAGCCTGCTTAGAACGGGCCAAAGCGTTAGCCGTACAGGAATTGGCCGTAGAGAAATACAAGGAAGTATTAAAAGCCCAGCAGGAATTAGAAGCTACTCCGAAAGCGTATGTATCGAAGAAGGGAACATATAAGGACGGTTACGGCGTAGAGCGTAAAGGCGTTATAATTGAAAAATCCCGCGATTGGAAAAAGGCCGAAGATGCCGTAGCGAAAGCGGAACGGGAATATAACGCCTTGATAAACCAGCAAGTAGAATTTACCGCAAAAGAACGCGAAATTTTGGATTCTATCGGGGGCGGTGCGGATAAAGTGGCGGAAGGCAGTATAGAAGCTCTGGAAAAGACTATTTCAAAGTTGCGTGCAAAGTATAAGGAAGCTACCACCGATAAGGAGCGGGCCGAGTTATTGGCGAAAATCAAAGAACAGGAAGCGTTACTTAAAAAAATGGATTTATCCGGCACGTCTTCTAAGACTACGCAAAAAGACCCGTTTACGGAACAATTGGAAGCCCGGAAAAAGAAATATACGGAGTATTACAATTGGGTAAATTCCAAAGACGAAGTAGTACGCAATGCCGCAAAAGCCGAGTTCGCCGGGTTGCTGAAAGAAGGAAGTAGCTATTTGGATTATTTACAGAAGCAGCGCGACCAGCTTATTAAGGCTATCGGAAGCGGAACGGCCACAAAGACACAAGCCGAAGAATTGCAGAAGCTAAATAACGCCATAGCCAACGAAACGAAGGAAACCGTTTTAGCCGGATTCGAAAAGGAGCTTAAAGAACAACTTTCCGGGGCACGTTCCATTTTGGAAATGGTTAATATCTTGGAAGAAAAGCGTAAGGCTTTGACCGGGGACGGTTCCGACCTTGACAAAGGTAAAAGCGACATTATTAAGAAGCAGCAGGAAGACGTAGAGCAAAAGGCCAAAGACCGGACAAAAGCCCTATTATCCGAATATGCGGACTATTTGGGTAAGAAGATAACCTTTGAAGCCAACTACGCCGAAAATAGCCGCCTTCTTAACGAGCAATTGGCGAAGGCCAAGACGGACGACGAACGCCGTATAGCCTTGGAAGCCTTGGCGAATTTGGAGAAAGAGCGCAAAAAATACGCAAAAAGTTCGGGGAACGAAGACTACGACGCATTGGTAGAGGAATACAAAACATATCAGCAAAAATGCGCCGATATTTCCGCGCAATACGACGAAAAAATAGCATTGGCAACCCAGCAGAATAACGAAGAATTAGTAGCGAAATTGCAGGAAGCCAAGAATAAGGCCCTTTCGTCCGCAGCGTTGCAGGAATTGACCGATTCCGGGGCTTGGGAGCAACTTTTCGGGAACCTCGACGACCTTACTACGGCGCAAATACAGGCCCTTATAGATAAAATCGAAGCGCAAAAGGCCCAATTAGGCGTAGAACTTAACCCGCAAGACTTAGACGTAGTTTTAAGCAAGTTGCGGGAAGCCAAGGACGAAATACAGACCCGCAACCCGTTTAAGGCCCTTTCTACGGCTTTGAAGGACTATAAGAAGGACGCAAGTAAAGCGAACCTATCCGAAGTATTCAAAGGCGTAGGGGCTACGGCCGATTTGGTAAAAGGTTCGTTCGACGCGGTTACGGGTGCTATTGAGAAAATGGGAGGTTCTATGGACGACGAAACCCAAGCTATTTTAGGGGACGTAGGCGGAATTGTGGACGGAATAGGGCAAATGGCACAGGGGTACGCAACTATGAACCCGGCCCAAATGATACAGGGAGCCGTAGGTATGCTAACTTCCGTCTTTGACCTGTTCAACTCCCGCGACCGTAAGGCCGAACGAGCCATTAAGAAACACGCTGCTGCCGTCGAAGAATTGGAACGCGCCTACAAAGCACTTGAACACGCCGTAGATAAGGCGTTAGGCGAATCGGTTTACGATAACCAAAAGGCCCTTATTAACAATATGCGCGAACAACGCGCGCACTTGCGGGCTATGTGGGAAGCGGAAGAAAGCAAGAAAAAAACCGATAGTGGTAAGGTAAACCAATATAAGGAGCAGTACGAAGAATTAGGCCGCCAAATCGAAGACACCATAGCCGAAATTACGGAAAGCGTAACGCAGACTTCGGCAAAGGACTTGGCTACGCAATTGTCCGACGCGATAGCCGAAGCCTACTCCGACGGCTTCAACAGCGACAAAGTAAAAAGCGCGATTGAAAAGGTTACGAACCAGGTATTAGGTAATGCCGTAAAGAACGCCTTAAAAAAACAATTCCTCGAACAGCAGCTACAAAATGCCGTAAAGCAGTTGCAGCGCGATATGGGTTTTAACGATGAAGGCGGCGGTTCCTTCGACGGCTTGACCCCGGAAGAACAGCAACGGTTTAAGGATAGAGTAAAATCAATAGCCCAAGGGTACGCCGAAGCCTTGAAGTTGTACGAAGATTTGTTTAAGGACTTGGACGATAACGGCGACCCTACTACGAGCCTATCCGGTGCAATTAAGGGAGCCAGCCAAGAAAGTATAGATTTATTGGCCGGACAAACGAACGCCGTACGTGTAAACCAAGTGCAGGAAATAGAAATCTTGCGCCAGCAGCTTATACACCTTGCCAACATCGACGGCAAATTAAGCGTATCGAACCGGCACCTTGAACAGATAGAAAAGAATACTTCGGGAAGCGCGTCCGACCCGTTACGGGCGCAAGGAATAACAATGTAGCGATATGGAAGTAAATAAACGATTGGCCCGCGACGCCAAAAAGAAAGGCATTTGCGAAGAATGGTACGGCCGCCTTATAGATACCAAAGGGAAAGACGAACTTATTAAAATGTACCTTGAAGGTATCGACTTTTGCCTAAGCAACGAGTACCCCAGCAACGAATTTATACGCCAGCACTTCGTAGGTACTTGCGAAGCCTACGGCGTGTTCCTCGACCAAGCTATTACGGCAGGAAACTTCCGGCACGTAGTAGCCCTTGGCCGTTGCGAGGGTACCGCCACTTACGACGGTTGGAACGTAGGGCAGGTATTCGCAAAGCACCAAAGCCGGTTAAAGGTTCTTGCTACCGGTAATTCCTTCGTAATGGTAGACGTATTCGACGATACCACCGTAGAAGTAGAAGCACGGGATAACGCGAAGATTTGCGTAAACCACTACGGCGGGAACTTGACGACTACCACCGGCGACGGCGAAGGTAACGCGATAATAAAAGTTATTCGAAAAACGACTAAAACGTATTGATATGGCAGACGAAAGTAACATTATCCTAAATATGCCCTTCGATGAAGCGGCCGGTTCTACCATTGCTTACGATTACAGCAAGACACGGGCGGACGGTACGGTAGTAGAAGCAGATTTTACCGGCGGAAAGCAAGGCAATTGTATAAAGTTCGACGGTAACGGGCATTGCGATATAGACAAAAACGTAATTCCCCTTACCGGGAACTTTACCCTGCTTGCCTGGTTGAAGCGTTCAGCCTTCCCGGACGGCTTTACAGGTAAGCGTATCGGATTCTTTGCCCGCTGGGAAGCCATAGAAGGTTATACGGAAGCGTGGTTTAACCTTGCGGCCGATACTTGGGGCTATTGGGCTATCGTCAAAGAGGGCCTAACAATCCGCATTTACCTTGATACGGCATTGGTGCAGACCATTACGCTACCCGCCCAGCCTACCGGTTTCGCTATCCTGCAAGACATCTATACGACCGCCAACGGGTACGGTTGTATCGACGAAGTTAAGGTATATAATACCGCCTTGCCGCAGGAAGAAATTACCGAAAGTATTGCTACGGTGGCGCAATTGGCTTACAGTATAGACGGAACCGATTTTAAGGCTTGGGATATTTATGTAAGCGAAAGTAACGGCCTTCTTGACCGTCCCAAAATGAAAACC
Source organism: Alistipes shahii WAL 8301 (assembly GCF_025145845.1). Taxonomy (NCBI): domain Bacteria; kingdom Pseudomonadati; phylum Bacteroidota; class Bacteroidia; order Bacteroidales; family Rikenellaceae; genus Alistipes; species Alistipes shahii. Next base: position 3,140,273 of record NZ_CP102253.1, on the reverse strand, counting down.
CCGGTTTCCGTTGATTGGCCGGATTATCACGGGGAGATAGTAGACCTTGAAAACAAGATACTGCAACCCCGCGAAATAGCCCTTAATTGCTTTATGAAAGCGAACGGGAAGGTAGACTTTGTTACGAAGCTAAACGACTTCTTGGACGTATTCAACCGGCCCAACACCCAGCGGCTTATGGTAGATATACACCCTACGAAACCGTTGCTTTACGAAGTCTATAACGAGAACGGGGTAGCCATTAACAAACGTTGGAACGACGACCTTATGGTAGGAACCTTTACCTTGAAATTGAAGGAACCCGACCCGGTAAAGCGTATCGTACGGCACCAGCGTTTAAGCAATGATACGAAAACGCTAACGATTACCCTAACCAGCAAGAAGGCGGTTACTATCTTTTGGGGCGACGGAACCCAAACGAACGACGTTTACGGAACCGACGTAACAGCGAGTCACGAATACACGACCGACGGAATTTTTTACGCCATTGTCGCCGGAGTTATCGAAGAAATAGAAAGTTTCACTACTAACGGTATTATCGTATGGAACAAATTATAGTAAGACACCCGGACGGGACTACGGCCCTATTGACTTCGCGGGCGCGTAAGTCCGGAGTTACCAAGGCCGAACAAAGTATTACGCTGTTAGGGGCGGATACGGTGGCGATAACCGTAAAAAGTGCCACGCCCTTAACCTTCCACTTGGGCGACCAAATAGACGTTTACGGGAAGACTTATACCCTTAACCAGCTTCCGGGCATTAAGAAGACCGGAAACCGGAATTTCGAATATACCCTTACTTTCGAAGGCGTACAGTACGAGTTAATCGACGTGCAATTTTTGTTACCGGACGATACCGTATTAGATAGCTTTACGGGCGATTTAGAAGACTTCTTAGGTATTCTTATCGGGAACCTTACCCGCGTATATCCGGGTAAATGGGTGTTAGGCGTTTATCCGGCCAATACGGAGTATAAAACGCTTACCTATACGGAAAAGAATTGTTTGGAAGTGTTGCAAGACCTTTGCGAACAGTACAGCACCGAATTTGAGATTACCCAAGCTAACGGCGTTCGTACGCTCAATATCAAAACGGCCGGGGTAAACTTCCCCTATACCTTCCGGTACGGACGTACCGGCGGGCTTTACGAATTAACGCGCCAAAACATCAATTCCAAGAACGTAGTTACCCGGCTATACGTCTACGGCGGTAGTAGCAACCTTGGGGACAAATACCGTTATACCCGTCTTTGTCTTCCGGGCAAAGCTAAAAACGCTTCCTACATCGAGGACGCGGCCGCTATTGCGGCTTACGGGTTGAAGGAGAATACAAAGATATTCGACGACATCAGACCCGAACGCTACGGCGAAGTAACAGCCGCCGGAAGCGCGTATTATGCTTTTAAGGACGCTACTATGAACTTCGACCTTAACGAAAAGGATAGCGCGGGTAATACAAAGTGGCTTATCGACGGAGCTACTGCAAAGGTAAAGTTCACTACCGGAAACTTGGCCGGCTATGAATTTGACATACACAAGTACGACCACGCGACGAAGGAAATACAGGTAGTACCGTTCACGGACGAAAACGGCATGAAGTTCCCCAGCGAAACAAGTGCGGCGTTTCAGTTCGGCGTAGGCGATAAGTATTTCTTCACGGATATAAATTTGCCGGACACTTACAAGACCGACGCGGAAAACAAACTCCTTGCGGAAGGCAACAAGGCAATAACCGAATACAGCCAGCCGCAAGTACAGTACGGGTTAAGTATCGACGAAAATTTTATACGTCAGTTCGCCGGCGAACTGACCGTAGTAAACCTTTTTGCCGTCGGCGATTATATCCCAGTGGAAGATGAAGACATAGGCGTAAACAAATCGGTACGAATTACGGCCTTTACGCGCGATTTGCTGCGGGAATACAAGTATAATATAACCTTGGGCGACAGCGTAACCAAAACGACGATAACCCGCGTTATCGAAGACTTGCAGAAAATCGACAATGTTATAGAGATAAACGACCTTGCCGACCCGTCGAAGGCCCGCCGCAATTGGAAAGCCAGCCAAGAAGTATTAGCTAATGTTTTCGACCCCGAAGGACACTATTACAGCGAGAAGATAAAGCCGCTTTCGATTGAAACGACCATGTTAGCCACCGGCGCACGTTCCCAGCAGTTCGTATTACAGAACACCCGCTTTGAACCGAACTACGAAGGGAATCCCAATACGGTAAAGGTGGTAGGCGGTACGTTGGTTCACTATACGATAGCGGAAACCGTAAAAAGTTGGCAGCTAAATACGGCCACCTTTTCGAACCTTGTAAGCGGAACGGTCTATTACATATACGCCCGTTGCCAAAAGACAGGAACGGCCGGAAACATCGTTTTCGACACAGTACAGCGAGCGGTAGACGGCGACCCTACATATTATTATTTCTTGATAGGGAGCCTTAGCAGCGTGATAACCGATACCGACGGGAACCGGCCGGCGCGTCTTATCGCCCTAACTTATGGCGCAACGACAATTAACGGTCGTTTCCTTGCTACGGGGCGGATTCAAAGTGGCGACGGACAAACTTATTTCGACTTAGACGCCGGAGAGATTGGGGGGAACATTAAATTTCGTGCGTCTGACGGGACATTAAAGGATGTTGCTGAATTGGAACAAAGCGACATAGAATATTTGCGAGATGCTTTTAAGGATGCAAGAACAGAAATAGAAGGCGGTGTAGCCCTTTCCGGATTTATAGGTGTACGCGATACGGAACAGAATGTAGCAGCTGCTATGGCCGGTTATAATCCCACCGGAGAATCCGATTATCCGTTGATATTCGCAGGAGCGCAACAAGGGAATGTAGAGTATTACGGATGGACAAGCAATAGCTATACCCATATCTACACCCAAAGCGCGACGCCGAGCAATGGGGATAATTGTTTCGACAATAAAGGCTCTGTCGTAGGAACTGTAACGAATATCGTAGGGGCGCAAATTTTCGCATTATCCACAACGGGCGAAACCTATCAACGCAATACCGGAATCGACTTTACCGCGAAAACGCCCTCTGCAATGGAGGGCAACCGGGCCAAGTTCCGAGTATATAAGGACGGACGATGCGTTTCCAATTACTTTGAAACGAGCGGGTCGTATAAAACGATATATACAAAAACCAACTGCCCGCCTTCGCAATTTACTACGGTGTTGGCAGTTTCCGAAAATTGCTACATGGCCTTGACCGCCGGAGCACAATTCGGGGTTTTAATGGAGGCCAACGAAGACCATAACGGGTATAATTGTGCGTTATATAATTCATCATCATATCCCTGTACGGTCGTAAAGGGTACAAAATCTTCCTATACCCAAGTTGGGGTATTATCTCCCGGTGAGTTAATGGAGTTTGTGAATATTTATGGAACTTGGATTTTACGAAACCATACTCGCTATTCTACGAAGGCAGAAAGTTAGTTTTTAATTTTTTACCAACAAGCGTATTATAATAATACGCAACGGGGTATTTTTGTGTAACTTAATATTTCGACAAAATGAGTACAACAAGAGGGGGCGAAACGGTTTCCGCCCAAATTGGAACAATCGGCCCCATTGAAGGGCTAAGTACGGGTAACTTCAAAATGGAAGATACGCCGTTTAACATTAAGAACGACGGAGAAACCGCCGTCGTTCTTGAAGTAAACCTTTGGGGCATGGAGCCGGGCAAGTTCGTAGCTACGCGCTTCGAAATAGGTTGGAACCCCGAAATAGTCCGCGAGATTAAGCAAACGAGTATTAACGCTACCCTTGTTTGGGGGTACTAAATCTTATACGGCTATGGGTTTATTGATTGGAGTAGGAAACACGAAGCCGACGTTTCCCTACGATTACTACTACGGTATAGAATGGGATTCTAACGTAGCTTCTTCGGCTTGTACCCGAATTGGTCGCCCGGAACTTCACGTTTCGCTGCCTATTCAAAGTAAAATGCGCCGTTGTGTCTTGCGCGACAACGGAACGGTAGCTTATTACCTTCACGCGAACGACAGCACCAAGCGCGATACGGGAGCCGCCGCCAAACTTGACGGCACCGACGGGCAAGTAATGGTAGAAATACCAGCCCACTACCGCAAATTTGAAGTAGACGGTACTAAATTCCGGTGCCTTCTTTCCGAACACGCGCTACCGGGGTTCCATTTGGTGCAGCTTGCCTATCGTTCGGCTTACGAAGCGGCCGTAGACCGCACCGTATCGGCTACGCCGAAACTTGCAAGCGTCGTAAATACTTCTACGGCTTTCCGTGGCGGTAACAATACGGCCGGTTGGGACGGAACATATAGAAGCCTTTTAGGTATGCCGGCTACATCTATCAGCCTTACCAACTTTCGGAAGTATGCCCGGAACCGGGGGAATGCCGGCAAGAACGGGGCCGGTTGGAATTGCGACGTTTACGAAGTACAAAAAACTTGCTGGTGGCTTTACGCCGTCGAATACGCTAACTTTAATTGCCAACTTGCCTATAACGCGGAACCTACAAGCGAAGGATATAAGCAGGGCGGATTAAGCCAAGGCGTTACCAATATGAGCGATTGGGACGGCTATAACAGTTATAACCCTATGGTTCCTTGCGGGGTTACCAACCCGTTGGGAAATAAGACAGGCGTAGTAAACTACACATACAAGAAAAGCGACGGAACCGACGGCCAAACCCTTAGCGTACCCAGCTACCGAGGTTTGGAAAATCCTTTCGGGCACGTATGGAGTTGGACGGACGGATGCAAGTGCAATATTCAAAGTGCGGACGCGGGCGGCGTTAGTGAGTTTTTCGTATGTACCGACCCGGCCAAGTTTCAAAGTAACGACTATACCGATTACGAGAAGCGCGGCGAGCTACCCCGCAATGAAGGTTACGTTAAAATTATGATGATTGGCGAGTACGGCGAAAATATGCCGACAGCAGTAGGCGCAAGTTCTACTACTTACTTCGCCGATTACTTCTATACGAACGTAGTAAGCAATACCGGACAAAGGGGCGTGCTTTTCGGCGGTGCTGCGTATTCCGGCGCGTATGCCGGCTTTTCGTGCGCGAGTGCGAGTAGCGCGGCTTCGAATACGGGTGCGTATGTCGGCTCCCGGCTTTGCTTTTTACCCGCTTGAAACGACACGTAACGGAACGCATTTAACAAAGAAGTTTAACTACGGCGGGCTTTCGAAGTAGCTCAAATTAGGACGAATGCCCGCCGTTCAATTTTTCGCAAAAATGGAAAACAACAGGCAGGACGACGGAAGTTTAGCTTTCTTGCAGATTGAGCCGGACGCGAATAACAAGCACTTCAATTGTTCGGAAATAACCCAGCAGAAGTTAATTAACCTTTCTTTTTGGGTTATTGACTTCTTGGACGACGTTAAAACGAAGTTCGGAACCGGTCGCTTCTTGGTTAAGATTAAGTTCAATAAAGAAGACCCGGATAAAGACGCGCGGAAGTTCTTTACCAATTCGCAAGAAATTAAATATATCCTTGGGAAGATTAAGGAGCGTAACGCCTTCCCGCGTAAAGTAACTATGCGGGCTTCGGGAACAAGGTATTATTTCGAGTGAAAATAAAGGCGGTTTACCCTTGGGGCGTGCTTTTCGGCGGTAATGCGAATAACAGCGCGAATGCCGGCTTTTCGTACGCGAATACGAATAACACGGCTTCGAATACGAATGCGAATGTCAGCTCCCAGCTATGCAGATTTTAACGGGGTAAAAACCTTGCCACTTGGCAAAAAACAACAACTATTTAAGGGGTATTAGTAGGACTTCCCGAACATTCCCTAAGGAATCAGCAAATAAGTAGTGCGATGAAGCGAATAGGTAACTTGTACGAGAAGGTTTGTTCTATCGAGAACTTGCAGCTTGCGGACGAAAAGGCCCGTAAGGGTAAGTTACGCACGTACGGAGTTATCGAACACGATAAAAAACGGGAAGTGAACCTATTGAAGTTGCGCGAAACCTTGCTAAACGGTACTTTCCATACATCGAAGTACGACGTATTCACTATTTACGAACCCAAAGAACGGGAAATATACCGCTTGCCTTACTTTCCCGACCGTATTTTGCACCACGCTATAATGAACGTCTTAGAGCCTATTTGGGTTTCGACCTTCACGGCGGACACTTATAGCTGCATTAAGAACCGGGGGATTCATGCGGCCGCGAAGAAGGTAAAACAGGCCCTACGGGAAGACCCGGAAGGTACTACGTTTTGTTTGAAATTGGATATTCGCAAGTTCTACCCTTCGATTAACCACGACGTGCTAAAATCCATTCTGCGCCGCAAGTTGAAGGATAAAAGGCTACTTCGCCTACTTGACGAAATTATAGATTCGGCGGACGGCGTACCTATCGGAAACTACCTAAGCCAATATTTCGCTAACCTCTATTTAACCTACTTCGACCATTGGATAAAGGAACAGAAGCGGGTAAAGCACTACTTCCGCTACGCGGACGATATTGTAATACTTGCTTCGGATAAATCCTACCTTCATTCCTTAATGGGCGAAATTAGGGCGTATTTGGGGGATTTGAAATTAGAGGTTAAAGGGAATTGGCAAGTTTTCCCCGTAGCGGCTCGCGGTATCGACTTCGTAGGATATGTATTTTTCCACACGCATACCCGAATGCGAAAGGGCATTAAAAAGACTTTTTGCCGGCGGTTGGCGAAGCTGAACAAACGGAAAAGGCCATTATCCGAAAAGGACTTTAAGCAGGCTATTTGCCCTTGGTGGGGTTGGGCGAAGTCTTGCGATAGCAAACACTTGATTAAGAAACTTTCTAAAACATCGAAGTATGAAATCAAATTCAAACGATAGACCGCCCATTTTGCAGGACTTGGGCAACGGCAGTTGGCATTACAACTACAATATTACCGAAGTGGAAGTAACGCCGGAACCTATGGCCGAAGCAGAAGGCGACCAGGTACCGGCCGCAAGGAAGGCGTACGATTACGACACGGTGGAAGTATGGGGCCGGCCGGATTACGACAAATGCGTAAAGGCCGTTTTGCGTTCCCGCCGGGACGAAACCGAAGAATTTAGCCTTATCAATAAGTACAACGCTTTCGTACTTGGGCTATCGACGGACAAAGCGGACAAAACCGAATACGAAAATTACCTTAAAGAAGTGCTTGCGGTTAAAGCAATGGTTCGGGCCGACCTTGCCGCCGCCGGTATCGACGTAGGGGCAGCGGGAATTTAAGCTATGGAAAATATCTTACAGACCTTCGGGCCGCAACTTATTATTATAGCTTGCGTTTACGCGCTTGTTTTGTTCGTGGTCTTCCTTGACCTTTGGGCCGGGATTCGAAAGGCCAAACAACGGGGGGAATATCGGTCTTCGTACGGATTGCGTAAGACAGTAGACAAAATAAGCCGGTATTTCAATATGATACTCGTAATTACATCTATCGACGTGGTGCAAATGTTGGCTATTACGCAGCTAAATCCGCAGACGAACCACACTTTACCGGTATTGCCGTTTTTTACGTTTATCGGGGCTATGTTCGTGGGATTTATCGAATTAAAGAGTATCTACGAGAATAGCGAAGCCAAGGAGCGGGCCAAAATCGGGGATGCGGCTAAAATCCTTTCGCAAATCATCCAGCATAAGGACGAACAGGAGATTATAGCCGGGGTTATCGAGTATCTAAAAAAGGAAAAAGAGAAAGGGGGCGACAATGAAACTAACGCTTAAACGGCGATACTTCGCCGAAACCTATACTATCGGTACGCTGTTTATTGACGGGGTGCGTTTTTGCGATACCTTGGAAGACAAGAACCGGGACGACAACCGAAACGGCAAATTTGACAATGGGGAACAGAAGGTAAAGAACGAAACGGCTATACCGTTCGGAACCTACGAAATAACCGTAAACCGTTCGCCGCGCTTCGGGCGCGACCTTCCTCGCCTTTTGAACGTACCGCATTTCGACGGCATTCTAATTCATCGTGGCAATACCGGTAAGGACACTTCCGGCTGTATTTTGGTCGGAGAAAACAAGGTAAAGGGGCGGGTTATCAATTCCACGCCTTACGAACTTGAACTTACAAAGCGGTGTAAGGCCGCAATAGCCCGGAAAGAAAAAATCACTATCGAAATCGTATGAAAACAAGAACCTTTATAGCTATTCTTTGGGGGATTGCGGCCGTTTCTTTTATCGGGTGTTCCACGCCGCGAAAGTTGGCCGGCAGCACGAAGGAAACGGCTAAGACCGAAGAAAAGCGGAACGAAACGACGGCGGCCGAATTTCGCCGGACGGTAGACAATACGAAAACCGAAGGCGTAGAAGTAACCTATACGAAAATCGAGTTTTTCCCGCCGAAACCCGATACCCGGCAGGCAAAGCCGGACACTATGCAGGCGGGCGGCCCGTCTAATCCGGTTGCAGACACGCCCAAGAACCGGCCGAAGGAACCGAAAGAGAAGCAGCCGCCCGATACCGGAAGGCAGGGAGCTATTAAGAGTATCGAAACCTTCACGGTAAAACAGAAGGCCGAAGCTACCGGGGTAACGCAGGAAGAACAGAAGACGGAAACGACCAAAACGGAAGAAGTGAACACGGACACCGATAAGGAAACCGATATTACCGAGAAGCCGGCGGCCGACCCGTACAGGTGGCGTTACATTTTCGGGATTTTGGTACTATTGGCGGTTGCCTTTTTCTTTCTTCGGAAGACGAAGGTATTTACGGCTGTAGCCGCCTTCTTCCGCAAATTGTTTTAGCGGAGATAAAAGGAAAGCACCCAAAAGGGCCTTAAAAATGGGTTCCTTTTTGGGTGCCTTGCGTGTAAAACCTTAATAGTTAAGGTTGTCTGCGGAGAGGGAGGAACTGATGCCCTACTACCGCGCGTGGGCCGAGGTCTTCCCCGCCAACGCCGCAATCCGGTGGATGGCGACCGAAGGCCGCGAGGGAACCGCCCCGGAGCACCTTTCGCGGGCGTTGCGCACCTCGGGATTCTACGTCCTGCGCAGCGGCTGGGACGCCGACGCCACGGTGATGGTCCTCAAGGCCGGGCCGCAGGGATTCTGGCACTGCCAACCCGACAACGGCACGTTCGAACTCTGGCACCGGGGCCGCAATTTCTTCCCCGACTCGGGCTGTTACGTCTATGCGGGCGACAAGGAGGTGACCGACCAGCGCAACTGGTTCCGCCAGACGCAGGTGCACAACACCCTGACGCTCGACGGCCGGAACCTCGAACACACCGATTCGAAATGCCTGCGCTGGGAGACGGACGACGCGACGCACATCGTGACGGTCGGGAATCCCTCCTACGAGGGCCTCACCCACCGCCGCACGGTGTGGTTCGTCGACCGGCAGTTCTTCGTCATCGCCGACGAGGCGTCCGGAACGGCCGAAGGAGAGGTCGGCCTGCACTACAACCTCGTGGAGTGCGACCCGGCGGAGGATTTCGCCGCGTGCTCCGCAGCGACCCGCTTCAGCGACAGCAACAACCTGCTGCTGAAAGTTTTCGGAGCGGAGCGGATGGAACGCCGCGAAGGCTGGGTGTCGCGCACCTACCGTCAGCGCACGGAACGTCCGGCCTACGCCTTCACGGTGCGGAAGCGGGCCGGGAAGCCCGTGCGGCTGGTGACGGTGCTGCTTCCGGCGGAGGATGCCGCGGGGCAGCGCGTCGAAGCCGTCTGGCGCGGGAACCGGCTGCAAGTCAAAATCAACGGAACAAAATACAACCTAAAATAACTGCCATGAACCGAATCCTGATGACCCTCTGCGCCGCACTGACGCTCGGCGCGGCATCGGCCGCCGGAACCACCCCGGCTCTGGGCGACGAAAAGTCGCTCTACGACCTGCTGGACCTCGAACGTCCGGGCATGGAGGCCGTGAAGAAAGCCGTCGCCAAAGGCAACGTCGCCGCCGCGGACAAGGAACTGCTGAAATATTTCCGCACGCGCAAGCCCGTAGAACTCTTCGGCCTCGACCTGGAGAACGTCAAGGTGAACAAACTCGAGCAGAAGCAGGCCGACGAAGCCCTGGAGCACAAATTCTACGCCCACAAGGGCTACCAACCCTCGTATTTCTACGGCGACGACATCGACTGGCGCTACTGGCCCGTGAAGGACAACGAACTGCGCTGGCAGCTGCACCGCCACTACTGGTTCATTCCGCTGGCCAAGTGTTACTACACCACGGGCGACGCGAAATACATCGACGCCTGGATGGACCAGTACACCGACTGGGTGAAGAAAAACCCGCTGGACGGCGTCAAACGGCTGAAGGCTGCGGGAGCTTCCGCGGCCGAAATCGCCGCCGAAAAGGAGAACATCCGCTTCGCATGGCGTCCGATGGAGGCCGGACGCCGTCTGCAGGACCTGCTGACGGAGTTCGCGCTGACGATTCATTCGCCGCGCTTCACGCCCCGGTTCCTCAACCTCTTCCTGCGCACCTACCGCCAGCACGCCGACCACATCCTGCACAACTACTCCAAGCAGGGCAACCACCTGCTGTTCGAAGCCCAGCGGATGCTGTTCGCGGGCATCTATTTCCCGGAGTTCCGCGAAGCGCAGGAGTGGCGTCGCAGCGGCATCGAGATTCTCAACCGCGAAATCGGCGTACAGGTCTATCCCGACGGGATGCAGTTCGAGCTGGATTTCGGATACCACATCGCCGCCATCGACATCTTCCTCAAGGCCCTCGGCATGGCCCGCGCCAACGGTTATGAGGGCGAATTCCCGGCCAGCTACATCGAGACGGTCGGGAAGATGACCGCCGTCACCTGGAACCTGCTCTTCCCCGACTGGTCCAACCCGATGTTCGGCGACACCAAGAGCCACGACAAAAGCTCCCTCCAGCGGCAGTTCCGCAGCTGGAGCAAGGTGTTCCCCGGCGACAAACAGCTGCAATGGTTCGCCACGGAGGGCCGCAAGGGCGCCCTTCCCGACTACACTTCGCAGCAGTTCCCGGAATCGGGATTCTACGTCCTGCGCACGGGATGGGACAAGAACGCCACCGTGACGGTCGTGAAGGCCGGTCCCCCGGCGTTCTGGCACAACCAGCCCGACAACGGCACGTTCGAGTACTGGCGCCGGGGGCGCAACTTCTTCCCCGACTCGGGCAGCTACGTCTACGGCGGCGACAGCGCCGTGCTGGCCCAACGCAACTGGTTCCGCCAGACCCGCGTGCACAACACCGTGACGCTCGACGACCGCAACCTCGAAAAGACCGACTCGGAACTCCTGCTCTGGGACGCGACGCCCGAGCTGACGACGCTGGTGACCGAAAACCCCTCCTACGAGGGCCTAACCCACCGCCGGGCGATGTTCTTCACCGGGAAGGGCCTGCTGGTGATCGCCGACCTGGTTTCGGGCCCGGCCGCCGGGAATGTCAGGGTGCATTTCAACCTCTGCCCGGGCCGGATCGAATACGCCAGGGACGGCACCGTGCGCACGCTGTTCGCCGACGGCAACAACATCCGCATCAAGACCTCGGCGACGGTCCCCGTGCAGATCCGCGAGGAGGAGGGATGGGTTTCAACCGCCTATCGTAAGAAGGAGGAGCGTCCGGCCTACGCCGTCGAGGCGCCGAAGACCGCCGGCGGCGAACTGCTGTTCATCACGGTGATCGCCCCCGACGAGGCGCCTTTCCAGGGTTCGATCGCCATCGTTCCGCAAAAGGCCCCCGTGGGCGACACGTTCCGCTTCGCGGTGCGCGTGGGCGCCAAAACATACGATTTAGGGTATGAACTCAAATAAGGCTCCGATGACAATCATGTATCCAGTCCTGCTGCTGCTGGCCTGCACGCCGGACGTTGCCCGGGAAAAAGAGGCCCCGAACGGGTTTACAGCGCTGCCCGAGCGGGTGAACATCCAGGCCGACTCGGCCCGGATGAGTCAGGTGATCGACAACGAGTGGGTCGCCGTGGGCATCCGCAAGGACGAAGCACTCGGCCTCGATCATTCCCGCATGTACGGCGGAAAGCCCTCCTACCGCTTCACCCTCGGACGCGACGACAACACGCTCGAAGGCTACGCCCCGGGCGAGACCAAAGGCCGTTCGGAACTTGCCTGGTGTTATGCCACGGCAGCCGATTTCGCGGGTCTTCCCGACAAGGCCTACTCCGACGCCCAGCGGATGAAGACCGTCTACCACCACGGCAAGGGCATCTGCCCGCAGGGCACGTCGTGGAGCTACACGTTCGCGGTCCGGATTCCCGCGGAGTTGAGTCCCGAGGTGTCGACGATCTTCGCCCAGTGGCACGGCATGCCCGACCGGACGCTGGTGACGGCTCCCGACGGCCGTGTGATGAAGCTCCCGGCGGAGGAGTTCCTCGCCATGCAGGACACCGTCATCATCAAGAAAGACATCGTCTACGAACGCGTGGAAACCGTGGATACGAAGGGCAACAAAGTCTGGAAAGCCGGCAAGCCGACAGGCTGGAAGGTCGAACAGGGCGGCTATCCTCCGCTGGCGTTCGGGTTCTCGAACGGGTATTTCTACATCAAGGCCAACTCCGACCGCCGCTGGTTCACCGACAAAACCGACCGCTGCAACGCCAATGCAGCCAAGGCCAAGGTGATGGTTCCCGTCACCTCGGAGTTCAAAGCCTCGACGATCGCCGCGCGGATGCCCTTCAGCGAGTTCCCGAAGGACCGCTGGGTCACCTTCACCGTGGAGATCGACTGGACGCAGTACGGCGGCGAAGCCGAGACGATCGTGCGTCCGGGACGCCTCGACGTATGGATGGCCCATGACAGCCGGACGAACCATCTGGTAGACAACGAGCAGATACTCATAGGCCGCAACGACGAGGACGGCTACTACTTCAAATTCGGCATCTACCGCGTGGGCGACAGCACCGAGCCCGTGAGTTACAACCTCGCCGGATATGCCCAGCGGCAGCGCTGATCCGGGGCAAAAACAACAGAAAGAGGCGGGATTTCGGTCCCGCCTCTTTTCGTTCATGCGCGATTGCCATACCGGGCCCGCCATGTCGGGGTATTTCCGGATTACTGGCCCCAGCCAGGGTTCTGCTTGCATTTGGGCATCATGTCGAGATCGCGCTGCGGAATGGGCAGCAGTTCGTGGCGGCCTTTGATGATGTACCGCGAGACGGCATAGTTGGCATTGGAATACCAGTCGACCAGCTCCTGGGCGGTCTCCATAACGCGGTCATAGTAGATGCCCCAGCGGATCAGGTCCTGCTTGCGGTGGCCTTCGAAGCAGAGCTCGTAGGCACGCTCCTTGCGGATCGCCTCGCGCAGGTCCTCGCGCGAAAGACCATAGGAAAGGTCGTGCTTCGTGTCGCCGAAACCGCGGCGGCGCACAGCGTTCACGGCGTCCACGGCATCGACGACCGAGCCGCCCGACTCGTTGAGCGCCTCGGCGAAGAGCAGCAGCACGTCCGAATAGCGCAGAATGTACCAGTTGACGTTCGACTTGTCGTTGTTGACGATGTAGTTCGCCGCTTCGACATACTTCTCGGTGTCCCACTTGCCCGGCGTGAACAACTGACGCTGGCGGTTCTTCTGCTCCTCGGAGGGAGTCGCGCCCGAAATGGTCGAGAAATAGGTGATCGGGCCGCTACCCAGCGTATGATCGTATTTGTAGTCGGCGATCGAAAGCGCCATGCGGGGATCGTTCTGCGCCTCCCACTCGCGGGTAAAGTTATAGGTCACTTTCCAGTTGGCGGCATTGCGTCCGCGCTCGCCCTCGACCGTGGTAGCCGACACACCGTTCCATTTGCCGATACGTCCGGCCGTGTTGTCGCTGTCGAGGCCCGTCGGCGAGTAGAACGACACTTCGATCAGGCTTTCGCCCGCATCCCAGATACCGTTGCAGGTGTTCTTCCAGACGGTTTCGTAGTCGGAGATCAGACGGTGCTTGCCCGACTCCACGACGCGGCGGGCGGCCTTCTCGGCCTCGGCCCATTTCGACTCGTCGCGCACGGGATAACCGGCCCACGTGCAGTAGACCTTGGCCAGCAGGCCCAGCGCGGCCCCCTTCGAGAAACGATAGGCGTTGGTCGTGCGCCGGGTGTCGTCGACGGCCCACGGAAGCACCTCGGCGGCATATTTCAGGTCCTCCTCGATATAGGCGTAGACATCCTTGGCAGCGGTCTGCTCGAAGGTCTCGTCCTTCCTGCGCGAATCGGCCGTCGAGGTCATCAGCACCACGTTGCCGTACCAGCGCACCAGCTCGAAATAGAACAACGCACGCAGCGCACGGGCCTCGCCCAGGTAAATAGTGGCCAGTTCGCGGTCCGAAGAGCCCCAGTTGTCCATACGACCCGAAACGGTCTCGATGAAGTCATTGGCATCGTAAATCGCCGAGTAGAGCTTCTGCCACGTGCGGGAGATCTGCGACGTCGAGGCGTTGTGGGAATTGGTCGGAATCTCGCGGAACGAAGTCGTCGAACTGCCCTCGCACTGGGCAATGTCGGTCGAGATCGTGAACAGCAGCGACAGGTGATACGAATAGGTATACTCGTTCGCCAGGTTCTTGTAAACGCCCTGGAGGACGGTCTCCGCCTCCTTGGCATTGTTCAGGTAGTTGTCCTTGCCGGTCTCCGAATAGGACTCTTCGTCGAGCAGATCGGAGCACGAGGCGAACAGCAGGCAGAGCGGCAGGCAGTATAAAAGTATCTTTTTCATGGTTTTTATCGTATTAGAAGGTCAGATCGATACCGAACGTATAGACTTTGCTCTTCGGATAGGCTCCCCAGTCGAGCGAAGGGGTCATGGGATTCGACGCACGCATACTCACCTCGGGGTCGTAGCCCGAATAACCCGTCACCACGAAGAGGTTCTGGGCCGTGAAGTAAAGGCGCAGTTTCGAAACATAGAACTTGCGCGTCCACTGCTGCGGGAACGTATAACCGACGGTCAGGTTCTTCAGACGCAGGAACGAACCGTCCTCGATGAAGCGCGAGTAAATCTCGTTCTTGATATAACCGTCCCAGGCCGGCACCTTGTTCGAAGCGTTGGTCGCCGTCCAGCGGTCGGCCACCTCGGCCATCAGGTTGGAACGCTGGTCCTGCGTCTGCGAAGCGTAGAGGCGGGTGGCGTTGTAGACGTCGTTGCCGTAGTTGAACTGGAACATGAAACTCAAGTCCACGCCCTTGTACGACAGGGTATTGGTGATACCGCCGTACCATTTGGGCGTGCCGTTTCCGATCACCGTGCGGTCGGCCGTCGTGATCACGCCGTCACCGTCGGTGTCCTTGTATTTGACCATACCCGGCTTCACGGCCACTCCGGCGTGGTCTGTGATGTCCGTAACGCCCTCCTTGAGGACATACTCGCCCGTGGCGGCATTGACGTTGAAATCCGAAGTCTGGTAGACGCCGTCGAAAACATAGCCGTAGATCAGGCCCAGCGACTGACCGATGCGGGCCGTGTAGTCGTAACCCGTGTAATCGCTGTTCCAGCTCGCCGTGGTCATCATCTCCTTCGCTCCGCCGGCCAGCGCACGCAGTTCGTTGCGGATGAACGAAATGTTGAAATCGGTCGTCCAGCGGAAGCCGCTCTTCGAGGCGATGTTCGTCGAGTTGATCGCAATCTCGACACCCTTGTTGCGAATCTTACCCACATTCATCCACTGCGACGCGAAACCCGAGACATAGGCGCGGTTGGCGGCCATCAGCAGGTCCTTCGTATCCTTGAGGAAGAAATCCGTCGTGACGTTCAGGCGGTTGCGGAACAGACCCAGGTCGATACCGATGTTGGTGCTCTGCGAGGCCTCCCACTTGATGCTCTCCGGCAGCTGCTTGGGCGACAGGACCGTGATGACGTTGTTGCCGTAGCCGTACTTGCTCTGCGAATAGAGTTCCAGCGAGAGGTAGTTGGTGATGCGGTCGTTGCCCACGACACCCCAGCCGGCACGCAGCTTCAGGTTGGAGACGACATCCTGTTTCTTCATGAAATTCTCCTCCGAGATGCGCCATGCCGCCGAGAACGACGGGAAATAACCCCACTTGTTGTTCTTGCTGAACACCGTCGAACCGTCGGCACGAATCGTCGCCGTAAAGAGGTAACGGTCCCGGAAATTGTAGTTCGCACGTGCGAAGAACGAGACGAGCAGCTTGTCCGAACGGTTCGAATTCGCTGTGGTCGGCGTAGCGCCCAGCCCGAGGTTGTCGTTGGCGATGTTGTCGAACGGGAAATCGGTGGCTCCGGCCAGCAGGTACTCCGATCCCTGGAATGCGGTTTCCTGGCCGAGCATCACGTCGAAGGCATGACCCCGCTTACGCTTATATTTATAAGTCAGGTAGTTGAAATTCGTCCAGCGGACATTGCGCGTCATACGGGTCGAACCGTAGGGAGTCTGGCCGTTGCGGTAGGCCTCCTTCGATCCGTCCTGATAGAAGATGTAGTTGCGGGCGTTGGAGGTGTTGTACGTTCCGGCGGTGCGGAAGGTCCAGCCCTTGCCGAAATCGATGTTCAGCGCCAGGTTGCCCGACCACATTTCGGTCTTCGTGGTGTTGATCACCGACTCGGCCTGCTTGATGGGGTTCACCTGCGACAGCGACTCCGAGGATTCGAGCTCCAGCGGGTCGATCGACGACGCCAGCAGCTCCTCGTCGGTCATCTTGAGGCCGGCCGTGGGACGTGCACGCAGAATCTGCGCCAGCATGTTGAAACGCCCGTTGTCGCCCGAGGTGCCCACACCGCGCTTGTCGGTGTTGGCGTAGTTGACCGTGGTTTCGATCGTCACGGCTTTCGAAATTTTATGGCTCACGCGCACCTTGGCCGTGATCTTGTTGAAGGCGCTGTTCTTAAAGATACCGTTCTCGAGGAAGTCGGCGAACGAAAAGGCGTACTTGGTCTTGTCGTTGCCGCCCGAAACCGAGACGTTGTGGTCCTGCGACCAGGTGGGACGGAACGTTTCGTTCTGCCAGTCGACGCCCTTCACGTTGCGATAGTCTTCGATCGACTGATACCGGTAGGGAATGCCGTTGTCGTCGTTCCCGGCCTTGTAGTAGGTCGAACCGAACTTGTCGGGCCACGCCTCGGTCTGCAGTTTCACGAATTCATAGGGCGAAAGCAGATCGAGGGTCCCGGAAATCTGGCGGTAGCTGGCCGAACCGTTGTAAGTCACGACGGGACGCCCCACCTTACCGGATTTGGTCGTCACCATCACCACACCGTTGGCCGCACGCGAACCGTAGATGGCCGACGAAGAGGCATCCTTGAGCACCTCGATCGACTCGATGTCCGAGTTGGAGAGGTAGTCGATGTTGTCGACCTGGAACCCGTCGACGATGTAGAGCGGCGAAGTGTCACCGTTGACCGACCCCACACCGCGCACCTTGATATCGAAACCGGCACCCGGAGTACCGTCCGTAGCGGTGATCTGCACACCGGCGATCTGGCCTCCGAGGGCCTCCATCACCGAACCGGTCTTGAAGCCTTCGACATCCTTCGAGGAGACCGAAGCGACCGAACCCGTCAGGTCGCCGCGCTTCACGGCGCCGTAACCCACGACCACCACTTCGTCCATGATGTTCGCTTCGGGAACGAGTTTAATGTCCAGCCGGGTCTGGGCGGCGATCTTCACCTCCTGGGACTTATAACCCAGGTAGGAGAAAACCAGCACGTCGCCCGTCTTGACCGGAATCGCGAACATACCTTTCAGGTCGGTCGAAACGCCCTGCGTCGTGCCCTTGACCACGACGTTGGCTCCGATAGCCGGCTGGTCGTTCTCATCGACGACCTTACCCGTTATCTTGTTCTGGGCCGACGCCGCGAAGGCCAGCATCAGGGCGAGAAGGGTCAGCACCCCTCTCAGCCCGAAAGCCCGGTTTATCATGTATTTCATAGGTTTCATGTTCAGTTAGGTTTAAAATTTCTCGTCGAACCAAATCCAGATGGGGAAGATCTGCGAGCCGGAGTTGATACCGCCCGAATTGCCGTCCGTGACGAAAGTCATCTGGGCGATGAACGCACCGTTGGCTGCCACGTTGTTCGAGTCGATCCATTTGTTGGCATTCACGACGACCGATTTGGTGGCAGGTTCCACATAGGCCAGCGCCGAGCCCAGACGCGCCGTATTCACGTAATAGGAAATCGGGTCTTTCGAACCGGTGCCCACCGTTGCCGAACCGATGCTGTTATAGTACGCCTTCCACATCTGATACAGGAACGTGTCGGTACTTGCGGCCGGAGTGCCGTCCTTGTGCGACGCGGGACCGCCGATATTGTAGTAGTTGAACGTGCGGCGGTAATCCAGCAGGAACGACGAAAGATTGGGCACACCGGTGATTTCCGGAACAACCGAGGTTCCTCCCCGGCGCGGATTGACCTGCATGACGAACGGTTTGTAACGAACCGTCACGCCGGACACGGCAACGTGGAACGAGAAGAAAACGGGAACCGTGATCGACGTCTCGCCGACCTCGCCTTCACCGGCGGTAGCCGTCACCAGGACCAGACCGCCGTTACCGGACTTGAATCCCTTCGGCGTGATGGCGCCCGTCTCCGAATCAATCAGCGTACCCGAACACTGGTGCTTGATCTTGATCGACCACGAAAGTTTCGTGCCCGGTTTGGCGTCGGTCGTCGGCGTCAGTTCCGTGAAATCCGCGGCGGCCGCGAAATAGAACTGGTTGGCATAGTTTTCAACCGGAGTGAGGCCGAGGTTATTGCCGTAAGTAATCGTCGTGAAATAGTAAGGATTCTCGTTGACGGTCAGTTTGAGGGTGGTTTCCGCCTCACCTTTCAGGTTGGAAGCCTTGACGGGAATGTCATACACCCCCATCGGGATCGAATGTCCCTTGGCGGCCGAAACATCGCCCGTCACCGGATCGATCGAAATCTGGCCCTGAACCCCGGCGGGAACGTCGCCCAGCGAGAAGGTCACCTCGTCGCCGACAAAACCGGCCTTCTTGGAAACCTTGAACTCTCCGCCCTGAATCGCCACAGCATCCTCATAGCCAAACTTATCAGATTCGATAGGAGCTATGAACTCGATCACGCTCAACGTATAGGCGCCGTCGAAATCGGTCGAGCCGAAACTGTTCTTCACCGTGAGGTCGAGCGTATAGGAGGCATCGATGGGCAGTTCGCTGCCGGCATCGACCGAGACGACACCCGTAGCCGGATCAATCTTGATTTTGTCGGTCGGATCGGTTCCCTCGGCCGGAATCACCTGTTTGATAGCCCACACGACCTCGTCGGGCGAACCCTTCAGCGAAGGCGTCGAACCCAGGAAAGCCATGTTGTATTCCATACGTCCCGAAGCCGAAGGATAGCGCACCTCCAACGGCTCGCTGGTGATGCGTGCCGTCAGCAGATTCTCATAGGTCGCCGAACCCGCATAGGTTTCGATCTTGACAGGCAGCGGATAACTGCCCGGCATCACCTCGCCCGTGAATTCAGCGTTATATGTCACAACGCCGTCTTTGGAGATGGTAAAGTATTCGAAACCCTCCGCCTGAACGAGCGAATAGTTCAGAATCGACACCGACTCGCCCACCGGCGCCACCGTGACCGAAGCTTCGGTGGTCTCCAGTTCGGCATAGGGAATCACGAGCGTCGGCTCGCTCACCTCGATCGCCTCGGGCGTGGCGGAAACCATCCGCACCACGAAGATATTCTCGAAGCGGTAGGCGCCGCCGCCGGCCTGACACGCGATCGTCAGTTTGTAGGTACCGGGGTCGAGGGCATCCGTATTCGAGATGCTGACCATGCCGGTATCGGCACCGATCGAGAAGCACTCGGACGTGAAGGCCTTGTCGTCGAGCGTGATGCCCGCAATCGAGAAGTTGGACGGCGCGGGGCCGTAGTAGGTCGGGGTGCCCGACACGAAATTCATCGAAGGACCGATGTCCACGACCGTCGGATAGAAGAGCTGCAGGTCGCCGCTCTTGGTATCGTCGTCTTCGCAGGCCGCGAGCACGACCGCGCAAAGAGCGGTCAGCGCTGCGAAACATA
The DNA here is from genome assembly GCF_025145845.1 of Alistipes shahii WAL 8301. Taxonomy (NCBI): domain Bacteria; kingdom Pseudomonadati; phylum Bacteroidota; class Bacteroidia; order Bacteroidales; family Rikenellaceae; genus Alistipes; species Alistipes shahii. The sequence goes on along the minus strand of NZ_CP102253.1, from coordinate 3,120,359 downwards.
CGTTTCGAAACAGGGATTTCATAGGTTATTGCGGTTTTAAGGTTACAGGGTATAGGACAACGCAGGATAGGAAACACCCCCGACCTGCACACGGACCGAACCGCCGGTCTCCGACCAGTCGCCCAGCGTGATGGAGACCTCTTCGGCCGAAGCGTCGGACGTCGGCAGCAGCACCGTGGCATAACGCACGACCGGTTCGTCGGCCGTCTTTTCGAGGTTCAGCTGGTAGGCCTTGCGCTCCGCAGTCTGGTTGATGTTGTAGGAGACGAAACCCGTCTTCTGAACGTAAGCGCCCGACTTGCTCGCCCGGGTGCGCACCAGCAGGTTGTTGCCGTCGGCGAATGCCGTGTGGAAACCGCCCTCGGAGGTATCGTACACCACCTGCGCATCGGTTCCTTCGGTGATGTTGAAATTCAGATTGACGGTGCCCGCAGCCGAGCCGTAAGCCTCGTCGAGGATCACATAGAATTTGTCATCTACCATAAAGATCGTGCGGCGGTGCGTCAGCCCTTCGTAGGAGGGATTCTCCAGCACCAGCGCCTGGTACGAGTGGCCCGAGCCCGACTTGGAGAACTGCTTGAGCATCTTGCCGTCGCTCGAAACGTTCTTATTGTCGAGCGTGACGGTGTTGTGGGCCGTCGAAGCGGCATACTTGCGCCGGTCGGCATTCGACGAAGAGGTGCCCCCGTAGGAGAAGCAGCCCGAGTCGGGGAAGAAATTGCGGCCCTTGACCCACAGTTCGAACGTGTTGTTGTCGTACTGGCGGTGCCACTGCTCGGAAGGTCCGTCGGGCGTGTTCTGCAACACCATCATCATGTCGGCCACGGTCCAGCCCGTGCGCATCACGTAGTAACCGCCGTCGGGGAAGGTCTTGACCTTCGTTTCGGGAATCGTCCCCTCGGCACCGGCCGTCGCCATCCAGCGCATCTGCTCGTTGTCGGGGAAGAGGTTGTAGTAGTTGGTCAGGTTGCGCTGAAGCACCCGTGCGGTCCACGTGGCGCGGCGCGTGTCGGCCATGTTGGGCACCGTGTAGTCGGGATAGATCATGTTCATCACCACGTCGGTCATCTTGCGCATCGACTCGACGTAACCCGACGAAAAACGACTCTCCTCGCCGTTGCGCTGCGCCACGTCCAGCGACACCCGGAAATCCTCGATACCCGAGATGTGGTAATGCAGGTCTCCGTCCTTCAGCCAGCCGTCGGGGAAGTACTCCGAGGTCACCGCGTCGCCAAGGACGCCCGTGCCGCTCGTCTTCCACGCCGCAGCGTTCTTCAACTCGGGGAACAGCATGCCGGCAAAGGTCACGGCCTGCGCCTGGGTAATGCGGTGGTTGGAGTCGGCCGAATAGTTGTTCATGATGTGGTTGGCATGCTCGTCGAGATGCTTCAGCACCTCGGTCAGCCATTCGATCGTGACGGACTCCGACTGCTGGTAGTACTCCAACAGGGCGCACTGGTCGATCAGGCGGGCTGCCACGTCGAGCGGACGCCACGAAGCGTGGTTGGTCACGTCGGTGCCCTGCTCGGGCTTGGGATTCTGCTTGATCCAGTCGCCGTAGACCTCGATCCAGTTCAGGGCGTATTTCTCGTCCTGCGACGAATAGTAGGTCTTGGCCTGCGGAACCATCCACTGGTGACGGTGGAGCTGGTAACGCTGCTCCTGCTCGCCGGTAGGCCAGATCGTCCAATCGATGCCGTCGCCGCTCTTGCTCTTATACGAATAAGGCACATTTTCACCGGCTGCGGCATCATAGTAATTGTTGACATAGAAACGATAGTCGTTCTCACGGAGCGCGTAATCGGCCCAACGCAGCTCGTTGGCCGTGGGCGTCACACTCGAAAGGTCGACATTGGGATTCAGCCCGTGGGTGCGCGAACGGTAGTAGTTCATCAACTCTTCCAGCGCCATATAGTAGTCGCCGATGTCATAGGCGCGCTTCACCTTCGTCAGGCCGCTGTAATCGAGATTCAGCACTTCGAACACGCTGGCGTCGATGCCCTCGTTCATCGACCCCGAGCCGCTCTCGACCCACTCTTCGGCCTTCTTCATCTCGGGGAAGATCGTGCCGGCACGGAACACGGCATGGGCCTCCGTAGCCTTCGTATCGGCATCCTCCGAATAGTGCGCCTTGATATGCTCGGCCTGCTCGGCGAGATTGGCCAGGAACTTCGAAAGCAGCTGCGGCGTGAAGGAGGTCGATTGCATGAAATAATAAAGCAGGTCGCACTGGTTCTCGACGCGGTAGGCCACGTCGATCGGACGCCAGGCGTAGAGCGCCTCGCGCGACTCCTCGGGCTGCGTCGAGGGATCGGCCTCGTAGTCCACATCGCCCGTCGGGCGGGGGAAATTCGTCAGCCAGTCCTCGTAGACCGTCACCCACCCGGTAGTATAGGTCTCGTCAAGCGACGTACGGTAGGCCTTGCCCTGCGGAACCATCCACTGATGGCGATGCAGACTGTAACGCTCTTCCAGATCGCCCGAAACACGTTTCGCCCAGTCGATTTTGTTGGACGTCAGGTAGGAATAGGGTTTGTCGCCGTCCATGTACGTGCCGTTGTAGAAACGGTATTCGTTCTTGACAAGGGCGTAATCGGCCCACTCCTGCTCCTGTGCGGAGATCGAGGGTGCAATCAGATTGACATTGCCGTTGATCACATCGGTCCGTCCGCGGTAGTACTCCAGCAAAGCCTGCGCCGCCAGATAATACTGGTCGGAATCGTAGTAGGCTTTCACGGCGGCAAGACCGGGGTAATCGAGGTTCAGGGCGCTGAACATACCCGCGTCGATCACACTGTTGTCGGGAATCGTCGGCTCCGTGGAACCGGTTCCGCTGCCATTGTCCGATCGTCCCAGATCATCCGACAGGCAGCCCGCCGAGAACAGGACCGCCACGATGAAAGCGAACGCCGAAATTTCAGTAAAAATGCGTTTCATAGGTTATAGGTTATGTTAGTTTTTTCAGTGCCGGAGTCAGATCCGCCGCGGGTCGAGGCCCCGCAGCGACAGATAACGCCCGATGGCTTCGAGGTAGTAGTAGTCCGCATAATTGAGCGGAGTGTCGATCTCGCTGTCGGCGGGCAGGTGGCCGACGCTGTGCATCAGAATGAAACCGCCGTTGGCACCCTTCCTGGCCAGATAAGCGTCCGACGAAAGATTCATCAGCAGCGTCTCGGCATAATCGAAATACCTTTTGCCTTCGGCTTCGGGAACCAGCGTCGAAAGCTCGAACAGAGCAGACGAAACGACCGCCGCGGCCGAAGCGTCGCGCGGAGCGTCAGGAATGTCCGGAGCGTTGTAGTCCCAGTAGGGAATGCGGTCAGCAGGGGTATTGGGATGGTGCATGATGAAATCGGCGATCCGTTCGGCGTGCTTCAGGTATTTCGCATCGCCCGTCTCGCGGTAGCACATCGTATAGCCGTAGAGTCCCCACGCCTGTCCGCGGGCCCACGCCGAAGAGTCGGAATAACCCTGGAACGTGCCCCGGCTCTCGACCGTGCCGTCGTCGTTGTAGCTCACGACATGGAACGAACTGGCGTCGTCGCGGAAATGGTTCTTCATCGTGATGTCGGCATGGCGGACCGCCACATCGCGGCAGACGGGATCGCCCGTGTGTTTCGAGGCCCAGAAGAGCATCTCGAGGTTCATCATGTTGTCGATGATGACCGGGTAGTTCCACTCGCCGAAATCCCACGAACGGATCAGGCCGATACGGGGGTCGCAACGCGAAACGAGGCTCTTGGCGGCCTCGACGATCACCGCTTCCGAATGCCGGTCGTGCAGCGTCTGCATCTGCTGGCCGAAGCTGCAGAAGACCATGAAACCCAGGTCGTGCGTCCCCTTATAATATTGTATACCCTCCAGCCGGCCGGTGTATTTCTCCGCTTCGGCAAGGAGTTTTTCGTCGCCCGTGAAGCGGTAGCACTGCCAAAGCGACCCGGGAAAAAATCCGCTCGTCCAGTCTTTGGCATCGACGGCCCGGAACCTGGGCATCAGCGAACGGGGAAAGCAGTTCGTCGTGTCGAGTTCGGCGGCGGCGTCCAGCAATTGGCTGTCGGCCACCCCGATGGCATGTTTCAGGGATGCGATTTTGGGGTCGCGTTCCGCAGAGCACGAACCCAGCACAAACAGCGAGAGGAGACCCAGAATGGGGAGAAAATTTCTTCTCATGAGAGGTTCTGGTTTTTGGTTTAGGTTTTACTTGTTTCGGTAAGCAAAATTACCGATAAGCCCCCGCACGCACCCCGAGAATTGAAGAATTGATTTTCAAAACCTCTCAAATTAACTTCAATTTTGTGCAACCGGATACGGAATTTGTCCAAAAACAGCCTCGAAAGGGGTTTTCGGACAGGGTGAAACCGAAGGTTCCGAGTGCCGTTTCCGGGCCGGAAAAGGCACAAAAAACGGGAGTTCCCGAAAGGGTCCGCTTTTGTCATTTCCGGAAATCCGGGGTCAGGGCTTCACCAGCGACCGGCTCCGGCCCCACATGTTGCGAGCCGCCGTGACGAGAACGGCGAGGAACGAGGCGGGGATGAGCGCGAGGATCAGCGGCTGCCAGCAGAGGGCAGGGCCTTCGGCGTAAAGGATGACACTGGCGGCATAGTGGATGAGTCCGACGGTCAGCCAGGCCGTCAGCGTCACCGACCCGATCGTGATGTTGAGCCGCGAGGGGGAGTAGCGGCCCGCCTTCTTCGAAAAGAGGTTGCCGTTCATCTCCCAGGGGCGGCACAAGGCTCCCAGCCGATAGCGCTCCGGAATTTTCAGTCCTTCGGCTTCCTCCTGTTCGATCTCGAATATGTAGCGTTCGTAGACCTCGTACCAGGCTTTCGACCCCTTGGCCATCATGATCCAGATCAGGGCGAACGACGTTCCGAGCAGCGCCACCGCGCAGGCGGCTTCGTTCAGCGCCAGGAAATTGGCCGCTCCGGGTCCGGCGGTCAGGATTTCGGACGCCAGCGCTCCGTAGACGGCGAAACAAAAGACCAGAAAAATGGAAAGAAGGAACGATCTCCGCCACAGGTTCGTGGCTTCGAACCGCCGGCATTGGTAGAATCCTTCTCTCAACTCCTTTAAAGAAATATGGTAAATCTGTTTTGGTGAATAAAAAGGAAAATATAGTCGTTGCGTAACTACTTTTTTCGCAGGTAGACCGTCGCCGTGCGCGAGGTGTTGTAGATGCGGATATGGGGCTGCCGCTGTCCGTCGCCCTCCCCGGCGTCGAACGAGAAGTGTTCGGCCGCCATCGACTGCCGCTCCTGTCCGCCGAAGCGGCTTTCGTCGGTCGAGAGCACCGGGACGTACTTGCCCGGGGCCTGCACCGGAAGTTCGTAGTCGGGGATCGAGGCCGAAGGATGCCAGTTGAAGACGAACAGCAGGTCGCCGTGCGAGAAGGCCATCGTCTTGTTGCGCTCGTCCATCAGCAGATTCCACGGGTAACCGTCGGCAAGAACCTTGTATTTTTTCACCAGCCGGATCATCGCGCGGTCGAAATCGCCCAGCCACGCATAGCGCAGGAATCCGTTTTTTGCGAGCGACCACTGCCGCCGGGCGTGGGCGTAGCTCCAGCCGTTGCCCTCGCGCGGGAAGTCGATCCACTCGGGATGCCCGAACTCGTTGCCCATGAAGTTGAGGTAGGCCTGACCGCCCGTGGAGATGGTCATCAGGCGGATCATCTTGTGCAGGGCCATGCCGCGGTCGATGACGATGTTCTCCGAAGCGCGGTCCATGTGGAAATACATCTCCTTGTCCATCAGCCGGAAGGCGATGGTCTTGTCGCCGACGAGCGCCTGGTCGTGCGACTCGGCGTAGGCCACGGTCTTGACTTCGGGCAGGCGGTCGGTCATCACCGACCACATCTCCCGGATGTCCCACTGCTCGTCGGGCACCTCCTTCAGCTGCTTGATCCAGAAGTCGGGGATGGCCATGCCCAGGCGGTAGTCGAATCCGATGCCGCCGTCGGCGATCGGGATGCACATCCCCGGCATGCCGCTCACGTCCTCGGCGATGGTCACGGCCGAAGGCCGGAAATCGTGCGCGAGGCGGTTGGCCAGGGTGAGGTAGGTGAGAGCGTCCCCGTTGACCCCCTCGTCGAAGAAACGGTCGCGCGAATCGAACGTGACGTAGCCGTGGTGGCGGTAGATCATCGACGTCACGCCGTCGAAGCGGTAGCCGTCGAAATGGAACTCGTCGAGCCAGTATTTGACGTTCGACAGCAGGAAGTGCTGCACCTCCTCCTTGCCGTAGTCGAAGAGTTTCGAATCCCAGTACTGCTGGTAGCCCGCGTCGCCCGGCGGCGAGTAGAGATGGTCGGTGCCGTCGAGGGAGTTGATCCCCTCGTTGAGGTTCTTGACGTAGTGGGCGTGCACGAGGTCCATGATCACCGCCAGCCCCAGTTCATGGGCGCGGCGGATCAGCTCCTTCAGCTCCTCGGGCGTGCCGCAGCGCGACGAGGGGGCGAAGAAACTCGACACGTGGTAACCGAACGACCCGTAGTAGGGGTGCTCGGCCACGGCCATCAGCTGCACGGCGTTGTAGCCGTCCTTTTTGATGATCGGGAGTATCTTTTCGGTGAATTCGCGGTAGGTTCCCACGCCCTCGCGCTCCTGGGCCATGCCCACATGGGCTTCGTAGATCAGCAGGCTGCCGATCTTCGAGGCGTCGAACGCGTCGCCCCGCCAGTCGAACGGTTCCGCGGGGTTCCAGAACTGCGCCGTGTAGTTTTTGGTCTCGTCGTCCTGCACGACGCGCCGGGCGTAGGCCGGAATGCGGTCCAGCCAGCCGTTGTCGCCGTGGACGTGGATCTTGTAGAGCGAGCCGTGCCGCAGCCGGTCGCGGTACATCGCCGCGGGGAAAAAGGCGCTCCAGACCCCCGCGGCATCCTTGTGCATGCGGATTTCGGTGCGCTGCCAGTTGTTGAAGTCGCCGAAGACGTAGACGTCGTGCGCCCCCGGCAGCCACTCGCGCAGCCACCAGCCGTCCAGCACATCGTCCCACTGCCAGCCGAAATAGCGGTAGCCGTTGGCGTAGTCGACGAGCGATCCCGCCGAGCGTCCGATGTCGGCCATTTTCCGCTCGTAACGCTCGTGGCGCAGGTTCATCTGCGCCTCGACGGGCTGTAACCATTCGTCGCGTTCGACGATCGGAAGTCTTCGGGTCGTTTTTTCCATAGGGGAGTCGATTTTCTACAAAGGTAATAAAAAGTCGGATGGGAGCAAAACCGAATCGCACCCGGGTCCGGTTATGAGTTCCGACTGATAAAAGTGCCGTTGCGACACTAAATATATGAAAAATTTTTCTATCTTTGTCCACGAACAAAAAAACGTATCCATTACTAATACCCAATTCTACTATGCTCAAGCAACCTAAAGGTTTGATTGCCGCGGCTCTCGCCAATACGGGCGAACGTTTCGGTTTCTACACCATGATGGCCATTCTGACGCTGTTCCTGATGTCGAAATTCGGTATCGACGGCGAGCAGGCCGGGAAAATCTATTCGTTTTTTTATACCTCGATCTACATCCTGGCGCTCGTCGGCGGCCTGATCGCCGACCGGCTGCGCAACTATAAGGGGACGATCATCGCGGGTATTCTGGTGATGACGGCGGGGTATGCCGCGCTGATGGTTCCCACCGTTACGTCGAAGACCGTGGTGATCGGCGCACTGATGCTGATCGCCTTCGGCAACGGTCTGTTCAAAGGCAACCTCCAGGCGCTCGTGGGGCAGCTTTACGACAACGAACAGTATGCCAAACTGCGCGACACGGGCTTTCAGATTTTCTACATGTTCATCAACATCGGCGCGATGTTCGCACCGTTCGCCGCCGTGGGCGTGCGCAACTGGTGGCTCCGCACGCAGGGATTCCTCTACAATTCCGACCTTTCGGCCCTCTGCCACCAGTATATCGGCGGCACGATGAGTCCCGAAGTGGCCCAGGGCCGTTTCAGCGAGCTGGCTGCCGAAGTGAGCCTCGGCGGCGTCCCGGCGGACATGGGCGTTTTCGCGCAGAGCTATCTCAACGCCTTCAACACCGGATTCCACTATGCGTTCGGCGTGGCTATCGTGGCGCTGGTCTTCTCGCTGGTGGTTTTCCTGGCCAACAAGAAGAAGCTGCCCGATCCCAAGGTTGCGGCCGCTTCCAGGACGACGCCTTCGAAGGCCGAAATCCAGCAGGATGCGCGTGAGATCAAACAGCGTCTCTATGCGCTGTTCGCCGTGTTCGCCATCGTGATCTTCTTCTGGTTCTCGTTCCACCAGAACGGTCTGACGCTGACGCTCTTCGCGCAGGATTACACCCGTCTCGAAATTTTCGGCATGCCCATCACGGCCGAGATTTTCCAGTCGGCCAACCCCTTCTGCGTGGTGTTCCTCACGCCGGTCATCATCGCCGTGTTCGCCTGGCTGCGCAACCGCGGCAAGGAGCCTTCGACTCCGATGAAGATCGCGATCGGAATGGGCATCGCCGCATTCGCCTACGTGCTGATGGTCTTCGGGTCGCTGGGCCTTCCCAAACTCGCCGAAGTGCAGGCGCAGGGCGGTCTCTCGTTCGCCGAGCGCGTCACTCCGTGGCTGCTGGTGGCCACCTACCTGATCCTGACCATCGCCGAACTGTTCATCTCGCCGCTGGGCCTGTCGTTCGTGTCGAAGGTCGCTCCGCAGAAACTCCAGGGCCTGATGCAGGGCTGCTGGCTGGGCGCCACGGCGCTGGGCAACGGCCTGCTGTTCATCGGCCCGATCCTCTACAAGCGCATCTCGATCTCCGCGACGTGGAGCATCTTCGTCATCGTCTGCGCCATCTCGATGTTCGCCATGCTGGCCATGGTCAAATGGCTCGAACGGGTCACGAAATAGACGGGGCGTTCCCGTTTTGGACAAAGCCGCCGCAGAATTTCTGTGGCGGCTTTTTTGCTCCGGTCTGCGCTGGCATGCTCGTTATGCGGACGGCCGCCGCATGATCCCCGAAGCGTCGTGCGGTCTGCCCGCCGAAGGGCGATTTCCCGCGTCCGGTTTTGCATGAAGGAGTCCTGATAGGCTCCTTTTTTGTTGTTTTCGTCAGAAAACCGGGAAAAACAGAAAACTTTTTTTGTTTTATAAGTTTTGGCGCGTATATTTGCATCCGTATCAATCGGATTGGATCATGGATCAGAAGGAACGAATCATAGAACAGGCGATGCACATGTTCGTCTCGCAGGGCATCAAGTCGGTGCGCATGGACGACATCGCGCAGCAGCTGGGGGTCTCGAAACGGACGCTCTACGAATTGTTCGGCGACAAGGAGGGGCTGCTCTACCTGGCGATGGACCGCTATTTCGAAAAGAAACGCATCGAGCGCGCCGCGGTGTGCGCCCATGCGCGCAACGTGCTCGAAGCGATGTTCATGGTGCTGGGCGGCGTGATGGACAACGCCGAAGTCATCCAGCGGCTGCTGAACAACCTGCGCAAGTTTTACCCGGCGGTGCACGACAAGATGACGCGCGAAGGCACCGCCAAGAGCCGCCGCGACCTGCAGGAGATGCTGGAAAAGGGGATTGCCGACGGGCTGTTTGTCGACACGATCAATCTCGATCTGGCCATTTCGGTGCTTTACTACACGGCTTCGGCCATCACCGTGCGCAAGGACCTCATTCTGCCCGCGGGCATGACCGAGCGCGAGGCGTTCGTGCAGATCATCAGCAATTTTTTCCGCGGCATCTCCACGACCAAGGGGCTGCTGCTCGTCGACGACTACCTGAAACGCTACGAGCCTGCCAAAACCGTTCACCGGATGCAATAGCCGGCGCGAAGGGGCGGGGACTGAAATATCCGTCCGTTCCGTTCGTCCGCATAAATGATAATGACAACATAATTTTACCGAATAATGATGAAACGACTTTTTTTGATCATCGCCTTTTGGGCGGCGGGCGTCGCCGGCGCTTCGGCGCAGATGCGGCTGACGCTTCCCCAGGCGCTGGATCTCGCCTTGAGCGAAAACCCGACCGTCAAGGTCGCGGAGATGGAGGTGCAGCGTTACGACTACGTGAAGCGCCAGACGTGGGGCAACCTGCTGCCGCAGATTTCGGCGTCGGGCAGCTACACCCGTTCGATCGTGAAGTCCGAGATGCGCGGCGGCATTTCGTTCGGAGCCGATAACACCTTCGCCGTGCAGGGCGACCTGTCGCTGCCGCTCTTCGCGCCGTCGGTCTACCGCACGCTGAAGATGAACGACGCGCAGATGGCCACGGCCGTGGAGGCCGCACGCGCCTCGCGCATCGACCTGACGGCCGAGGTGAAGAAGGCCTTTTACAACATCCTGCTCGCCGAGCAGTCGCTCGCGGTGCTCCGCGAGTCGGAGGCCACGGTGCAGCGCACGGTCGACGATACGCAGGTGCAGTACAAGCACGGACTGGCCTCGGAATACGACCTGCTGACCGCGCAGGTGCAGTTGAGCAACCTCAAGCCCACGATCCTCCAGACCGAGAATTCGATCAAGCTGGCCAAGCTGATGCTCAAGATGTACCTCTCGATTCCCGAGGACGTGGAGATCGAGGTGGTGGGCGAGCTGGACGCCCTGCGCGACGACGTGCTGGCCGGGACGGACGGGCTGACCACCGACGTGACGGACAACTCCGACCTGCGTTCGCTCGAATTGCAGGAGGAGGTTCTCCGGCGTTCGCTCAAGGCGGCCAATGCGGGACGCATGCCGACGCTCGCAGCCTTCGGGTCAGCCTCCTATACGGGTAACGACATGGAGCCTTTCAATTTCGGCGGCGCCGCCGCGACGGACGATTCCCGGTATTTCTGGACCCATCCGATTTCGGTCGGCCTGCAACTGTCGGTCCCCATCTTTTCGGGCCTGACGAAGATGAACAGGTCGCGCGAGCTGAAAAACCAGATTTCGCAGCTGTCGCTCCAGCGCAGCTACGCCCGGCAGCAGATCGACGTACAGGTGCGCTCGGCGCTGAACGACCTGCTGACCGCCCGCGAGACGATGTACGCCCAGGAGCTGACCGTCGAGCAGGCCCGCAAGGCCTACAAGATCTCCGACACCCGTTACCGGGCGGGCGCGGGGACGATCCTCGAACTCAACAGCGCGCAGCTCTCGCAAACGCAGGCGCAGCTGAACTTCTCGCAGGCGATCTACGATTACCTTTCGGCCAAGGCCGAGTACGACCGCATCGTCGGCCGCGAACACGGAAATAAATAAAAAACAGGATTTAGTACATGACAAAAATTGAAAAATCCTGTCGTGAATTATTGATTATCAATTAATTATATTTGCAAAAGACCTCAAAATCTCGTAACTTTAAGGTATATAACTTCCACATTATTACCATGTTACGAAACCTCAAGGTCCCGCACAAAAGTAGTGAAATTTTCTCGGTAATCCTACCGATATTCAAAGTATCCATGAATCTTGCCCACATCAAATGCCTGTCCATGCTGCTCGGAGCACTCTGCGCCGTGCAGACGGTATGCCTTTCCAAACTGGCAGGGGCATTTGACAGCAAGGCTTCACGGGAATCCTGCTTCCGCCGCATCCAACGCTTCATGTCGCAGATGGTCCTGGACCTGGATGCCGTTGCGGGGTATCTCAAGTCGCGCATCCCGTCCGATGGCCCATACACGCTCACGATGGACCGCACGAACTGGAAGTTCGGAGAGGTGAATATCAATGCGTTAGTTCTGGGCATAGCTTACGATCATATGTCGTTCCCCATCCTGTTCAGACTGCTGCCCAAGCGGGGAAACTCCAATTGCAAGGAACGAATCAATATCATGCAGCGGTTCATCCGCCTGTTCGGTCGTGACAGTATCAAATGCCTGGTAGCGGACCGTGAGTTTGTCGGTAATGAGTGGTTCAAATGGCTCAACGACAACGCTATCCAGTACCATATCCGCATCCGCGACAACTTCTGGGTGGAAGACCCAAGAACCAACAGAAATATACGGGCCCAGCACATCTTCGCCAATCTCAAACATGGAGAGGAACGCGTCCTGTATCGTATCTATCGTATCTGTGGAGAACTCTGCTATCTGTCCGGTGCCGTTATCAAGGACAAGACCGGAAAGCCCGAACCGCAGATCCTCGTTTCCTTCTGCCGCCCGGAGGAAGCCCTCCCGGCATATAAGGAAAGATGGACTATCGAGACCATGTTTAAGGTCCTGAAATCCAGCGGATTCAATATCGAGGACACGCATATGGTTCATATCAATCGTATCGAGCAACTCTTCGGGGTTGTTATTATTGCCTATACCTGGGCCTACTGTGTTGGCATTGCCGCCAACATCAAAGTCAAGGCTGTCAGGGTTCTCAACAACGGGAGGCGTGCAATCAGTCTTGTCAAGTACGGTCTGAACTTCATCGCTGACGCTCTCCTCAATCCTTTCAGACCAAGTAAAATCAATGTGTTTGATTTTTTGTCATGTACTTAGAAAACAGGATAAAGAACGTATGAAAAAAATCGTGATTTTGTGCATCGCCGCCGTCTCTTTCGCCGGCTGCACGGGTAAGAAAGGCGTGACCGCCGTTGCGGAAGACAAAGGCGTGCTGACCAAAAGCGCCGTTGCCGAAGAGGCTTCGGTGCAGCTTACGGAGGTCTTCACTTCCGAGATCGAGCCTTACAAGGAGAACGACATCACTCCGGCGGCTTCGGGCGTGCACATCGACAGGATTTACGTCGAGGTGGGCGATCCGGTGCGCGAGGGGCAGCTCGTCGTGACGCTCGATCCCACGCAGTACACCCAGCAGCTGGTGCAGCTGAAGACCGTCGAGGACGACTACAACCGCCTGCTGCCGGTCTACGAGGCCGGAGGCATTTCGACCCAGCAGATCGAGCAGGCCAAGGCCCAGCTGGACGTGCAGCGCGAGGTGGTCGCCAACCTCAAGAAGAACATCGAGGTGCGTTCGCCCATTTCGGGCGTCGTCACGGCTCGCAACTACGAGTCCGGCGACCTGTTCGCCCAGCAGCCGATCCTGCACATCATGCAGATCGACCCGCTGAAGGTCATCGCCAACATTTCGGAGCAGTACTTCCCCAACGTGAAGGTGGGCATGCCGGTGAAGCTGGCCGTCGACATCTTCCCCGACGAGGAGTTCACGGGCACGGTGTCGCTGATCTATCCGGCGCTCGACCCCACGACCCGCACCTTCAAGGTCGAGGTCAAGGTCCCCAACGCCAAACGCACGCTGCGCCCGGGCATGTACGCCCGCACGACCTTCGACATGGGCAGCAAGGAGGGCGTGATGGTTCCCGACGTGGCCGTGCAGAAGCAGGTCGGCTCGGCCGAGCGTTACCTCTACGTCATCGTCGGCGACTCGGTTGCCGAGCGCCGCTCGGTCAAGGTGGGACGCCAGGTCGGCGACCGCGTGGACATCCTCTCGGGGATCGAAGCGGGCGAGCCGGTGGCCGTCACGGCGTTGTCGAAACTTTTCGACGGGGCCAAAGTGGATATTAAAAAAGACTAAAACAGCCCCTTTCCAATGAAAATTTACGAAAGCGCGGTCCGCAAACCGATCTCAACGATCCTGCTGTTCGTCGGCGTGATGGTCTTCGGACTCTTCTCGCTGATGAACCTGGCCGTAGACCAGTATCCCGAGATCGAGATACCCCAGATCTCGGTGATCACGATGTATCCGGGCGCCAACGCCGCCGACATCGAGACCAACATCACCCGTGTGCTGGAGGACAACCTCAACACGGTGAGCAACCTCAAGAAACTGACCTCCAAGTCGCAGGACAACGTCTCGATGATCACCGTCGAGTTCGAATACGGCTCCGACCTGAACGAGGGGGCCAACGAAATCCGCGACGTGGTGTCGCGCGTGCAGTCGCAGCTGCCCGACGACATCGACTATCCGACGATCTTCAAGTTCTCGACCTCGATGATCCCCGTGATGATGCTTGCCGTCACGGCCGAGGAGAGCTATCCGGCGCTGAACAAGATTCTCGACGACAAGTTGGTCAACGTGCTCAACCGCGTCGACGGCGTGGGCGCCGTGTCGATCATCGGCGCACCCGAACGCGAGGTGCAGGTCAACGTCGACCCCGCCAAACTGGAGGCCTACAACCTCACGGTCGAGCAGCTGGGGCAGATCATCGCCGCCGAGAACGTCAACATCCCCAGCGGCACGATCGACGTGGGCAACAACACCTTCAACATCAAGGCCGACGGCGAGTTCAAACTCTCGGACGAGATGCGCAAGGTCGTGGTGTCGAACGCCGGGGGCCGCACGGTGAAACTTTCGGATGTGGCCCAGATCCGCGATACGCTCGAAAAGTCCACGATGGACGAGCGCGTCAACGGCCAGCGGGGCGTGCGCGTGATGTTCCAGAAACAGTCGGGCGCCAACACCGTGAATATCGTCCACGAAATCCAGTCGCGCCTGCCGGAGATTCAGAAAACCCTCCCGAAGGATGTCAAGATGGAGCTGATTTTCGAAGGCTCGCAGGAGATCACCGACGCCATCGGGTCGCTCTCGGAGACCATTCTCTACGCCTTCATCTTCGTCGTGCTGGTGGTGATGGCCTTCCTCGGACGCTGGCGCGCGACGCTGATCATCTGTATGACGATCCCCGTGTCGCTGATCTGTTCGTTCATCTACCTCTTCGCCACCGGCTCCACGCTGAACATCATCTCGCTCTCGTCGCTCTCCATCGCCATCGGTATGGTGGTCGACGACGCCATCGTGGTTCTGGAGAACATTACGACGCATATCGAGCGCGGCTCGAACCCGAAGGAGGCCGCCATCTACGCCACCAACGAGGTGTGGCTGTCGGTCATCGCCACGACATTGGTGGTCGTCGCGGTGTTCCTGCCGCTGACGATGGTCCCGGGCATGGCGGGCATCCTGTTCCGCGAGCTGGGCTGGATCGTGACGATCGTGGTCTGCGTTTCGACTACGGCGGCCATTTCGCTGACCCCGATGATGTCGGCTTACCTCTTGAAACTCGAAGGCGGCCAGCACGACTACAAGGGCCTCGGCGTGATCTACAAGCCGATCGACCGGGCGCTCGAATGGCTCGACGGCGCCTACGCCCGTTCGCTCGACTGGGTCGTACGCCACCGCCGGATCACCTTCTTCTCGATGATGTCGGTCTTCGTCGTGTCGCTGGGGCTGCTGACGCGGGTTCCCACCGAGTTCTTCCCGCCCTCGGACAACGGCCGCATTTCGGCCATGGTCGAGCTGGAGCAGAACGTCGGCGTCGACTACACGGCGCGCATCGCCCGGCAGATCGACAGCATCATCTATGCGAAATACCCCGAGATCGTGCTCGTCTCGGCGTCGGCCGGCGCCAACTCGTCGGACAACGCCTTCGCGGCGATGCAGACCACCGGTTCGCACATCATCAACTACAACGTGCGCCTGACCGGCGTGGAGGAGCGCGATCGGTCGATCTACGTCATCTCCGACCTGCTGCGCGGTGATCTCGACCGGATTCCCGAGATCCGCCAGTACACGGTCACTCCCGGCGGACAGTCGGGCAGCATGAGCGGTTCGGCGACGGTCAACGTCAAGGTCTTCGGTTATGACATGGACGTGACGAACGCCGTTGCCAACGACCTGAAGGAGAAGATGCGCCGTCTGGAGGGCGTTCGCGACGTGAAACTTTCGCGCGACGACCTGCGTCCCGAGTACAACGTGGTCTTCGACCGCGACCGGCTGTCGTACTACGGCATCAGCAGCGCCACGGCGTCGCAGGCCGTGCGCAACCGCATCGACGGCCTCGTGGCCTCGAAATACCGCGAGGACGGCGACGAGTACGACATCATCGTGCGTTATGCCGAGCCGTTCCGCAACCGCATCGAGGATGTCGAGAACATCACGCTCTACAACGCGCAGGGCCGCCCCGTGAAGCTCAAGGAGGTGGGAACCGTCGAGGAGGAGTACGCCGCGCCGATGATCGAGCGCGAGAACCGTCAGCGCGTCATTTCGGTCCAGTCGACCCTCGGGGCCGGCGTCGCGCTGGGCGACGTGGTGGCCGAGGTCGAAAAGCTCCTCGCCGACTATCCCGCGCCCGACGGCGTGGACCTCGAAGTGGGCGGTACGGTCGAGGATCAGGGCGACGCCTTCGGCGACCTGGGAACGCTGCTCATCCTGATCGTCATTCTGGTGTATATCGTGATGGCCACGCAGTTCGAGTCGCTCAAGTTCCCGTTCATCATCATGTTCACCATTCCGTTCGCCTTCACGGGCGTGTTCCTCGCGCTGTGGATGACCTCCACGCCGCTGTCGCTGATCGCCCTGATCGGCGCCATCATGCTGGTGGGCATCGTGACGAAGAACGGTATCGTGATGGTCGACTACATGAACCTCCTGATCGAGCGCGGCTCGGGCGTCTTCGACGCGGTGATCGCCGGCGGCAAGAGCCGTCTGCGTCCGGTGCTGATGACCTCGTTCACGACCATTCTGGGCATGCTGCCGCTGGCGATCGGCACGGGAGCGGGTTCGGAGACGTGGCAGCCGATGGGCATTGCCGTGATCGGCGGTCTGACGTTCTCGACCATCCTCACGCTGTTCATCGTTCCGGTGCTCTACTCGATCCTCGTGAACCGTTCGCAGCGCAAGGAGCGTGAGAAACTGGCGCGCCTCTCGGCCGAACACCAGGCAAGCAAGCATTGAAAGTGAAAAGCTGAATTAAAATTGATCGGTACTATGAAAGCAGTATTTTTGTCATACAACCAGGCGCTGACCGACCGGGTGAACGCCATCTTCGACGAGCAGGGTATCCGCGGCTTCACCAAATGGGCCTTGACCGAGGGCCGCGGCTCGGTCGACGGCGAACCCCACTACGGCACGCATGCGTGGCCTTCGATGAACGCCTCGATCCTGGCCATCGTCGACGACGAGAAGGTGGCTCCGCTGATGGACGCCTTCCGCGAAATGGACGCTGCGACCAGGATGCAGGGGTCCCGGGCGTTTGTCTGGAATATCGAAAGCGGATTCTGATTCCGCTGCTTGCGGCGCACCTGCCGCACACCCCTCCGGCGGGGCGGACGGATCGTACTCGGGTACGATCCGTTCGCCCCGTTTTTCACGACGCCCGGCATCTGCCCCGCACGGACCGGAATCCCGGTTTCGTCGGTTCCGCGATATTCGGAGACCGGAAGCCGTATTTGAAACGTATGCGGCAATGCGGTGCGAAAAATGAAGCAATGCATCACAAAGTGCCGGGAATTGCGCTATTTTTTCTACATTTGCATCCATGAAACTCACCTTTCTGGGAACCGGTACTTCGCAGGGCGTACCCGTCATCGGCTGCCGCTGCAAGGTATGCACGTCGGCGGACCGGCGCGACAACCGTCTGCGCACCTCGGCGATGGTCGAGACGCGGGGCGTGCGCATCGTCATCGACGCCGGACCCGATTTCCGCTACCAGATGCTCCGCACGGGCGTGCGGCATCTCGACGCCATTCTGCTGACTCACGAGCACAAGGACCATATCGGCGGTCTGGACGACGTGCGGGCTTTCAATTTCGTCGATTACCCGCCGACCGTCCACAAGGTCCATATCTGGGCCGCCCCGCGGGCGCTGGAGTGCGTGCGCAAGGATTTCGACTATGCCTTCGCGCAGGACAAATACCGCGGCGTGCCGGAGATCGAACTGCACGAAATCGACATCGCAAGGCCGTTCCGTGTCGGCGATGTGGAGATCGTGCCCGTGTCGGGCCACCATTCCGAACGCTTCGAGGTCACGGGCTTCCGCATCGGGACGCTGGCCTACCTGACGGACTTCAAGACCATCGAGGACGCCGAGGCCGAAAAACTGCGCGGTACGGAGGTGCTGGCGGTCAATGCGCTGCGTTTCGCTCCGCATCCGTCGCATTTCAACCTCGCGGAGGCGCTGGCGCTGATCCGCCGCGTCGGGCCGCGCGAGGCCTATATCACGCATATGTCCCACGAAATAGGCCTGCATGCCGAGACGGAGGCGACGCTCCCGCCGGGCGTGCACCTGGCTTACGACGGGTTGGAGGTGGAAATTTAGGCTCGCATTCCGGCCGCATGCGGTAAGCTTCCGTCAAGGCGGGGGCGGGGCCGGACTTGTAGATGCGGCGGAACGCCGCGAAAACGGCGGGCGGAGATGCAAAACATGAATAAAAAAGATATGAAGACATTGGCAAATAAGGTAATCGTCATTACGGGCGCATCGTCGGGTATCGGCGAGGCGATGGCGAAGGTATACGCCGCGCAGGGCGCAAAAGTGGTGCTCGGAGCGCGCAACGTGCAGAAATTGCAGCTTCTTGCGGGCGACATCCGCGCCCGGGGCGGGCAGGCGGCCTACTGCGGGGTGGACGTGACGAAGCCCGAGGAGTGCCGGGAGCTGATCGAAACCGCCGTGCGGGAGTTCGGCGGCATAGACGTGCTGATCTGCAATGCGGGTATTTCGATGCGCGCCATTTTCGACGACGTGGACCTCGGGGTGCTGCACCGGCTGATGGACGTCAACTTCTGGGGTACGGTCAACTGCTGCAAGTTCGCATTGCCGTATCTTCAGGCGTCGAAAGGCTCCGTCGTGGGCATTTCCTCCGTCGCCGGGCTGCACGGACTGCCGGGCCGCACGGGCTATTCGGCTTCGAAATACGCCATGACGGGATTCCTCGAAACGCTGCGTATTGAGAACCTCAAAAAGGGATTGCACGTGATGATCGCCTGTCCGGGTTTCACCGCTTCGAACGTCCGCTTCTCGGCCCTCACGGCCGACGGGAAGCAGCAGGGCGCCACGCCGCGCAACGAGTCGAAGATGATGACCCCCGAGGAGGTGGCCCGCATCGTGGCGAAGGGCATCCTCCGGCGCAAACGCCTCTGCCTGATGGAGAGCGAGGGGCGCGCCACGCACTTCGTCAAGAAGTTCGCCCCGGCGTTCCTCGACCGGATGTTCTATCTGGTGATGTCCCGCGAGCCGGATTCGCCGTTGAAATAGCCTGCGGCGGCATACTGCACGGGGGTTCTTTCGGGGTCCGCTTTTTTTCGGCCGTCCCGGCGGCTTACTTCGCCAGTTCGCGCGCCACGGCCAGCGCCTTTTCGTAGTCGGGCTCGTGGGTGACCTCGGGCACGTACTCCACGTAGCGCACCACGTCGTCGCGGTCCACGACCACCACGCCGCGCGCCAGCAGGCGCAGGGAGTCGATCACGAAGCCGTACTTCATGCCGAAATCCAGCTCCCTGTAATCCGAGAAGACATGCACGCGGTCGATGCCCTCGGCGGCGCAGAAGCGTTTCTGCGCAAAGGGCAGGTCGACCGACAGCGACACGACGACCACGTCGTCGCCCAGTTTCGACGCCTCGCGGTTGAAGCGGATGTTCTGCAACGAGCAGACCGGAGTGTCGACCGACGGAAAGACGCTGTAAATGCGCACCTTGCCGTGGAAAACGTCCGACGACACGGGTTGCAGCCCCGCATCGGTGACCGTAAATACGGGGGCCGTCTCCCCCACTTTGCAGCGATTGCCGACAAGCGTCACGGGCTTGCCGCCGAAAGTTACCTTGTGATCCATAATTCGATAGTTTTTATAATCAGGTGGTTCAACGCAATTCCGATGCCACCCGGCTGCGAGCCGGATTTGCGGGACGGGACGCCGCACCGCGCCCCTCCGCATCCGGTCATCGGCCGGCTTTGATTCGCGCGACGGCCGCCGCAACCCCGGCATAGAGCGCCGGCAGGTCGACGCCCGCCACGCAGCGGTTCTCGACGACGATCCGTCCGTCGACGACCACCGTATCGACATCCGAGGCCTTGCCGCAGTAGACCAGATTCGACACCACGTCGTTGACGGGCTGCAAATGGGGTTTCTGAAGGTCCACGACGATCAGGTCGGCCAGCGCGCCCTCGCGGACGACGCCCAGTTCGCCGTCGGCATAGCCCATCGCCCGCGCGCCGTTCGCCGTCGCCAGCCGCAGCGCCTCCCAGGCCGGAAGGGCCACGGGATCGCCCGTCGCGGATTTTTGCAGGAAGGCCGCCGTGCGCAACTCCTCGAACATGTCGAGATCGTTGTTCGAGCAGGTTCCGTCCGTGCCGACCGTCACCAGCGCACCCGCGGCGCGCATCCGCTCGACGGGCGCCACGCCGCTCGATATTTTCATGTTGCTCTGCGGGTTGTGCGACACGGCGACGCCCCGCGCGGCGAGTGTCTCGATGTCGCTGTCGGTCACGTGGATGCAGTGCGCGCCGATGGTCTTCGGCCCCAGCAGTCCCAACCCGTCGAGGTGTTCGACCGAGGTTTTCCCGTACTTTTCGCGCACGATGCGCACCTCGTCCTGCGTCTCCGAGATATGGGTCATCAGATGCAGGCCGTATTTATCCGCCAGCCGCTTGCCGCGCAGGAGGTTCTCGGGCGACACGGTATAGGGCGAATGGGGCGCCAGGGCGATCTGCACCCGGTCGCATCCGGCGGCCAGCCGCACGGCCTCCTCCACCTGGGGCATCACCTCGTCGACATTCGAATCGAAGTAGTTGCAGCCCAGCATGGCGCGGATGCCCAGCCGTTCGACCGTCTCCACGCAGCGGTTTTCGAAATAGTACATGTCGACGAACGACGTCACGCCGCCCAGCAGCATCTCGACCACGCCGAGCGTCATGCCCAGCGCCACATCGTCGGCCGTCTGACGCGCCTCGAAGGGCCAGATATAGTCGTGGAGCCACTCCATCAGGGCGATGTCGTCGGCAAGGCTGCGTTGCAGGGTCATGGCCGCATGGCAGTGGGTGTTCACCAGCCCCGGCATCACGAGTTTGCCCCGGCAGTCGAACTCCCGAAGCCCGGGGTGCGCCGCGCGAAACCCCGCGGCGGCCGTTTCCGACTCCGTGACCAGCGCGATGCGGTTGCCGTCGACGCCCACCCAGCCCGCAAAGGTGCGGGGGGCGTTCCCGGCGGCCGTCATCGGCAGCACCATCGCGTTTGAAAAAAGAATTGCCATATTTCGGTTCATTATGTCATTCGGTCCCGGGCAGCGCCCTGCCATAAGCCCCCGCCGAGGCGGGGGTTTGGGGGTGGGTCAGACTTGCCAACGACGCCAAAGGCGGCGAAAGCGGCAGTCGACAGCACTGCGGGATGCCGATGACTCGTTCATATTCTTACTTATACTTCACTTTCACCTTTTCGGTCTTGACCTTTCCGCGGGGCTGCCCCTCGATCGAGTTGCCCTGCACGGTGATCACGTCGCGGCCGTCGACCGAATTGGAATAGACCTGGATCACCTTGTTGAAGGCTCCCGGCTCGCTCTTGTGGGGTTCGTAGATGATGCGGATCACCCCCGAATCGGCCGGCTCCACGGGACGCTTCGAGAACGACGCCTTGAGGCACGAACACGAAGTGATGACCCGCACCAGCACCAGCGGGGCCGTACCGTCGTTGACGAACCGGAATTCGCGGACCAGGTCGCCGCCCTTACGGGACACGTCGCCGAAATTATAGGTCGCGTTCTCCAGCCGGAGGTGCGCCCCCTTTACGGGTTTTTCGGCATAGCCCGCAGCGAACGCCAGGCAGGCCGAGAGGGTTAACAGGATATGTCGCATAGCCAAAATTTGTATTTATCCAATATCATACCAGCGGGCGGCGGGAAACCGGGTAAAAAACGGGCGCCGACCCGGCCGACCCGACGCGGGTTTCTCAAACACACCCGTTACTCCATGCGGAAAATATAGGTGATCGTGCCGCCCTGCACCGCGGCGCGGCTCTCTGTGAATCGCGCCTTGCGGGCCGCCGCTTTCGCCGCCTCGATCAGCTCGGCAGCGTCCGTCGTCGAGCCTTTGGGTTCGAACGAAGCCCCCGTGACCTTGCCCGAAGCGTCGACCGTCACGCGGATCACGACCTTGCCGCCCTTCTCGCCGGGATACGACGGCTTGGGCAGGTCGCCCACCAGTCCGCGCCCTTTCAGCCCCTGATCCAGCTGGTCCAGTCCGTCGGGGTTCAGTCCCGGACCCGTGCCGCTGGCCTTGTCCTCGCCCTCGGGAGCGCGGGGATTGCCCGCATTGTCGGGTTCGTCGGCCCCGCCCTTGTTCATCTTGAACAGCGCCTTGGGGTTGGGCGTCTGCGTCACAGGGTCCTTGCCCGCAACCTGCGCCGTCTGCTCCACGGGTGCCGCGACATCGTGCACGCGCGGCTCGTTGGCCACCTTCACGGGCGGTCTGGGCGGCTCGGGAACGGGCGGCTCGGTGAAGTCGACGAGAATCGTGTCGCCCGGCTTGTCCGTCACCGGCGAGAAATCGAACGACACCAGCGCGAACAAGCCGGCCAGCAGCACGCCGTAGACTGCCGTCGCGATCATCGCCCACCGTCGCGGGGATTTATTATCGGGATCGTAGTAATACATTGGTTTCCCAATTAAAAATTAAGAATGAAAAATTAAAAATTGCCCCTGCGCCAGGGTGGCACGGATTTCATTTTTAATTCTTAATTTTTCATTTTTCATTGAACTTATTTCGGCGAAGTCGCCAAAATAAGTTTATAATTATTGTCCTTGGCGATATTCATAACCTTCACCACCTCGTCCACCGCAACGGTCTTGTCGCAGTGGAGCGAGACGGTAGCGTCCTTCTGCCCGTCGAGCCGCGCCTTGAGCGCCCGCTCCACGCCGCCGATCGAACCCACGTCCTGCAATTCGACATAGTAACGATACTTGCCGTGGCCCGCATCCTGAACCGACACCGTGGTCATCGCCTTGTCCTTCAACTGGTTCGAACTCTTCGGAAGCATCAGTTTCAGGGCGTTGGGGTTGATCAGCGTCGTGGCGATCAAGAGGAACAGCAGCAGCAGGAACATCAGGTCGGTCATCGACGAGGCCGAGAACGATTTATCGACTTTCGATCCGTGTTTGATTGCCATAACGCGCTATTTTTGAACGGGTTGATTCAGAATGTCCATAAACGCGATCGAGTTGGCCTCCATCTGGAACACCAGCTTCTCGATGCGCGCCACGAGGTAGTTGTAGCCGAAGTAGGCCGGAATGCCGACGATCAGACCCATCACGGTGGTCACCATCGCCACGTACATGCCGCTCGACAGCAGCCCCAGGTCGACCGTGCCGCCCGCGGCGGACATGTCCATGAAGGTCTGCACCATACCTAACACCGTGCCGAGGAAACCGATCATCGGCGCGCCGCCGGCGATCGTGGCCAGGAACGGAAGGCCGTTTTCGAGTTTCGAGACTTCGAGGTTGGCGACGTTCTCGATGGCGGTCTGCACGTCGCTCATCGGGCGTCCGATGCGCTCGATGCCCTTCTCGATCATGCGTGCGATGGGCGTGTCGGTCTTCTTGCAGAGGTTCACGGCCGTCGAGATCTTGCCGTCGGAGATGTAGTCGCGGATGCGGTTCATAAAGTTCATGTCCAGCACCGAAGCCTTGCGGATGGCCATGAAACGCTCCACGAAGATAAAGATCGTCACGCCCCCCAGCGCCAGCAGCGGCCACATCAGCCAGCCGCCTTTGGTAAACAGGGTCCACAAGCCCATACGGGTCTCCTCACTTACGGCCACCGCCTCGGCAGCCTGCAAAAATGTTGTCATAATGGTTTAGAAATATTTAAGTTTACAAATTTTATCCTTCCAATTTCGTTTTCGAGCGCCGGTTTTGCAGTCTGCGCCCGCGGGGGCGCACGCGCCCCGGCCCCTCCGCCCGCGCTTTTAGTCGGGTCGTTGTTTCACGGCTCCGGCATCAAGTCGGATTCAATCACCGCAGGGACATCTTTCACTTTTCAAGCAGTCTCTGCTCTCGCTTAACCGCAAAGTTCACCTTCTATTCATCCTCTTCCTCTTTAACGTATCCGAACGGCGAAAGCGTATCCGCCGGTTCGCGCAGACGGCTCCGGTCCGCATCTTCGGCCGCCTTTTCGGCCGCGCGGGCCGTACGGCGGGCGATGCGCCGCGCCTTGCGCTTCTTGTTCGTAAAACGCTCCTTGATCCGCTGCCGCAGGTCGCGCAGGTTGTCGAAATCCTCCTTGAAGTAGACGCCGATGCCGGTCTCCTGCAAACCCTGGTTCTCGTCGAAGCGGTCGATGGTCTGCGTGAAGGCTTTCAGCTTGAGCGTCCCGGCCCGGTCGATCAGGTAGGTGATGTAGGCCTCGCCCATGAAGTTGGACATCGAACTGTTCACGGCCTGCTTGTTGTCGATCAGGTAGTTGCCCTCGACCTCGACGAACAGCCGGTTGTTGATCAGGCTCTTCGACAGCCCGAAATCGACCTCGTCGCTCGTCAGTTCCGATTTGGGCCGGTAGCGGATCACCACGTTGTAGTCGGACGACGAAAGCCAGTTGCTGACCATGTTCGACACGAACTCCAGTCCCGTGGCCGCCGACACCGAGCTGCCGATGTTCGACGAGGCCTGCGACGAGTTCTCGGACATGAAGCTGTTGAACAGCAGCAGGTAGAGGAACTGCGTGTCGACCGTCTCGGGGGTCGAGAGAGCATTGGCGATCAGGCTCTGCGTCTCGGGATCGGAGCCGGGAACCCGCACGTCGAAGGTGATCGTGGGGTTCGAAAGCCGCTCGCCGAGGTGAATGACGCACTCCACGGGAACCGAACGGTCGCCCCCGAGGTCGGCCGTGCCCTGCAGGAGGGGTTGCAGCGACGCCTTGACCTTGTACACGGCGTCGATGTCGAGCATCGCGTTCATCGGCGACCCGGTCCACTGGATCGACGAACCGCTCTCGATGGTGAAGCGTTTGTTGATGATCTGCTGGAGCGACAGCATGAAACTGCCCTCCGCGATCGTATAGTCGCCGTAGATCTCGAAAATATTGGCCTTGGGGTTGATCTGGAGGTTCAGCGCGCCCGCGCCGCGCCCCTTGACCGTGTTGCCCGCCACTTCGAGTTCGACTTCGGCGTCGGGCCGCACGTCGAGCGCGAGGGTGATCTTCATCTGGCTCCCGGCGTCGGATTTCTGGCGGTGCTTGCGCTCGAAGGAGAGTTTCTTGCGCGCCACGTCGTCGAGCGTATCGGCCTGCTCGGGCTGCTCGAAGACCACGAAATCGGCGTTCGAAATGTTCGACTTGCTCGACAGCGGCATCACGAACGAGGAGTTGCCGTCGGTCGAGGCCGTTATATCCATGTTCACCGCCCCCTTGTCGCCCGAGATGCGGGCCGCGCCCGTGGCAAAGACCCTGCCGTAGAACATGTCGTTGTTGTCGGAGTCGGTGTCGAGCACCAGCATCTGCTGCGGGGCCACGCGCACGTCGTAGGAGATATTCGAAAGGTGTTGGAGGCTCATGTCGAAATCGAACCGCCCCCGGTTGCCCCGGGGGTCGAAAATCGGGACGTTCGAAGCCCTGAACCGGTTGTTCTTCACGTTCAGCACGGCCTCGGGCATCGAGTAGGTCACCTGCGTGAAATCGACCGTGGTTTTCAGCCCCGCGACCCGGATTTCGCCTTCGAGATCGGCCTTGCGGCCCTGGCCCTGCAACGTGAGGCCGGCCGAGGCCATGCCCTCGGTCGAGGAGACGACACCCGCAAGAATCGGGTCCAGCAGCGCCATATCGAGACTGTCGACGTCCAGCCGGGCGAAATAGCGGTTGCGGTCGGGGGCGTAGAAACCGCGGATCAGCGTGTCGCGCCTGATACGGTCGGAGACCGTCACTCCGGCGCGGCTGCGGGCGAAGTCCCAGCGCGAGGCGAGGCGCATCGGCGGCGCGGGAATGTCGTTGACCTCCACGCTGTCGAGCAGGATGTCGGCCGTGATCTCGCCGCCGCGCAGCACCGACTTCATCGCCGCCGAACCGTTCGTGCGCCCCTCGATGTAATAGCCCATGCGCTCGGCGACCTGCGCGAAGGGCGCCAGGTCGAAATTATGCAGCGAGAGCGTCACCGAATCCTCGCGGCTGCGCGAGGCGACGCCGTCGAGCAGCAGCTCCTGCTCGCGGTTCATCACGTAGAACTTGTCGATCACGACCTGCGCGGTGTCGAGCAGGATTTTGCGGGCGAAAATCTGCCACGTCTTGTCGCCGCGGGTGATGTGCGAGGGAAGAATCCGCAAATCGACGACGCGGCCGTTGGGTCCGTGCTCGTCGGCCACCGCGGCGCGGAACCCGACGAGCCCCGAGACGCGGCGCAGGGTGTCGTCGAAGCCTGCCGAGAGCTGCACGCGGTTCTGCCGCGCGCCGCCCGTCAGCGAGAGGCGCGGAAGGTGCAGCACCCCTGCATAGAGATCCTCGGCCGAGGCGTAGACCGCCAGCGAGTCGCCGCGGTTCGAGGCGTTGACCGAAAGGCGCGTGGCAAGCATGCGCCGGCGCTCGATGTATTCCGACGCTGCCTTGAGCGACAACTGGTCGCTGGCCGGATTGAACAACAGTTGCAGCGACGAGCCGTCGGCGATCTGAAGTCCCGTCGACACGGCGTCGGCCACGGGGTTGAAATTGCGGATGTTGACCGACAGCAGCGAGAAGTCGTTGGCCACGGCGGCCTTGCGTTCCGAAGGCGTCTCCTCCCACTTTTCGCCGCCCAGCATCGGCAGGTATTTCCACGCGCTCCGGCGCAGGTATTCGAAGACGGTGCGGTAGCTGGTTTTCGACCGGAACGTGACGTCGGCGAAGTCCGAGCGCAGTTCCACGAACTTGCTCCGCTCGGAGTTCTCGCCCGTGACGGTCATGCTGGCGGCCGCGATCTCCTTGTCGTTGTAGCGGTAGCGGGCGTCGGTCACCTGAATGCGGCCGTTCAGATCGTCGAGCGAACGCCCTCCGGCGGCAGCGACGATGCGGCCCGAGAGCTGCGACACCGAGTCGCGGCGGTTGACGTGCAGCCGGGCTAGATCGGCGTGCCGCAGGTCCATCGTGAAGTCGTAGCGCGGCACGGAGTCGTTCAGGTCGACCGTGCCGAAGAAGTCGAAGTCGAGGTTGGGATCGCGGGCCGTGATGCGTCCGTCGAACTCGCGGTTGCGCAGGCGGCCGTCGAGCCGCAGCGAGTCGTAGACATAGCCGTTGAATCCCAGCTGCGTGACGTTGCCCACGACGTTGGCGTCGGCCACGCCCCTGCCGATCACGCCGTCGACATAGGCCGTGAGGGTGGCGTTGCCCAGCAGATCGCGGCGGTCGAGCAGCTCGCCCAGACGCAGGTTGCGCGTCTCGACATCGCCCCGCACGCTGCTCAGCCCCCCTTTGACCGGGGCCATTTTCAGGTTGCAGGAGACGTTACCCACGCCCGTCGCGGCGCCCAGCTGCATGTCGAACGACGAGAGCAGTCCCCGGAAACGGGCATTGAGGTCGATCTGCCCGGAATTGCCCAGCACGCCGACCAGCTTGTCCGAGAGTTTGCGGCCCGCGATGCCGAGGGCCAGCTCGTCCACGGCCCGGGCCGTGGAGCGCAGGCGGGGAACCGACAGGTCGAAACGGGTCTTCCGGATGTCGGGAAGCCCCTTCACCGAGGCGTCGGCCACGAGCGTCGTCCCCTCGCCGATCTGCATGCTCCTGATCCGGCCCGTGAAATCGGACACCACGCCGGCGACCTCGACGTTTACGTCGGTGAAATCCACATGCCAGTCGCGCAGCTTCGGGGCGAAAAAGGCGATGTCGTCGGTCGAAACGGTCGTATTGCGCATCGAGGCGTCGATGCGCACCTCGCCGATGAAATCCTTGTACTGCGCCCACGAGTCGCCCGCCAGCGAGACGAACGGAAAGTTGACGTTCGAACGCGGCGTGATGATCGAGGCGTTCTCGAAGCCCAGACAGCCCTGCGTCATGTAGAACCGCCCGGCCAGGTGGTTCAGCACGAAGCCGCTGCGTTCGCGGGCCGAAAAGGCCGCAATGGAGGTGTAAATGGCCTGCCCGTCGATCGTGAAATCGTCCACGCGGGCCGTGATGCCGTAGAGGTGCATGTGCGAGAAGTCGATGCCGTGCTCCGGATCGCGATGGTCGAGCCGTTCGAGGCAGAGGTCCATGTTCTCGATCGAGGCCTTCTTCAGCGAGAGGCGGAAATTGCCCTTCTTGGGTTTGTCGGGGTCGGAAATGCGGTCGACGATCTGTTTGATGTTCATCTCCCCGCCGGGCGTCTGCCGCAGGTAAAGCCTCGCGTCGGCGATCTCGCCGCGGCTCAGCTCCAGCCCGCCGCCGAAGATGCCGAAACTCGTGATGAAGGCGTCGAGCTTCCCGACGTAAAGCAGCGTGTCGCGCTGGTAGTCCTCGACATAGAAGCCCTTGACCCTGACCTTCGAGAAGATGCCGATGTCCACGCGGTCGATCGACACGGTGGTCTCCAGCTTGCGCGAGACGAAGCGCGCGGCCCTGTGCACCGCGTAGTTCTGCACGGCGGGAATGTCGAGCAGCAGCGAGAGCGCCACGGGAACAATTATCAGCAACAAAACCGCCGCCGAGAACACCTTTCCCAATATTTTTATACCTTTGCGCATCAGGACTCCTATATAACCTGCAAATTTAGCGAAAATAGTTAAAAAACAATTATAATTCCGGATGGATATTACAATTCTCGGCATCGAATCCTCGTGTGACGACACCTCTGCCGCCGTGCTCCGCAACAACGTCCTGCTGTCGAACGTCATCGCCTCGCAGGCGGTTCACGTCAAATACGGCGGCGTGATCCCCGAACTGGCCTCGCGGGCCCACCAGCAGAACATCATCCCCGTCGTGGACACGGCGCTCAAGGAGGCGGGCGTCGCCGCCGACCGGATCGACGCCATCGCCTTCACGCGCGGCCCGGGGCTGGTCGGATCGCTGCTCGTGGGCGTGTCGTTCACCAAGGGGCTTTCGATCGCCCGCAACATCCCGATGGTCGAGGTCAACCACCTTCAGGGGCACATCCTCTCGCACTTCATCGACCTTCGGGACCGCACGCTGCCCCATCCGGACTTTCCGTTCCTGTGTCTTCTGGTGAGCGGCGGCCACACGCAGATCGTGCGCGTGGACTCCCCGCTCGAAATGGAGATCATCGGCACGACGATCGACGACGCCGCAGGCGAGGCCTTCGACAAGTGCGCCAAGGTGATGGGGCTGCCCTACCCGGGCGGTCCGGTGATCGACCGTCTGGCCAAGGAGGGCGATCCGAAGGCATTCCGCTTCGCGCATCCCCGCGTCGAGGGCTACGACTATTCGTTCTCGGGCCTGAAAACCTCGTTCCTCTACACGCTGCGCGACGCCGTGGCCGCAGACCCCGACTTCATCGAGACGCACAAGGCCGACCTCTGCGCCTCGCTGCAAGGGACCATCGTCGAGATTCTGCTCGACAAACTCATCCGCGCCTCGAAGGAGACGGGCATCCGCGACATCGCCATCGCGGGCGGCGTCTCGGCCAACTCGGGCCTGCGCGACGGCATCGCCGAAGCGGGCCGCCGGCGCGGCTGGCGAACGTTCCTTCCGGAGTTCAAGTTCACGACCGACAACGCGGCGATGATCGCCATGGCGGGCTACTACCGCTACCTGCGGGGCGACTTCTCGTCGCTCGACGTCTCGCCCGTGGCGCGGCTCGAGGAGTTGTAAGCTACTCACTCACAAAAAAAATAATTTATGCAAACATCCAGATTCATGCGGGTCCTTTCGGGGTTGCTGCTGTCAGTTTTCGCCGTCACCGGCCCAACCGCCTGCAACGACAACAACGACAAGAACACCGCGACGCTGACCGTCAGCACAGACGACCTCGTACTGGGCGGCGAGGCCGGGGAGTCCGAAACCTTCACCATCACTACGACCGCCGCGTGGAAGGCCGTCCCCTCGGGCGAAGGCTTCACGCTCGACAAGACCGAGGGCACGGGTGACGCTACCGTCCGCGTAACCGCCGCCGCGGGCAACTGGGACGGCTATGTGAAGCAGCTGGGCAGCATCGAGATCGCGGCCACGAACGTCGACGGAGTGAAAACCGTCAGCGTCAGCCAGGACGAAATCACCCCGGTGCTGCCGTCCGAGGTAACCCTGGTGGCCGATTTTACGCTGGGAGCTTCGGTCGCCACCCCCGAGCTGCCGCCCTATTCGACGGATAACTTCACGACCGGGCGCCATGAGTACACGATCGGCGGCTACACATTTGCCATTTTCGTCGATCCGGACGAGGGCGGCAAATTCTACTGGCTCGACAACAAGCAGTTCAGCCCCTCCATTCCGGATCCGGCCCAAGGACTGTTTTTCAGCAAATTAGGCGCATACGTCGAATTCCCGGCCATCACCGGCAAAGTTCTTTCGGAGGTTCACTACCTGCCCACGAGCCAGCAGAACGACGTCAGCCTCGACCTGTTCGGCGCCGACGATTCGGAACCGCAGTATACGCTCGATTACGGCGACGACGGCACATGGTCCTACACACTGATCGACGCCCGGGAGAACCTGCGTTACCGCATCGAGATCACCAACAAGAAAAACGCGCAGCTCGCCAAACTCAAACTCGTCTACGCCGCGGCGAAATGACGCACGACATCCGGCAAAGACAAACCCCTCCCGGCCAAATGGCCGG
This sequence comes from Alistipes shahii WAL 8301, assembly GCF_025145845.1. NCBI lineage: Bacteria > Pseudomonadati > Bacteroidota > Bacteroidia > Bacteroidales > Rikenellaceae > Alistipes > Alistipes shahii. The sequence goes on along the minus strand of NZ_CP102253.1, from coordinate 3,090,010 downwards.
GAGGGGTTTGTCTTTATTGGGAGGCGGCGGATCACTTCGCGCCGAAGAGTTTTTCCCGGAGCGAGAAGCCTTCGCATTTCGCGGCGAAGCTGTCGTACTCGGTGCGGAGCGATGTCATCAGCTCCCGGACCGACTGAATCTTCTCGGCACGCCAGGCGTTCGAGCCGCAGAAGGCGTAGCCGTTGCGGAGCTTGCCCTTGAAAGCGTTGTAGAGGGCCAGCATGATGCAGTAGGGGCTGTGCGTCACGTCGCACGTCTTGATGCAGTCGAACGGACACGCCTTGGGGACCTTCAGGCCCTCCTTCACGCGGTCGAGGAACGAGTTGCGGATGGCCCGGCCCGGCATGCCGACGGGGCTTTGGATGATCTCGATGTCCTCCTCGTGCGCCTCGATGTAGCTCTGCTTGAAAGCCGGATCGGCGTCGCACTCGTCGGTGGTGACGAAGCGCGTCCCCATCTGCACGCCGTCGGCGCCCAGCGCCATGATGCGGTAGATGTCCTCGCCCGTATAGATACCGCCGCCGGCGATCACCGGAATGCTGCAGTTGTGCTCGGCCTCGAAAGCACGGACCTCGGCCACGATCTGCGGAACGATGGCTTCGAGCGAATAGTGCTCGTCGGAGATCTGGTCGGCCTTGTAACCCAGGTGGCCGCCCGCCTTGGGACCCTCGACCACGATGGCGTCGGGGATGTACTTATATTCCGAGAACCATTTCTGGCACAGGACCTTCGCGGCGCGCGCCGACGAAACGATCGGAGCCAGTTTGGTCTTGGCGTCTTCCGTGAGAAACGACGGCAGGTTCAACGGAAGCCCCGCACCCGAGAAGATGATGTCGGCCTTCTCGGCGATGGCGGTCTTCACCATGTCGGCGAAGTTGGACATGGCGACCATGACGTTGACGCCGATGATGCCCTTCGTCGCTTCGCGGGCCTTGCGAAGCTCCTCCTTCAGCCCCCAGATCGAGGCGGTGCGATAGTCCTTCGAATAGTTGTTATAGATCGCCCCGAGACCGGCCGACGAGATGACGCCGACACCGCCCTGATTGGCCACGGCCGATGCCAGGCCCGCAAGGGAGACGCCTACGCCCATACCGCCCTGAACGATGGGCATGGAGGCGCATAAATTTCCGATTTTCAATGATTTCATGCTGTTTACTTAAAAGAATAAGTGACGTAACGGGGTACAAGGTACGGAAAATCGGAGCGTTTGGTTCCGCGCGGGAACATATTTAACGCAGACTTCACATTGTCCGCTCACAAAAACCGGATGCCGCGGACCCGTTTCTGCCCCCGGCCGGCGGCCTCGCGCTCGACGATGCCCGTCACGACATCCGCCGCGTCGTGCCATCGGTTGGCGCGAAACTTCCGGCGGTAGGTCGTCAGGTGGGCGTAGAGTTCGGGCCAGCGGAGGTTCCAGCCGCGGGGAAAACGCACGAGGTGGAGCGCCGTGGCCGAATTGGAGAGGATGCGCGCCTCCTTGTTGCCGCTCTGGTGGAACCACTCGACGCGCACGCCCGGCGCAAGTGCCTGCACGGCCCGGGCGAAACCGCGGCCGCCGTTGTTGCTCTCGATGGCGGCCTGCCGCGTGTCCGAGCGCACGAGCATCTCCCCCACCAGCGGCTCGGTCGCCTCCATCGGCTCGCGCGAATAGACCGCGTCGGTAATGTAAATCACCCCGTCGGCATCGACCGCATAGGAGAGCGAACAGAGGTAGTCGTCGCCCGTGTCGGCGGTGTCGGTGTAGTTGGCGCGGCGGACGATCTCGTGTGGCAGACAGTCGTACTCGGCGAAATTCAGCCCGTACAACAGCCCCTCGCGGGCCGACGGACGCCCCTGATACATCGCCTCGAATTGCAGCGGGTCCAGCCGCCGCTTGGCCTCCAGCAGCGCAGCGCCGTGCTGCCGCTCCCACAACGCCTCGCCCGGCTGGCGGGGGTCGACCTCCGTGGGCGGCGCGGTTTTCAGAGCCTCGAAATTGAGGTGCAGCCACCGGTCGGCAGGCAGCGTGTCGAGCTGCGACCACGCGCGCAGCTCCTCGACCGGCTCGCGGACCGCGAGGGCGCCGATCAGGTCCTCCTCGTGCCAGCGGGTGAAGACCACCAGCTCGCGCGAGGCGTTGTGCATGCGGGTCCGCACGACGGAGGTGTACCACTCCCAGCAGTTGGCGCGGACGAGCGGCGAATTAGCTTCAAGCGCGTCTTTATATAAATCGTCCAAGACAAAGCAGTCCACGCGGTTACCCGTCAGCGACCCTTCGCGGCCGACGGAGAGCAGACCGCCCCGGCGGCCGATGATCTCGACCTCGTCGGCCGTGCGGATGTAGCCGGGCGGTTTCGCCCCCCGCTTGATGGAGGTGTCCGGAAAAAAGGCCGCGTATTCCTGCGATTCGAGGATGCGCTGCACGCGGCGGTTGAACTTCGAGGCCAGCGTCCCCGAGTAGGAGGCGATCGCCACCCGGCAGTCGGGGTCGAGTCCCAGCACGTAGGCCGGGAGCAGGGTCGTGGCCCCGACGCTCTTGCCGTGCTGGGGCGGCATGGTGACGATCAGCCGCCGGACGCGCCCCGCGGCAAAGGCCTCCAGCACCCGGTAATAGGCCCGGTGGAAGGGTTCGAGCTCGAGAAAGGGATAGACCCCGAGGGCGAAATCGGCGAAGGACGGGGGCGCGGCCGGCGGCGCGTCGTCCGGAAGCACCAGCCCCTCGGGAAACGGCGAGCCGCCGGAAAACAGCGGAAAGCCCGCAAATACGGCATCGCACGCGGGAGCATCCGGAGAGGCGTTCCCGCCGGTTACGAAAACCTCTGCGGAGGAGCGCTCCGCAGAGGTCGGTTCGGTTGGTTTGAGCATTTTACTGAAATTTTTTGAAAAACCCATGCGCGGCGCCGCGGCGGGCAGGTTTTTTGTCGGGGTGCGCTCCGGCGGCAGCGCCGTGCCGGGGAAGGAGGGCCGGAGCGCGGCGGCAGGTCAGAGGAGCGCGCGCACCTCGGAAAACGAGAAGTCGTTCAGCGCTTCGCCGTCGCTGCGGACGGTGTGAAACTCCCACCAGACGGGAACCAGGTCCGCAATCGCGTCCCGGTCGCCCTCGGGGAGCCGCTCGCGCCGCCGGTAGACGATCACCGAGGCCGTGAGCCGGCACTCCATATCGCCGAAAGGAAACGTGAGCGAGCCTGAAAAGTAACTTCCCCCGCCGATGGCCTCCGCAAGACGCGCGGCCACTTCAAGGTAAAGTTCCGATGAAACCGAATACATCATTGATAATTAATCGTTTTTTCGCAAAAGAGTTTGCAGAAGAGAATAAATTGTTTAACTTTGCAGAACAAAGATAAGTTCAAAATTTGAATTTTCTGCAATAAAGTTCAAATATTTTATATAAATAATTCCGATAACAAAGCGATGAACGAACGGGTAAAACTGATACGCAAGCAGCTCGGCATGACACAAGAGCAACTGGCACAACGACTTGGAATCGGCAAAGCGGCGCTGTCGATGATCGAAACCGGCAAGGCGGGGCTTTCGGCGCGCAACCGCAACATATTGGTTCAGGAATTGAACGTCAATCCCGACTGGCTCGAAACCGGCAAGGGCAACATGTTCAACGCCGAACCCGATCTGACGGCCTACATGCACCGCACGGACAACTCGCTGCCGCTGCAAAGCGTCCCCCTCTACTCGATCGAGGGCACGGCGGGCCTGGTCCCGCTGTTCACCGACCAGGCGCAGAGCAAGCCCGTCAACTTCATCCACATTCCCAACCTCCCGAAATGCGACGGGGCGATCTATATCGTCGGCGACTCGATGTACCCGCTGCTCAAGAGCGGCGACATCGTGCTGTACAAGCAGCTGCGCGACATAAACGACATCTTCTGGGGCGACATGTACCTGCTGTCGATCGACATCGACGGCGAGGAGTACGTGACGGTGAAGTACATTCAGAAATCAGACCGCGCAGGCTACGTGAAGCTCGTGAGCCAGAACCAGCACCACGCCGACAAGGACGTGGAGATCTCGCGCATCCGCGCCATCGCGCTCGTGAAGGCGAGCATCAGGATGAACTCGATCCGTTAGCAGAAACAGCGGAGGCAGACCGAAGGGGCGAAAAAACGCAATCGGACAAAGCTGCGCAAATAAAATCCGGTTTTGGGTAACCAATTCCGGATTTTTTATTATCTTTGCAAAGATCGAATTGGTTTGCCAATTTCGACCATGTCAAACTCCAGGCTGCGGCCCGCCGTTCCGGAATACAACGAATGCAACAATTATAACTATGAAAACCAATTACGAAATCCGCTATGCGGCGCATCCCGAGGATGCGAAAAGCTACGACACGGCGCGTCTGCGCCGCGATTTCCTGATCGAAAAGGTATTCACGGCCGACGAGGTCAACATGGTCTACTCGATGTACGACCGCATGGTCGTCGGAGGCGCCATGCCTGTCGCCGAGACGCTCCGCCTCGAAGCCATCGACCCGCTGAAGGCTCCGTTCTTCCTCACGCGCCGCGAAATGGGCATCTACAACGTCGGAGGCCCCGGCGTGGTGAAGGCCGGCGACGCCGTGTTCGAACTCGGCTACAAGGAGGCCCTCTACCTCGGTTCGGGCGACCGCGAGGTGACCTTCGCGAGCGAGGACGCCGGGAATCCCGCCAAATTCTATTTCAACTCGCTGACCGCACACCGCAACTACCCCGACAAGAAGGTCACCAAAGCCGACGCCGTGGTGGCCCACATGGGTTCGCTCGAAGGGTCGAACGACCGCAACATCAACAAGATGCTCGTGAACCAGGTGCTGCCGACCTGCCAGTTGCAGATGGGCATGACCGAGCTGCTGCCCGGAAGCGTGTGGAACACGATGCCCGCACACGTGCACTCGCGCCGCATGGAGGCCTATTTCTATTTCGAAGTGCCCGAGGACCAGGCCGTGTGCCACTTCATGGGCGAAGTCGACGAGACGCGCCACATCTGGATGAAGGGCGATCAGGCCGTGCTCTCGCCCGAATGGTCGATCCACAGCGCCGCAGCCACGCACAACTACACCTTCATCTGGGGCATGGGCGGCGAGAACCTCGACTACGGCGACCAGGATTTTTCGAAAATAACGGACCTGAAATAATTCATAATTCAAAATTCATAATTCAAAATTATGGTAAACTTTTCACTGGAAGGTAAGGTCGCGCTCGTGACGGGCGCCTCTTACGGCATCGGATTCGCACTGGCAACGGCTTTCGCACGTCAGGGCGCAAAAATCGTCTTCAACGACATCAAACAGGAGCTGGTGGACAAAGGCCTGGCCGCCTACAAGGCCGAGGGCATCGAGGCCAAAGGCTACGTCTGCGACGTGACCAGCGAGGAGCAGGTGAACGCCATGGTGGCGCAGATCGAAAAAGAGGTCGGCATCGTGGACATCCTCGTCAACAACGCCGGCATCATCAAGCGCATCCCGATGGTCGAGATGACCGCCGCGGAGTTCCGCCAGGTGATCGACATCGACCTCAACGGCCCGTTCATCGTCTCGAAGGCCGTCATCCCCTCGATGATCAAGAAGGGCAAAGGCAAGATCATCAACATCTGCTCGATGATGTCGGAGCTGGGCCGCGAGACCGTCTCGGCCTACGCCGCAGCCAAAGGCGGACTGAAGATGCTGACCCGCAACATCGCTTCGGAGTACGGCGAATACAACATCCAGTGCAACGGCATCGGCCCGGGTTACATCGCGACGCCCCAGACCGCACCGCTGCGCGAGCGTCAGGCCGACGGATCGCGCCACCCGTTCGATTCGTTCATCGTGGCCAAGACCCCCGCGGCACGCTGGGGCACGCCCGAAGACCTGATGGGACCCGCCGTGTTCCTCGCATCGGACGCTTCGGATTTCGTCAACGGACACATCCTCTACGTCGACGGCGGCATTCTGGCCTACATCGGCAAGCAGCCGCAGTAGGTTCCGCACACCTCCGCATGAAACAGCCCCCGCTAACCGAAGCGGGGGCTGTTTTCGTTTTCAGGGCCGGCATGCCGCGCGTTTCAGGCCCAGAGGGCCTCCAGACGCCGGGCGACGACCTCGTCGGTGATGTAGTCGTCGTACTCCATATAACGGTCGACCATGCCGTTGGGCGTGAGTTCGATGATGCGGTTGGCGACCGTATTGACGAATTCGTGGTCGTGCGAACTCATCAGCACGTTGCCCTTGAAATTGATCAGCGAGTTGTTGAACGCCTGGATGGATTCGAGGTCGAGGTGGTTGGTCGGAGAGTCCAGCACGAGCGTATTGGGCTGCTGGATCATCATCTTCGCCACCATGCAGCGCACCTTCTCGCCGCCGGAGAGGACGCTGACCTTCTTGTAAATCTCCTCGCCGCTGAAGAGCATCTTGCCCAGATACCCCCTCAAATAGAGCTCCGAGGTGTCGGACGAGAACTGCGCCAGCCAGTCGACGATCGAGAGCTGGCTCTCGAACCAGGGGGCGTTGTTGAGCGGAAGGTAGGCGTAATTGATCGTCGTGCCCCACTCGACGACGCCCGAATCGGCCTTGTCGTCGCCGACCAGAATGTCGAACAGCGCCGACACGGCACGCGGATCGCGCGCCAGGAAGGCGATCTTGTCGCCCTTCTCGACCGTGAAGCTGACGTCGCTGAAAAGCCGTTCGCCGTTCACCGTCTTGCTCAACTCGTCGACCCCGAGGATCTTCGTGCCCGCCTCGCGTTCGGGCTGGAAGATGATGCCCGGGTATTTGCGCATCGAGGGCTTGATCTCCTCGATGTTGAGCCGTTCGAGCATCTTCCGGCGCGAAGTCGTCTGCTTCGACTTGGCGACGTTGGCGCTGAACCGCTGGATGAATTCCAGCAATTCCTTTTTCTTCTCCTCGGCCTTCTTGTTCTGGTTCTGCTGCTGGCGCAGGGCGAGCTGGCTCGATTCGTACCAGAAGCTGTAATTGCCCGAGAAAAGGTTGATGTCGCTGTAATCAATATCGACCGTATGCGTGCACACCGAATCGAGGAAGTGGCGGTCGTGCGAGACGACCAGCACCGTGTTTTCGTAATTCGACAGGTAGTTCTCCAGCCACGCGATCGTCGTCCGGTCGAGGTCGTTGGTCGGCTCGTCGAGCAGCAGGTTGTCGGGTTTGCCGAACAGGGCCTGCGCCAGCAGCACGCGCACCTTCTCCTTGGCGCTCAAATCGCGCATCAGCTGGCCGTGCAGGGCTTCCCGGACCCCGAGGCTGCTCAACAGGTTGGCGGCGTCGCTCTCGGCGTTCCAGCCCTGCATCTCCGCGAACCGCTCCTCCAGCTCCCCGGCCCGGAGACCGTCCTCCTCCGAAAAGTCGGGCTTGGCGTACAACGCCTCCTTCTCCTTCATCGTCTCCCACAGCGGCTGATGCCCCATCAGAACCGTGTCGAGGACCGTAAACCCGTCATAGGCGAAGTGGTCCTGCTTGAGCACCGACAGGCGTTCGCCCGGGCCGAAGGCCACGTTGCCCCGCGACGGGGTCACCTCGCCGCTGAGCACTTTGAGGAACGTGGACTTCCCCGCCCCGTTGGCCCCGATCACACCGTAGCAGTTGCCCGGGGTGAATTTGAGATTGATATCCTTGAAAAGAACCCGTTTTCCGTATTGTACCTCTAAATTCGAAACTGTAATCATCCTTAAAATCTGAATTTGAAACTGCAAAAGTAGCCCAAAAGAACGAGGAAACCGCACCGGAATGAAAAAAATCGGCCGGATCGCCGCTTTTCGGCCCGAAATCCCGGCGGCATGCGGAGCGCATCCGAAAGAACGGAGTCCGAAAAGGTTTTTCAGCGACGATCGCAACAAAAAGTTATCTTCTGAATTACAAGGAATTAGCGATCCGGGACGCAAAAAACCGACAGACACGGAACGGAAAACTAAAAAATCGCCCGAAAAAGTCCGATATGACAATTTATTTAATATATTTGCATAACGGACAGGATCGGTTCGGCATGGGCCGCGAACAAATTCGCCGTTTTGCCCCAATCAGTCACTGTATATTTGCGAAATCGTTGTTAACCCATAATCTGAAACCAAAATCATGGAACAATCAAAAGTGCGGGAGTTGCAGGACGTCGTGATCCGCTTTTCGGGCGATTCGGGCGACGGCATGCAGCTCACGGGCACGCTCTTTTCCGACACTTCGGCGCTGTTGGGAAACGGCATCTCGACCTTCCCCGACTACCCCGCCGAAATCCGCGCCCCGCAGGGAACCGTTGCGGGCGTTTCGGGCTTCCAGGTCCATTTCGGCGACCACCGCGAGCTGAATCCCGGTGACTACTGCGATGTGCTGGTGGCGATGAACCCCGCGGCGCTCAAGGCCAACCGAAAGTGGCTCAAGCCGGGCGCGACGGTCATCCTCGACGGCGATTCGATCACCGAAGAACATCTCAAGAAGGCGGGATTCGCAACCCTCGATCCGCTGGCAGAACTCAAGCTCGACGAATACAACGTCGTCGTTCCCGACATCACCTCCATGACGCGCGAGGCGCTGAAAGAGACCGGACTCGACAACAAGGCCGTCGTCAAGTGCAAGAACATGTTCGCACTGGGCATCTGCTTCTGGCTGTTCGACCGTCCGGAGGATTACGCACTCAAATACCTCGACGGGAAATTCGCCAAGAAAAATCCCGCCGTGGCCCAGGCCAACAAGCTGGCCATAGCGGCAGGCTATAACTACGCCGCAAACACCCACCAGTTCGCCAACAACTACACCGTGGCCCCGGCTCCCCGCGAAAAGGGCACCTACCGGTCGATCAACGGCAACGTCGCCACGGCGTGGGGACTCTGCGCCGCGGCCGAGAAGGCGGGCCTGCCGCTCTTCTGCGGTTCGTACCCGATCACCCCGGCCACGGTGATCCTCGAAGAACTGGCCAAACGCAAGGACCTCGGGGTGAAGACCGTGCAGGCCGAGGACGAGATAGCCGGCATCTGCACGGCCATCGGCGCGGCCTTCGCGGGCAATTTCGCCGTGACGACCACCTCGGGACCCGGACTGTCGCTCAAGAGCGAGGCGCTGGGACTGGCGGTGATGACCGAACTGCCGCTGGTCGTGGTGGACGTACAGCGCGGAGGACCCTCGACGGGCCTGCCGACGAAAACCGAGCAGAGCGACCTCCAACAGGCGCTTTACGGCCGTAACGGCGAGTGCCCGGTGATCGTCGTGGCGGCATCGTCGCCCAGCGACTGCTTCCACTACGCCTTCGAAGCCGGACGCCTGGCCATGGAGCACATGACGCCCGTGATCCTGCTGACCGACGGATTCATCGCCAACGGCTCCGAGCCGTGGCGGATTCCCGAGATGAAGGACTACCCCGCCATTCAGCCCCCGATCGTGGACAAGGCTCCCGAAGGAGGGTTCATGCCCTATGTGCGCAACGAAAAACTGGCCCGCGGCTGGGCGTTCCCCGGCAAAGTGGGTCTGGAGCACCGCGTGGGCGGACTGGAGAAGGACTGCGTGAAGGGCTGCATCTCGCACGACCCGGCCAACCACCAGAAGATGACCGACACCCGCGCGGCGAAGGTGGCCAAAGTCGCCGACGACATTCCCGCACAGGCCGTCTGGGGCGATGCGGAAGGCGACCTGCTGGTCGTAGGCTGGGGCGGCACGCGCGGCCACCTGCAAAACGCCGTGGACGAAATGCGCCGCGAGGGCAAAAAGGTCTCGCTGTGCCATTTCAACTACATCAACCCGCTGCCGAAGGGGGTGCGCGACATCTTCGCGAAGTTCCGCAGGATCGTCGTCTGCGAGCTGAACGAAGGACAGTTCGCGGCCTATCTGCGCCAGAACTTCCAGGAGTTCCCCTACGAACAGTACAACAAGTGCGAGGGACTGCCCTTCACGGTCGCAGAACTTAAACAGAAATTCGAATCCTTACTGAAGTAACCATGGCAGACTACAAATACACCCCTGCGGATTTCAAGAGCGACCAGGAGGTACGCTGGTGTCCCGGATGCGGCGACCACGCGATTTTGAGCGCCGTGCAGCGCGCGCTGCCCGAAATCGCCGACGCGCTCGACACGCCCCACAACCTGTTCACGTTCGTGTCGGGCATCGGATGCTCGTCGCGGTTCATCTACTACATGAAGACCTACGGGTTCCACTCCGTGCACGGGCGCGCCAACGCCGTGGCGACGGGCGTCAAGACGGCCAACCCGCGCCTCTCGGTGTGGGTCACCACCGGCGACGGCGACTCGCTGGCCATCGGCGGCAACCACTTCATCCACGCCATCCGCCGCAACGTGGACCTCAACGTCATCCTGTTCAACAACGAGATTTACGGCCTCACGAAGGGCCAGTACTCCCCCACTTCGAAGCTGGGCAAGATCACCAAGACCTCGCCCTACGGAACGGTCGAGAAGCCGTTCAACCCCGGCGAACTGGTCATCGGCGCCAAGGGCACGTTCTTCGCCCGCACGATCGACATGGAGGTCGCCCTCTCGAAGGAGTGCATGATCGCCGCGGCCAGACATACGGGCATGTCGGTGATCGAAGCGTTGCAGAACTGCGTGATTTTCAACGATAAGACCCATGCCGACTTCGCAGCCGACAAGGCCACGCGCGCCGAACGCACGGTGACGCTGCGCCACGGAGAGAAGATGCTCTTCGGCGCCAACAACGAAAAGGGCATCGTGTTCGAGAACATGAAACTCAAGGTGGTGACCGTGGGCCAGGACGGCTACACGCTGGACGACGTGCTGACGCACGACGCCCACGAGCGCGACACCACGCTGCACTCGATGCTGGCGGCGATGAAATACCCCGACTACCCGGTAGCGCTGGGCGTAATCCGCTCGGTCGAGGACGACTCGGTCTACGACCGCGCCGTGGAGAAGCAGGTCGAGGAGGTCAAAGCCGCGAGCAAAATTCACTGCGTGGACGACCTGCTCCGCTCGGGAGCCACCTGGGAGGTGGAATAGCCCCGCAGCCGGGAAGCCGGCATCCGGACAACGAAACGGCGGACCCTTTCCCGGGGTCCGCCGTTCGTTTCGGCAGGAGAGAGGGGTTTCGGCAGGAGAGAGGGGTTTCGGCAGGAGGGAGGGGTTTCGGCAGGTGGAAGCCCCCCGCAACCGGGAATCAATAGACATTGGCCGATTTGCGGACGATATTCTCCAGCAGGCGCTGCATATTGGCGATCACCGGACTGCCAGCCATGCCGTATGCCGCACCCTGCCGCTTCATCTGCGTCCGTTGTCGAGCGTCGTGGCGGCATAGATCATCGCCCGGTTCCCGGGTTTGGCAATCAGCACCCCTCCAGCCAGCCCGATGTCCCAATGGCTGATGTTCTCGGCCGAGGCCCAGATGTCGGAGAAACCCTTCAGCGACGGGCTTCCGGAAGCGTTCCGAAGAGCTTCGGGATGTTTTTTCGAAAAAAGTTCAATTCCAGAGCCGATTTTTCGGGCCGAAAATTGTGGAAATAAAAAAATCCGATTATCTTTGCACCCACAACAAGGGGGATTAGCTCAGCTGGCTAGAGCGCTTGCATGGCATGCAAGAGGTCACGAGTTCGAATCTCGTATTCTCCACCATAAAAACGGGACCATCTTTCGATGGTCCCGTTTTTCAGTGTATGTTTCCGCCCGTATCGGCCGCATCCGGCATAAACGACACAAAAGCATCCGTGCCGGCCTCCACCCGCAACATTAGCGATAATTCAGCGGAAAAACCACGGCGGCAGCCAAAAACGACAAAACGAAATATCCGGCCGTCCGCAAGGGACGGCCGGATATGCGCAACGCTGCCGGAAGGCGTTATTTGTCCCGGAAAAAAGCCGCGACGAAAGGCGCTTCGAGCAGGTAATCGGCGCATTCGCGGACGCTGCGCACGATGTCGTTGTAGCTCGAACCTTCGATCTCGACGATGATGTTCTCCACGCCGGCTTCCCGCGCGTTGGCGAAGATGGCGTCGAAGCCCACCATGCCGCTCTGGCCGATCTCACGACGATCCTTGATGTGCAGGAGCCGGAAACGCCCCGGATACTTCTTGAAGTAGTCCACCGGGCTGGCCTTGCCCATCACGGTCCAGTAGACGTCCATTTCGAACAGCACCTTGTCGGGATCGGTGTTTTCGAGCATGTAGTCCAGCATGACCTTATCCTCGATCTTCTCGAACTCGCGCGAGTGGTTGTGGTAGCCGAACTTCATGCCGGCGGCCGCACAGCGCGCACCCACCTCGTTGAAATAGCGGCAGTAGGTCTGCAAATCCTTGAGCGTCGAAATCTTACGCATCGAGGGGACCACGATATATTCCGCACCGGCGGCCTTGTGCGCCGCGATGCACTCGTCCCACCAAGCGAGGGCCTTCGAGAAATCGCCGCTCGCCAGCTCCTCGTCGGAGAGGTTGAGCGTGCAGTGCGTGGAAATCACCCGCATACCGGCATCCTCGACATCCTTGCGGAATTGCTCGGGAGTCTGCCCGTAGAGCATTCCGTCCTTGTAGCTGGCGGCCTCGACCGAAGTGTAGCCCATGTCGGCGAGCTGTTTCAGGACGGGTTTGTAATCGCCCTGGCTCTTGCCGAAAACCCCGATCAGGCTGCGCACCGAATAGAGCTGGATACCGATGTCCTTCTTCGGGGCCTTCTTCGCTTTGGCGGATGCTCCGCCGGGGAGCATCGCCAGAGCGAGGAGGACGCAGATGACTGCGAATAGCCTGTTTCTCATCGTAAGAAGCCCTTAATCGAGAATCTTGACACGGATATTGCGGAACCAGACGTCGTCGCCGTGGTCCTGAAGGCCGATGTAGCCTTCGTGGTTCTCACCGCCGCAGTTGTTCAGCAACTCGAACGCCAGGGGCCACTTCTCGGAGCTGAACTTGCTGTTCTCCAGCATCTCGGTCCACTGGGGAGTCCACAGGTGGTACTCCACGACGTTCTTGTCGTTCTGGCCGTGTACGACCGTGCCTTTGTAAACCATGATCTTGGCCTTGTTCCACTCGCCGAAGGGATTCTGGTTCTGCGGAACGGCGGGGATCATGTCGTAGAGCGACGCCGACTGGCGGTTGCCGTCGACACCCAGCTTGGCATCGGGATGGTTGGTGTTGTCGAGCACCTGATACTCGGGGCACGAGATGTAGATCGGCTCGTACTTGGTCTTGCCGTCCTTCTGGGTCGTAACCTCCTGGGCCAGGTAGAAGATGCCCGAGTTGCCGCCCTTCGAAACCTTCCACTCCATCTCCAGCTCGAAGTTCTTGAACTTCTTGGCGAAGATCAGGTCGCCGCCCTCGCCCGTCTGGGCCTCGCCGCCGCCCGAGCCGTTGAACTTGATGGCGCCATCCTCCACCGTCCAGCGCGAAGGAGCCTTGTCCTTGCCGTAGCCGCGCCAGCCGTTGAGCGTCTTGCCGTCGAAAATCACGTAGTAACCGTCCTTGTCCTGCGGGAACGAGGCGAGGTCCACCTGTGCGTTGTCGACAACGGTGTATTCGGGAACGGCTTTCTTGGCGGTTTTGGCATCGGCCGTTTCAGCCGTCTTGGCCTTGCCGCCGGGGCCGCCGCACGAAACCAGCGATGCGGTCAGAGCCGCGCATACCGAGAATAAAAGGGTCTTTTTCATATTCTTTCTGTTTTTTAAAGTTTTACGGACAGGTTAGTTAATCAGCGCGGCATGGCGGGAAGCGCCCAGCCGTCGCGGTAGGTGTGTTTGATCAGCTCCTGGGCGAACTGCTGTGCGTTCACGGGATCGGTCCAGGTCTTGTCGAAGGTCGGGTGTCCGTCCTTGATGTGGAAGCCGTCCTTGATGACCGTCTTGATCATGGCGTCGTCCGGGATGTTCGTGAAACGCATGTTCGGACCGTCCCACTCCAACACCTGATTGAGGCCCTGGAGGCGGACTGCCAGCACGCCCATAACGACCATTTCGTTGAACGGTCCGGCTTCGCTGAAGTCCGATGCCGAAAGCACGCGGTCGTCGGCGTCCTCCTTGCAGGCGCGCACCCAGTCCATCTGGTGCGACTCGGTGATCTCGCGCAGCACCTTCGGAGCCTCGGGAACACGGCCCGAAACCAGATAGGGGTCCTTGCCGTAGCAGCCGCAGATCAGCGTGTCCTTCGTACCGTAGAAGATGGCGGCGCCGCCGCTCACGTTCAGGTTCTTGCCGGCGGGAAGCCCTGCGGGACGCTCCGGCATCAGACCGCCGTCGTACCAGTGCACCTCGACTTCGGGCATGGCCACCTTCGGCATGTTGTCGCGGGCCGGGAAGATGAACTTCACGCGCTGTGCCGAGGGAGCGGACTCGTTCAGCAGCAGCGTCGAGCTGCCCTCCACCTTGGTCGGATAGCCCAGTTTCAGCCCCTTGAACACAGGGTGCAGGATATGGCAGGCCATGTCGCCCAGCGCACCCGTACCGAAATCCCACCATCCGCGGAAGTTCCACGGCGTATAGGCGGCGTTGTAGGGACGATAGGGAGCCGGACCGATGAAGGCGTCCCAGTTCATCGTCTTGGGGATGCGCATATCCTCCTCGGGACGCGCCAGGCCCTGCGGCCAGATGGGACGGTCGGTGAAGGTGTCCACGCGGCGCACCTCGCCGATCTCGCCGTTCCAGATCCATTCGCAGACCTTGCGCACGCCTTCGGCCGATGCGCCCTGGTTGCCCATCTGCGTGGCCACCTTGTACTTGTCGGCCAGCTTGGTCAGCAGGCGCGACTCGTAGACGGTGTGGGTCAGCGGTTTTTCGCAATATACGTGCTTGCCGGCGGTGATGGCGTCGGCGGCGATGATGGCGTGCGTGTGGTCCGCCGTAGCGACCATCACGGCATCGGCCGACTTGAGCATCTCGTCGTACATCTTGCGGTAGTCGTTGAACTTCTTGGCCGCAGGATAACGTTTGAAAATGTGGTCGGCGTATTTCCAGTCGACATCGCACAGGCCGATGATGTTCTGGCTCTCCAGGCCCTTCAGCACCGAAGCGCCGCGTCCGCCGACGCCGACGCCCAGGATGTTGAGTTTGTCGCTGGGGGCCGTGTAGCCGAATTTCTTACCCAGAACCGTGCTGGGTACGACCGCTAAACCGATCGCGGCAGCCGCTCCCTGCTTCAGGAACGTTCTTCTTGACATTTCTTTTGCCATCGTTTCGAGGTTTAATTTGAGTTAGTATTGAGGTTATTTGATGTTCTTTTCGATGTTGTCGACCTCGTCCTTGAAGATCTTGTAGCCTTTGCCGAGGCCCTTCATCAATTCCGGGATCTTCGTGCCGCCGAACAGCAGCAGCACGACAAGCGCGATGATGACGATTTGTCCCACGCCGATAAATAACAGATGATTCATAGTTCAGGTAGTTTTAGGGTTATGCGATTGTCATGCGTGTTTGCGCAGCAGGCCGTAGCCGTCCTTCATCGTGCGGCGGCGTTCGCGGATCTGCCGCAGGGTCTCCAGTTCCCCGATGGCCGGGAGGTCGTGCTCCCGCGCGTCGCACAGGAACCGCCAGGCGTACTCCGAGGCCAGCGCCGCGTCGCGGAACTCCGGGAGCGCCTCGCTGCGGCGGCCCGTCTCGATCGACTCGGCGAAGAGCTTGCAAAGGGTGTCGATGTTCTTGCCCCCGTAGGGCTGGATGAGGCGGTGGGTCTGCGTCACGCCGTGCAGCTCGACGATCGCCGTCTTGAAATCGTGCGTCATGCGTGCGATGCCCTTCGTGCCGATGATGTCCACATAGGAATTATGGGTCTGGGTCTGGGCCAGCTGGCCGTAGACATGCCCCTGGGTGATGTCGAACACCACGCCGTTCTCGAACGTGCCGTGGCATTGCAGCCACCAGGGGTCCTTGTAGTTCCACATCCGCACGGCCTGGGCATTCCAGGTCTTGAATTCCGACTGGGCATACCAGCGTGCGATGTCCACGTAGTGCATGCCGCAGTCGTGGAACGCGGGGCCTTCGTATTCGTGGCCCTCGCCCGGAGCCAGTCCCGGAGTCATGTGGCAGACCCGGATGATGGCCAGTTCGCCGATCTCGCCCTGGGCGATGAAATCTTTGATCGTATTGTGATACCAGGAGTTGCGCAGGTAGAGGTTCACCGTCGAGAACAAGGGCGTGTTCTCGGCCAGCTCGACGGCCTGCCATTCGTTTTCGATACTGTCGGAAATGGGTTTTTCAGCGATGACGTGCTTGCCCGCGGCGAAAGCCCGCTCGATCTGCGATTTGCGCGAGTCGGCCAGAGCGAACAGCCCCACGACCTGCACTTCGGGATCGTCGAAAATAACCTGTTCGTCATCCACAACCTTCGCCCCGGGGGCCAGCTTGCGCGCCAGGTCCCGCGATTCGGCGCAGACGTCGCAGATGTACGCAACGTCCCACCTGCCGCTTTTCTGCATCTCGTCGAGGTAGAAACCTCCCATTCTGCCGAAGCCGATAAGGCCAACTTTTACAGGATTCATCGTGTAGTCAATAAGGTCGGTTAAAAGTTAGGTTCAGCGCCGCGCCTCCCGTTTCCGAAGGAAAATACCGGCAGGCGCACCACCTCGATTACAAAATTAGCCCGAATAACCTTCGGTTTGAAAACTGAAGCGGAAAATGTAGAACCCAATTCGAACCATATCTCTAATTAACAATATATTACATTCTGAAACAACCCGAAAAATGTAGACGATCTGGAATGGTCAGACGTCCGTTTTATGGGCCGTTCCGATCTTCATAACCATCTTTTCGAACTCCTCGCGCGAGATGGCCGCCTTGTTGCGCACCTTGGTCCGGTAGTTATAGACGGTCGAAAGCGAACAGCGCAGGAACGAAGCGATCTTCACGCTGTCGGTGATGCCCAGACGCAGCAGGGCGTAAATCCGCAGCTCCTTGTTCAGCAGGTCCTCCTGCTTGAGCACGATCCGCTCGTCCTCGGTCAGCAGGGCGTTGAAGTCCTCGACGAACGACGGATAGAGGTTCAGGAAGATGGCGTCGAAATTCTTGTAGAGTTCGTCCTGCTCGTCCTCGAGCATCGAGGTCGATTTGAGCCGTCTGTTGAGTTCGTCGAACTTCCGGTCCTGGGCCAGCTTCTTGAGCGACTTGCGGTAATCGTCCATTTTGTCGATGTACATGGAGCAAAGGTCGAAGAACCGCGCGATGTACTGCACCTTGACGGCATTGGAGTCCGACAGCTGCTCGTTCTTCTCGCCCAGCTCCTCGTTGAGCCGGGCCAGCTTCGCATTGGTCTGCGAAAGCTCCTCCTTGATGCGGTAGACCCTGCGAAGCTGCTTGTACAGGTAGACGAACAGCAGCACCAGCACCGCCGACAGCACGCTGATCAGCACCAGATAATGTTGCAGCTTGTGTTTGGTGCGGGACTCTTTGGCCTGGTGCGAGGCAATGATGATCGAGTAAAGTTCCGACATCTGGACCGTGCGGAACTGCACGTTGGAGAAAAGCGCGTCCTCGACGGCCGCCTGCGTGTAGCGGAACGCACGGAAAAGATCGTCGTGACGGTAATAAAGCGTCGCGAGCGCCTGGAAGGCGGCGTTCTCCTTCGTGGAGTTCCGGATGTCGGTCATCGCCGACAGCATGTAGTACTTCCGCGCCAGCCAGTCGTCCCCGCGGCGGCGGTAGAAACTGCCCACCGAATAGGCGCACTCGGCGTAGAGCTGCGAATCGGGTTCGAGGCTGTTCAGAAACCCGAGCAGCCGGACCTCCATTTCGTGCGACTGGTTGCGGCGGCTCATCTGGTAGAGCCGGTCGAGCTTGTAACGCACCGAAACCGTGTCGGCAAACATGATCACCGAATCCTGATAGCGTTCCTCCAGCTCGCGGAAGTGTCTCTGTCCGCTGAAAGCCACGTATTGCTGGTAGAAACGGTTGTAAGCCTTGTAATAGGTCGCCAGCATGTCGCGGGGCACCGACCGGCGGTCGATCGAGTCCAGCATCCGCTTCGCCTCGATGGACATGCCCGTCGACGAGTAGAGTTCCGCCAGGCGGATTCCCGAAAGACAGCCCTTGCGGCGGTCGCCCAGACGGCGCGCCAGCAGGACATTGCGCTCCATGTAGCGGATGGCCGAGTCGAGTTTGTACTTGTGGAATTCGCCGAACAGCCTGTCGTTGATCTCGTACTCCTGGGCGGGAGTCAGGCCGCTCACGCTCAACAGATGCCGCAGTTCGGCGATACGCTGCTCCTTCTGGCAGTCGTAAACCTGCCGGTTGGCGATCATGTGGTCCAGTTTGTCCGACAGCGACTGCGTTTCGTTCCGCTCGCAGGCGGACGACACGACCGCTACGGCGCAGAGCAGCAGCAGGGTTCGCAGCAGGTATGTGGGTTTCAGCAGTTTCATGGTCGGGGCCGGCCGCCGCAGGAAGCGTCCGCGAACAGGGCAAAAGTACAACTTTTTGCCGAATGCCGGCTTTCTTTTTAATCTTTCCTATTTGTTTGACGCCGCAAAGACATATCACGCGTCGCAAACCGAAACGAAGAGACGCCCCGGATTCCGGTTCGGATTTCAGAGCGAAAATCTCCTTTTCACGGTTCAAGGTACAAAAAATCGCCGACATACGGAACAGAACGGGCAAAAAAAAGAATCCCCGGCGACAGAATCGCCGGAGATTCGGGCGGAAATCCGCCGGAGGGAGGCACGGCACAGGATGCGTCCCGGGCCGTAATTCGCAGGCAATGAGCGTTGAAAGCTACCCGAGCTTCATCACGTCGTCGATGCCCATATCCTTATAGGTGCTTGCCAGCTCCTCGCTGCGGTCCGAAATAACCAGCAGCTTGTCGCCCAGCTTGAGTTCCGTCTTCCCCTGCGGCACGAAGTACTCCCCGTCGCGGCAGACCATCATCACCAGCGTATTCTCGGGCAGGGTGATGTCCTTGAGCGTATGGCCGCTGGCGAGCAGGTTCTCGTTGACCTCGACCTCCGTCAGCGCCGACTTCATCTCCTCGTGCATCTCGACGTTGAAGGCCGATTCGCGCTCCTCGTAGGCCAGCCCCAGCAGATTGGCCATGCCGCTCACGGTCGTGCCCTGCACCAGAAGCGAGATGATCGTCGAGAGGAAGACCACGTTGAACAGCAGCTCGGCGTGCTCGACGCCCGCCATCATCGGGTAGATGGCGAACAGGATCGGCACGGCGCCGCGCAGACCCACCCACGAAACGTAGAGACGCGCCTTGGTCGTGAAGCGCCGGAACGGCAGCAGGCAGGCGAAAACCGTGACGGGACGCGCCACGAGGATCATAAACGCGCCGACCGCACCGCCGAGGATCAGCACCTCGGGACGCAGCAGTTCGTCGCTGTTGACGAAAAGCCCCAGCGTGAGGAACATCACGATCTGCATGAGCCACGTGAAACCGTCGAAGAAGACCGTCAGCGAGCGTTTCTGCGCCAGCTTATGGTTGCCCACGACCAGACCCGCGAGGTAAACCGCCAGGTAGCCGTTGCCCTTGACGAGGTCCGTGAAGGCGAAGGCGAAGAAGATGAAGGCCAGCAGCAGCACCGAGTAGAGCGAGTGGTTGGCCAGGTTGATCTTGTTGATCGTCCACACGGCCAGCCGCCCGATCAGGTAACCCGAAAGCGTGCCGACGACCAGCTGCACCACGAAATAGAGGGCGCTCATGCCCAGACCGCCCCCGCCCTGGGAGTTGGTGACCACGCCGATCAGCAGGATCGTAAGCATGTAGGCCATCGGGTCGTTCGAGCCGCTCTCCAGCTCCAGCAGCGGACGGAGATGCTGTTTGAGGCCCTGCTTCTTGCTTCGCAGGATCGAGAAGACCGACGCCGAATCGGTCGAGGACATCGTGGCGGCCAGCAGCAGCGCCAGCGCGAAGGAGATCTCCAGATCGAGCCACGGAGCGACGAGCCAGACGAAGCCCGCCAGCACCATGGCCGTCATAACCACTCCCACCGTGGCCAGCACGACGCCCGGCCCGATGATCGGCTTTATCTCCTGGAAGGAGGTGTCCATACCGCCCGTGAAGAGGATGATGCACAGCGCGATCATACCGACGAACTGCGTCATTTCGACCGAGCGGAACGAAATGAAATTCAGCCCGAACAACATGCCGACCCCCAGAAAGAGCAGCAACGCGGGGGCGCCGAAGCGGTAAGCGACCTTGCCGGCCATCACCGCCACGAAGAGCAGCAACGCACCGACCAATACTACATTTTCACCACTGATGTCTATCATCTGTCCAATCTGTTTTTTCGTATCCAAAATTCAGCGGGCGCAGTTCCGGTCCCGGAGCGCAGCGACAAACCCTACGCCTCGCAAGCCTCCTCTTTCAGCGGGCTGATCTGCAACCGGGTCAGCGGCCGGTATTCCAGGTCCGCGTACTCGAAGGCCTGCATGGCGGCGAAGCGGTTGTCGGGCGTACGGTACATGGCCACGGAGACCGCCGGAACACGCGCATGGGGCATTGCCAGCAGCCGTTCCACATTGCCTTCCGCCACGAGGGCCACCACATCGCGGCTCTGGGAACGCTCGAAGTAGAGTTCGTCGTAGCGCAGGTAACTGCGTCCGGCACGGTAGTAGGGCGCGCCCTCGGCGCTGAAAAAGCGCGCCGCGAGCGTGATCATCCCCGCCAGGGCCAGCGAACCGCCGATGAACACCGCCGACGAGCGGAGGTTGTTGGTCATCGAGGCTCCGTAAACGTGATTCAGAACCAGTATCGCCACGCCGGCCGCAAGCAGCGCGGCAGGCAGTACGAGAGATTTGCGGCGGCGCACCACAACCTCCCCGGGCAAGGCGTACATCGCCTCGCAAATTTTAATCTTATCCATATCTCTTTCATTATCAGACGTTCGTATTTCAGGCAAACAGAACGGCGAACCGTTCGGGAAATACCGCACGCTAAATAATGAGCCGCCGCAGCCGGTAGACATAGTAATCCACGGCATGCGGTCCGGCGGAGAGATCGGAGGTTCGGAACGCAGCGGTTAACTTGGCAACTCCCGTACCGCAGCCCCACGAAGCGGCGCCGCGCACGACGGCGCGTTCGGCCGGAACTTGCCGGTCGCCGTAACGGAACGAAGGCTGCGCCGGGCAGGATTCCGCCTCCCGGAGCACACGGGGTTGGTGGTTCAGGTCCGAATTGTACGTACGCTCGCACTGCCACTCGTCGGCGTGCATATCGCCCGCCGAGAAGGCCGCAGAGGGCGCCTGCTGCCGGATGCACGCACCGTCGCCGCCCTCCGGAAAGAGCAGGCACGCCGTGAAGGCCAGCACGATGAAAAGCAGTTTACGCATCTAACGGTTCGGAAAATTACGTCGGCTACAAAGTTACGTTTTTTTCGGATAAATCCGCGGCCGAAGCCGAAATTATCCATAAAAAAAGCCGATTTTCCCGACACAGAGCCGCCCCAAAAAGGCCTTCTTTTTGCCGGGAAACGTCTTCCGCGGCTTCCGACCGCGGTCGACTGCCGGCCAACAAGCGGTAAAATTCCGAACGGACAACGCTCGAGATGCCCCGTCAGATCGGATTGGATATGCCCCAGGATGTGCGGCAGGCAGGCCGCAATCATCGGAAATCATTGGGGAATGAAGATATAAGTGATGGTTCCCGTCTGACGGGCGGGCGCCGAGTTGTCGATATTGAACAACGAATTGCGGGCGGCGCGCAGGGCCGACTCGCGCATGCAGTCGTCGCCGCCCTCGGTGACGCGCGCGCCGGTCACCTTGCCCGCACGGTCCACCGTGACCGAAACCGTCACGTCGCCCCCGCCCTCGCACAGATAGGCCGGGACCTCCAGATAACGCGACGTACGCACGGGATCGGTAATCGAAAACGACACCGTGACGCGCCCCTTGACCTTGCGGTCCTGACGTTCCGCGCCGTCCTCCTTCCCGCGGCGTTCGCGGATGGCCCGCTCCTCGGCAAGCCCCTGCTCGTAGGCCTCGCGGTTGGCCCGCATCCGCGCCTCGGCCTCGGCCGCCGCCTCGTTCAGCGCCGCAGCGTTGGTCCCGCGGTCGTCGCGGAGCTTCTCGTTCAGGGCGTTTTCGTTCGACGCCTGGTTGCGGATGCTCCGCCAGTCGATCTCCTCCTGCCGCTGGCGCTCGCGCACCTCGCGCTCCAGGCGGTCGCGCTCCTGCTCCATTTCGGCCAGCGTCTGAAGGTCGATATACATGCCCTGCTGGTGCGTGCGCCGGCCCACGACGATCTTCGACGAGACGAAGACGATCATCAGCGCCAGATAGGCGATCAACGTGACGCACAGGCCGATACGATGGTCGTAGGTCCACGACCCCATATCCTCCCTGCGGTTGTCGAAGGGCAGTTTGATACGCGGCCTGCGGGCGGGTTTCGGTTTGTCGTCACGGGGTGTTTCAGTCATTGCGGTGTATCGGAATTTTGAGCAAAAGTAGCGTTTTTTACCGAAAATTTCCTATCTTTGCGCGCAAATATATAGAAACACCGCTTATGTCAACCAAACAACAAACGCTGAAGGCGCCGATCTCATTCTCGGGAAAGGGCCTGCATACGGGCGTCAAAGTTACCATGACCGTGAATCCCGCCGAGGCCGGAACCGGAATCGTATTCCGCCGCACCGACCTCGAAGGACAACCCATAATTCCCGCCCTGTGCGACAACGTCGTAGACACTTCGCGCGGCACGACCGTCGAAGCCGGCGGCCACCGCGTGCACACCATCGAGCACATCATGTCGGCGCTCTGGACCCTCGGCGTGGATAACGCCGTGATCGACATCGACGCCCCCGAGACCCCCATCATGGACGGCTCGGCCCGCGAATACGCCCGGGCCATCACCGAAACCGGACTGGCGGACCAGGACGCCGAGCGGCAGTTCTACCACGTGACCGAAAAGATGGTCTACACGATCCCCGAGAAGGGCGTGGCGATCATCCTCTACCCCGACGACGAATTCTCCGTCTCGGTGCACGTGGACTACAATTCGAAGGTCATCGGCAACCAGTACGCCACCTTCAACCCCGGCGACGACTTCGCCCGAAAAATTTCGCCCTGCCGCACGTTCGTCTTCCTGCACGAGCTGGAGCCGCTGATCAACATGAACCTGATCAAGGGCGGCGACCTGGACAACGCCATCGTGGTGGTGGAAAACCCCGTGCCCGACGAACAGCTGGACAAGCTCAAGAAGGTCTTCAACAAGCCCGACATCGAGATCAAGGCGGGCTACCTCAATAACCTCGAACTGCGCTGCAACAACGAGCTGGCGCGCCACAAGCTGCTCGACCTGCTGGGCGACTTCGCGCTGCTGGGCGTACGGATCAAGGGCCGCGTCTGGGCCACCCGCCCGGGACACTTCGCCAACACGGAGTTTATGAAGCAGCTCAAGCAGACCATCCGCCGCGGAGGCGAGAAACCCCGCTACACCTACGACTGCCGCAAGCCGCCGCTCTACGACATCAACGACATCCGCCGCATGCTGCCCCACCGTCCGCCGTTCCTGCTGGTGGACCGCATTTTCCACTGCGATTCCTCGTCCGTGGCGGGCATCAAGAACGTGACGATGAACGAACCGTTCTTCGTGGGCCACTTCCCCGAGGAGCCGGTGATGCCGGGCGTGCTGATCGTCGAGGCCATGGCGCAGTGCAGCGGCATCATGGTCTTAAGCAACGTCCCCGACCCGGAGAACTACTCGACCTACTTTATGAAGATCGACGGCGTGAAATTCAAGCGCAAGGTCGTTCCGGGCGACACGCTGCAATTCGAAATCCACCTGCTGGAACCCATCCGCCGGGGCGTCGCCCTCGTGGAGGCCAAGGCGTTCGTCGGCGAGACGCTCGCCTGCGAGGCCGTGATGATGGCGCAGGTAGTCAAAAACAAAAAATAGAGGAAATGATCAGCAACCTGGCCTATATCCACCCCGACGCCAAACTCGGAGCCAACGTCACGGTGGAACCATTTGCCTATATCGCGGGCGACACGGTGATCGGCGACGACTGCTGGATCGGTCCCGGAGCCGTGATCCACGACGGGGCGCGCATCGGCAGGCGATGCCGCATCCACACCGCCGCTTCGGTCGCATGCCTTCCGCAGGACCTGAAATTCGCCGGCGAAATCACCACCTGCGAAATCGGCGACGACAACGACATCCGCGAGTACGTGACCATCAGCCGCGGAACCGCCTCGACCGGAACCACGCGCATCGGCTCGAAAAACCTGCTGATGGCCTACGTCCACATCGGGCACGACTGCATCATCGGCAGCAACTGCGTGATCGCCAACCGCGTGTCGCTCGCCGGCGAAGTGCACGTCGGCGACTGGGTGGTCATCGGCGGCCACGCCGCCGTCCACCAGTGGACCCACATCGGGGCGCACGCCATGGTGCAGGGCGGCGCGCTGCTGGGGCAGGACCTCCCGCCCTACGTCATCGTGCGCAACGACACGCTCCGTTTCGCGGGCATCAACAAGATCGGGCTTGCGCGCCGCGGCTTTTCGCACGAACGCATCGCCGAGATCCACGACGCCTGCCGCATCCTCTTCCAGAGCGGGCTGAACTACCTGAACGGCTGCGACGAGGTCGAAAAGCAGGTTCCGCAAAGTCCCGAGCGCGATACGCTCCTCGAATTCATCCGCACCTCGAAACGCGGCATCATCAAACCCTACGAATCGCGTTGCAAAGAGGAGTAAATTTTGCGTATAAATATTGATATATCGGAATTTTTCACTATATTTGCGGTGTCGAAAGACAGCGTGAAGGGTAAGGGGACGGGCAGTCCCCTTATTTCATACTTACACCGGACCGAAATTCAACGACTATGATAGAGACGAAAAAGATAATCGAAGCGGCGGAACGTCATTTGGAAGGCTCCGATATGTTCGTGGTGGAGTGCACCTCGACCCCGGGCAACGAAATCGAACTGACGATCGACAGCGACACGTCGGTCGGCATCGACGCCTGCGCGGAGTTGAGCCGCGCCGTCGAAGCGCAGTTCGACCGCGACGAGGAGGATTTTTCGCTGACGGTCATGTCGGCCGGCATCGGCTCGGAGCTGAAAAGCCTGCGCCAGTACCGCAAACTCGCCGGCAAATCGGCCGAGGTGCTGCTCACCAGCGGCGTGAAGATACTGGCCAAGCTGGAGGAGGTCACCGACGAAGGCATCACCCTCTCCTACGAGGAGAAGCAGGCCGTCGAGGGCAAAAAGAAGAAACAGTTGGTGAAAGTCACGCGCAGCTACCCCTTCGATCAGATCAAGTACACGAAGGAGTGGCTGGATTTCAAGTAACAATTAAAAATCAGATAAAGCACACAATGGACAATCTCAATCTCATCAGCAACTTTGCCGAATTCAAAGAGCTGAAGAACATCGACAAGTCGACGATGATCGGCGTGCTGGAGGACGTCTTCCGCCACGCGCTGCAAAAACAGTATGAAACGGACGAGAATTTCGACGTCATCATCAACCCCGAGAAAGGCGACCTCGAAATCTGGCGCAACCGCACGGTCGTCGAGGACGACGCCGTCGAAGACCCCAACGCACAGATTTCCGTCTCGGAGGTCAAGGCCATCGACCCCACCTACGAGATTGGAGACGAATACGCCGACGAGATCAAACTCTCCTCGTTCGGCCGCCGCGCCGTGCTGTCGCTGCGCCAGAACCTCGCCTCGCGCATCCTCGATCTGGAGAAGGCCAGCCTCTACGAAAAATACTCGGAGAAGGTCGGCGACATCGTCACGGGCGAGGTCTACCAGGTGTGGAAAAAGGAGGTGCTGATCCTCGACGACGAGGAGAACGAGCTGATCCTCCCGAAGGCCGAGCAGATCCCCAACGACTTCTACCGCAAGGGCGACACGATCAAGGCCATCGTCAAGTCGGTCGAGATGAACAACAACCAGCCGCGCATCATCCTCTCGCGTACGGCCAACCAGTTCCTCGAACGGCTGTTCGAGCAGGAGGTTCCCGAGATTTTCGACGGTCTGATCACCATCAAGAAGATCGTCCGCATCCCCGGCGAGCGCGCCAAGGTCGCCGTGGAGTCCTACGACGAGCGCATCGACCCGGTGGGCGCCTGCGTCGGCATGAAGGGTTCGCGCATCTACTCGATCGTCAAGGAGCTGCGCAACGAGAACATCGACGTGGTGAACTACACGGCAAACCCGACGCTGATGATCCAACGTTCGCTCAATCCCGCAAAGGTGTCGTCGATCACCATCGACGAGGAGAAGATGACCGCTTCGGTCTACCTCAAGCCCGACCAGGTGTCGCTGGCCATCGGCAAGGGAGGTCTCAACATCCGCCTCTCGAAAATGCTCACCGGCTATGACATCGACGTTTACCGCGAGGTCGAGGAGGAGGACGTGGCCCTCACGGAGTTCGCCGACGAGATCGACGGATGGGTGATCGACGCCCTGAAAGCCGCCGGATGCGACACCGCCAAGAGCGTGCTGGAACTCCCCGTCGAGGAGATCGCCGCACGCGCCGACCTTGAACTGGAGCAGGCGCAGAAGGTCGTGGAGATCCTGAAGGCCGAATTCGAATAATCAAAGCAAGACAAGAAAGGAAAAGAGACAAGATATGGGTAATGAAAGAAAATTAAGGCTCATTCAGGTTGCAAAGGAGTTCAAGGTGGGGCTGAACACCGTCACCGACTTCCTGCAGAAGAAGGGCATCAAGAGCGACGGATCGCCCAACACGCTGGTCGATGCCGAGACTTACGCCGTTCTGGAGAAGGAGTTCGGGGCGAACCGCAGCGCCGCCAGCGCACGTGATTCGATCCGCGAACGCATCTCCCTGAAGCAGACGACCGTAACCCTCGAAGAAGCCAGGAAGCAGGAGCGCGAGGAAGAGAAGGAGGTTGTCATCAAAAGCAACGTCATCAGCGTCAAGGACGAGATTCAGCAGCCGAAGTTCCTCGGCAAGATCGACCTCTCGCCCAAGCCCAAGGCGGCTCCGGCTCCCCAGCCCAAGCCCGCACCCGAGGCCGTGAAACCCGCACCCCAGCCGGCGGCTCCCGCCGCGAAAGCGGAGGAGGCCCCGAAAGCTCCGGAGGCCGTGAAACCGGCTCCCGCACCCGCTCCGGCTCCCCAGCCGAAGCCGGCCGAAACGCCGAAACCCGCAGCGGCCGCAACGCCGGCCCCCGCGAAGGCCGCAGCCCCCGTGCAGGAGGCCCCGAAGAGGGAAACGCCCGCCCCGGCTCCGCAGCCCAAAGCCGCAGAGACTCCCGCACCCAAACCCGCTCCGGCCCCGCAGGCAGCGCCCGCGGCACAAGCGGCTCCGGCCCCCGCCCCCGCGGCGGAGCCGAAGCCCGAGGCCCCGAAGGACAACATCTTCCGCCCCGAGACGGTGACCCTTACCGGTCCGCAGGTGCTCGGCACGATGGACGTGTCGGGCTTCGTCGCAGGCGGCAAGCATAAGCGCAAACGCCTCCAGAAGGAGAAAGTCGACGTCAGCAAAGCCCCGAAGGGCAATGCACAGGGCGGCGGCAACCGTCAGGGCCAGGGCGGTCAGAACAACAACGGCAACCGTTCGGGAGGACAGGGCCAGAACCGCGGCGGAGGTCAGAACCAGCCCCGTCCGGGCGAAGGACGCCGCAACAAGGGCAAGAACGCCCCCAAACCGATCGTGCGCCCGGAAGTGAGCGACGAAGAGGTTTCGAAGCAGGTAAAGGACACCCTGGCGCGTCTGACGGCCAAGGGGTCCAAGAGCAAAAGCTCGAAATACCGCAAGGACAAGCGCGAGGCCGTCGCCGAGCGCATGAACGAGGAGTTCGAACGCGAGGAAATGGAGCGTTCGACGCTCAAGGTCACGGAGTTCGTGACCGTCAGCGAGCTGGCCACGATGATGAACGTCGCGCCGACGGAGGTCATCATGGCCTGCATGAACCTGGGTCTGATGGTGTCGATCAACCAGCGTCTCGACGCCGAGGCGCTCGTGGTGGTCGCCGAGGAGTTCGGCTACAAGACCGAATTCGTCTCGGTGGAGATTCAGGAGGCCATCGCCGACGACAGCGAGGACCGCGAGGAAGACCTCGTCCCGCGTCCGCCGATCGTAACGGTCATGGGACACGTCGACCACGGTAAGACCTCGCTGCTGGACAACATCCGCAAAACCAACGTCATCGAGGGCGAGGCCGGCGGCATCACCCAGCACATCGGCGCTTACAGCGTGGTGCTGAACGGGCAGAAGATCACCTTCCTCGACACCCCGGGCCACGAGGCCTTCACGGCCATGCGCGCCCGCGGAGCCGCCGTGACGGACGTGGCCATCATCATCGTCGCGGCCGACGACAGCGTCATGCCGCAGACCGTCGAGGCGATCAACCACGCGCAGGCCGCAGGCGTGCCGATGGTTTTCGCCATCAACAAGATCGACAAACCCAACGCCAACCCCGACCACATCAAGGAGCAGCTCTCGCAGATGAACTACCTCGTGGAGTCGTGGGGCGGCAAATACCAGGACCAGGAGGTTTCGGCCAAGAAGGGCCTGAACCTCGACAAGCTGCTCGAAAAGGTGCTGCTGGAGGCCGAGATGCTCGACCTGAAAGCCAACCCCAACAAAAAGGCGCAGGGAACGGTCATCGAGTCGACGCTCGACAAGGGCCGCGGCTACGTGTCGACGATCCTGGTGCAGAGCGGCACGCTCCGCGTCGGCGACGTGATCCTCTCGGGAACCTACACCGGCCGCGTGAAGGCCATGTTCAACGAGAACGGCAAGAAGGTCGAAGCGGCAGGTCCCTCGACGCCCGTGCAGGTGCTCGGACTGAACGGCGCGCCGCAGGCCGGCGACACGTTCAACGTCATGGACGACGACCGCTCGGCACGCGAAATCGCCAACAAACGCGAACAGCTGGCCCGCATGCAGGGCATTATGACCCAGAAGCACGTGACGCTCGACGAGATCGGCCGCCGCATCGCCATCGGCTCGTTCAAGGAGCTGAACATCATCGTCAAGGGCGACGTGGACGGATCGGTCGAGGCCATGTCCGGATCGCTGATCAAGCTCTCGAAGGAGACCGTGCAGGTCAACGTCATCCACGCCGCCGTAGGACAGATTTCGGAGTCCGACGTGCTGCTGGCCGCCGCCTCGAACGCCATCATCGTCGGCTTCCAGGTGCGTCCGTCGGCTTCGGCCCGCAGGCTGGCCGAGAAGGAGGAGATCGAAATCCGCCTCTACTCGATCATCTACGACGCCATCAACGACATCAAGGACGCCATCGAGGGCATGCTCGAACCGGTGATGAAGGAGGAGATCGTCGCTTCGGTCGAAGTGCTCGAAATCTTCAAGATCACCAAGGTCGGAACCGTCGCCGGATGTATGGTCCGCGAAGGCAAGCTGCAACGCTCGACCCCGATCCGCGTCATCCGCGACGGCATCGTGATCTACACCGGCAAACTCGGCTCGCTCAAACGTTTCAAGGACGACGTCAAGGAGGTCGTGGTCGGACAGGACTGCGGTCTGAACATCGAGTCGTTCAACGACATCCGCGTCGGCGACATCGTCGAGGGATACGAACAGGTGGAAGTGAAACGCAAGTAACCCATAAAACTAACAACTACTTACAATTTTTTGGCAGTAATGACTAACCCAATCCATTTTACGACTGCGGAAGAGGCCGTCAAGGTCATCAAATCGGGCGACCATGTCCACCTCAGCTCGGTGGCATCGGCTCCCCAGTGCCTGATCAACGCCATGTGCAAACGCGGCGAGGCCGGAGAACTGAAGGACGTGCACGTCCATCACCTGCACACGGAGGGTCCCGCTCCCTACGCCGATCCGAAATTCGAAGGCGTATTCCAGCTCGACTCCTTCTTCGTGGGTGCGAACGTCCGCAAGGTAACCCAGAGCGGCTATGCCGATTACATTCCGATTTTCTTGAGCGAGACACAGCGTCTGTACCGCTGCGGAGCCGTTCCGTGCAACGTGGCGATGATCCAGGTCTGCCCGCCCGACAAACACGGCTTCGTATCGCTCGGAACCTCCGTCGACGCCACGCTGGCGGCCGTGGAGTGCGCCGATTATGTGATCGCCGTGGTGAACAAATACGTTCCGCGCGCCTTCGGTCAGGCCATGATCCACTCCTCGAAGATCGACTTCTTCGTGCAGGACGACACCCCGCTGATCGAAGCGAAATTCTCCGAGCCGAACGAGGTCGAGACGGCCATCGGCAAGCACTGCGCCGCGCTGATCGAGGACGGCGCAACGCTCCAGATGGGCATCGGGGCCATTCCGAATGCGGTTCTCAGCCAGCTGGGCGGCCATAAGAACCTCGGCATCCACACCGAAATGTTCGCCGACGGCGTGCTGCCTCTGGTGGAGAAGGGCGTGATCAACGGCGAAGCCAAAAAAACCGACCCCGGCAAGATGGTCTCGACCTTCCTGATGGGTTCGAAAGCCGTTTACGACTTCATCGACGACAACCCGGGCGTGCTGATGATGGATGTCGGATACACGAACGACCCCTACATCATCTCGCAGAACGACCGCTTCGTGGCCATCAACTCGGCCCTGCAAGTCGACCTGACGGGCCAGGTGTGCGCCGACTCGCTGGGCACGAAATTCTGGTCGGGCGTCGGCGGACAGATCGACTTCGTCTACGGCGCATCGCTCTCGAAGGGCGGCAAGGCGATCATCGCCATGCCTTCGATCACCAACAAGGGCGTGTCGAAAATCTGCCCGACGCTGTTGGACGGCGCCGGCGTGGTGACGACCCGCAACCACATCCACTGGTTCGTGACCGAGTTCGGAGCCGTGGACCTCTACGGCAAGACCTTGCAGGAGCGTGCACGCCTGCTGATCTCCATCGCGCATCCTTCGGCGCAGGAGGAGCTGGACCGGGCCGCTTTCGAGCGCTGGGGATCGCATCACCACTACATCAAGGGATATATGAAATAGCGTTTCCGCACCTCGGAAACAGCAACAAGAAACGGCGTTCGCATGAACGCCGTTTTTTGCATCTTCCGGCCAACCGCCCCTTGATCCCGACGGACGGACTGCCTACATACAAGCCGGACGCACCTCGGCAACGGGCTGCGCACGACTGATCGGCAAGGAAGGGCTTGCGAGGTCCGAACAGTTTCGACTTACCGTTTTACCCGACAAAACGGGCTGCAACCGATCCCCTGTAAGTTCGCGATATGTCCAATACCCGATCCTGGACGGTTACTTGCGTCGGCGTCCAGGAGCTCACATGCCCAATATTGATCAGATAGGCCCGATGAATACGGACGAACCGATCGTCGAGCCGCTCAGCCCATTGCGAAATACAGGTCCGCGTCCGGTAAGACCTTCCTGCGTATGGAGAAGAACTTCTTTATCGTTAGACTCCACATAGAGAATCGCCTCGATCGGCAGCACAACCTTACGGCGATCGGAAATAAACGTCACATATCTCTCCTCTGAAAGTTTCTTTTTCAGATAATGAGACAGCAACTCCCCCGGGACGACAATCGCCACCAGCAGAATCAAAATAAAAACGGGATTCGAAAATAACCCGGGAAAAGGAGCTCGCATCAAATTCTCAGACGGAGTAGTGTGGAAACTGGCAAGGAGAAGCGACATCCATTCGATGATCAGAGTGCTTGCAACCACACAAATAACAGCCAAAACCCGGCGCCGTTCTGCCCGAAGAGCCATCGGCAGGAAAAATTTCGCACAGAACATTCCCGGCAGTAAAGACGTGGCAAGAAACAACGCCCGGCCGAACCGGTAATCGAAACTCACCAGAATAAGCGCCAGCGCAAAGACGGCAGCCAGCCAATAGAGAAAAGTCGCAAGGTGTTTCATTTAATACAAAGTTAATAAAAATCGCCATCCACAGAAACAAATCAGAGAGTTCCGGCCGATTTGACATCTGGAACAGGGGATTTGAATTTGCATCGTCACCACATTTGCGTCTATCTTTGCAAAAGGAATTCCTGCCAACTCATTATCTAACTTAAAACAAAGCCCCATGCAAACCTTCACCAAACTTCTGCTTGCCGGACTGCTCTTCGCTGCATCCGGAGCCTTTGCCCAAGACCAGATCAGTGTCCAGTCTTCCTGCGCAGCAACTGAATCGGCTGACAAAAACCAGCCGCCAGCCGGTATGATAAAAACCGGCGAAATGACCGTAACGAATGCGGAAACAGGAGAAACGACTACCGCAGACAGCTATTCACCTCCCCCGAAATCCATAGCCGATCTCTATATGGAAGGTGGCTACATTTGGATGTCAATGATCACTATTTGCCTGATCGCCATGCTGTTCGCAGCCTGGAAAGCTCCCCGCTGGGTAAAGGAAGCCGGTTTGGCTGCACTGATGCTGGGCTGGATCTATTTCATGACCGGATTATACGACATTTCGGAGATTATCGGCAGCGGTCAACTCGCAGGCATATCATCCGAAAGCAAGTTGGCGATACTTTTCAGCGGAGTGAGGGTAACCGTAATCGCACCGACATACGGCATGATCGTCTATTGCATCTCGCTTCTCCTGCGCATTGCCGTGAAACCGAGAATCTGAACTTAAATCGCCTCTTATCCGGTAATCAGGAACCGTTCCGATTATGAGCGGATAATCGGAGGCGACACCGCTTCAGCCGAACAAGAAATGACCGCCTTCGGCACGGTATTCTTTGGAAAACGAAACCTCCCTGTAACTGCGAATCGAAAGGGGTTATCGGAACCATTTCCCGCGGCATTCACCCATCTGAAAAAGACAACGGATCGGTAGTGATTCTTTCGCGCGACGCCTCTTCTTGTCTCCTTTCCGCTCGATGGGAGAATCACGAACAGAGCGGATTCACAGACCTGAAAAACAAACCGGTTATTTTATTCAACCCGTTTTTTTCCGCTTTTACGCTTATTTCCGTATATTTGTGCGTTAACTAATACGAAACCGCCAATGAAATAACACACAAAGTTGCAGTAATACAACAAAAAAGCGCCGGTTCCGCACGAAAAGCGGCGGCGCACACAGATAAAAGCGTTAGCTTTGACCTTGCTTTCTGAAAATCTGGAAAATTTAAAGAGCAACCAAGGAATGAAGTTTGACGCTCACGTTTCCAACGTGGGCTTCATTCTGTATTTGGTTGCCAGGTTATTCCAGAGCCTCAGAAAGCAAATCAGAGTTTTGTCCCACGTTTTTTATTTCCCCTTCCGAATCCGAACTTAATTCCATGCGCTGCGGGACAGGCGTACATACCCACCATGAAAGCCTATCTCCTGCTCCTCCCGATCAGTTTCCTGCCTGCCGTAGCGGGCATCCTTGTTACGCGTCCGATGTGGCGCATACGCCAGCTCCCCAACGAAGCGATACAAGGCATCGGTCTCGTCGTGATGATCTCCGTCCTGATCGGCTGCCTCGTCCCGCTCTTTCTCGGCGACACAGGGGCTGTCGGATGCGCCTGCATCCTATTGAGCCTGTTCAACCTCGTGATTTTCCAGTATTACGAGCAGCGGCTCAACACCTCGCGCTGCCCGCAATGCCACACGCGCAACCTGCACGTGCGCAAGTACAGCAAAGGACTTTACAAACTCTACTGCCCGCATTGCGGCCTGCACAGCCGGTGGCGCACATGGCGGTATTTTTCGAACGAAGCTTAACGATGTCCCGAAAAGCCGTTCGGCTACCCCTTCATCCAGCGCGGCGAACATGCGTTTGAGGTAGATGCACGCCTGAAATAGAATGCCCTGCAACACCCCGTTCCCGAGTCCTGGAATGCGTCGCTCCGCGGCCAGGAAAGTCTTGGCCGTGAGCTTCAGCTTCGCACCGGCCACAAACGCCCGTCTCCGATCACGCTCGACGAATACCTCGCAGAACGGGAGAAATAACGCACCCCAAACGCCGCTTTAAGAAAAACGGTCTTCCCCCCCCCTCCCGAAAATATCCGGCATCGAACTCCGTGTCGGGCGGCGAACATTGCGTCTTCGCTCCCCCTGTAAATTGCGCTGCCCCCCTCCAAGACAAAAACCCCTCCTGGTAAGGAAGGGTTTAGGCACAAAAAAAAGGTCAGACCTTACGATCTGACCTTGAAGAGGCGGCTACCTACTCTCCCACGGGAAAACCGCAGTACCATCGGCGTAAGTGAGCTTAACTTCTCTGTTCGGAATGGGAAGAGGTGGAACCTCACTGCTATAACCACCTAAAAGAACCTATGCTTCAATATATCGAAGCCGTGCGAGTGATGCTTTTAGATCATCACAATCCGTCGCACTCGGTAAGAGTTGACATATTCGGGAAATGAGATAAAGAATTGCTGCAAAAAAGTCGTTCGGGTAATTAGTACTGCTCGGCTTTGACATTACTGTCTTTACACCTGCAGCCTATCAACGTAGTAGTCTCCTACGCCCCTCAAGGGAAAACTTATCTTGGGGATGGCTTCGCGCTTAGATGCTTTCAGCGCTTATCCAAACCGAACGCGGCTACTCGGCGGTACACTTGGCAGCATAACCGATACACCGGAGGTTCGTCCAACTCGGTCCTCT
Source organism: Alistipes shahii WAL 8301 (assembly GCF_025145845.1). Taxonomy (NCBI): domain Bacteria; kingdom Pseudomonadati; phylum Bacteroidota; class Bacteroidia; order Bacteroidales; family Rikenellaceae; genus Alistipes; species Alistipes shahii. The sequence goes on along the minus strand of NZ_CP102253.1, from coordinate 3,055,736 downwards.
CGTACTAAAGTCAGGACCCCTCAATTTTCCTACGCCCGCAACAGATAGAGACCGAACTGTCTCACGACGTTCTGAACCCAGCTCGCGTGCCACTTTAATCGGCGAACAGCCGAACCCTTGGGACCTTCTCCAGCCCCAGGATGTGACGAGCCGACATCGAGGTGCCAAACCGCCGCGTCGATATGAGCTCTTGGCGGCGATCAGCCTGTTATCCCCGGAGTACCTTTTATCCTTTGAGCGATGGCCAGTCCACACAGAACCACCGGATCACTATACCCTGCTTTCGCACCTGGTCGACTTGTAAGTCTCACAGTCAAGCACCCTTATGCTATTGCACTCTGCGCACGGTTACCATTCGTGCTGAGGGTACCTTGGGAAGCCTCCGTTACGCTTTTGGAGGCGACCACCCCAGTCAAACTACCCACCAAACGGTGTCCCCTATCAAGGGTTAGAATCCAAGTACACAAAGGGCCGTATTTCAACGTTGACTCCACGAATACTGGCGTACCCGCTTCAATGTCTCCGGCCTATCCTACACATTGTGTACCCAAATTCAGCGTTAAGCTATAGTAAAGGTTCACGGGGTCTTTTCGTCCCGTTGCGGGTACCCGGCATCATCACCGGGACTACAATTTCACCGAGCTCACGGTTGAGACAGTGTCCAGATCGTTACACCATTCGTGCAGGTCGGAACTTACCCGACAAGGAATTTCGCTACCTTAGGACCGTTATAGTTACGGCCGCCGTTTACTGGGGCTTCGATTCAATGCTTCTCTTGCGATGACATCCCCTCTTAACCTTCCAGCACCGGGCAGGTGTCAGGCCCTATACGTCTTCTTTCGAATTTGCAGAGCCCTGTGTTTTTGATAAACAGTCGCCTGGACCTCTTCGCTGCGCCCTACTCGCGTAGGGACCCCTTTCCCGAAGTTACGGGGTTAATTTGCCTAGTTCCTTAACCGTGATTCACTCGAGCACCTTAGGATACTCTCCTCGACCACCTGTGTCGGTTTACGGTACGGGTAACATATACTATAACTTAGAAGATTTTCTCGGAAGTCGACTTGGGTGAACTATCAGATTGGCCGTAGCCGCTCCGTACTGTCGGGTTTCAGCAAGGACTAACTCTTAATCTGTCCCTATACCTACGCCCTTTAACCACCTATTCCGTCAGGCGGCGTCACTTACGTTCCTTCGTCTCTCCATCGAGGTATATGTTAGTATCGGAATATTAACCGATTGTCCATCGAGATCACCGTTCGGCTTACCCTTAGGACCCGACTAACCCTGATCCGATTAGCGTTGATCAGGAAACCTTGGTCTTGCGGTGTGCGGGTTACTCTCCCGCATTATCGTTACTCATGCCTACATTTGCTTTTCCATAAACTCCACCTATCCTCGCGGAATGGCTTCGACGTCAATGGAATGCTCCCCTACCGCACTCTCGTGCCCAGAACTTCGGTGGTATACTTGATGCCCGTTTATTATCCACGCTTTGCCGCTCGACTAGTGAGCTGTTACGCACTCTTTGAATGAATAGCTGCTTCCAAGCTAACATCCTAGCTGTCTCTGCAGCAAAACATCGTTAGATCAACTTAGTATACTCTTCGGGACCTTAGTTGCTGGTCTGTGTTGTTCCACTCTCGTAACCGGACATTAGCACCCGGTCGCTCACTGCTGTAAATCATACTACTGGCATTCGGAGTTTGTCAGGATTTGGTAGGCGGTGAAGCCCCCGCATCCAATCAGTAGCTCTACCTCCAGTAGACTCTTAATTACAACGCTGCCCCTAAAGGCATTTCGGGGAGTACGAGCTATTTCCCAGCTTGATTAGCCTTTCACCCCTACCCTCAAGTCATCGAGAAGCTTTTCAACGCTTATTCGTTCGGTCCTCCAGTTGGTTTTACCCAACCTTCAACCTGCTCAAGGGTAGATCGCAAGGTTTCGCGTCTACAACCACTGACTAGCCGCCCTGTTCAGACTCGCTTTCGCTTCGGCTCCGTGCATCCGTGCACTTAACCTCGCCAGTGATTAGTAACTCGTAGGCTCATTATTCAATAGGCACGCCGTCACAGCACGAAGCTGCTCCGACCGGTTGTAAGCGTATGGTTTCAGGTTCTATTTCACTCCCCTGTTCGGGGTTCTTTTCACCTTTCCCTCACGGTACTGGTTCACTATCGGTCTCTTGGGAGTATTTAGCCTTACCGGGTGGTCCCGGCAGATTCAGACAGGATTCCTCGTGTCCCGCCCTACTCAGGATACTGCTATCGCATAACGAACTTACCTGTACGGGCCTTTCACCCTCTATGGACGAACTTTCCAGATCGTTCCAGTTCATTGTTACTTGAATGTTGCAGTCCTACAACCCCGGCATTGCCGTAACAATACCGGTTTAGGCTTTTTCCCTTTCGCTCGCCGCTACTCAGGAAATCGATATTTCTTTCTTTTCCTCCTCCTACTAAGATGTTTCAGTTCAGAGGGTTGGCCCATCTTACGATGTGTCAGGTCTTCTACCTGACGGGTTGTCCCATTCAGAAATCTCCGGATCAAATCTTGTTTGCAAATCCCCGGAGCTTTTCGCAGCTTACCACGTCTTTCTTCGCCTCCAAGAGCCTAGGCATTCCCCATACGCCCTTATTTACTTTCTTACAACTTCTCACACAGCCTATTCCCGCGTGAGAACTTTATCTCATCTCCTTAAATATGTCAATGAACGTCGCGAATCGCTTCGCTGTGAACAGCACTCGGTTCGAACCTACGCCTAAAGCGGTGCTGTTGTAACGTTTCTTTGAAGTGAGCAGCTAAATTTACCTTTGAAACAAGGCTCCAGAAAGGAGGTGTTCCAGCCGCACCTTCCGGTACGGCTACCTTGTTACGACTTAGCCCCAGTCACCGGTTTTGCCCTAGGTCGCTCCTTGCGGTCACGAACTTCAGGCACCCCCAGCTTCCATGGCTTGACGGGCGGTGTGTACAAGGCCCGGGAACGTATTCACCGCGCCATGGCTGATGCGCGATTACTAGCGAATCCAACTTCACGGAGGCGGGTTTCAGCCTCCGATCCGAACTGAGATAGGCTTTCGAGATTCGCATCCCATCACTGGGTAGCTGCCCTCTGTACCTACCATTGTAACACGTGTGTAGCCCCGGACGTAAGGGCCGTGCTGATTTGACGTCATCCCCACCTTCCTCTCGGCTTACACCGGCAGTCCCGCCAGAGTGCCCAGCTTGACCTGATGGCAACTAACGGTAGGGGTTGCGCTCGTTATGGGACTTAACCCGACACCTCACGGCACGAGCTGACGACAACCATGCAGCACCTGCTTTCCTGCCCCGAAGGGAAATCCTGTTTCCAGAATCGTCAGTAACTTTCAAGCCCGGGTAAGGTTCCTCGCGTATCATCGAATTAAACCACATGTTCCTCCGCTTGTGCGGGCCCCCGTCAATTCCTTTGAGTTTCATTCTTGCGAACGTACTCCCCAGGTGGATAACTTATCGCTTTCGCTTAGCCGCCGACTGTGTATCGCCGACAGCGAGTTATCATCGTTTACTGCGTGGACTACCAGGGTATCTAATCCTGTTTGCTCCCCACGCTTTCGTGCCTCAACGTCAGATATAGTTTGGTAAGCTGCCTTCGCAATCGGTGTTCTGTATGATCTCTAAGCATTTCACCGCTACACCATACATTCCGCCTACCGCAACTACTCTCTAGTTCAACAGTATTAGAGGCAGTTCCGGTGTTAAGCACCGGTATTTCACCTCTAACTTATCAAACCGCCTACGCACCCTTTAAACCCAATAAATCCGGATAACGCTTGGATCCTCCGTATTACCGCGGCTGCTGGCACGGAGTTAGCCGATCCTTATTCGTACGATACTTTCAGGCTCTTACACGTAAGAGCGTTTACCCTCGTACAAAAGCAGTTTACAACTCATAGAGCCGTCTTCCTGCACGCGGCATGGCTGGTTCAGACTTGCGTCCATTGACCAATATTCCTCACTGCTGCCTCCCGTAGGAGTTTGGTCCGTGTCTCAGTACCAATGTGGGGGTTAACCTCTCAGTCCCCCTATGTATCGTTGCCTTGGTGAGCCGTTACCTCACCAACCAGCTAATACAACGCATGCCCATCCATAACCACCGGAGTTTTCAACCAGAACCGATGCCGGTCCTGATGTTATGGGGTATTAGTACCAATTTCTCAGTGTTATCCCCCTGTTATGGGTAGGTTGCATACGCGTTACGCACCCGTGCGCCGGTCGCCACCAGTGTATTGCTACACCGTGCTGCCCCTCGACTTGCATGTGTTAGGCCTGCCGCTAGCGTTCATCCTGAGCCAGGATCAAACTCTCCATTGTAAAAAAATGTTTTGTTATAAATCTTTAGCTCTAATCTCAAAGGTATTGTTTGAAATCACTCTCTTGCAAGAGTGGAAAAAACTTTTAGCTGCTCAAATACTTCAAAGAACGCTGTTCAATATATTACTATAAGAACAATTTCTTTTATTTCTCCGGGGTCTGCCTTTCGGCCTCTCCCGCTGTTCTGACCGCGATTTTTCAGCGGAAAGTGGTGCAAAGATAAGTGTTTATTTTCGAACCACCAAATCTTTTTGAAAGAATTTTTCAGAATTTTTTCAGAACCTTTTTTCGCATCGTTTCGAACCGTGTGTTGCATTCGAAGCGGGTGCAAAGGTAAGTCATTTTTCTGAATCTCCAAAGGATTTCGGAACTTTTTTCAAAATTTTTCAGAACCTGTTTTTGTCGCTTTCGAGCGGTGTTTCTCTCTCGAAGCGGGTGCAAAGATAAGGACTTTTCCAGGCAACTTCCAAATAATTCCGGGACTTTTTTTCGACAATTTTCACGCCTTTTTCTCACCCGATTATGGATCAGCGAGTTAGTTGTAAAAATATTTTAATATCTTTGCAGAAACAATTTCAAAACAATACCCATGCGATCGTTATTATATATAGGTATATTACTGTGCGGCTTTTCCTGCGCCCGAAACGCCCCTTGTCTACACCCGGGAGATTTGTTGTTTCAGGTCGGAGAAACATCGGAAATGACCGGAGCGATCACTGCCGCGACAGGCAAAGAGCGACAACTGAACTACTCGCACGTAGGCATAGCGGTGCGGTCGCGCGGGGTCGATTCGGTACTGGAGGCCACGAGCGACGGCGGCGTGCGGGTCACGGCCCTGGGCGATTTTCTGGCACGCTCCGCCCGAATCGACGGACGGCCTGCGGTTACGGTAATGCGTCTGCGCGACACGACGGGCGTCGCGGCAGCGATAGAGCGGGCGCGAAAATTCATCGGACAGCCCTACGATTACTCGTTCCGACCGGACAACGGCAAGATGTATTGCAGCGAACTGGTATGGGAAAGCTACCTCGCCCCGGACGGCAGCAGACGATTTCCGGCCCGGCCGATGAATTTCCGCGCGGCAGACGGATCGTTACCCCGGTTCTGGGCAGAACTGTTTGCCGGATTGGGAGAGGAGATTCCCCAGGATATTCCCGGAACGAATCCCAACGACATGGCACGCGATCCGCAACTCAAAGAGGTCGCCCGCTACTATTGACATGGCTCTCCCCAAAAGGGCAGCCCGATAAAGGCTCCCAGCCTGCATGGTTGCGGAAAGACTGCGGCAAACAGGATGGCAGCGGAGGCAATAGCGGCAGGATAACGCTCTGCGCCGGCAGGACGATCTTCCACGGCAGATCTGACATGGCCGGACCTACGATCTTCAGGTTGTTGTCCATCGTCGCACGGGATCTTTTCATTCGTTGATCAATTCTTTGTCGACCTCCTCGGCTGTCACCTCTTCAGTATCGGGATAGGTGAAGGGAATGCGCGCGGCAAGCAGGAAGGCGGGAACCGTGGCCAGCAGCGCCCACATGAAGAAGTAGTGATAACCGCCCAAGCTGTCGCAGAGCCAGCCGCTGATCATACCCGGAAGCATCACGCCAAGGTTGGCAAGCGACGACCCGAAAGCATAGTGAGCCATCTGGTGCGAACCAGGCGCCACCTGCTGCATAATAAAGAGTGTAAGCCCCACGAAGCCAAATCCGTAACTGAAATATTCGAACACGATGGCTGCGCAGATCAACACGGGACTCGAAGGCTGAAACCATGCCAGCAGCGCATAGACCACGAACGGAACGTTGAAGATGCAGACCAGCGGGAACAAGGCACGCCGCAGTTTGAGCCACGAAATGAAATAGCCGCCCAGAATGGACCCCACGACGAAGGCGATCACGCCGAAGGTACCGTAATAAAGTCCAATCTGCTGTTCGGTAAGCCCCATGCCCTGCTGATCGAGCGGAGCGTTGAGGAACAGCGGTACGATCTTGATGACCAGACCTTCGGCGAAGCGGTAGAAAAGGATGAATGCGAAATAGATCCAGATATATTTCTTCTTGAAGAATTCCAGAAAGATGCGCTTCGTTTCGCGCATGGCGCCGCCGAAACTGTCGGCATGGGCCGTCGCGATGCCGCCTGAAGGCAACATACGGATGTGGTACAGCCCCAGCAGAAAAAGAATGCCGCCGCAAAGGCCCATCACGACCATCCACGCCTGCACGATTCCGACATGATCCTTAAGCGCACCGGCCAGATAGACCAATCCGCCCATGGCGAAGACCTTGGCGATGTTGTAAAAGGCTCCCTGCCAACCAATAAATTTAGCCTGCAAATCCTTGGAAAGTTCGGTGATATAGACGCCGTCGGTGGCGATGTCGTGTGTCGCGCCGCTGAAAGCCACAACCGTCATCAGGGCGATGACGTAAGGGAAAAAAGTTGGGAAACGGAAGCGACATGGCAACCAGCGCAAGTCCCAGCCCCGAAACCAGCTGCGTGGTGACGACCCAGAACTTCTTGGTCCTGAACATCTCCATCAGGGGACTCCAAAAGGGTTTGAGCGACCACGGCAAAATAATCAGCGAAGTCCAAAGCGTAATGCGGGCATCGTCGATACCCAGCCCTCGAAACATCAGCGTTGCCACCATGTTTACGATAATGAAGGGGAGTCCCATCGCAAAATAGAGCGTGGGAACCCATGCTAACGGCGACACTTTTCGGGAATTTGCAGACATCGGTTCTTTTTAGGTTTAGGTTAGAATTGATATAAAGACAGATCAACTTTTTGCAGCCGCAGAGGTTGTTGCTCCCGTTCTGCACCTTTGTTTCTATAAATTTGTTATTGTGAAATTCCGGAGTTCACGATCCTGACCGAGGACAAAAGCAGCAAAAAACCGCGATACGGCCAAACGCCTATTCGATCGGTTTGATCTCCGCCTCCCACCCCGTCAGCGTCGAAACGTAGGGAATCAGCAGCATCGCCATCTTGCGATGTCCCGCATAATTGGGATGGGCCGACGATCCGAGTTCGCTCCCGTCGTTGCAGTAGCCGGGCAGGATAGCCGCGAAATGGAGGTTCGGCACGACGCCGGACTGACACAAGTCGCGGATATAGGTGAAGGCCGGTTCGCTGACGCGCGGCGCCACGCAGAGGATCGGCATTTCGTCGCCGTAAGCGCCGCGCAGGGTTTGCAGGATACGGGTATAGGCGGCCGCAAACTCATCGCGCGAAGGATGCGGCAGGGTCGAAAAGTCGTTCGACCCCAGATTGATGACGACCAGATCGGGACGGTACGGCGACGCCGCGAAATCCCACGCCGGTTCCGCCGCCTCGTCGAACGTATTGGCGACGCGGTCGGCCATCGTATTCTGCGAAGTGGCGTTCTTATCGCCGTAATTGCGTGCCGCACCGCGTCCCGAATGGGCGATCAGCGTATAGTCGGCGCCGAAATAACGGGCGATGATGCAGGCATACGCCTTGTTGCAGTTCTCGGTTTGAGGTTTGAACGGCTCGTCTTTCGAAAGCCCCTCGGTCCCGTAACCGCAGGTCAGCGAATTGCCGATAAATTCGATATGCCGTCCGGGCGCGGGCGCCGCAGGCAGCAGACGCCGTCCCCTGTCAAGCAGGAAGGCATGGATCGTCGTGCGCCCCTGCTCGCCTTCGGTGCGTTTCTGCATCCGCACGGTATGTTCGCCGCGCCCCAGCTTCTCGGCCAGCACCACGACCGAATCCGTCCCGAACGTTGTAACGACACCGGCGTCGCGGCCGTCGACGGTCAGATTGTAGTAATTCTTTTTCGTATCCGAAACGCGCATCGCCAGCGAGCCGCCCGTAAAACGACACTCGAAACAGGTTCCGCTCCAGTCGAAACTCACGTCGCCGCCGTTTGTCTGCGTACGTCCGACATAGCGCACCTCGGACGACGCGGCGGGCGCCTCTGTCCGCTCCTGGGCGGAAACGGCGCCGGCGCACAACAGCGCCAGCACCGCAAAAATCAGCCGTCGGTTCATTGCTTCGCCTCCGCTTCATAGGCGCTGACGGCCCGCTGCAAGGGTCCCCACCAGTCGCGGTTGATGATATGTACGATGTCGAACACCATCAGCCCGTCGGACTCGCGGAGATTCATCTCCACGGCCCGCTTGAACCGGGTCGTATCGCGTTTGTAATCTTCGACATACATACCGCCGAAGAAGGGCCTGCCGCCCAGCAGACGGCGCGAATAGCGGCATCCGCCCTCAACGCTGAGGTGGTCGCCTTTCGACATCTCGCTGTCGGTCTCGTTCTTATGCAGGCCGTTGCTGCGGCGGTACTCGTCGACGGTCACGTTCCAGTAATAATTGCCGTTGGTGAAAATGTCCAGCAGTTCGGCATATCCGTAATTCTTATATTCGGGCGTGGCCCATGCGAAGTCCTGCGAAGGATCGTACGTATTGCTGGCCCAATTGACGCCCACTTCGAAATAGGACGGATACCACGCGCCCGTATAAGCGCCGAATTTCAGACCGGGCTTCACGGCTTTCAGCTCCTCTTTGGTGCGTTTGAAGAAGTTGTAGATCACCGACGCGCGCCACTCGATCCACTGTTTGAAATAAGGGCCGTCGATACGTCTCCAGCCGCCGTCGCCGTCCTCCTCCCACGCATAGACATCCTCCGGAAAACGATCCAGTTTTTTCCCGATATAGGCCTCGAATTCTCTGCGTGAGAAATCCGAAAAGTCGGACTGGATATTGTCATAACGGCCGCGGTCGAGCAGCAGGCCGTCGAAATCGTACTTCTGCGCCACCTCCTTGAAAATGGCGATTTCGTGATCCTGAACGGCAGAAAGCGCGGGATTGGCGAACAGCACCTTCTTGTCCGGAATCTCCAGCTGGGGCATCAATCCCCTGCCGGGAACATAGTTCACGGCCTGCCATTCGGGATGACCGTCGTAGATCAGTCCGCGGCGGAATACGCCGTTGCCTTCGGCAAAGGTGTTGAACGAACCGTAAATCTCCAGTCCGGCATCGTGCGCGGCATCGACGAAAGTTCCCACAAAGTCGAAATCGGGACGGATAAAGCCCTTCCACTCACGGACTTGCGGCGCATATTCGCTGGGATACACCACTTCGCTCGAAGTGCCCTTGACGTCGAGCACCAGCGCCGTCATGCCGGCCTCCCGGCACTTGTTCACATAATAACGGATCGAATCGGGGTAACTGAAACGCACCCAGTTGGCCGAACAGTCGAGCCACATCAGTTTGGGTTTCACCCCCTCGGCGGCACTCCGACAGCCGGTCGCACCTGCCGCGGCAAAGGCCAGCAGGCATACAGTCAGCAGTTTTTTCATGGAAAATTAAAAGCTATTTTCGTTTGTAGTTTCCGTAAATATCGACTTCGGCCGCATGGAAAGGATCGGCCACCGCATCGATCAGCAGCGCGCATTCGAGTCGCGTGAGCGGACGCGCCGGATCGTAACCGGAGAGCAGTCCGGCGGCGGCGCGCTCCGTCTGCGCCGCAATGTCCCCGGCCGGCTTGCCGAGCGCTTCGGCCAGCATCGCCGTCAGGAGCGCCCCGTCGACCGGCGTTTCCCGAACGGAGGAGCGTACCGACGGATAGACTTCACGCAGTCCTTCGCGCAGTTCGGATTCCGCGATCGTCCGATCGGCGTCGAACCAAGTCTGGTTCTCCCAGCCGACATTGGCTCCGCACCCCTTGAGGATTCCGGTCACGCCGATCCGCTGCATCGCCTTGAAACGCGGATCACCGGCCGGCAGGTCGAGGTACGGCAGCAGGTAGCCGCCCGCATCGAGCACCGCCTCCTGCACCCTGCGCACCGCAACTTCGGACGGATCGACGCCCGCCGCCGCGGCCAACGCCGCCAAGGCTCCCGTTGCCTGCCCGATCTGCAACACGACGGGTTGCAGGCGCGTGGAGCCATTGACGAGGTTGGTTACCGAAACCGATTTTTCGGCTACGAGCAACCCCGGAAATCCTGCGGGAATCACGATGCCCAGCGGAAAACCGTACGAGGGAATGGGATGGAAATAGAGGTCGGGCAGATCGTCCCAGCCCGAATAACGGGTATGATGCTGATCGACCGGATAATCGCCCACGCCGACCGCCGTACGGTAAAGCGTTCCGGCGTAGGGGTCGGTGATGTCGTTGAGCGTAAAACGCACGGCGCCGTGAATGCGCCGCGACTCGCGGTGATAGGGAATGAACGGCAGCCGGTCGTCCGTAGGGAACTCGTCGTCGGCCAATCCCAACGTATTGAATCCCAGCTCATGCTGAAGGAAATAGACGAATGACAGCGTATGACTCTTGGCCCTGCGGACGGCGTCGGCCCGCTCTTCGGGCGTCATGTCGATCATGTCCACGTAGCAATCGTTGCCCTCGATCGGCCAGTTGATCATGTATTTGCCGTTGGGCAGTTTTCCGTAAGTGATCATCATCTCGCGGGACCACATGCGATGCGGCTCCTTCGGAGCGACGCAAAGATCGTTCACGCAGCAGCAGGCAAAAAGCGACGGATCGTACCCGTCGGGCCGCGGAATCGTGACGTCGCGGCCATAATCCTTCAATACGGCGACATAGGTCAGGTCCTGCACGATGCCGTTGGCTTCGGCCGGGGCAATATCCTCGTGCGTGACGGCCGACGAATCCATGCCGACATCATAAGGGACGCCTGCCATCCGGGCGACGTCGCCCAGCTCCGTCGCATCGACGAGCACGTCGGCCTCGACCTGCCGGAGCCGGCCGTCCCGCCGGACACCCAGCCGCCATACATCCTTTTCGCGCTCGGCCGTCTCGGCCGCCGAACGGTACCACACGGTGAGCTTCGGCTCCCTGGCGACGAGCCGCTTGAAAATGCTGTCGCCCACCGAGGGTTCGAACAGCACGTTGCTGACCCACCCCGTCATCAAGGCCGAATCGCAGCCGTAATGCCGGGCCAGTTCCGTCCGGAACTCGTCCCAGATGCCGCCGCGCAGGCGGTAATTGCCGTCGGTGGCGCTCACGCCCGCCGAGGTGAGCATGCCGCCGAGCCAGTCGAACTCCTCGACGATCAAGGTTCGCGCCCCCATGCGGGCCGCTTGCAGTCCGGCCGCCGTTCCGCTCGCTCCCCCGCCGACGATCACCACGTCGTAACGCTCGGCGGAACCGCATGCAAACAGCCCCAAGCACGCCAGCAGCTGCAAATATTTCAGTCCGGTAAATCTCATATTCGGTCGCTTATTTTAAATCGACTGCGGCCCGGCTGATCCGCCCGAAGCGGTCCGTAGCCGACACCTCGACGCGCTTCGCCCCTTCGGGCAGCGCGACGCGGTAATAGTGGTCCGAAATCGAAGGGTAAATCCATTTATGGTCCATCTGACTGGTGTCGGAATAGAGCTGTTTCGCGGCGGGATCGTAAGCCTGAAACCGCTCGGCGGGACCGACCGGCACGCCGTCGATCGTAAATTCGACCTCCCACGCCGGGTCGCTGGCCCAGACGTTGGCCACGGCGTACCCTTCGAACTGGGGATATTCGCGGCCGCTGTAAATTTTCATCTGGTAATCCGCCGGATAACCCGTCGATTTGTAATACCAGTCGATCCGGTCGCCGTTCACCTCATAGACGCCGTACCCGGCGGGCGTGCCGTCGGTGCAGAGCGGTCCCTGCCACCATGCGCCGCTCAGGGCGGGTGTCACATGCTCGTAGAGACCGGGGGCGATGGACTGGTTGAAGGTCGTATGGGTATGGCCCGAAATGATATGCGCCCGGTAGGGTTTCAGAATTTCGTAAAGCCCCCTGTGGTTGGTCATCGTCGATCCGGCGCGGTCGTAGCGGAACTGCTTGCGGTCCTGCTCCTCGCAGGTCGAAGGAATATGCAGGCAGACGACCACCGTCGAACCGGGCTGCACGCGGGCAAGGTCCTTTTCGAGCCAGCGCATCTGCCGCTCTTCGAGATAGCCGATGTAAAAATAGTCGCGCCCGATGAAGAAGTTGTCGTCGAGCACCACGTAGTGGATGCGTCCGACGTCGAACGAATAGTAGACCGGGCCGTACATCTCCTCGAACTTCGAGAAGGAGGTTTCGTAAGAGCGTCCGTAGACCTCCATGTCGTGGTTGCCCATCGCGTTGCGGAACGTAATTCCCGTACGCTCCATCACCTCGTTGTACCGGCCGTAAAGCGAATGGTCGTGCGACACGATGTCGCCGCAGCAAATGCCGTGGAAAGGCATACCGCCGTAACTGCGGACCGTGGCGGCGATGTCGTCGGCCGCCGCCGCGAGTTTCGCAAACTCCTTCGGCGCCCATATCTGCGGATCGGCGATGGCGATGAACCCGTACCGCGAGTCGTCGCCCGCACGGCGGAGCAGCGTGAAATCGCAGGATTTGCCCTCGGCGGGCAGCGGGTGGAAATAGCGCACCACGCCCTTTTCCACCGGAGCGTCGTAGCCCGCAGGCACGCAAACGAAGACGAAGCGGTTGTCCGCACCGGCTTCCAGGCTGTAATTTCCTCTTTTGTCCGTGCGCGCGAACTCTTCGCCGTCGGAGACCCAGACGCCTTCCACGCCCCGGCCGCCGCAAAGGACGCGCCCCCTGACTGTGACGCTGCCCGCGGCCCATGCGCAGACACACCACAGCGACAACAGAATTGTCAGTAAATATCTTTTCATCGTTCCGTATTTTAACGCTGCTTGCATTGTTCGAGAATCTGCCAGCACTGGAACAGCCCGCGCGGCACATGGAAACATCCCTTCCATTTTCCGCCCTTGAGCGGCAGCAGCACCTCGCCGCGGCGGTTCAGGTAACCGAACCATTCGGGATGCTCCGCGTCCTTGAAATGCGCCCACGTATATTCGTGCAGTTTCCCGAACCACTCCAGACACTCCTTCGATCCGGTCAGCTGATAGCCCTTGATCATCGCGATCGCCGATTCGATATGCACCCACCAGAGCTTCTGATCCCATTCCAGCTCCACGCGGGGCGCGCCCTTGCGGTCCAGAAAATAGAAAATGCCGCCGTACTCCTTGTCCCAGCCGTATTCGGCGGTATTGAGCGCGATTCTCACCGCTTTGTCGATCAGCGCACGGTCGTCGAGACGCACGCCGAGGTTCATAATGAACCACATAGCTTCGAGCGAATGTCCGGGATTCATCTGACGGCCCTCGAACGTATCGGAAAGCTGTCCGTCCTCCGTGACATTCTCGACGATCAGCCCCAGCTCTTCCCGGTAAAACACCTCCATCACTTCGTGCAGGCACTCCCCGATCGTGTCGGCCAGCAACTGCTTGTCGATCATCGGCTCGATCTCCAGCGCCATGTTGCAGAGGATCATCGGCAGAGCGAAACTCTTGAGCGAACGCGTTCCGGGATAAGCCTTGCACCACTCGCCTTTGGGATTGGCGCGTTTCTCCAGAATCCGGTCGAAAGTCCGCTTGGCGATCAGGGCGTATTCGTCGCTGCCCGTCGCAACGGCGACCTGCGCAAAAGCCATCGCCGCGAACGTATAGGAGAAAATATTATAGGGCTGCACCAACGGGCGGCCTTCGCGCGTCAGCGCAAAATACCAGTTGTAGTTGCCGTCGTGGCCGTATTTGCGCAGGAACTCGGCTCCCTGCACGGCGCATTCGAGCCATTCGGGACGACGCTCCACCTTGTTATAGAGCATGGCGAACATCCACACTTCACGACCCTGCAACCAGATGAATTTGTCGGTATCGTAGACGCTGCCGTCACGATTGAGACACGTAAAATAGCCGCCGAATTCCCTATCTTGTGATTTTTCGAGCCAAAAAGGCAGTACACCATCCAGCAATTCGGTTTTGTACTGTTCCGCTAATCTTTTGAAGTCCATAATCTTATCTTATTTATATTGTTACCTTGTCCAGTATCGTTCGATCTCTTCGAGCGTGCGGCCCGACATCTCCGGCACCGCCTTCCATATCAGCAGCATATAAGGCACGCACATCGCGGCGAAGAGGAAAAAAGTCCCCGCCGGCGTCAGATTCGCGAGCATCCACGGCGTAAGCTGCCCGACCAGATAGGTCCCCGTCCAAAGCGAGAACCCCGCGATCGACATCGCCACGCCGCGCACACGAATCGGATACATCTCCGACAAAAGCACCCATACCACGGCGCAGACGGAGATGGCGCAGCAGAAAACATAGCATAGGAACGCCGCCAGCAGCACGCCGTCCGGCAGTCCGAGCCGCTCCCCGGTCAGGAAACAGGTCCCGATAAGCAGCAGCGACAGCGCCATGCCCGACACACCCCAGTAAACCAACTTCTTACGCCCGACGCGGTCGATGATCGCCAGTGCCAGCACCGTCGTCAGCATATTGACCGCTCCGACCAGTATCTGGGCGAACAGCGAGTCGCTGCCCGACCATCCGGCCCGCTCGAAAATCGACGGCCCGTAGTAAAGTACGGCATTGACGCCCATGAACTGTCCGAGAATGGCGATCGCCGTGCCGACAAGCACCGCCGTCCGGATGCCTTTCGACAGAAGGAGCCGCCACTGCGGGGTCTGCCCGCCGCCGACGGCCGTTTCGATGGCCGCAAGTTCCGCGGCGGCTTCCGCCCGGTCGCCGTTGATGCGGCCGAGCACACGCAGAGCGCGGTCCGTCCGTCCGCGAAGCGCCAGCCAGCGCGGGCTTTCGGGAATGAAGAAGATGATGACGAAGAAAAGCAGCGCCGGAAGGGTTTCGGCCCCCAACATGCCCCGCCACACTTCATCGACGAAGATCCGCTGCACCCACGCCGTTTCGAAACCGGCGGTCTGTCCCATGCGGAGCAGCAGGTAATTGACCGTATAGGCCGCCAGAAATCCCATCGTGACTGCCAGCTGGTAAAACGAGACCAGCATGCCCCGGCGGCGCGCCGCCGACACCTCGGAGATGTAAAGCGGCGAGACGATCGAAACGACGCCGATGCCCAGCCCGCCCACGATCCGGTAGACGACCAGCTGCGTGAAATCGGCGCAAAGGGCGCATCCCACGGCCGACACCGTGAACAGCACGGCCGAGACGAGCATCGTCCGCCGGCGTCCCAGCCGGTCGCTCAGCACGCCCGCACAGAGTACGCCGGCGACCGAGCCGGCCAGCGCACACCCCACATACCACCCCTGTTGCAGGCTGTCCAGCCCGAAGCGGGCCGTCACCAGCTCGACGGTGCCCGAAATCACGGCCGTGTCGTATCCGAACAGGAGTCCGCCCACGGCAGCCGTGACCGCAAGAAAGAGCATGTACGATATGTCAGCGCGCTGTTTCATGGAGCATTCACCGTTTCCGGTAAGGGTTGTCGATTTTAAAATAATCGCAGTAGCGATCGTAAAGATGTCCCGCCTGCGGATAGGCCGAATTGGGACTCATAAAGTGCGAGAATTCGAACGTGATGACATTCTGCATCCCGGCCCGCCGTGCGGCGTCCAGCTTCAGCAGCAGTTTCTCCCATTTGATCGGCAGGAAGCGGATCGGCATGTCGCGGTCGAACGACTCGATGTTGGTCCAGCACTCCATGCCGTATTTGTCGGCCAGCGCCTTGTTCACCACCAGATAATCGTACAACTCGCGGTAATCGACCTGCCCGTCCTGAAACGCGAGGATGTCCACCGCTCCGGCGACATTGCCCAGTATCTCGTTCCACTCGCGGCGGTGCTCTTCGACCGAAAGGGCCTTGTCGCCCGCCATCACCTGATCGGTCTTGATGCCGTGGATGTAGGGCGAAATCATCGTTTTCAGGCCGCCCGAAACCGCCTTGGCATGGCGGCCCACTTCCGCATAGATGCGCGACATGTTTTTGGTCCGGCGGCTGATCTCCTGCGACAGATACCACCCCTGAAACGACTTGTGATGTCCGTATCTGGCCCACACCTCGTCGATCAGTTTCAGGTTCAGGTCTATCTCGCGCCGGAAGAGGCCCTCCTGCCAGTATTTGCCCGAATCGTACATGCCGAAATAGAACGCCATGCCGTATTTGTCGGCCAGCGTGAGGAACATCTCCACCAGATCGACCGGTGGATAGTACACCTCCTCGCTTTCGAGCAGGCACTCGAACGGCGCGGCGATCCACCGTCCCAGCCCGGCGCGGATCAGCACCACAGTATTGATCCCCATGTTTTTCGACTTATTAGTCAAAACGGGTGCTGAAACGCCTCAAAAACAGGAAAACGCCACGCTATAGGTCAAAACGGGTGCCGATAGCGTGGCATTCTATTTGATTTTCAGTATATTTTGGCATTTGAAAATATAGAAATTGCATTATGAACAAAAAAATGCCCGACATGCAATTCCCCCATTGTAAAGAAGGACGGAAAACGCAAAAGCGTCCAACGATACAAGTGCATGGTTTGTGGACGCCGCTTCAGCGGCGGGCGTGATTTTACAAAAGAAGACATCTGGGAGATGTACCTGCACGGCAAGCAGACAATAGCCCAGATCA
Source organism: Alistipes shahii WAL 8301 (assembly GCF_025145845.1). Lineage (NCBI taxonomy): Bacteria > Pseudomonadati > Bacteroidota > Bacteroidia > Bacteroidales > Rikenellaceae > Alistipes > Alistipes shahii. The sequence continues at coordinate 3,038,982 of NZ_CP102253.1, read as the reverse complement.
GTGAAACTACAGGTCTCAGTGCTTCGACCGTGACACGTCGGCTTGCCTCCATTTCGTTCAGCTGGGAACAGCCTAGGATCAAAGGAAGCGGTGTGATACATCTCGACGCCACGTATTTTGGGCGCAATACAGGAGTGCTGCTGGCTCTGGAAAGCGGAAGCGGCAGACTTCTTTACATGAAGCATATCGCCCACGAGCACATCAGTGATTACGAGGACGCTGTGAAACATATAGTAGGATGCGGGTATGCCATTCAGGGGATTGTCATTGATGGTTTTCAAAAGCTGTTTACCGTCCTTTCGGAATACAGAATACAGATGTGCCAGTTCCACATGGTGGCGATAATAAGAAGAAAACTGACCAAGAATCCGCAACTTGAGGCAGGAAAGGAGTTATTGGATCTTGCATACCGTCTAAAAGACATGAATGAAAGTGCATTCGTCAGTGCATTTGAGAAATGGAAGAGGAAATGGCATGACTTCCTGAAAGAAAAGACGGTCAACGAGATTACCGGACGCACGATATATACCCATCAACGGCTCAGATCTGCCATGGTCAGCATATCGACCTACCTTCCTTTTTTGTTTACATACGAGAAAGTCAGAGGTATGCCCAACACAAACAATATGATCGAAGGCACATTCACCGACATGAAGAAAGCCTTGCGGAATCATCCGGGAATGATTGAGGAAAACCGCAAGCGGATGATGAACGGGTTTTTCTTGGCATATGCCAAATTGCATAATGAAAAAGGAGACAACCGCTAAGGCCATCTCCTGAATCGCATTATGCATATTGGACGGCTTTATTCCTGGCGGAGGTGCTCCCCAGCAGAGCTCCGTTACGCTTTAAGCCGCAATGCAAAATAACAAAATACAGATGAATCCACCAAAAACGGGTGCCATTTTCAGCACCCGTTTTGACCTATAGAGCGAAAGCGCTCGCATCAAATATGTGTTCAAAAGTTTTGAATGGTCATATCATACTGACAGACACCAGTATTACAACGATTTTAGCACCCGAAATGACCTATACGCCTGTTTTTCATCGCCCGGAAATCGGCGTCCCACTCCCTGACGCCCCAATTCTGGTGGGGAATGTCCCAGCTCACCTCGTCGAGAAACGTCGCGCGGACAGGAATCGCTTCGAGGATGCCTTCGGTCCTGAAATCCTCGTCCGACAGGCCGCAAGCCGCGTCGCCGCCCGCCGCACTCTTCGGGGAGCAGGACGCCAGCACGACTGCGATCAGCACGGCCAGCGCTGCCGCAAAACCGCCCGGTTTAAGGTTATGTCCGTTCATCGGGTCTCTATTCCAAGGTTTTCAGATACTCCATATAGCGGTCGTACAAGTGCCCCGCCTGCAGGTAGGCCGACTGCGGACTCATAAAGTGCGAGAACTCGAACGTAATGGCGTTCCGGTAACCGGCCTGAGCCGCCAGCCCCATCTTGAGCCGCAGCTTCTCCCATTTGATCGGCAGGAACTTGATCGGCATATCGCGGTCGAAGGTCTCGGAATTGGTCCAGCACTCCAGTCCGTAACGGTCGGCCAGTTTCTTGTTGACTTTCAGAAAATCGACCAGTTCGTCATACGCCACATGGCCGTCCTGAAAGGCGACGATATCCACGGCGCCTTGGATTCCAGCAAAGATGGCGTCCCATTCGCGCTCATGGCTTTCGAGCGTCACAACGTTCTCCTTCGAAGTCGACGCATTGTACTGGCTGACGTTCTTGCTGCCATCAATATAAGGGGAAATCATGGTCGGAAGACCGCCGGAAACCTCCTTGCAATAGCGTCCCAGACTCGCATACAGATCGACGATCTTGCCGGTATTGCGGCTGCACTCCTGCGAAATATACCATCCCGCAAAGGATTTGCAATGCCCGTAACGGCTCCACGCCTCGTCGATCACACGCTTGTTCAGCGCCACCTCCTGTTCGTATTCGCCGCGGTCCCAGTACTTGCCCGAATCGTAGAGTCCGAACCAGAAGTTCATCCCCCACTTGTCGCTCAGGCGCAGGAACATATCGACCAGATCGACGGGAGGTTCGTAACACCCCTCCTCGGCCGTGAGCACCCGCGAGGGAAAAGTCTGCCAGCGGCGGTAACCGCAGCGGATCAGGATCACGGTGTCAATGCCTGCTTCGCGCATGTAGCCGAAATCACGGTCCCATTCGGCTTCGCCCCAGTTCTGATGGGGAATATCATGGCTGATTTCGTCGAGAAAAGTTCCTTTTATTCGCATAACTCATTTATTTAAAGTTCAAATTCAGGTTCTCCAAAAAAGCCTGCGGTTCGTAAAAAAGACCGTAACGGCCATAACCACGGCCGTGACCAGCACGCCCCGCACCACGCCCATCCACGGGCATAGCTCGGCAAAGGCCTGCAAACAGGGCGACAGATGCAGCAGCGTCAGCAGGGGCATGATGAGGAATCCGGCCGCCGTGTAGGCCACCATCGGATTCTGCCCGCATTTGACCAGCGCCGAAAAACGCACATTCAGCCGCCTCATCGCGATTCCGGCGGCGATCAGGACAAACGAAGCCAGCCCGGAGGTGACGAAAAAATAGCTGAACGTCGCGTAATCCTTCTTGATGCCCCCCTCGAACGCCTCCAGCGCCAGTCCCAGCCCCAGCCAGAAAAAGCCCCAGCCGAAAAGCGAACGGTGCAGTCTTCCGGTCGCGGAACCGTCTCCACGCAGCAGACGCCGGAGCAGGAGACAGAGCAGGACGCCCGCCGCGAGATTCACGACCAGCTGCCGTGCGAAAAGCCCCCACATATTCAGACATATCAGCGTCACGAGCAGGACGAGGGTCCAGACCTCCCGCCGCCGGGACGCCCCCGGCGCATCTTCGCCGCCGTGCGTCATCCATTCATAGATACGGTCTCCCGCAATCGTGCCGGGAATGATGATACAAAGGTATTTCAGGTAGTCGAAGCGGAAAAGCCACGGCACAGGCGACCAGTTCCACAACGCTTCGTTCCACGAACCTTCGACGCCGCTGCCCAGACGCAGGGCCGCCAGCAGCGCCAGCACCCCCAGGCGCGCCAGCAGGTTGTTCCGCGTATAGAGCCACACCAGGCTGCCGAAGAGCGCCATATTTGCAAGGACCAGAATGATGACGTCGCTCCGCTCCGCCGAGACGGGCAGCCCCCAGCCCCACCGGGCGGCCGCCAGCAGGGCTGCGATGCCGGCGACGCCGGACAGACAGACCATGCGGTTCTGCCGGTCCGAAAACCGGTCAATGCGCATGAAGAGCGCACAAAAACAGCCCCAGCCCGCCAGTTGCAGCAGCGAGGAACCCCATCCCGGCAGCGTTCCCGTCACCCCGGAACGCAGGTTGGCGAGGGCAACGGCGAAAAGCGCCAGCAACGCCCACCTGCGCACCACGACCGTCAGGATCAACGCCACCGATTCACCCCGCTGCTCCAGCCGCTTACGCAGGGCCAGCGGGAAAGCGGCCCCCATCGAGAAGAGGAAAAACGGGAAGACCAGATCGACCCACGTAATTCCCGGCACCGACGGATCGAAACGGAACGACGGTGGCGGCACCTGCGCATGGAACAGCCATGCAGGAAGTTCGGCGTGCCATAGGATCTGTCCCGACAGCACCATTCCCACGATAGCCAACCCTCGCAGCAAATCGACCGCATAAGCTCGCTTTTCCATCTGCAAGACGTGTTATTTCAGGTATTTCTGTTTCTTGAGGTAATCGGTCCAGATCACATACCCCACGGGGTGGAGGTGGATTCCGTCCTTCGTCAGGTCGATGCGCAGTTCGCCGTCGGCATCGGAAAGCAGCGGCACCAGATCGACGAACGTACACCACGGCTTGGCGTCGCACAACTGCACCAACCGCGCATTGAGCGTCCGCACCTGCGGATTATGCCCCTTGAGTCCGGGATAGGCCAGCCGCCGGGTATTGACCGGCAGCACGCTCTGAATATAGAGCCGGCAGCCGGGAACGGCCTCGTGCACCATGTCCGCCATGCGGGTGATGTTCATCACGATCGTGTCGACGGGCTGTCCGCCCGTCAGGTCGTTGATGCCCGCCATCAGGAAGATTTTGCGGGGCTTGCTTTTCAGGATGTCGGGCAGACGGTCGATCATACCGAAGGTATTGTCGCCGCCGATGCCGCGGTTCTCGACGTCGCCGCGTTTGAGCAGCAGGCTCCACCACCCCTGCTCGGTAATGCTGTTGCCGAGAAAGACGATCGCCCCCTGTTGCAGCCCCTCTTCGTCGTGGGCCGCACGGCGGGTATCGTAGTAGGCGTTATGGAATTTCTGCGCCGAAGCGCCGGATGCCGCGAAAAGGGCGGCCAAAAACAATATTACGATGCGTTTCACAATCAGTCTTTTTTAATTACGCCGTCGATACCGGTCTTGACATAAGACCACTGATCGGCTTTTTTCAGGTGAATCATATCAAACAGGAAATAACCGTCGCAGGCATTGATGCAGGCAGCGACCGAGGCGGTGATGGCCCGGTTCTCCTCCTCCTGCGGCACCTTGTCGTCGGCATCCCAGTTTCCCACGTCGGGGCCGCCGGCCACCATCGGGCACGCTCCCATCGTACGCTCCTTCGCCAGCAGGCAGAATCCCTGCATGGTCCATTCGGTCGTGCCGTAAACACGCGCCGGAGAGGCATAGGCCCCGATCAGCATCTGGTCCATCAGGTCAGCATAGCCGTAATCCATATATTTTTTCGTAGCCCATGAAAATTTGGACGAAGTGTCGTAATCGGGGCTGGCCCAATTGACGCCCACATCATAGTAGCTGGCATACCAGCCCCCGACGTATACGCCGAACTTGACCGACGGATTGACCGACTTGACGGCGGCGCGCGCCTTCTCCATAAAGTCGTGAATCACCTTCGCCCGGAATTCGAGCCACTGCTTCATATGCACAGGCACCGGCGAGGGTATGCCCGAAGTATGGCCCGCAGGCAGAATGTCGGCGGGAAAACTGGCAACCGACCGGCCGATATACTTTTCGAACTCCTTGCGCGTATAATTCGAGAAATCGCTGGTAAATCCGTCGAAGCGCCCCCGGTCGAGGAAGATTCCCGCCAGTCCGTCATAGGCCGCGAGGTCCTTGAGCATCGAACAGAGATACTCCTGCACTTCGGGCAATACCGGATTGAAGAACTTGGCGGACTGCGAAGTGGACATGATGTTCGTAATGCCGCCCGCCAAATTCAGATCGGTCGTCCATGCCCGCCTGGCCTCATCCCGAAAAACGACTCCGGCGCCGCCCAGCGAAGTCTGGTTGCCCCCCGTAAAGGTATTGATCGCGGCGTGAATGCGCAGGTCGAGCGACTTTCCGGCGTCGATAAACGCCTGCAGGTAGTCCCATGTGGCCGTGCGTTCGACTTTGGAATATCCGCCCGGCAGCCATGCGCCGAGCCACTCCACCTGATCGACCACCGACGTACGGAAAAGCACGTCGCCGGTAGTAGGCCGCACATCGACTACAATATCGGTGAATCCGGCCTCCCGGGCCTTGGTCAGATCGCGCAGTATATTCTCCTTGCTGTTGGCGAAATCGGGAAAGTTGGCGGCGGCATCGACCCAGATGAACCGGGGTTTCTCCACCCCCGGCTCCGGATCGGGATCGGGGTCGGGATCGGGCCACTCCCATTCGGGTTCCTTCGAATCCGAACCGCACGAAACAGCCCCGTATCCCAGCGTCAACGCCGCCAGAACCGCCGCAAACCATTTGATATTCTTTTTCATCTTCAAAATTATGCTTGTTTTAGGACCTGCATCCCCGGTCAGAGGGATGCAGGCAAAAGGGATGTTACTTGTCGACACAATCCCACTGTTCGGCACGGATATAGTTGGTATTTCCGCCGATCCAGTAAAGATAGAGATAATAACCGTCAGACGACTGGCTCAGCAGGATATCGCAGCTCGCCGTTCCGGAAACAGCCAGATATTTAGGCGTCGACGCATAGATCTTGGCTTTCGTATTGTCGAACGTCCCGGTGAAGAGATTGCGGTCTCCGACATCGAGCAGGATGGCACGCGATGCACTGTAAGCGAAGTGCGAACCGCCGAACACGGCGACGAACGGACTCTTATTGAAGACGGCGCACGACACATTGGCAAAATTCGAATTGGCGTCGTTCGCGCCTTTGTCGATAAATGCCACACGCGAATTGGTCGCTCCGTCGATCCACTCCGCCCCATTGGTCGAATAGCTGGCTTTGAAATAAGGTCCGGTAATATCCGTCGACAGATATTCCACATCGACATTGCCGCCGTTCCAGAGTCCGCAACCCGCAATCGTAACCTTTTCGGGAGTACCCCAGACGCCATCGGTCACGATGATACGGACGAACGAACTCCAGTTTGCGGGACTTGCCCAAGCCCAACAGTTGATCGTGACGACGGCGTCTGCGTCTATATCGCCCTTGATCGAAATCTTGCTGCCGATCTTACCGCCCGTGGCATTCGACCAGGTCATGACCTCCTTCGGGGTATCGGTAACATGATCCAGACGATAAATGGTCTGCGACGCACCGTTGGCGGCAATCGAACACATCACGATATGGTTGGCTTCATCCGAAGTGATAGCGCCTCCACCGAGATTGATGCCGCCCATATTCACCGTTCCGGCCTTGACACCGGTAAGCTTGTTGACATAAACGATCTCGCTCTCGCCGGAGCAAATAAGCAAGTGATCGCCCAAAATGCCCAGCGTATAATTCGTCGTTCCGCTCATTCCGTAATCAGTCTTGAACGTTTCGGAAACGAACAGGTTCTTCTGACTGCCCGAACGAATACCGGTCGGAACCTTCGCCGGAACCTCTTTCTTAACGGTGTAAACCGTCTTGCTTACCCCGTCATACGCAGTGACGGTCAGCTTGGGCGACGCATTCCAGTCGATAACCGTCGTTGCCGGATCGGGTGAAATCGTAGCATGATACGAAAGCCGGTAGGTTCCCGTACAAGGTTCGATATTACCGGCTGCGATCAGCGACACCTCTTTGGTTTCCTGATCAATGATGGCGTTCAAACCCTGCGACGGAAGCGACAGCTCCTCCAGCAGACAGGCTTTGCTCTTCACGATCCGCCCCCTGACTTTATAAACCTTCTTTTGCTTGAGCTGATCGGTAACCGTAATATAGTTGTCCTCGTTCAAATTCATATAAAGGACCGCAGGGTCCACCGTAACATTGTCGTCGAGATTCAGGCTGATGCGCATTTTGTCGAGCATCTTACCGCTCACGACATCATCGCTGCTCTCCGGATAAAACCACGGAATCTCGACCGTGATCTCATCGCTGCCCTCCGTCGGATATCCTTTGAATTCGCCGTAAAATTCGGCTGCCCCCTCGCTATTGTTCTTTACGAATTGGGCGGTTACGCTGTTGATGCCGTTACGCGACACGGAAGGCAACAGCTCGTCGGGCTGGTGACAGCCCGCAAAGAGCAGACCGGCCGCCGTCAGGAAAGAAAATATGGTATTTTTCATAATTGTAATTCAAGATTTATTTCCACTCGTCATACTGTTCGATAGCCGAGTTGTTCGCCAACTCATCGTAAGGAATCGGGAATACGTAGGTCTTCGCCAGGAATTTACGGTCCTGCAAATCACAATCCACATACTCGAATTTGAAAGCGCCCTGATGCGGCGTGATCTTCAGTCCGTGCACACGGTAACCGTTATACTCCTTGTCGGCGAGTTTCCAGCGGCGCATGTCCCAATAGAGGTGCCCTTCATACGCCAGCTCGATCTTGCGTTCCTGACGTATCGCTTTGAAAAGATCGTTCCCCGAAAGGCCCGAAAGAGCGGGCAGATTCACACCGGGACGCTGTCTCACGGCATTGACATCCTCCAAAGCGGCCCCCGAAGCGCCCAAACGATAGTTCGCCTCGGCACGGATGAGGTAAATTTCAGCCAGACGAAGTTCCACCCAAGTCTGCGTGCTGACCTTGATAACCGAGAAATCGGTGTGGCTTTCATCGAGGTATTTGCGCAGATAATAACCGGTAGTAGTACGTCCCTTCGGATAGGTGGCGCTACGATAATCCATATACTGCCCGTAAGTACCTCCAACGCTGTTGGTCATTGTATGCCCCTTCCATTGCGCTCCGTGATAAAGAACCGTCGCAGCGAAACGGGGTTCCAGCTGATCGTAAGGAGGCAACTCGGTCGTCTCGCCGTGCCATTTGCTCCAATCTACGGTTTTGCCGTCCTTCGACTGATACGATTCGACCATCTCCTGCGTCGGGCAGCCTTTACCTCCGTCGTTGTCCATATCGCCGTAAGGAACATAGTCGTTATCGAAAGTATGATTGGGACCCGTTACCAGATAGTTGTATTCGAGAATCGACTCACTATTCCCCCCTTTGAAAGCATCCTCGTACTTATCGGTCAAAGAATAGACCTGCAACTTGAAAACCGAATCCGCCGCGTCTTTGGCATCCTGCCAGCGTTCGGCATAAAGCATCGTCCGTGCAAGCATGGCCCAAGCCGCGCCGCGCGTCACACGCTCCTTGTTGGCCGCGTCCCAGCGCACCGGCAATACCGAAGCCGCATACTTGAGGTCCGAGGCAATCAGATCCCAGGTCTCGGAGGCAGAGCTGCGGTCTTTATTCTTCTGGAGATTCATATCCGTATAGAGGATTACCCCTCCATGCCGTTTGGCCAACTGAAAATAGACGAATGCGCGGAAAAAACGGGCCTGCGCCTCAAGTTTAGCATTCTCTTCCGCCGAGAACGTGGAATGCTTCCGCATGGATTCCAAGAACTCATTGATACGGCGGATACGCTCATATCCACCCGTCCACGCATCGAGCAGGTTGCCCGTCGACGACATCGTTTCAGGCGTAAACACATAATTATTGGAGTCTCCGGCCTTATTGCCCGGAACGTACGAACCGTATTTGAAAGTTTCGGTAAGTCCCTCGGTCAGATTACCTTGAAACTGGGCGGAGCCGAACTGTCCGTAACGGTCAATATACGGATAAAAACCGTTAAGGTAAAGCGTCGCCGTGTGTATATCGTTCCAAACCACCTTGTCCGAGATACTGTCATGCGGCGTGGTATCGAGGAAATCGTTGCAACCGACTAAAGAGAACGTCAGCAACGACATCATGGCTATTTTAATTCCTGTTTTCATAATTTCTCCGTTTTTCATGTTAGAATGCCAAGTTTACACCGAACGAGAAGATACGCTGCTGCGGATAATAACCGTTCGACACACCGGGCTGTTCAGGATCAATGTTGAATTTGGTCAGTTCACTGACAGTCCAAAGGTTCTGTCCTTCGAAATAGATACGCAGACGGTCGATGCCGATCCGGCTCATCCATTTCTGCGGGAAGGTGTATCCGATCTGCAAATTCTTCAGACGCAGATAATCGCCGCTGCGATACCAGAAAGTCGAAGAATAGGCATTATTCGAACTGGCCTGCACGATACTCAGACGCGGGAATTCGGCATTGGTGTTATCTTCCCGCCAAGAGTTCTCCACAAGGTATTTCGGCGAATTGCCTCCGTGATAGAACGGCTTGGTCATCTGCGTGTTGTCCATGATTCCTCCGCTGTACACACCCGTCAGAGCCACATCCCGGCCCAAGCCTGCCTGAAACAGGAAAGAGAGGTCAATGCCTTTCCAATCACCCGAAAAAGAAAGGCCTCCCACAAATTTGGGATAAGCGGCGGCCCCGACATAACCGCGGTCCTGTTCATAGGAAATCACACCGTCGCCGTTGCGATCGACATACTTAATATCGCCCACACGAACGGCTTTACCCACAATCGTCGGAGAATTGTCGATCTCCTCCTGGCTCTGGAACAAACCGGCGGAGATAAAGCCGACCTGGGCGCCGACCTCCTTACCCGTAAGCTTGAGCCAATCGGGCGTATTGGCGGCATCGTTATAGTGCAGCCATTTACGCTTGGTGTATGTACCGGTCAGACTCACGTTGTAATTGAAATCTCCGACACGGTTACGGTGGCTCAACGTAATCTCAAAACCCTTATGAGCTTGTTTATTGCTGTTTTCATACTTCGGATAATAACCGCCGAAAGAGCTGGGATAGGTGGCAGTCACACCACTCAGAATATCATAGATGTATTTATAGAATACATCGAACTCAACACCAAGTCTGCCACCCCACATGGACAGGTCGAATCCTCCGTTATATTGCAGATTCTTCGCCCATGTCAGATTCTCATTCGCCAAACTCGAAGTAAGCATTCCGTCGACACCGACGCCTCCGAGGACAACGGCCGGAGTATCCAGAAAGCCTAATGTATTCAAATACGAATAAGCGCTGATACCCGTCGTACCCGTAAGACCGATACTTGCACGCAACTTCAAGTTGTCGATCGCTTTGGAATCGAACCAAGGCTCATTAGATATTCTCCAACCGACCGATGCGGCAGGGAAAGGAGACCAGCGTTTTCCATCAACCATACCGCCGAACAGATAACTGCCATCATACCGGCACGACAATTCGACAAGATACTTATTGGCATAATCGTAATTGACACGGGCCGCGAAACCGGCTTTGCGCGCAACGGAGCTCATACCGTTGATCGACATCTTGTCGGGAATGCTGGCGTATTTGAGTTCGGCAAGTTCCTTGATCGAAAATCCTTCTCCGTAAGCGCTGAAATTATTGCCGTCGTTAGAGTAGGTCTCCATCAGCAGGATTGCAGAAACATTATGCTTCCCGAAGGTGTTGGCATAATTAAGCGAAGCGTTAGTCGTAATCTGCGTGTTGCGCGTAAGCCCCTCCGTCAGCGAATTTTCGGATTTTTTACGCGAATCCCAGTTTTCAGCATAGGAAATATTGCCGTCAAGAGTCGTGGGAAGCGTTGCAACCATCGTACGGAAAGGCGTGGAATAAATCTTGGAATAGGTCTGCGAATAGTCATAGGCCACCATGAATTTCGCAGACAAACCCTTCAGGAAAGGAAAATCATACTTAAGCGAAACATTCGACTGAAAATAGAACGTATTGCTTTTTGCATAACCCGACTCCTCGGAAGAAGCGAGCGGACTTACGGTAGCGCTCGAAGTATTGGTCGAAACAGGCAGCCCGTTATAATTTTCGGGCACGTAAGGATGCGCACGCATAGCCTGCTGCGCGATATTGTTCCAATCGGCGGGATCGCCCGAAAATCCGGGACGATTGCTGCGCTGCACACGACCGGCCAGATCCACGGCCATCGTCCAGTTCTTGGCGATCTTGGCTTCGATATTCGAACGGATATTAATACGGTCGAACGAGAAATTCTTCACATTGCCCTCCTGATCGAAGTAACCGATCGAAGTAAAGTACTTGATCCGCTCGTTGCCGCCCGTCACATTGAGGTTGTGCGACTGGTTGTACCCCGTACCGAAAGTCTTTTCATACCAGTTCGTATTGCCCCAGCCGTCGCTCGGATCGCCGTTGAGCATCATGTCGATCTGGCGCTGCGTGAAAATCGGCGTGTCTCCGTCCATTTCACGGGCTTTGTTATACCAATAGGCATACCCCGGACCGTCGAGCATTTCGAGCATTACGGCATTCTGGCTCAAACCGAAAGTGCCGGTGTAGGAGATCTTGGCCGGAGCGGCCTTGCCCCTTTTGGTCGTCACGATAATGACAGCCGAGGCATCCATACCGTAAATCGCAGCCGACGATGCGTCCTTGAGCACCGAAACGCTTTCAATATCATTGGGATCAATCTGGCTGAAATCGCGGGCTACACCGTCCACAATGTACTTTGCGCCGCTGCCTCGCACCAAAATGCTGGCGCCGTCGCTGCCGGGCTGTCCCGACTGCTGCAAGGCCACCACGCCGGCGACACGCCCGCCCAGCATATTCGTCACATTTCCCATCGGCGCCTTGAGCAGTTCCTTGCCGTCGATTTGCGAAACGGCGCCCGTAATGCTCGCGCGTTTCATCGTACCGTAACCGACGACAACGACTTCATCGACTCTGGCAGAGTCTTCCTTGAGAGAAACATCAATGGAGGTAATTCCCCCCCCCCACGGTTTTTCGCTCGGACACCATACCTAAATACTGGAACTCCAATGTGTTGCCAGGTTTAGCAGCGATGGAATACTGACCCTGGAGGTTGGTAATGGCACCCGTATTGGTACCTACGACGATAACAGTTACGCCCATCAGAGGGTGCCCGCTCTCATCCGTAACCGTTCCCGTCACCCGCGTCTGGGCGGAAGCCGCACCGACAACAAGCAATGACATCAGAAGCGCCATGCACTTCCTTGTCAGGGAATTCTTGAAAATAGAGAAGAACTCTTTCATAGAATTACATTTAAGGTTAAGTTTTTAGTTGTTTTATATTGGTTGCAGATCAGTTGCTTCCTTCGGCGATTCCGGCCGCCAGCTCCGACCACCAGCCGCGGTTGATGATATGGACGATATCGAAGATCATCAGTCCGTCGGTGTCGCGGAGCGCCTGCGCCACAGCGCGGGTGAATTGCGCTGCGTCGCCCTCGTACTGCTCGACGTAGATCGAGCCTGTCACGGGAACCACGCCGCAGGTGATTTTCTTCGCCCATTCGGCGCCGCCCTCGATGCAGTACCAGTAATTCTGTTCGTCGGACATTCCCGCTTCGGTACGCTGCCCCACGGCTCCGTTGGCCTTGTCGACTTCGGCTTTGGTAACCAGCGTATAGTAAAGTCCGGTCATATAGATGTCGAGCAGGTCGGCATAACCCGTATTCTTGTACTCGGGCGTCGCCCAATCGAAATAGCGGGCGGGATCGAACTGCTCGCTGGCCCAGTTGACGCCCACGTAATAATAGGTCGGGTACCATGCGCCCGTATAGTCGCCGATCAGCAGCCGGGGATTGATCTCCTTGAGCTGCCTGTGGGCTTCGGTCACGAAGTCCTTGATAACCGATGCGCGCCATTCGATCCACTTGCGGAACAGCGGGCCCTGCGACCAGCTCCACTTGCCGTCGGCATCCTGCGTCCAGCGGAGTATATCACCGGGATAATCGGCGACTTTCGTTCCGGCGTAAGCTTCGAAAAGCTCCTTCGACAGCGGACTGAAATCGGAGGTGATATTGTCGAAACGCACCCGGTCGAAGACGATGCCGTCCACATCGGGATACTTCCCGGCGAACTCCTTCAGAATCGCCAGCTCGTACTCCTGCACTTCGGGATTCGCCGGGTTGAGCATGCCGTTGTAGTTGCTCTTTATTTCGCTGATGGGCACGATTTTACCTTCGGTGTACACCTGCGACTGCCAGTCGGCATGATCGCCGTAGATGATTCCCCGGTCGAAATAGTTGTGACCGCCGGCAAACACGTTGAGCGACCCGTGCACGCGCATGCCCAGCTTGTGCCCCTCCTCGATGAAATAACCCAGCAGATCGTAGTTTTCAGGACGGGTCACACCCTCCCATTCGCCCATGTAAGGCGCTATATCGCTCTTGTAGAGCGTTTCGCCCATGATCGACTTCACGTCGACCACGACATCGGTAAAGCCCATGTCGTGGATTTTGGACACATAGTAACGAATCGAATCGGGATGACTTAAAGTCGCATAATTGGCTTCGCAGTCAAACCACATGTAAAGCGGTTTCGACGGCTGTTTTTCCTGCGCGCAGGAGACGGCAGCAAAGGCTGCCAGCCAGATGAGGAGAAGTTTCTTCATATGATTCTTTATGGATTAGTTCACTTCGGAGATGACGACCGCCGTCGAAATTTTGCGCTCGACGATCACCTCGGCGCTGCCCGTGTCGCTGGGACGGTTGAGCACCTTGCCGTCGCTGCCGACCATGGTCGAAGATCCGCCGCCGTCGAGATTGACCGCATCGACCGCTCCCAGTGCGATCAGCTTGTCGGCCAGCTCCGCCAGCGTAAATCCGGCGCTGCCCCGCATATTGCGCCCGTCGCACACGAGCAGGATCAGTTTGCCGTCCGCTGTGGCGCCGATCGCCGTACGCGGCTGACGCGAAGTCCCGGCGATGCCGCCGCCGTCGAACACCTCTTTCCAATAGTTCTCCACGGCGACGTTCTTCCCCTCCCGGACCAGCATCGGACCGCCTCCGACCGCCTCCTGCGGAGTCCAGAGCGCCGCGCCGGGCGTCTTCGAAGTCGGCGGCGCGGACATATACGTATTCGTACGTTCGTCGTTGTCGAGTGCGGACGGGAAGGCATAAGGCTTGTTGCCGTCGTCGAGCACGCAGTAAATCCAGTGCGTCTCGAACCCTCCGGACGCCATCTGCCCGAACGAAGAACGCACGGGATAAACCGTCTGGTTGTTGCGTGTCACCGTCTGATTCTCGATCGACTTGACGGCACCGCCGGTAACAAGCAGGCTCAACGAATTTCCGGCCCACCAATACCCGGCATTGGTCGTCACACAGGCCGTTCCCCGGTTGGCCGAAGCGAATTCGGCATGAATGCGCGACGGAGTTTTCTGTTGAGGCAGATGCACGGCGTTGAAGCGCAGTTTGGGATTGGCTTTCAGATCGGCCACGGCCACGAATCCGAGGCATTGTTTTCCGCCGCCCAGATCGTCCGCAAACTCGGTTACGGTCAGTCCGGCAGGATAATCGCCCGGTTGAGGGTCGGGATCAGGATCGGGTCCGTCGGGAAATTCATAGTCGGGCGTTTTCGAATCGCTGCCGCACATACAGCACACGGCGCAGACGCAGACAGCAAGCAGAGCGAAGCCAAGAATTTTCAGTTTCATATTTCAGTCAGCATTGAGTTTTGGTTCGGACACCTTTTCTTCGTACATTTTAAAAATTAAGAATTTCGGGCAGGTCGCTTTTGTACGATTTGATTTCACTTTTCAAAACAAAAATAGAAAGGATTCTTCCAATGTGCCTGATAATCCGAAGAGCAAAACAATTTAAAAAAAGACACTTTTTTATTCTCCAAAACATGTCAGCCGAAATATCAAATACAATACATTAAAACACAATGCATTAAATTCGATTATCATTCCACATATTTACAAAGTAAACTTTTTAAATAAAGCGATTATTTATACAATCTGTTTTTTATTTCTTTTCGATTTACTATTTTTGTCAGGCACACTAAATAATGGCAAGGACAATGTTACCTCCTTTTACATCCGCATCCCACGACGGCGATCTGGGTTGTTTTGTACGAAACATCATTCTGAACTCCATTTTTCAGAAAGGGCAATTCATCATTCCCGACATCGCCAGCCAAACCGGCTTCAGCGTCACGACAATAGCCAAGTATGTCTCCGAACTCTATGCGGAGGATATTTTGGAAAAGGGAGACTGTTTGAAGACCAATAAACGGGGACGAAATCCAGTCCTTTATCGGGTGAAATCCGGAACCTACTATTTTTTGGGTGTCGACCTCAAGCCTTTCGAGTTGATAATCGGGCTTATGAACCTTACGGGGGATATGGTTTGCATAGAGCGCATCACAGATTTTCGCTTCGAAAATACACATAATAAACTGGATGAAATATGTACGCATATTTCGCAGTTCATGCTAAAGTTTCAAAGTCAGAACGCCGGCAAAATAGCGGGCGTCAATTTCAATATTGGAGGGCGGGTCAATTCGCATTTAGGAACGAGCGCCACGATTTTCAATTTCGAGGAGACACGCGAAGTGCCGCTGACTCTTTTGCTCAACGAACGTTTGGGCATTCCGGTTTTCATCGAGAACGACACCAAAGCGATGGCTTACGGCGAGTATGTATCCGAAAACAATGCCTCGCAGGAGAATGTGATTTATGTCAATATCGGATGGGGACTGGGACTCTGCATTATCATAAATGGAGAAATATATTATGGAAAGGACGGCTATTCGGGAGAATTCGGACATATCCACATGTATGAAAACAACGTGATGTGTCATTGCGGAAAAAAAGGATGCATTGAAACGGAAATCTCGGGAAGCGCCGTTTGCCGTAAACTCGTAGAAAGAATCTACAATCACGAGGCGTCGGTTCTTTCTAAAAAGGTGTGGAACGGAAACATGATTACGATAAAGGACATTATTGAAGCTGCGAAACTGGAAGACCCGCTTTGCATTGAGTTGGTGACGCAGGCCGGGGGTGAGCTTGGGCATCAGTTGGCCGGATTGATCAACCTTTTGAATCCCGATCGTATCATCATTGGCGGCAGAATGTCAGAAATTGCTCCTTACTACTTTTTACAGCCTGTGAAGCTTGCCGTGCATAAATATTCGCTTCGGCTGATGACCCAACAACTGTCCATCGTTCCTTCGCGGTTAGGGGGCGATGCCGGAGTTATAGGAGCCTGTCTGATCGCACGAAAAAAGATGATATGGAACAAATTGTCGATATGCAAGAGATGAAAATAGTAAATGCCGGGAGGGGGCGAACAAACATGTAAAGCGACGAAGAAAAACGAAAGCGGAGACCGTGACGGCGAAAACTGCGTCAGACGATCTTTTCGACAGTGATGTCCGGATTTGCGCGCAGCAGGTCGATATACCCCTCCTCGCTGGCCTGCCCCTTGGCCCGGATGACGATCGTGGCGCGGTGCACCACTCCGTCGGAAGTGCGCTGGGTCTCGACTTCGTAGGAGATCACCGAATAGTCCTTGCTTTCGAGGCGCTCGAACATCGCGTCGATGAACTCCTTCTTCGAGGCCGAGAAGACGATCATCGTCCGGCGCCGCCCCAGTCCGCCGAAAACCAGCGTCAGCACCTCCAGTCCGAACAGCGTCAGCGCGGTGGCCGCTCCGGCTACGATATACATATGCGCCCCCGCCGCCAGGCCGATGCCCGCCGTGGCCCAGAGGCTCGCCGCGGTGGTCAGCCCCCGCACCAGCTGCCGGTGAATGATGATCGTGCCGGCCCCGATGAAACCGATGCCGCTGACCACCTGCGCCGCGATGCGGCTGGGGTCGAGACGCAGCCCGTCGTGGGTCGCCAGAAAATCCTCGAATCCGTATTGCGAGACAATCATAATCAGCGCGCTGCCCAGCGCCACCAGGAAATGAGTGCGGAAACCCGCATCCTTAACCCGGTATTCCCGGTCGAGGCCGATGATCGTTCCGCAAAGGCCCGCCACACACAACCGCACGATAAAATTCCATTCCATCTCCATAAGCACTCCGGGCTTCGCCCCGCAAAAATCATACATAAAATTCCGGCATTCCTCCGGGAGAGGTCCCCGGCCGCCGCATCCGGCTCCGCAAAACACGACCGCCGGCGCGTTCCGGGTCCATCCAAAAGTACGGGAAAAACCGGGCCGCCGCAAGACCCGGCAAAGCCTCCCGACCTCCCGAAAGCGTCGTTACGACACCAAATATAAGAAAAAATCCCGGATTGCGAAGAATTTTCGGCGGGAAGGTTGCACTGTGGGAAAAATTTCGTACTTTTGCAGGCTATGTTTAACTAATTAACTATTTACGACAATGCCGAAAATGAAAACCAATGCCGCTGCGAAGAAGCGTTTTACCTTCACCGGCACAGGAAAGATCAAGCGCAAACACGCTTATCACAGTCACATCCTGACCAAAAAGACGACGAAACAGAAGCGCAACCTCTGCTATTCGGGAACCGTTTCTGCGGCCGACGAGGCCAAAATCAAGAACCTGCTCGTTAAGTAATTAACCCGCAGCATTTTATTAATCGGGACGAACCAGCCCCAAAGAATGCGGGAGAACCGTATCGCTGGCAGTCCTCCAAAAACTTTACAATATGCCACGTTCAGTAAACGCTGTCGCGTCACGCGCACGTCGAAAGAAAGTTTTGAAACTTGCCAAAGGTAACTTTGGTTCAAGGGGAAACGTTTGGACCGTTGCGAAAAATACGGTCGAGAAGGGTCTGTGCTATGCCTATGCACACCGCGCCCTCAAGAAGCGGACATTCCGTTCGCTGTGGATCACGCGTATCAACGCCGCCGTCCGCGCCCAGGGAATGACCTATTCACAATTTATCGGCAAACTCAACGCCAAGGGAATCGTCCTCAACCGCAAGGTGATGGCCGACCTGGCAATGAACGAGCCGAAGGCATTCGAGGCAATAGTTAAAGCAGTTAAATAGCCCTTCGCGAGAAGGGTTTTAGCGCGGCGGATACCTTGGTATCCGCCTTTTTTTCTCCGGAATTTTTCCAGGAAGCACCTCCAACCTAAAATACAACCGCATGAAACATCTGACCTTGCTCCTGACGACGGCCTCGAGCCGGCTGCACGCATTCAGCGGCACGGAAAGCGACAATAGGGACCTCGGCACCGGCGCACTCAAACTTCACACCGACGGGCGGCAGTTCCGGCTATGGAGCGACAAAGCCCGCATGGGTTTCATCCTCCCTAAACTCGGATTCTAAAAAGACAGAACACATCGTGGAAAGTTGGAAAAAAACATTCGCCGTCATCTGGAGCGGGCAGCTGGCCTCGATCCTCAGCAGCGAGGTCGTGGCCTACTCGATCATCTTCTGGATGAGCCTTGAAACAGGCTCGGCCGAGGTGCTGGCTCTCGCAGCCATCGCCGGGATGCTGCCCCAGTCGCTGCTGGGGCCGCTCGTCGGGGTTTACGTCGACCGCTGGGACCGCAAGCGCACGATGATCCTCGCCGACAGTTTCATCGCCCTCTGCACGCTGGCGCTGACGGCGCTCTTCTGGCTCGGCGCAGCCCGGATGTGGCACATCTACATCCTGCTGGCCTGCCGCTCGGCCGGCTCGGCCTTCCACATACCCGCCATGCAGGCGTCGGTCCCTCTGCTGGCCCCCGCATCGCAGCTCACGCGCATCGCCGGAGTCAACCAGATCATCGCCTCGCTGTCGAGCATCGCGGGTCCGGCCCTCGGAGCGCTGCTGATCAATCTCACCTCGATCGGCAACATCCTGCTGCTGGACGTGGCGGGAGCCGCCATCGCCTGCATCTCGCTGCTGTGCGTCCGGATTCCCAACCCGGCGCGCGACACGACGCGCAAACCCGACCTGTGGCGGGAGTTCCGCGAAGGTTTCTCGGCCATGCATGCCATTCCGGGCATGGGATGGTTTTTCACGCTGGCCATCGTCGTATGGTTCTTCATCATGCCCGTCGGGGTGATGTTCCCGCTGATGACGCTCCAGCACTTCGGCGGAGGCGCTTTCGAAATGAGCCTGATCGAGATCGTCTGGGGCGGCGGGGCGCTCGTCGGAGGCGCCGTCATGGGCGCGCGCACCTACCGGGTCAGCCGCATCGTGCTGGTCAACCTGATGTATCTCGTCGTGGGACTCTCGTTCGCGCTGTCGGGGCTTCTGTCGCCTGCGGGATTCCTCTGGTTCGCCCTCTTCACGGCGGCGGCGGGCATCTCCAGCAGCGTGTTCAACGCCTCGTTCGTCTCCGTGGTCCAGACCCGGATCGAAGCGGGCATGCTGGGACGCGTCATGTCGCTCTACCGCAGTTTCGGGCTGCTGCCGGCGGCCCTCGGACTGCTGGGCACGGGATTCCTGGCCGAGAACGTGGGACTCACCACGACCTTCGTCGTCGCCGGAACGATCATCGTCGCGGTGGGCGCGGCGGGATTCTTCATCCCCTCCGTCATGCGGCTCGACCGCAACCCCTGATCCGCCCACCCGGCACTTGCAAAAAAATGAGGCGCGCATGGAACAACATCCATTCGCGCCTCGCAAGCAAGTCTGAATAAGCCCTTTTATCAATCCTTCGGATAAACGTATCCGTTGTAGCGAATCTTCTGGAAAACCGTATTGGTCGAACTGTCGTACGACCATTCGTAGGTCACCGACGATGCGGGGTACTTGGTCGTATCATACTCCAGAGGGGAGAGGAAACGGCACTCCTGCGTTCCGCTGATGATCTGCATGCCGCGGTAAACGCCATTGGTCAGTTCATAGCCCATCCCCACCGCCTGCGTCATGTCGGACGAATAGAGGGTCGGACCCGAAGCGCCGCCTTCGACCTTGAAATCCTTGCCCGAGCAGAGCGAATAGGCCAGGCTCGAATCCTCGGCACGCAGCGTATAGCGGCCGGTCCAGTTGGAGGACGCATCCACATTATCGAGATGGATACGGAACGACGAGGCTCCGATTATATAGGAATCGGCGCCGTCGAAATAGAGCGTAGTCTCCCCGCCATCGAAATTGAACGCCGACCGCAGACCGGTATTCGTGTAAGCGAACACCTTGAGATCCTGCATCTCGACGGTCCAGGGCGCAGAATAGGAGGATTGGTTCAGCACCTTCGTCCCGTTGGTTTTCACCAGCACGGAACCCGCCATGAAGAAACGGTCGGGCAGCTGGGCTTCGTCGCTGTAAGTGATCAGATAGTCTTCACCCTGCCGTTCGAGTTTCGTATGCGCGCCGAAAAGGGTTTCCCAGACCTTGATCGAGGCGTCGCCCTTTTTGACCACGATCTCCTTCAGGTCTGCGGACAGGACATCCTCGCCCTGCTTATCCGCTTCGGCCAGCAGCATCGCCAGGCGCAAGGCCGCATTGGCCGGCCGCATGGCGAGTTTATCCTGATCCGTCGCCAGCTGATAGATGTACATTCCGGGCTGAACGGGAAGCATCTCCTTCCAGGTATCGTTTTCCTTGATACAGCTCGTGAATGCGAGAGCCGCCAGCGCGATTGTTGCAATAAGTTTATTCATACGGTATGTTTGGTTAATTTATTCATATAAACGCACCCGGCGGCAATATACTGCGCGGATGCCGTAAAAAATTTCCCTTTATCCGATTTCCGTCCGGTATGCCGGCCTGCAGAAACCCGGCAGCGAACCTTTGGCGCGCCGCGTCGGGGTTTCCAGCTCCGGTTCGGGCGTGCGTCGGAGCTGTGCTGCCGCAAAGATAGATTTTTTTTTCGCGTATGCGAAATCTATTTTGCCGTTTCGCCGCAAATTTGTATCTTTATTCCATGATGCTCCGACTGACGACACCCCTTTTTGCCGGACTGCCGTTCAGCCACACGCTGATCGCAGATTTCGCGATCGAACGATTATGAAAACACACAAACCAACCGTATTCATTCTTATGTCACTGCTCTCCATTTTCGGCTGCGGCCGCGCAAAAACCCCCGAATATCCCGCCGACCGGCTCTCCGCCCGCGACGGGACCGAATTCACGATCACCTTTTTCAAGCACGCTTCGCTCGCGATCTCCGTGGGCGGCAAATACATCTACGTCGATCCCGTGAGCGCCAACGCCGACTACGGCGCATTGCCGAAAGCCGACGTCGTGCTGATCACCCACTCGCACTACGACCACCTCGACGTGGCGGCCGTCGAGAAGCTGCTCGCCGCCGACACCGAAATCCTTTGCGACCGGACCTCGGCCGAAGCTTTCGAAATGAACTGCTACACGATGCATCCGGGCAGCGTCGCCACGCCGCGCGACTATGTGAAGGTCGAGGCCGTCGCGGCCTATAACACCACGCCGGGCCATCTGCAATTCCACCCCCGGGAGCGCGAGGACTGCGGCTATGTGCTGACCATCGGCGGCACGCGCATCTACATCGCGGGCGACACGGAACCCACCCCCGAACTGAAGGCGCTCCGAAAGATCGACATCGCCTTTCTGCCCGTGAACCAGCCCTACACGATGACCGTCGACCAGGCCGTCGAAGCGGTGAAGGCACTGAAACCGGCGATCTTCTACCCCTACCACTACGGCGAGGTGGACGAAAAGACCGACATCGACCGTCTGGCCCGCGAGCTGGAGGGCGTGACGGAGGTCCGCATCCGGCCGATGGAATAGCGGGTACGCCACTGCAAAACAAAGAGCGTCCCGCCGGGACGCTCTTTTCACAGCGATCCTCCCGTCCTACCTCCTGCGGGAGAGAACGCGCTCCACGATGAACGAGACGATCAGCCCCAGGCCTCCGAAAACGAGCACCGAACCGCCGTAAACGACGCGGCGCGTGTCATAGGACTGGATTTCGGTTATCCGGGTCAGCATAAAGCCGAAAAGCAGCCCGGCGCCCAGCCCCAGCAGCAAGCAGCCGACTTTCAGCGCCCCGGCCGGGATACCCGGAGCAGTTTCGGACGCAGTCCGTATCGTGGCGCCCGTCCGCAGCCCCATCGGTACCAGTTTCAGGTAATCGATCAGCGAACCGGGTTCGAGTTTCCCGATAATCTCGCGCCGCTCGCGGCGACAGATAAGCAGTTCGAAGAACTTGTAAATTCCCAGCGTGACGATTCCCGTCACCAGCGGGACCATGATAAAATTCATAATCTGTAAAATTAAAAGGTTTCCGATTCTTTTTTTGCGATCTCTGCCCTGTTAGACGCCGAATGTGCAAAAAGGTTACAGACGACGGAAAAACACGGCTCACGTGTAACCTTTTCCGCCGCGGCGCGTCTAACGGAATAACCATGCAAACGGAAGAACAGGAACTGATCCGACGAATCGCGGGCGGAGAGACCCGTCTCTGCGCCCGCTTGGTCGATCGCTACGGAAGGGCGGTTTACACGCTGGCCGCACGAATCGCCGGATGCACGGAGGACGCCGAAGAGCTGACGCAGGACATTTTTCTGAAGGCCTTCTCCAGTCTGGACCGGTCCGGCAAGTTCCGCCCCCGGAACTGCCCGCAGGCTTCACCCCGCGGCTGATGGAACGGATGCGGCGTGAGACCCTGCGGCGCGAACGACGCGAAACGTGGCTGCTGACGGCCGGGGGCGCCGGCTGCTTCGCGACGCTGATCGCCGCCTGCGTGACGGCGCTGTGGCCGGACTTCAGGCTGCGAATCACCGACTTCGCCCTTCCCCGCCCCGAACTGCCGCACTTCACGCTGCCGCACCTCACGCTGTCGGAAGAGGACAAATGGCTGGTTGCAATGTGTGTCTGCATCGCGCTGGTCTTTCTCGCACTGCTGCTCGCCGACCTCGTGATCCGCCGCCGCATCGCCTCCTCCCGGAACTGAAAAACGGGGAAACCTCCCGAAGAGGCTCCCCCGTTTCCGATAACAAACCCGCCGAAGCTATTTCTTCGCAGGGGCTTTCTTGGGTTCGGCCTTCACCTTGATCGTGGCGAACCCCTTGACGATGTTCTCGTCGTTGTTCTTCGAAGCGTCGTAAATCACGGTGACCTCCTTCTTCGGCAGGTCCACCTTCACGTCCTTGATGCCCTTGCCGAGCGACGGAACGTTGTTCATAATCTTCTTCACGCAGTGTTCGCAGTCGATGTCCGTAACGAACACCGTCGTCACCTCTTTCTTCTGCGCCGGTTTGCCGGCCGCAGCGCACATGCCGAGGCCCATCACCAGAGCCAGGCAAATCATCAGAATCTTTTTCATCTTGCTGTTATTTTAAGGTTTCGAAAATTTCATTATCCTGTTTCCGGGCCTCCCCTTTCAAAGGGAGGTTCGGAGGGATTGTCTGCACGGTTCCATACCGGTCTTCAAAACAGTCCTAATAGAGATTAAACCGTAAACCGACATAGAACTTGCGGCCCATGAGCGGTCCCCAGACGTTCATCGAGTTGAACTTGTAGTCGTAGGGGTCCTGCGCATTGAGAATCGGGTCCTTCTGGCGGTAGTCGGCGATATTCTCGCACCCGGCGTAAATGTCGAACTTGCCCACCTTGCGGCTCACCTGCGCGAAGAACATCGGATAACGGGGCGAATAGTAGCTGTCGTCGAGGTCGCCCGTCTGCGTCGGGATGCGTGCCGGACCGTTGAGCTGCGCCGTGGCGTCGAACACCCAGCGGCGGAACTTCGTGGCATACTGAATGTTGAGCAGCGTCTTGTACTGGCTCACCAGCGGACGCTCCACGCGGGCCGTACCGCCGTCGGCGCGCCTGATCGTCATTTCGCTGTCCGTATAGCGGAACGTGGCGAAGATGTCGAGCCGCTCGACCGGCGACCACGAGAAGTCGATCTGGTAGGTGTCGCTGTACGAACGTCCGTCGGTGTCGTAGAAAACGATCCGGTCGGCATACATCTCCTGATCGGCCACGACCGAGTTGTAGAACTGCGTGCGGAAATAGTCGAAGCTCAGCGTCGCATCGCCGGGGTTCACCAGTCCGAAAGTCTGCGTAAGGCTTCCGCCGACGGTCAGGGCCTTCTCCATACGGTCGAATTTCCGGAAATCGAACTTCCCCGATTCATTGTCGAGGAACGTGATCGCCCGGCCCGTGGCCAGGACGCCGATATTGTCGGTGATGACGTTCGTCGAACGGTAACCCAGACCGCCCGAGGCGCGGAGCGTCGTCGAGGGGGTGATGTTCCACTTCAGATGGCCGCGGGGCGTGAGGAAAAAGCGGTCGTAATAGTGATTGTAGTCGCCGCGAAGTCCGGCCACGATCGAGAACTTGTCCTTGATGGCGTAGGTATACTCGGCATAGGCTCCGGCCTCGCGCTCGTTGCGGTCGAAATCGTAGTTGCGGACGCTGTTGGCGGCGATCCACGGCGTGGGATTGAGGAGCTTCTCGCGGTAGTAGTCCAAATGCCCCTGCACGCCGACGATCAGCGACGAACGGTAGGTGAAATAGTGGTTGTACATCAGATTCAGCGCCAGCGAATTCTGGTTGCCCGTGTAGTCGTTCAGCCCGAAATAGGCGTCTTCGCTGAAGTGGTCGAAGTCGGCGACGAACGCCAGGTTCGAGCGCATCTCGTCCTGTTCGTCGGGGTCGTAGACCGCCGGACCGACCGGCATACCGACTTTAAAATAGCCGTTGGCGTTGCGGTTGCGGATGTGCGAACCGTAGAGCGGCATCTTCTTGTCGCCGGCCCGCCAGTCCCAGTCCTTCTCCATCGCCTCGCGCATGGTCCGGGTGTTCTTGTAGTCGAGCATGCCGCCCAGACGATTCTCCTGCACGAACTTCCAGCCCCAGCGCACCTGCGTGCCGTTGTCGGCGGCATAGAGCCACTTGTTGGCCACGTTGATCTGGTCGGATTTCGGCAGGTCGCGGAAGCCGTCGTGGTTGTGGTCCATCTTCCGGGCGTCGGTGTCCATCGAACCGTGAAGCAGAATGACGCTCGACAGTTTCTTGTCCTTCGTCACGGGAAAGGCCGTCGAAACATTGGCCTCGGGGCGCAGTTCGTCGTCGAGGTAGAGGTTCACGAACAGCCGCTCGTCGTCCGTCGGCTTGCGGTGTTCGAGGTTGATCTGCCCCGTGATGGCCTCATGGCCCGCCGTGACCGAAGCCACGCCCTTCGACACCTGGATCGAGTTGAGCCACATGCCGGGCGTGTAACTCAATCCGTAGGGAGCGCTCAGGCCGCGCATGATCGGGCGGTTCTCGTCGAGAATCTGCGTATAGGTTCCGGCCAGCCCCAGCATCTTGATCTGCCGGGCGCCGGAAATGGCGTCGCTGTAACCGACGGTCACCGAAGCCGAATTCTCGAACGACTCGGCCAGGTTGCAGCAGGCCATCTTGCAAAGACCCGCAAAGGAGATCATCTCGCCCTTGACGATGCCGTCGCGCTTGACGAAGTTGCCGCTTAAATTGCCCTCGACGACGACGCCTTCCAGCGCCACGCCCTCCGAACGGAGCGCGAACGCGACCTTGTCGACGCCGTTTTTCACGTCCAGCGTGTCGTTGACGAAGCCCAGATACGAGGCCACGAGCTTGTCGTAGCCCTTTACGCGGTGAAGGAGGAACGCACCCTGGGCGTCGGTGCTGGCTCCGATGGTCGTACCGGCCCAGTAGACCGAGGCGCCGACAAGCGGTTGATTCTCGGCATCGCGGACCACGCCCCGCAAATCCTGCGCACGGAGCGAACCGCACGCGGCGAGGGCGAAAAATGAAAATACAGTGATTTTGAAAAATTTCATGGAAATTCCGTTATTGGTTAAAACTGATTACGGACCGGCGTACACGACACCGGTCCCGAAGGAGTCTTAAACCAATACGGGAGGAGCGCGGAAGCCGACGGAGCATGCCGAGGCTTCCCGGACGAAAGGCGTTCGCCTCTCGGCGACCTTCTCGCGCAGAAAGGGAACATGCGCGGGACACGGGCACTCTGCGGCGAGCGCAGGCGGCAGGTCGAGGACGATGCAGCGGGTATACCGCTCGTTGTTGTCGAAAGACGAGGAAACGTAGAGTTCGATTTCGGTCGAATGGTGGTTGCCGCAGCAGGGTGCGCGCATCTCACCGCCGGCCGCAGCCGGAAGGTCCGCCACATGGAGGCAATGGCAGCAGCACGCATGCTCCGTGCGGGCCTTCATTGCCACGCACTTGCACGTCAGCGACGCCAAAGCCGTCCCCGCCGTCGCAAAAAGATAGACGGCGAGCAGCAGCAGCGATATGGACCTTTTCAATTTCATCTACTCTTCCACGATTCCGCATTCGGCGAGGCTCGCGATCCACCGCCCGGCATCCTTCCGGGCCGTGTCGGCGTCGACCTCGTAACGTTCGGTGAGCAGCAGCGCGGCATCCGCAGCCGTAAACTCGCGTCCCCGCAGCTTCTCCCACAGATACATCGACGAAGGATTGAGCGACACGATGCGTGTCATATCGGCGGCGCCTCCGCGCCCCGGCATCACGATCACGTGCTCGCCGGCCATCTCCCGGACTTTGAAT
Source organism: Alistipes shahii WAL 8301 (assembly GCF_025145845.1). Lineage (NCBI taxonomy): Bacteria > Pseudomonadati > Bacteroidota > Bacteroidia > Bacteroidales > Rikenellaceae > Alistipes > Alistipes shahii. The sequence goes on along the minus strand of NZ_CP102253.1, from coordinate 3,012,575 downwards.
TCTTCGCGTATCTTCATCTGTCGAACGTTCTGATCTTCGCAAAAGTATAAAAAAATCTCCAAACCGCCTAATTTTTTTACAAAACGGCTTGCAAACGGCTTTTGCCCCGTCCCTTCTTTTTTATACCTTTGTGTTATGAAACCCGCACCGGACAGGATATACGACACGCTGAAACGCTACTGGGGCTTCACGGAGTTCCGTCCCGTGCAGCTGGAGATCATCCGCTCCGTCCTGGAGGGCCGCGACACGCTGGCGCTGATGCCCACGGGCGGCGGGAAATCGCTCACGTATCAGGTTCCGACCCTCGCCCGCGAGGGGCTGTGCATCGTCGTCACGCCGCTCATCGCCCTGATGAAGGACCAGGTCGACCGGCTCCGGGCGCGGGCCGTCCCGGCCGTTGCGATCCATTCGGGCCTTTCGCCGCGGCAGATCGACATCGCGCTGGACAACTGCGCCTACGGCGACGTGAAATTCCTTTACGTGGCCCCCGAGCGGCTGGCGACCGAGGCGTTCCGCCTGCGCGTCGTGCGCATGAACGTACAGCTGATCGCCGTCGACGAGGCCCACTGCATCTCGCAGTGGGGCTACGACTTCCGGCCCTCGTACCTGCGCATCGCCGAGCTGCGCGAAAAACTCCCCGGCGTCCCCGTGCTGGCGCTCACCGCCTCGGCCACGAAAACAGTGGCCGACGACATCATGCGCCACCTGAAATTCCCCGAACCGCACATTCTGCGCAGCAGTTTCGCGCGCCCCAACCTCTCGTACAGCGTCCGCCGCACCGACGACAAGAACGGACAGCTGCTGCGGCTGGTCCGCAACGTCCCCGGCACGGGCATCGTCTACGTCCGCACGCGGGAGGGCACCGAGCAAATCGCCGACCTCCTGCGTCAGGAGGGCACGACGGCCGCCGCCTACCACGGCGGACTGGGACACGCCGAGCGGTCGCTGCGGCAGGAGGAGTGGCTCTCGGGCAAGACGCGCGTGATGGTGGCCACCAACGCCTTCGGCATGGGCATCGACAAAGCGGACGTGCGGTTCGTGGTCCACTATGCGATGTGCGACTCGCTCGAAAGCTACTACCAGGAGGCCGGCCGCGCGGGCCGCGACTCACAGCGTGCCTATGCCCTGCTGCTCGTGGCCTCGGACGACAGCGACCGCATCGCACGGCGTTTCGAGCAGGAGTTCCCTCCGCTGGAGAAGATCAAGGAGATCTACGAACGGATCTGTTCCTACCTGCAAATCGGCATCGGCGACGGCGGCGAAGCGTCGTTCCTGTTCAACATACACGACTTCTGCGCCCGCGAGCGCCTCTATTCGGGAACCGTCACGAGCGCCCTGAAACTGCTCCAGCAGAACGGCTACATGACCCTCACCGACGCACAGGAGAACCCCGCGCGGGTGATGTTCTGCGTCAGCCGCGACGAGCTGTACAAACTCCGCGTGCAGCGCGACGAACTCGACCACTTCATCCGCACCCTGCTGCGGCTCTACAACGGCGTCTTCACCGAGTTCCGCCCCATCGACGAGGGCGAACTGGCCACCTGGAGCGGCTACACCGTCCAGCGGGTCAAGGAGCTGCTCAAACGGCTCTGGCAGCTGCGCGTGATCCGCTACATCCCCTCGAACCGCTCGCCCATCCTCTTTATGAACGAGGAACGCCTTCCGCGCGCCGACCTCTACATAGCCCCCGAGACCTATAAGCGGCGGCAGGAGCTGATGCGCGAACGCTTCGAACAGATGATCGCCTACGCCGCCAACGAGCAGGAGTGCCGCAGCGCCGTGCTGGAGCGGTATTTCGGCGAGGAAAACCCCGCGCCGTGCGGGGTCTGCGACATCTGCCTGGCCCGCAAACGGGCCGCGAAAGCCGCCGCCCGGGAGGCCGGAACCGCTCCCGGAACCGCTCTCCCCGAAGCGGCAGGCGATGCGCCCGGCTCCGAAAGCGCCCTGCGCGAAAAACTCCTGGCGCGCCTCGCCCGGTCCCCGGCCGACCCGCACCGGCTCGCCGCCGAACTGGCCTGCCCGCCCGAACGGCTGGCCGAAGCAGTGCGCGAACTGCTCGGGAAAGGGGCGGTCCGGACCTTCGCAGACGGACGCATCGCGCTTTTCAGCGGTCCCGACGGCCCGGACAAGGCAAAATAGCGCGCCGAAGAGCCGCTTTTCTGAAAATAAATGCATAAATTTGTGGGAATTTTCACCGCATGACCACAGTTAACAACTTCATTGATAAAATCAGCAACGAGCAGACCGCCCTGCTCCCGGCCGTAGAGTTCCGGGGGGAGATCCGCATCGTCGAACACGAACGCGACATCGCCGCGGCCTGCAAAACGCTCGCCGAGCAGCCCGTCATCGGCTTCGACACCGAGACGCGCCCCTCGTTCCGCCCGGGCGTCACGTTCCGCGTATCGCTGCTGCAACTCTCCACGCCGACAGTCTGCTACCTGTTCCGGCTCAACAAGATTCCGCTGGCCAAGCCCATCCTGCAACTGCTCGAAGACAGGCGGATTCTCAAAATCGGCGCCGACGTGGCGGGCGACCTGCGCTCGCTGCGCCAGATCCGCCACTTCCGCGACGGGGGCTTCGTCGACTTGCAGGGCATCGCCCCCGAGTGGGGCATCGGGGAGAAGAGCCTGCGCAAGCTCTCGGCCATCGTGCTGGGCCGGCGCGTCTCGAAAGCCCAGCGGCTGAGCAACTGGGAAGCCGCGACCCTCACGGACAAACAGCAGCTCTATGCCGCGACCGACGCATGGGTCTGCACCCGCATTTACGAACAGCTGCTCCGCACACCGAAAAAACCGATCCGCAAATGATACCGCAAATTTACCTGCGCAAAGGCAAGGAGGAATCGCTTCTGCGCCGCCACCCGTGGATTTTCTCGGGCGCCATCGATCACATCAAAGCCGAGGAGGAGTCCGATTTCGCCGAAGGGGCGCTCGTCGAGGTCTACACCCGACAGGGCGAATTCATGGCCTTGGGCCACTACCAGGTGGGGTCGATCGCCGTGCGCGTGCTCACGTTCGAGCGCGAGGAGATCGACCAGGCGTGGTGGAACCTCCGGATCGCCGTCGCCTACGACGTGCGCCGCACGCTCGACCTCACGGACAACCCCGCGACGACCTGTTATCGCCTGGTCCACGGCGAGGGCGACTCGCTGCCGGGCCTCGTCGTCGACATCTACGGCCCGGTCGCCGTCATCCAGTGCCACTCGGCGGGCATGTACCACGCGCGGATGCAGATCGCCGAGGCGCTGCGCACGGTCTACGGCGCACGCCTCACGGCCATCTACGACAAATCGTCGCAGACGCTCCCCTTCAAGGCCGCCCTCGGAGCCGTCGACGGCTACCTGTGGGGAACCTCGGACCATGCGTCGCACATCGTTCTGGAAAACGGCGAGCGGTTCTGCGTCAACTGGGAAAAGGGGCAGAAAACGGGCTTCTTCCTCGACCAGCGCGAAAACCGCCAGCTGGTCAAACGCTACGCCAAGGGCCGCACCGTGCTCAACACCTTCTGCTACACGGGCGGGTTCTCGGTCTACGCCCTCTCGGGCGGCGCCGGGGAAGTCTGCTCGGTGGACTCTTCCGAGCGCGCCGTGGCGCTGGCCACGGAGAACATGCAGCTCAACTTCGGCGACAATGCGGCCCACTCGGAGGTAGCCGCCGACGCGGTGGACTACCTGAAGGACATCGGCGACAAATACGACCTGATCATCCTCGACCCGCCGGCCTTCGCCAAGCACCACAAGGTGCTGGGCAACGCCATGCAGGGCTACAAGCGGCTCAACGCCCGGGCCTTGTCGCAGATCCGCCCCGGGGGCATCCTCTTCACGTTCTCCTGCTCGCAGGCCGTCACGAAAGAGCTGTTCCGCACGACGGTCTTTTCCGCCGCCGCCATCGCAGGCCGCAAGGTGCGCATCCTGCACCAGCTGACCCAGCCCGCCGACCACCCAATCAACATCTACCATCCCGAAGGCGAATACCTCAAGGGACTGGTGCTTTATGTAGAATAAGCCATGAAAAAACTGCTGACCACCGCCCTGCTTGCGCTCACCGCGGCCCTGACGGCCGGAGCGCAGAGCCGCACCGAAGTCTACACCTTCCCGAGCGAGGTCCTCGGGGCCGAAAAGAGCTGCACGGTCTACCTGCCCGACGGCTACGACCGCTCGCAGGAGTCCTACCCCGTGCTCTACCTGCTGCACGGCGCCAGCGGCTGCCACACCGACTGGACACAGAAAGGCGACCTGCGCCGCATCGCCGACGAAGCCATCGCCGCAGGCATGGCCCGACCGATGATCGTCGTCATGCCCGACGCCTCGGGCGAAGGCCCGAAACGCACGGGCAGACACATGGGCTATTTCGACGTTCCGGGCTGGGACTACGAACGGTTCTTCTTCGAAGAGTTCATGCCCGCCGTCGAAAAACGCTACCGCATCGCCTCCGACAAGGCGCACCGCGCCGTTGCGGGGCTGTCGATGGGCGGCGGCGGCACGGCGGTCTACGCCCTGCGCCACCCCGAACTGTTCGGCTCGGCCTGTTCGATGAGCGGCCTGCTGGACATGTTCCCCGGCCGCCGCAGCTACGACAACGCCTTCCAGCAATCCGTCGCCGACAACTCGCCCGTGGCCCTGCTGCGCGGAATGACCGCCGAACAGCTCGACGGCGTGCGCTCGGTCCGCTGGTGGGTCGACTGCGGCGACGACGATTTCCTCTGGAAATGCAACGTCGATTTCTACACGCTCATGCGCGAGCGCGACATTCCCCTGCAATACCGCATGCGCGACGGCGGCCACACCTGGCGCTACTGGCAGACGGTGCTGCCCGACGCGCTGACATTCGTTTCGAACGGATTCGGCAAATGACGACACAAAAAAATGGCTTCCTACGGAATCCCTTTTTCGTTTCAGCGGTACAACACCGCCGCCAATGCCGCCGGATCGCCCGGCAGTCCGGGCCAGGCTGCGGAAAGTGCGGCCGCAAGCGCTCCGGCATCGGCATTCTCCGCGACGAGGGATTTCAGTTTTTCGAGATAAGCGATCTGGAACTCCACCTCGGCCGGTGTTGCGGGTGCGCCGTGCCCTCCCACGAAGAGCGTGCAGCCCGACGCCGCAGCGGCTTTCAGCGCCGCAAGCTGCGCATCGACCGCCTCCGGTCCCGTGATTTGAAGCGGGGATAAGTGGGCCTTCGCCGGAGCGAAATGCGTGTAGCAAACCCGGCCGCCGATCACCACGCTCGAAGCCGGAAAATCGGACGATGCACCCCGTGAAAAATCGAAAGCAACTCCGGCCCATATCCGGCGGCCCTCGGCCGGCACTTCTTCGTGCCCCGCGTGTTCACGCAGGTCTATCGCATCGCCGAACGCCGCTTTGAAGCCTTCGAGCATGCCGCCGTAAACGGCCCCCTTCGCAAATTCGGACATTCCCTCGACCAGCACGACCTGACCGGGCGCATAATCGGCCACGCCGCCCACATGATAGTCGGCCACGACCTTCACGACGGGTTTTCCCAGTCCTTTCAGGTATCCGGCAAACTCTTTCAGGTTCTCTTTGAAGAGGGGCATTTCCAGTATCACCAGTCCATCGCGGCCTTCGACGACGGTCGTCGCATCGCCCAACGCATCCTGCGTCAGGTAGACATGAAGCCGAAACCCGTCCATGTCATACGTCTTCACCTCACCTTTCAGCAGCGCCGCAGCGCCCTGCGCTCCGAACACGCCGCTGCCTGCCAGGAGCGACACGATCCATAAAATCTTTTTCATCGCATTAACAATTTAGAAATGAATATTAGTTACTTTCAGTAATATGATTACTATTATTTACCGCAAAGGTAAAGCAACGGTTGCGGATATGCAAGAAGGCACCTGCCGATCAGTAGGTTACCTTCGTGTAACGAATATTCGGAATGAGGCGATTAAATCGGTGAAAAAATTGAAAAAAATTTCGAAGGCCGCGAGTCCTGCGGCCGCAGTTTCCGGCACGGAATCGAAAAAGCCCCTCAGGGAGGGGCCTTTCCATATTCATCTATTTCACCTTCTCGAAGACGTAGACTTCGTGCACCTCGCCGTCGTAGCCCGGATAGAAGCCCCGCGGCATGCCCAGCACGATCCGCGCCCCGCGATTGGCCAGCACCAGCAGATCGTCCGTCGCAGGATCGACGGCCAGCCCTTCGATTTCGCCCGGACGGCGGAAATCTGCCATCGAGCGGAACGGAAGCACCGTAGCATACGATTTTCCGTCGCGCAAATCCGCAACGTAGAGGTTGTCCGGTTCATCGAGGTCGGCGTCCCCGTCGTCCGCAGAGATCAGCATGCGTCCGCCGACCATGAAAATCCCCTGCTGCCACTGGGGCACGGGACGCAGGTGGACCTTGCGGACATACCGCCCCGTTTTCCGGTTGTAGCCGTAGACGTAGCGTCCGTCGACCCAGTCGGCCATCCAGACCATGTCGCCGTCGCGGTCCACCGCCAGCCCGCACACCTCGACCTGCCCCGACGAGGGTTCCCAGTCGATCGAGCGTTTCCATTTCAACGTGTTGGCGTCGTAGACCGCCACCTGGATATTCTCCCCGCGGCCGTCGTCGAAGGTTTCGATCCCGGCGTAAATCTCCCCGTCCCACACGTCGATGTCGCCGATGTGGTTGGCAGCCAGCGGCAGCCCCTCGAACGGCCGCTCGTTTTTGGCCGCCAGCCGCCCCTGCTTGTCGTATTTATAGAGCGCCGTGCTGCCCGACACATAGTAAAAATTCGAATCGGCGGCGACACCCTGCCGTCCCTCGACGGGAATCACGCGTTTCAGCCGGTACTCCGACCCCAAATTCTGCGCCCCGAGCGGCATTCCGGCCGCCAGCAGCGACGCCAGCATCAAAATTCGTTTCATAACGGTATCGTTTTATGCGGCCTCCGGCAAAAACGGGGCCGGAGCGTTCCCGATGTGGAATCCGCTCCGGCCCGTGTTCAAAGCGGAGTTCCGCCTATTTTCTCTTCGCGCGCTGCTGGGCCTCCTGCTGACGCATCAGCTCCTCGTAGCGCTGCTGGAATTTCGATTTCTTGCCTTTCGACTTCTTCGCGGCGTTCGCCTGCATGATCGCGTGGATCTTGTTGTCGTCGACCATGCGCCGGATGACGAGCGTCTGCCCGATGGTGAAGATATTCGACAGCAGGTAGTAGTAGCAAAGGCCGCTCGAATAGCTGTTGAACCAGAAGAGCATCATAATCGGCATCATGTAGACCATCATAAACTTCATGCCGGCCATCTGGGGCTGCGACGACGCCGTCTGCTGGTAGTTGAACCAGGAGTATCCGAACAGCGACACCGCCATCAGCAGGGCGAACAGCGAAACGTGATCGCCGTAGAAGGGAATCGAGAACGGCAGGTTCACGATGCTGTCGTACGACGAGAGGTCGTCGGCCCACAGGAAGGGCTGCTCGCGCAGCTCGATCGACGCGGGGAAGAAGCGGAACATGGCGATCAGGATCGGCATCTGGATCAGCATCGGAATACAGCCGCCCATGGGGTTGATGCCCGCCTTTTTATAAAGCTCCATCGTCGCCTGCTGCTTTTTCATGGCGTCCTCCGGCTTGGGATACTTCTTCGCCAGCTCGTCGATCTGGGGTTTGACCAGACGCATCTTGGCCATCGAAACGTAACTCTTGTAGGTCAGCGGCGAGATCACCAGCTTCACCAGAAGCACCAGGATGAAGATGATGATGCCGAAACTGCCGATGTAGTTGCGCAGGAAGTCGAAGACCGGAATCACGCACCAGCGGTTGACCCATCCGAAGATGCCCCAGCCCAGCGGCACGAGACGCTCCAGATAAATATCCGCACCGCCCGGCTCCCCGATCTTCTTGAGGATCGAGTACTTGTTGGGGCCGAAATAGAATGCGAAGTCATACCCTTCGGTCTGCGGCGTATAGGGCACGCCCATCTGCGCCGTGAAGGTCTTGAGCAGCGACGACTCGGGAGCCGCCGTGTCGAAGGCGAGGTTGGCGTAGGACACGTTGTCCGGGGCGATGAACACCGACGAGAAGAACTGCTGCTTGAAAGCCACCCAGTTGACCTGCGTCGAGATGTTCTTCGACTTTGCACCTTCGCTCATGCCCAGCTCCTCGATCGAGGTCTCGTCGGGGAAACGGTACGAGAGCGTGGTGTACATGTTCTCGTTCTGGAAACCCTTCTCGTTCTGGAAGGTGGTGTTCGCCCAGTCGATCTGAATCTGCGTCTGGTTGGCCATCTCCGGAGCCATATTCACCAGCCGCACGTCGAAGTCGACGAGGTAGTCGCGCTCGGGAGCCGCCGTATCATATATAAGGTAACGGTACTCCAGATAGGCCCCCTCCGCCACCGGAAGGCGCATCACGACGCTCTTGGCTCCGTCCGCCTCCCCGACTACGGGCTGGGCCGTGAACACGTAATCCAGCGTGTTGACCGGCACGTTCTTCAGCCCGTTCTTCAGATAGAACGAAAGCCCGAAACGCGCCGTGGCGGGGTCCATCATCTCGATTTTCCGGTCGCGTTTTCCGCGCGGACCGTATTGGGTGTAATCCTTCAGCGTGACGCCCTTGATCTGGCCGCCGCGGGTGGAGAAGAGCACCGCCATCACGTCGTTCTCCACGATGAATTCTTCGGCCTCCGCCTCGCGGGCCGCCGTCAGCGACTCGCCCAGCGTCTCCACCTGACGCTCGCGTACCGCTGCCGCAGCCTCTGCGGCCGCCACTTCTGCCTGCACGCCGTTACCCGACGCCAGCGAATCGGCCACGGGAGCCGCCGCACGCGCGGCTGCGGCCACCGAATCGACATAGGCCTCGTATGCGGCTTTCTGTTCCAGATACTCTTTCTGTTGCTGGCTGTTGAAATAGGCGAATCCCAGAAAAAGAACCGCTACGACGGCAATGCCTATGATTGATTTTTTATCCATTAAACTGTCTTCCTTTTTATCTTTTCAGAGGGTGATTACTTCTTCTCCGCATACGCCAGCGCGGCCTTCACAAAGGCCACGAACAGCGGCGAGGGGCTCAATACGGTGCTCTTGTATTCGGGATGGTACTGCGTACCGATGAACCAGGGATGGTTCTCGATCTCGACGACCTCCACCAGATTCGTGTCGGGATTCACGCCCACGGCCTTCATGCCGGCCACCTCGAACTGCTCCAGATAGTCGTTGTTGAACTCGTAACGGTGGCGGTGACGCTCCGAAATGTTGAGTTTGCCGTAGGCGGAAGCGACTTTCGAGCTTTTCTTCAGCGCACAGGGATAGGCGCCCAGACGCATCGTGCCGCCTTTGGCCGTAACGCCCTTCTGCTCCTCCATCAGGTCGATCACCGGATGCGGCGTCTGCTCCATCTCGCTCGAATTGGCATCGGCGAGATTCAGCACGTGGCGCGCGAACTCGATCACGGCGCACTGCATGCCCAGGCAGATGCCCAGGAACGGGATGTTGTTCTCGCGGGCGAAGCGCACGGCCTCGATCTTCCCCTCGATGCCGCGGTTGCCGAAGCCCGGAGCCACCAGAATGCCGGACATCTTGCCCAGCTGCGCGCCTGCGCTCTCGCGGGTGATCTTCTCCGAATTGACATAGCGCAGCTTGACTTTGCAGTCATTGACCGCCCCGGCGTGGATGAACGATTCGCAGATCGACTTGTAGGCGTCGGGCAGTTCGGTGTACTTGCCGACCAGCGCGATCTCGATCTTCTTCGAGGGGTGTTTCACCTTCTCGACGAATGCGCTCCACGCGGCCATGTCCGGCTCTTTGTCGGCCGTCAGGTTCAGTTTGTCCAGCACGACCTCGTCCAGATGCTGTTCGTGCATTTTCAGCGGCACTTCGTAGATCGTCGGCACGTCGATCGACTCCATCACGGCGTTGGCGTCGACGTTGCAGAACAGCGCCACCTTGCGCTTGAGCGCCGTCGACAGCGGATGTTCGGCGCGCAGCACGAGGATGTCGGGCTGGAGACCGTTCTCCAGCAGGGCCTTCACCGAGTGCTGCGTGGGTTTGGTCTTCAACTCGCCCGAAGCGGCCATGTAGGGGATCAGCGTCAGGTGAACCAGCGCCGTATTCCGGTAACCCAGCGAATAGCGGAGCTGGCGCACCGACTCGATGAACGGCTGCGACTCGATGTCGCCCACCGTGCCGCCGATCTCGGTGATGATCACGTCGTATTTCTTGGTCTGCGCCAGCAGCTGAATGCGGCGTTTGATCTCGTCGGTGATGTGGGGAATGACCTGCACGGTCTTGCCCAGGTACTCGCCCTTGCGCTCCTTCTCGATGACGCTCTTGTAGATACGGCCCGTCGTGACGTTGTTGGACTTCGACGTGGGCTGGTTCGTGAAGCGCTCGTAGTGCCCCAGGTCGAGGTCCGTCTCGGCGCCGTCCTCGGTGACGTAGCACTCGCCGTGCTCGTAGGGGTTGAGCGTTCCGGGATCTACGTTGATGTAGGGGTCGAGTTTCTGAATGGTCACCGAGTAACCGCGGGCCTGCAACAGGCGGGCGATCGAAGCCGAAATAATACCCTTGCCGAGCGACGACGCCACGCCGCCCGTTACGAATATGTACTTGGGTTTGGAAAGTTTCATTACTGTTTTATTTATAAATTCGTTGTAACACCGTTCAGCGCCTTTTTCCGCAAGCCCCCGCCAAGGCGGGGGTTCGGGGGCGGGTCAAACCTGTATACACGGCGTTCCGCCGTGGGCCGGCGTCCGGAGCGGCAGGGCGATCCGATCGTCAGGCATTGTTATTTTCGTCCTGGTCCTGCTTGTCGATCAGCTTCACCTTCTCGATCGTCGAGGCCATCTCCTCGCGGGCGCGCTCGATCTTCGCACGCACGTCGGCCACCAACGCCTCGGCGTTCTTCGACTTGGCGAAGAAGCCGATGTTGTTCTCCAGGAGGCCGATCTCCTGCTCCAGCTGACGCACCTTGTTGTAGAGGCGTTCGCGTTCCGAGCGCAGGCGGCGGTCGCCCGACGCCTTGAACGACGAGACTTTCTCGCGGAAGCGGCCCATCGAACGGTCGCGCTCCGAACCGCGCAGCGTGTTGAACAGCTCGTCCACGGCGGCCTTGTACTTTTTCTGGATGGCGTCCTTCTGCTTGATGGGCACGAAACCGATCTCGCCCCAGCGGCGCTGGAACTCGCGGATCACCTCGTAGCCCCCGGCCTTCACGTCGGCCCCGGCCATTTCGGCCAGCAGGGCGAGTTTCTTCTGCAGGTTCTCCTCGTGCTCGCCGTCGACGCTCGCGAAGTGCGACGCCTTGCGCTCGAAGAACTTGTCGCAGGCAGCGCGGAAACGCTTCCAGACGGCGTCCGAATGGCGCCGCGACACGGCTCCGATCTGCTTCCAGCGGGCCTGGAGGGCGATCAGTTCGTCGGTGGCCTTCTTCCACTCCTCGCTGTTCATCAGCGACTCGGCGGCCTCGCAGATCTCAATCTTCAATTGAAGGTTGTGCTCCATCTCGGTCTTCATTCCGGCATAGAACTGCCGCTTGGCCTCGAAGAAACGGTCGCACGCCGTGCGGAAACGTTCGTAGATGCGGTTGTTATCTTTCTTCGGCGCGAAACCGATGGTCTTCCAGGTCTTCTGAATCTCCAGCAGACGGTCGCTCGCGCGGTTCCACTCCTTGCGGGTGGTGAGCGGCTGGGACGAAAGTTCCTCCGTGGCGACGCACAGCCCGGTCTTGAGTTCGAGGTTCTTCACCTGCTCGCCCTTCAGCGTTTCGAAATGCTCCTGATGCTGTTTGTTGATACGGCTCGACGCGGCTTTGAAACGCTCCCAGAGCGCCTCCTTGTACTCATTGGCGACGGGACCCGTCTCGCGCCACTCGTCATGGAGTTTTTGCAGCTTGTGGAACGCCTCGACGACGGAAGGCTCCAGCACCAGCGCCTCGGCCTGCTCGCAGAGGGCTACCTTCTGTTCGTAGTTCTTCTTCAGATCGAGGTCACGCAGCTCCTTGTTGATCTTGATGAAGCTGTAAAAATTCTCGACGTGCAGGTTGTAGGTCTCCCACAAATCCTTGACATGCTGCTGCGGCACGATGCCGGTATCCTTCCAGCGCTGCTGCAACTCGCGGAACTTGTTGAACGTATGGTTGAGCGTCTCGTCCGAATTGACCAGCTCCTTCAGCTCCTCGATGATCGCCTGCTTGACCTTGAGATTCGCCTCCTTCTCGGCTTCGAGGTTGGCGATGAACGCGTCGCGGCGGCGGCGGTACTCCTTGAACTGCTCCTTGAGCTGAATTTCGGCGCCGTCCACCGAAGGAGCGAAATCCTCCTCGGCGCCGCCCTCCTCGACGAAGCGGCGGCGTGCGGCCTCGACCTCGGCGCGGCGGATGCGGTAAAAGGCGATCTTCAACGCCTCCACATCCCGGCGGATCGACTGCACGGGCTGCTCTTCGAGCATCCGGGCGAACAGGGCCACCAACTCCTCCTTGCCTTTTCCGGCGAACTTGTCCTCCTCGGGCTTCTGCGCGGCGAGTTCCTCCGCGGCCTCCTCCTCGGGCGTCGCGCCCTCGATCTCCAGCCCGGCATTCTGCGCCGCGAGCGCAGCCTCCTCATCGGCAAAGTCCACCTGCACGTCCCGGGACGCGTCCTCCTCCGATTCCGCAACCTCCGGCCCGGCGGCAGGCTTGATCCGGGCACGTTTGGCGCGCGGCGCAGCCTCCTCCCCGGAAATCCGCTCCGCGGCGGCCTCCTCCGCAGGCGTTTCTGCGGCGGGCGCTTCGGCAACCCCGGCAGACGCTTCGGCGGCGGGCGTCTCCGTCACGGCGGATTCCGCGGGCGCGTCCGCAACCTCCGCAACGGGTTCTTCCGCAGCGGCGGACGCCTCCGCAGCCGGTCCGGCGGCGGGCATTTCGGGTTCAGGGACTCGGGCAGTCACGGCAGGATTCGCTTGCGCATCTTCAGCCGCAGGGCTGACTTGCTCCTCGGGAGCAGGAAGTGTCGGTTTTTCAGTAGCCATTTCAGTACACGTTTTTTGGTTCCCGCATATGCGGAAGCATATAAATCTCGCAAATATAACCATTTTATGCGGAACGCCGAAAAGATTTCGTCAAAACATGCAACAACGCCGCCCTGCGGAAGCGCGAAATCGCTGCATCCCGGCACGGCGGCGCAATTTTCCGGTCTGTTCCGGCCCTTCGTCAGCGCTTGCGGCCCTTTGCGGCAATGCGTTTGGGCGCAGCCTGACGGCCCGTGGTGACGGGACGGCCGCTGCGGCGGACGCTCCTGGTCCCGCCGCCGCGCTTGGGCTTCTCCCATGCCGCGGCATCGTCGTAACGCTGGAAAGCCTCCCAGTCGAACCCGTCGTTGCCGCCTGCCGGAGACGCGTTCCAGTCGTTCTCGGCCTTTTTCCGGCTCCGCGTCACGGGACGCCGCTCCCCGGCGTCGTCCGCCGTTTCCGCGGTTTCCCTGCGCGGCCGCCTTTCGGAGCGGAACTCCTCCGCGCCCTCGGGCTGCCCGGCCTTCCTGCGGCCCCGCGTCTCGGAACGAGGCTCTCCGGCCGATTCGCTTCCGGACGCGCCTTCGCCGCCGTTGCGACCCTCCGTAGCCGGCCGGCGCCGCTTTCCGCCGCCGTTCTCCGCATCGGAACCGTCAATCTTGGCGATGCGGCGACGGCCTCCCGAGGCGTTGAGCTGCCCCACGACCGCCTCGGCGTCGCTGAACGGCACGCTCACCAGCGAATAGTTCTCGAAGACACGCACGTCGTCGATATTCTTGTCCCGCAGTCCGCACTTGCGCTTGAGCATCTCCACGATCCGGCGGGCCGTGTAGCCGTCGCGGCCTCCGAGCGCCAGGAACAGCCGCGCCTTGCCCTTGCGGTCGACCGAGAACGAACGGATTTCGGGATAATTGCTCTGATCCAGCTCACTGCGGAAAGCCAGCCGCAGCAAGGCCCCCAGCGCCACGTCGGGCGCATAGCTTTCGAGCAGTTCGGCCGCGATGTCGGCGTAGTCGCCGTAGCTCTCATTGGCCACGATCTCCTGCAAATCGTCCTTGATCTTGGCGCGCTTCATCGCCACGATGTCCTGCGGCGAAGGCAGCGTCTCCCGCTTGATGTCGGCCTTGATGTCGCGCATCATCCAGTTGAAACGGCGCAGTTCGGCGCCCGAAATGAAGGTGATGGCCGTACCCTGGTTGCCGGCGCGGCCCGTACGGCCGATGCGGTGGACGTAGCTCTCCGAATCCTGCGGCAGCGAATAGTTGATCACGTGCGAGAGGTTCGACACGTCGATACCCCGCGCAGCCACGTCGGTCGCCACCAGGATGTTGACCGCCTTGTCGCGGAACTTGCGGAGAATCTTCTCGCGCTGGGCCTGCGACACGTCGCCGTGCAGCCCCTCGGCCGAATAGCCCTGGGCCACCAGACGCGTCGCCACCTCGTCCACGCCGATCTTCGTGCGGCAGAAGACGATGCCGTAAAAGTCCGGTTCGATGTCGATGATGCGCGTCATGGCGTCGAACTTGTCGGCTTCGCGCACCTCGAAATAGATCTGGTTCGTGAGGTCGGCCGTCAGGTGCTGCGACTCCACGCGCAGCACCTCCGTATTGCGCATGTAAGCCTCCGAAAGACGGATGATCCGCTCGGGCATCGTGGCCGAAAAGAGCAGCACGCGGCGGTCTTCGCCCGTATGGCCCATGATCTCCTCGACATCCTCCACGAAGCCCATGTTGAGCATTTCATCGGCTTCGTCCAGGACCAGGAAACGGACCTTGTCCAATTTGAGCGTACCGCGGCGGATGTGGTCCAGCACGCGCCCCGGCGTGCCGACGACGATGTCGACGCCCCGCGACAGGCGGCGCAGCTGCTCGCTCATCGCGGCCCCTCCGTAGATGGCCGTGATCGAGAGCCGCCGCTCGCGGTTGTAACTCAAAAGTTCCTCGGCGGCCTGCACGGCCAACTCGCGCGTCGGGACGAGGATGATGGACTGCACGCCCTCTTTCGAAGGCTCGATCTGCTGGAGTATCGGCAGCCCGAAAGCCGCCGTTTTACCCGTGCCGGTCTGGGATTGCGCGATGATGTCGTTCTCTCCCGAGAGCAGACGGGGAATCGTAAGTCGTTGGATGGAGGTGGGTGTTTCGAACCCTTTTGCCTGGACGGCCGCGAGCATCTCCTCGCTGAGGCCTAAAGCGCTGAAATCAGCTTCGTTGATCATATATGAATAGTTGAAAGGCCAAAGGTACGACAATTTATTGAATATTCGCCGGAAAATCATTATCTTCGCAAAAAGTTACGCACACACGGCCCCTCGCGGGCCGCCTGACCGAAAACCGACACCATGAGTCACCGTATCCTGCTGGTCGACGACGAGGTAGACATCCTCGAATTCGTCCGTTACAACCTCGTACGCGAGGGTTACGAAGTCTTCACGGCCGAAAACGGCGCCGAGGCGCTGAAAGTGGCCGCCGAATGCCGTCCGCACCTGATCCTGCTGGACATGATGATGCCGGTGATGGACGGGGCGCAGACCTGCCGCGCGATCCGCCGAAACCCCGTGCTGAAGGACACGATGGTGGTTTTCCTCTCGGCGCTGGGCGAGGAGGGGCAGCAGCTGGCAGGGTTCGACGTGGGAGCCGACGACTACCTGACCAAGCCTATCAAGATGAAGCTGCTGGTAAGCCGCGTGCAGGCGATCCTCAAGCGCATCGACGCCGACAGACCTCCCGAGAAGGCCCCGGCCCCGGGGCTCACGGTCGACCGCGAGCGTTACACGGTGATCCGCGACGGACAGGAGATCACCCTCCCGCGCAAGGAGTTCGCGCTGCTGGACCTGCTCCACTCGTCGCCCGGGAAGCTGATTCCCCGCGAGGAGATTTACGCCAAGATCTGGGGCACGGAGGTCGTCGTGGGCGACCGCACGATCGACGTGCACATCCGCAAGCTGCGCCAGAAGATCGGCGACGAACGCATCGTCACGGTCAAGGGCGTGGGATATAAATATGAACCCTGAAACGAAAGGTGAAAATTGGATTGTCATTCCGGGAAGAGCCGAAGGACCGACGTGGGAATCCGCTGGACGCGTTGTGAGGTTACGACCTTTGATCGGATTGCCGCGTCGCCACGCTCCTCGCAATGACGGGAGGGGGGGGGCAGGCGACCGAATCCGTTTGTCCGGACGAAGCGATTTTGAATTGTGAATTATGAATTGTGAATCGAAAAAATACCGCCGCATCGTCGTCAAGATCGGCAGCAATGTGCTCACCCGCGAGGACGGACGGCCCGACACCACGCGCATCTCGGCGCTCGTGGACCAGTTGGCGCGCCTGCACCGGGCCGGCACGGAGTTCATCCTCGTCTCGTCGGGCGCCGTGGCCTCGGGCCGCAGCCTGCTCGAAACCCGCGTCGGACGCATCGACACCGTTTCGGCCCGCCAGCTCTTCTCGGCCGTCGGGCAGGTGAAACTGCTGAACCGCTACTACGACCTCTTCAACGAATACGGCATCGCCTGCGGGCAGGTGCTCACCACCAAGGAGAGCCTCTCCACGCGGCGGCAGTACCTCAACCAGCGCAACTGCATGGAGGCGATGCTCGCGGCGGGCGTCGTCCCGATCGTCAACGAGAACGACACGATCTCGGTCACGGAGCTGATGTTCACCGACAACGACGAACTTTCGGGTCTCGTGGCGGCGATGATGGGAGCCGAGGCGCTCGTCATCTTGAGCAATATCGACGGCATCTACGACGGTTCGCCTTCGGACCCCGCCTCGCAGGTCATCCGCCGCGTCGCCCCGGGCCGCGACCTTTCGCAGTACATCGACACGGCGCGTTCCTCGCGCGGTCGCGGAGGCATGACGACCAAGAGCCGCATTTCGTCGCGCGCGGCGGGCGAGGGCATCGAGGTCGTGATCGCCAACGGCCGCCGCGACAATATCCTGACGGATCTGATCCTCACGGACCGCGACGTCGTATGCACGCGTTTCGAAGCGGCTCCCCGACCGGCTTCGGGGGTCAAGAAGTGGATCGCCAGCAGCGAAGGCTTCGCCAAGGGCGCCCTGCACCTCGACGCCGGGGCCGCCGCGGCCGTCTCGCAGAGCAAGGCCGCGAGCATCCTCGCCGTGGGCGTCACGGCCGTCGAAGGGGATTTCGAGCGCGACGACATCGTACGCATCCTCTCGCCCGAAGGCGCCCCACTGGGCGTGGGCCGCATCTCGTGCGACAGCGCGACGGCCCGCCGCAACCTCGGCCGCAAAGGTCTCAAACCGCTGATTCACTGCGATTACCTATATCTGGAATAAAAATGGAATACGATACGATCTTCGTCGCCGCCCGGCGCGCCGGCAACGAACTGGCCCTTGTCGACGCCGGGCGATTGAGCCGCACCGTCGTGAAAGCCGCCGCCCTGCTGCGGGAAAACGCCGGAAAAGTGCTCGCGGCCAACGCCCTCGACCTGGAGGCGATGGACGCCGATTCACCCATGCGCGACCGCCTGCGGCTGACGGCGGAACGCATCGCCTCGATCGCCGCCGACATGGAATCCGTCGCCGGACTGCCCTCGCCGCAGGGCGAAACGATCGCCGAATGGACCCGTCCCAACGGCATGACCCTCCGCAAGGTCCGCGTACCGTTCGGCGTGGTGGGCATGATCTGCGAGGCGCGCCCCAACGTCACGGCCGACATTTTCTCGCTCTCGATGAAGACGGGCAACGCCTGCGTGCTGAAGGGCGGCAGCGACGCCCGCCGCTCCAACGAAGCCATCGCCGCCCTGCTCCGCGAGGCGCTCCGCAGCGAAGGCATCGACCCGGCGGCCTTCACCCTGCTGCCCGCGGGCCACGAGGCTGCCGGAGCGCTGCTGAACGCCGTGGGTTACGTCGACGTGGTGATCCCGCGCGGCGGCGCGGGACTGATCCGCTTCGTGCGCGAAAACGCCCGCATACCCGTGATCGAAACCGGGGCGGGCATCGTCCACACCTACTTCGACCTCGACGGCGATCTGACGAAAGGCCGCGCCGTGGTCTGCAACGCCAAGACGCGGCGCGTCAGCGTCTGCAACGCCCTCGACTGCCTCATCGTCCACCGCGAACGGCTCCGGGACCTCGCGGAACTGTGCGACCCGATGGCCGCCGAACGCGTCACGGTCTACGCCGACGCGGAGGCGTACGCCGCACTCGAAGGCCGCTACCCCGCGTGCCTGCTCCGCCCCGCCGCGGAGGAGCACTTCGGGACCGAATTCCTCGACTACAAGCTGGCCGTGCGGACCGTCGGCTCCCTCGACGAAGCTCTGGCGCACATCGCCCGCTACTCCTCGCGCCACAGCGAAGCCATCGTCACCGAAAACGCCGGGACGGCCCGGGAGTTCACCCGGCGGGTCGATGCGGCGTGCGTCTACGTCAACGTCTCGACGGCCTTCACCGACGGCGGCCAGTTCGGGTTCGGCGCCGAGGTCGGCATTTCGACCCAGAAACTCCACGCCCGCGGCCCGATGGGGCTGCCCGAACTCACGACCTACAAATACGTGATTTCAGGCAACGGACAGACCAGAGAGCCATGACGGTCACGCCGCCGCCCGCCGTTTTCGCGGCATCCCGCCGCGTTCCCGACTCCGCCCCGCGCGGGCGAAGCGGAGTCGCCGCGCACCGATGCATCCCCCGACGCCCCTCGCGGAAGGGAGACGCCGCCGCATGGCCCGGACGGCCGGCGCCAAAAGGTCCCGACCCATATGTGACAAAAATTCCACTTATTTCGGCAAATAATTGAACGATTCGTAATCATTTTTTGCTTAAATTTGCACATCCGTAAAATAATACATATATTTAAATTATGATTCGTGAACTTTTCGCCGTGGGCCTGGGAGGCGCCGCCGGAAGCATCGTCCGCTATATGCTCTCCGTCTGGCTGCTCGGAGGGCACACGCTGCTGGGTTTTCCGGCCGGAACGTTCACGGTCAACGCCGCGGGATCGCTGCTGATCGGCATTCTGCTGGAGACCACGAATTCGGCTGCGGCAGGATGGTTGCTCATCGCAGGATTCTGCGGAGGATTCACCACCTTTTCGACCTTTTCGGCCGATGCCGTGCGGTTGCTGCGTGCCGGAGACTACGGGCCTGCGACGGCCTACATTGCGTTGAGCGTCGCGGTCTGCATCGCCTTCGCCGCGCTGGGCATGTGGATCGGAGCGCAAATTGCACGCAATTAAAAATGAAAAATTAAGAATTAAAAATAACCTGCAACCCGGTTAAATCCCGGCTGAAATCCCGGTCGCGCTGCGACAAGCCCCCTCCGAGGAGGGGATTTAGGGGAGGGTCAGAATTGGATACGCGGCGGAACGCCGCGAATTAGATGGCTGAATTTGCCCGGGGCCAGGCTTGTAAACGACGCCGAAGGCGGCGACAACACCGCCCGGAAGCGCAACGACGAAGAAAAAACATAAACAAACGGATTGCAGCCCTAAAGCGAATGAAACGTACGCCATCTCCCTCCCCGAGGGAGGGCCGGGGTGGGGTCAGGCTTGTAAACGACGCCGAAGGCGGCGACAACACCGCCCGGAAGCACAACAACGAAGAAAAAACATAAAAACTTAAAATAGAAATTATGGTAATTCTGGTTTTAAACTGCGGCTCCTCTTCGATCAAATATCAGGTGATCGACATGGAGGACGCGTCGAGCAAACTGCTCGCAAAAGGCATTGTGGAACGTATCGGCCTCCCGGAAGGCGACCTGACCCATAAACCCGTCGGCAAGGAGCCGTTCGAGCTTCACCAGCCGATTCCCGACCACACGACCGGCATCAAGCTCGTGCTCGACGCCCTCACCGACCCCGCCCACGGCGTGATCGCGTCGCTCGACGAAGTGAAGGCCGTCGGCCACCGCGTAGCCCACGGCGGCGAGTTCTTCCCCGAGAGCTGCATCGTCACCGAGGACGTTAAGGCGAAGATCCGCTCGCTGTTCGAGATCGCCCCGCTGCACAACCCCGCCAATCTCGAAGGCGTGCTTTCGATCGAAAAGGTCCTGCCGGGCGTGAAGCAGGTCACGGTGTTCGACACCTCGTTCCACCAGTCGATCCCGGCGGTGAATTACATGTACGCCCTGCCCCACGCCTATTACGAGAAATACCGCGTGCGCAAGTACGGCTTCCACGGAACCAGCCACAAGTATGTGGCCAAGGTGGGCGCCGAACTGGCCGGACTGGATTTCCACAACTCGCGGATCATCACCTGCCACATCGGCAACGGCGGTTCGGTGACGGCGATTCTCAACGGCAAGTCCTACGACACCTCGATGGGCTTCTCGCCGCTCGACGGCCTGGTGATGGGCACGCGCTGCGGCCAGGTGGACGCCAGCGCCATCACGTTCATCGGCGAAAAGGAGGGCATGAGCTATGCCGAGCTGAACACGATGATGAACAAGAAGTCGGGCGTGCAGGGCCTCACGGACATTTCGAGCGACATGCGCGACATCGACCGCGCCTACGACGAGGGCAATCCCCGCGCAATCCTGGCGCGCGATATGTACTACGGACGCATCAAGAAGTTCATCGGCGAATACGCCGCCGAAATGGGCGGTGTCGACATGATCATCTTCACGGGCGGCGTGGGCGAGAATTCGTGCGAAATGCGCGAGGCGGTCTGCACCGGACTGGAGTTCATGGGCGTGAAATTCGACCCTGCGGCCAACAAGGGCGCGCGCGGCGTGAACAAGATCCTCTCGGCGGCGGATTCGAAAGTCAAGGTAGCCACCATCGCCACCAACGAGGAGCTGGTGATCGCCACGGACACCTACAATCTGGTAAAATAACGTCCGCATCCCGGCCGCATGCGATAAGCCCCTCCCGAGGGAGGGTTTTGGGGTGGGGTCGGGCTTGCAAACGACGCCGGCGGCGGCAACGACCGCCAACAGCATAGAGGCAAAACAACAAAGCATATATCAATTTTAAACGTAACAACACCATGATTCAGCATCTTACCGAAATCGTCGAGGAGGCGAGGAAACGGGGTAAAAAACGTCTTGCCGTAGCTTACGGACAGGATTCGCATACGCTGGAAGCGGTCTACGAAGCCTATAAGGAGGGTCTCGTGGAGCCTACGCTCTTCGGCGACAAGGAGGTTATCAAACAGGTCTGCCAGGAGAACGGCATCGACATCAACGCCTTCAACATCGTCAACGAACCCAACGATGTGAAATGCGTCCAGCAGGCCGTCGCATCGGTCGTTTCGGGCAACGCCGACGTTCTGATGAAAGGTCTGGTCTCGACCGACAAATACATGCGCGGCATCCTCAACAAGGAGGCCGGGCTGTTCCCCCCGAAAGGCGTCCTGAGCCACGTTTCGATCGTCGAAATGCCCTGCTACCACAAACTGCTGATCATCTCGGACGTGGCGGTCATTCCGCTCCCCGACTTCAAGCAGAAGATGGTGCAGATCGGCTACCTGGCCCGCACGGCCAACCTGCTGGGCATAGCAACGCCGAAAATCGCCTGCATCGCCCCCTCGGAGCAGCTGCTCCCCAACGTGATCTCCTCGACCGAAGGCGCGCTGCTGGCCAAGATGGCCGACCGCGGCCAGCTGGGCAACGTCGTCGTCGACGGTCCGCTGTCGCTGGACGTGGCGCTCTACAAGGAGGTCGCCGAGCACAAAAAGGTCAAGGGTTCGTCGGTGGCCGGCGATCCGGACTGCCTGCTGTTCCCCAACCTCGAATCGGCCAACGTCTTCTTCAAGTCGGTCTCGCACCTCTGCGGCGGCGAACTGGCGGCGATGGTCATGGGTACGAAGGTTCCGTGCGTGCTCACCTCGCGCGGCGACACGAGCAAGACCAAGCTCTTCTCAATAGCGCTGGCCTGCCTGGCGGTAAAAAAATAAAATTCCGGTCATCCGGACCTAACCCAATCTTAAATCAGCCCGACGAAAGAAACAACGCCTCCCGGTTGAAAGTCACCCTTCGACAATCAGTCGTTGCGAATCCGTCGGACTCACGTTAAAAACGAACCGAGAACTTATGGGCTACAAAATTTTAGCAATAAATCCCGGCTCAACGTCTACAAAGGTCGCCCTCTACGACGAGGAGCGGCCTTTGTTGGAATTGAACCTCCGTCACTCCACCGAGGAAATCTCCCGCTTCGCCGGCGTGAACGACCAGCTGGACTGGCGCCGCGGACTGATCCTTTCGGCGCTCCGCGAAGAGGCGTTCGACATCAGAAACCTCTCGGCGGTGATCGGCCGCGGCGGACTGATACGCCCCATTCCCGCAGGAGTCTACGAAGTCAATTCGCGCATGCGCTACGATCTGCGGAACGCGCAGATGAAACACGCCTGCAACCTCGGAGGACTGCTGGCCGCACAGATCGCCCACATGGCGGGTGTCAAGGCCTACATCGCCGACCCGCCGGTGGTCGACGAGATGGACGACGCGGCACGCATCTCGGGCATGCCGATGTGCCCGCGCAAACCGGTCTTCCACGCCCTGAACCAGAAGGCCACGGCGCGTCTCCACTGCGAACGGATGGGCTGGGTGTACGAAGAGTCGAATCTGATCGTGGCCCACATGGGCGGCGGCATTTCGGTCGCCGCACACAAGCAGGGACGTATCGTCGACGTCAACAACGCGCTCGACGGCGACGGTCCTTTCGCCCCGGACCGCGCGGGGAGCATCCCCTCGAGCGAACTGATCAAGGTCTGCTTCTCGGGACAATATACGAAAGAGGAGCTGCTGAAATTCATTTCGAGCAAAGGCGGGCTGGTAGCCTACCTGGGAACCAACTCCGTGATTCAGGTCATGGAACGCATCGCACAGGGCGACCAGCGGGCCAAAAAGGTTCTCGACGCCATGTGCTACAACATCGTGAAACAGATCGGAGCCATGGCCGCGGCCCTCTCGGGCAGCGTTCAAGCCATCGTCCTCACGGGCGGCATCGCCTACAACGAGCCTGTCGTGGAGTACATCCGCGAACGCTGCTCGTTCATCGCTCCGATCGCGGTCTATCCGGGCGAGAACGAACTCGAAGCGCTGGTCACCAATGCGCTGGTGGTGCTCCGGGGCGTCATCACCCCCAAAGTCTACAAATAACCCGCATTCTTCCGGGAAACGAACGGGCCGCATCCTTCCGGGGTGCGGCCCGTTCGTTCAGATGCGGGAGCAACGGGAGCGGCAAAAATAACGAAACACCCCTGCGTCACTCGAAAGCGATGCTCTTCCAGGTAAGCGGATCTCCGTAGTAGTTCGTGGCCCATTGGTCGGCGGACGCAGCTTTCGGGGCCGCCGTGCCGGTGCTGTAATGCTTGTCGGCATTCAGCGTAAGATCGCATACTTTGGCGAAGTTCGGGCTGAAAGGAGTTGCTCCACTGTCCATTTCCAGGGTAATATTCCCTGCTGCTGTCAGCCGCAGCTCGGTCAGAGCATCGCAGTGCTGAAATGCGCTGTATCCGAGTCGGGTCGTTTCGGGCAGCGAAAGGGAGGTCAGGCCGGAAGCCATGAAAGCTGCGTTATAAATCCGAACCGCCTCGGGCAGTTGCACGCTCTCCAGCGAAGGGCAGCCCGACAAGGCCTGCACTCCGACCTCCTCCACGCCGTCGCAGGAGACGAAGCTCAACGCCTGGCAGGCGAAAAATGCCAAACAGCCGAGCGCTTTCACTCCGGCGGGCAGTCTCACTTCGCGCAGGGCGGGATAGGCATAATGGAACGCTCCGTTATCATATTTTTGTCCGTCGAACGCCCTTGCCGGCAGACCGCGGACATCGTCCGGGGGAAAGTTGAAATCGTCGTCCACCCGTCCGTTCACATTCACTTCCGGCCAGTCGGTCACGCCGGTCAGGTCGATCTTTTCCACGCCGGAGTCGTAGAAAGGGTTGCCGACCGGAGGGGTGCTGGAAAAGGAGACCCGAGCGGGAATCCCGATCTTGGCAAACTCGCCCGTCAGTTTGAATTCGGTGATGCCCGCGTCGAGTGCGGCTCCGATCGCGGTCTTTACCTCATCGGCGGTCATCCGGGTCATATCGACCGTGCCGGATACCGGTGACGCCTTGTTCCCGCCGCCGTCCGAGCTCCCCGCCAGCGCCAGCACTGCGGCCGACACGGCCAATGCGGCCAATGCGGCCGTAAAAAATCCTTTCATCATCATATTGCATTCGTTTTAATCCGATGATAAAAGTAGCGCAAAACGGCTGCGGAGGAGTCCGGGAACTTAAAAAACAACGCCGGGTTTCTGGACTCGGCGTTGTTTTCATTCTTGCGAAGGGGCGATCGGGTCTCCGCCGGCATAGCGGCGGCGGTATTCGCCGGGCGACATGCCCGTCACTTCGGAGAACTGCGCGAAAAAAGTACTGCGCCCGTGGATGCCGACCATCTCGCCCACCTCGAGGGCCGAAGCCCCGGGATGCTCCAGCAACAGCCGCTGCGATTCGGCAATGCGCAGGGCGCGTATCCACGATTTGAAGTTAAGCCCCAACTCGGAGTTGACATACCGCGACAGGTAACTGCGGTTGCACCCGACCTCGCGGGCCAGCGACTCCAGCGAAAGCCCCGGGCGGACATACCCTTTCGCGGCGATCCATTCGTCGAGCGCCGTACGGATATTCTCCCCGGCGGCCAAAGGCTCCGGCACATCGTCGGCGATCACGGGAGCGATCCGCCCGAACTCCGCGGGATAGTTGATATACTTCATTCCGAAGAAGGTGTAGAACACCATGTAGACCCCCGTAAAAGCAAACAGGTAAGGCATCCCTAACCCCGACACCAGCCATGCCGCGGCCGTCAGTCCGATCAAGGCCGTCATCAGAAACGACATGGCCACCCATCGCAGACGGCGCATCTCTCCGTCCGAAAAAAAGTTGTCCAGCTTGCGGCGACAGACCCGGTATTCGCGTACGAAAGTCCGCGCAAAGAGGGCTATCTGCACACAATAAGCGGCTGCCGTCAGCCGGAAAAGCACCGGAAAGGCCTGCGGAAAGAACAACATGCAGCCGAACAGCGACGCCGTTCCGGCAGCCACGGCAAGCAGATGACGGCGAACTCCCCGCGCAAGCGGAAAACGGGAGTTGACCAACGTCACCAGCGCCCCGGAGAACATCGTGGCCTGCACCGCAGCGACGGCCAGCACCAGAATCCGCGTGAAATCCAGCTCATACTCCTCCCGCAAGAAGAGCAGCCACAGCACATCGGTGAAAGCGAGCGAAAAGTAGGCCCAGCCGACAAAACGGCGCGAAAGGCGGTAATTGCGCAGGCGTTCATCGCCCGGCATACGCAGCCAAAAAAGAGATCCGCCGACCACCGCGAGAATGATCGCCGAACAAAGCAACACTCCGGCATAGAGTGAATCGGGTTGTCGGAACATATCAGAGGCCCTTGGGTTTCAAACCTTATTTTTTCAGCTGCCTGCGCACGATGGTCGTCACCTCCCGGAAGGCTTCCAGCCGGAACAGCGCCGACAGCGCGAGGTAGCTGACCACGCCCGTCGCCAGTTCGGCCAGCAGCCGCACGAGATCGTTGCCGGGAATCGCCGCGGCCGTGAGCCGCACGAGGAGGTACATCGTCCCCGACACCAGCGCCACGGGCAGCAGCGTACGGACGAAACGCCGGAACGTCAGGGAGGTGAAGCGCGTCGTCGCCAGGAAATTGACCGCCATTTCGCAGAATGCGATGGCCACCAGCCCCCAGACCACGGCCATCACGCTGTGCGGAATCGTCACGGCGAAAATCGCCGTCATAATGATCTTCTTCACCACTTCGAGACGCACGATCAACGGACCCTTACACCTTGCTTTCAACACATTGTAAGCCGTCAAAGCGATCGGCGAGAACAGTCCTGCCAGACATACCGCCTCGAAATAGGGAACCGTCGGCATCCACTCCTCGCCCAGCAGCACGGCGAACATGTCGCGGGCCACGGCCGACATGCCCAGCATGATCGGAAACATCACGTAAGAGACGACCATCACCACCTGCCGGTAACCCTCGGCGAACTTCGGGGCATCGTCGCGGATCTTCGCCAAGGCCGGGAACGTGACGTTCTGCACGGCCTGAATGCCCGTCGCGGCGGGCATGTCCTTGAGTTTTACCGCCTGGTCGAACGATCCGAGCACCGCGGGCGAATAGAGTTTTCCGAGAAAAAACTGGGGTATCTTGTTATAGAAATTCGAAATCAGGTCCGTCACCATCAGACTGCACCCGAACGGCGCCATCTCGCGCAGGGGCTTCAGCCCGCACTTGCCGCAGGGGCGCCAGTCGCTCAACCACCACAGCAGCGCGGTCCGCATCCCGACCGCGATCACACGCTCCGCCACGAGGCTCCAGATGCCCCACCCGGCCATCGCCAGCGCAATGGCCGTAAGCCCGCCCGCCAGCGACGAAAGGAAGGTCACCTTCGAGAGCAGCGCGAAACGGAACTGCCGGATGAAAATCGTATTCTGAACGGCGCACAGGGCGTTGAGCGGCAGCAGCAGGAAGAAAACCGGGGCGATCCGCGCGATTTCGGGCATGCCGTACCAGCGCGCCGCAAGGGGCGCCAGGGCCACCAGCACCCCGTAGAGCACCGCCGAAACAGCGATGTTGAAGAGGAAAACCGACTTGTAATCGCTCTGCGAAGGCCCTTTGTGGCGGACCAGACTCTGCGAGAACCCGCTGTCGACGATCACCAGCAGCACCGTCACGACGGCCGACGGAATGGACATGAAGCCCAGTATGTCGCGCGTCAGCAGGCGCAGGATGACCAGCCGCACGGCCATTGCGAGGAGCATCGAGCCGATCTTCTCGGCCATGCTCCACGCCACGCCCTGCGCGACTTTCTCTTTGAGTTCGCCGCCCAACAGCCTAACAGTTGTGCTGCGCGACGATCTCCTCGTTACGCTTGCGGATATTCTGCACGTTGGCGATCTCGACGTACGACGCACCGCCGTCGGGACCGAAACTGCCGCCCACGATGGCCATCAGGTCCCCGTCGTCGAGTTTGCGGTACTGGTCGAGGAACTCCAGCGCATCGACCAGGAAATGGTATCTGTCGGAGAGTTCCTGATTCCGGAGAATCGGCACGACACCGTACGACAGGGCCAGAATCCGCTGCGCATGCAGCTGGTAGCAGACGGCCATCACGGTCTTGCGGCCGCGGAACGCCGCCAGATAACGGCCCGTGCGGCCCGTCTTGGTGTCGAGCACCACGTATTTGATCGGCAGGTTGGTCGAGGCGCGCACGGCCGAACGGGCCAGCTGCGCGGTGATCTCGTGGTTCACCGAAACCATGTCCATGTCGATCATCGGCTTGAAATGCGTCTCGTCGCGCTCGATCTCGCGGGCGATGCGGGCCATCGTCTCCACCGACTGCACGGGAAAATCGCCCATGGCGGTCTCGTCGCTCAACATCACGGCATCCACACGCTCGTAAATGGCGCTGGCCACGTCGCTCACCTCGGCGCGCGTCGGACGCGGGGACTTGACCATCGAATAGAGCATCTGCGTGGCGATAATCACGGGACGCTTGGCGCAGATACACTTCTCGACGATACGCCGCTGCGTGTTGGGAATCACCTCGGCGGGAAGCTCCACGCCCAGGTCGCCGCGGGCGACCATGATGCCGTACGAAGCCTCGATGATCTCGTCGATGTTGTCCAGTCCCTCCTGGTTCTCGATCTTCGAGATGATCTTGATGTTGCTGCCGTGGGCGTCGAGAATATCCTGCACGGCCCGGATGTCGCGCGCCGAGCGCACGAACGAATGCGCGATGAAATCGACGTCGTTCTTCACGGCCCATTCGATGAAGCGGCGGTCCTTTTCGGTCACCGACGGCAGGTCGATCGACACGCCCGGCACGTTGACGCTCTTGCGCGAACGCATGGCGCCTCCCACGACGAACTCGCAGTCCAGCTCCGTATCGTTCTTGCCCACGACGCGGATTTCCAGCTCGCCGTCGGCGATCAGCATCCGCGCCCCGACGGGAATGTCGCTCACGATCGACGGCACGTTCATGTAGACCACCTTGCGGGTCGTGAAGTCCGAGCCGTCCGAACCGCGCACGGCCACCCGGTCCCCCGGGCGGAAATTGATGCTGTTGCCGTATTCGTCGGCGATCGTCGTGACGCGGATTTCGGGTCCTTTGGTATCTATCATAATCGGAATGGCCGGGTTCACCCGGTGCACCGTCTCGACGATATGCGTGGCCCCGTCCTCGGAGACGTGCGCCGAATTGACGCGCACCACGTCCATACCCGCGTCGAAAAGCTGTTTTACGAACTCTTCGGTGCAGCGGAAATCCGACATCGTAGCGACAATCTTGGTTTTTTTCATGCGATACATAGAGCTATGTTTTTACGTTTATATTATCCTTCGATACGCTCTCGGGCGGTGTTGCCGCCGCCGTTGGCGTCGTTCACAAGTCTGTCCACCCCGAATCCCTCCCCGGAGAGGACTTGAAGGCAGCGTTGCCGGGCTTCCGCCCCGACGCAACTATTTTTCCGCGCCTGTCAGCAGCGCGTACACGCCCAGCCGATAGGAGTTCAGGCCGAACCCCATGATCGACCCCGCGGCCACGGGAGCCAGCAGCGAGGTGTGGCGGAACTCCTCGCGGGTGAGGATCGAGGAGATGTGCACCTCGACGACGGGAACCGACACGGCCGACACGGCGTCGCGCAGCGCCACCGAAGTATGCGTATACCCGCCGGCATTGAGCACCACGCCGTCGTAAACGCCGTCGGCCTGCTGCACGGCGTCGATCAGTTCGCCTTCGATGTTCGACTGGAAGTAGCCGAACTCCACCGAGGGATAGTTCGCTTTCAGCGCTTCGAAATACGACTCGAAAGTCTGCGATCCGTAAACCCCGGTGTCGCGCCGCCCCTGAAGATTGAGGTTCGGTCCGTTGAGAATCAATATCTTCATAGTTTCATTCATTAACCTAACGCCCCAAGCGGGCGATTCCCGGACAAAGATAGCAAAATTCACCGAAAAAATCGGTAACTTTGCGCAATAACACAACTCTTCCATGACCGAATTCGGATTCATCGACAGCATAAAAACCCTTTTCGCCCCGCTTCCCGACAACGGATTCGAGGGCATCGGCGACGACTGCTCCGTGTTGTCTGTCGGCGGCGGCGAATCGCTGGTCTTCACCGCGGACCTGCTGACCGAAGGGGTCCATTTTCTCCGCACGGCGACCTCGCCCCGCGAGTTGGGACGCAAATCCCTCGCCGTAAACTTGAGCGACGTGGCCGCAATGGGCGCCCGCCCCGTGGCGACGCTGCTCTCGATCGCCCTTCCGGCCGATGCCGCCGATGCGTGGGCCGCAGAGTTCATGCTCGGCTACCGGGAACTGTCCGAGGAGTTCGGCGTGACGCTCGCCGGGGGCGACACGACCCGCTCGCTGTCGGGCCTGACGATCAACGTCACGGCCATCGGCCGCGCAGCCGACGCGCACCTCAAGCGACGCAGCGACGCACGCCCCGGGGACGTGATCTTCACCGCCGGGGAACTCGGAACCTCGGGAGCAGGCTTGCAGGACATCCTCGCGGGACGCTGCGACACCCCCGCGGCCGCCGTGCACCGCAACCCGCAGCCGCAGGTCGCCGAAGGCATCTGGCTCGGCAGCCGTCCCGAGGTGCGCGCCATGATGGACCTTTCGGACGGTCTGGCCTCCGACCTGAAGCATATCCTCGACCGCTCGGGCGTCGGCGCCGAAGTCGCCGTCGAGCAGATTCCCGCAGCCCCGGGCGCCGACATCCGCATGGCCGCCTGTTCAGGTGAGGACTACAAACTCCTGCTCACCGCCGCGCCGGAGGCCGCCGAACGCCTCGCCGCTGATTTCCGCATCCGCTTCGGCACGCCGCTCCACCCCATCGGCCGCATCACTTCCGGACCGGGCCTCGTGTGGCTCCGCAACGGAAAACCCGAACCGCTGGACTGGCACGGCTTCGAGCACTATTAATGCAAACGGGGATGGCTTGCAGCCACCCCCGTTTGCCGGGCGGTTATTGAAGTACGTCCCGTTCGCGCTGCACGAAAGCAAGCGCAAAGAGGCCCTATGAAATCGGAAAGCCCTATTCCCTGATAATGTACACGTGTTCGTTGTGCCCCTGCATGTGGTAATTCTCCCGGGCGTACTCTTCGAGGTAATCGTCGTATTTCAGCCGTTCGAGCAGGGTGCTGTCCTGTGCGATCTTCTCCGAATAATAGCTCTGCTCGCGTGTCAGGGCGTTGATCTGCCGCTTGATCTTCACGGCATGCAGGGCGTTGCGCCCCACGACGAACACCGTGAAGACAACGATGACCGCCGTTGCGACGATCCAGAACCTGCGGCCGAACTGAATTTTCATTTAAGGAATTATCGTATTGCCAACCGCCCGAAGCCTACGCCATCTCCCTCTCCGAGGGAAGGCCGGAATGGGGTCAGACTTGCATCTGACGCCGCAGGCGGCAACGACAGCGATCGACAGCGGACCAAGCGTGAAATCATCCGATTACTTCTCTTTACGGTATATGCATGTATTTGTGCGTCTGAATGGAGATATTCCATTGCGGATGCGCCTTGGCGTACTCGACTATTGCGGGCATGACCTTTTCGGCGACGCTCCACTCGGGCTGGAGGAACAGCAGGCACTTTCCGCCTACGCGGGCGGCATTCCGCTCGGCCCATTCGAAATCCTCCTCCGACTCGACGATCACTTTCAGTTCGTCGGCCCGTTCGAACGCCTCGTCCAGGGGCGGCTGCCGGCGCTTCGGCGAGAGACACACCCAGTCGAAAACACCGCTGAAAGGGTGCGAGCCCGATGTTTCCAGAAAAATCTGCAACCCCCTCTCGCGCAGCGTCTCCGTGAGCACGCCCAGCGGATAGAGCAGCGGCTCGCCTCCCGTGATGACGATGGCCTGCGCCGGACACGACATCGCACGGTCGATCACGGTCTGCACATCGGTCGGCGGATAGAGTTTCGGGTTCCACGTATACTTGGCGTCGCACCAGCGGCAACCCACGTCGCACCCGCCGAGACGGATGAAATAGGCGGGTTTCCCGGCGTGGAATCCCTCGCCCTGAATGGTGTAGAAATCCTCGACCAGCGGCAGCATTCGCCCGCCGTCGAGCCATGCGGGATCGGTCGCGGCAGCCATCACTCCGTCACTACGTAAATATCCTTGAGACTGCGGCCCAGCTGGTCGTAGTCCAGCCCGTAACCCACGATGAACTCGTTGCCGATCTCCATGGCGCGGTACTTGATCGGCAGCGTCTTGCGGTACGACCCGGGTTTGAAAAAGAGCGTACAGACCTCGACCGACGCCGGGTTGCGGGCCTCCAGCTCCTTGATCATGTGTTCGATCGACTCGCCCGTGTCCACGATGTCCTCGACGATGATCACGTGACGGCCCTCGATCGGATTGTTCAGGCCGATCAGACTTTTCACGCAGCCCGTGGAGCAGGTCCCGTCGTACGACGCCAGCTTGACGAACGAAAGTTCGTTCTGGAATTCGATTTTCTTGATCAGGTCCGACATGAACATGAACGAACCGTTGAGAATGCCCAGGAACAGCGGGGTCTCCTTGCCGGCATAGTCGGCATTGATTCGCTGCGCCACGGCATCCACGGCCTTGTCGATCTGCTCGGCGGGGATCATGATTCTGAACTTCTTGTCGTGAAGTTGTATGGTATTCTCCATTTCGTTACGGGATTTTTGGGATTATACCTGCAAAAGTAACTATTTGCGCGCAACAAACGAAGTCTTCGGGCAAAATAAATTGCAGAACGCGCAAACTCCGCACGGCGACGAAAAGAGCCGCCCGGATCGCCCGGGCGGCTCGTAAAACGAAATCGGCGCTTTTCGCCTATTCCGCGTAGGTAAATTCGAATATCGTTTCAGAGGTGACCTTGACTCCGATACCCATCATATCCATACCTACTCCGCCCCACTTGGCAACGGTCACGTAACCCTCGCCGTCCTGGGTGCAGGTTACCGCCTTGGCGGGATCATCTTCCGACATGGCGTCGAACATCGTCGCAGTGGGCAGGTTGAGCGAAGCCTTTCCGTCATAGCCCAGGAAACAAGCCAGGGCATGATCGTCGTCCAGCGAGGTGGTAACACCAGCAATGGCTTTCGCCACATCGACGCCGAAGATGTTGTTCTTCTTGCCGGCATCGCCGTATTCGAACATTCCGTCCGCCGTATAGTTCCCGTTCTCAAAATCGAACGAGACGTAATTGGAGCCGGTGCTCTGATAAACGACGCCGGTGCACTGTCCGTTAACGGCATCATAGGTCCAGGTGAAATCAGCGGGTCTCGAAACGACTTCGCCGCTGACGGTTCGCATGAAGTCGACGTTGCTGCTCTCTACTTTTCCGTCGTTGAGCACCCAGGAGAATGCCCGGATACCGGGTTCGCCGTCTTCGTACATCTTGTTCAGGGCCGAAACCTTGTCTCCGTCGAAGGAGAACGTGTACCAGTCGGCAGCGTCTGCGCCCTCGCCCTGCTGAACGGCGGTCACCCGGTTGTCGCTGTCATATTTGAGCGACAACTGCGACACGACGTTCGTTCCCTCGCTGAACAGCATCTCGAAATACATATCGGCCATCTCCTGATCGTTTCCTACCATCTCCAGCATGTGCCTCGTCCGGGTCAACGGACTCGTCGGAACGCTTCCGGTCAGCGAAGCGCAGATCAAGGCCATGAACATCCGGAGCGATGCGAACATAACGGTTTACGTTTCCGCCATCCGTTTCACGAAGCGGCAGATCACATTCTCACTCACGCCCACGACCAACAACGATCTGGCCGTCGGCTCCCGCGTGCAGTGCACCGTAGTCAAGGCCACGGCGCACCATGTGTTCTGCACGTTCCCCAAACGGGGCAGGCTCTACGACGCGGCGATCCGGTCCTCGGAGTTCTACTGGAACCGCCCGACCGACGTGCCGTGCCAGCCGGGCGACCGGATCAACGCCGTCATCACAGGTGAAGAGATCATCGGCAAGACAAAGTACACGACGCTCAACGCCTGCGCGCTGACCCCCAACCCGCTGCTGACCTGCGAGACCGGCGACACGCTCCCCTGCACGGTGCTGGGGACGACCGCAGGCGGCTACCTGATGCGCTGCGGCGGAGCCGTCGGCTTCCTCCACTGCTCCGAGATCATGTGGCAGTACTGCGACCAGTGGCACGGCGTCTGGAAGCGCGGCGAGAAGGTTTCATGCCGGATACTGCACCTCTCGCCCGCGGAAGGCGGCCTGCTGCTGGGCCACAGACAGACCGTCGGCGATCCCTTCCTCAAACACACGCCCGGCGTCGGGAGCGGTTATCCGGCCACAGTGCGGCGCTCCTCGGACGAGAGCGTCGTCGTCCTGCTCGGGGACACCGGGATCGAAGCCACGATCTCCAAGGCCGACATGAAACTTTTCTTCACGGGCGTCGGCCAGTTTATCCCGCAGCCCGGCACAACCATATCCGAGGTGACGGTCGTCCGCATCGAAAACCCCGGGGACCCGAAGCGGCGCCATCCCTTCGTCCGAGTAACCCTGCTTTAACCCACAACGATCCATGGATAACAAACTGCATTACGCGCATACCTTTTTCTGCAGCCACCTCGCCGCCGTCGGACGGGCCTCCGAAGTGCAGGCCGCCGACAAGCGGTGGCAGGCGGAAAAACCCCTGACCCGCGAGGCCTACGAACGGCTCAGCAGCATCTATTACGAGAGTTTCATTGATTCGCTCATGCAGGTCGACGGACAGACCTCGGGGGCGGTCTATGCCGACACGGCGCACCTGACCCTGGAAACCGACCGGCTCTGCACGCTGCGCCACCCAAAGCTCCCCGCCGCGGAATACGCCTTCAGACTGTGCCGGTTCCACCTCTTCTTCTTCCCCTACGACATCTGCCTTTTCGCCATGGAGATCGCCGAAGAGCCTGAAACGACGCTCGACACGCTGATCGCCGCACACGGCATTCTGCGCGAGACCTCCTGCTATGAGATCGCAGAGCAGGGGATTCTGAAATCGCAGATCGACGCCCCGGAGTACCTCGCCCTGCTGGAAGAGATCCTGCGGCTGTGCCCTCCCCGGCCGTCGGCCGAATCCCCGCGTCAGGGACGTTTCTCCGGCCTGACCCTCACCGGCAACAAGCTGAAATGTTTCCAGATCTTCATTTTGGACGACTTCTCGGACGAACTGCTCTTCGAACTGGGAACCTTGAGCCCCGTCGGCTGCGTCGCCGACCACAAACACGAATATTCCCCCTCCCAGGAATATTACGACCGGATCATCCGCACCCACACGATTTCGGCATTCCGCAACTGGAAAGCGCTGGCGCTGGTCGACAGTTTCACTGTGGTTGCAAAAGGCCGCACGGCCGCACAGATGTGGGTATGGCCCAACAGCTATTTCCGGCTGATCTACATCCATGCGCTTTACCAGAAGACGCTGCTCTTCGTCGTCAACCGGCAATTCCGCTCGGCCGCCAACGACCGGAAGTCCATCCGGCTGCTCCACAAAATGAAGGAGCAGGAGCATTGGTACGCCTTCTCGAATATCTCCTACAACTTCCTGCCGCAGCTCATCTACCGGGCCATCGACACCGGGCTGGACATCGCCACCGAGCGCGAACAACTGCACCGCCACCTCGAACAGGAGGCCGAACGCCTCGAAAAGAACTCGGAGCGGCGGCTGGCGGGCCTTATCCTCTTCCTGACGATGCTGACCGTCTGCTCGGCGACCTACGACGGCGCGTCGCTGGTCAAGGATTATTTCGGCTGGGAAAGCGGCACGACCCCGTTCCGGATTTTCGCCGCGCTCCTGCTCTCCGCAATCGTGATCACAAGCATCTCCGTCTGGCATTACCGGCGCAACAAATCCTGATCGGAGATGGAACGAATATCCTATTCGCCCGAAACGCTTTTTCACGTCCTGACCCATTTCGAAACGGCGGACGAAGCCCTGCGCGACAGCCTGCGCCGGGCGGGATTTACCGACGAGGCGATCGACGGCCAGCTACGCATGCCCGGGTCCAAATTCCTCCGCACTTTCGCCCTTTCTCCGCAGGAAGCCGTCGCGCGGCTGCAACGGGATTTCCCCGAATCTTTCACCGCCCTGCACCCCGGAGCCGACGGCCGGGTGCGCCTGTCGTTCCGCTACGACGAACCCGTCGGGACGAGCGGACTGGCGGCAGACGCGGAGCTGACGCCCGCCGAGCGGGCTACGGTTCGCAACATCCTGCGCAACGGATGCCCTGTCCGCACGGTCCGCACCTCCCGCACGATCTCCACCGGAGCCTGCCAACTGATCCTCGAACGCACCGGAGAGGCCGGGTATGCCCTGCGCACGCTCTTTCCCGGGGAACTCGCCCCTCCCCTTCCCCTGCCGGGCGAAGCCCCCGATCCTTTCTGGGCGACGCATCTCCTCATCGAATTCAACTGAATCCGGCTGCAACCGGGGGCGGCATGCGCACCGGTTCCGAACCCGTTTTCCAAACAATGCGGGACAGATGCCGTGCATCGTGAAACAGATTTTTGATTTTAAGCCGGAGAGTTCCGTATATCGTGAAGAACGGGGCGCATGGATAGTACTTCGGTATTATCCATTCATTTTTAGATAGAGTTGTAACTTAAAAAGTTATGACTCTATTTGCATATAGCAGGTAATGGTTAGGAAACAGTCGTATGCATTTGTTCGCATCTGCGTTCCATCTTGTCAAACAACTCCTGTTATTGAATACAAATTTAATAAAATGTCCCGATTTTTCAAATTGGATAATTTATTTAGAATGACTTCACCATGATAAATAGACAGTCCTCCAATGGTTATATTCCATCAAATGATCGTGAACAACAAAACTATCTCGGAGGATATGGGTTATCGTTCCGGAATATTGAGGAACATAAACACATTGACAAACGCTTGTACACTAATATAGAGCGTATGACTTTAAATATTTGGTTCTCCCGTCTCTAAATAGATTGAACCTGATAGATAAGCCGATTATATGCGATGTTGAACCGTTCACATAAATATCGATCGCTTCTGAATCGTACGATAAGCCCCGGGGATCTTTGATTTTGAAAACTAGCAAATCTCCGGGGCGATCTATGACGAATCGGTTATCGACCGGTGTGTTTATCGGGCATTGCCCCCTCCGGAACGTCAATTACGATGTCGTTTCTGTTTGCGAAATGAAGACGATCTTTCGGAACAGGAGCGACCCAACGGCATATTCGTCCGCGCCAGGGCATACGGGAAAAATCCGAAGGCCGAAAATAAAAGGGCTGTCTGTTATTCCCTCCACCCGGACCTTTTCCCGAATCAACCCAAAGTCAGCCACGTCCGACTCCGTTTCAAGGCTGCGCACAGTCTGCCGCCCAGAAAGAAAAGGCGATAACGCACAATAGTCGATGGAACGATTAATCGAAATATTCTTTCCAGATTTCCGGCACATCGAACGGATAATAGTTGTCGATCTCCGCGGCGAGAGTAACCAATTGTTTCCGTTCAGGACTTCGAATCACTCCATCCCGACATACGGCGGCCCGGACCACCGTCGAATCGGTCACGGTAAAAGGAGCTTCGTAAAGCGAAGCGTCGGGCGTCGGCGGGGTTCCGTCTAACGTGTAGCGAATCTCTGCGGGATATTTCTCACAGTCGAGAGTCACCTCAACCGCTTTATTTCCGGAACGAATGCGAGTCGTGATCTCAACTTCGTCGCTCAGCGTAAAAGTATTTAGCCCCCGTTGCTGCAACAGTGGGATATGGGAGTTCATCCGGACTTTGAAATCGCTCCATTCGCGCTTCTCCTGCGGTGTCCATGCCAATTCTGCCACAGCCAGCAGACGCGGAAAGATCATGTATTCCTGTTGCTCTTCATCTTCGATATATTCAGCCCACGTACATCCCTGCACACCGACGATGCGGTCGGCGCGATCCGCCCGGA
Organism: Alistipes shahii WAL 8301; assembly: GCF_025145845.1. Taxonomy (NCBI): domain Bacteria; kingdom Pseudomonadati; phylum Bacteroidota; class Bacteroidia; order Bacteroidales; family Rikenellaceae; genus Alistipes; species Alistipes shahii. The sequence continues at coordinate 2,975,800 of NZ_CP102253.1, read as the reverse complement.
TCGGCTCCACGGCCGCAGGGTCCACGAATTCGGCCCGGATGATCGACTCGTTGCGGGCCGCCGATTCCGGATCAGCCGGCACCGGCTCGAAAGCGTACATCTTTTTAATGGGAGAATATCCGTACATGGCACGCGGCTGAGTGGAAGGATCGGCCTGATACCAGTCGAAATAGAGCACTTCACCGGGTGTCATTACGGCATAATTGCCCCGATTAGCGGCTTCGATAGCCCCTTTCTGTCCACGATACGACATAACCAAGGTTTCGGAATGCAGTTCGTTGTGCAGTATTTCATCCCAGCCGACCATAACCCGCCCTTTCGAAGCGAGAAAATCCTGGATACGGGCGATCATATAGGGTTGGAGTCCCTGTATCCCGTCAAGTCTCTCCCGCTCGATCAGGGCCTGGCATTTCGGACAGGTCGCCCAGGCGACTTTCCGGGCCTCGTCGCCTCCGATATGGATGTATTTCGAAGGGAAAAGCTCCATAACTTCGGTAAGCACATCCTCCATAAAAGTATATACCTGTTCGTTGCCGACACAAAATTCTCCCGTCGTATAAGGTTTGCCCGTACAGCACAACTCCGGATAGCCGATGAACACGGCGTCGGAATGCGCCGGGAATTCGATCTCGGGAATGACCGTAATGTGCCGCTCGGCGGCGTAGGTCACGATCTCACGGATGTCCTCTTTGGTGAAATATCCGCCGTAAGCGCCCGGAGTTCCCTCGGGAAGATAGCGACGGTCGTTCCGGTCCCACCACGCGTACCAATCCCGCTGCGTGCGGAATGCCCCTTCGGCGGTGAGCCGCGGATATTTGTCGATCCGGATGCGCCAACCACCGTTATCGGTCAGATGGAAATGGAATACGTTGAGTTTGTAGCGGGCCATTTCGTCCAGCATCTTCAGCACCTGACTTTTCGGAAAGAAATGCCGCGATACATCCATGTGCATGCCCCGGTAGGCAAACCGGGGCCGGTCGCTGACCCTTACGCAAGGAATACCCTTGTCGGTCATCAACTGTTCCAGCGTCCGTTTCCCATAGAAAATGCCGGTCTGGGTGGCGGCCGTGAGTCTCACCGACGAGCGATCGACCGTAAGTTCGTATCCCTCCCGTCCCAGCGCATCCATCCGGGAATTGTCCACAACTACGGTCGTGAAGTCGTCCACCGTCGTGTTTCCCGGCTGAAAATACCCGGACAGCACCTCCATTTCCGCCGGGCGCGGAATGAGATTCACCCGAATCGCTTCGTGTGAACAGCACCCGGAAAGGGCCATTAAACAAAGAAAAAGAATAGAGACTCCCCAGCCCGAACGGATACGTCCCGGCAACAATCGTTCATTCATGTCCAATTGATTTTTACATAAAATACGGCCCGGCCGTCAAGCCGGGCCGAAACATTCCTATTTACAGGACCACACGGTTATCTGCACTTCGGCAACATTCACATCGGAATCCTCGACCACATTGCCGTCGGCGTCGACCCGGGAGGTGATCTCGCATTTCACATACCGGTAGGTCGCATTTCCCTTGTCGAATTCGATCCGCCCGGTCGTGACCTCGGCTCCGGCGTCTTCCGTAGGTTTCGTCCGGTCGGAAGTGAAAGTCGTGATCAGCGTCCAACTTTCGTTGCCGCCCCGATAGTCCTCCGGAGCATTGCTTCCATAGATATTCATCGTGCGGAGCTTCTGGCCGCCTTTGCCTCCGAATTTGTTCCAGTAGGTGAGCGTAATGCCCTGACATCCGGTTCCCAAATCCACATACCACGACGGAACGGTGCCTTTTTCTGCCTCCCCAACTGCGTCGGGGCCCCAATAGAGGTCCTTGTGCTCGTCGCTCCCGTCCATGATACCGTCATAAAGATACGAATCGTATTTTACGGAACCGTCCCAGTCGGTGAATACGGACGAAGCCCAGAAATTGTCATATCCGGGATCGGCTGCGCCGCTGATGGGAAGCGGCGCCGAGGACCAAACCTTATTCAGGTCGTCGTCGGTCTGGAAGTGATCCTCGATCGTTATGCTCGCATCCCACGGAGCATAGGTCAAACCCAACGTCAGTTCAGCATTCTTCAAGATCTCTTCCGCACGGCCTTCAAGCCGCGTGAGTTTGTCTGCCGGAATACTTCCGGAAAGACGTACGACGAAATCCTCATACGCGTCGCCCCGGAAAACCCGAAAATCCATCTTCACATTGGCCCTCGTCTCGTCCGAAGGCATCAGCACACTCCGGGCTGAAAAAACTGTACCCTCTTTCGTCAGCTCGATTCGCTTCGAAGCGGGCTCCCCCGTCGCAAAGTCGTATTGCCCCGTAAGGTCAACCCGGTCGTAGAGATCGCCCACGGTAAGTTCCACGGCCGTGACATCATTCGGGACATCGGTCAGGCGGACATCCAAGGCCCCGACCAGGCGTTGCAGGTCGGAAACGGGAACCGTCGCGCCGACATTCCGGGAAACGGACGTCGTACCGAGCACCATATCCGGAATAGCTTCGTTCATGTCCGTTACGGTCACGGTTGTGTTCTTTTTGGCCTCGTCCGAAGCCTCGTAGGAAACATGAGGGACTTCACGATCCATCATCAGCGCGACGAGCGAATAAGCCGCCTTTTCCACCACGAACGGTTCGAGATCGCCGAACGAGTCGGCATGCTGGTATTTATAGCAGTCGGATGACATGTCGTTGAAAAGGTAGAGCGACACCCCATACTCACCGAGCCCCTCGAAGCCATCGCTTTCGGATGCAAGAACGGGCACGATCTTCCAAAGCTGATCCCCCTCTTCCGGTCTTTCGGATTTCGCCTTGTCCTCGTCGCACGAGCAAAGCAGAACGAGCGTGAGCGCAGGCAGCAACAGGAGACGTGCAAGGCGATCCGCCCATCCGCAGGCATTCCCGACATTCTGTTTTTTCATCATCATGGCTTTCATATTATATACTTGATTCTTCAGGCCCCGCAGGCCCACACGACTGCCGTTCGGGGCGATACCGGGAACGGACTGCTAAAGTCCGCTCCCGCAAATCCCCATTCAGCGTATCGCAGGAGGGAAACTCCTTTCCGACAACTATTTGTACTCCCAAGTCGAAACCTCCAGTTCGCCGACATTCACGTCGAGCACATCCGTAATGGTCGCACCGTCGGTATTAACCTTAGATGTCATCACGCATTTTACATACTGATAGGAGACGCTTCCATCCTCCGAGAATGCGATCTTGCCCGTCGTCACTTGCGCCCCGGCGTCCGTGGTCGGAGTGGTCTTGTCGGAGGTGAAAGTCATGATCTTCACCCAATCCGCATTGCCACCGCCGTAATCGGCTCGCGTATTGCTTGCGTAAATGTCCATCGTCTTGATTTTCTGACCGCCCTTACCGCCAGCCTTGTTCCAGTAGTCGATGGTCACGCCCTGCTTGGCAGCGCCGAGGTTGATATACCAGATGGGAGCTGTACGGTCCCATTCGGCAGGACACCAATAGTTGCTTCCGTCCGTTTTGTTCCCGTCATAAAGGTTGTACTGCCAGAATGTCTCGCCCCAGCCGGAATCGCCTCCATCGGACGACGCCCAGAAATTGTCGTATCCAGGAGCGGCTGTACCGCTGATCGGAAGGGCTGTCGGACCCATCCACTGCTTGTCAGGGGTAGTCTCGTCGATGGTAAAGCTGTCGGAAAGATTCACCACCGTGCTGTCCCAGGCCGCGTAGGTAATCGCCGAGTTGAGGTTGACCTTCGAGGAGGAACTGCCGGCTTCGACCGTCGTCGCCAGTTCATACTGCCCGTTGGCCGCGATCCGGCCCGCAGGGGTGCTGGTGTAATCCGTGCCGTTGACGCTGTAAGTCAGCGAGAGGTTGGAAGCCTCCGTATCGGTAGGCATCACGATAGCGTTGCCGACGAACTTGCCTTCGGCATTCTTGGTGAGTACAAGACTTTTCGATGCGAACGCAGCTCCGCTCTTGGAAAACGCGCCGTCGAGACTCACCTGATCGTACATGTTGCCGATCGTCAGGGTGATGCTCTCGGCATCGACGTTCTCCAGTCCGCTGACCGTCACCGTGACCGATGCCACGACGCGCTTGAGCTGGAGTGCGGCCGCCGCGCCTTCGGCACCGACCGTAACGACGTCGGAATTACCGACCAACAGTTCGGGAATCTGAGCCGAAATGTCGGTTATTTTGACACGTGCATCGGCAACGGCATTCGAAGCGGCGACACCCGTAAAAGTGAGATTCGCCTCGTCGCTGGAAGCGACAGCGTAAACGGTGTAGCTACCCGGCTCGACGGAGAAGGCTCCTAAAGACGCAGCGTCGGCGGCGCTCTTTGCATCCGCAATGTTACCCTCCGACACCAGAATCGCCCGGTGTGCATAAGCAGCCTCGGCGGCATCCGCCGAGCGGGTCTCGATCTTCAGTTTCGGTCCGTTGTCGGGAGTACCTCCCGGAATCTCCTCCGAAGAGGAGCAGCCCGTCAGAATCATACCGGCCAGCATGGCGACGGCAAATGTGTACATGGAACACTTTTTCATAATTATGCGTTTAAGGTGGTTAATAAAATTTTTTTATTGATTTCAGGCGGTTATTCGAACGTCACGTTCCGGACGTATCCGTTTATCTCCAGATGAGGCCCCGATCCGTCGGTTACCGGCGCGCCGTTGACCGTGAAGTTCCCGATCGTCACTCCGTCGATCGACTGCGCGTCGTTGCGTCCTCTGATCCAGCTCGGAGTCGCCCGCGTACCGGTATAGGCGATGTTGCGCAGGGTGATGTTCCGGGCCCATTGTCCATAAAGTCCGTCGAACGCCCAGGCGTTGGTGAAGTGCGCGCAGAAAACCTTTCCGCCGTCGATGTCCTCGACAATGATGTTTTCGAACGCAATGTCCTCGAACGTGCCGTCGTCGGCGATCATCACCGCCATTGCCCCGGGATAAATCCCGTCGTCCTGACGGTTTTCCAGCACAATGTTGTCGTGGAACCGGATATTCCGGAATGCAATGCCCCGCGCCTCGGGGCCTACGAGCATATTGTGCGCCTTGTCGGCCCAGAAAACGCAGTTGCGGATCTCGTAGTTGCAGACCTCGAAATCGCGAAGCCCGGCAACCATCCAGATCGCCCCGTCGGAATAGGAGCCGTCGGTATTCGTATGGGAAGCGATGTATTCGGGCGTGGCATTGAAAGCCTTGATGGTCACGTTATCGTCGTAGTTACGCTGGAAGGTGTTTTCGACCAGCACATCGCGGCAGCAGATGAAATCCATGCCGTCGGAGTTCATGATCCAGCCGATCTCCTTGATATTGTCGATATGCACGCCCGTGCTCCCGACGATCTTGAGCGTCCAGTTCGGCGTGTCGCGCAGCAGGATGCCCTCGATCTTCAGATTGTCGCAATTGCGGAACTCCATCTGCGGCCGCCGGCCGGCGCCGTGATCCTCCTGCGACGAACAGAAAACACCTCGTCCTCGAATTGTAAGGTTGGCGGCATTTTCAGCCTCGATCCGTCCCAGCACGACCGCCCCTTCATCGAGATAGAGAATACGGCCGCTTTCATTCGCAATACGGATCACACCCGCATTGTGCACCCCGGGACCGAAATAAGTTACATTGGCACCCATCGGGATCGCCGTGTCGGGCAGGTCGGGCAGGATGAAGAGGTTCTCCATCCGATTGCCGTCGAACTCCACCGAAACCTTTTGCGCGGGATCGCCCAGTTCGAACTCGACGCTGTTCGGGGTCTGCACGTCGGGCACGATGCCGTAAGAGAGCGGACGAATCTCCACTTTCGAAAACGTCCCCGCACGGCGGGTCACGCGGACCTTCAACGGCTGCCGAAACGAGTCCGTAAACAAGGCGAACCCCATTGTATACTGGGTATATCCCGCCTCGGGATTGCCGGCATAATCGGAAACCCGAGCATTATAAACGAAGATCTCCTCCCAGGTTCCGCCCCGAAAAACCTCGACCTTATAGGCGGCGTTTCCGGGCAAGACGTCCCGGCCCTCCCCATAGGCTGTTCCGGGCATCAGGCAAACAGCAAGTATCCAGAATACGCCCTGTGTAATCTTCAACAACATTCCTATTCAGTTTTAAATCCATACTTTTGCAGCAGAACTTTCGCCTCTGCATCTGTCAATTCCTTGCCGGTCAACACTTTCAGCAGAGGACAGTTGATCCGGTAAATGCCATATTCCATATCGACAAATCCGAATCCGCCGTCGAGGCACTCCCAAAGCGTCCATGGAATATTATTTGCCTCCATGGCAGCCACCATATCCGTGAACCACGCCAAACGCATCGCTTCCGCGACGTTTTTACTGCATCCGAATTCGCCGCAATGTACCGCAAGTCCGGCATTCCGACCGTCGGACGCCGCATTGGACATTTCACCCATAATCCGGTCGGCATTGTAGGTCGTTTTGTGAAAAGAGGCATACTGCGGGTATTTGTCAGCATCCGACTGAGTGGGAATGACCACCCCCGGATATTGCACGGCTCCCTGATAGCCGACCCACGCCAGCATCTTATAATGCGACAGCAGCATCGGGAGATAATAATGGAACGACACAACCGCATTGGGATCTTCCTCGGCCACCCGTGCATACTTGATGTAGTTGTAGTCCTGCCAGCCCATTGCCGGGACGAATACGATCCGTTCGGGGTCCTGCTCTCGGACTGCCGTCAGAACCTCATTCTGGAGCTTATTCCAACCAGTTGCGTCGGGTGTCCCGTCATGCGGTTCGTTCAGCAGTTCAAAGGCCACGCACTTCGGATTGTGAGCCTTGAATTCTGCAGCAAGTTTTCGCCAAACATTTACGAAATGGGTGCGAAATTCGGGATAGGCAGGGTCGTACAACTCCTCCTCCCGGTAACTGTCCGAGCCTTCACGGGGAGCCAGTGTGTGCATGTCGAGAATCGCATACATGCCGTTTTGCTCGCACCATGTAAAAAGTTCGTGTAATTTCCCGACGGCCTTTTCGTTAAACTGCCCCTCCCGGTCAAAGATGCACAGCTCGTCGACGGGAACCCGGAAATGGTCGAATCCCAACTCTTTCCACAACGGGAATTGAGCGGGCATGACATAGCCCAACCAGTCACGATCGGCTTCCGTCATCCAATAAGCGAGGTTCACGCCGCGCCGAAACCGGAAGTCAGAGAGATGATCTGCCACCGGTATCGGAGCAATGTCGGCAACCAGTCTATAAGTGTACGTATTGCGGCCTTTGTAAACGGAAAAACTCTCCCCGGTCGAAAGGTCGTACGAAACCTTTTCGCTTGTCGGCCGATAGCCGTCGGAAAGCGTGATATCCAGCGGTACGGCACCCAACAGCTCCTCCGGATATTCCGAAGCATAGATCGTCGTGATCGGGAACGAAACCGTCCTCGTCTCATGGTCAATCACTCCCTCGATCGGTTTCCCGCGAAACAGGAAAGAGGCCGACAAGACCGGAGTTTCGTTCCGGGCTGAGATTTCGTAGGAGACCTCCCCGGCTCCCGAGCTGACCGTCACGGTTCGGGGTTGCGTCAGGTCCATCGTCGTCTCCGGTTCCTTCGGAGAAACCATCGCATACCCGGGATTCAACTGGAACGTCAACTCCACGGCATCCACATCCCGCTTTTTGTCGAAAGTCAGACGGATCGTCCGCTTGCCGTCGTCGATGACCGCCGAAATGGAAGTCCGCCCGCCGTCGGCAGCGGTCACCAGGGCAAAAGGCTTATTCGCAAATACGCCGTCCAGACCGGAATCTTCCCCACAAGCAGGCATCAATGCGACATAAATTAGCAGCAATATGTATTTCAAGAGTTTTTTCATCTTTATCGTTGCTTTTTCAATTATGATTGTCATTCGGCTTCGGGATCGACCAATTCCCGCACGACCTCGTAAAATTCGATCTCTGCGAGTGAAAAATAGGGCTGGTAGACATCGGTTCCTTTCACCACCTCGTATTTTACATGGGAAATAGGTTCTTCCGGCAGAAACAACTCCGAAGTGTAGGAGGAACCCAGATCACCGGGCAGGTTATCCAATTGGGCCAGCAACACCCACGTTTCGCCATCCGGGCTGCCGTAAATATTCACGGCCTTGGGCAGCGAACCGTTCGCTTTCTTACGGTTCCAATATTGGAATTTAAACGCTGAAACTTCCTTGCGAAGATCGAAAGTCAGGTGATGATAACCCGTAGGCTTCAATTCGGGATAGGTCCACTCATCCCAGAAACTCTGGAAAAAAGTATCCGGATTTCCATCCACAAGCAATTCCAAGGGGCCTTCGCTCGGCTCCTGGGCATTGGTAGCCAACTGGTCTGCTGCGAGCGGGATCGGATTCTCCGCAACAACCACATAATAGGACTCGGCCTTTTCACACTGCCGTTCGATATAGACGGGTTGCCCGGGCGTTCCGTTTACATCGTAAGCCGTAAATGTGAAACGGTACTTCCCATATCGGTTTAGCAGTCCGTCAATGTAGAGGGTGCCGGTATAGCGGCTGCACTGCTTCGAAATTGTCGTCTGCGTGCCGAAATCGTAATACGAAACCTCGGCATAGAGGAAGTCGCGGCTTTCGATCGGGTTCCATGTCAGTCGGATCGCTCCCGGAAATGCCTCGGCACGGATTCCCTGTACGGCGAGCGCCGTCATGACAGGCTCATCGTCCCCGCCGCACGAAACGCCGCACGAACAGGTAAAGAGCAACAGTATTTTATATATGCTTTTCATAGATGCAGTTTTTCAAATTCGTGATTCTGTCAATAACCCGGATTCTGGACGAACTTTCGTTCGTTCTTGTTGATGTCATCCTTGGGTATCGGCATCAGGTAATGCATCGGAGTCATGAACTTGCGCTGGACGATCACCTCGGTCACCCGGAAGAAATCGGCATCGGACTCCCCGTTGTAATTCATGCCTTTGGGGCGGACGTTGAAATACTTGTCGCCCTCTTTCCAACGGCGCACATCCCAGAAGCGGTGCCCCTCCAGATAAAGTTCGATAGTCCGCTCCTGACGTGCCATGCGGATCATTTCGTCGCGTCCAAGCGTCAGCCCCGCCTTTTCGAAAGCCTCGTCCACCGGGTCCAGTCCCGCCCGTTCGCGGACCGGTTTCAGCGCTGCTGCCGCTTCGTCAATCCGTCCCAAGTTGGCATAAGCCTCCGCAAGATTCAGGTACAGCTCTGCCATGCGAATCACCGGCCACGGATAATGCGGAGCGGCAACGTCCTCCTGAATGTTGTTGTAGAGCGGCGAACAACCCTTCTTATTGAGGTATCCCGTAGGGGTGTAGTTCGTCGTGCGCTCCTTGATGCCGAAAACATCGTTTTTGCGGAACTTCGTCTGCACGATGTTCGCGTTGTCGTCAGCTCCGTCGCGACGGAGCACTTCGTAATACCCGTTCTGGAAAGCCACCCACGCATAGAAGCGGGGTTCACGATCGATATTCAGGTTCATGGTCACACCGTCGCAGACATCGTTATGATACTCCCCGTAACGGTACCTCCCGGTATAGTCGTATTCCGGGTCGAGATCGATCGGAAGTCCGTTTTTGGAATAGAACATCTCGACCATCGTCAATGTCACGCCGACACCGTTGCCCGATGACGGACCCACGCGATAGGGAGTGGACTTGTATTGCAACCCATAGTGACCCTCTTTCCGGGTATCGGCCCACAGCACCTCTTTCGAAGTGTTGTAATCCATGAAATTCAGACGGAGCACCCGATGCACGGGATCGGTCGGTTGGGCGAACCTCGACGTAACCACCGGACTTTCGGTATAGAGTTTATAACCTGCGGCCTTAGCGACCTCAATGGCCTCCTCGGCTGCGGAAGCCGCCTTTTCCCATTTTGCCTCCGAATAAGTCTGGCTGATCAGATGGCGCCCGTCCACTTTGCTGACGAAATTTGCATAGTATTCGCTGTTTCCGTTGAAGAGCGGGGAAGCGGCATAGAGCCACAACCGTGATTTCAGCGCTTTGGCAGCAACGCTCGTGGCCCGGCCGTAGGCCGTGGAGGTCTGCTCTGCCGGCAGCATCCCGGCCGCTTCGTCGAACAGGTCAGAGATCCACTGCACACATACGTCGTAACTGTCCCGCTCGGGGAAGTCCGCCTTGTCCATATCGATGGACATGACGCCCTTGATAAGCGGAATCGGACCGTAGTTCTTCAAAAGCAGGAAATGGTAATAAGCGATCAGGAATTTCGCCTCTCCTTTGTAAATCCGGAGATTCGCCTCCGTCATGTTGGGCACTGCGTCGATATTTTCCAGCAAGATGTAGCACCGCCTGATACCTCCGAAAAGCGTATTCCAGTAGGAGATCACCGGTTCGCTGGCGTTGTAGTTTCCCTTCGGGAAGTTGGCGAAGGTCTCGTGTTCCCACGGGGTCACCACTTCATCGGCCGTCATCAGATCCAGCGAAGCTGTTTCGTGACGCGGATTGGGCAGGAACGAATAACAGGAATAGAGATAGCGTTCGGCCATCGTCGGGTTCTGGAAGGCGTCTTTCTCGTCCGGCGTCTCATCGGGGACTACGTCCAGATAACTGCACGCCTGAAACAGGAATGCGGCAGATAAAATCAGGGATAGAATATGTGTGTAATATTTCATAGGATTTCGTTTGGAATTTATTTTATAACGTCATCTGGATTCCAATGTTGAAAACCCGCTGGGTCGGATATTTCAGTCCCGATCCGCCGCCCTGTTCGGGGTCCCACAACTTGAATTTCGAGAAGGTCAGCAGGTTCGATCCGCTGATGTAGAAACGCATTTTCTTGTAGGTATAGCCGATCTCCGCGTTTTTCAGTTTCAGGAACGACGCGTCGCGGAGCCAGTAGGTCGAGGCAACCGTGTTGTTGCCGTATTCCACGACGCTCAACCGCGGATAGGCCGCATAGATATTCGGATTGCTTTCGCTCCAGTAATCGTCGGCGACGAACTGCATGACGTTGCGCTTGACATTGTTATTGATACCGAACGGATGGAATCCGCTCATCACGAGCGACGTATTGGCCGTACCCTGGAAGAAGACCGAGAAATCGAGTCCTTTCCACTGCGCTGAAAACCCGAACCCGTAGACGATCTCCGGCACTTCGGGATACCCTGCATAAATACGGTCGTTCGAATTGATCGTGTTGTCGTAGTTGCCGTTCGCATCGGGCTGGTTGACGTATTTGATGTCGCCGGCCATGATTTCACCGCCCAGCAGTTGTTCAGGACTGTATTTCACCTCGTTATTGTCGATAAACAGGCGTTGCGCCTCATAAAGCAGGAACGAATTGACCGAACGGCCGACCCGCGAAAGATTGGGATACTGCAGGTAATCCGGCTCATCCTGTTCGAGCACCCGGTTGCGGGCGAAGGTGAAGGTTCCTTTGGCAGAAATGAAGAAATCCTTGCCGATCTGATGGGTATAATCCATCGAGAGATCCAAACCGCGATTTCTCACCTTACCCAGATTGCCGTACACTTTTGTCGTAGCCGTTCCGAGAAAAGCCGGAACTGTGCCGCGTTCCAGGAAAATACCGCTCCGGACCTCCTGAAACAGATCGACCATTACATTCAGTCGGTTATAAAATTGCAGATCGACACCGACATTGAGTTTTTCTCCGGTTTCCCAAGTGATCTTCTTATTCTCGAAACGGTTGTAAACGGGACCGCTCAGCGTATACTCCCCGTCGGCGCCCGTCGTATATCCGGCTCCGGAAAGGGAGAGGTCCGACATGTACATGAAACGCGTCTCCTCGCTGTCGTTGCCCACAAGACCGTACGAACCGCGGAGTTTGAAATAAGAGACGGCCTTCTTGATAGGCGCCCAAAATTTCTCCTGACTGACCACGTATCCCACGGCCACCGAAGGGAAAAAGCCGAAGCGCCGTCCCTCGGCGAAATTCTCACTGCCGTTGTATCCGAAATTGGCCTCGATGAGGTAACGGTTGTCGTACCCGTAGGTCAGACGGCCCGCAAGGCCCTGTTTACGCTTGGGCAAAGAACTGAACAGACTACCGGGATTTCCGAGCGCAGTCTCCTCCTGATTATACACGACCATAGCACTCACGTCATGACGGCCGAAACTGCGGTTATAGTTGATCATTCCCTGGATATATATCTTGCGGTCTCCGTCAGTACTGCTGGAGGTGGCGAGTGTCGTACTTTGCTCGTTGCCGCGGATCTCCAGATCATAGTCTTCCAATCCGTCATCGCCCGTATGCGTACCCGAAATTTCGTAGGAATTATAACCTGCCGAACGCGATGTCTGGGTATAGGAATAGTTCTTGAAAGAGATCAGCGCCGAAGCGGAAAGCCCTTCGGTGATGAAATCGAAATTCTGATCCAGACTCAGATTGGCGTTCAATACGCTCTGGAACTCGTCTTTGTAGCCGGTAACCATTTCAGCCACGGGATTCTTCACCATGGCTTTGCCGCCCCAACGGATATGGTTTACCGTCGGATCGTCGGGAAAGGTTATCGGCATATCGGCGGGATTGCCGTTCATGATCATTCCGAAAATGTTTTCGCTGCTTTTCACCGGCCCGTGCGTATCCCGGAGCTGGGTGTTGATTTTCAGCGACACTTTGGTAGACTTCGTAAGATTGACGTTGACATTGTTCTGGAAAGCGTAACGCCAAACCGAGTAATTGTTGTTATAGGAGAAGTAATCCCGGCTCAGGTTCTTCAACATACCTTCCTCGTGACGGACGGTGGCGCTCATGAAGTAATCGACCCTCGAACTGCCGCCGCGGATATTGAAGTTAAAGTTTTCGTTGACTGCCAAATTTTTAAACATCTCATCGTACCAATCCACATCCGGATAGATATATTTGTTGCTGCCGGCCCGCGTACCGTCGATCTTCGCCTGCGTATAAGGAATCTGCCCCGTACCGCGCGTCAGAACCGACTCGTTGTACATCTGCATGTAGGTCACCGCATCGACCGTTTCCGGGCGGCTCGTCGGAGTCGAAAGAGCCGTCTCGAAGCGAAAATTAATGACCGGCTTATCCAGATTCTTACCGTTCTTCGTCGTAACGATCATCACGCCGTTGGCTCCCCGCGAACCATAGAGAGCGGTCGCCGTAGCATCCTTGAGCACCGAAAAACTCTCGATAATCTCCGGGTCCAGCCCGTTCAGTTCATTCGCGTCGATAGCCACACCGTCAAGGATGATCAACGGCTTGGTCGCGGAACCGAACGTGGAGATACCACGTATCCAGAAATCCGCCTGGTCGGCACCGGGCTGTCCATTGCGCTGCACGGCGATCACACCGGCCAGGCGTCCGGCAAACCCGGTCGACAAACTCGACGAAGGCATCCGCAGTTCCGCGGGAGCGATGGACTGTACCGAACTCACCAGCATGCCTTTCTTTTGCTGGCCGTAACCCACCACCACAACTTCGTCCAACGCATTGGCGTCCTGTTTCAACGCCACGTTGAGATAATTCTCACGGCCAACCGCAATCTCCTGGGCTTCATACCCGACATAGGAGAAAAGCAGTGTTTTCCGGTTTGCCGGCAGGTTGATCGAAAACATTCCGTTCAGGTCCGTCGTAGTACCGATGGTCACACCTTTTACCTGTACGGTGGCTCCGATCAGCGGCTCTCCGGTGGCCGCATCGGTGACAGTACCGGAAACCGTTCGGGGAGCAGACTGTGCATATATTCCGCAAGGAACCGCGAAAATACCTCCGGACAACACGGCGAGCATAATCAACCGCGCAGTCCGCAACATATTATCAATCTTAATACATTTCATGATTTTCTGGGATCAAACATTAGCGATTCGTAGAGATGGGACCCGACTACAAATAGAGAACGGGATAAGAAGTAATGTCGTAAACGTGTGTCATGAGCATGTTTCATTTTACAATTTTCAGATAAAGTAGTTTCGGTTGAAATGCCGATACAAAATTCTTCTCTTATTTAGAAAAAAGGTCGAAATTTTACCGGAAAAACACCGTAAGGAAAATAAAGTGGGATTCCTTCGTTTTTTTTTGGATTTCGGCAACCCATTCGTTATTTTTGGCTATGCATTCATCTATAATCCAATGAAAAAGATCATTTTAACAACTCTTTGCTGTCTGACGGCCGCACTCACATCCGCAAGGGAAAAATCTCCGGTCACGATCATCATGCAGGTTTCGGACCCCCAGATGGGGTTCTATGCCGACAACCGCGACATGGCCTATGAAACCCGCACCCTCACAAAAACCGTCGAAGCAATAAACAGGCTCCGCCCCGATGTCGTCGTCTTCGCCGGCGATTACGTGCACAATGCAGCGGACGAGAGCCAATGGACGGAATTCCTGCGGATCGTCGCAGAAATAAATCCCCGCATCAAGACCCTTTATCTCCCGGGCAACCACGACGTCCGGCTGGAAGAGGGTTCCGTCGATGTGGAACCCTACACGAAACACCTCGGAACCGACCGCTTCTGTGTGCGTGTGAACGGGATCCTACTGACCGGCATCAACTCGGATTACCTGAAAGACGAAACCCGGGACCCCTCGAAAGAAGAGAATCAGTTCCGGTGGCTGGCCCGTTCGCTCAAAAAGAAAAGGGCCAGCCGGACATCTCTTGTCTTCGCACACCACCCGTTCTTTCTCCGGCAAATCGACGAACCGGACGGCTATTCGACCATTTCGCCGGAAAAACGCCGGAGATATTTCGAACTGTTCCGGGAAACCGGTGTGCAAACCGTCTTTACGGGACATTTGCACGACAACGCGGAGACATCGTACGACAACATCGGAATGATAACCACGAGTGCCGTGGGCCGACCGTTGGGAGACGCTCCTTCGGGAGTGCGGATTATTGTCATCAAGGATCGAACGATCATCCACCGGTACTATCCGCTCGATGAAATACCGGACGCTCGAACCGGACTGATCCAGGCTCTCCGATAACGGAGTTCAAATTCCGGACGGTACGACGAGGCCGGTTCGACGAATCGGCCTCGTCGCTTTCAGAGCGTAAAAACCATTGCTATCGGATAGTGATCCGAAATGTAAGGCGCCCCGTAATCGCCGTCGAGGGTGACGAACTTTCGACATTTCATCCTGCCGCGGTAGAAAAGATGATCGAGAATAATCGTGTCCGGAGCCGATCCGAAACCATTGAATGTTCCCTTTTGATCGGTTTCCGCCGCTGTATCGCGTGCCGAAGCCATCAGTCTGGTCAACGGCTTGAGATGCGGATTGTCAATGGATGTATTAAGGTCTCCGCCCAAGATAACCGCCGCTTTCTTACCGGCAATCTGTCGAATCTTCGTCACGATCAGTTTCACGCCCTCCTCACGGGCAATTTTCCCTTGGTGGTCGAGGTGAGTGTTGAAATAGAAAAACTCTTTGCCCGAACTCTTGTCGCGCAATTCGACCCATGTTACCGTGCGGTTGCAGGCGGCATCCCATCCGCGCGACACGTTGTCGGGAGTCTCGCTGATCCAGAAGGTGCCGCTGTCCAGCAGTTCGAACCGGTCGCGGAGGTAGAACACCGCCATCGTTTCGCCGCCTTCGGCCCCGCCGTCACGATCTTCGCCGACACGGGCATACCGGGGACATTCGGTGTCGATGTAATACAACTGGTCTTGCATGGCTTCCTGCACGCCCATCACATCGGGAGCCTCCTGCCGGAGCATTTGCGCCGTGGCGTGACGACGGTTCGGCCAACTGTTGTCGCCGTCGCGCCCCCAACTGGTACGCATATTGAAAGAAATCAGTTTGATAGATACTGCATCCTGACCGGCCTGGACCGAGTTCGAGAAACAGAACGCAAGCAGCAAAAAAAGCATTGTCTTTTTCATCGGAATATTTATTGGTTCGTTGCCTGATAGATTTTACCATTTATTTTGATTCTCAGATTCTTCCATTGCGGCGGCAGGACAGACGGGCGCTGCACGAGACCGTCCGCCGTAATCTCCAGCCCGCCGAATCCGAACAGCACGGCCTGCAACATGCCGCCCGCACCCGTCATGAAATAGGGATTGCCGCTGGTGGCCGTTTCGGCAAACACCCCGAACGGCGGCCGCAGGTTGGGCAAGTAGGAGCGACGGAACATTTCGCAGGCTTTTTCGGCCATTCCGAGCCGGGCATACTGAATCGCAAAAACCGAGTAACTCATCGCCGGACCGTTACGCGGATCGATTCGGCGCTCGTAGTATTCCAGATCGCGCAACTGAGCTTCGCGTCCGGTCACGATGCCCAGCGGATAGCCCAGCAGGTTGGCATCGGCCTGTTTGATCATCTCGCCGTCGTAGCCGGCATGCTCGCGCGTCGTTCCGTCGGCGAAGTGCGGGATGCGAAGGCCCGCGGCTACCGCACTCCACTGCGGATCGGGACGCTCGCCGCAAAGCTCCGCCGCAGCCGAAGCGTACTCCAGTGCCCGGCGGGCCGCGCCGTTGGTAAAGGCATTGTCCGTGACGCCGACGGCGTATTCGTTGGCTCCGATCACATTGCGGATCGAGTAGCTGCCGTCGGCATTCGCCGTAACGCGATCGCACCAGAAACGTGCAGCCTCGCGCATCAGCGGGAAACCCTCGCGGCGCAGCCACTCCCGGTCCTGCGTCACACAGTAATAGTTCCAGCTGGCGATGGCGATATCGGCTGTAATATGATGTTCGAGCGGACCGGTGAGGGCAAAGGTCGGCGTAGCCTCCTCGCCCCGGTCATCCCCTTCCCAGGGGAACATCGCGCCCCGATAGCCGTGGGCGTAGGCCCGACGACGGGCCGCATCGAGTCCGTCGGTTCGGTAATCGAGCATCTGGCGCGCCAGGCAGGGCCGGAGCACCAGCAGCGCCGGATACATCCAGATCTCAGAATCCCAGAAGATATGACCGTTGTAAAAGCCCCGGGCCGAAAGGCCCATCGGCGGAATACTCCGGCGACTGCCTTCACGGATAGAGCCGTAAAGGTTGAACAAGGCGAAACGCACATCCAACTGTGCCGTGGGATCGCCTTCGATCTCGATATCGCCCTGCCACAACTCCGCCCATTTCCGTTCGTGTGCCGCAACGAGTTGCGCCGCTCCCTCCCGGGCTGCATAAATAGCCTGCCTTTCCGACTCATTCCACGGGTCGGCGAAAGCGGCTGTAGTACAGATTGTTCCCACAAGGGAGAACGACGCCCGGCCGCCCTTGCGCAGAACAATCCTCACGCTTTCCGGTGAGACCGCTTCGCACCCTTCACCGCAAAGGAAAGTCGACGAAGCCACAATATGGTCGCGGCCGCGGTTGTAACTGCCGGAAGTGCGCTGCACGGCAATACGGCTGCCGTCCTCACATCCGACCGTGCGCGACTCCCGCAGGGTGTCGGCGAACTCTCCGGGAACGGTATGACCGTTTGAAAAAAGAACCTCTGCATCGCGTTCCGCCGTCACTTCCACCTCTGTCATAAGAGCGTAAGGCATGTTCCGCAAGGCCCGTATACGATAGACGACCGTCACACCGTCCGTTGAAAAACGGGTCGTGTGCACTGCACGCCGCATATCGACCGACTGATGCTGTGGACGGATCTCCGACGGATCGAATCGATGACCATCGACAGCCATTGTCAACCCCAGCGGATTGATCCCTTCCAGAATACGACTCACATCATCTCCGAACCCCGGCTCATAACTCCCTCCCAGAATCACAGAACCGAGGGCAAAAGGCTCCCGATCCACGGCTACGCCAATTTCTCCGTTGGCCATGGCGACGGCAAAATAATCAGCCGTGGTATCTCGTGCGGTAATTACCCACCCTTCGCTGCGGGCATCGACCGACAGCGGAACGACCGCCAGCAGCACGACCCAAAAAACAAGTCTCATCATGGTTCTATTCATTTACGGGAACAAACGTCACGGCTTGCCCGCCACGGGCAGTCATTGCAATTTCGAGCATATCGGCAGAAGTCACGGTCCGTTTTTCGATGCGATAGTTTTCGGGATTCTCCGCAGAATCCGGAGCGTCGGCATAGATCGTTGCAGTATAAGTCATACCGGACTTCAGGAAGCCGAGTTTCTGGGTCAATGTCCGGGGCTCATCGTTCGTGCCGGCGCCCAGGAAGAAACTGTCACCCGCACGGCGTACGACGACAATATATTCGCCGGGTTCACCCTGCAATGCTTCGGACCAGTCACAGTCGGCATCGAAATCCCGGAAGAATTGGAAAGCCGGATGTCCCTCGTAGTTTTCGATCAGATCGGACGCCATCTGAAGCGGAGAATAAATAATCACCCAGTTGGCAATCTGACGTGCCAGCGTAGTCTTGATACAACACGAATTGTTGTCGCCGTTCCACTCCTGCATTCCGGTTTCCCGGCCCCGGACGCGCGAGTAATCAAGATCGAATACCCCCGGCGTATAATCCATCGGACCGCTCAGGAGCCGTACGAAAGGCAGTGTACAGAGATACTCCGCGGAGTTCCCTTCCGACCATGCGTTCCACTCCATGCCGCGTGCCCCCTCCCGGGTCATCATATTGGGCCACGTGCGGCGAATGCCCGTATCCTTGATCGGCTCGTGGGCATCGATGACGATCCCATAACGGGCCGCCGTCTCGACGACACGCTGGTAGTGCCGCACGCCATACTGCGAGTGGTGGAGCTGGCCGTCCCTGAAGCCTCCGGCATATCCCGTTTTGACGGCATGCACACCCAATCCGGCATAGCGCTGCATAGCCGTTTCCAGAGCCGCTTCATATTCAGGAATATTACCACCCGTTTCATTGTGCATCCACAACTCGATGTTCTTCTCCCGGGCATACGCGGCAATGCGGTCGAGATCGAAATCTGCATAGGGCTTCACATAATCGAAGTGCTGCGTTTTACCCCAGTTCTCCCAGCCTTCGTTCCACCCTTCGAACAACACTCCCTGAATATTGTTCGCCGCTGCGAAGTCAATATGACGCAGAGCATTCTCCGTCGTCGCTCCATGCCGGGGTCCCATTGTCCATGTATGGGTGCCGAGATGCAGTCCCCACCATACGCCGATATATTTCTGCGGTTTGATCCACGAAGTGTCAGCAATCTTCGAAGGCTCGTTCAGGTTAAGGATCAGCGACGAGTTGATCAGGTCCACCGCTTTGTCTCCCACTTGGATCGTCCGCCACGCCGTCATGAATTTCGAGGGAATACGAGCCTTTATACCGTCAGGCAGCGGAGCCAACTCGGCTTTGAAGGCCAGCGAATCGGTCCGGTAGAGATTCATTTCGGGGAAATCGTACAGCGCCGCTTCGTGAATCGAACCGTATGTGCCGTCCACACGGAATGTGAAAGGCGTATTGGCGTTTTCGACGGCCGAAACCGGCAGTTCGCGATACAACAATTCATAGGTGTTGAAATTTCCAGGAATCGACCACGACACGCCGTCTTCGGCGAAGCGGAATTCGGTCAGTTCATCGGTGACGGTCAGCGAATCGAGGTCCGGCACCTCCCATTCATAGCGGAATGCCACACCGTCGTCAAAAGCCCGGAAACGAAGCGTCAGCAACACGCCGTCGTCGTTTTTCAATACCGCCGTCATTTCGTTGTGGCAATCGCGCAGGATTTTATTTTCGCCCCACGGCTGCGTCCATGTTTCGTCCACGGACCTTTTCACAATCTCCCGTACCGAAAAGCCGCCGGCGAGGTTCCGTTCTTGCACCACGAGGCCCAAGGCAGAAGGAAGGATCAAAGGTTTGCCGTCGCGTTCGACGGTATAGGCCATGCAGCCGTCGGCGCCCGTCACGAACGAAAGGCGTGTGCGCCCGTCGGGAGAAATTATCTCCGGATTCCCGCCGCATGCAAACAGAAGCAAGCACACACAGGACAAAAACAAGTTCCGGAACGAGAACTTCAAAGTTTGGTTCATGCTAAATTTATTTAAATGAGGTTATTGTAATTTTCGGGCTATTTGCCGGTCATACCTTAAGGAAAGTGTTTTTTCGATACAAGAAATAGAGAAACAGCCAGCAGAGCACGATATAACCTATATCGTAGATCACCGCCCCTACTGTTTCACTGCATTTGGAAGCAAGTCCGCCGACGAAAAAATCGGACGCATAACGCAGTGGAATAATCCGCTGCGCCATATAAATCGTAATGGAATTCAATCCGATAACCCGGAAAACGAACGTCCATCGTTTGTACCCGCACACGTCAATCAGGTAATAAAACAAGGCGGTCATCCCCAGCGAATAACCGGAGACCACGCAAGTGAACGAACTGCTCCATAAATTCTTGTTGACCGGCATGATAAGATTCCAGCACAAGCCCGCCGTCGTGATCGCCAGTGCGGCGACGGCCATATAGAACGCTTTCCAAGAGCCAGAGAGCCCTCTCCGGCCATCGAGCAAAAATTCGCCGGTGAACATTCCGAATAGAGCCGATACGACTGCCGGCAGGGTGCTCAATATCCCTTCCGGATCGAATGCCCCGTAAAGGATGTGTCCGGGAAGGTACTGTCGGTCAATCCATCCGGCCAGACACCCCTCCACCGAAAGCGGATCGGCACCGACCGGAGCATCGGGGGCTACGACCAGGCCGAGCAGCAGTGAATAGCCTATTAGGATAATCCCGGCAACAGCTATCCGAGTTCTCACGCTGCAATACACGCAGAGCAGTGCGGCGAACATCCAGGCCAAGCCGATCCGTCCCAGCACGCTTGCTATGCGCAACGAGGAGAAATTGAGCTCGAACAACCCGTTATAAACCATTCCCAACAGGGCAAGAATCAGTCCGCGGCGGAAAATCCGGTCCAGAATCCGTTTTCTGCCGAATCCGCGTGCACGCTGTTTGGCCAGCGAGAAGGGGAACGCCACGCCTGCGATAAAAAGAAACAGAGGAAAGATCGTGTCTTGAATCGTTAGTCCATTCCACGCCGCATGCTGCATCTGCGACGCAAGCATATCGGTAAAAGATCCGGGCCACAGTGCGCACAACGAGGTCACGAGCCCTGAAAAGCCCATAATAAAGAACATATCAACCCCCCGCAGGGTGTCCAAAGATAAAAGTCGTCTGTTCGGGTTCATCATCGCAGTATATTTAGCACCGGTAGACCGATTTATTCGCCCGTTCCATCGAAGAAATAGGAGGCGTAGCGATAGCCGCATTTGTCGTAAAGTTTCCGGAATACCGTCATGCGCCGGGTGAAATCCCCGAAATCGCGGCGGTCGCAGGCCCATCCCACCTCCGCTAATGCGGCCAGCCGCGGCAAGGCCATATGCTGTGCATGGGCAAAAGAAGCGATATATTCCGTCCATATATTCCCTTGTACTCCCTGAATACAGGATTGTTCCGCTGAAGAAAGACGGTCATAGGGATCGAACGAATAAACCTTACGAACCGGCACGTAACCGCCGATACCGAGTGGTTCGAGGCGCTCCGGCTCCTGCGTCTGAAAATAATCGAGATAACAATGCGTGTTGGGGGTCATGATCACCTGATTCCCGGCCTTGGCAGCGGCAACGCCGCCATCGGCACCGCGCCACGACATAATCGTAGCCGTCTTTGAAATCCCTCCTTCGAGTATTTCGTCCCACCCGATCAGATTGCGCCCCCGGGCGTTGAGCCATTTTTCAATCCGATGGACAAAATAACTCTGCAATTCGTTTTCATGCTCTAACCGCTCATTACGGATACGCTGCTGACAGGCGGGACAGCTCGTCCAACTCTGTTTGGGACACTCATCCCCGCCGATATGGATATATTCCGAGGGAAACAGTTCACACACCTCTGCAAGCACGTTCTCCATGAATTCGAACGTCGAATCCTTGCCCGCGCAATAAACTTCCGGGAATACGCCCCATCGCGTCCGTACCATATACCCCTCACCGGCACACCCCAGCCAGGGATAGGCCGCCAGTGCCGCCGAGGCATGTCCCGGCATTTCGATTTCAGGGATGACCGTAATGAACCGTTCGGCCGCATAGGCTACGACGTCACGAATTTGTCGCTGCGTATAGTATCCTCCCGAAGGTATGCCGTCGTAGATATTCGTATTGCGTCCAAGGACTGTTTCGGCACGCCGTGACCCCTCTTTCGTCAATCCGGGATAATGCCTGATCTCGATACGCCATCCCTGGTCGTCGGTCAGATGCCAGTGAAAACGGTTGAGTTTGTGGAGCGCCAATATGTCGATGAACGTTTTGATCTCGTCAACCGTGAAGAAATGACGGCAGCAGTCGAGCATGGCGCCGCGATAAGCGAAACAAGGTTCATCCTCCACATGCACTGCCGGAAGTCGCATGCCATACTGCGAGATAAGTTGACGCAAGCTCTGCAATCCGTAGAAGAGTCCCGAAGGGGAACCGCCCGTCACGGCGACACGCCCTTGGCCGATGTCGAGCGAATAGGCCTCCGCCCTGAGCGCCGGATCGATCCCGAGTACGATGCCGCTTTCGGAAATTCCGGAAACTTTCAGCCGAAGTCCATGTTCCCGGCAAATATCCCGCACAAAGAGTTCCGCGACACTCCGCAACGCTTTAGCCCCGCCGGGTACAGCGATCCGCGATCCGGCGGAGAGCACCGCTCCTTCGCCAGTTGCGTAAGCGATGTGCTGAGGCATGGGAACGATCGCGGGAGAATCCGCCGCTCGGGTTTCCGTAAATGAAACAGCAAGCGCCATGACGGCAAAAAAAACATTTTTCATATCGGTATGTTTTAGAACGGTTTCAGGGAATGTTAGGGGTGTCCCACACCCGGGTTTCCACGCATCGGACGAACAGGGTCTCCGTACCCATACGGATCCGGAAATCGCCCTTTTCGAGCCGCCAGCGACCGTCATAACCGACAAACGCCAGATCGGATGCCGGTATCGAAAGCGTCACCGTACGGGTTTCGCCCGGTTCAAGGGAGATCTTCTCGAAATTGCGCAGCCGGATCACGTCAGGCGTCAGGCTTGCCACCAAATCGCTCGACCAGAGCAATACGGCCTCCTTGCCCGCGCAGTCGCCTGTATTGGAGATATCGACCGTGAACGAAAGCGTATCTCCGGCCCGAAATTCCGTAAGGTTAGCCCGCAGATTTCCGTATTCGAATGTAGTGTAACTCAATCCGTGGCAGAAAGGCCATTGCACGTCCATCACGGCATCGTAGTTGTATTCGCCCTCCATCGTACCCCTTTTCTGACAGGGTTTGTAGTCATAGGTGGCCAACGCATCGGGCCAGCGCGGATAGGTAAAGGGAAGCCGGGCGCTGAAGTTCGCATCCCCGGCAAGCAGATTGGCCAGTGCGTCACCCCCGTAATTGCCGGGCAGCAGGATATCGACGACAGCCTGCGCCAACGGCTCTATATCGCCGATCAGACGCGGCCGTCCCTCGTTCAACACCAATACGAGGGGTTTCCCCGTAGACGCCAGTTCGCGGACCAGTTTTTTCTGGTTTTGCGACAAGTTCAGATCATTCATGTTGCCCGGAGTTTCACAATAGGAGTTCTCGCCGATGCAGACGACAATCACGTCTGCATCGGCCGCTGCCGAGACTGCTTCGCCGATTCCCCGCACACGCTCCACCTGCCAATTCTCCGAGGGGGTGCCGTATTCTACGCCTGGAATCCAGGTAACATGATCGAATTTACGCGCCAAGGCCTCGTAAATCGTATTGTAACGATCTGCAAACTCATCGCAACGCTCACCCTGCCAGGTGTAAGACCAGCCGCCGTTGAGACAGCGCATGGAATTGGCATTGGGGCCGGTGAGCAGGATACGCGCCGACTTCGGGAGCGGTAGCAGACCTCCGTCGTTTTTGAGCAGCACCTCCGACTCTTCAGCAGCTTGCAAAGCCACGGCGGCGAATTCATCTCTCGCGAAACGATCGAACTTCGAAGTGTCCGGGAACGGCTCTTCGAACAGCCCGATGCGCATTTTCAACCGCAAAATCCGACGAACGGCATCATCGATGCGTCTTTCGGAAACCAGCCCTTCCTCGACCAGTTCACGGAGATAGACGCAGAAATCCCGGTCCAAAGGGACCATGGCCATATCGATCCCGGCATTTATAGCGATCCGAACCGCATCCTTGCGGCTCTCGGCGATATGATCCCGCTCATATAGATTGTAAATATCATTCCAATCCGTAACGATCACCCCGTCCCAGTTCAGTTCTTCCTTCAACCACCCCGTGAGCAACTCGCGGTTGGCATGAAAGGGCATACCGTCGTTGTTGGACGAGTTGACCATCAACGACAGCGCCCCGGCCCGGATACATTCGAGAAAGGGGGCAAAATATTTTTCGCGCAGGGCGTTGCGCGTAACGGACGAAGGCGTTCGGTCCTTGCCCGACACGGGGACGCCGTAGGCCATGAAATGCTTCAAACAAGCAGCCACCCGATACATCCCGATCCGATTGGGATCATCGCCCTGCAAACCGCGCACGGAAGCCGCCGCCAACCGGGAATTGACACAAACATCCTCTCCGTAACTCTCCCACATCCTCGACCATCGGGGATCGCGTCCCAAATCCATCACCGGCGCAAAATTCCACGGAATGGCACAGGCACGGGTTTCATAAGCCGAAATCTCCGACGAACGGCGCATCAGTTCACAGTTCAGCGCGGCACCCATGTTGATCCCCTGCGGAAAAAAGGTTGCACCGCGGGTGTAGGAAGCACCGTGCATTTGATCGACACCGTAAATGCAGGGAATCCCCAGGCAGTCGAGCGAACGACGCTGAATCCTACCGATAATCTGCGTCCATGCCTCCCGGGACTGCGCCTCATCGAACGGTACGTTGAGAATCGACCCGACTTTGTAATGTCCGATGACCGTATCGAGCAGCTCATCGCTGATGAACGGATGCCCGGAATCATTCATATCGGTCACCATGCTGACGGTCAACTGACACATTTGGCCGATTTTCTCTTCAAGCGTCAGGCGGCCGAGTATCTTTTCAATCCGGGTTTCGATCTTCGCATCGGGCCGGATAGCGGGCGGCACTGCTGCAAACAGCGCATTGCAGCCCATACAAATCAACAAACAAGCTATTATTTTCATTGCATCAGAATTTGAGTCGTCGCAGGGGCTCCTGCGGTTTCAGTACGTCATGCACCTTGCGCTCGGAAGCTTTGGCGACAAAAGGCAGCCGCTGGACAATGTCGTCGGCAGAACGCCCCAGTTCGGCCATATAGCGCCCCGAATCGACGACAAACGCCGAAATACGCTCGTCGAACGAGGCCAGATCGGCAGCCGCGAAACGAAGGGTCAGCGCCTGCGACTCCCCGGGCTGCAATTCCCGGCTTTTGGCAAAAGCCCTCAATTCGCGCACGGGCTTCGGCAGCGCCCCTTGCGGGGCTGCAACATAAAGTTCAACGACCTCCCGTCCGGCGCGCGAACCTGTATTGGTTACACGGAGCGTTACCGCATAATCCGTCCCGGAACGCCTGACGGCCGCATCCGTCCACTCGAAGGTCGTATACCCCAAACCATAGCCGAAAGGATAGGACACCGCCTCCGGAGCATGGGTCGAGAAATAGCGGTAACCCACCCAGATATCCTCCTCGTAACAAGTGAATCCCAGGTTTCGCAGGTGCCGTTCCGGGGCGTCGTCGGCCCAATCGCCGCAGCGCCCCCGATAGTCGAGCGGAAAATTCTTCGATGACGGATGATCCGAATAATCCGCCGGAAAAGTCATCGGCAGCCTTCCCGAAGGCGATACGCGGCCGCTCAAAACATCAGCCATGGCATTCCCGGCTTCCAAACCTCCCTGCCAGGCCAACAAGATAGCGTCGGGAAGTTCCTTCCACGACATGGTTTCGATCACGCCGCCGATATTGAGCACCACGACCACCTTCTTACCCGCGGCATGAAACGCCGAGCAGACCGATTCGAGCAGTTCCCGTTCGGCTTCCGTCAGGTAGAAATCCGATGTAGGACGATCGTTGTATTCACCCGAATTGCGGCCTAAGGCAACGATGGCCGCATCGCTGTCCGCCGCACGCGAAGCGATGAATTCCGGCGTCAGCGTCGTTTCGGGGACAAACCACTTTTCGCCCAAATAACGCAGGGCGTTCTGCTCCGCGAGCAGTGCCTCACCGAAAGACATGTATTTTGCATAGAGATCTGCCGTACGGGTGTTAAGCCGGAATCCGGCGTTGCACAAACCTTCGTCCAAATCGACCGTATAGGCTTTGTTGACGTGTCCGGCGCCCGTACCTCCGGCAATGCAGTCATAGGCATTGACTCCGAACACCGAGAGATTACATCCTGCGGCAAGTGGTAAAGCAGCGCCTTCGTTGCGGAGCAAAACCATGCCTTCCGCTGCCACCTGACGCGATACGGCAGCATGTGCTTCCAAGTCGGGAGTCTCCGACACGGCTTGTTTCCGGAAACGGGGCGTCCGCAGAATATATTCGAGTACACGGGTCACACACCGGTCAACATCCGCCTCGGCGAGTCTCCCGCTGCGCACCGCTTCTACAATCTCTCTCGCCTGAGCCGGTTCTCCCGGCATCATCAGGTCGTTGCCGGCATGTACTTGTGCCACGGTGTTACGTTTTCCGATCCAGTCCGACACGACAAGACCTTCGTAGCCCCATTCGTCGTGCAGAACAGTGGTCAGCAACTCGCGGCTCTCCTGCGTATAAGGTCCGTTGATACGATTGTAGGACGACATGACCGTCCACGGACGCCCCTCCTTGACGGCGATCTCGAATCCTCGCAGATAAATCTCACGCAACGCACGTTGCGACACCCGGGCGTCATTCTGTAAGCGCATCGACTCTTGGTTGTTGGCCGCAAAGTGCTTGACCGAAGTCCCTACGCCTTGCGACTGAATGCCCCGCACCATCGCCGCGCCGCATTTGCCGCTCAGCAACGGGTCCTCGGAATAATATTCGAAATTGCGGCCGCAGAGCGGATGGCGGTGGATGTTCATACCCGGACCGAGAATCACGTCGCAGCCATATTCGAGCACCTCGTTACCCATCGCTGCGCCACAGCGTTCAATAGCCGCCTCGTCCCAGGTCGAGGCGAGCATCGTGCCGATCGGAAAAGCCGTACAGAAATAAGTCCGTGCATCTCCTGCACGTTCCGGATCGATACGAAGGCCCGCAGGACCGTCGGCCATCACCGTTGTCGGAATGCCGTAGGATTCCAAAGAGCGGGTAGTTCCGGCCGAACCGGGAACTGTTTTCAACGTGCGGCCCGTTACAGCGCCCTCGCCAGCGTAACCCTCCATTGAGGTTCCCACCAGCAGGCCGGCCTTCTCCTCAAGGCTCATAGCCGCAACGATCTTCCGGACCGGAGCCTCGCCCAACCGGGGCTTTGCAGACGGAACCGCCACGACCAGCGTCACGGGAAACAAAAACAGTGCGATCAGTAGTTTTTTCATAAAGTATCGATTAACGGTCTGTCGAGGCGTATACCTCGGGAGTATTCAGATAAGTATAGTAATTATCGACATTGCGGCGGGCATCGACATAGAGTTCCGTCATGGTCCCCTCCATCCTGCCTGCGACAAAGAGCGCCGCCCGGACGGTTGTCCCCGCTTTCACGACAAAAGGCCCGTCGTAAAGGTCTGA
Organism: Alistipes shahii WAL 8301; assembly: GCF_025145845.1. NCBI lineage: Bacteria > Pseudomonadati > Bacteroidota > Bacteroidia > Bacteroidales > Rikenellaceae > Alistipes > Alistipes shahii. The sequence goes on along the minus strand of NZ_CP102253.1, from coordinate 2,948,379 downwards.
TCCGGGAACCGGGGCCGTACCGTCCAAAGTATAGCGTACTTCGGCGGGATATTTCTCCGTGTCGAGCGTCACCCGGGCCTTTTTGCCTTCGGAAAGCATCTGAGCCGTAATCACAACGTCGTCGCTCAATGGAAAAGCATTGATTCCCCGCGCATGCAGCAACGATACATGAACATTGATACGACGACGGAAATCATTCCACTCACATCGCTCCCGGGGAGTCCAGGCAAGTTCGGAAACAGCCAGCAAACGCGGGAAAATCATGTATTCCAAATGTTTTTCCGTTTCTATAAACTCGGTCCATGTGCAACCCTGTACCCCGATGACGTGCTCTTTGCCGCCGTCATAGATATATTCGACCGAATCCGGCGAAACGAATTCACCGCGAATTATCGATTCATTGTCGGCCGCCTTTGCAGGGGTATCGGGGACGGGATGAAAACCGTACATCTTCCGAATCGGCGAGAAACCGCCCATCGCGCGCGGCTGTGTATGAGGATCGGCCTGATACCAGTCGAAATAGAGGATCTCGCCCGGCGACATGACCACATCGTAACCGCGGTTGGCCGCCTCGATGCCTCCTCGCTGCCCCCTGTAGGAAATTACCGTAGAGGTGGATCGCAGGTTGTTCTTCAGGATTTCATCCCATCCGATCATCGTGCGTCCGTGTTCCGCCAGAAACTTTTCGGCGTGTTCGACCAGATAGCATTGCACCTGGTCCACTCCGCCCAACTCCCTGGCCAGATGCCGGCATCTGGGACAGCTCTTCCAAGCTGTCCGGTCGGCCTCGTCGCCGCCGATATGGATGTATTTCGAGGGGAACAACTCCAGAACCTCGGTCAGGACCTCGTCCATAAATTTCAACGACAGCGGATTGCCGACGCAAAACTCGCCGGAAGTATAGGCCCGGCCCGAGCAGCAGAGCTCCGGATAAGCTGCGAAAACCTCGTCGGAGTGCCCCGGGAACTCAATTTCCGGAATCACCTCGATGAAGCGTTCGGCAGCATAGGCAACGATTCTGCGAATTTCCTCTTTCGTATAGTAACCGCCATAGGCCCCCGGTGTGTCCTCGGGTACATAATGCCTGTCGCCGTAACTCCACCATTCGAGCCAGTCGGACTCCGTACGGAATGCTCCCAGCCGGGTCAGCAGCGGATAAGCGTCGATCCTGATGCGCCAGCCGCCGTTATCCGCCAGATGGAAATGAAATTTGTTAAGCTTGTACCGTGCCATTTCATCGAGGAGCCGGAATATCGTTTCAACGGGGAAAAAGTGCCGCGAAACATCGAGATGAATACCCCGATAACCGAAACAGGGATTATCGATGATTTCCACGCAGGGAATCCCCTGTGCGGTCGCCAACAGGCACAGCGTCTGCCGGCCGTAGAACAGTCCCGCGGAATCCAGGGCCGTAAGGTCAATGCCCCGGCGAGTCACTTTCAGCCGGTAACCCTCCGGACGAATCTCCGGAGCCGAAGGATCGATTCGGCAGGCAACGTACCCATCGCCTGCACGCTCCACGAATCGGGCGCTGTCCGTTTCAAAGTAACCTCCCGTAAAGGTTGCCTCCTGCGGCATCGGCACCAGAATCATTTCGCCGACAGATCTCCGGCAGGCAGTGCCGAAGAACGAAAGAGCGACAATGGAGATTGCAAAAATGAGTTTCATAATCATATCCTATGGATTGAGCCGATTCCATCCACTCTGCCGGGACAAAATCTACCGGGTACGAAAATACTCCTGACATGGATCATGCAGGTCGAATTTTTACCGAAAAACGGTTGTAGGCCCGCTTCTGCGGACAATCAAGCGATTTTATCGCCTTTTTCGTTCAGTCTGTCGATAAATTCCTTGGGAGAGAATCCGAATTTCTTTCTGAAGCACGTACTGAAATATTTCGGGTCGTTGAATCCGGAAGCATAGGCCAGATCGGCAATACGCATCTTCTTCTGCTCTTCGAGCAAATGATAGGCAGCACGCAGTCGCACGTCAATGATGAATGCAGCCGGAGTCAACCCGGTGAGCGATTTGAGTTTTTCGGTAAGAATCGTACGCGACATATTCATTTCACGGGTAAAATCGGCCTGTGCAAATTCGCAATCGTCGATATGCGCATTGACGCACGCCATAGCCTGACGCATGAACTTTTCGTCCATCGAAGTATACTCCAGTTTCTCCACCTCAAAAATCGGCTGGTTGCGGAAATGCAGGCCCCGAATCTCCAATTTTCGGAGTTGATTGACAATCTGAGCGTAGAGCAACTGCAGGTTGAAGGGCTTGGTGACATAGCCGTCCGCCCCCGAATTGTACCCTTCAATCCGGCTTTCGTCGGCATTTTTGGCCGTAAGCAGGATAACCGGAATATGACAGTATTCGAAGGTCTGCTTGATCCGTCGGCACAATTCGATACCGTCCATGCCGGGCATCATGATATCCGAAACGACCAGATCGACCGGCTGTCGGGACAATATACGAAGCGCTTCTTCTCCGTCGGATGCCGTTTCAATTCGGAAATAGGGCGCCAAAAGATTGGAGATCAACAAGAGCAGTTCTTCGTTGTCATCGACGACCAACAGCGTATGGTCAGTGCGTGTGCGGGAGGGGGTATCGGTCATCGCCGCATCGGGCTGCACCGGAACGAATTCTCCGGCCCCTTCGTAAATTTTTTCCGCGGCATCGTCTCCGGTATCATCGTCGATCTCCTCTTCGGTATAAGCATCTCGACCTATGGGTAGCGTGATTCGGAAACAGTTGCCGTCCTGCTCGTCGCTCGACACCCGGATTGAACCTCGGTGGAGGTCGGTGAGATCCTTGACCAACGATAGACCGATACCGGTTCCAATCGTATGGTGTTTCCGGTAATTGCCGTCGTAAAACCGGCGAAAAAGTCCGTCGATAGTCTGCTGGGTCATCAGTTCGCCGCTGTTGGCGACCGAAATGCAGACCGAACAGTCGTCTCCGGTTTCGATCCGGATGATAATTTCACCCTTGTCGGGCGTGTATTTTGCCGCATTGGACAGCAGGTTGTAGACGATCTTATCGAGTTTGTCGGGATCGAACCAGCCGTCGACCTGTTCCGACGAAGCACGGAAATAGACCTTGAGCTGCTTTCGGGCCACAAGCGGGGCAAAAGCTTCCACACACCGGCGAACGAATCCGACGACATCGCCATGCGAAACACGGATTTTCAGATTCCCGCTCTCGACTTTCCGGAATTCGAGTATCTGCTGAATCAGTCGCATCAGCCGCGTCGCATTGGCCGACATGACACCGTAAAGAGTCTGATTGTCCCCTGTGCCGTTGTTCAGGTTCTGGAGCGAAGTAAGAATAATCGTCAGCGGAGTCATCAGTTCGTGAGTGACGTTGGTGAAAAACTGCAATTTGGCATGATTCAGTTCTTCGGTTTTTTGTCGCTCCAACTTCGAAATCTGCACCTCCTGACGCAGCCGGAGCCGGTAGCGCAGGAACCGCACGACCCCATAGGCGAGCACCAGCAGCAGCACGGAATAGATCGTCCAGGCCCACCACGAAAGCCACGGGGCGGGGAGTATCCGCACTGTGAGCGTCCGCTCGTTGCTGCTCCACACGCCGTTTTCCCCGGCAGCCTGCAGACGGAATGTGTAGGTTCCCGGTGAAAGATTGCTGTATGAGGCGAAACGGTGGTGCGAATCGGCCGTAACATACTCCTTATCAAATCCGTCGAGCCGGTATCTAAAAATATGATCGCGCGGATTGGCATAGGAGAGCATCGAGAATTCGATGAAGAAGTTGTTCCGGTCGTGCGTAAGCGTCACGGCATCCGTGTAATCGATATCCCGGAGAGAGATGCGCGATCGTTCCCGTGCGGGAATGGTCCGTAACGAACGATTGTGCACCTTGAAGTCTGTGAGCACGATCGGCAGTCTCGTCTGGTGGGGCTGCGTGCGATTGCCGGTGAATATCATCAGCCCATTCGATCCTCCGAAAGCAATGCGTCCGTAATCGACCTGCGCCGAAGCGTTTCGGTTGAAGAAGAACGACTGCATGTCGGCCGATATAATATAGGTATTGATATGCTCGGGATTGCCCAGGCTGTCCGGCGAAAAGGAAAAGACCGAATTATTCGTGGTAATCCACATCCGGCCGTTTTCATCCCGGGCAATATTGCCGATACCTTTGTTTTCCAGATTCGGGAAAGCCGACACGGCCTTAAAGCTCCCTTCCGAAGGAATACGGACCGCAAGTCCGTCCGCAAAAGTTCCGGCCCAGATACACCCCGTATCGTCGGCCTGCAGGCAATAGACATGATCGGAAATCATGCCGTTGTCGCGTGTATACTGCCTCCAGGTTCCGTCTGCCGTACGGATATGCAGAATGCCCTGACCGTTGGAAGCGATCCAGACATCGCCTGCTTTGTCGCAACAGATGTCGAACACATAAGTCTGATCGAATGGCGTAGCGTATCCGAGCCATTCAGCAGCGGTGTGGAAACGCCCGTCTGTCGATTCGACGTAAATACCTAACCGGGAGCCTATCCACAGATTGCCGTGCGTATCCTCACACAGAGCAATCACGCAGTCGTCCAGAAAGTTCGGCTGGTTGAAATGATTGATCTGCCGAACCTTGTGCTGCGTTTCGTTATACACCCAAATACCGGCGTTTTGCGTTCCGAAATACAGTTCCCCGGTAGTCGAGCGGCGGATGATCGTATTGACGGTCGAAGTGTAAGGAAGCGACTTCAAATCGGGATGCTCGTGGTAATCGACGATTTTACCGCTTCGAATGTTGTATTTTATAAGGCCGAAATCAAGCAGCCCGAACCAGAAGTCGCCGTTTCCGGCGTAATACATACTTCGAACAGAACTCGTGTTGTAACGGGTTCTGATCGGTTCCAGCCGATCGGACTCGAATTTGGTTCCGCTGGTCTGGACCTTGCAGACGCCGCCACCCAACAAACCGATCCACATCAGTCCGTCACGGGTTCGAAGGATCGAATTCACCTCGTTATAGGGCAGGTCTCCCACGTTGTCGCCGGGAAAGAAATTCTGGAACGAATCGGGATTGTCGATGTCGTGGAGGATGCTCAACCCGCTGCGACCACCGATCCAGATGGTATTCTGCTCGGGATTTTCCTCAATATCGTAAATAATATCGTCGAGCAGCGAGTGCGTTCTGCCCGGCACGTGTTTATAATGCACGTAACGGGTCGGTCCCGGGGCCAGAGGATTAACCAGCCGCACCACTCCGGCGCCCCACGTACCCACCCAGATATTACCCGCGACATCACGTGCCAAAACATGTGCTTTACGCAGCACGGCATCGTCGCAAGCATAGGCGCGATCCTCACGGATATCATAACGCAACAAACCCTGATCGAAAGCGGCGATCCACAGGTTCAGTTTGTCATCCTTGATGATGGAGGTGACCGCCTTGACGGGACGACCCGCCGAATTGGAGATCGGGACGGGATGAAAATTACGGTCGAGCGCATTTTTGCGGAAAAGGCCCTTGTCGCCGCCGATCCAGATGCCGTTGCCCGTATCGCACAGAATGACTGCGATGTTGCAATCCGCCAACTCTGGATATTCGTCGGCCACGATGTTTCCCGAAACCTTGTCGAGCCGAAAAAGGCCGTGCTCGGTTCCGATCCACAGGTTCTTGTCGTGGTCCTCGGCAACGACATTGACGAACGTGTTGAACAACCCGTTCGAAACATCACGCATACCGTAGGTGATGGCTCCGTATCCATCGTAGCGGGCCAATCCGTTATAAGTTGGAATCCAGATATATCCATCGGAATCCTGATAAAGTTTGCGCACTTCGTTCGACGGCAGAATGTCGGAAGGTAACGGGGTGAAACGCACCTGAGGAAAAGACTCGGCAGCAACGATCTGTATCTCGGAAAGGACAAATCCGATGCAGACTATGAAAAAACGGGATATAAGAAAGCGACGATGCATAACGGGTATTTTCGGAAACTAAAGTATACATTTTTTTCGGGAAACACAACTGCATCCCGCCGAATTGTACGATCATTTGGCCGAAAGAGAACGGCGCAATACGGCTCAAAACGTCCGGACAACTGCAATTTCGCCTTTATTTCAATAAGGTATCCGTATACGGGAAAGAATCTTTCCGGAAAATATTCAACCCCGCGGCCGATAAAAATTCATTCTTTTGTAACTGCTTTCCCAAGTCCCCTAAAGAACGAACCGACCCTGATAACGATATGACAACAAAAACAGATCTTGTACGTCGAATAGTATCTTTGGCGTTTATGTTGCCGATACTCTGTGCCTGCGGCCGAAAATGGACGGTCGAGCCGCATGACACCTACTGTCTGATTCGGCAAGACGGAGGACAGACTCTGGGCTATTTCCCCGGATCCGGCGTCCGTATCTTATATTCCGACGGATACGCTTTCAAAGACCTGAACCGAAACGGGATTCTCGACTGCTACGAAGATTGGCGGTACACCCCGGAAGAACGGGCGGAAGACCTTGCAAAGCGACTCTCCGTCGAAGAGATTGCCGGATTGATGTTATACAGTTCCCATCAGGCCGTCCCGACGGATTCGGTAGGTTACTGGTCCTCGACCTACAACGGGACCTCACTCCGGGAAAGCGGACTTCCCCACTCGGCTGTTTCGGACAAACAGCGGAAGTTCCTCCGGGACGACAATCTCCGGGCCGTGCTCGTCGTCCGGGTTGAAAGTCCCCGCATTGCAGCCGAATGGAACAACAACATGCAGGCCTTCGTCGAAGGCCTCGGACAAGGCATTCCGGTCAATATCAGTTCCGATCCCCGGAATGAAACCCGAGCCTGGGCCGAATACAACGCAGGGTCAGGAGGAAAGATTTCGTTGTGGCCCAGTCCGCTCGGGCTGGCCGCTACGTTCGACCCCGAACTGGTCGAAAAGTTCGGACGGATCGCATCCGCCGAATACCGCGCCTTGGGTATCGCCACAGCGCTGTCGCCGCAGATCGATCTGGCGACCGAACCCCGGTGGAACCGGTTCTACGGTACCTTCGGCGAAGACCCCGATCTGGACACCGATATGGCGCGGGCCTATATCGACGGATTCCAGACCTCCGTCGGAGCTGCCGAGATTGCGGACGGCTGGGGGTATGAAAGCGTCAATGCCATGGTCAAACATTGGCCGGGCGGCGGCCCGGAAGAAGGCGGACGGGATGCCCATTTCAGCTTCGGGAAATACACTGTTTACCCCGGCGGAAATTTCGAGCAACACATCCGGCCCTTTGTGGAAGGAGCTTTCCGCCTCAACGGCAAGACACGAAAGGCCGCAGCCGTCATGCCCTATTATACGGTTTCCCACGGGGTGGACCCCTCGGGAAAAAAGGTCGGCAACGGTTTTAGCAAATATATCGTCACCGATCTGCTGCGGAACAGATACGGATACAACGGCGTCGTCTGCACGGATTGGGGCATCACGCACGACTATTCCAGCATCGAGGAGGCTGACGGCAAATGCTGGGGAGTGGAGGCATTGAGCATCCCGCAGCGGCATTACGAAGCGCTCAAAGCCGGAGTAGACCAGTTCGGCGGCAACAACGACAAAGGTCCCGTGCTGGAAGCCTACCGAATGTGGACCGCCGAATTCGGCGAAAAATCTGCCCGGGAGCGGTTCGAACGTTCCGCCATAAGGTTGCTGCTCAATATTTTTCGGACCGGTCTGTTCGAAAATCCCTATGTAGACCCGGACCGGACGGAAGCGACGGTCGGGAATCCGGAATTTATGCAAGCCGGTTACGAAGCGCAGCTCCGGTCGGTCGTCCTGCTGAAAAACCGGGCGGGAACCCTGCCCGCATCGACCCGCCGGAGCGTATATCTGCCCGAATGCGGACAATCCCGCCTACCTGTAGACACCTCTTTGGTCAAACAATATTACGAATTGGCAGAAAGCCCCGAAAATGCCGACTTCGCGATCGTTTTTATCGACGAACCCGACGGAGGCTGCGGATACGATGCGGCCGATCGGGAAAAGGGCGGCAACGGTTATGTCCCGATCAGCCTGCAATACGGCGACTACACGGCCCGCCACGCACGCCCCGAGAGTATTGCCGGCGGGGACCCGAAAGAACCGTCCATCGACCGGAGTTACCGCGGGAAAACCGTCCGGAGTTCCAACCGGGAAGAGTTGAAACGGGTACTCGGAACGAAACGGCAGATGGGAGACAAGCCCGTCGTGGCTGTCGTTTCCACGACCAGACCGTTCGTTCCGGCCGAATTCGAACCTTCGGCCGATGCCATACTGCTTGCTTTCGGGGTACAGCGTCAGGCCGTGCTGGATATTATCTCCGGCCGGCGGGAACCGTCGGCACTTCTGCCGATGCAATTGCCCGCAGACATGAAAACCGTGGAACAGCAGCATGAAGACGTTCCGAGAGATATGGTTTGTTATACGGACTCGGAAGGAAATACATATGATTTCGCTTTCGGGCTCGACTGGAAAGGTGTCATCCGGGATGCAAGAGTCGAAAAATACAAATAGTCAAGAAATCGCATGAAGAAGCTGTTTTCAATTATTGCACTTTGCCTCGTCGGTACCGCGACGAACGCCCAGGCCCCTTATGCCCAGTTTCAGGGCGGCATGATCGGCTGCATAGAGCCGCAGGGCTGGATCGAGGAATTCCTCCACCGCCAACAAACGGGACTTACGGGACATCCCGAGGCGATGTCCTATCCGTACGACTCCTGCCTTTGGGCGGGTGAGATCGGACGTAACACCGAAACCTACGGAAGCGACTGGTGGCGCTACGAGCAGACAGCCTATTACACCGACGGTCTGCTCCGCCTGGGTTACCTGCTCGGTGATCGGGAGATGATCGCCAAAGCCGAGGAGGGGATTCGCTACACGCTGGCCAACGCATCGTCCACAGGTGTTTTGGGCAACAAAGCGATTGAGTCGATGTGGCCCATGTGTGTCTACTTCCGGGTGCTGCAAGCCTATTACGAGCGCACGGGCGATCCGGCGATCCCCGCAGCCTTGGAAAGGCACTACATGAACTTTACGCAGGAGCAGGTCGAGAAATGGCGCAACATCGTCAGCATCGAGGGAATGTTGTGGACTTACGGCAAAACCGGCAATGCGAAGTTGCTGGATATTTGCGAGAGAGCCTACAATGGCGGAAAATTCGGGGACCTGACGCCCGCAGTCGCGGCCGGCGACGAACGGTTCGTCATGCATGGCGTCACCTGCATGGAAGAACTGAAACTCCCGATGCTGCTCTATGCCTATACGGGCAAACGATATTACCTGGACCTTGCACTCAACGCCGAACGCAAGCTCACCCGCGACCACATGCTCCCCGACGGCGTTCCTGCCAGTGCGGAAGCGCTCGTCGGAAACGGGAACGTCATCAACAGTCACGAAACCTGCGACATTTCCGACTACACCTGGACACTGGAGCAATTTCTCCTGACCACGGGCGAAGTCCGGTGGGCTGACAAAATAGAAAAAGCGGTCTTCAATGCCGGACCGGGAGCCGTTACCAAGGATTTCCGATCGTTGCAGTATTTCTCGTCCGTCAATCAGGTAATCGCAACGGGGCGTTCAAATCACAACGAATTCTTCCACGGTTCGACCTGGATGGCTTTCCGGCCGACGCATGAAACGGAGTGCTGCGCCGGAAACGTTCACCGTTTCATGCCCAATTACGTCGCACATATGTGGCTACGCGGGAAAGACGGCTCTATTGCCGCCGCGCTCTACGGCCCTTCGGCTGCAACGTTCGACCTGCCGAACGGCCGACAGTGCCACATCGCACAGCGGACCTCCTATCCGTTCGACGGGGAGATCGAGTTCTCCTTCGGCCTGAAAGAGAGGACGGATATCCCGTTTCTGCTGCGCATTCCCGCATGGTGCAGGGATGCCAAAATATATGTCAACGGCAAACTGTGGCGAGACGCATGTCCCGCCGGCACGTTCGTGACTCTCCGGCGCAAATTCAAGAACGGCGACCGGATTCGGTTGTGTCTCGGCATGCAACCCGTCATGAACACCGTTCCCGGACAGGGAATCTACGTGCAGCGCGGACCTCTGCTCTTCTCCTATCCTGTTCCCCAGCGGAAAACAGCCGACCGGACGGTCTATGCGAATATGAACGGCAAAGTTCCCGGCAACCCCGAATTCGAATGCTGGAGCATCGAGCCTGCCGGACCCTGGAACTATGCCCTTTGCTCCGATCCGGTCATACCCCTGAAGGTCATTCGGACAAAACCCGCAGCCGCAGGAAGCTATCCGTTCGATCCGGAACATACGCCCGTGAAAATCTCGGTTCCCGTCAAACCGATCGACTGGGAATTGGAAAAAGGACGCTACACGCCGCGCCTTCCGGCCGAAGGGATAGCCCGCGCCGTATCCGACCGTATCGAATACCTCGAACTGATTCCCTACGGATGCACGGAACTCCGGCTTACTGTTTTCCCGCAATGCAATTAAGAATTCAAACCGAACCCGAAATGAACATTTCCCCGCTCCGACTTCTCGTCAACCGGACGATCCGGACTCTTTGCCCTGCACTCCTGCTGCTACCGGTAGCCTGTAGTGAAAGCGGACTCACGATCCGCGTCATCGATCCTTTGACCAATGTTCTTCCCGGAATCGTTTGCCCTCCTGCCGGGGACGATACCGTCCGCGTGGCCCGCGGCGAGAACGCCGTTCTGCAATTCGTTATCTCCGCAGACGACTCCGTCGCGGCAATGAATCCTGTCCTCCGGAGTCTCAAAACAAAGCAGGGAGCTTCGCTCGACAAAGCCGTTCTGGGCTGGGTCCGGAACGTACAGGCTTCCCACGCCTACGTGCCGGCGGCCCCCGACGCCCTGCAATCACCGTCCGGAGAATATCCCGATCCCATTCTGACCGACACCACCGTATCTATCGCCGCAGGCGGGACCGCTTCTCTCTGGTTGGACATTCCGATTCCGGCCGATGCCGAAGCGGGGCTTTACGAAGGATCGGTACGCATTTCCGGGCTAAAGAACGGAAAACGGATCGTTGCCGACCGACAATTCACCATACAAGTTTATCCGGTCACGCTTCCCAAGCAGTCGTTATTGGTTACCAACTGGTATTTCCCCGATAAATTCTCTTTTATGAACGACAACGAATACGTGGAGGACGATTCACCGGCCTATTGGGAATGTATGCGGCAGCTCGTCGAAACCGCCTCGGCCTATGGTCAGAACGTCTGGTTGCTCTACGAAACGGGAACGCCGGTTCCGACAGCCGATGGCAAAGGACTGACGTTCGATTTCTCACGGATGGACAAAACGATCGAATTCCTGCTCCGACATGCCGACGTACGGCTGATCGAGGCCAACCATTTCGCCAAGCGATCCCACAACGGATGGACCGATCCTTTCTGGGCCAACGTACCGGTCCCCGACGGCGAGGGCTCCTATGTTTACCAGCGTCTGCCTTATGACGACCCGCGCGTGCAACAATACATCGCAGCGTATTTCCCGGCTCTGCAGGAACACTTGCGTTCCAAAACGATCAATGACGGAAGCGGCCGCAGCTGGCTTGACATCTACACACAACACATTGCCGACGAACCGCTCGACGAAAATAAGACCTCCTGGGAAGGATTGGCCCACCAGGTAAAACAGGCTGCCCCCGATATCCGAATCATCGAAGCTTACCGCTCTTCGTCCTACGACCCGGCGCTGATCGACATTCTGGTGCCGCAACTCGACGAATTCGCTTGGGAAATCTATCGGACAATGCCTGCCGGACATAGTTGCTGGTTTTACACTTGCATGTATCCCCGGGGGAATTTCGCAAACCGTTACGTAACACTGCCGCTCATTAAGACACGCCTGCTGCATTGGATAAACTACAAATACGGCTCTCCGGGATACCTTCACTGGGGCTTCAATGCATGGGGAGCGAACGGCGATCCTTTCGGGGATGTTTCCGCCCCCGCCAATGACTGGCCCGGCGGTGACTCGCATATCGTCTACCCCGGTTACCGGAAACTCTATCCTTCGATCCGGCTGACTGCCATGCGTGACGGCATTCGCGACTACGACCTACTGAAAATGGTTGAGGCCCGGGATTCAATCCGTGCGCAGGCTTTCGTCAATGCAATCATATTCGATTTCGACCGGTACGACACGTCAGTGTCCAGATTCCGGCAGATTCGCCGGGAAATATTGGATTTTTTGGAAGACATGCATTAATCGGAATATTCAAGCAGTCAATCTCTGATTCAGTTCAGCAGATAAAATAATCCCGTTTGTCAGTTTTCGGTCGGTATTCATGACATCGGTTAAAAAGGCGTTCGACTCGGGAGCGATCCCGGCCTCGCAGAGCGAGCACCTTTCGTATGCCGAAAAGTTTTTCGGCATACAAAGGTACAGCTCGCTGTTATCTGGCGATAACAAAAATCCGCGGCGGAAATTTTTTGTGAAAACTTTGAAAAACCTCCGCTACGGCTTTCGAGGACGGGTCTTTCCCGGTTGCAATATTACAACCGTCCGGGCGCCAAAACAAGCTCTAGGTGCGGACTGGAGCGGTCGTGGCCGGACATCAAAACCGAGGTATTTCAGTCGGTGGTATCCTGCATCATGAAAGGTAGGTTTTCTTGTTCCGTTCATTATTCCGATATAAACTGCGTGAAGCAGAAAATGGTATTTTGAATGGTTTAAACCATAAAACCAGACACACACGCTTTACAAGCATAAAGCGAACGTTCAATCTTAAAAACATTGTACCATGGATTCATTAAAAGAAACCGACAACCTCGCAACAAAACCATCGAAGCGTCCCCGTATCGAAGTCGACGAAGAATTGATGCGTCAGATGATCGCCGGACAGGCCCCTTTGGATTCGAAAGTCATCCGCCGGATTCCCGAACCGGAAGCGGAAAATACGGACGCTCCCGAGGGAAAGACATCGGAAACGGTATCCGGAGCATCGGCTCCGACTGCTGAAAGGACAGACGCCAATACCCAAACGAGTGACGTAAAGGAGCTGGCCGGATTCCGTCGCAAAAAGATTCCGCTGCCGGATTTCGAACGCACGTTCTTTGCCCCGGCGGACTGCCGTAACCGTTCGGCGATCTATATCAGTGCGGCAACCAAGTACAAAGTATCGGCAATCCTCCACTTATTGGGAATGAGAATACAAGGCTTACAGCTTTGGTCGACAATATGCTGCGCTTTGTAATCGGAATTTACAGCGACGAGTTGAATTATCTCCACGAGAAGAAGAACAACAGACGACTATTTTAAACAGACAATGCGATAAGCGATTACTTTGGGTTTCTGATATGGACGTAGCGAAGCGACTGGCATCCGAACCGCAGAATGTCGCCTTTTCCGCCGATGTCTTTCGGATTAGCCGTCGCTCTCTTCTTTCAGAGTTGGACATTGGAACCGTTCGCCAATTTGGTCCTCTATTCGGCTTATCGCATTATCTATCATTTGGTTTGTCACCTTGGCATAAATCTGAGTCGTGGTCGTATATTTGTGTCCCAACATTTTTGACACTGTTTCCAGCGGAATGCCGTTCATCAAGGAGACCGTCGTTGCAAAGGTATGTCTCGCCATGTGGAATTTCAGATTCTTGGTAATTTCGCATTGTCTGGCGATATGTTTCAGGCAGACATCCGAGGATTTCAATGAAGCTACCGGAAAAACCTTTCCCGGATTCTCGGGAAAGAGCCGGTTGAATCGGTTGGCAGGAATACGATACTTTTCAAGAATAGCTTTCGCAACCGGAAGTAGTTTTACCGTAAACGGTACTTTCGTTTTCTGACGGATACTGCTAATCCACCATGCTCCGTTCGGAGTTTGTTTCAACTCCTCATAACTCAGTTTGGCCAGATCGGCATAGGACAGGCCCGTAAAACAACAGAACAGAAACATATCCCGTGTCCGATCCTGACGCTGCTGCTTGACTTTGCCGATAATTAGTTTATTGATTTCTTCTTCGGTGAGATATTCAATTTCCGGCTGGTCGGCAAAGTAGTAGTAATAGGCAAACGGATTCTTCTCCATTTGCCCGTCGTTAAACGCTTTCTTGACGATATGCTTCAGTGATTTGATCTCAACGCTGATCGTCGTGTCGGCAAGGCCCCTGACATGTTTCAGATAGGCGGCAAACTTCTCTGCAAAAGACTGATCCAGTTCCACAAGGGGTATATCCTTGACTTTATAGTCCTGACAGATGAAAAGACTCAAATCGCGTCGTAGCGTTTGATAACGGAATAAGGAATGGATAGTACGGTCCACATCTATACGGTTCTTGTACTCTTTGCAGAATTCATCGCATAACTCCAGTAACAGTTTATACCTTTTACTGAAACCCAGATAGGCGTTCTTCACCTTATCGGCGGAAACATATCCGTCACGGTCGCAGATAGACTGGTAATGCTTTCCGATCTGGATACGAATATTATCCAGATAGCGGTTGATACGGTCGGCTTCGAGGCTTTTGCCTTTGGCGCGACCGCCCTTCACCTCCCACAGATGGGGAGGAACGCTAAGTTTGGCGCTGAACTGGGAGATCGTACCGTTGACGGTAATACGGCCCATGACGGGAACAACCGGCTGAACTTTGTGTTTGTCCTTTTTGAGGTAGAACAGAACCTTGAATGTACTGCGCATACTCCGATGAAATTTGGGGGTTAAAACTAATTTCCTCAGAGTTGTCTGTCAAGATGAAGCGCGATGCAAGAAATTGCAAACGAATATTTTATGCAAAATACAGCAAAACAGACGAGGTAACGATCTGGAAACCGTAACCTCGTCTGGAATTACCTTATTATGCTTGGAATCCCTCGAAGAAGAAACCCTGTGCAAAGATTAAATCGCTGAATATTTAATATTTACACCCATTTTCTCCTCTCGGGAAACGAATGGGTAGTACCTCAAGTACATTCCATTCGCCCCGTTCGAGGGATGTGCGGAAATAGCCGCTTACAAATCGGAAATCAAACCAGACCGGAGAATCCCATAAACGCCATGGCCAGAATCCCGGCCGTGATCAGCGCGATGGGAATGCCCTTGAACGCCTTGGGCACGTCCTCGAAATCGAGACGCTCGCGGATACCTGCGAAGAGCACCAGCGCGAGGGCGAAACCGAGGGCCGTGGCCACCGAATAAGTGACGCTCTGCAACAGGTTGAACTCCTTCTGGATCATCAGGATCGCGACGCCCAGCACGGCGCAGTTAGTGGTGATCAGGGGCAGGAAGATGCCCAACGCCTGATAGAGCGACGGCGAGAGCTTCTTGAGCATGATCTCGACCATCTGCACGAGGGCCGCAATCACGAGGATGAAGACGATCGTCTGCATATAGACGATGTCCAGCGGCACGAGCACATAGGTCTGAATCAGCCACGCCACGACGGCCGCAATGGCCATCACGAAGGTTACGGCAGCTCCCATACCCAGCGAAGTCTCGACTTTCGACGACACGCCCAGAAAGGGGCAGATGCCGAGGAACTGCGCCAGCACGACGTTGTTGACGAAGATGGCGCCGATGATGATTGCAAAATAGGAAAGCTCCATAACTATTTCTTGGCTAATTTGTTAAACAATACCATCAGATAGCCCAGCACCAGGAATGCCCCCGGGGCCAGCACGAAGATCAGCGGCGCAACGTCCGCAAAGCCGAGGTTGACGCCGAAGATGGCGCCGCTGCCCAGGATCTCGCGCACGGCGCCGATCACAGTCAGCGCCAGCGTGAAGCCCAGGCCGATGCCCACGCCGTCGAGGATCGAATCCAGCGGGGAGTTCTTCGAAGCGAAGGCCTCGGCGCGGCCGAGGATGATGCAGTTCACCACGATCAGCGGGATGAAGACACCCAGCGCTCCGTACAGCGCCGGCACATAGGCCTGCATCAGCATCTGGATGATCGTCACGAACGAGGCGATCACGACGATGAACGCCGGGATGCGGACCTTGTCGGGAATGATGTTCTTGATCAGCGAAATCACAAGGTTCGACATGATCAGCACGGCCATCGTCGCCAGCCCCATGCCCATGCCGTTTTCGGCCGAAGTCGTCGTACCCAGCGTGGGGCACATGCCCAGCACCAGCACGAACGTCGGGTTGTTCTTGACGATGCCGCTCGATATAATTTGCAGTTTATTCATTTTGACCTCCTTCCTGAGCCGCAGGCTCGTTGGTTTGTCCGGCGGCGGCCGTCGCTCCGGACGCCGTGTCGGTCGGGGCTTCGCCCGTCGCCACGCTCTTGTAAGCCATCCACGCGCGGTTGATCGCGTCTACATAGGCGCGCGACGAGATCGTTGCGGCGGTCAGCGCATCGACGTCGCCGCCATCCTTCGTCACAGCCAGCTTGCCGTCGACGAGCTTCTTCGATTCGAGTTTCCGTCCCTTGACGCTCGCAAGCAGGACGTTGCCCTCGTCGGCCATCTTGGTACCGAGACCCGGAGTCTCGGTCTGCTCCAACACGTTGACGTTCACGACTTCGCCCTCGGGCGTGAAGCCCACCATCAGGCGCACCACGCCGCCGAAGCCCTGCTTGGTCATCGACTGCACGGCATAACCGCTCACGCTGCCCCCGGCCGTCGCCGTGTAAACCGTGATCGGCATGTCGTCGATGGTCAGCTCCTCGGTCGTCGTGACGTCGAACGCCGGAAGCACCTCGTTCAGGGCCGCCAGCGTCGCGGCCTCCTTGGCCGCCGCGATCGGCTCCACGGTAATCATATTGACGAAGCCCACTCCGGCCGAAGCCACGAGGGTGATGCCGAAGAGGACGGCCGTCATGTTCAAAAGTGTACTTTTCATGCTGTCACCTCCTCTTATTTCACGCCGAAGCGCTTGGGTTTGACATATTTGTTGATCAGGGGCACGCAGGCGTTCATAATCAGGATCGCAAACGACATGCCCTCGGGATAAGCGCCCCACAGACGGATGCACATGGTGATCAGTCCGATTCCCACGGCGAAGATCACGCCGCCCCGAACGGTCATCGGCGAGGTCGAATAGTCCGTGGCCATGAAGATCGCACCTAACATCGCGCCGCCCGCAAGGACATGGAATATACCGGCCCTCCACGCAGTCCCGAAGAGGTATCCCAGTTTATAACCGGCCGAACAGGTTCCGTCGGCAGCCTGCGGAAGCGCGTCGAACGACACGGAGCACATCGCAACCACCCCGGCGAACACAGCCATCGTCGCGAGCACCGTCACGGGAATGTGCCACGTGATCACGCGCCGCCACAGCAGGTAGACGAATCCGCACAGCAAGGCCGCAGCGGCCACCTCGCCCAGCGAACCGGGGATGTTGCCCAGCAGCATCTCCTGCACGCCGATGGCGCCGGGACCCGCCAGCCCCTGCTTCACGGCCGCCAGCGGCGTGGCGCCCGACAGAACGTCGAACGAGCCGTTCACGGGCAGCGGCCAGGTGGTCATCTGCACCGGATAGGCGATCAGCAGGAACACGCGTCCCACCAGCGCGGGGTTGAAGGGGTTCTTGCCCAGGCCGCCGAAGGTCATTTTGGCGACGGCGATGGCCACGAAGGCGCCCATCACGACGATCCACCAGGGAATCGACGCCGGAAGGTTGAAGGCAAGCAGCACGCCCGTCACCACGGCCGACCAGTTGCCGACGGTAGTCGCACCGCGGACCATGAATTTCTGAATCAGGTACTCGATCACCACGCACGACACCACGGAAAGGGCCGTAACGCGCAGCACGTCCAGTCCGAAGACCACCGTCGACACGACCAGCGCGGGCATCAGCGCGATCACGACGTCGCGCATGATCCGGGTCGTCGACTGGGCCGTCTGCACGTGGGGTGCGGGAGCCACAATGAGTTTATTAGCCATATCTATACTGTTTTTTCATTTACTTTTTAGGTGCAGCCGCTGCTCGTGCGCGGATCAGGCCCATCACGGTCTGCTTGCCGAGGCGCACCCAGTCCAGCAGCGGCAGATAGGCCGGACACGTCGACTGGCAGCAGCCGCACTCGATGCACGAGGTGATCATCAGCGCTTCCAGTTCGTCCCAGCCCTTCTTCTGGGTCATCTTCGAGAGGTAATAGGGTTCCAGTCCCATCGGACAGGCGGAGACGCACTTGGCGCACTTGATGCACTGCGTCGCCTCGCGGCGCTGTGCGTCGCGGCCCGACATGACGGTGATGCCCGAGCAGCCCTTCGTCACGGGCGAGTCGAGGTTCACCATCGCCCGGCCCATCATCGGACCGCCGTTGATCACCTTGCCCGCATCCCCGGGAAGGCCGCCCGCGGCCTCGATCAGCGCCGAGATCGGCGTACCCATGCGGGTCAGCAGGTTCTTCGGCTCCTTCACGCTCTTGCCCGTGACGGTCACCACCCGCTCGATCAGCGGTTTGTTCTTCAGCACGGCCTGATAGACGGCAACGGTCGTCGAGGCGTTGCACACCACGGCCCCCACGTCGATCGGCAGCGCGGGCGGAGGCGGAACCTGACGGCCCGTGACGGCTGCGATCAGCTGTTTCTCACCCCCCTGCGGGTACATCACCTTTAGGGGTACGACCTCGATGCCCTTGTATCCGGCGGCGATCTTCGTCAGATGCGCGATCGCGTCGGGTTTGTTGTTCTCGATACCGATATACGCTTTCCCGACGCCCACGGCCTTCATCAGAATCGTGACGCCGACGACCAGTTCCTCGCCGTGCTCCAGCATCGTGCGGTGGTCCGACGTAAGATAGGGTTCGCACTCCACGCCGTTAATGATGACGCACTCGGCCTTCTTTCCGGGAGGAACCGAGAGTTTCACGTGCGTGGGGAACGTCGCGCCGCCCATGCCGACGATGCCGGCGTCCTTGATCTTGGCGATGATCTCCTGCGCCGAGAAGGGGCAGACCTTCACCAGCGCGTCCGAACGGTCGATGCCCTCGGCCCAGTCGTCGCCCTCGCGCTTGATGGTGATCATCATCTGGCGCAGGCCCTGGCCGTTGACGACCATATCGACAGCCGTCACCGTACCCGAAATCGGGGAGTGGATGTTCGCCGACATGAAACTGCCGGCTTCGGCGATGAGCTGGCCCGTGAGCACCCGATCGCCTTTGGCGACCTTGGCCACCGCCGGGGCGCCGATGTGCTGTGCGAGGGGAATCGTCACCACATCGGGCAGCGGCAGCACCTCGATCGGTTTGGCGCAGCTCAACTTATTTTCCGACGGATGGACTCCGCCCATTGGAAATGTTCTCATAGATATAGTAAGGTTCTATTTTTATGCTTCTGCTTCGAAAAACCTGTGTCGTTTTTCCTTATCCGCAGGTCGTGATCGCGGCGCAACGCCGCGTTTATACATTTGACCCACCTCTAAATCCCCGCCTTGACGGGAACTTATCGCCCGCGACCGGATTGTCAACCGGAATGCGGATGGAAAAGTCTCAACTCGTCTCTTTCAGTTTTCAACTTTCGGCGCAGCCCCGGCCTTCGGAGCGGCGGGTGTTGCCGGTGTTGCCGGAGCCTTCGGGGCTTTGGGCAGCGGGTCCATGCCGACGAGCCGGATGGCTCCCGTAGGACATTCGTTCACACACTTGCGGCACAGCTTGCACTTCTGCGGGTCGATGTAGGCGAGGTTGTTCTCCACGGTGATGGCATCGAAGGCGCATACTTTCACACACTTGCCACAGCCGATACATCCGGCCTTGCAGGCCTTCATCACCACGGCGCCCTTGTCCTTCGACACGCACGACACGTACACCGCACGGTTCTTGGGCCATTTCTTCCGCAGTTCGATGATCATTTTCGGACATGCCTTCACGCAGGCGCCGCAGGCCGTGCACTTGTCGGCGTCGACCTCCGGAAGTCCCGTTTCCGGGTTGATGTGAATGGCGTCGAAGGCGCAGACCGCGACGCAGTCACCGAAGCCCAGACAGCCGAACGCGCAGCCCGTCTCGCCCACATAGAGCGACGAAGCCACGGCACACGACTTGGCCCCGTTGTACTCGTTGGTGCGGGGACGCTTCTCGCACGTGCCGCCGCAGCGGACGGTCGCCACCTCGGGCTGCTTTTCGGCAGCGGCCTTTCCGAGGTATGCAGCCACGGCTTTCATACAGTCGCCGCCGCCCACGGGGCAGAAGAGCGCCGAGATGTCGTCGCGCTTCACGAGCGCGTCGGCCATACCCCGGCATCCTGCGAATCCGCAGCCGCCGCAGTTGGCCCCGGGGAGCATCTTCTCCACCTCGTCGATCCGCGGGTCCTCCTCGACCCGGAATTTCCGGGCCACGAAATAGAGGATTACCGCCGAGAACACTCCCAGCGCACACAGCGTCAGGATCGTGTAAAGTAATACTTCCATCAGATTTTTGTTATTGTAAATTGAATTGTGTGTTCGATTTTCCGCCGAAAGAGCCACAGCGCGAAATAATAAACGCCCACGCCCGCAATAGCGGCGAGGGCGCCCGCACCTTCGCTCCATCCGGCGACGGCGATCGTCCCGACCAGAACGGCCAGCAGGACGGCCAGCGCACCGACATAGGCCAGCACGACGGCGCGTACGCCGGCACTCCGCCGCACGCCGACCATCACCTCCCTGCCGGCGGCATACTGCCCGGCCTCGGGGGTCGCCACGGCGACGATCTTGTCCTGCGCCTCGGCCAGGCCGCACGCCTGGCGGGCCTTGCAGGTTCCGCAGGCGCTCCGGGAGGTGATCCTCACATAGACCGTGTCGCGCTCCGTACGTTCCACCACGCCGCAGTGTTCGATCAAATCCGCCACGCCCTAATCTCCGTATTTGTTGGTGAGGGGCATCAGCCGCTCATGTCCGAACGTGCACGACGAGAGCCGCAGCACGGGCGGAAACTGGTAGCGTTTCTTCTCGTTGCGCATGATCATGCCGTGGATTTTCTCCACCACCTCCGAGTCGAAACCCGCGTTGACGATCTCCTCGCGGTGCTGCCCCTCCTCGATCATGCGGAACAGGATGGCGTCCACCACCTCGTAGGGCGGCAGAATGTCGCTGTCCTTCTGTCCGGGATGCAGTTCCGACGAAGGTTCCTTGGTCAGGATGCTTTCGGGAATCGGGTTGCCCTGCGTCCGGTTGATATAGCGTGCCACGTCGTACATTTCGCTCTTGTAAAGGTCGCCCGTGGGGCTGAAAGCGCCTGCCGTGTCGCCGTACAGGGTGCAGAGCCCCAGTGCGTTCTCGCTCTTGTTCGAGGAGTTCAGCAGGATGTAGTCCGTTTTGTTCTGGAGGGCCATCAGCAGCACCGTGCGGATACGCGTCTGGATATTCTCCTCCGTGGCGTCGAACTCCGTGCCGCCGATGACCGGCTTGAGGGTGTTCACCACGCTGGTATAGATTTCCGAGATCGGAATGACGTTGTATTCGATGCCGAGGTTGCGCGCCAGCTCCTTGGCGTCCTCCACCGACTCGAGGGACGAGAAGGGCGAGGGCATCAGCAGCGCGCGGACATTCTCCGCCCCCAGCGCATCGGCGGCGATCGAGGCCACCACGGCCGAGTCGATGCCGCCCGAAAGGCCGATCGAAGCCTTCCGGTAGCCGTTCTTGCGGAAGAAGTCCCGCAGTCCGCAGCGTGCCGCCTCGTAGACCAGACGCGTGCGGTCGTTGTAGGTCGAGGGGATCGTGATCGGCCGGGCGGACGCCTTCGTATCGAAAATCTGGAAATCCTCCTCGAAATTCTTCATCATCAGCACCAGTTCGCCGCGGCTGTTCAGCGCGCCCGACGTGCCGTCGTAGACGATGTCGGTCGAACCGCCCACCTGATTGACCAGCACGAGATTCTTGCTCTCGACGAAAGCCAGGTTGCGCATCATCTCGTAACGGTAGGTCATGGTTCCCTTGCCGTATTTGCGGGCGTTGATCGAGATGACCGTTTCGACCGACTGGTCGAAGTCGCGCTCGCGGCTCAAATCGTCGCCCACGATGATCGCGCACTTATGGCCCTTGATCGTGGCGTATTCATAGCCTTTCGAAGGGACCAGGAAACCCATTTCACGGCGCGCCGTGATGTATTTCTTGCCGATGTAGCGCAGCACCTTGCGGTCCTGGATCAGCGCCGCGGCGCTGATCGTGCCGTCCGCCGTGAGGATCGGGAGACCGACGATGGCGGCGATGCCGTCGCAGCACGAGGCTATTTCGACCAGAGCGTCCTCGCAGAGTTCGAGGAAGGTCGTCTTGCGCAGCAGGTCGAAGGCTGGGGTTCCGCTCACGGCCTGTTCGGCGAAAATCACCAGGTCGGCATGCTGCGCTTTCGCCTTGTGAATGGAGTCGATGATCTTCGAGGCATTGCCGTCCACGTCTCCGATCGTGTAATTCAGCTGAGCTATGGCTATTTTCATGCGAATAATTTAAGTCCGGAAATTACAACTTTGCAAAGTTAAGGATTATTTGCAAAAGTCGGAAAGATTTTCGATGTTAATAAATTAACATTCCCGTATTTACAAAAATATTTAAAAATAAAAAAGGCTCCCGGTTTTCCGGAAGCCTTTTCGCTGTTCGTATCGTCTCTATTCCTGCGTTTCGTCGGGATCGGCAACGAGGATGCGGCCGCAGTATTCGCAGATAATGATCTTCTTGCCCTGGCGGATGTCCACCTGACGCTGGGGCGGGATGCGGTTGAAGCAGCCTCCGCAGGCGTCGCGCTTGACGGTCACCACCGCCAGTCCGTTGCGGACGTTGCGGCGGATGCGGTCGTAAGCCGCCAGCAGACGCTCGTCGATCTTCTCCTTGACACGCTCGCCCTGTGCGGCGTATTCCGCCACCAGCGGAGCCGTCTCGGCCTCGATGCCCTCCAGTTCGGCCTTCTTGGCCGCGAGGTCGGCAGCGCGCTCTACGGAGAGGTTCTCGGCCTCCTCCAGCTGGAGTTTCTTGGCCTTCACGCCGGCGGAATACTCCTTCAGGCGCTTCTCGGCCAGCTCGATTTCAAGCTCCTGATACTCGATCTCCTTGGTGATGGCGTCGAACTCGCGGTTGTTGCGCACGTTGTTCTGCTGCTCCTTGTAGTTGCCGATCATAATTTTAGCCTGGTCCACCTCGCGCTTGCGTTGCTTGGTCAGCGTGTTCAGCTCCTCGATCTCGGCGTTGATGTGTTCGATGCGGGTCTTCATCCCGGCCATCTCATCCTCGAGGTCCTGAACCTCGAGAGGCAGTTCGCCTTTCACCTTGTTGATTTCGTCGATCTTGCTGTCGATCTTCTGCAGCTCATAGAGCGCCATGATCTTCTCCTGCATCGAATAATCGACGTCGGCCGTCTTCTTTTGCGTTGCCATATGTTGTCTTTATAGTTTAGACTTAAACCAGATAGTTTACCGGATTGCGCGAGCGTTCACTCTTGCGAACCGCAAAGGTACATAAATTTTTCGATAAAATATCAAATATTAATTGAATTGCGCAATATTCGCTTTCGAAATGACCTATATCCGCCACCGTGAGGGCCTTGTCGGGCGCCATGAAGTCGTTGTACTTCATGTCGGCGGTGATGTAGATGTCGGCCCCGGCACGGCGCGCTTCGCCGATCAGCGAGGCCCCGGCCCCGGTGCAGACCGCCACGCGGCGCACCCCGGATGTCGCTATGTCACTGTACCGTATGACGCTCACCTCAAGCCGCCGTTGGATGATCCGCATAAATTCCACGGTGTCAATGGCTTCCGGCAGTTCGCCCACGACGCCGAACCCCGCGCCGTCCCCGGTCTCCGAAGGCTGGAGGACCCGAAGGTTCCCCACGCCCAGCATTTCGGCCAGCCGCCAGCTCATGCCCCCGGGGGCGCTGTCGAGGTTGGTGTGGCAGGCGTAGAGCGCGATCCGGCTGCGGATGGCCCGCTCGACGCACCGCTCGACGGGATCGGCCGAGTTGAACCGCTTGAGCGCGCGGAAGACGATCGGATGATGTGTGATCACCAGATCGCACCCTTCGGCTTCGGCCTCGTCCAGCACCTCTTCGGTAACATCCACGGCCAGCAGGGCCTTGTGCACCTCGTCGTCGGGGCGGCCGACGATAAGTCCCGCATTGTCATACGATTCCTGCCACTCAAGTGGGGCAAAGCGTTCGATAATGTCGGTTATTTGTTTGATAATCATATGAGTTAATTATATTATACAGCATTCAGGAGTTCTTCGCCGCCTGCACCTGCGCTTTTAGCCGGTCTGTCGCTTCGCGGCATTACGCCCCGCCGAGGCGGGGGCTTGCGAAGACGGCGGCACACCGTGAATACGCCCGGTAAAGCCGCGAATCCTTGAACAATACCCCGCGCGGATCGAGAACGTCTTTACGGACAATGCTCAAAATAAGGATTGTTCGTAAAACGCGAACAGCTCTTTGGTTTCGGCCTCCTCCTTCTTGCGGCGGGGCCTGCGGACGTTGCGTTTGACGGCAGGCTGCGCCGAGGAATCCCCGGCGGCTTTCCCGGCGGCATCGTCCGACGGTTCGTCGATCTTCACCACGGCCTTGGCCCGGCGACGGCGCACGGGCGTTTCGGCGGCGGCAGCGGTATCAGCGGCGGCAGCAGCGGAGGCATCGGCATCGGTCATGTCGGCATCCGAAGCAGTCACGATCTCACCCTCCCCGGCTTTCAGGTCCTCGCGAACCTCGACCAGCAGGGCGCGGATACGCTGCAACCGCTCCATCAGTTCGGCATCACGATCCACGCCGCTCTCGGAGGGCGCCTTCCGGAGTGCCTTCTTGGCCCCTTCGAGCGTCATGCCGCGCTCCTTGACCAGGTGGTAGATCATCTTGAGGTTCTCGACGTCCTCCGGCGAGAAGAGGCGGTTGCCTTTCTTGTTGCGCTTGGGGCGGAGAATGCTGAACTGCGACTCCCAGTGGCGGATCAACGACGTGTTGACGTCGAACATCTCGGCCACCTCGCCCATCGAATAAAAAAGTTTATCGGCCATATCTATTGTTTTATAATTCGCAATGAGTTGGGATACAGGTTATTCACCCGTGCACCGATCCGTTTGGCGAATCCCAGCGCACGCCCCCGCGAGCAGACGAGGTTCATCCCCTCGGCCAGCCCTCCGGCGGCGATGTCCTGCCGGCGCAGGAAGCGCAGCGTCTCTTCGTCGTCCAGTTCCGCCGCAGGCAGCGCCCCGCGGTTCAGCCCGTCGAAAAAAGCCAGCGCGGGATCGGGTTTCAGCACTCCCTTGAACACCTGCCCCAGCGCCACGCCCGAATAGATCACGGGCAACGCCTCGGAGAGCGTCCGCACGGCGTCGGCCTGCGCGGCGTACCATGCATAGCAGGTGTCGGCCACCGCTGCGAAGCGCATACCGCCGGGATTCCGCACCCAGCGGGCCAGTTCGCCGGCGGTCTTCCGGTCCACGGCCGCAAATACCGTGCGACGCGCCTTCGGCGCGCGCACGCGCCCCCCGGCGTCGAACGATTTGCGGGCCACGGCGGCGAAGAACCCTTCGCCGCAGGTCCGGTGGGGATAGAACCGGAACGTGCGGAACGCTCCGACACGCCCGCAAACGATGCCCCACGCATCTTCCACAGCCGTTTCTTCCGACTCGGCGATCTCGTCGCCGGCCCACGCCGCCATCCGCTCCAGCGCGCCTTCGTCCTCGTCGCGGTTGAACGTGCAGGTGCTGTAAACGAGCGTGCCGCCCGGCCGCAGCGCCCGCCACGCCTCGCGCAGGATTTCATCCTGCCGCGCGGCGCACTGTTTCACGTTGCCTTCGCTCCATTCGCCGCGGGCGTCGGGGTCCTTGCGGAACATCCCCTCGCCCGAGCAGGGGGCATCGACGGCCACCACGTCGAACCACGCCTCGAAATCGCCCAGCGCACGCGGCTCGCAGGTCGTGACGGCCACGTTGCCCGTACCCCACTTGCGCACGTTGTCCGCCAGCACCGAGGCGCGGCGGCGGTCGATCTCGTTGGCGACGACCAGCCCGTCGGGTCCGGCCAGCGAGGCGTAGAGCGTCGTCTTGCCGCCCGGAGCCGCACACAGGTCGAGGATGCGCGCCCCTTCGGTGCGGACCGCAGCGAGCAGGTGTCCCACGAACTGCGACGAAGCCTCCTGGACATAGTAGGCCCCGGCATGGAAGTCGGGATCGAGCGTGAAGGAGGGACGCACGGCGAGGTAACGCCCGTCACGGCTCCACGGCACGCGCCCGGCGATCGCCAGGGCGGGAAGCCCCGCAGCCTCCGGAACGGGAAGCCCGGCGTCAGGTCCGGCGGGAAGCGTGTCCGCCCCGGTCTTGGCAGGGTTCAGCCGCACCGATACCGGCGGCTCCGCGTCGAGCGCCGCGCAGAGGGCCGCGCCCTCCGTCCCGCCGAGGTCGCGCAGGACCCGCTCCACGAATTTCGCAGGCAGCGTCATGCGCTATTTCTTCGCTTTGAGCGCGTCGAGGCGCGCGCAGATCCGTTCCAGCACCGCAGGGTTCGAGACGAAATCCTCGTGGTCCTTGTCCACGACGAGCACCTCGCCCTCGTAAATGGTGTCGATCCAGTGGTTGTATTTGTTGTTCAGCCGCTTGAGGTACAGTTCGTCGATGTTCATCTCGTACTCGCGGCCGCGCTTGCGGATCTGCGAAATGAGCGTCGGGACGCTCGCCTTGAGGTAGATCAGCAGGTCGGGTTTGGGAATGAGCGTCGTCACCAGCCGGAAAATCTTCATGTAGGTCTCGATGTCGCGCGTGGCCATCAGCCCCATTTCATGCAGGTTGTCGGCGAAGATGTGCGCATCCTCGTAGATCGTGCGGTCCTGGAAGATCACCCCCGACTTGCAGTCGGAGATCATGCCCATCGTCTGCTGGATGCGGCTCCCGAGGAACGAAATCTGAAGATTGAACGCCCAGCGGTTCATATCCTCGTAGAAGTCGCCGATATAGGGATTGTCGCACTCCTCGAGGTAGCACTTGGCGTCGTAGCGCTTCGTAAGGATCTGGGTAAGCGTCGTCTTGCCGCTCCCGATGTTTCCGGCTATGGCTATGTACATGGCAGTATAGGTGTTATTTTACGTTTCTCATTCGTTTTCCGGTCTCCGAAGCGCATATCCCGCCGCCTTCGGCCTCGTTTTACAAGCCTGACTCCACCCGGCTAAAAGCCGGGATTCAGGGGCGATGCAAAGTCACTGCATCCGGACTCAATTCCACGCTTCCATTCCCAAAAGCCGTTTCTTAAACGGCCCTCGGGTGGGGCTTCTCGCAGCGCGGCCAAAATGCGGACAGACAGCCTCAAGGGGTCTGTTCGGTCTGAAAAGCCAGTATCTCGTCGGCCACGCGGCGGTCGTTCACCAGCCGCGGAACCTTGTTTTTACCCCGCGCGCGCATCCACGCGAGGAACCGCCCCCGCTCCACGACCGTCAGGCGCTGGCGTTCGAGCGTGGTCCGCCGCTTGGCGTCGTAGTCCGAATTGACGGCCCGCAACTCCCCGTCGAGCGCCTCGGCGAAACGTTCGAGGCTGTCCGGCTCGCGTTCGAACTCCACGATCCACTCGTGCGCGCCCCGTTCGCGGAGCGACATGTAGCACGGCGCGACGCTGTATTCGCTCACGACGGCCCCCGTCTTCCGGCAGGCGGCCAGCAGCGCATGCTCGGCGTTGTCGACGATCAGCTCCTCGCCGAAAACGTTGATATACTGCCGCGTGCGGCCCGCGAAGCGGATGCGGTAGGGATTCGTCGAGGTGAATTCCACCGTGTCGCCGATCTCGTAACGCCACAGGCCGTTGTTCGAGGTGATCAGCACGGCGTAGACCTTGCCGCACTCCACGCCTTCGAGCGGCACGATCTGCGTCCCGCTGCGGAACTCGAAGAAGGTTCCGTAATCCAGCATCAGCAGCATGTCGCTGCGCGAGGGGTCGTCGGCCATGGCGAAGAATCCCTCCGAAGCGTTGTAGGTCTCCATGTATTTCATCTTCTCCGAAGGGATCAGCTCCTCGAACGACGTCCGGTAGGGCGCGAACTCCACGCCTCCGTGGGCGAACATCTCCAGCCCGGGCCACACCTCCAGCAGATTTTTCCGGCCCGTATACTCCAGCACGCGGCGCATCAGCGCGAGGTTCCATGACGGGACGCCCGCAAAGGCCGTGATCGGTTCGCCGACGCACTGGCGGCAGATGGCGGCGCACTTCTCGTCGAAATCGGGAATGATCGCCGTCTCGGTCCGCGGCGCCCGGAACCAGCCGCTCCAGAAGGTCGTCTCGTGGATCAGCAGCGCCGAGAGGTCGCCGACCAGGTTGCGGCCCTCGCGGCTGCACGACCCGCCGAGCGTCAGGGTCTTGCCCTCGAAAACGCGGGTCTTCGGATTGTTGGCCGAAAAGACCGTCGCCACGTCGCGCATGCCCAGCGTATGGTTCCACCACAGCGACTCCATCGTCACGGGAATGTATTTGCTCCTGTCGGAGGTCGTGCCCGACGAACGGGCGAACAGCGACACCCGACCCGGAGCCGTGACGCTCCGCACGCCCTCCATCATCCGTTCGATATAGGGCTTGAAGGTCTCGTAGTCGAAAGTCTCCACCTGCGACTGGAACCGCTCCACCGAACGGATATGCCGCAGGTCGTAGCGGTCGCCGAACTCCGTGAAGCGTCCCCGGCGCAGCAGCTGCCGGAACATCCGCGCCTGCGTCTCGACAGGACGGCGGCGAAAACGGTCGATGGCCCGCTCGCGCTGCGAGAACCAGGCTTTGAGAATTATGTTTCGAAAAGACATGATGCGCTGCAATTCAGAATTGTGAATTCTGAATTGTGAATTCTTAATTAAAATAATACCCTACCTTCCCCACCGAACCGGGCATGGCGAAGACCACCACGCGGTCGTAGGGGATTATTTCCATGTTGTCGACGGCGATGAAAACCTTGTCGCCGCGGACGATGCCGCCGATGATCGTATCCTCCGGCAGCCCGAGGTCCTTGATCCGCACCTTCGTGGCCGGGGAGTTGGGTTTCACGATGAACTCCAGCACCTCGGCGTCGCTCCCCGTTAGGCATTTGATGGCCTGCACGTCGGTCGACATCGTGAAGCGGAAAATGTTCGACGCGGTAACCAGCTTCTTGTTGATGATCGTGTCGATGCCGATCGACTCGGCGAGATTTATGTAATTGAGATTCTCGACCTCGGCGATCACCTTCTTGACCCCCATGCGCTTGGCGAGCATCGCCGCCAGGATGTTGGTCTCGCTGCGCCCCGTCACGGCAACGAAGGCGTCCATGTTCGAAAGCCCCTCCTCCATCATCGCCTCGGTGTTGCGGCCGTCCTCGTTGATGATCAGCGTCTTGTCGAGCGTCTCGGCCAGCCGGTAGGCCTTCTCGGCGTTGTAGTCGATCAGTTTGATGTTCACCTCGTCCTGCAACTCGGTGGCGATGCGGATGCCGATGCGCGAACCGCCGAGGATCATCATGTTCTTGATCTCGATGTTCGACTGGCCCGAAAACTCCATCACCTCCCGCACGGCGTCCTGACGCGCGATGACATAGATCACGTCGCCCTCCATGAACTGTTCGCCCTCGCGCGGAATGATCGTCTGCCCGCCGCGCGTGATGGCCACCGTGCGGTAGCTCAACGGGGCCTGGTCGTCGTCGAAGCCCGTGAGCACCTCCCCCACCAGCGGCGAGGCCGGTTCGAGACGGAAAACCACGAGCGAGAGTTTGCCGCTCGAAAAATCGACGTACTCCGTGGTCGAAGTGTGTCCCAGCAGGTTGATCACCTCGCGGGCCGCGACCTTCTCGGGGTAGAACAGGTAGTCGATGCCCATGTCGATGAACATCTCCTTGTTGTTGGGTTCGAGGTATTCGTTGTTGTCGATGCGGGCGATGGATTTCCGCGCACCGAGCTTCTTGGCCAGCATCGCCGCCACGACGTTGTCGTTCTCCTCGTGGTTGACGGCGATGAACAGGTCGCATTTGCGCACCGAAGCCTCGCGCAGCACGGCGAAGGTCGTCGAGTCGCCCTCGACGGTGATCACGTCGGCCAGACTGCCCACCTCGGAGAGCAGCTTCTGGTCGCTGTCGATGATGGTGATGTCGTGGCCGTTGCCGCTGAGCATACGGGCCAGGTGACTGCCCATCTCGCCGGCACCCGCTATCACGATTTTCATAGTTGCGTCTGTTTAGTCAGCACAATACGTCGCCCGGAAGGTCCGGGCAACATTTTTGCAATTTATCTTACAAATGTATACATTTGTCCCCGAAACCCCAAATTTCGGGTAGTAAAAAAACGGAATCCTATGCCAACGTGGTTAATCCTCCTGCTTTGCGCCATACTCGCCGTCGGGCTGTTCGTACTGGGCATGTCCCTCACGCTGATGATCAAGGGGCACAACATCGACTCGGAAATATCGACCAATAAAAACATGCAGAAACTCGGCATCAAATGCGCCGTGCACGAGACGCGCGAAGCGGACGGCGGGGCCGACTGCTCCGACGGACAGGGCGTCGCGGGCTGCTCGGGCAACTGCGGCGCCTGCGACATCGAGCATATCAGCAAGAATTCATAGGAGAGACCCGAAAAGCAGACAGGCATTCGCCGGTCCGATCCCGGCCAACCGCTGCTGCAAATACCGCCGCAGGCGGCAGAGGCGACGATCGAACGCAACCGGCGCAGAACGAAAACCGGCTCGCAAAACCACCTATATCTTCGAGAACTTCGACCGGCAGACGAACCACGGATTGCGGAGGTCCTCCTCGTTGTAGAGCAGCTCCCGGCCGTCGGGAAGCGTACGGGTGCTGCCGCCGGCCTCGGCGAGAATCAGCTCCCCCGCCGCCGTGTCCCACTCGTAGGTGTGCGTCGTGCGGACGTAGTAGTCGACGCGGCCTTCGGCCAGCAGGCAGAATTTGTAGGAACTGCCCTGCTCGACGATCTCCAGATCGGGGTGCCGCTCGCGAAGGCGGGCGACATGCTCACGGGTCTCGGGCGTCTGGTGCGAACGCGAAAGGGCCACGCGCGGATGGTCGTGAGGCCCCTCCCCGGCCAGCGGCAGCGGCGTCCAATTGCGGACGATCTCGTCGTAGGTATACTCCGCGGCGGCGTCCGGCGCGATATGCTCCTTGAGGTACGAACCCGAATCGCGGCCCGCAATGTACATCTTTTCGAAATAGGGAACATAAATAACCGCCCCCATGCAGACGTTATTCTCCATCAGGGCGATGTTGACCGTAAATTCGTTGTTGCCTTTGATAAATTCGACCGTGCCGTCCAGCGGATCGACCAGCCAGTAAAGCTCCCAGTTGCGGCGCTCTTCGTAGCGCATCTTCCGACCCTCTTCCGAAAGGATCGGGATACGTGTGGGACCGAGGTACTCGCGGATGGTCTTGTGCGCGACGCGGTCGGCCAGCGTGATCGGGGTTTTGTCGTCTTTGAGACTTATATCGTAATCGTCGAGATTCTTGTAAACGCGCATGATCGAGGCTCCGGCTCTGACTGCCGCATTGAAAAGCGGCGGCAGCAGATACATTCTCACCTTGTCGTTAATCATCGTAACTCGTATTTTGGGATCGGTAATTTTTATTGCCATGGTAAAGGTAACAAGAATTTATGATAACGAAAAATTTTCAGTGCCTTAATAGTGTCCGAAAAGGCGTCTCCATGCCGTGAGGCCTCCCGGGGCCGAAAAGGCCGTTCCGCCCGCAAGCCGCGCGGCGCACTCCCCGCCGGCCCATACCAGCGCGAGGGTCGCGAGCGCGGCGGCGGAGGTCCACCACCCCGCAGCGGTCGCTGCGGC
The DNA here is from genome assembly GCF_025145845.1 of Alistipes shahii WAL 8301. Taxonomy (NCBI): domain Bacteria; kingdom Pseudomonadati; phylum Bacteroidota; class Bacteroidia; order Bacteroidales; family Rikenellaceae; genus Alistipes; species Alistipes shahii. Next base: position 2,916,792 of record NZ_CP102253.1, on the reverse strand, counting down.
GAAAGCCGCGGCAAGCGACGCCGCCGCCAGTCCGCGCAGCCGTCCCGGCATTCGGACCCCGGAGCGCGGCGCGGCAAGCAGGGGTTCCCACAACATCCTCCGCCGGCAGCGGGGAATCCCCCGCAGCGGGCGCATCCCGAAACCGCCCGCCGCGACCACCGCCTCGCGGCTCAACAAGGCGGCGGGTTCGCCCAGGGGCGAGCGTATGAGGTCGAGGCTTCCCGGCCGGCCTTCGCCCAGTTCGGCGACGAGCCGCTCGACGCTTCCGGGCAGCAGGAAACATCCTGCGCGGACGGGCAGCAGGTAATCGTAGGTGGCCACCGACGCCGCGGCGTCGAAATCGCCCGCCTCCGAATCCTGCGCCCGATCGACGAGCACCAGCCGCCGGAAACACCGCCTGCGCGAACGCCCCAGCGCACGGACGCCCGAGACTTCGAGTTCGCCCGAACAGACCCACTCGACGCGGATCATGTGGTAGCGCGCCGTCAGCGCGGCGAATTCCGCGGCGTGGCGGCGGGCGTCGAGCACCACGATCACCTCGTAACGCGAGTATTCGGGGGAGAGGAGATTTTCAATCTGCGCCGCATCCGTCACGCCGCTGCACAGGACCGAGATGCCGATGCCGTCGGGGGCGTCGCTGGAAGCCCTGCGCACGGCGTTCAGCAGCAGTCGTTTGCTGCGGGCGCGGGAGATCAGCGGCAGCAGCGCGCCCACGCATGCCGCCGTCGCAGCGAACAGCAGGAGAAGGATCGGCTTCATGCCAGGCTGCGTTTATAGGTTTGCACGAGCGATTCGTAATAGGGACGCTCGCGCTCGTCGAGCAGCCGCCGGAGCGGTCCCGGGGAATAGCCCTCGGCGACGACATAGCGCAGCAGGGCCTTGCGCTCGGCGGGAGGCATGGCCGACAGCCGCCCGGAAACGGCCCGCCGCGTCAGCGGACGGCGCAGCGCGCAGAGCGTATAGAGCGCTTCGCGCACCAGTTCCGGGTCTTCGTCCCCGGACACGATGCGCAGCAGGAGCCGCTCGGCCTCCTCGATGCCGAACTGCCGCACGATGTTCAGCCCCACGATCCGCAGGTTGCGGCTTGGAGACCCGATGAGGGGTTCGTAGGCGATCGGCAGCATCCCGCGCCGCAGGACGGCCATGATCTCCCCCACTTCGCAGGCCGAAAAGGGTTCGGGGTATTCGGCCATCAGCCGCAGGGCCGTCGAGGGATCGGCCGCAAGCCGCACCATCAGCGACTGGAAACGCACATAGCGGTTGCGGCTCGCGGCATAACGCGCGGCGCAGTCCGCCGCGGCTGCGCCGACGGGCAGGCGAGAGAGCAGCAGCAGGCAGCGCGCCCGGCGGTAGCCCCGGGAGCGGGCCGTGCGGCGGAGCAGCCAGGCGTCGAGTCCGTACTCCGCAACGATGCGCCGCAGGGGCGCGGCGTCCAGTCCGTAGGTGACGCCGGCAAGTCCGGCGACGGTCTCGACGAGCAGCAGCCGGGCACCGGCACGACGGATCATCGGAAACCGCGGCGCAGGGCCTTCGCCCGCAAGCAGGTAAAGCATCACGATACGCAGGTATTTCGCGCGCAGAGCGGCGTCGCGGCTGCGCCGCCTCCGGGCGCGGAGTTCGGCCGCGCCGAGCAGCGACAGCAGGGCGAACGTCCCGGCCGCCGCAAACATCGCATAGAGCATCAGAAGCGTTTCGGTCATAACTGTCGGTTCAAGGCGTTGGCGATCTTCGTCCGCAATCGCTGAAGGCTCACGGGAAAGGTCATGTACTGGTCGACGCCGCACTCCAAGAGGCTCAACACCGTCTGTTCGGCCTGCTGCCACGCCACGACGTAGACCAGCGGCCGTCCGAGACCGGCGGGGCGCAGCGTGCGCACCACGTCGCAGCCCGTGAAGAAAGCCGAAGTCCCCACGACGACGACCAGGTCGAACAGCATGCGCCGGACCATGCGCTGCATGTCGGGAACATCCGATGCACAGCGCACGTCGGCCTGCATGTCGGCGAGCGAAAGCCGGATCACGTCGCGCAGGAACTCCTCGTCGGAAACAATCAATATTCGGTGCATGTCCTTCCGCCGGCTTTGCCGGCAGCGTCTGCCGCGCCCAAAACCGTGCCAGAGGCGCACCGGGGCAAAAAAAATTGCAGGATGTGTTGTTTATAAGATAAATATGCGTATATTTGCACTCCGAATTTATGTTCAAATACATAATCGACTTAAATGTACGTTATAGTAGAGATTGCAGGTCAGCAATTTAAAGCTGAAAAAGGTCGGAAACTTTATGTCCACCGTCTTCAGGGCGAAGAAAATTCGTCCGTAAGTTTCGACAAAGTCCTGCTCACAGACAACGACGGTCAGGTTAAAGTCGGCGCACCTGTAGTGAAAGGCGCCGCAGTGAAGTGCAAGATCCTGAAGCATCTGAAGGATGACAAGGTTCTGGTGTTCAAAAAGAAACGTCGCACGGGCTACCAGAAGTGCAACGGACACCGCCAGTACCTGACGCAGATTCTCGTCGAGGAAATCGTTGCATAACCTTTAAAAACTGAATCAACATGGCACACAAGAAAGGTGTAGGTAGTTCGAAGAACGGCCGTGAGTCGGAAAGCAAGCGACTCGGCATCAAACTGTTCGGCGGTCAGTTCGCAAAGGCGGGCAACATCATCGTTCGCCAGCGCGGCACGGTGCACAACGCCGGTGAAAACGTAGGCATGGGCAAGGACCACACGCTCTTCGCTCTCGTCGACGGAACGGTAGAATTCTGCAAGAAGGGCGAAGGAAAATCGTACGTAAGCGTTTCCCCGCTCAGCGAGTAAACAAAACAACTAAAACGATAAAAAGCGGTCTCCGTGAGGGGCCGCTTTTTTCGTGTGCCTGTTATCAATGAAAAATCGGGAACGGAAACCTTCCGCCGGGTGAAACTTTAGTATGTAGTGACGTATTGGCCGTCGGCCCGTCCCCGAAAAAAAGGGGCGGCGGATGGGACTCCTGTCGGAGATCTCTCCAGTGTGACGCCTCTATACACCCGTCGTTCGGAAACGAACGGCAAAAACAGGAATCCCCCGGGAAGAATGTTATCTGTGACGCCTAAATCACAGCCGCCGCCCCTAAAATCCAACCGAGACGGCAGCACGGGGATTTCGTCAGAAATCCCGACCGTGATGCAACGGCGGATGCCGCCCCGGAATAATGACCGCGCGGCTTTGTTTCCAGCAAAAAAGCGCAAGTCGGTCCCTCTCAATGCAGGCTTCAAGGAGCCGGAACAGGAAAATCGTCCCGTGCCCGTGCCGGCCCCAATCCTCAAATCAAGGCATAACACGGTACTGACAACACCCATACCCGGTTCAAACAGTCTCCTGATGAAGTTCCCCGATCAGCCAGAGGGATAAAGAGTTGTTTACCTTTGTTTATTTGTACAAATATAAACAAAAATTCCGTTTCGACAACGTCTGAAGCCAAACAGAATAACATTGATCTCCTTTTGGCACACATATGCGACCGATTCAGCGCATATCCGGACAAAAGCGGGTTTGCCGGAGAGGAATCGACCCGCGCAGCGGCTGTTTGCGGTCGGCGAGTTGTGATGGCGGGCTGTGGCGGCAGACGGAGAGTGGCGAATAACAAGCGGCGGGCGAACAGTAGGCACAGGCAACAAGCGGCGAACGGCGAGCGGCAAACAGCGAACAGCGAACAGCGGACAGCGAACAGCAAAAGGTGGATGAGAGAAAACCGGTGACCGGCGGTGCGCTGCGGACTTTTTGCAGGGCCGCGAAGGATGCGGCGACCGGGCTTCGGAAATTGCCGAATTTAACGTATCTTTGTACCATGCGGCGGAAAAACGAACGATACAACGAGCCTGTGGTCCGGGGCGTGGTCGCGCAGCTGCGCGAACTGCGCCATGCGCGCAACCTCTCCCAAAAGCAGGTCTTCACCGACACCGACATCAATATCGGCCGGATCGAATCCGGACGCGGGAACATCTCGGTCTCGACGCTTGCCGACCTGTGCGCCTACTACGGAATCCCGCTCCGGGAATTTTTCGAACGACTCGAAGCAGGAATCGCTTCCGGAGAATGACACCCCGCATAGGAGGGCGGCCGCGGGTCGCGGCAAAAAGACGAAAATCCCGCTTCCGACACTCGGAAGCGGGATTTTTCATTCAGGCCGGGATACGACTTATTTCTTTTGAGCCGCAGCGTCCTGCACGGCGCGGAACTCGGCAAGCAGCTTCTTGTCGTCGTAGAATTTCAACTCCTCGCCCTTGATCTCGTAGCCGTCCACCTCGTCGAGCATCTTCACGAAAGCGTCCTCGTACTGCATCTCGGGGCAGGCCATCCGGGTCATGCCGAGATTCTCGAACTCCAACTTCTGCCCTTTCAGCTCGTACTTGCCGAAGAAGCGGTTGCAGTTGGTACGGCCCGACACGAGCGTATCGGCGGCGCTGAATTGCAGGGTGAAGAAATCGGCCTCGGCGTCGACGGCCTTGGCGGGAATCGCCTCCATTTTGGCAAGTTTCCACGTCGTGCCCTCCAGCGGAAGGGCCTTTTTCTGCGATCCGCCGCAGGCGGTCATGGCTAAAAGCAGCGCTGCGGCTGCAAAAATCTTTTTCATAATTTCAAAATACGTTTGTTAACCGAACAATTCATTCAAAACACGCGCCAGACGATAACCGGCTGCCGGCAACTGCCCCTCGGCAGGAGGCTGTACGGCTATCAGACAGGCGTCCGCCCGGGCTTTGTCGAACGCATCGCCGGGTTTGATCCAGTCATGGACAGCGCGGCAGCCGCGGGTGTTCCCGTCGGCCCGTCGGCGGGGCGTGCCGGCGGCAAGGGCGCACGGCGTGCATCCAATCCGCAAGGCACAGCAGACGATCAAACGGCGGCGAGCAGAGAAAAGCGTTTCTTCGCCTCGGGCCTGTTTCCGTCAGACAAATATAGGCAATATATTCGGGTTGCGCAACAACCGGCTGCCGAAAAGGATGAAAGCACGGCTTCCAACGCCGGCGACGCTTCGGGCGTTCGCGGAATACCGCCCAAAAAAGGCCGCACCCCGTGTGGGATGCGGCCTTTGCAGCGGGAACAGACGGTTAGTACTCCATCTGCGCGAGACGCTTGTAGCCGTTGTAACGCCACTTGGCGTTCTCCTCCGCAGCGGCGAACAGTTCGTCGGCCTCGGCAGGGAACGACTTCTGGAGCGAGGTGTAGCGCACCTCCTTCAGCAGGAATTCGCGAAACTTCGACCAATCCGGCTCTTTCGAATCGAGCACGAACGGGTTCTTGCCCTGCTCCTCAAGCAGCGGATTGTAGTGCCACAGGTGCCAGTAGCCGCAGGCTACGGCCTCCTTGCCGACGGTCTGCGTGCGGGTCATGCCGCCCTTGATGCCGTGGTTGATACACGGAGCGTAGGCGATCACGAGCGAAGGTCCGGGATAAGCCTCGGCCTCTTTGAGCACGTTGAAGAGCTGCTGCTGCGAAGCGCCGATCGAAACCTGCGCCACATAGACATAACCGTAGGTCATGGCCATCGCGCCGAGGTCTTTCTTGCGGATGCGCTTGCCGCTCGATGCGAACTTGGCGACGGCGCCCACGGGAGTCGATTTCGACGACTGACCGCCGGTGTTCGAGTAGACCTCGGTGTCCACGACGAGTATGTTCACATCCTGACCCGTGGCCAGCACGTGGTCCACGCCGCCGTAACCGATGTCGTAACCCCAGCCGTCGCCGCCGATGATCCACTGCGACTTCTTCACGAGCCAGTCCTTGTGCTCGAGAATCTCCTTGCAGTAGTCGCAGCCGCAGGCCTCCAGCAGCGGGATCAGGCGCGCCGTAACCTCGGCCGATTTGGCCGACGAGCCGCGGTTTTCGATCCACTCCTTCATCACGGCTTTCAACTCCTCGGAGCACTTGGTGCAGTTGGCGATGGCCTTCTCCATCGTCTCCTGGACGCGGTCGCGGAGTTTCTCCACGCCGACGTGCATACCCAGACCGAACTCGGCGTTGTCCTCGAAGAGCGAGTTGGCCCATGCGGGACCCTGGCCGGCGGCGTTGGTGCAGTAGGGCGTCGAGGGAGCCGAACCCGAGTAGATCGAGGTGCAGCCCGTGGCGTTGGCAACCATCATCTTGTCGCCGAACAGCTGCGAAATGGCCTTGATATAGGGGGTCTCGCCGCAGCCTGCGCAAGCGCCCGAGAACTCGAACAACGGCTGTGCGAACTGAAGGTTCTTGACCGACTTGGTCTTGTCGACGACCTGCTTGTAACCGATATTTTTGGTGATGTAATCCCAATTCTTCTGCTGGGGCATCTGCTCCTCCAGCGGGCGCATCACGAGCGCCTTATCCTTGGCGGGGCAGACGTCGACGCAGTTCGAGCAACCCGTACAGTCCATCGGCGAAATCTGGATGCGGAACTTGTACTCCTTGGTCTCGCCGAGGCCCTGCTTCCACTCCACGCCCGAAGCGGCGGCCTCCTCCTCGGTGGCGAGGAACGGACGGATCACGGCGTGGGGGCAGACATAGGCGCACTGGTTGCACTGGATACAGTTCCCGATCTTCCACTCGGGAACGTTGACGGCGATGCCGCGCTTCTCATAAGCGGCCGTGCCGTTGTCCCACGTGCCGTCTTCGCGGCCGTTGAAGGCCGAAACGGGCAGCAGGTCGCCTTTCAGGGCGTTGATCGGGTCGACGATCTTCTTCACGAAGTCGGGACGCGCGGCATCGGCCGTGTGCTCCTCCTCCTTCACGACGATATTCGCCCACTCGGCCGGAACCTCGACCTTCACCACAGCGTTGCCGCCGGCGTCGACGGCCGCGTAGTTCATGTTGACGATGTCCTCGCCCTTCTTGCCGTAGGATTTCAGAATGGCTTTCTTCATCTCCTCGACAGCCTTGTCGAACGGAATGACATTGGCGATCTTGAAGAAGGCCGACTGCATGATGGTGTTCGTACGCGAACCCAGACCCAGCTCGGCGGCGATCTTCGTGGCGTTGATGATATAGAAGTTGATCTTGTTCTTGGCCAGGTAGACCTTCATGTGGTCGGGCAGCGTCGCGCAGGTCGTCTCGGCGTCGTGCACCGAGTTCAGCAGGAACGAACCGCCGGTCTTCAGCCCCTTCAACACGTCGTACTTGTCGACGTACGAAGGCACGTGGCAGGCCACGAAGTCGGGGGTGGTCACCAGATAGGGCGACGTGATCGGCAGGTCGCCGAAACGCAGGTGCGACGAGGTGTAGCCGCCCGATTTCTTCGAGTCATAGGAGAAATAGGCCTGGCAGTACTTGTCGGTCGTGCCTCCGATGATCTTGATCGAGTTCTTGTTGGCGCCCACCGTGCCGTCGGCGCCCAGACCGAAGAAGAGGCCCTCGAACGTGCCGGGCTTCGCGAGCGAAATCTCCTCGCCGACGGGCAGCGAACGGAACGTCACGTCGTCGACGATACCCACCGTGAACTGGTTCTTCGGCTCGTTCATCTTCAGGTTCTCGAACACGGCCAGCATCTGCGCCGGAGTGGTGTCCTTCGACGAAAGGCCGTAACGCCCGCCGATGACGAGCGGCTTGCGGTCGCACGGGCAGGCGGCGAACGCCTCCACGACATCCATATACAGCGGGTCGCCGTTGGCTCCCGGCTCCTTCGTGCGGTCGAGCACGCAGACGCGCTTCACGCTCTCGGGAAGCACGGCCATCAGGTATTTCACCGAGAACGGGCGGTAGAGGTGCACGGTCACTACACCCACCTTTTCGCCCTTGGCCATCAGGTAGTCGACCGTCTCCTTGATGGTCTCGGTCACCGAACCCATGGCGACGATCACGTTCTCGGCGTCCTTCGCGCCGTAGTAGACGAACGGCTTGTAGTCGCGTCCCGTGATCTTCGAAATCTCCTTCATGGTGTCGGCCACCATGTCGGGAATGGCGTCGTAGAACTTGTTCGAAGCCTCGCGCGTCTGGAAATAGATGTCGGGATTCTGGGCCGTACCGCGCGTAACAGGGTGTTCGGGGTTCAAAGCGCGGGCGCGGAACTCCTTCAGGGCGTCGCGGTCGAGCAGCGCCGTCAGCGCGGCTTCGTCGATCAGTTCGATCTTCTGGATCTCGTGCGAGGTGCGGAAACCGTCGAAGAAGTGCAGGAACGGAACGCGGGCCTTCAGCGACACGAGGTGCGCGATGCCGGCGAGGTCCATGACCTCCTGCACCGACGAGGTGGCCAGCATGGCAAAACCCGTCTGGCGGGCCGCCATCACATCCTGATGATCGCCGAAAATCGACAGCGACTGTGCGGCCAGCGCACGCGCCGAAACGTGGAACACGCCCGGAAGCAGCTCGCCGGAGATCTTGTACATGTTGGGGATCATCAGCAGCAGACCCTGCGAAGCGGTGAACGTCGAGGTCAGGGCGCCGCTCTGCAACGATCCGTGCACGGCGCCTGCGGCTCCGGCCTCGGACTGCATTTCAACGACTTTAACGGTCTCTCCGAAGATATTTTTACGGCCCTGAGCGGCCCACTCGTCCACGAGCTCGGCCATCGTCGACGACGGCGTGATGGGATAGATGGCCGCGACTTCCGAGAACATGTAAGCCACATGGGCCGCAGCGTAGTTACCATCACAAGTGATAAATTTCTTTTCTGCCATTTTAGTTGAAATTTAGATGATATTTGTGTGTTTTTCCTAACAATCCAGACACAGCCCGGAAACACGGGCGATGCAAAGATAGCAATTTCAGCCGAGAATCCGCACTTACTTTTGTTCAAAAAAGCGTTATTTTTCGACATTTCAAATGTGAATCGAATAACAGCCGGGTTGTTATTCAATTAACAACAAACTGCCGGGAAATCACCAAGTTGCAGAACTGGCTAACCAATAGTGAATTACCCCCAGGCGCACGCATCCCGAGGGCGGAAACGCCGCGTCCGGACACGGCGCGCGGCGCGCGGACCGCAGGCCGGACGGACGGAGCCGCAAAAATAAGGTTTATGAATAGGACTTTCGGACACATTGGCCGCAAACCGGGATTTTTTATTAACTTTGCCCTCGGAAACACGTTTGCATTCGTTCTTTAAATATCGTTATTGAAACGGTTATATTGGGGCTCCTGAAATCTGGTAAATTTTTTGTAAACCCACAATGGATCGTACCCGAAGGGTGCGCGCTGATGTGAGGGGTTTACAGGCTTTACCAGAGCCGCAGGAGCCAGGATCTCGGCAGCACTCTTCTCGTTTCTGCCGATGTACCGGTCATGCAGCGGCGGGAGCGATGGATTCCTATCCCAAACTTCTTCATAGTCACCGAATCCATTTTCCGAACAATGAGGCGTCACTTGTATTTCCCGCCGCTGCTTTTTTACGGTCCCCGGGGACGCGACCGCCCTTTTATCTGCCGGAAGGTTCTACGGGACCATCCCACGCAATCCCGGTTTGCAGCCACCGGACTTTTTCGTACCTTTGCGCAACTATGATTCCATACACCAGAAAAACACTCCCCAACGGGCTGACCGTCGTGGTCAACCGCGACCGGGCGTCGAAACTCGCCGCCGTGAATATCCTCTACCGGGTCGGCGCGCGCAACGAAAACCCCGCACGCACGGGATTCGCCCACCTGTTCGAACACCTGATGTTCCGCGGAACGCGCGCCGTGGAGAATTTCGACCTTCCGGTGCAGATGGCTTCGGGCGACAACAACGCCTTCACTAACAACGACTACACGGATTTCTACATCACGCTCCCGAAGGACAACCTCGAAACGGCCCTCTGGCTCGAAAGCGACCGCATGGAGGGACTCGACATCACCCCCGCTAAGCTCGAAGCCGAGAAGAAGGTGGTGATCGAGGAGTTCCGCCAGCGATACCTCAACCAGCCCTACGGCGACCAGACGATGCTACTGCGGGCGCTCGCCTACAAGGTCCACCCCTACCGCTGGGCGGCCATCGGCCTGGCGACCGACCATATCGCCGGAGCCACGCTCGCGGACGTCGAGTCCTTCTACCGCGCCCACTACCGCCCGTCGAACGCCATTCTGTCGATCTCGGCCGACATGGAGGAGGAGTGGATGCTGGAGCTGGCCGAAAAGTGGTTCGCGCCGCTCGCCGACCACCCGTCCGAGACGGCCGCCATCCCGCAGGAACCCGTGCAGACACAGGCCCGCCGCCAGGAGGTCGAACGCGACGTGCCGGCCTCGACCGTCACCGTAGCCTATCACATGTGCGCACGCACCAAGCTCGATTTCTACACCGCCGACCTGGTTTCGGACCTGCTCTCGGGCGGCGACTCGGGACGCCTCTACACGCACCTCGTCAAAGAACGCAACCTGCTGTCGAGCGTCAACGCCTACATCACGGGCGACGTCGACCCGGGACTGTTCGTCTTCACGGGCCAGCTGCTCCCGGGCGTGACGCCTGAAGCGGCCGAAGCGGCTTTCCGCGAAGAGATCGAAGCCCTGCAAACGACCGTCGCGACCGCATACGAAATCGAAAAGGTCAAGAACAAATTCGAAGCCAACACGCTCTTCGGCGAACTGAACGTGATGAACAAGGCGATGAACCTCGGGTTCTACGAGATGCTGGGCGACCTCTCCCTGATCAACCGCGAGGTGGACCGCTACCGCGCCGTCACCGACGAGGACATCCGCTCGTTCAGCCGCCGCACGCTTCGGCCCGAAAACAGTTCCACACTCATTTACAACGCCAGGAAATGACACAACCCCGCATAACTCCCTCGCAGGTCGAGGTCGCCGAAGCCCGCCGCACGACGCTGCCCAACGGCATCGGACTCTACACGCTCGCCTCCGACGATTTCGAGGTGCTGCGCATTTCGTTCGTCTTCCGCGCCGGATCGGCCCTCCAGCAGGCGCCCTTCTCGGCGTCGGCCGCCGCCAACCTCCTCTCCGAAGGCTCACGCGACATGACGGCGCACCAGATCGCCGAACAACTCGACTACTACGGCTCGTGGTACGACGTGAACGTCGACCGCGACTACGCCTACATCAATTTCGCCACCCTCTCGAAATTCTTCGACCCGACGCTCGCCGTAGCGGAGCAGATCCTGCTCTGCCCCGCATTCCCCGAGGAGGAGCTGCGCACCTACGCCGCCAAACGCAGACAGCGGCTGGCGGTCGAGCGGGCGAAGATCGACGTGAAGGCCCGCGAGGCCTTCGCACGGGCGCTGTTCGGGGAGCGGCATCCTTACGGCGTCTCGTCGCACGAAGAGGCCTACGACAGCCTCACGCGCGACGACGTGGCGGGATTCTACCGCCGGTTCTACACCGCCGAAAACTGCTTCGTCGTGTGCAGCGGGCGCATCGGCGACCACGAGCTGAAGGCCGTGGCGGAGCTTGCCGGACGGATTCCCCGCGGCGCGGCCGAAGCGCCGCCCGCCTTCCCCGCGCCCGAGACCACGCATACGGCGTTCGTCGAGTACCCGGGGGCCGTGCAGTCGTCGCTGCGCATCGGCCGCCTGCTGTTCCCGCGCACGCATCCCGATTTTTTGGGCATGCAGGTCGTGGCGACGGCCCTGGGCGGCTATTTCGGCTCGCGCCTGATGCAGAACCTCCGCGAAGAGCACGGCTACACCTACGGCGTGGTCTCGGCGATGGTCAACTTCGAACGCGAAGGCTATTTCGCCATAGCGGCCCAGGTCGGCGCGGACGTGACGCAGGAGGCTCTGCGGGAGATTTACGCCGAGATCGAACGCCTCGGCGCGGAGCCGATGCCGGAAGCGGAACTGGAGCTGGTGAAAAACATGATGACGGGCGAGATGATGCGCATTCTCGACGGGCCGTTCGGCATCGCCGACGTGACGATCGAAAACATCCTCTGCGGCTGCGACAACACGGTGATCGGCAGCAACATACGCCGTATCCGGGAGATGACGCCCGCCGGGGTGCAGCAGCTGGCCCGGAAATACCTCTGCCGCGAAGACCTGGTGACGGTGGTCGCCGGGGCGGAAAAACCGGCCGGCATGTAACGGCAGGCCGGAGCAAAATGCGTTTTCGATTTTAGAGGAACAGATTTGTGCTTAAACGAAGAGCGGCACGGATGGGTAGTATCGAAATACGTCCCATTCGTGCCGCACGAATGCAAGTGCAAAGATGCCCTATAAAATCGAAAATCGCGAAACCCAATTCGTTAGCTCCACGAACTCGGCGACGCCCAGCTGCTCGGCGCGCCGGGTGAAGAAGGGGTGCTCGGCCCCGCCGAAATCGCCGAACACGGACTTCAGCGAGTTGCGGATCATCTTGCGCCGCTGGCCGAAGGAGGCTTTCACCACCTTCACGAACAGGGTTTCGTCGCAGCCGAGACGCTCCGTGGCGTTGCGGCGCAGGCGGATCACGGCGCTCTTGACCTTCGGAGGCGGGTTGAAAACCGTCTCGTTCACCGTAAAAAGGTATTCGATGTCGTACCACGCCTGCAGGAGCACCGACAGGATGCCGTACTCCTTCGAACCGGGAGGCTCGGCCAGCCGCACGGCGACCTCCTTCTGGATCATGCCCACGCACTCGGGAACGAGATCGCGGTTCTCCAGCACCTTGAAAAAAATCTGGGACGAGATGTTATAGGGGAAGTTGCCGATGATTTTCAGTCCTTCGGGAAAGCGTTCGCGCAGGTTCATCCCGAGGAAATCGCCCGCGACGAGCCGCGGCGCGAACTCCGGGTAGTGCGCGTGGAGGTATGCGACGCTCTCCGGGTCGATCTCGGCGCCCCAGGTCACGATGTCGCTGCGCCGCAGCAGGAACTGCGTCAGCACGCCCATGCCGCACCCCACTTCGAGCACCGTACACGGTCCGCCGGCCGCACTGCCGCCCGAAAGCGAATCGCAGATTTTGCGCGCGATATTCAGGTCGACCAGAAAATGCTGTCCCAGCGCCTTTTTTGCCCTTACTTCTCCCATAAACTTTACATTGTAGGCAGCAAAGATAAGAAAAAGCCGGCTCAAAACCGAATCGCCGGCGAATTGCAAAGCGCTCCGGCAAATAAAAGCGCCGCTGCGGCGCCAAAGACAGGAATTATCGCTACCTTTGGGTCCATACGACAAAAAGATGAAACGCCTCCTCCCCACCCTGCTCGGTCTCTGCTGCATCGCAGACGCTTCGGCACAACTCAAAGTCCAATCCGTCCTGCCGCACGGCGCCGCGCCGGAGAAAACCGCGCCGGCGGTATACGATTCGACGGCAAACATCCGCACGGGCGGCGACGCCGCCTATTACGAAAGCCTCGTCGGGCAACGCATCCTGTTCTATCCCCGGGACATTCACGCCGATCTCCGCCCGGCCGCCTACTTCAACTTCCTCGCGGAAACGCCCGCCGTCGTGCGCGTCGACACGGTGTGGCTGCGCAAACCCCGCAGAAAGGTCCGGCCCGAGGATTTCCGGATCGACACCCTTTACAGCGATACCTACCGTCCCCGGTTCTACAAAGACGAAACGACAGCCGCCTGCGGATGCACGACAATGGAGTCGCACGTTCTCGGACGGAACCTCTTTCCGACGGCTCCCGAAACGGGCTGGTTCACCCCGGCGGAAACCATCGAAGGAAAAACCTTCGAAATAATCGGTCTCAAGACACACAGAATCCAGGGAGAGGCGTTCCGGGTTTTCCGGCTCCGATCCGAAGAGGGAGAAACACTCTATTGGTATGCACATACGGGAAAAGACAAAACGAACCTGCGGGATGAATATTATCCGGTCGTCGTCGAAGGGCTGATCGAGAAGTACCGTGCGGCGTACGTCGGCAGGGAGTTCTTCCTCACGAAGCGCAAACCCGAAGCTCCGGGATATGTTTCCGGATACTTCGGATTGCAGGCCAAGACCATGCAGGGCGAAGAGAACCGGCTGAATTTCGGCACGGAGCTGAAGTGCCTCGACCTCCGGCTGATCGGCGACGGAACGGGTTACGCCGTGCCGTCGTTCGTATTCGAACGGAAAGAGGACAGCGTGCGGATTTACATCCCGCTTTGCCGCTACCCGACACCTTTCGGCGTCGAAGGATACACCCTCGGCAGCGACCGCGCCTTCATGGAAGAGCTGATCTTCACCCCGTCCGAAGAGGTATACGCCCAGCGCGCCGAGGAGGCCCGGAAGCGCGAAGAGGCCCGCCTGCAACAGGAAAAAGAGCAGAAGGAACGTAAGGCTGCGCTCTACCGGAAATACGGCAAGGCTACTGCCGAGCTGATCCTGGAGGGCAAAGTCCGGATCGGTATGACCCGGGAAATGTGCCGCGAGGCATGGGGGTCGCCCGAAGACATCAACACCATGTCGGGCAGTTGGGGCGTACACGAACAATGGGTCTACGGAACAAACAGCTACCTTTATTTCGAAAACGGAACGCTCGCCTCGATTCAGAACTGAACATGCGCCGGCCGCCGGACAATCTTGTCCGGCGGCCGGCGCATGCAGGGGGGGGGCTGATCGGACAGGACCGAAGATTCGGAGCGACGCTCCGAGCCGGGGTCAACGTCCAAACGACCGGACGAGCGATCCCGGACGAAAGAGCCGCACGGAACCTGCGGACCCCGGAAAACGATTCCGGCCGGGTCACGCACCCGGAACCGGCAAAACGACCGACATCCTCCGGTTACAGCCCCGGTCAGCGTTTCGAACGGCGGCTGCGCTTCTTTTCGAGCCGCTGCCGCTCGCGATTTTCCCGGGCCACGCGGCGCTGCGTCAGGCGGAACGTATAGAGCAGGCCCACGAACCCGATACCGAGCAGCGCAACCCAGAACCACACGGCGATGCCGCGCTCCATGAATTCGATGGCATAGATGACGCCCGCGACAGCCAGCACCATCAGTACGAGGCGCAGGAGCTGCATAAGATTGGTTTTCATGTCAATCCTTATTTTGGGTAACTTTCCTTTTCCGGTGCTGCAACGCGCCGACGGTCATCGCGGCGGATGCCAGGGCCATGATCACGGGAACGTACCAGATGTCCCCTCCGTCGGCGACGGCGACCCGCCAGGCCGAAACCAGGGTCCCTATGAAAAATACGACGGCCATGACGGCCTGAAAACGGTCTATCGCACGCATCGGTCAAGGAATTTTGTGCTTGTTCACCTCATCGAGGTGTCTGCATTTCTTTTTGTTGAACTCGTTATACACCATTCCGACTCCGGCCGCGACGAACAGCACGCCCACGACCAGATCGAACACATTCACGCAGTTGGAGCGCGTCACCCGCCAATAGACATTGGCCCCGAGCCACCCCAGCGCGCAGATCAGAAAAATCACGGCTAAAGTAAAAGTCTTCTTGTTCATAGGCGTCAAAATTAGGTTATATCGGTTAGTTACATCCTTGCCAGCGGCACCCGAAGGCCAACCCCGTTTCATCTGCTTTTTGATTCCGGAGGAACGGTTTCCGGGCTTCGGACCCGAGCAGGAGCTGCAAAAGCAGGACGGTCCCGGGCCGCAGACGAAGTGCGGAAAACACCCTGTAAAACCGAAAATCAGTTGCCCTGCTCGCACATAAACTTAATGCGCACCAGGCGTATCTCCTCCTCGGTATAATCGGCCCCCAGCTCCTCGATGGCCGCGTCGAGCGAGTCGCTCTCGGCGTCCTCCTTGAAGTAGAGGTAAATGTCCTCGATCTTGTCCTCGTCCATGAACTCCTTCAGATAGTAGGAAATATCGAGTTTCGTTCCGGCGTTGACGATGCCTTCGATCTCGGTCAGCAGTTCGTCGAAGTCGAGGTCCTTGGCGCGGGCGATGTCCTCGAAATCCATCTTGCGGTCGATCGACTGGATGATGAAGATCTTGTTGCCCGACTTGCTGGCCACGCCCTTGACGATCATGTCCTGCGGACGGATGATCTCCTTCTCCTCGACATAGGCCTTGATCAGGCGGATGAACTCCTCGCCGAACTTGCGCGCCTTGCCCACGCCGACGCCCGTGATGTTCTGCATCTCTTCGAACGTGATCGGGTACTGCACGGCCATGTCCTCCAGCGACGGGTCCTGGAAAATGACGAACGGCGGCAGCCCGTGCTGCTTGGCGACCTTCTTGCGCAGGTCCTTCAGCATCGAGAACAGCTCCTCGTCGGCCGCGCCGCCCTTGCCCATCGGAGCCACGGACTCGGACTCCTTCTCCTCCTCGTCGTAGTCGTGGTCGAGGGTCACGGTCACCGGGAACGGCAGGGCGATATAGCCCTCGCCCTTCTTGTTGACCGAAATCAGCCCGTAGTTTTCGATATTCTTGTCGATGAGGCCCAGTATCAAAGCCTGACGCAGCACCGCGCCCCAGAAACGGGCGTCGTGCTCGGCGCCCGCACCGAACCATTTCGACTTGTTGTGCCCGTAGCTCTTGATCAGGGCCGTGGTCTTGCCCACCAGAACGTTGACCAGATAGTCGGCCTTGAACTTGTCTCCGATGTCGCGCAGGGCTTCGAGCGCCATCTTGAGCGCAGCCCGGGCATCGACCTTCGGTTTGGGATTGCGGCAGTTGTCGCAGTTGCCGCAGTTGTCCTCGGTATAGTCCTCGCCGAAATAGTGCAGCAGCGTCTTGCGGCGGCACATCGAACTCTCGGCGTAGGAAACCGTCTCCAGCAGCAGCAGCTTGCCGATCTCCTGTTCGGCGATGGGCTTGCCCTGCATGAACTTCTCGAGTTTCTGAATGTCCTTGTAACTGTAAAAGGTCAGGCAGTAGCCCTCGCCGCCGTCGCGGCCGGCACGGCCCGTCTCCTGATAATAGCCTTCGAGCGACTTGGGAATGTCGTAGTGGATGACATAGCGCACGTCGGGTTTGTCGATGCCCATGCCGAAAGCGATCGTCGCCACGATCACCTCGACGCGCTCCATCAGGAAGTCGTCCTGATTGGCGGCGCGCGTCGACGCATCCATCCCGGCGTGGTAGGCCAGCGCCCGGATGCCGTTGGCCACGAGCAACTCGGTCAGCTCCTCGACCTTCTTGCGGCTCAGGCAGTAGATGATGCCGCTCTTGCCCTCGTTCTGCTTGATGAAACGGATGATGTCGTGGTCGACGTTGTGCTTGGGCCGGATTTCGTAGTAGAGGTTCGGGCGGTTGAACGACGATTTGAAGACCGAGGCGTCGGACATGCCCAGATTCTTCTGGATGTCGAGCTGCACCTTGGGCGTGGCCGTAGCCGTCAAGGCGATCAGCGGCGCCGAGCCGATCTCGTTGATGATCGGCCGGATGCGGCGGTACTCCGGGCGGAAGTCGTGTCCCCACTCCGAAATGCAGTGCGCCTCGTCGATGGCGTAGAACGAAACCTTTATCTTGCGCAGGAACGCCACGTTGTCCTCCTTGGTGAGCGACTCGGGTGCGAAATAGAGCAATTTGGTCTTGCCGTCGAGCACGTCCTGCCGAACCTGCGCCACGGCTGTCTTGTTGAGCGACGAATTCAGGAAATGCGCGATCCCCGACTCGGCCGAGAAGGTGCGCATGGCGTCGACCTGATTCTTCATCAGGGCGATCAGCGGCGATATGACGATCGCAACGCCGTCCATCAGCATGGCCGGCAACTGGTAGCACAAAGACTTGCCGCCGCCCGTGGGCATCAGCACGAAAGTATCCTTGCCTTCCAGCACATTGCGGATCACCGCTTCCTGGTTTCCCTTGAACGACGAAAAGCCGAAGTACTCCTTCAGCTTGTCATGCAGCAGGGAAGAATCAAATTGTTTCATTTCGCCGATAGTATGCTTTAAAAATCATAAAATTCAATGTAAAGATAAAAAACTTTTCGGAAAAAAGCATAACTTTGTAAAAAAATTATCGAAACGCAATGCGTCTTTACACCAGCGAGCTCGTCAAGAAATACAAGGCCCGGACCGTCGTCGACCACGTGTCGATCGACGTCAACCAGGGAGAGATCGTAGGCCTTCTGGGTCCCAACGGAGCCGGCAAGACCACGACCTTCTACATGATCGTGGGACTGATCAAGCCCAACGAAGGGCGCATTTTCCTCGAAAGCGACGAAGGCCAGGCCTCCGAACTGACGGACCTGCCCGTATACCGCCGCGCCCAGCTCGGCGTAGGCTATCTGGCGCAGGAGGCGTCGGTATTCCGCCGCCTGTCGGTGGAGGACAACATACGGGCCGTGCTGGAGATGACCTCCTTCTCGAAGGAGTACCAGAACGAACGTGTCGAAGCGCTGATCGAGGAGTTCCGACTGCAAAAGGTGCGCAAAAGCCTCGGCATACAGCTCTCGGGCGGCGAACGCCGCCGTACGGAGATCGCGCGCGCCGTGGCCATCAACCCGGCGTTCATCCTGCTGGACGAACCGTTCGCCGGCGTGGACCCGATCGCCGTGGAGGACATCCAGTCGATCGTGGCGACGCTCAAGCACAAGAACATCGGCGTGATCATCACCGACCACAACGTCGACGAGACGCTGGCCATCACCGACCGCACCTACCTGCTCTACGAGGGCAAGATCCTGAAAACGGGTACGGCCGAAGAGCTGGCCGCCGACCCGATGGTCCGCAAGGTCTACCTCGGGCAGCATTTCGAGCTGAAGAAGAGCCATCAGCTGACGCAGGAGATGAAAAACCGCAAGGGACAGGAGGTTAATGAGTAAATATGGATAAAACGGTTCCGCCGGGCCGCGTCAAAGGCACGCTGACGCCGCCCTGTTCGAAAAGCTATGCACAGCGTGCCCTCGCAGCGGCACTGCTCTCGGAGGAGGTTTCGGTGCTGCGCAACATCGAATTCTGCGACGACACGCGTTCCGCCCTGCAATGTATCGAGACGCTCGGCGCGCGGGTGCGCCGGGTCGATCCCACATCGCTCTCGATCGAAGGCGGACTGTCCCCGAAGGGCTGCGTGCTCAACGTCGGCGAATCGGGCCTCTCGACACGTCTTTTCACGCCCGTGGCATCGCTCTGCCCCACACCCGTCACCATCGAGGGGCGCGGCTCGCTGCTGCGCCGCCCGATGCAGATGATGTTCGAACCGCTCCGCCGGCTGGGCGTGCGGGTCCGCGACAACGGGGGATTCCTCCCCATCGAGGTCTGCGGCCCGATCCAGGGCGGAGAGGCCGAAGTCGACGGGTCGGTCTCGTCGCAGTTCATCACGGGGCTGCTGCTCGCGCTGCCGCTGGCCAGGCGCGACACCTCGCTGCACGTACGCGGAGCGGTCTCGACACCTTATTTAGATATGACTCTCGACACGGCCGCGCGCTTCGGCATCGAAATCAGCCAGCGCGACTACGAGGAGTTCTACATCCCCGGACGGCAGCGCTACCGTTCGACCTATTTCAGCATCGAGGGCGACTGGAGCGCCGCGGCGATGCTGCTGGTGGCGGGCGCCACGGCCGGAGAGGTCACCGTGCGCAACGTCTCGATGCTCTCGAAGCAGGCCGACACGGCCATCTGCACCGCGCTGGTGCGCGCAGGAGCCGCCGTGATCAACGAGGAGGATTCGGTGACGGCCCTGCACAGGCCGCTCCGGGCCTTCGAATTCGACGCCACGAACTGTCCCGACCTGTTCCCGGCGCTGGCCGCGCTGGCCGCCGCAGCCGACGGAGTGAGCGTCATCCGGGGAACCTCGCGCCTCGAATACAAGGAATGCAACCGCTCGGAGGCCATCCGCGAGGAGTATGCCAAACTGGGCATCGAGGTCGACACCTCGGAGGAGGATCTGATGAAAATACGCGGCGGAAAGGTCCGCGCGGCACGCACGCAGAGCCACGGCGACCACCGCATGGCCATGTCGCTGGCCGTCGCCGCCCTGCGCTCGGACGAAGCCGTGGAGATCGAGGGGGCCGAGAGCGTCGCCAAAAGCTATCCCGGGTTCTTCGGGGACCTGGAACATATTCGGGTCTAAAACACCAAACCGCCCATGAACCAATTCGGACACAATTTCCGGCTCGCCATCTGGGGCGAGTCGCACGGACACCAGATAGGCATTTCGCTGGACGGCGTCCCGGCGGGCATCCCGCTCTCGGAGGAGGACTTCGCCGAAGACCTCGCGCGACGCCGCAGCGGAGCGCCCGGCACGACGCCGAGGCGCGAACCCGACGTACCGCAGATCGTGTCGGGAGTCTACGACGGCTACACGACGGGCGCGCCGCTGACCATCGAATTCGCCAACACCAACACCCACTCGCAGGACTACTCGACCGTCATGCGCCACTACCGCCCCTCGCACGCCGACCTGGTGGCCTACCACAAATTCGCCGGATTCAACGATCCGCGCGGCGGCGGACACTTCTCGGCGCGCCTCACGGTGGCGCTGGTCGCCGCGGGCGTCGTGGCCAAAAAGATGCTGCCCGCAAGCATCCGCTTCGCGACCCGGCTGACCGAGATCGGCGGCTGCACCGACCCCGAACGTTTCAACGAGGTGCTGCATGCCGCGGCGGCCGACCGCGACTCGGTGGGCGGCATCGTCGAATGCCGCGTGCAGGGCGTGCCCCTCGGCCTGGGACAGCCCTTCTTCGACTCGGCCGAAAGCATGATCGCCCACCTGCTGTTCGCCGTCCCGGCGGTCAAGGGGGTCGAATTCGGCAGCGGATTCGCCGGAGCGCGTCTGCGCGGCTCGGAGAACAACGACTGCTTCACCGACTGCGACGGCACGACGGCGACCAACAACGCCGGGGGCATCAACGGAGGCATCACCAACGGCAACGAGATCGTGGTGCGCGCGGCGCTGAAACCCACGCCGAGCATCGGCCGCGAACAGATCACCTACAACCTGGCAACCAACAGGGTCGAACCGCTGGAAATCCACGGCCGCCACGACGTCTGCGTCGCCCTGCGCGGCGCGGTGGTCGTCGAAGCCGCCGTGGCCATCGCCCTGGCCAACTTCATCCGCCAATGACGCGCCGCGGGAGCATCGACGCGCTGGCCGCACGGCTCACGGGACTTTACGACGCACGCGAAGCCCGCAGCATCGCGCTGGCCGCCGTGGCGGAGCTTTCGGGGCTTTCGCCGTCGGCCCTGCTGACCGACCCGGAAGCGGAACTCGCCGTCGAAGGGCTGGAAGAGGCCGCAGCCCGTCTGGCTGCGGGCGAACCGTTGCAATACGTCGTCGGACACACGGAATTTTACGGCCGCCGCTTCGCCGTGCGCGAAGGGGTTCTGATCCCGCGGCCCGAAACCGAAGAGCTGGTCGACGCGATCCTGCACGGGGAGCGCGAAGCCCGGAGGCTGCTGGACGTAGGGACGGGCAGCGGCTGCATCGCGGCTTCGCTGGCTCTGGGGATGCCCGGGACGGAGGTCTTCGCCGCCGACATCTCGGACGACGCGCTGACCGTGGCGGCGGAGAATTTCCAACAACTCGGCGCGGCGGTCACGCTCCGCAAAGCCGATGCCCTGAACGGGCTGGAGGAGGCTTTTCCGGAGCGGTTCGACGCGATCGTATCGAATCCGCCCTACGTTCCCGAGAGCGACCGCGCGGCGATGCACCCCAACGTCCGCGACCACGAACCCGGCCTGGCGCTGTTCGTCCCCGACGACGACGCCATCCGTTTCTACCGCGCCATCGCCCGGGCGGGACGGCAGATGCTGACGCCCGGCGGACGTCTTTGGTTCGAGATTTACGAACGCGCCGCGGCGGAGATCGTCCGCATGCTCGGCGCCGAAGGATACACCGACACCGAGGTCCGCGAGGACCTCTTCGGAAAACCGCGCATGGTATGCACCCGGCTGAAATAAGGAAAAAACGCGACAAAACGCCCGACGAGGCGCTCGCGGCGCTGATGCGCCTCTGCGCCCGCGCCGAAAAGTCGGAGGGCGACGCCCG
The DNA here is from genome assembly GCF_025145845.1 of Alistipes shahii WAL 8301. Lineage (NCBI taxonomy): Bacteria > Pseudomonadati > Bacteroidota > Bacteroidia > Bacteroidales > Rikenellaceae > Alistipes > Alistipes shahii. Next base: position 2,895,128 of record NZ_CP102253.1, on the reverse strand, counting down.
GCGGCTGATGCGCGGCTGGGGAGTGGCGGAAAAGGATGCCGAGCAGGTGCTCGGCCGGCTGGTGCGCGACCGCTTTATCGACGACAGCCGCTACGCCGAGGCCTTCGTGCGCGAAAAACTGCGGCTCAGCGGCTGGGGCGAGTACAAAATCCGCACGGCGCTCCAACGCAAGGGGGTTTCGAAGGAACGGATCGACGCGGCGCTGTCGCAGGCCGACCGTCCGGCAATGGGCGAGCGGCTCGCGCAGCAGCTCGAACGCAAGGCCCGGACGGTGAAATACACCTCGCAATACGAACTGAAAACCAAACTGATACGCTACGGGCTTTCGCTCGGGTACGACTACGAGGCCGTCATGGACGCAGCCTCGGCAATGGTCAGGGAGACGGACACATGCAACGATTTCTAATACTTTTTCTGCTTACGACGGCCTGCCTCGGGGCACAAGGCCAGCAACTCGACCCCAACGACTACATCTACCCCCTGCGGGAACTCAAACAACGGCTCTACTCGGCCAATTTCGGTGAAATCCGTCCCGGGCATTTCCATGCGGGCGTGGACATCAAGACCGACGCCGAGGAGGGTAAACCGGTCGTGGCCGCGGCCGACGGCTACGTTTCGCGCGTGGTATTGCAGGCGGGCGGCTACGGGCGCGCCGTCTACCTCACGCTCCGCAACGGCACGACGGTCGTCTACGGCCACCTCCGGCGTTTCCGCGACGACATCGAGCGGCACGTGCGCAGGGAGCGTTACGAACGCCGTTCGAACGGCGTGAACCTCTGGTTCGGTCCCGGAACCTGGCCCGTGAAGCAGGGCGACGTGGTGGCTTACTCGGGCGACAGCGGTTCGTCGGGCGGCCCGCACCTCCATTACGAAATCCGCGACACGGAGACCCAGCGGCTCTACAACCCCGTCCGCGAAGGAATCATCCGCCCCAGGGACGAATATCCGCCGCGCATCGTGCGCCTGCACTACGTCGAGGTCGACACCGTGCAGGGCGTGCCCGTGCGCAGCGTCCCGGAGAGTTACGCCGTGGTCCGCACGGCCGCAGGCCGTTACGCCCTGACGCACGACGGACCCGTCGGCGTAGGCCGCAGGGGCTATTTCGTGGCCGAAGTCACCGACCGCCGCAACGATGTCTGGAACACCTTCGGGGTATGGCGCGTCACAGCCTTCGCGGACGGCATCCCCTGCTTCGAATTCCGCATGGACAGCTTCACCTACGACATATCGCGTTGCAGCGATGCCGTGAGCTGTTACCCGATACAAATCAATTCGCGCAACGAGGCGATCCGCCTGGCCCAGCTGGAGGGCGCGCCCGACAGTTTCTACCCGACGATGGCGGAACGCGGGCTGATACGCACGGCGGAAGGGCAGGTGCGCCGCATCCGCATCGAGGCCGAGGACGACTGCGGCAATGTCTCGACGCTGGAATTCGCCGTCCGCGGACGCGCCGGGGAGTTCCGCGCCGAGGCCGACACCACGGCCGTGACGCTGCGGCCCGACCGGACTTCGGTCCTGCGCGTCGGACGCGAGGCGGAGGTCCGCATTCCCGAAGGGACGATTTACGAGCCGATCTTCGTCCGTCCCGGACTCGGAGAGGCCCCGCAGGCGGATTCGGGCGTCGTCGTGCTCTCGCCCGCCTACCGTTTCTTCGACCCCGCGACGCCCCTTTTCCGCGCCGTGGAGGTCACGCTCCGCGGCAGCGTGCCGCGCCCGCTGCAACTACGCGCCCAACTGGCCGTACGCACGCGCAGAGGCTCGCTGGCCTGCGTCGGAGGCGCATATGCCGACGGCGCGGTGACGGCTTCGGTGCGGACGGCCGGAGACCTGGCGATCGTAGCCGACACGCTGCCGCCCGCGATCCGTCCGCTCTTCGCCGAAGGCGCCGACCTCACCCGGGCCGAAGGGGTGCGGTTCCGCGCCGCGGACAACTTCTCGGGCATCGCCTCGTGGAGGCTGCACATCGACGGCAAATGGGTTCCCTGCGACCGTTTTCCGATGAAAGGAACGCTGGTTCATTTCTTCGACGCGCCGGCGCAGCGGCGCACCCACGCCGTGCGTCTTTCGGTCACCGACGGATGCGGAAACGCAACGCATTTCGAAGGAACATTTTACCGTTGACGAACGACGGTTTTGGAAAAAATTTCCTATATTTGCGGGAACTGCAACGTAATACACAATGACAGACAACAATACATCCGAACGTAAGCCGTTGATCCTGATTGCAGAAGACGTGGAAAGCAATTACAAGCTGCTGGAAATAATCCTCAAGAAAGAGTATGACCTGCTCTGGGCGAAGAACGGCAAGGAGGCAGTGGCGTATGCGCTATCGCACAATCCCGACGCCGTATTGATGGATATTAAAATGCCTGTGATGGACGGTATCGAGGCGCTGAAGGAGATTCGGCTCCATACGGACAGTCTGCCCGTCATCATGCAGACGGCCTATGCTTTCGACACCGACCGGCGCGTCGCCGAGGAGGCGGGATGCAACGGATTCATCACCAAGCCCGTCATGCCGCGCGAACTGAAAATGTATCTCGACAAATACCTCACGAAATAGAGCCGGGACCGTTTTTCCGGAGTATGGCGGACCGTCCGGGTCCGGAGCAAGAAATCGGACGATAAGTTTGCAGTTGGCCCGAAATTTCTTACTTTTGCAGCGTTGTTTCAACGATGGTCTCGTAGCTCAGTTGGATAGAGCAACAGCCTTCTAAGCTGTCGGTCGTGGGTTCGAATCCCGCCGGGATCACAACGGACGGATTGGTTTTCAGGCAATTGAATTCAATCCGTCTTTCATTTCCGACCCGCCCCGCAACAACCCGAAGCGGCCCGTCCCATTCTTCCGGACAACCCCGTCACAGCCGTGAAATGCAGTTTTTTAGGGCATTTATTTTGCCGGGCGGAATATTTTCCCTACATTTGCAGGCTTAAAAGCCCGAAGGGGTGAGCGTTTTTTATTAATTACAACAAAATTTTATAGCAAATGGCTGTTAAAATTCGTCTGGCACGTCACGGTAAGAAGGGTTATGCCTTCTATCACATCGTTGCCGCAGATAGCAGAGCGCCACGTGATGGTAAATTCATCGAGAAGCTGGGAACCTACAACCCCAACACGAATCCTGCTACGATCGACCTGGACTTCGGGAAAGCCCTGGATTGGTTACAGAAAGGCGCACAACCTACGGACACCTGTCGGGCTATCCTCTCGTACAAGGGCGTAATGTACAAGAAACACCTGCTGGGCGGCGTCGCCAAGGGTGCGTTCACCGAAACCGAGGCAGAAGCCCGCTTCAACAAGTGGATGGAAGCCAAAGCCGGCAAGATCGAAGCCAAGACCAACAAGCTGGCCACCGACGCCAAGTCGGCCGAGAAGGCCCGTCTGGCTGCCGAGGCCAAGATCAAGGAGGAGCGCGCTGCCGCAATCGCCGAGAAGAAGGCCGCTGCCGAGGCTGCCGCCCGTGAGGCCGCCGAGGCTGCCGCTGCGGAGACTGCTGCCGAAGAGGCCGCTCCGGAAGCTCCCGCCGCCGAATAATAAGGCGACACAGGGAAGGGACGCGGCAAGACGTTTCCCGATCCGAATAAAAACGGTAAACTTCCCACGGGAAGATTACCGTTTTTTTTGTATTTTTACGCCATAATTCAACCGACATGATCGTTCCCGCAGGCAGAATCAACAAACTTTTCGGCACGGAGGGCGGAGTGATGCTCTCGCTCTACCCCGCTTTCCCCGAGGATTTCACGACCGACACCCCGCTGCGCGTCACCATCGACGCGCTGGAGGTTCCGCTCTGGTGCGAGCGTTTCGAACGCCGCGGCCAGTCGGGAGCCACGGCGACATTCGCCGATTTCGACACCGAGCGCAGGGCGCAGGAGCTTGTCGGGCTGGAATTCCGGATCGAGATGAACGGCGAAGAGGACGACGACGAATTTTACCTCGAAGACCTGATCGGCTTCGCGGTCGTGGCCGAAGAGGCCGGAGCCTCGTCCGGAAGGGCGGCGACCGCCGCCGGCGAAACCGGGGCATGCGCCTCCGGGAAACTCTGCGGGACGGTCACCGACTACTACGACAGCGACGCCAATCCGCTGTTCGAACTGGAGATCGGCGGACGGCAGGTGCTGGTCCCCGCCGTCGAGGAGTTCATCGCCCGCATCGACTTCGAGGGGCGCACGATGCACCTGGTGCTGCCCGAAGGACTCTTGACATTGGAATAAGGATGGCACGGGTGGTAATCGGACTTTCGGGCGGCGTCGATTCGTCGGTGGCGGCCTGGCTCCTCAAGGAGCAGGGGCATGAGGTCGTAGGGCTTTTTATGATCAACTGGCACGACACGACGGGAACGCTCGAAGGCGACTGTCCGTGGCACGACGACCGGGTTTTCGCCGAACTCGTGGCCAGGAAACTCGACATCGAGCTGCACGTGGTCGACCTCTCGGCAGACTACCGCACGCGTGTCGTGGATTACATGTTCGCCGAATACGAACGGGGCCGCACGCCCAATCCCGACGTGCTGTGCAACCGCGAAATCAAATTCGACGTATTCCTGCGCGAGGCGCTGAAGCTGGGCGCCGACTACGTGGCCACGGGCCACTACTGCCGTAAGGCGGAAGAGACGCTGCCCGACGGGAGGACGATCCATAAGCTGCTCGCAGGCAGCGATCCCAACAAGGACCAGAGCTATTTCCTCTGCCAGCTCTCGCAGGAGCAGCTCAGCCGGGCGTTGTTTCCCGTCGGCGGACTGCTCAAACCCGAGGTGCGGCGCATCGCCGAGGAGCAGGGTCTCGCCACGGCCAAACGCAAGGATTCGCAGGGCATCTGCTTCGTGGGCAAGGTCGACCTGCCGACCTTCCTCCAGCAAAAGCTCGCCCCGAAAAAGGGCAACATCCACGAAATACTCCCCACATGGCCGAAATACGTGCGCGAGGAGGTCCCGGCGGAGGGAGAGCCGACGACCGGACAACTCGCGGCGCTGGCCGAACCGTGGCGTTACACCGTGCGCGACGGCAAGAAGATCGGCGAGCACAACGGCGCCCATTACTACACCATCGGACAGCGCAAGGGACTCGGCATCGGAGGCCGCAGGGAGTCGCTGTTCATCCTCGCCACGGACACGGTGCAGAACGTGATCTGGGTCGGCGAGGGCGACGCCCACCCCGGGCTGTGGCGCCCCGCGCTGCACATCGCGCCCGGCGAAATCCACTGGGTGAACCCCGCCCGGGAGCTGACCGCCGGGCAGAGCGCCCGGTTCTCCGTCCGCATCCGCTACCGCCAGCTCTTGCAGGGCGCGCGGCTGTTCGTCCGCGACGAAGGGGCTTACCTCGTTTTCGACCGGCCCCAGCGGGGCATCACCCCCGGACAGTTCGCGGCGTGGTACGACGGCGACCAGCTGGTCGGATCGGGCGTGATCGAAGGCTGACCAACTCAAACCAACCATGATAAAACACCTATTATTCATTGCAGCCGGGCTGTCGATGTTTCACGCCGCATCGGCGCAAAAGTACGTCGACGCCTCGACGCTGACCATCATCGGCCGCACCTGCCCGATGGAGGGGCATCCCTATTACCGGGTCGACACGACGCGCTACCGTTTCGACAACGCCACCATCCGCCACTACTGCGGCTACCCGGCCGGCGTGGCCGTGCTTTTCACCACCGACAGCCGCCGGATCGAGGCCCGCTGGACCACCGCACCGCGCAGCTACGGCTGGAACATGACCCCGGTCCTGCAACGCGGCATGGATCTCTACGTCCGCGAAAACGGCGTATGGACGATGGCCGGTGCGGCACGTCCCGGATTACAGGACAGGCACGCCAGCACCATCGTCGAGCACATGGACGGACAGCCCAAGGAGTGCATGCTCTACCTGCCGGCGTGGAGCGAACTGCTGACGCTGGAGATCGGCGTGGACGAAGGTGCATCCGTCACGCCGCTCGAATCGCCTTACAAGCACCGCGTGATCGTCTTCGGATCGAGCGTCACCCACGGAGCTTCGGCCAGCCGCCCGGGCATGACCTATCCTGCGCGCATGAGCCGCATGACGGGCATCGAGTTCGTCAATCTGGGGTACAGCGGCAACTGCATGCTCCAGCCCGAATTCGCGCGGCTGCTCGCCGAGACCGACGCCGACGCCTTCCTGTTCGACGCCTTTTCGAACCCCTCCCCGAAGATGATCCGCGAGCGCCTCGACGCGTTCGTGGCGACGCTCGTCAAGGCCCATCCCGACAAACCGCTGATCTTCATGCAGACCCACTGGCACACCGCTGGCAACCTCGATCAGGAGGCCGCGAAATTCCACCGCGAGCGGATCGACACCGCGGACGGGATGATGCGGCGGCTGGCGAAGCAATACGACAACGTCTACTTCCTCGACGGCGAATGGTTCTTCGGCCGGGACGCCGAGGGAACCATCGACTGCGACCACGGTTCCGACCTGGGCTACGACCGCATGATCTCGGAGCGGCTGCCCCGTATCCGGAAGATCCTGCGCAAATACGGAATCCGGTAGTCCGGGCGCATTGCGCCGGGTTTCGCAGTCCGGCGACTGAATCCCTGCGTTTTCAACGCGGGGATTTTTTGCGTATCTCCCGGCTGCAAAAGATATTTGCACTCTTCGACTGGTGTTGTTTGCCGCTTTTTGGTCGGCAAAGCAGCCTTAACCGCGGCGTATGCCGCGGAGGCTTTGTACCTTTTGGTGGCAAAAGGTACCCAAAACCATCCGCATGTCGCTTTCGCGGGAACGTTGTTTGGCATCGCTAAAACGGGCGCCTTCGCGGGTTTGCAAGCAAACCGGCCCCGTTTTTTAACGCTCCGCCTGCACAACGTTCTTTTTCCGCTCCAAGCGAGAATGCGGCGGTTTAAACCGCTCGCAAGAGCGGTCGTAGGCTTCTGTGCTTCCCACTTGTCCCGGACGCATCCCTCCCGGTGCGGATAATCTTCCGGGCGCACCGGCCCGTCGTTCGCCCCCAGGGGGGGGGCTGAAGCGAACGAAACACAAAATGTCCATAAATCCGATAAAAGAGACAAAACATCTACCTATACGTAAGAGAATTTAAGTTATAACTAAACTTTCACTCTGGCATCTTTTTTAGTTTTACAATATTTAAACAGATGTTTGTGAAACCGAAAAGCGCGTTCGATAAATACGTCAGTGCAGCTGTCCGCAAAGAGCGGATGGCTCAACGTGTTTCACAAGCGACTTTAGCCTACGGAATCGGGGTGAGCGACGGATTTATCAGCCAAGTGGAAAGCCCCAAAAGTCCTTCGAAATACAACCTCAACCACATCAACGAAATCGCCAAATTCCTCGGCTGCTCGCCCCGCGATTTCCTGCCCGAACAACCTCTCTAAACCAGCGGAACCATGTGGCTGCGTCTGCTGATAATTCTCAATTTTTCATTCTTAATTTTTAATTGCCACTCTTACGGGCAACGCCCCATAGGAATCGCTTTCTACGACGTGGACCGGATTTACGACACCGTCCCGGCGCTTTTCTACGACGACGCAGACTACACGCCCGAAGGCCGTCTGCATTGGACCGCAGAGCGTTACGCGCGTAAAATCCGCAACACGGCTGCCGTGATCGACTCGATGGCCCTGCCCCTGGTCGCCCTGTGGGGCGTCGAAAACGAACAGGTCGTGCGCGACATCGCCGCCGCCTGCCGGGGCGACTACTCCTACCTCCACCGCACGCTCAATTCGCTCGACGGAATGGATTTTGCGCTGCTCTACTACGGGGACCTCTTCTACCCGACCCGCGACGAGCCGGGACGCCGCTACCTCTACGTCGAGGGCGAACTCGGACGCGACACCGTGGGGCTGGCGCTGTGCGGCGACGCACGCATGGCCCAATGGGTCGTGCGCGACCTGCGTGCGGAGCGTCCGCACGTGAAACTGATCGTGCTGGGACGCTCGGATCTCCCCGACCCCGGACGCTGGGGACTGCGCGACGCGACCCGGCGCGCCGAACAGGCCGGACGGGGCACGGTACGGCGCGGCGGACGGTGGCAGATGCGCGACCGTATCCTCGCGGACACGGCGCTGACCACCTCGGAGGGCGACGTTTTCGCACGCCGCTATCTGGTTGACCAAAAGAGCGGTAACCCCCTCACGACCTACTCCCGCGGGGTTTATCGCGGCGGCTACGGTTATTCGCTTCCGGTATTCATTTACATCCGGTAGAATTTTTTGGATATTTCGAAAAGTTTTCGTATTTTCGCAATCCCTTCGACGGAAATGCATTTTACGGATGCGGTAACGGAAACGTCACCGCAATTTTTCGGCTTTAAGGGTGAGGTAAAAGAAAAAATTTTTTATATTTATACTATAATTCAAAACCAAAAAAGTTATGGCAGACGTAAAACGGGTCTATACCTTCGGCAACAAAGAGGCCGAAGGAAACGGCAAAATGCGTGAACTGCTCGGCGGCAAGGGTGCGAACCTTGCGGAGATGAACCTTATCGGCATCCCCGTGCCCCCGGGATTCACCATCACCACGGAAGTGTGTGCGGAATTCTACAAGCACGGCAAAGAGGCCGTCATCGAGATGCTCCGCCCCGAGGTCGAAAAGGCGATGAAGAACATCGAGAAACTGACCGGCATGAAATTCGGCGACAAGGAGATGCCGCTGCTCGTATCCGTACGTTCGGGCGCACGCGCCTCGATGCCCGGCATGATGGACACCATCCTCAACCTGGGCATGAACGACCAGGCCGTGGAGGCCGTGGCCAAGCGCACGGGCAACCCGCGGTTCGCCTGGGATTCGTACCGCCGCTTCGTACAGATGTACGGCGACGTGGTGCTGGGCATGAAACCCGTTTCGAAGGAAGACCACGACCCGTTCGAGGTGATCATCGAGGAGCAGAAGGCCAAGAAGGGCGTGAAGAACGACACCGACCTGACGACCGACGACCTCAAGGAGCTGGTGAAGAACTTCAAGGCCGCCGTGAAGAAGCAGACCGGCGAGGATTTCCCGACCTGTCCGTGGGACCAGCTGTGGGGAGCCATCTGCGCCGTGTTCGGCTCGTGGATGAACGAACGCGCCATCCTCTACCGCAAACTCAACAACATCCCCGCCGAGTGGGGCACGGCCGTATCGGTACAGGCCATGGTATTCGGCAACATGGGAGAGAATTCCGCGACGGGCGTAGCCTTCTCGCGCGACGCCGCAACGGGTGAGAACCTCTTCAACGGCGAATACCTGATCAACGCCCAGGGCGAGGACGTCGTAGCCGGCATCCGCACCCCGCAGCAGATCACCATCGAGGGTTCGAAGCGCTGGGCCGTGGCCCAGAAGGTTTCGGAGGAGGAGCGCAAGGCGAAGTTCCCCTCGCTCGAAGAGGTGATGCCCGAGGTTTACAAGGAGCTGGACGAAATCCAGCACCACCTGGAGCAATACTTCAAGGACATGCAGGACATCGAATTCACGATTCAGGACGGCAAACTCTGGATGCTCCAGTGCCGCAACGGCAAGCGCACGGGCGCGGCGATGGTCAAGATCGCCATGGACATGCTGCGCGAGGGTCTGATCGACGAGAAGACCGCCGTACTGCGCTGCGAGCCTGCGAAGCTCGACGAACTGCTCCACCCCGTCTTCGACAAGAAGGCCATCGCCAATGCGCAGGTCATCACCAAGGGCCTGCCCGCATCGCCGGGAGCCGCCACGGGTCCCGTGGTGTTCTTCGCCGAGGACGCCGAGAAGGTGCTGGAGAAAACCGGCCAGCGCGCCATTCTGGTGCGCATCGAGACTTCGCCCGAGGACCTCAAGGGCATGCTCGACGCGGCAGGTATCCTGACCGCACGCGGCGGCATGACCTCGCACGCGGCCGTCGTGGCCCGCGGCATGGGCAAATGCTGCGTATCGGGCGCCGGCGAATTGCAGATCGACTATAAAGCCCGCACGATCCAGGTGAACGGATTCACCGTGAAGGAGGGCGACTGGATCTCGCTCAACGGCTCGACGGGCGAAGTATACCTCGGTCAGGTAGCCACCAAGGCCGCCGACCTGAGCGGCGACTTCGGACAGCTGATGGACCTCGCCGGAAAATATTCGGTGCTGAAGGTCCGCGCCAACGCCGACACCCCGAAAGACGCCGCACAGGCATTCGCCTTCGGCGCCGAAGGCATCGGACTCTGCCGCACGGAGCACATGTTCTTCGAGGGCGACCGCATCAAGGCCATCCGCGAGATGATCCTCGCCGACGACGAAGCCGGACGCCGCGTGGCGCTGGCCAAGCTGCTGCCGATCCAGCGCGGCGACTTCGAGGGGCTGTTCAAGGCCATGAACGGCTACCCCGTGACGGTGCGCCTTCTGGATCCCCCGCTGCACGAGTTCGTTCCCCACGATGAGAAGGGCCAGAAAGAGATGGCCGCCGAAATGGGCGTGCCCCTCCAGAAGATCGTCGCCAAGGTCGAGTCGCTGGCCGAGTTCAACCCCATGCTGGGACACCGCGGCTGCCGTCTGGGCAACACCTACCCCGAGATCACCGAGATGCAGGCCCGCGCCATCATCGAGGCGGCCATGAACGTCAAGGCCACAGGCATCCCCGTTCACGTGGAGATCATGGTGCCGCTGGTGGGCAACCACAAGGAGCTGCGCTACCAGAAGAACATCATCGACACGACGGCCGAGCAGGTGTTCTCGGAGCGCAACGACAAGATCGACTACATGGTCGGCACGATGATCGAGGTTCCGCGCGCCGCCGTGACGGCCAACCAGATCGCCGAAGTCGCCGAGTTCTTCTCGTTCGGAACCAACGACCTGACGCAGATGACCCTCGGATTCTCGCGCGACGACATCGGCAAGTTCCTGCCGGTATATCTGGAGAAGGGCATCCTGAAAAACGACCCGTTCCAGATCCTCGACCGCAACGGCGTGGGCCAGTTGATCCGCGAAGCCGTATTCAAGGGCCGTGGAACCCGCGAAAACCTCAAATGCGGTATCTGCGGCGAGCACGGCGGCGAACCTTCGTCGGTGGAGTTCTGCCACTACGCAGGTCTGAACTACGTGAGCTGCTCGCCCTTCCGCGTGCCCATCGCACGCCTGGCGGCCGCACACGCCGCACTCAATCAGAAGTAGCATTTCACGCCCCCTCGGGGTGACACACTCCGGAGGTCCGCGCACGATTGTCGCGGACCTCCTTTTTATTTATAAAAAAGTCGGGTTCATTGAATATATTTGGCCGCAATCGGGAAATTTCCTATATTTGTTTTGGCAAACAGTTTGAAATAACGTTTATTCAATATAAAAAAACGAAACATGAAAAAAATTCTTTTAACGGCGATCGTCGCGCTGTTCGCAGTAACGGCAGCATCGGCGCAGGACAAAGGCAACTGGGCGCTCGGCCCGCGTATGAACATCTACACCAACACGGGTGACGCCGTGGTGGGTCTGGGTGCATTCGGACGTTACAGCTTCACGGACAACTGGCGTATCGAACCGTCGCTGATGGCGCTGCTGCACAGCGGCTGTTCGATCGACATCAGCGTCGACGCGCAGTACGTCTTCCACTTGGGCGAAGGCTGGAGCGTTTATCCGGCAGTGGGTTTCACGGCCAATGACATCGGCAAGTGGGCCGCAGGCCTGAACATCGGCGGAGGTTTCGACTTCGAGGTAGCCCGCAACTGGGACCTTTCGGCCGGCCTGAAATGGCAGCCCATGTTCGACGACTGGCGCAAGAACCCCGTAGTCATCAGCATCGGCGCGGCATACAAGTTCTAACCATAGACGCCTGAAAACAGCGACCGGACCCGATTCATTTCGGGTCCGGTTGTTTTTTTGACACCGGCGCACGAGGCTGGATGCATCGCTTCCGGCCCGCGCGACGCAGCGCCGTGCACCGAGAAACGACAACCCTCCGTTTTTGAGTGTCCCGAAGCGGATTTCGCCATAACGCAGTCCGGTCCGGACAGGAGATACAACCGCATTTCCCGTCCGGACCGGACAAAGCAGGGCGAAAGATGCCCGCGAGAACCGAAAACTACTGTTCGTTTACACGAATCATATCGAATATCCGATACCCTATCGGCGCGTAACTGCGCCATGCGGAGCGTTTGGCGCGATAAACGTACGGCTTTCCCCCGACGTAAACCGTCACCTCGGGCAAAGCCCGCTCGTCGAAGAAGCCGCAGAGTTCCGACCCGTCGGCATCGAAGGTGTACCGGTGCTTCCACTGCTTCTTTTCCGGTTCGAGGTAGAGTTTGTCCACCGGGCCGGACATCACCGCCGCATCCGCCGCGAAACGCACCGAATCGGCCGGCACGGCCTGCGCCATACGGCATGTGAAATTGATCGTGGCGCGCCCGCCGCGATGCTCCTTGTAGGTGATGTCGAAAGTCAGGTCGCCCGCTTCCCGGTTCTCGAAAAGCGTCACGGGAAAGGTGTGGTAGATCACCCCGTCGGTCTCGGCTTTCGAGACGTAATGGTTGCGGATATTCTGCGCCGGGAGCGTCGAGGCTCCGGCGATGCAGAGGGCAGCCGTCAGCAGGAGACGTTTAGTCACCGTAGACGATGATCGTGTAGATCGTGTAGACGCCGACATAGGACTTGGCCTGGTAGTCTACGTGGTGGATGCGCGTGATCCCGGCTTCGCGGGCCGCAGCCTGGATGCTCGCATCGCCCAGGGCGACGACGCCTACATATCCCTTGGCCTCGGCCGTGCCGACCTTGCTCGACCCGGCGTTGCCCGTCACGGCCAGCCCGTCCTTCACATCGGTATAGATTCCGCCTACGAGGGGCGATTTGACGCATCCCGCCAGCATCATCGCGGCGAATGCAAAAGCGAAAAGTTTTTTCATGCTATCTGGTTTTATAGGCACAGCGGTATTTCCCCTTCGCAAGGTTCAGCAGCTTGCTCTTGAGCAACTGGCGGCGAAGCGGTGCGATCCGGTCGGTGAAGACCACGCCTTCGATGTGGTCGTATTCGTGCTGGATGACCCACGCCTTGAGTCCCGTGAACTCCTCGTCGTGCTCGACGAAGTCGGTGTCCATGTAGCGCATGCGGATCGACAGCGAGCGGGCCACGTCGGCATGAATCCCGGGGAACGAGAGGCAGCCCTCGTTGTAGGTCTTCTTCTCCTCGGAAAATTCGTAAATCTCGGGATTGACGAAGGCGCGCTTGTAATCGGCGCACGACGGGTCCTCCTCGGCCCACGGAGTGCAGTCGACGATGAACAGACGAATGTCCTTGCCGATCTGGGGCGCAGCCAGTCCGACGCCTTCGGCCTCTTCGAGCGTGAGGAACATGTCCTCGGCGAGTTTTTTCACATCGGGGTAATCGGGCGCAATCGGCTCGCATTTGCGGCGCAGCACCTCATCTCCGTAAATTACAATCGGGTATATCATAACAAAATCTATAAACAATTTTTCGCAGGCAATCTTGCTTTCGCCCGCCGTTATCGCGGTCTACGACCGCGTTTACAAGTCTGACCCCACCCCAAAACCCTCCCTCGGGAGGGGCTTATCGCGTCGCGTCCGGATTATCGACAGGAAATGCTTTCCATATAGGACTGGAGGATAATCGTCGCCGAAATCTTATCCACCAACGCCTTGTCGCGGCGGGCCATCCTGCCGATGCCGCTTTCGAGCATCGTGCGGTGGGCCATCACCGAAGTAAAGCGTTCGTCGTAGAAAACCACCTCCTTGTCGGGCCACGCCCGCCGCAGGCGGCCGGCCAGCGGCTCGATGAATCGCCACGTCTCGGAGGGCGTGCCGTCCATCCGCGAAGGCTTCCCCACGACTATCGTACTAACGTCCTCCCGGGCGAAATATTTTGCCAGCCAGGCCTCCAGCCCCTTCGTCTCGACCGTCTCCAGCCCTCCGGCGATCAGGCGCAGGGGATCGCTCACGGCGATTCCCGTGCGCCGGGTCCCGTAGTCTATGGCAAGAATGCGTCCCAAATCAGAGGTTCAGCGTCCTGAACAACTTGCGGTAGGAGCACTCCTCGTCGACCATCGCGTGCAGCGACTCGATCTTGACGCGCTCCTGGGCCATCGTATCGCGGTGGCGGATCGTCACGGTCCCGTCCTCCAGCGTCTGGCCGTCGACCGTCACGCAGAACGGCGTACCGACGGCATCCTGACGGCGGTAACGCTTGCCGACGGAGTCTTTCTCGTCGTAAACGACATTGTAATCGTATTTCAGCAGGTCGACGATCTTCTGCGCCACTTCGGGCATGCCGTCCTTCTTCACCAGCGGCAGCACGGCCACCTTGACCGGAGCCAATGCGGGCGGGAATTTCAGCACGACGCGCGAATCGCCGCCTTCGAGCGTCTGCTCGGTATAGGCCGCCGACATCACCTGCAGGAACATGCGGTCCACGCCGATCGACGTCTCGACCACATAGGGTACATAGCTTTCACCCGTCTCCGGATCGAAGTACTGCAACTTCTTGCCCGAAAACTTCTGGTGGCTGCCCAGGTCGAAGTCCGTGCGCGAGTGGATGCCCTCGACCTCCTTGAACCCGAACGGGAAGTTGTATTCGATGTCCGTCGCGGCGTTGGCGTAGTGGGCCAGTTTGTCGTGGTCGTGGAAGCGGTAGTCATCGTCGCCGAAGCCCAGCGCACGGTGCCAGGCCATGCGGGTGTTCTTCCACTCGTTCCACCACTTCATTTCGGTCCCGGGGCGCACGAAGAACTGCATCTCCATCTGCTCGAACTCGCGCATGCGGAAGATGAACTGACGGGCCACGATCTCGTTGCGGAAGGCCTTGCCGATCTGCGCAATGCCGAACGGGATTTTCATGCGCCCGGTTTTCTGGACGTTCAGGAAGTTGACGAAGATACCCTGCGCCGTCTCGGGACGCAGGTAGATGGTATTGGCGCCTTCGGCCGTAGAACCCATCTGGGTCGAAAACATCAGGTTGAACTGCCGCACCTCGGTCCAGTTGCGCGTGCCGGAGATCGGGCAGGCGATCTCGCAGTCGACGATGATCTGGCGCAGCTCCGCAAGGTCGTTGGCGTTCAGCGCATCGGCGAAACGCTTGTGCACCTCGTCGCGTTTGGCCGCGGTCTCCGCCACGCGCGGCGACGTTTCGCGGTATTTGGCCTCGTCGAACGACTCGCCGAAGCGCTTGCGGGCCTTCTCGACCTCTTTTTCGATCTTTTCATCCTGTTTGGCCAGCCAGTCCTCGATCAGCACGTCGGCGCGGTAACGCTTCTTCGAATCCTTGTTGTCGATCAGCGGGTCGTTGAAGGCCGACACATGGCCCGAGGCCTCCCACGTCTTGGGATGCATGAAGATCGCGGCGTCGATGCCGACGATGTTCTCGTGCAGTTTGACCATCGAATCCCACCAATATCGCTTGATGTTGTTCTTCAACTCCACGCCGTTCTGACCGTAGTCGTACACGGCTCCCAGACCGTCGTAGATTTCGCTCGAAGGAAACACGAATCCGTACTCCTTGCAGTGCGCTACCAGCTTTTTGAAAAGTTCTTCCTGAGTCATCGTATTCTCTGTTGTTTACTGTTTTTCCAAATGACAAAAATACAAAATAAATGACAACAAGGGTCTTCGATCGGGATTTTATTTCTATATTTGTATCGGTAGCCTGCGAGGGCCGCCGACATACGACAATAAAAAGCGCATCGGCTTTTTCTTACGGGTGAAAATTGGACACTTTCACAGAACGATAAGGAACAAAGGTGATGCCTTCGCTGTTTTCAGCGCGGGCATATTTCCCTATTCTACCGTTCGGGTCGTCCAATACCTCACCTGTGGATACGAAATCTTGCCTGCGCCTTTTGTTTACCGGGACGGGAACAACCCTTTAAACAAAATAAACGAAATGAAAACAGCAAAATTCTTCATGGCGTTCATCGCCGCCGCGCTGCTCGCGTCATGCAGCGACGACAAGGATTACTCGGGCGATTTCGGGCAGATCAAGGTTCCGGACACGCGCCAGTTGGAACAGACGGTCTCCGCCGACGACACGCAGAGCGCACGGGGCGTGACCTTCACCACCGAAGGGGCATGGACCTCGACGATCGCCGAGACCCGCGCCGAAGCGCCCGCCTGGATTTCGATTTCGCCCGACCGCGGCGATGCGGCAGGCAGCTACACGCTGAAAATCACCCTCGAACCCAACACGTCGGGAGCGTCGCGCACGGCGACAATCGTCATCACGTGCGGCACGTCGAAGATCGAGATCACCGTCACGCAGGAGGGCGCGGACGACCCCATCGAATCGACACCGGCCAACCGGATAATGCGCATCGACAGCCGCCAGCAGACAATCCGAAACAGCGGCGATTCGGACCCGGAACGATGGACTTCGACCAGCCGCTTCACATACGACGATGCCGGACGCCTCACGTGTTACGAATGGGACGACACCCCGGAGAACTCGGCCGACGCCATGGATGAGGTCCTCCGGATCAGTTATCCCGACGCCAAGACCCTGAAACTGTCCGCCGAAACGACGGAATCGCCCGAAAAGGGATCGTACACCGTCACGCTCGACGATGCAGGGCGCGCCGTCGCCGCACGCAGCGACAACGGTCCCGAACGCTGGACCTTCGCCTACGACGGCAACGGATGCTGCAAGGAGTGCACATACAGCGGCGACGAGTATCACAACTACCCGCGCACGGTCTGCCGCTGGACCGGCAACGACCTCACCGGTCTCGACATCTACCAGGGCAAGGAAGTCGATTTCAGCTACGAATTCGAATACCACGCCGACCGGCCCAACACGCCCGCATTGTGCAACCTCGACCTCAACGCGCTCCTGTTCGACGTATGTCCCGACATCGAGGACGCCGATTTCTTCATGGGGTCGGTACTCTCCGGAATCGGGCGGCTGGGCAACCGCAGCGCCCATCTGACGAACACGAACCCGGACGAGAGCGAGTTCTCGGTCGAGCCATTACCCGACGGATCGTTTATCAGTTTCAGAGTCCTGAACGAGCGGATCGAATGGAAGCAAGTCGGCGGACGGGTTACCGAGGCTATCTGGATTCAGGAGGTGGAGTGTTTCCAGAAAAAAGACGGCAAGGAGACAGTCATCCCCGAACGGGGCTACACAGAAATCGAAACGCACCAGATCTTCTATTGACGGGCTTTTCTCCCAAAAACCGAACGGCGGTCCGACAAGGACCGCCGTTCATTTTACCTGCCGGAACCCTTACCGCCCCATCAGCCCCTCGCGCAGGAACGAGAAATCGCCGTCGCGGGCAATGATGATGTGGTCCAGCAGCCGGATGTCGAACAACGCCGCGGCGCGCGCCACACGTTCGGTCAGCGTCTTGTCCTGCCCGCTCGCCTCGGGCGTTCCCGAAGGGTGGTTGTGCACCAGAATCAGCTGCGTGGCGAGCAGTTCCAACGCCCGTTTGACGATCAGCCGGTGGTCGACGACCGTGCCGGTCACCCCGCCCTGACTGATGCGGTAACGCTCGATAACCCGGTTCGACGAGGTGAGGTAGACGACCCAGCACTCCTCGTGGGAGAGGCGTTCCAGCTGCGGCCGGAACAGCCGCACCACATCGTCGCCCGTATTGATGAAATCGCTCCCGGAACCCCCGGAAGCGACAGCCCGCCGTCCGAATTCCGCCGCGGCCAACAGCATCCGCGCCCGTTTCAGGCCCAGTCCCCCGACCATGCGCAGGCGGGCTTCGGGCTGGTCGCCGATACGCGCCAGCGAACCGTCGTAGGCCGACAGCACCACTTCGGCCAACTGTTCGTCCTCGGTGAGCAGGGCAAGCAGCTCGCGGTCGCTCAAGGCCTCCACGCCCCGCGACGCCATTTTATCGAGGATATTCTTCATAAAAGCAGAAAGTGACTATATACGAATTCATACCGTTTTCATCCCGGCAAGCCGGTACAGCCGCCTGCGGAGGGTGTTTGAAACCGGGTCCGAATCCCCATCTGCCGGGCGGGCGCAGAACAGGACCGGAAATGCAACGGATTGCCACCGCCCTCTAAAACCCGCTTCCTGAACGGGTGCCTTCCAGACGGTCGACCTTGTCCAGCAGCGAAGCGCACTGCTCGTCGCTCATGTACTGCGACACGGAGAACGCCGCACGCTGTTCGGCCTCCTTCTTCGAATCCCCGGCTCCGTGGCCGACCTCCATGCCGTCGACCAGCACCGTGCAATAGAAAACCGGATGGTTCGAAGCGTATTCCTTGTCGTGCTCCGTGCGGAACTCGACCTGGTGGCGGTTCTTCTGGCTCCACTCGATCAGGCGGCTCTTGAAATCGCTCTCCGACTCGGTCAGTTCTTCCAGATTCAGGAAACGGAAATAAATGTTATTGATCAACAGCCGGTTGACGAACTCGTACCCCTGATCGAGGTAAACCGCCCCCATCATCGCCTCGAAGGCGTCGCCGTAGATATGCTTCTGGGTAATGCCCGTGCCGCCGTTCGAAATCACGTGGACATCCAGACCGAGGTTCACGGCCAGCGCGTTGAGCGACTGCCGCGAGACGATCTTCGACCGCAGCTGGGTCATGAAACCCTCGTCGCGGTCGGGGTATTCGATGAACAGATAGTCCGAAGTCACGGCCTCGATCACAGCGTCGCCCAGATATTCCAGACGTTCGTTGTTGATCGCGCGGCCGTCCTCCAAAACCAAAGAAGCTGACTTGTGAATCAAAGCCAGCTTGTAGAGTTCGACGTTGTGCGGAATGAATCCGAACAGATCGTCGACAATTCTGTAATATGCCCGGTCACGCCCGAAATTCCGTCGGATAGGACGCAGTAAAAAGTCAATCACGGCGCGGACGTTACAGGGATCAGAGTTTGCGGAAAATAACCGTCGAGTTGTGACCGCCGAATCCGAACGTATTGCTCAACGCACACTTCACGTCGCGCTTCTGCGCCACGTTAAGCGTCAGATTCAGTTTTTCGTCGATCTCGGGATCGCGGTTTTCGCAGTTGATCGTGGGGGGAACCACGCCGTGCGTCAGCGCGAAAATGCACGCCAAAGCCTCCACAGCGCCGGCAGCGCCCAGCAGGTGTCCCGTCATTGATTTGGTCGAGGAGATGTTGACGTTGTAAACATGGTCGCCCAGAACGCCTGCCACGGCCTTCAGCTCGGGAATGTCGCCCGCGGGGGTCGAAGTTCCGTGCACGTTCACATAGTCGATATCCTCGGGAGCGATGCCCGCGTCCTTGATGGCGTCGCGCATCGCCTTCATGGCGCCCTTGCCCTCGGGATGGGGAGCCGTGAAGTGGTAAGCGTCGGCCGAAGCGCCTCCGCCTACGACCTCGCAATAGATCTTCGCGCCGCGCGCCTTGGCATGCTCGTACTCCTCCAGGATCAGCGCACCGGCGCCCTCGCCGATCACGAAGCCGTCGCGGTCCTTATCGAAGGGGCGCGAAGCGTGCTGCGGATCGTCGTTGCGCGTCGAAAGCGCCTGCATGGAGTTGAATCCGCCGACCGAAGGCTCGTTGACCGCAGCCTCCGAACCGCCGGCCACCATGACGTCGGCCTTGCCGTAACGGATGGCGTCGAAGGCGGCCGTGATGCCGTGGTTCGACGAAGCGCACGCCGACACCGTACAGTAGTTCGGACCCATGAAGCCGTACTTCATGGAGATGAAACCGGCTGCGATATCGGAAATCATGCGGGGAATAAAAAACGGGCTAAACCGCGGGGTTCCATCCCCGGCGGCCCAGCCCAGACACTCATCGAAGAAAGATTTGATTCCTCCGATGCCCGAACTCCAGATAACGCCCACCTGCTCCTTGTCGACCTTCTCGAGATCGAGGGCAGAATCCTCCACGGCCTGCGTGGCCGCGATCAGAGCATACTGTGTAAAGAGGTCGTACTTACGCACCTCCTTACGGTCGAAATACTGGGTCGGATCGTAATTCTTTACTTCACAAGCGAACTTGGTCTTAAATTTTTCGGCATCGAAATGAGTAATGGGTGCGGCACCGCTGACTCCCTTCTCCAGATTCGAAAAATACTCCTCTATACTATTACCGAGCGGGTTTATCGTACCGATGCCCGTAACAACTACTCTTCTTCCTGTCATAAATTTAAGGCTTTATCAGCCGTGAAACGTTGTTTAAGGGAAATTATTTCTTGTGTTCCTCGATATACGAGATCGCGTCGCCGACGGTAGCGATCTTTTCAGCGTCCTCATCCGGGATCTGGATATCGAAAGCCTTCTCGAACTCCATGATCAGCTCTACAGTGTCGAGCGAGTCTGCGCCCAGGTGGTTGGTGAAGCTTGCTTCGGGGACTACCTCCGACTCCTTGACACCCAGTTTGTCGACGATGATCTCGACAACTTTTGATTGAACTTCTGACATAATTTTAATTTTTTAGTTAAACAATTATTTGGAAATAGTTCTTTTACATTTCCAGAGCAATTTTGCGCAAAAGTAACACTTTTTTTATTACTTTTGACAAAACGGCCTGTTTTTTTATTCACAACTTTTTCGACATTTAGCACAAAAATTTAATTAATACATTCAAAACCACAACCTTATGAAATTGCTTCTGATCTCGAATTCGACCAATGCCGGCGAGGAATACCTGCGCTATCCGCTGCCAGAGATAGGGCGTTTTCTCGACGGGGTGCGCGAAATCGTCTTCGTTCCCTACGCGGCCGTCACGTTCTCCTACGCCGATTACGAAAAAAAGGTGCAGGCGCGTTTCGCCGAACTGGGCATCCGCGTGCGTTCGGTCCACCGGGCCAAGGATCCCGCCGCCCTCGTCCGCGGGGCCGAAGCGATCTGCGTCGGGGGCGGCAACACGTTCGCCCTGGCCAAAAAGATGCAGCAGCAGGGGCTTATGACGGCCATCCTCTGCAAAATCAAGGCCGGAACGCCCTACGTGGGCTGGTCGGCAGGCAGCAACGTCTGCTGCCCGACGATCTCGACAACAAACGACATGCCCATCGTGGAACCGGAGTCGTTCAAAGCCATCGGAGCGGTCAAATTCCAGATCAACCCCCACTACCTCGACGCCAACCCCGCGGGGCACGCCGGGGAGACCCGCGAACAGCGCATCCTGGAGTATATCGAGGCCAATCCGCGCCGTTGGGTGGCCGGACTGCGCGAAGGCTGCATGCTGCGCTGCGAGGACGGGAAACTGGAGCTGATCGGCCGACGCCCGATGCGGATGTTCCGCAAAGGAGTCGAAACCTTCGAGGTCGAACCGGGCGGCGACCTGTCTTTTTTATTATAAATAGGTATATCGTTTTATGAAAGTACTGATTGCGGGTCTGGGCCTTATCGGAGGCTCGTTCGCCCTGGCCCTTCGCGACCACGGCATCGCAGAGGAGATACTCGGGGTCGAAAGCTCCGAAGAACACGCCGCCGAGGCGTTGCAGCTGGGCCTTGCGGACCGGATCGTGAGTTTCGAGGAGGGTGTTCCGGAAGCCGATCTCGTGGTGCTGGCCACCCCGGTCGACACCATCCCGCTGATGGCTGTCAAGGCGCTCAACCGCGCGGGCGGCAGGCAGGTGGTAATGGACATGGGTTCGATCAAGGGCGAGTTGTGCGAGGTGATCTCGATGCACGCCCGCCGCGGACGTTTCGTCGCCGCGCACCCGATGTGGGGTACGGAGTACAGCGGTCCGAAAGCCGCCCAGCGGGGCGCGTTCACGGGCCGCAGCGTCGTGCTGTGCGACACGGTGCGGAGCGACAAGGACGCCCTGGCCACGGTCGAAGGCATCTTCCGCACGCTGGGCAGTCCGGCCGTCTACATGGACCCCGAAGAGCACGACCTGCACGCGGCCTATGTCTCGCACATCTCGCACGTCACCTCGTTCGCGCTGGCGCTCACGGTGCTCGAAAAGGAGCGCGAGGAGCGTCACATCTTCGACCTGGCGGGCGGCGGTTTCGAGAGCACGGTGCGCCTGGCCAAGAGTTCGGCGGCAACGTGGGTCCCGATCCTGCTGCGCAACAAATACAACGTGCTGGACGTGCTGCGCGAACACATACACCAGTTGCAAATCATGCGCCGGATGCTCGAACGCGACGACGCCGAGGGGCTGAAAAACGCCATGGAGCGCGCCAACACCATCCAACGCATCATCCACTGATGACCGCGGCAGCCGAAACGGGCCGGGCCGGCGAACGCGCCGCGACGGAATACCTCCGACGTGCGGGGTACGAAATCTGCGCGCTCAACTGGCGGCAGGGCCGTTACGAGCTGGACATCGTGGCCTGCCGGGAAGGCGTGCTGCATTTCGTGGAGGTCAAGACCCGGCGCTCCGGGTCGCTCACGCCTCCCGAGGCAGCCGCCACGCAGCGCAAGTTCCGGGCCTTGTCGCGCGCCGCCGCCTGCTACCTGCGCACCGTGGGCTGGGAGGGCGAAGTGCAGTTCGATCTGGCGGCCGCCGAAGCCGCCGCCGACGGCAGCGTCCGCGTCGAACTGATCGAAAACGCGCTGGAATACAATTGGTAATTTTGCAGTTCCGACAAATTGTACTATCTTTGCCGGACTGAAAAAGAACAGCCTGACGTCGGGTCACCGGGCGCGGGCGTTAGAAACTGAAAACTCAACACCGTAAATACCGATGTGGTTCTATAATTTCGGTCTGATTCTCTACGTTTGGGCCATCCGTCTCGTGGCGCCGCGCCATCCGAAGGCCCGCCTTTGGATCGAAGGCCGCAAAGACCTCTTCCGCCGCATGCGGGAGGCAATCGCCCCCACGGACAGGATCATCTGGATACACGTCGCGTCGCTCGGAGAGTTCGAACAGGGCCGCCCCATCATCGAACAGCTTCGCAAGACGCACCCCGAATACAAGATTCTCCTGACCTTCTTCTCGCCTTCGGGCTACGAAATCCGCAAGAACTACAAGGGCGTCAACTACATCTTCTACCTCCCGATCGACACGCCGGGCAACGCCCGCCGCTTCCTCGACGCCGCGCACCCCGAAATCGCCATCTTCGTCAAATACGAGTACTGGCTCAACCTGCTCCGCGAACTGCGCCGCCGGAAAATCCGCACCTACGTCGTGTCGGCCATCTTCCGCCGCAATTCGGTCTTTTTCCGCCCCTACGGCGGCATGTGGCGACAGGCGCTGGAGTCGTTCGACGTGATGTTCGTGCAGAACGAGGAGTCGAAAAAACTGCTGGCGACGCTGGGCTTCGACAACGTGCTGGTGGCCGGGGACACGCGCTTCGACCGCGTGGCGGAGATCGCCCGCGCGGCCAGACGCATCGACGTCATCGACCGCTTCAAGGGCGACAACCGCCTGTTCGTGGCAGGATCGACATGGGAGCCGGATGAAGAGCTGCTGATCCGGCTGATAAACGACAATCCCGACGTGAAATTCGTCGTCGCACCCCACGAAATGGACGAGTCGCGCATCGCACGGCTGATGGCCGAAACCAAAGGCGGCGCGCTGCGCTACACGCAATGCACGCCCCGCACGACCTACGGTTCGCGGCAGCTGCTGATCCTCGACACGGTGGGGATTCTCGCCTCGGTCTACGGCTACGCCACCTGGAGCTATATCGGCGGCGGGTTCGGCGTCGGCATTCACAACACGCTCGAAGCCGCGACGTTCGGACTTCCGGTGGCCTTCGGTCCCAACTACGAAAAATTCAAGGAGGCCCGCGATCTGGTGACGCTCGGCGCCGCCCGGTCGGTGACCGACTACGAGCAGTTGCGCACGTGGTTCGTGCCCCTGCGCGACAACGAGGAGTTCCTGCAGAAAACCAGCCGCATCGCCAAGGATTACACCACCCGCCACCAGGGAGCCACAGGCATCATCGTCAAAACGATTTTCCACTAAATAGCCGGCAGGCCCTCGCGTTCCGAACCGGACCGGAGGCATTTCCGCCCCCTTCCCGCCGTCGTTACAACAGCGGTCGGAGGCTGCGCGCGAACAACGGGCCGCCACAGCAGTCGCATCACACGGTCGCCGCCAAAGCGGCGGACAGCCCCGTAAACCGGGCATCCCGGCTTTCCGGAAAGCCCTTCATGCCGCAAGCGGCAAATATGCGGGAGAGCCTCCGCCTGGTCCCAAATTCAAATGAGGAGATTCGCGCACCGAAAAAAACGGGGCGGATGGAACGTACGTCACGCACAGTCCATCCGCCCCGTTTAACAGTTTGTGCGGAAAGCCGCTCACAAACCGGGGACGTCAACGCCCGAACAACAGGGCCGCATCCTTCGGACGCTTGTACCAGTCCTTTTCACGGGAACCGCCCGAAGCGCTTTTGAGGAACCAGTAGCAGTCGTCGATGCTCTGCATCTCCTGCGGCCATTCGAACTTCCACGAGGCGTCGTCGGGGTCCGAAAGCGGAATGTCCAGCACGCTGGGATACTCCGCCGTATTGAAGCTCGACGGATAGATATAATACTCCGATTCGTTTTTCAGACAGGGGACCACGTCGCCGTAAAGCGTTTGCACGACAGGCTCGCCGACGGGCTCGAAAGCCTGCGCCGCATAGACGTTCCGATAGCCCTTCAGGCCGGAAAGGAACGGCTGGAAACCCTTCGAATCCCGGAATCCGAAACTGTTGGACATATGCGATCCGGTCGCCATCAGCTGCACGGTGATCTGCTTGGCCCGGTTTTTCGACTGGTAGTAATCCCTGATCTCATATTGAACCACCGCATCGTTGAAGTCGAAATCGCCGCGGTACGGATAATTGTCCTCGAACAGGTAAAGCCCGACGGAGGTCTTGCAGGCGATCTCCTCGGGGTCCTTGTTGCCGCTGTTGCCGATCTCGACCTCCTCGCCGGGGGCGATGGTCCTCGGGTTGCTCTCGATCATGCAGAGAATGTCGTTGTAGTCGCCGTCGTATTTCGCGCTCTCGGTCACCACGCGGTTCTCCATGCCGAGGATGTTGCCCTGAAAATCACCCTCCGTGACGTGGCAGATATAACCGTTGGCCAGATGCCGGTCGACGATCCGGAACGTCTTCTTGTCGTCCTGGTACGTCAGCGTATAATCCTGCACGCGCTCGTTGAGCCAGGGCGTGGTGAAACGGAATCCGCCGTTGCTCACCGTGCTGTTGCCGATGTAAACGAATCCGAGGTTCAACCCCTTGGGGAATACGCCCAGTTTGTAACGCTTGTAGGAGGCGATATTCGACGAGAACTCCTCCCGGGTGTAGAAAACCCAGCTGCGCTGCGCCCGGACCTCGGAATAGGGAATCGCGACCACTTCGCCGTCCTTCACCCCGTAAAAGGTGCAGTCGCCGAGCGTCAGCCCATCCTGTTTCGAAGAGGGATAGGTGTAGAACCAGAGTTTGCCGAAAAGCTGGCTATGGCGGCAGCCGCCGTCGCCGAGAAACGTGAGCCAGATCTCCGCCTCGTCGAAATCGCCCGAACTCGGCGTCCGGTCGATCACCAGGTCGGTGCACTTGAAAAGGTCGTCGCCCCGGACGTTATTGGTCTTTTCGGGAAAATAGATGCTGTTGACGGCCGTCATAACCCGGGCGCTGACCGGATTCACATCGGCGGCGCGGCTCTGCGGGCCGGGCCGGGCAGCGGCCGAGATCGACAGGTTCCCCACCTCGTAACTTTTCATCTCGCCCTGCGCCACGACATACAGCCTTTCAACGTCCTTCGGCACGTCGAGCGTGGTCGAAACAGGCGTAAAACCCGTCAATGCAGGCTGTTTCACAAGCGACTCCCCGTCGTAGGGATTCCCGAAATAGACCGCATAATACTCGCCGGCAACCTCGGAAGCGATATTCACCGCCACGGTCGTCCGGTTGTCGAATCCCCTGGCATACTTTTCATAAAATTCGGTATTATCAACATCCTTGTCGATACACGACGCGGCCGACAATGCCGCGAGCACGAATGCCAGTCTGGAAATGTACATGGTTCAAACCTTTGATCGCCCAAAGATATACATTTCCGCCCAAAAACCAAATCAATTCGTCATCTTTTTCAGTTTTCCGCTCCGTACAACGCTTCACAGTATCTCTTCAGCTCTTTCCACGGATAGTAAGGGCCTCCGGCGAGGGGCAGATTGGCGTCGCGCTCATTATGCAGCACGCGGACGCGCACGTCCCCCGTTTCGGGATTGCGGAAGAAGATGAACTGGACGTTGGTTCCCATCGGCGTCACCGTATGGGCGTTCCACGCCGCAGCTACGTCGTCGAGCGACTCCACGCGGGCATAGGCTCCCTCGGCGCGCAGCAGGGCCAGCAGCGGAACCACATAGGTGTCGTGACCGAACCGCAGCGAGGCCGAAAGGTCCGATTCCCCCGCAACGACGCGGTCGGCCGTCTCGACGATATTGCGCAGCAGCGGCCTGGCATCGGCGACGAGCGGATCGCCGAAGCGGGCCGAAGGTCCCATGATCAGGTAACGGCGGACGTTCTCGCACTCCCAGAGCGCATAGAGTTCCTCTCTGGTGAAGATTTCATAGAACGACTCGATGCCCAGATGGCTGACGTCCTGCGTGATGGCGGCCAGCATGAAAAGATCCTCCATCAGATCCAGCGGCTCGTCGATGCACCCGGGGTCGGTGACGAGCGACTTCACGAACCGGTCGGGGTTCACACGCACGCGGGTCAGGCTGTCCGCGACCGCCGAAGCGACCCCGCGGCTCGCCTTGAGCGAGGGTCCGTTGGCCAGATAACAAAGATCGCGGGCGCTCGCATCGCGCGTGGCGCGGATCGCGGGATTCAGCTCCTTGAGACGTTCGTTGAAAGCCGCCATGCTCAAGATACAGCGCGGAACCTGCGTCGAGCGGCTCTCGATACGGCACACGCGGCCCCCGTCGGTCGAGAAAACCCCGGGATAGGCGGCGAACATCCGCTCGGCGATGCCGCGGTGTTCCTGTACGCCGCGGGGCGAAAGGTCGCCGTAGCGTTTGCAGGCATCGGCGGCCAGCGTCTCGACCTTGGCCAGCACCTCGCGGCCCTTGGGGGTCAACGCCCCGGCCTTGTCGGCTTTGCGCAGCGCGGCGAGCGGCTCGGCATAAGCCTCCTCTTTCGAGTGGTAGCGGCTTCCGTGACGGCCGTAGTGGCTGATGTAGAACGGCTCGTAGCCGTCGGGAACCGGTGCGGCAGGACCGGGCAGGTACTCGTAGGAGTGGTAGATGCTCGCGGTGAGTTCGGGACGGGCGGCCAGTTGGGCAGGGGTGGGCTGCGCAGCGGCGCAGGTCGCGGCCAGCAGCAGCAGGGCCAGCAGACGGGTTTTCAGTGTAAGATATTTCATAGTCAGCATTTATTGGTCATAATCCGGAGTACGAGGCTGTCGGTCTCGTTCATGCCGTCGCGGCCGATGGCGGTGAGGTTGCGGATACATTTGTCCACATCTTCCTCGATGATGCCCTCGACCGGGGTGACGCAATGGCCGTCCATGGCCATCATGGCCGACAGCACGGCCGTCGAGACGCCGCTCGTGAGCTTCATCGCACAACTGGGCTTGGCTCCGTCGCAGATCATGCCCGTCAGGTTGGCGATCATGTTCTTCACGGCCGCGGCCGCCTGGCCGTAGCCGCCGCCCATCAGGTAGGTGATGCCGCAGCTCGATCCCGTGGCCGCCACCACGCAGCCGCACAGCGCCGACAGACGTCCCAGGCTCTGCTTGATGTAGATGACCGTGAGGTGGCTCAACGTCAGCGCCCGGATCATCTGCTCCTCCGAGGCGTGCGTCTCCTCGGCGTAGACCACCACGGGCAGCGTCGCGGCGATGCCCTGGTTGCCGCTTCCCGAGTTGCTCATCACGGGGATCATCGCCCCGGCCATGCGGGCGTCGCAGGCGGCGGAGGTGTAGGAGAGTATCCGTGTGAAGATGCTGTCGCCCATCACCTTCCGTTCGCGGTCGCAGCACAGCGTGCGGCCCACGCAGTGACCGAACTCGCCCGCGAAGGAGCGTTCGGCGGCGGCCTTGTTCAGGCGGCTGGTTTCGAGGATGAAGCGCAGTTCGTCCAGCGGCGAGGTCATGGCGAAATCCCATACGCGCGCGAGGGTCAGGGGCACGTCCTCCTCCTCCCCGCCGCCCGCCGCCGGGGTCCGCCTGTCGAGCAGCGTCTCGCCGTCGCGGCTGACGAAGACGAAGGAGGTATGTCCCCCGGCGATGACCGCCACGGCCCTGTGGCCGGCGGCTTCGGCCTCCGCCTCGATATAGAGTTTTTCATCGACGTCCTTTTTCAGGCAGATCGCGATGCGCCGCCCGTCGATCATGCGGCGACCGCGTTCGACGGCTTCGGGCGTCACGTCGCGCAGCACCTCCAGCTGATATTCCGAACGCCCCACCAGCGCCCCGAGGGCTACGGCGATCGGCAGTCCGATCATCCCCGTGCCGGGGATTCCGACGCCCATGGCGTTCTTGAGGATATTGGCGCTCAGGCGCACCGTGATTTTTTCGGGTTCCCCGCCCAGCGTTTCGGCGGCACGGGCCGTGCACAATGCCACGGCGATCGGTTCGGTGCACCCGATGGCGGGGACCACCTCCCGGTTGATGAGGTCTATGATTTGGTTGCGTTCGGCTTGAGATAGCATGATCGGCAAATTTCTTGAATCGCAAATATACGAAAAAAACACTATTTTTGCCCTATCCGAAAGCATTACAATGATGGAAAATCCGAAAAACCGCAAATGGAAAGTCCTCACGAGCGAATATCTCGCCCGCAAACCGTGGTTCACCGTGCGCCACGAAAGCCTCGAACTGCCCGACGGACGCCGCATTCCGGATTACTATGTGTTCGAATATCCCGACTGGATCAACGTCACGGCCGTCACCCGCGACGGACGGTTCGTGCTGATCGACCAGTACCGCCACGGGCTGGGCGAAACCTCGTATGAAATTCCGGCCGGCGTCACCGAGCCGTCGGACGCCTCGCCGCTCGACGCCGCGCAGCGCGAACTGATGGAAGAGACGGGCTACGGCGGCGGCCAGTGGCGTCTGCTGACGACCCTCTCGGCCAACCCCGCCACACAGAACAACCTCACCTACTGCTACCTCGCCACGGGCGTCGAACCGCTCGGCGAACAGCGTCTCGACCCGACGGAGGACCTGCGCGTGCACCTCTTGACGCGCGAAGAGGTGCTGGAGCTGCTCCGCACCGACCGTATCCGGCAGGCCCTGATGGCCGCGCCGCTGTGGCGTTATTTCGGAGAAGGCAACGAGTAGCCGCCAGCCCCGGATTCGGGCGTCGGGCCGCACCCGACGCATCGGATAGCCGGCCTTCAGGCGGTCGACGTCCGAAGCGCGGAGACAAGTCCCGGCCGGTCCATCGGCGACACGAAAAAGGGCGGCCCTTTCGCAGGGTCGCCCTTCCCGCCGGCCGGAAGGCCTATTTGCCGACGGTCTGCGCCAACGCCACGAACCAGCGCGCCGGCTCCAGCCCGAGGGCCGCCAGCAGTTCCGCCTCGGGAACGCTGCCGCGCGTGATCGAGCGCAGGCCGTGCCCCGCCGTGTAGAGGTTGACATTCTCGGCATAGCCCGCGGCATCCTGCCCGCAGAGGTAGCGGACATGCTCCGCCGGGATATTCCGGCCCTCGTATACCGTCCGGTCCGCCAGATAAACCAGATTCAGCGGCGCGGCGAAGACGAAGTCCTGCATCCCGGTCAGTTTGCGGCGGTCGCCCTCCAGCACGCGCACCAGCTTATGCGCCCGGGCGTCGTAGCGATAGACGCCCTCGGCGAAAAACGCATAGACACGCACCGGATAGAGCGCCAGCGCCGAAGGAGCCGTCAGGCGGTCCGTGCCGGGGCGGTTGATGCCGGCGGCGGCCCACACCACGCCCGAAAGCTCTTCGAGCGTCAGCGGCGCGGCCGCATATTCGCGCCACGAGCGGCGGTTGGCCAGCGCCTCGTTCACACTCGTCCCACCCACGGTGTCGGGGGCCGCGAGAACGATCTCCGGGCCGTGTTTCACTTCGGTTTTCGTCGCCGCGGCCTTTCGGGCCGACGGACTTCCGCAGCATGCCGCCATCAGCAGCGCCGCACAGGCAATCAGTTTCGTTTTCATCTTTCCCAAAATTTAGTTGTATCGCAGCGAATATAGAAAAAAATTCCGGTCCGCACCCGTTTTTCCGGCACGAACTCACTTCCGGACATTCAGTCGAAATCCGCCTCTGCGACCGAACCGAGCACGGCAGCGATCTCCTCGCCGTAGCGTTCGGCTCTGCGGGAACCGAATCCCGCGATCGAAAGCAGGTCGGCAGGCGAGGCGGCTCCGCTCCGGGCCACGTTGAGCAGGTCGCGGTTCGAGGCGATGACAAAGGGCTTGCAGCCCATTTCGGCCGCACGCCGGTCGCGCCACACGCGGAGCGCCTCGAAGCGTTCGCACTCCCCGGGCGTGAGTTCCGCCCCCGCGGGGAGGTGCCTGCCGGCCAGCGCGGCGCGCATCGCGGGTTCGTCGGCGGTCTCCTCGTTGAAAATGACAAGCAGCATCCACGCACTGCGGCTGCGCAGGCATCTGCAGTGCAGACGCGGCACGCGGACGGCCGAAAGGAATTCGTTCACCGTCCGCTCGTCGTGTTCCCGGAAAGCCGGGTCGACGCGGATTTCAAAAGTTTTGATCCTCATAATCTGTCGTTTAAAGTTGCGGGGCAAATATAAGCCAAAGAGCCGTAATCTGCAACAAAAGGTCCGAGGCACGGGATTTTTGATTATCTTTGCCCGCAAGTCAACACCCAACGCCATGAAACCGGAAACCGTCTGCACCGTCGTCTTCTCGCCGACGGGCACTTCGAAAAAAATCGCCGAGACCGTAGCCCGGAGCATCGCCTCCGACGCCGGGACCGAAGCCGCCGCCCTGAAAACCATCGACCTGACGCACGCCGCGGCACACTCCGCCGCACTGTCGGCCGGCGCCGTGGCGGTCATCGCCGCCCCCGTCTACGGGGGACATGTGGCCCCGACGGCCGCAAAAAGGCTGGAAACGCTCCGCGGCTCGGGAACGCCCGCCGTGGTGATCGCGGTCTACGGCAACCGGGCCTTCGAAAAGGCCGCCGCGGAGCTGGTCGCGCTCGCCGCCCGGCAGGGATTCGTCCCCGTGGCCGCAGCAGCATTCGTCGGCGAGCACTCGTACAGCACCCCCGAAACCCCCGTCGCCGCAGGACGCCCCGACGCGCAGGACCTCGCCCGGGCCGCGGAGTTCGGCGCCGCGGTGCGCAAAAAACTCGCGGCGGGAACGCCTGCCCCGGTCGACGCCGCAAAACTGAAGGACGTGCACACGCCGCTCGTGCCGATGCTGCGCTTCATCCGTTTCGTCGTGGGCTACCGCCGCCGGCAGAAGAAAAACCCGGTCGTCTACCTGCCCGCATGCGATGCCGACCGCTGCACCCATTGCGGCCGCTGCGCCGCGATCTGCCCGACGCAGGCCATCGCGCGGGGCGACGAGGCGCACACCGACCCTGCGCGCTGTATCCGCTGCTGCGCCTGCGTCAAGGGTTGTCCGGTCGGAGCACGGAGTTTCCACACCCCCTTCGCCGCAGCCCTCGCACGCAGCTTCACCCGGCGCAAACAACCCGTAACGATCTTATAATCAGGGTCGAGCGTCTCGCATCTCCGACTGCGCACGAACTCGACGCACTTACCGATCTGTGGGAGAGGTCGGTACGCGCCCCGCACGACTTTCTGGCTCCGGAGGACATCCCCTTTTTCCGCCGCATGGTGCGCCAGGAGGCGCTTCCGGCTGCGGAAATCTATGTCATAAGGGATTCCGGAAACGGATTCGCAGCCTTTGCGGGCATCGGAGCCGACCGGCTCGAAATGCTGTTCGTCGCGCCCTCCGCGCGCGGGAAAGGTCTGGGGCGCGAACTCGTGGAGCACGTCGCGGTCCATTGCGGAGTGCGACGCGTGGATGTGAACGAACAGAACGCGCAGGCCGCGGGATTCTACGCACGGATGGGTTTCCGCATCGTCTCGCGCGACGCCCTGGACCCGTCGGGTCGTCCCTACCCCATTCTCCACCTCGAACGCTGACAAACGACGGGCGACCTCTCGGCCGCCCGTTCCGCCCGTTCCGCATACCCGCTGACCGCCAGCGGCCCGTCGCCCACTGCGGCCGTCGCAAAAAAAGGAGAACCCGTTCAACGGATTCTCCCTCCCCATTATAGAATGGCCGCAGGCTATCTGACCTCGATCTGGCGGGCCGCAACGGCGGCTTCCGTCTCTTTCTTCTTGGGAATCTCGATGGTCATCACCCCGTTCTCGACCTTGGCCGCGATCTTCTCGCGCACGACGTTGTCGGGCAACAGCAGGCTCTGCTGGAATTTCGTGTAGGAAAACTCGCGGCGCAGATACGTGCCCTTCTTCTTGTCCTCCTCCTTCTGCTCGGCCTTTTTCTCCATCGTGACGATCAGCTCGTTATCCTCGTTGATATGCACCTTGAAATCCTCCTTGGTCATACCCGGGGCGGCGACTTCCACCTTGTATTCGTTCTCGTCCTCGATGATGTTGACGGCCGGAGCCGTGGTGTTGTGGCGTTCGGCAAGCCAGTCGTTGCCCAGAAAATCGTTGAAAATGCTCGGCAGCCAGTTCTGATTACGTCTTACAGGTACCATAGTTTTGTCCTCCTTGGTTTTATTTGGTTTAACATTTCGTTTCATCTCCGCGCCTCTTATGAAGCGCTTTCGTATCCGATACGGTCAAATCCTATGCCAGTTCGGAGAAACTGAAAAAATGTCATAAATTGTCACAAACGCGGCACAAAATTGCCGAAAAGGCAGAAAAAATGTCCTGACAGTATGGCGTCTCAAATATTTTCCTATTTTTGCAACATGGACAACGAATTGATTTTCCGGCAGGCACAGTCCTGCGAAACGGACCGCATCATGCAGATCATCCGCCAGGCACAGGCCCGGATGCACGCGGCAGGCAGCCGCCAGTGGCAGGACGGCTATCCCGCCCCGGGACATATCTCGGCAGACATCGGCCGCAACCGCGGATATGTATTGTGCAAACCCGGCGTGGAAGGCCCGCTTTCAGTGATCGCCTACGGCGCAGTGGTGTTCGACGGCGAACCGGCCTACGACGCCATCGACGGACAATGGCTCACCGACGAGCCGTACGTGCTGGTGCACCGCATAGCGGTCGTCGACGGGGAACGGGGCCGCGGCGTGGCGGCGGAATTCCTGCACCGTGTGGAGACACTCGCACAGGAACGCGGCGTCAAAGCCTTTCGCATCGACACCAACTTCGACAACCAGACCATGCTGCGGCTGCTCGAACGCACGGGATTCACCTATTGCGGGAAAGTCGTCTACCGGAGCGGCGAACGGCTGGCTTACGAAAAACGAATCTGAAAACACTCCGACACAAAAAACAGAACCCGAGGCTCCACTCCCCGGGTTCTTTCATTTCACTGTTCAGCGCGTCACTATCTTCTTGAAGAAATCCTCCAGAGGAACATTGTAATAATCGCACAAATCAGCCAGCGTCGTCAGTGAAATGCTATGCCTTCCGCTTTCGATCCGCCCGATGTTCAGGTCGGTGTCGAACCGGACATTTTCTTGAGTAAGGCCTCTTTCCCGGCGGACTGTTTTCAGCCGATCCACGACTTGTTTCACCAGAATCTCATTACGCCGCTGCCGTTTCATAATGCAAATTTCCGCAATTATGCACTCAATTTTTACTACACACTTGTAGCACAGCGACTAAAACGACACCTTCAAGCGTGTAGTTGCCGGAAGCATAACGAATACAAATCCATTCAAGCCACTTTTCGGCCTTTTTGAAATATGCAAAAATAAAAAAATTGTTGTATAAAGCAGCGAAAACAACCGGAACAGCGGCGAAAAAGCTGATGCCGGAGACCGTTCGTCACAGTTTTCACAACCCGGTCTTCGGATCGCCCCCGTCTTCCGAATGTGCACCGTATGCGCTGCAAATCCGGCCCCGTTCGACTCCCGCAGAGTAGCGGTGAGCGCCGACTGGAAAAGAAAAACGACCTGCATTTCTGCAAGTCGTTGATTTTTAAGTGGTACCACCAGGAATCGAACCGGGGACACAAGGATTTTCAGTACAAACCATTGAAAATCACAATAGTTACACTATCTGCATCTTAGGATTCATTTCCAAGTTATCCACCTATTTTGGGTAAGACACAGGGAAAAACAAGACGTTGGGTTAAACAAAATTCATTACATATTTGTACACCTATCTCTCTTATCATTATAAGATTTAGGTGTTCAATTCAAGAGAGGTTATTAAGGGATGGACAAACACAATTTTTCAAAGTCGAGCACCCATTTCTGCTGTTCCATGAAAGAACATCCCAACAGACCGTGAATCTGTATGCCCGATTCCTCCTCCACTTTTCCAAAAGCCGAGGATAAATCCATCACCGAGAAATCTGCTTTGTACTCCCGTTCTTCCAAAAAGAAAGAAAACTCTACAATGTTTGAGGTTCTGAGTTCTCCATCTATCCCGAATTGTTGCTGTTGGGCCGTTCCACCCGAAAGCTGAAAGAACTCAGCTACTCTTTTATCAAGGACATTGATGTTACTCCCCGTATCAAGTAAAAAGCACAGGTTCTTGGCCTGTGCTTTTACTATGAGGAGGGGTAACCCCACTTTGAAAATACTAACCTGTAATGAAATAATCATTCTTCGAGTGGTAATATTGTTTTAAAATCTTTCCAACCAGCAGCAATCTTGTAATTATTTAAGCTCTCTTTGGGTACCTTTAAAGTGATATTGTCCACGGTATATTGATAAAATGAATTAGCCTCATAATTATTACCAGAGCTATCTCCCCATATTTTGGGAGGAATTGTCGCCAAACAAATTACCGTATCAATATCCATTATATCACCGCCATACATATTATTGTAAGAAAAAGCATACTTTGAAACCTTTTGCGTTGACTTAGGTAAAATAATTTGTGGGAAATCGCACGATTGGGATGGTATATATGTAATGCCTTCTAAAAATTTAATAGTTTTTCTGTTATAGCAATATCTTAGTTTTAGCGACAACCCATAACCACAGCTATCTGCGGTTATTATTAATTCTTCCAAATTTCGGCATCCACTGAATGAAGACTCATAAGATTTAACATTTTTAAATGAAATAAATTTACGAAGAGTTTTATTACCATTGGCAGGTTCATCCATTGGATTTAGATTAAACATAGTATAGATAGATGTACCCTCTGAATATATAGCATTAGATAAATCAACAATTTCTATCATATTCATATTATCAATAGTACGAATATCCGCCTTATTTATTTCTCCTATGACTTTAATATTGATCAGAGATCGCTTTTGTTCCAATGTAAGTAAAGAATTTAGCGTTCCCGGTTCTTTAACTTCTACGGTAAGTTCACTCTCCGATACAAACGGGAGTTTAATCACCGTCGAATCCGTATCATTCAGAGTAAAGCAGACATAACCGTCCTCAATAGATACACCTTTGAAAAAATTATCTCCATCTGATCCATTCAACCCACTATCTCCCGTCGCTTTGCCAAGTTTCGTCCAAGATAATTCGTTATCATAAGAAATATACCAATACCCATCAGTTATCTTAAATTGAGGAGTGATGCCGTCTTTACCATTAGTCCCATCTTCTCCATCCTTACCCGGCTCTCCATCTATACCATCAGTACCTTCTGCCTTGACTTTCTTTCCATCGACTAAAAGCCAATCATTATTGACTGTCCAATAATAGATACCATCGGTGTCTTTTCTAACACTAATAGTCGGTGTAACTCCATCTGTACCATTGTACCCATCTTTTCCATCCTCACCATTATTACCGTGATAAATGGTTATTGTCTTTCCGGAAGAAAAGGTAATCAGATAACCACTCCCATCGGGTAGTGTCGCTACACTTTTAATAGATTCGTTTTTTTGCAAAGCCGTAACAATTTCCTGCAACGAGGAAATATTGGTATTCATCTGTTTGCATAGTTCTTCGAGTTTGGCCACCCGATTTTCCAACCCATTGATGCTATCCCACAATTTGGAATCATCATAATCATCGCTACATCCTGCACTTACTATAAGGCAGAACAGCATGATAATATAGTGTAATTTGGTTTTCATAGTTTATAAATCAAAAAGTTGTTTAACTATTTGGATGGCACTATTGCCACCTTTTTTCAGATTGATTGAAAGATTTGCGACTTGTAGATCTCTTGTATAAAATACATAGTCAAAATTTGTTCGGGGATGTTTCCACACTCTAACTTCAATCCGATAATCACTTAAAAACTGCCGAAATTCAGCTGACATTTCTCCGTCCGAGAGGATGTAAGACTCATCTTCAATCTCCTTAAGTCGCTCTTGGGTAACCTTTAATGACATAAATTACACATTTTTCCCAGATCAACTCCAAATCGAGGGATTAAAAAAAGAAAGTGTGGAGTTGTTAGTTTATCTGGTAGGAGGCTCTGGTAAGCCCAAGTACAAATAAACAATACCCCACACTTGAGCAGTATATCAAGGATGATATATCTACACAAGTGATGAGTGTTTGTATTGCTTATCCTTTGTACTTTGAAATTTACCAGATTCCCTACCAAGGATAAAAGCTAAACACTTTCATCAATCAATATGTCGCTACCCAGCGGATAGCATCACAAAGTTAGAAAATGTTTTTTAAATACAACGACTCAACGGGGTATTGTAACAACAAATTTCGGTTTAAAGTTTCAGAAAATCAATATTGATCTTAGAAAATGTTTACTCTTTCTTGCGGGGGTCTGCCCTTATGTAGGCCACAAGGACAAATATAAGCCCTCCGACAAGTGTCAAATACAAATCTTTCATAAATTCAGTACTCTAAAATAGTGCATAATCGGCACGTCTCACAATGATAGCTGAGTGCACCAAATAAAAAGAGAGGCATGGATTTTTCCACACCTCCCGTTGGTATTCAAATCTCCGGTTTATCCCCGGATGATTTTCAGGTAGTACGTCAGACTCTGAATTACCACATCTTCGATAAACTCCACAAAGGCCGAGTTATCTCCCGAGGATGCCTCCTCCAAAGTCTCATAGTAGCGTCGCCTCGTCTCATTGTCCCCCTTGATATTGGCTATGGGATAACCGTGTTGCATCAATATCAGATTCATCAACAGACGGGCTGTCCTGCCATTCCCGTCAATAAAGGGATGGACAGACACCAGTTTCTCGTGCATCTGAGCCGCCAATACAACCGGGTGCATGGAATCCTTGTTTGCCTCGTACCATTGAAACAACTCATCCATTTTGGGCTGTAACAGGTAAGGCTGGGGAGGAATATGCTTGCTGCCGCTGATAATGACAGGTACACGGCGGTATTTTCCTGCATTGTCTTTGTCTATGCTGTGCAGGACAATGGCATGAATATCCAACAGCACACGTTCCGAGATCGGCTCTTTCTTTTGGGCTATGTCCTTGATAAAATCAATGGCCTCTTTATGGTTGATAGCTTCCAAATGCTCCTTCAGCCCTTTGCCTGCAATGGTAATACCTTTGTTGACCACCATATCCGTTTCATGGAGGGTCAGGGTATTTCCCTCGATGCGGTTGCTGTCATAGGTGTATTCAATCTCCAAAGCCTCTGTGATGCGGTAATTTTCATTGGCACGGTATTGATTCAATTCACCTAAAAGGGTGTCGATCTGTTGCAACTTGTCATTCATACTCACAAAAATACACAAATTTCAGACAAAAGGTAATTCCCGGCGCTCTTTTGGAGAGCTTGTACACCTATCTTTCCATTATATAAGAGAGATAGATGTACAACCCCCGCACAGATAGATTCTGTTATTATAAGCAATTAAGTGCGCATACTCCAACTTTCATATCATAATGGATAATAGACGGACCGCAGCACTTCCGGTAAGAAAACCATTTATAGCTGGGTTGGTAAATTAATAACAGAGGGCGATTTCCGGGAAAACCCCACGCACATACTTTTGAATTATTTAGAAAGTAAGTGCGGAAAGTTTCAAGCTGTCGAATTTTTTTGTCCCATTTCCCTATAAGGTGCAGTTTTGGAAAATCCGACAGCCTGTCTTACTCCACAAACCACCTGTACTCACTCTCTCCATACAGAGCCTTGTTGATACCCTCAGCAAGTTGCGAGGCATTGAGTGCCCTGTCCAGAAAATTGTCGATGTAAGAGGACTTATTGGCCCCTGTAAGTAGGTTGTAGACCTTCCACATGGAAATCTCTCTGCTCTGTGCATCCACCCCGAAAGCCTCGTCTTGGTAGTAAGCCCTTGCCACCAGATTGATTTGGGTGTCGGTCATCAGCAGTTGGGGCAGTCTCTTTTTATCCTCCTGGGGCAGGCATTGATAAAGCCGTGACTTTCCCAAGAGCTGAGCGAACTGATGTTCTGTCATGGAAGAGTTCACAAGGGTTTGCATCTGCCTTGTGTGTTTCTCGGGGTTATAGAGCTGAAACAACTCCATGACAGCCTGAAAGAGGGCCTGTGTATTCATCACCTTGATCTCGCTCTTATAGCCGTCCGTGGAGACACACATATTGCAGCAGACCATGTTCTGAAAGCCCACAAAGACCTTGAATTTCTCCGCAGATTTTTTGTTGTAGAGGTTTTCATGGTTGTAGGCCCTTACCCCTCCTACTGTCAGCTTTAAGGGGTTTCCGTCGATGTCCTCGTGGATAGTGGGGATTTCAAAGCAGAACATCATCCGCTCATAGTAGATGGTCTTGTCTGTCTCCAAAAGCTGGTTCACGGGTTTATGGATAGCCTCGGGGATTCTGCCCTTGATGATATGGCTTACCCTTATTTCGGGGCTGTCGATGGCCTCTCCCCGGAAGAACTGCTGGGCCGCCTCATGGACTGTCTCCACAAAGGCAGGGTGTGAAATGGTTACCTCGTTGTCTTTGGAGAAAACCGGGACCACACAATCACTTTGCAGGTGGCGGAGTGAAACCTCTTTAGTATTGGCCTCTATAAAGGGTGTGGTTTTATCCGTCCTGAGCGGCTGTGTAATGGTAAGAGGATGTTGTGTCGGCAGAGGAATGATCTCTTGCCTAACGGGATGGAGTCGGAGCGCTGTTTCCATAGTTTTGAGGGGTTTGGGGTTGAATGATGTTTGATTGAGGATTGAGGTTGCACCAGTTCAGGATGGCTTGGCCTACTTTGGGAGTGATGGTAAACTCGGGACGGCCCATGAACAGACCTGTTCTGTCTTTGGAAGCCTGCACATGGTGTTTGAGGTCTATATCCAAGACTACGGTAAATTCATAGTCCATGCCATCCCTTTGCATGGCTTTAAGACCCACTTTCTCCGGGACCATCTTACCGTTCTTTTCATTGAGCACATAATCCTGCTTGGTGCGCATGGTACAGATGATATGCACGGGTGATTGCAGAATTTTCTGTACAAAGGCATTCTGTCGGGGTGTGACCTTGGCCCAGTTTGCAAAAGAGTTGCCTTGCAGTCCTGCATGGAAATCCAGCAGATAGTCCCAGCATTGGGAGATACTGTCAACGATGATTACCTCCATGCCTGCATTTTCACAGAGGGTGATGGCTTCGATGTAATTCTCCGGGGAGTAATCACCACCGAGGGAGACCACATTGTAGGTCCCGAGGTGAGCATAGAGATCGGCAGAGCCATTTTCTGAATCTATGACGGCAATTTTAGACCAGTCAGAGGTCATGCCATAGGCCAACAGGAGGGCTGAATAGGTTTTGCCCGAACCTGCACAACCTTGGAGGGCCAGTTTGATTTTGGCCTGTTTTCTTGTAGAGGGGCGGATATTTAACATGGTGTATGAAATTAAGTGTATATCTATCTGAACATAAAAAAACAGGCAGAAAGCCCCAAAGCCTCCTGCCTGTCCTGAGAATCCCCAATCAGCCTAAAATACAGCCAATGTGGGTGCTCCTCCCTCGCCCCGCTGATGGAGCATCATAAACATCTCTCCTGTCTCGGCATTGCACACCTGAGACACCACCGGGTCTGTCAGCTGTTCTGTCTCTACTTTCCGACTGCAAGGGCCTGTTTCAAAGCCATAGACAAAGAAAACTTTGCCCGTGTGGGGATTCTGTTTTACCTCCAGTTTCTCAACTCCCTGCTGGGCCTTGAACTGGGCTATCTCCCACGTCTCGATAAATTTCAGATTGCTTTCCATACCACAAATATTAATTTTAAATGGTTGTGGCGGGGGACCATCCCCACGCCGAGTGCAGGGAGAGGTCATGTGGTGATTGGGGCAAACGTGTGCGGATAAAACTGAAAAAAATAAAAGACATCTATATACTTTAATGTACCAAACTGAAAATAGGATGTCTTATCTGCAAAGATAAGAATTTTAAGTATTTATACAAAATAAGAGGTCTAATATATTAGACCTCTTTATGATTGTTGCCGTAAAATTATTGAACTACTACAATTCCATACAAATTAGTTGTTACTGCTTTTCCTGACTCATCTTTTAATTGTTCTGTTGTCCAGATTTCTCCATCTATGGACGTAGCTATATAACCACTTACACCGACCATAACAAATTGATTATTGGAATAAACTATATCACGCCATGTGTCCACCGGCTTAATAGTTCTATTTTGCCAAGTTATGCAATCAGTTGATATGTCAATGGCTCCTGTACTAAGCCCTCCACACATAATATATTTGCCGTTGCCATATGCTACACTATTTCGAGTATTGTTTACACTTGATTTATTGCTTTTTGTCCAAATTTTGCCATCAACAGAATAAAGCATATACCAACCATTACCACCGGCAATGAACATCCCATTGCAATATCTAACAAACCATAATATATCTGTTACTCCGGCTTGCACAGGAGTACTCCAATTTGTTCCATCGGTGGATGTGGAAGTATAACCATCATAGCCAACGACCACAAATTTCTCATTGCCAAATGTAACTCCAACTAATCGTTTGCTTGCAATCTGTTTCAAAGTAGTCCATGTTGTACCATTAGTAGACACAGAAGTATAGCCATCATAATTGAATGCTACAAATTTTCCATTGCCATATGCAATTGATTTCCAATTGGCTGTTCCTACTTGCTTTGGTGTTGTCCAATTCACGCCATCAGTTGATGTTGTTACATATCCACTTGCTCCAACCGCTACATATTGCCCATTACCGTATGCGATTCCGTACCAATGATTCGTACCAACTACTGCCATAATGTTTTCTTCGATTTTTAATTGTTCTTAAATCTTCGGTTGACGGCGGAGTAGTCGGTTCTTCCGGCTTTTCAATAGGTGGTTCTACCGGTTCAAATACCCCCCCCCGTCACTTTTCTCGCAGGATGCACACATCCAAGCACATACCGCAATGCAAATCATCTTTTTAATCATAACTGCGTTTTTTAAGGTTTGTATAAATCGACATTAAAAGTAGTCATTTCAGATGATATTGCAAAATCGGAATTTCAGCAATCATTTCGGTTGTACGGTCGTTTTTACAATCGTGCCCTTTGTTCCGACAATAATTACATCCACAGTTTTTTTCGTCTTGGCTGCATTCTGTGCCCAATACCAAAGTGTCGTTACATTCATATCATTCTATGTTTTTGTTTGGTATATGTATATATGCACATTGACAATTACAATATCAACATCTGGTATCTTAATCGGTTTTTGGCAAAGGACAGGAATTGGCTGAATCTTTCCCCATCCGTCAAATTCCTCGTATTATATCGGTATGCAAATTCATCGCAGTACAATTCCAAATGTTTCCGAGTAACCAAATGATAAACTCCTATTATGCCACGTTTCAGTTGGCTCCAAAAACCTTCAATCGAATTCGTATGATAACCGCCTTTGACATATTCTCCTCTATGGTGGTCTACTACTTTATGCACATAATTTTCCGACAAACCCTTGTAGCCATACCAGCCGTCGGTAACAACAGTAGTTCCTTTCGGCACAAGTGAATTTATCACACCATGCAATATCCATTTGCTGGCTTTCGGAATAGGCTCTACATAGACTTTTCCATCGGATAACAGACCCATTACAGGTGCTTTCAATTTAAGACTACGGCCTCTTGTATTCTTCAACCGTTTGCCTGCATTCCGATTCTTGTTCTTGCCTCCGATATACGTTTCATCGACCTGCGTAATATCGCCAAAGTCAATATCCGCATTATATCTGATGCTATAACGTATCCGACTCAACATAAACCAAGCAGTTTTCTGCGTAACTGCAATATCTTTATGCAATTGGGTACTGCTTATGCCTTTCTTATGAGCCAAGAATACGTATATCGCTATAAACCATTTCTGCAAAGGAATATGCGAACCCTCGAACATGGTTCCTACCGTTACGGTAAATCGTTCCCGGCAATCCTTGCATTTGTATAGCCCTCGGAATACACCGCCATTGGTCAGTTTGTAATGTTCTTCCGACTTACTGCCACAATGAGGACAAACCGGAACACCATGCCACCTGATATTTTCCAAGAAAAGCCTACAATCCTCCTCGGATTGCAAGTTTCTCAATAAATCTATCAGCGACCTTATCATTGTGGCATTTGGTAAATCGAATCCAATTCCGGTTTGGATTAAATGAATCCCAATGAATTTGGATTATATATGATTATATTACCACACGAAGCCCGATTTTGCACTATTTTCGGAAAAATTTTCAAAGAAAATGAAAAAAGCCAACCATTGTGGCTGACTTTGAATGACTTGTATTTTGCCTTGAATATGGATTTTCAAAGAAAAAACCTATATTTGCATATAAGACATCCTATTTTCAGTTTGGTACATTGAAGTATATAGATGTCAAATAAAAAATAAAATAGTTAGAACTTAGGGCTCAGGAAATAATGTCTTATTAATAATAATGTTTGCCAACACCAACAGATTCATTTACTTAGGATAAGGGCAGGAGTTGGATAATCCCGCCCTTATGCGCACTTAGTTTTATAATTAATTTGAATCAGTAGTTGAAAATAAGATATAAAAATGCGATGGCTACCTTTCCCATCGTATGAATTAGCAGTCCGCAAGTAGAGCGGCACTTTGAAGCTCTTTGAATATTTGTTTTTTCGTTCAGCCAACTGAATAGCGCTTCAATGGGTTCCCTGACAGATGAAACGGCTTGCGAATAAATGTCATCAGCGGCCTTGCTTCTCTGCTTCTCTTCTTCAGGAGCCCCTTTGATTGACTTGACGGGAGCGTAGAACTCATTGGCCTTATCGCGTCTTTCCTGCTCCCAGTAGTCATTGCTTCGGTATATCTTGTCAGCGAAGATCTTCTTGTTGAAAAGATCCGGCATGCATTCGCTCTGGAAGACCTTCAGGTCATTCTCGGAGGCAGGAGAGAGCGCTATCTGGCACGGATGAGGAAGATGCCCTTTCCTGCGATATCCTACCATGTGAAGCTTTAGTCCATGATAGTACAGGTTCTTGGTGGAACAGTATCCTTTGTCTGCGATATCTCTGGCGACCTTGCCTGTACGGTTTCTTCCGCAGCATGTGATTATCGGCATCGAGTCAACAATCACGGTATCATCCTGACAGTCAGAAGGCCTGAACATCCTTAATAACTGCGAGGACAGTTCCCTAACAGCACCGGCCATCCTGTTGAGACGGTAATTGAATGTCTGATAGGACACCAGGTTCGGGAACCAGTCGCGCAAGTACTCTTTAGCGAAGTTGTGAATATCCTTGATGAGGGTGTACTTCTGCTCATGACCGACAAAGAAATAAATCGTGAGGATTTCCTCGTCGGAGAACAACGGTTTCGAATTATTGCTGTATCTTTGGCAATGGTATTTGAGGCTTTGTTCGTACATATCGCAGATATACATATAGATTTTTATTAGTCTATACTCTTTGTCCTTGGGAATCATAACAAGCAAAAAATAGGGGTATTTTTTTACTTTAAGTTACTGATTTCCAAGGATTTTGCAAGTATTTTCATCCCTTGATTTTCAAATATTTACAACTAATTCCGAGGCTTAAATGACCTCAGTTAAACTTATAAATCACAGCAGTTCAACTGCTGATTGGAATAATTATATAACAAATAACTGCGCAATAAATCTTAGCATTGAACATCTATCTCGCCTATAATCTAAAAGATAGGCGTTTACGCTGGTCTATTAGGCCAAACAAATAATTCAACTCACTACTGTCCCGTAAAAGCGGGCAAGTCGGTCTTTGAAATAGTTGAAACATAGTCTATTAGAAGTAATTTTTCATGTGCGACGATTTGAATTTGTAATTTTGCAGCCCATAAAGGGACTGCTCTATGAACAAAGACAAATATGTATTCGCTCAATTGGTTGCATTTCTCGACAACAACAAGTTCCGTCACCTGGTTGACAAGTATGATGGGAACAGGTATGTCAAGAACTTCACCTGCTGGAATCAGCTCATGGCACTCATGTTCGGACAACTCTGTAACCGTGAGAGCCTGCGTGATGTTGTCGTTGCATTGGAGACTCACCAATCCAAATGTTATCACCTTGGAATGGGGCGTAATCCAATAGCGAAAACGACATTTGCCACAGCGAATCAGAATCGTGACTACAGGATCTTTGAAGACTTTGCCTTCTTCATGATGGAACAGGCTCGC
The DNA here is from genome assembly GCF_025145845.1 of Alistipes shahii WAL 8301. NCBI lineage: Bacteria > Pseudomonadati > Bacteroidota > Bacteroidia > Bacteroidales > Rikenellaceae > Alistipes > Alistipes shahii. The sequence continues at coordinate 2,850,763 of NZ_CP102253.1, read as the reverse complement.
AAGAAACGAGCAACCGACATCTTCAAGCTGAAGGGGAATGTTTATGCATTTGATTCAACAACGATTCCGCTCTGCTTGTCAGTATTCTGGTGGGCAAAGTTCCGCAAGAAGAAAGGAGGCGTTAAGGCGCATGTCCTTTATGATCTGGAGTCCCAAGTTTCTGCTTTCTTCCATATTACGACTGCATCGGTACACGATTCAAAGGCAATGAAGGAGATTCCCTATGAATCAGGTTCTTACTACGTATTTGACCGTGGTTACAATGCATTCAAGGAACTCTACAAGATTTGTCTTAATGAATCATACTTCGTGGTTCGGGCGAAGAAGAACTTACAGTACAAGTGTACGAAATGGAAACGTAGATTGCCTAAGAATGTGCTTTCTGATTCCGTTATTGAACTCACGGATGTGAACACACAGAAGAAGTTTCCTGAGAGGCTGCGACTTGTGAGATTTCACGATGACGAGCAAGACAGAGACTTCGCATTTTTGACGAATGCATTCCATCTTACCGCTCTCGAAATTGCTAATCTCTACAAGAACCGATGGCAGATTGAGTTGTTCTTCAAGTGGCTCAAGCAGCACCTCAAGATTAAGAAATTCTGGGGCACTACAGAGAACGCTGTCAGAATACAAATTTGCTCTGCAATCATAACTTATTGCCTTGTCGCCATCGTCCAACACGACATGCGACTAAAGCGGTCAACTTATGAGGTCCTGCAGATTTTGAGCATCTCACTAACGGATAAGACTCCACTGAGAGATCTCTTCGAAAAGACTAATTTCAACGATGTCAAAGAACTCGATTATCCCCTCTTGGAGGGACTATTTGATTAATATTAACTTCGTCCCAATTTTAACGGGACACTAATGAATTCAACTAAATTTACCTTATCTGCATCTGTAATTCTCTTCTTGGGTACAGGATAATTATACGGATTAAGCGAGGTTATCCTATATATACCGGTTCTACGGGTCTTCGACTTTGCATTAAAGAATTGAGTAAATAATTTAGGATAAGCAGTCCGATCCAATTTTAGTCCTTTAAAATAAGCATCAATTACCTCTTTCATTTTAACGGTTCGTTCAGTCTGACGAATTCTAATTGGTCCTTGGGTAAGTTTTTCACACTCAAATTTCGCAAGAACATGAGACTTAAAAGCATGAGTATCATCTAATGCCCAAAATATAAGCGAATTATTCAAACTCATAAACTCGCGTTTATCACCCTGCAACTCAATTAATTTATCCACCAAAAATTCTGTCTCAAAATATGGATACAATCGTTTGAACCGTGTGTAAAATAGCACCTCTTGTCTGTTGGTGCTCCTCATTAAGCCATCAAGCGCTTCCATATTAGCACCCTCATGCTCCCAATTCAACAAAGCCTCTTTTGCGATAGATAAGGTTTGGGCCAGCACTTCCTTATTGTAAGCTTTCACCTGTTGGATAGAACCAATATGTCGCCCAGACTTTTCTTGTTCAGATTGTTCAAAATCCACATGATGTTGTTCTTTCAATTTTTCCAATAAAGCCCCAGACTGGCTATATAGTGTATGATGCAATTCCCATTTTTCCAATAGAGCATCTATATTGAAATAAGCAGGTACAATCTTGCCATCTATATTTTTCCGAATAATCGTGACTGGATAATTCTTGGCAACCTGACCTTCGGCTTTCATGGTGAGTATCTGTTCTACAAACACACCCATATCAGACAAATCAGGATCGGATTTACAAAGTTGATTGAGCCCGTCAACTGCATTTGAGAATTTTTTAGCCTTATTTATCAAAACAGTTTTATACTCTTTCAAGGTTTGTTTCGTATTCTCCATCGGAGTTATATCATAGATTATTGTTTCAGATAAAACTCCGTTTCTGCATCGACCCTGTATCTGGGTCAGTCTTTCGGGAGACAACAAAGTAAAAGGCTGATAGTTGGAAGAAATGGAAATAACATGACATCTGTCGTTAATATCAATTCCTGCAAAATAGGCGCAAGTCATAAAGACAATACGCTTTTGCAGGTTGTTATTCTCATCCAATACATTCTCCACATAATCCTTTACCTTATCTTGATTTCGGCCACTACACAATACGCCGCATAATTGCCTGTATTCCGGGTGTTTTCCTTGCGATATAATATTTATAATGTTCAGAATACCATCGAGCGAATTATAGGCAACTAAAATCTTTTCAGCCTCCGAACGTTCCAGCAAATTTCGTATCACTTTTTCCGCCATTACATCCACCTCTCTGGCCTCAATCAATCGAATGTCACGTACCGGATTATGTTCCCAAACTGTCGTTACATAAGATTCATCCAACAAACGTTCATCTGAAAAAGTCCTTAGCGTCGCAGTTACCGCCGCTCGCATAGTTCGGTCAAATCGGAAATAATAATCTATCACTTTTTCGAGATTAGGCCGATACACACTATCAGACTGCATCGTGTCAATTTCATCGACCATTAAAAAGTAATCGTGATACACTCTCGGACCGATTGCTTTAATGACTTTCCACAGACTATCTGCCACAACTAAAAATTTCTTGCGCTTGCCATTATCAAGACCCAAATATTCTTGTATATCTTCAATCGTTATATCTGTCAGAATATTCCCGATCGGGCTTCCTATATACATGGAGCTATTCCGTCCCATCCGTTGCTCAGTAGTAAGATGTTTATTGTAGGCCAAAGACTTTGTAGGCACTACGATAATAGAATCTCGAACTTGTGTTTCCAACTCCAAAGTAGTAGCCCCCAACCCGGTAATAGTTTTATCCAAGACACCAAAAGGCACTCTATCCACAAAGTCCCCCAATTTATCACCTTGTTCCAATCGCATTGTCCATGCACCTCCATCCCCAGCATTTCCAATATAATCCAAAGAAATGGCAGCGTTAGCCTTTTCGGGATTAACCTTTGCTTCGTTTACCATCGAAAATATGGTAGGTGCATTCAAATCTATTTCATATACCAGTTGGTCTTTCTTTTGGTTTTCCATATCAGTTTGAGATTAGTTCTCCGAAATTTACAAAATTGCACACCTATCTCCAAATTATATTAGGAAGATAGGTGTACAACTTTACAGGAGATTCCGCATCGCCTCATCCATCCGTTCATTTTCGAAACTGTCCAGATAAATTTGGGTCACTCGCTCAGAACTGTGCCCGAGAGATTCAGAAATAATAGAGGTAGGAACACCAGCCCTTTTCAGCACCGTGGCATAGCTATGCCGAGCTACATAGGTTGTGAGTTTAATCGGTATTTTCAACTCCCTGCCTATCTCGGCCAAAGCCCGGTTTACCTTGGTAATGACCTTGTGATGCCTGTTTAATTTTTGTTGGATCGTTTTATGTTCCTTTGAATAGATAGGGAACAGGTAGATGTTCCCGGAAGCATAACTTTCAATAATCTCCATAGCCCGGCTGTGAATAGGCAGATTCAACAATTTCCCGGTTTTCTGCCGCCTGTAAACCAATCTGCCATCCACAATGTTCTGCCGAGTGAGATTAGCCATGTCTGCGAAATTAATACCGCCCATCAAATAGGAGAAACTGAAAAGGTCAATGGCAAACCGGGTATAAAAATCCCGCCCCTCACATGGGAAATCCATAACGGCTTTCACCTCTGTCTTGGATATGGCACGTTTTGGAGTTTCTGCGTGCAATTTACCCACTTTGTAACTCTTGAATGGGTACTGCTCCATCTTGGCATATCCACGCTCTATGGCCTGATTAAAGACCATTCTCAGGGTTCTGAACCGGACACCTATGGTATTCTCAGCTCTACCCTGCCTGCGGAGCCACAATTCATAGCGTTTCAGCCACAAATGGTCGATGTCAGAAAAATAGACACTCAGGTGCTTATTGAATTTGAGCAACGACCGATAAACTTGCTCCACAGAGGTAGCATAACCTGTCCTGCGTTCATCCTGCAACTCCCGGATGATCTGTTCAAAGAGTTCTCCGACGGTCACAGCCTTCACAGGTTTGGAGATTTGTTCTTTAAGGGTTGTTGCGGTAAATTCCCTATTCTCGGATTTCAATTCCACAACCTTGCCTTTACACTCACATAATTTATTGGCAATCAGTTTCTCCAGATATTCCCTATCAGGGCAATCCAATGTGGGCTGATTTCTGTCGAAATCCCAATACTGAGGTGCAACAGACACTCCAAGGCTGATATATTTGGTCTTGCGGTCTTTTGTAATGCGTATTCTTAAAGGAAATTCATTGTTTTTGAGAGGCTTGTATTTGAAGCATACCACCTCGATAGTTGTGCTCATGGGTAAAACACTGGGTAAAACAAACCCTGTTTTTCGCCCGTTTTACACCAAAAAGAAAGAGAGTCGCATTTCTGCAACTCTCTGACTTTCAAGTGGTACCACCAGGAATCGAACTATGCGATCAAGTGTCTGTATATCTTTGAATTGGATTTCGGCAAAAGCGACTGTCTCCCGCGGTTGCTCCACCGAAAAACCGCACCATTTTGCAGGGTTTCACGGGGTCGATTTCCTACTACGATGCAAAGATAACCTTTTATTTTGAAAAGTAAGCAGATGCCTTCCGATTTTGCTCCACCTCGAAAAGGAATCGAATAATTTTAGTTGTTTTCTGACGGCATCTTATGGTTGTTGTTCGCCATTTGGGGCTTCTAAATCCTCATGAGATCGATGCATCCAAAGCCTTTTTCCGGTAAAACTCCTTGAAATTCTCCTGTCCCACTCGGCAACCGGTTGAGATCGAGGGTGCTATGCGGCAGCGGCGCCCAAACCTAGTCGCCGATGTGGCTCTGTTTTAGTTTTATTTATTAGTATGGAGCCTGTCTCTCGGCATACCGGACCAGACCACCTTGTGTTATTCTGGATGATGAGGAGGATTTTCTACTGAGTCTGGTCAGCATAAATCCGGAAACAGGTCTTACGGTAGCGGATGTTCGGAAGGCAATCTCCGTTGGACTAGGAATAGGTTAACCTAAAATTTGGATATGCCATATTAACGAGAATCAGATATGTTCTTGCGTGAACAGATCTTTTATATTACTTTTATTACGCATTTCGCAGTTACAATAACCATAGAGAGTTTTTATAGCAGTTGTTTCAGCCATGAGCGCATGCGTTGAAATGTTACAGGATCTTAATATTGAAGTATATGACGATTGGAGGGCTGAAGTCTATAGTTTATTTGGGTTTGATGAAACAGCAGGAGACAATGGAAAGTCGCATGCTGTTATGCGCCTTGCTGGCTGAAGGACTCGGTTGGGAACTGGATTTTCAGGAGAAGGACAATGTTTGGCAGGTCATGTTCGGAACGTTGAACCCTTTCCGGAAAAAATTACTGAAACTCTCTCGGGAAGCATGTTGTGCCAATATTTCTTCAATGATCGGTCCTGTCGAACCGGATCGGTTGGTCGCCATGCTGGATTCTCCGATGCTGAGTCATGTGGATGGGGAGCATGTCGAGTTTAATAGGTCTAAATATGGGCATTTGTCTGCTCCGGCCTCCCGGGAATATGGGGTGACGCAGGAGTGTGATTTAAAAAAAACTTCCATTCGACGAAAAGAGGTGAGTCCGGTAGAGGCAACGGATGTCTGTTCGGAGAATCTGAGCGCTTTTGCCGAAAAATGGGGTGATGATCTGAAGAACTTTGGCAAACGGTATATCTGGCAGTGGAAGATTCCGTCTTCGGTATATGAGATATTGAAAAAGAATCTGACCTGGATTGTAAGCGGGATTTTTGGAACACAGGGCAATATAAAAGCCACGATTAAAAGGTTGGGAAACGATCAAGCCATTCGGCTTTTTTCCCGATTGGTGGCCGTGTATTGTGCCGAGTGGTTCAAGCGAGAGTTCAATGGTTATGATTTGGAAAATAATGCGCTGGAAGATATCGGACTGATTGGACCTGGAATAGCTCAAGAGATATTTTGCCGGGCTTATGGCGAAGAAAACGTCTGCCATGCGGGCAACCATCGGAAATGGCTCTGGTCGATGTATGTGCAGGGAGGTCTTCCGGTAAACTATATCGTGCAGAAGAACCGGAATAACAACATGGTTGATACTTTGGCTGCGTATTTTGCTCCCGGGAAGCAAACATCCGAGGAGTTGTCCGGGGAGGATGATGTTTTTCGCAACCAGGTTATGGCTCAATCCGACTCGATCCGATCCTATGTGGATTGTTTGAGCGCCTTGCGTCAGGATGGGGATGTCGGCTGGCCCATCGCTGAAGCGGATCTTTCGCAGGAACCTTTCGTCTCCTTCCGGAAATTCGTATTGGAGGGCAGGCGAAAGGCCGATCAGCGACGGCGTCCGGGTAAGTTTTACCTGGAATGGCTGGCATGGAAGTCCGACGACGATGATCAGCTCGCCATGGCGTTGCTCCTGTGCCTGCATTCCAATCCCCGGACGACCCGGCCCAACAAGGATATTCCGATTGAAACGGCACGCATGTGGGGTATTCCTGATGATGAGAATCTCTTTGAGATCGTTATCAAACAAGGGCGCATGCCCTTGTTGACAATCCCGTTTTACAGGGCCGTAGGCCGCGATTATTTTTACAATGCCGGAGGCTTCTTTAAATTCATATTGGCATCCGATTACGGGCGGTATCCTGCGGCATCTCATTATGGTGTGCTGAGCGGAGAACGTCGTATCTCCTGGTTGCATCCATTGACAATCGGTTGGCGGACTTCCGAAAGAGAAGGAGACACCCTTCAAACTTTGGATCTGCCACCTTGCATCCCGTTTACGCTCGAACAACAGAATCGCTGGAGCAGTCGAAAACAGGTTGGAGAAAAAGCTCTGTTTGTATTGGATCGGATGAAATTCAAGGTCGAAGCAGGCATGCCTGAAACTGCTGTCTGTGGGGAGAGCTTGTGGATTCCGGTTTATTCGCGCATTGAATACAGTTATGGAGGTAAAAAATTAGCGATCCTGCCTTATGTGGCGGGAACGCTTTATGTGGAGCCGCAGGAGCAACTTTTCTCAAATGCGGTCCGTTACCGGAATGGAAAGGTTGAATACCGAGACAAGGACGATGTTGTTCATCCTGCTTTTTTGATCAAACCATCCACAACGTTCACGGGGTATATCGAAGATGGGACCGAGGCAATCCGTGTCAGAAAAAATCTGAAATGGAATTCTGCCGGGCAACTCGGCTTTTGTGAGGTTGTTGTATCGGATGAAGCCACCGGGAAAAAAGTCTCCGTTTCATGCTTTATCATCCCAAACGATGCAACGCTTGAACGGGATCTGCAACTTTATCGGATTTGCTCTTCCGGTTTGAATGCCGAGATATTGCCGGTCAATAGTAACGAGCAGTCCGATACGGTCCCTTATGCCATTCGGAGTGGCAATGATTCGTTGATGCTTGAGGTTTATCGTCCCATACGTGATAAGGGCTCCATTTTCATTCGGAATACGGATGAGTTAATACCGATAACAATTAGAAATATTCCGTTGAAGTTCTATTCTTATTTTCAGTTGCGAAGCATTGATGAGACCCAATGCACCCGAGTAGAATTAATTCAAAAGTTAGGAATCAAATCGGTCCGAGATGCTGTATACCGGGATTTGTACGGATTGAATACTCACAATACCGTATCGTTTCTGGGGTTTAATTTTATGCCATATTCCTCCAATGTTATTGAAAACAACCGGCAGGGGTATTTCATCAATCTCGACGGCGATCGTCTGAAATCCTGCAGATTCCTGTTCTACGAGTTTGCGAATGGAAAGATAGTCGGTGTACAGTTTGTCGAGCAGGATGGTAAAACGGAGTTACACTTTGATTCACCGAACGAAGGTATGCTGTTTCAAACGTTGGCCGAATTGGATGCGCTTCCTCTGTATTATTTCAGACCCAGGTATGTTCCCTCATCCTCTCAATCTAATGAGGCTGCCCTCGATTCTAAAAAGCGAAGATTTCGCCGGTACAAACGTATTTGCCGGTATGCTCATCAACCGGATTGGGACGGTGGGGTTCGCGACTTCCGCTTGGCGATTGTGCATTCTCTCTACTTCAATGTCTTCGATCGGCTGTGCGCTTTGACCTGGACGAGCAAAGATGATTTCCGAGCCGATTGTTACAAATGTCGGTTATGCGATGTCCGCAAGCAAGGATTACATTCTGTTTCCTTCCGGTTTGCTCAATTTTTCGTATCTTTATGTGTCCAATCCGAACAGGTCGATTATCAAGCCTTGTACCAACTCTCGTCCGAGATGGTGTTCGACTGGTGGGCTGTTTCGCGTTCCACCTGGCTGGAGGTGATTCGTTTGTCGACTCGGGATGAGGAGCAGCGAGCCCGGTTCAGGTCGGCGGTTCAGGAACTGCTGGAGAGCAAACCGGACGATGGTACGATGGAACCGGATAAAAAACGCATTGTCACTGAATTCTGGCGGCTTCCGATGCAGTTTCGGCGTAGCAAACTGTCTGTCAATCGCGTTGCACAATGCCTGCGGGGAGATGCGAAGGATGCTAATATGGATATGGGACACGAGCAAAGATCAGGTCGCATGAGCGATTTTGATCGGATTGATTATGCTGCTCTGTATCAGTTGTTGTGTGAAATAAAAGGATAAACAATATATGAAATTCAAGGAATTATATGAACAAGCATGCCGGGAGGTTGTAGAATCGGTTGCCTCTTATTGGCAGGGAGATGATCCTACACGTCGGGATGATCCCTATCTGGGTGACTTCAAGCAGACTATCCGGAAAACATTCTGTCCCGATGATTGTTATCCGGTGGTTCAGTCCATGTTCCCCTGGGAGGTCAGTACGGCGTCGCAGCAGGAGATCGATCATCTGGTTGCCTGGACTGCCACGTATAAGCCGTATGCGCATCAATTCGCAAGCTGGAAGGCTCTCGAACAGGGTAAATCCATCTGTGTGACGACTGGTACGGGCTCCGGTAAAACAGAATGTTTCATGTTGCCGGTCATCCACAATGCCGTTCCGGGAAATGGCGTACAGGCTATTTTCCTCTATCCGTTAAATGCCCTGGCCGAGGATCAGAAGACCCGCTTTAGCAAGTATATCGAGGTAAGCGGTCGGAATCTGCATTTTGCAACCTACAACGGGAATACGCCCGAAAATGACCAGGACGACAATTACGTCGTTCCGCTCAAGCATGAGATCAATACCCGGCAGGCGATTCGGGAAACACCGCCTGAAATTCTGGTCACCAATCCGACCATGTTGGAATACATGCTTTTGCGGGATAAGGACCGGTCAGTTCTTATTGCGGCAAGGAATCTGCGTTGGATTGTTATTGATGAGACCCATACGTTCAAGGGGGCTGCGGCGGCAGAGCTGGCGTTGTTGCTCCGCCGGGTTCTGCTTGCCGCCGGGGTATCGCCGGATCAGGTGCAGTTTGTCACCTCGTCGGCTACGACAGGTTCGGGAAACGATGCCGATCTTAAGAAATTCATTGCGGGTATTTCGGGGAAACAGGCAGATCAAATTGAAATAATCTCCGGCAAGCGTGTTTGTCCGTCTAATTGGTGCGTATCGGATCACCCTCTTCTGTCCGAGGCCCGACAGCGCGAGATCCGGGATATCCTGCTCCGCCCGGAATCGGAATATGTCCCGCTGAACGGACTTATACCCGAAGGCAAGACAATCGCTGAGAAGCTTGGCTTATTGGACGATTTGTGTGAATATTGTCATCTGCCGGTTAAAGTACACTACTTTTTCCGCACCCTCTCCGAAGGCTTGAGCGTGCGCCTCAATAAGATTCATGACGGGCGTTTTGAACTGTTTGCCCAACAGCAGGACGATGATGCGGATTTCCCGCTGCTGGAGCTGGTCCGTTGCCCCTATTGCGGGACCTTGCTCGCCAAAGCATCGGGGACGATCCAAAAACAACATTATGAACCGGCACGGAAGGAAGATCATCTCGATATTTTCGAGATGACGGATGATGACTCGGATACAGATGATGATGGTGACGACAAGAATGATGCAGTTGCCGACGACGATAATTCCACATCAACCAATACGCTCTATTTCTGTCCGGGTCAGGAATACGAGGTGACAGCCGGGCATGCATTCAGCTACAATCCGCAACGCGGAACGTTGAATTGTTCGGGAGGAGACGTCTGCCCGCACTGTCACGGCTCGTTTCTGAAAGGGGCCCGTCGGGGCAATGATCAGACCGCTCCGCGGAAACCGATAGAACTCAAGTCATTCCGTATCTCGTCCCAATATCTGAGCCGCATTCTGGCTCCGGTGTTTCTGGACCAGACTGAGTCTCAGAGCGAACCGGGACTGCCTCATGCCGGGCAGCAGTTTATCAGTTTTATCGACAGCCGTCAGGCTGCAGCCCGTATCACGCTCAAACAATCGGTTTACGTCGAACGTCAGTGGCTTCTGAATCGGATATTCCATCTCCTTTCCAGTCAGCCCGACCAGCCGATTGGATGGAGTGAGATGTGTGACCGGCTGGAGCAGGATCCGGATTTCAATTTTTTGTTGCAGCAGTTTGCCGACTCTCCGGATGATTACGATGACCAGGGCCGGATTCTGGATGTGGTCAAGCATCGCTATGTGCTGACGCTGATGTATGAACAGCTGGCCCGACGTCCCAGGGTGGCCAATGCGCCCGAAACTCTCGGTTTGGTATGGATGCGCTATCCGGCAATAGACAATGGCGATCTGACATTGCCTGACGAAGTCGTACGGTTTAACGATCTTATTCTTCGCCCCCAGGACCGGATCAACCCGGAAGACTGGCGGATTCTGCTGCACATGTATCTGGATTGCACCGTCCGCAGCCGTAATGCCGTCTTTTATCTGCGGGACCGGGCCGAAGGCGATGTCAATCATCCCTGGCACACCATCAGTCTGGAAACCTGCCGGCGGTTTTATTCGCAGCAAAATACAGCTGGCGAGGTGCAGGAGCCGACTTTCGGCAACAATCGTTGGACCAAACTGCTTTGCTGTCTGCTTGGCTCGACTCCGTCGCAGATGGCCGAATCGCGGAAAGTGCTGGTGGAAGGTGTCCTGCATGCCATGTGGACTACGTTGCAGAAGAGAAATCTGCTGGCCTTAGGGAAAATCTATGATAATGGATGGAAATCCAGTCAAAAAACTCAGTTGAATCTGGCTCAGGTGGAACTTCAGCTTTACCGCAAAGCCTGGTTGTGCCCCGTGACCCACCGTCCGCTGCCCTATACGTTTAAGGGATACTCTCCCTATCTGGACGAGAATCGTCAACCTTGCAAGGTTGAGCCGCTCGATGCGGAGGAGTGGATTCCGTATGATTTTTCGTGCACGACGGTCGAGGAGGTTCAGACGTGGTGTCAGGCCCATCGGCATGTGCTCAACGCCGTATCCCGTCAAACGGCAAAATACTATTTGAAGCCGAAAATTTATGTTTCGGCGGAACATACGGCCCAGATCAGGAGGAGGTTGCTGGATATCTATCAGCAGGAGTTCAAAAAACACAGAATCAATATTCTGACCTGTTCGACAACCATGGAGATGGGAGTCGATCTGGGCGATCTGGAATTGGTTGAGATGAACTCCGTGCCGCCCCATCCGGCCAATTACAAGCAGCGGGCAGGTCGAAGCGGACGAAAGGGGCAGTATCACAGTGCAGCCATAACGCTGTGCGGCAGTGATGCCGTGGGGTTACGTACCATGCAGAATCCCTGTCAGAATCTCATTGCCCGCCCGTTTGACATTCCGAAAGTGGATCTGAACAGTCCGCAACTGGTAAAACGACATATCGCGGCTTTCATGATCCGATCCGTAGGAGATAGAGGCAATGCTCCCCGATTGAATGATCGAATCATTGACTTTTTCACGCCATACATGTTTGATGATGATCGGGAAAGAGAGATCGTCGATTCCGATTTTAATTCGGTCGGTCCGGCCCGGGGGCTTTGCCTTGATTCTGATGAGACCTCCTTTTTTACGTTGAGGAGTCAGCTCATATCGGGCAAAGGGCTTCCTGCTCAACAAATCCTGTCATCGCTGGTTGCGGGAACTGCCTTGTCAGAGATGACAGTGGCAGAGGCCGCTCAAATTACGGTGAGCATGCTTGATCACGCTTATCTGGAGTTGAAAGATCGATTCGAGTATCTCAAGGATGAGTATACCCGAAAGGAACATTCGTCCAATCAGTATCGTGCCCGGTTGAAAGCAACTTTTGTAGCCCTGCTTAAAACCAATCTGGCGCAATATCTGGCGACACATCAGGTGACCCCCAATGCCGCCATGCCGGTTAATGTGGTGGAATTCAGTACCAAGTCGGATTATAAGGATCAGGATAACCCCTCCTATATGCTTCGGCAGGCTTTGTCGCAATACGCGCCGGGAAGTGTCGTCGTTCTGGGGAATAAATGTTATGTATCGGGCGGATTGCGATGGAGTAATATGTATAGGCAGCAGACGGACTTTGTCTTTATTACGCAGAACAATGACGGGCAGATCTTTCTGGATGGAACGCCCGGAGTCCGTCCTTTTGTAGTCAACGGAAAAACCTCGCTGAACATGATTCGTCCGCTGGCGTTCGTCAACGACGGTAGTAGCCCGACCGATCGTAATATTCGTGAATCCCCTTATTATCGTACCGAAGTTGCCCTGGTAGGGACCGAAACCTGGCCGCGACGTAACAATTCGCGATGGCTTCGGGTCCGCAGCGCTGCTGAAGATGTTACTTCCTCCATCTTGTTTTACAACGTCGGTTTGGGCTACGGATTTTGCGTCTGTCCGAGGTGTGGCAGAGCCGAGGCGGAGTTTTGTGCCGCATCACAGAATCTGGTCGATTTGCCCGATTCCTTCATGACCGGAACGCGTATAGCCCATCAATCCGTGCAGAGTGACAAGGCCTGCTCGTTTAATACCCGCCATGATGACCGATTGTTGCGGAATGTGGTGTTGGGGGATACCATTCAGACCGACTATACCGAAATCGACATCCACATTCCGGGATGGGTGCCCGACGGAACAAAGCTGCGCCATACGCTTGGCATGCTGATATGCAACGAATTGGCGGCACGAACCGGCATTAATCGGGGTGATATCGATTATCTGATCACCTCGTTCGGATCGCTGTGTGTGTATGACCAGGCCAAGGGTGGTGCCGGCTACTCCAACCGGCTTTGCATGAATGGACTGATTTATGAGGTATTAGATCATATTCGCGCATCGATTCAGACAATGACTTCGGACATGCTGATTGACCGCTATACCCGTAATAACAGCGACAAGATCGATCTGGCGGCAACCAGGAGATGGTTGGATGAAGAATATGAGATGTGTGAAACACTTCCAGCCGCTATCCAGGCGCTTTCTCAGCGGGCTCAGATTTCGTTTACCTTGAAATCGGATATTCTTCGGGCCTTGTCCGATGGAAAGTCGGTTACGCTCTATGCCGCGGCTGACTCCGTCGGACAATATGACGACTTTTTAGCTGTCAATCGATCCCTGTGGTACAAAAACTGTACGCCGGCAAATACATCTCTGTGTTTGTATGGAACAGCGAAGGCCATCGATTTCCCAACTTATCTGATCCTGATTCGTTGTCAGGCGAGTGCCTCGTTGCTTCAGATGCAGGCAGTGCCCTATTCGGATGTATGGCCCGTGGCTGCCATCGGAGATGATCTGTATGTGACGGAAGATGCAGCAGCCGCCCGTCTGGATGGGAACTGGGGCGGGGATGCCTGTTACCGGCTTCCGGGAATGGCTGCTGCGCTGCAGTCCACCAGCCTGGAACCTGGAAATCCCAACGCTGGCAACAGTTGGAAGTTTGTGATTCCGTCCAGGACGGAGATTCCGGTCCGGCAGCTCTGCGATACGGTCTGCGGCATCGAGCCCGAATGCCAAAAAGCCATCACGTCTTTTATGGAGCGGCATCGGAGGCAAAGCGTACGTTTTGTCTATCAGGACGAACATCTGAAATCGGAACTTGGCATGCTGCTCACGGTACAGTTCGTCAAGCGGATTGTTGAGATTCTTCAACCATCAGACATTCAGCTCTGCTTCGAGATGGAAAAATATTGGGACGGACGAACCAATAACGCAAGAATTACCGACAATCTGCAGGATAACCGAACCCGTGATGGAGTGCTGCAGGGTTTCTGCGATCGCGTATTTGGACAGGGAATAGATCTTCATATTAACTCGAACTCCCCAAAGGCCCTTCCTCACTGGCGGGAACTGAAGGTTGAGGCCGGAGGAGAATGCCTGGTATTTTATCCAAATGGAGGTATTCCCAACGGTTGGTTCCTGGGACGCAATGGGAGATATGTGAATGCAGTTGACGGAACGGAAGGTGATATAAATATCTCATCAAAGGATCAAACGATTATGTATGATGTGGAGATAAAGAGCCTTTGACGGATTCGGATAGACCGGGTCATGCGATCCAATATTTGCGTCAGGTTGATTTGTTTCGAAAAGTCCGGTCCTGTTCCGAGGAGTTGGTTTTCGGGATCTCTATTTTAGGGTTTAAGATTTCAAATATGGCAGCATCGCTCTTCAACCGTTATATCTGGCTGGTGGATACGATTTACCGTGCGGGGGCCATCTCCCGTGAGGAGATCGACCGCCGCTGGGCCCGCTCGCAGTACAACGATCTGCACGAATCCGGCATCCCCGACCGTACGTTCCATCGCCACAAGGAGGCGATCCGCGAGATCTTCGACATCGAGATCCGCTGTGACCGCCACCGCGGAAACCTCTATTACATAGCCAATACCGAGGACTTCGAACAGGACAGCATGCGGCAGTGGCTGATCGGTACCTTCTCGGTCGGGACGCTGCTCAACGAAAGCCGCGATCTGCATGATCGGATTCTCTTCGAGGAGATCCCTTCGGGACAGCAGTATCTCGTTCCCATCGTTGAGGCCATGCGTGAAGGTCGGACGCTGGAGATCCGTTACTGGAGCTTTCGCAATGCGGCAGCCTTCGATTGTGAATTGGAACCATTCTGTGTCAAACTGTTCCGCTAGCGGTGGTATCTCGTGGCTCGCAGCGTGCAGACCCTCAATATTCGCATCTACGGACTGGACCGTATTCAATCGCTCGAAACAACCGAACGCCACTTCCTGCTTCCGGCTGATTTTGATGCCCGGGAGTTTTTCGCCTCGTGTTTCGGCATCATTGTCGACCTGCAGTGTCCTGTTGAGCGGGTTCTCGTCCGCGCCACCAGCGAGCAGAGCAACTATCTGCGCACGCTTCCACTGCATGCAACACAACAGGAGATCAAGCGCAACGAAAAGGAGTCCGTTTTCGCATATCGTCTGCGTCCGACCTTCGACTTCATGCAAGAGTTACGCAAATACGCTGATGCGGTTGAGGTGCTCGAACCGCAGTGGCTCCGCGAGCGGATCCTCACCGATGCCTTATCCGTGTGTCGTCTTTACGGAGCCGCAGATGGAACTGCTGCCTCCGGAGTCACAGCCGACGGGGAGTCAGTCGGGATGCACGACCGTTACTCTGAAGGCGGCCGTCTCTGAAATCCCTTTCCACAAGAATCTTTTCAGAGATAGGCAATTCTGCCGTTTTTTGGCACGATCTGTTCCGATCTTTGCTGCGAACAAACGAGGAGCATCTATGGAACGGGTTACGGAAACGAAATTGAGTCTGGAGGCACTGCGGCAGATGAAGTCGCATGGCCGCACGGCTTCGCCGACTCTGATCGGCGCCATTGAACAGATTGTCAATCGGGCGATCGAGACCCATCTCGACGAACCGTTTTACAGCGAAGCAGCCCCTTTCCTGGATTACCTGGGCAACCGCATGGCGCTCGATTGTGAGCAGGCGCTGGTTTTCGCCCTCTTCATGGAGCAGAGTACCGACAACCGGATTCAGATCAGCGATTTTGCCCGTATGGTCGGATGCCGTACGGTTCGTGTCATCTCGATGATGGCTGCAGCTGACGAGTTAGTCAAGCGGCGATTGATTCGGCGTGTCCGCAAGGAGGATTGCCTCTTCTATTCGGTGCCGATGGCCGTGGTGACGGCCGTGAAGGAGGACCGCCTCTACGAACCCGAACCGATCGACCATCTTACCAGCGAGCAGCTTTTCGACCGGATGGGCCAGATCTTTGACGAGGCAGAGGAGGACAACAGCCACCTGCTCGAGGATCTGGACGAATTGGTCGAGGCCAACCTGCAGTTGCCCTTCTGTCAGCAGACCCGTGCGTATGATTTGAACAAAGTTGAGCGGCTGCTGTTCTATGTTTTCTGCCACCGCTTTGTGAATCTGGACGACGATCTGATCGGATCGCACAACTGGTTGGAATATTTCAACCGCCGTGTCGCCTTCGGTCTCAAGTCCCAACTGAACGCCGACCGTCTCTCGCTGCAGACGCAGGGGGTGATCGAACCCTGTAACGAGGAGGGGATGGGCGACCGTCGCTACTACCATCTGACGGCTCGGGCCAAGGAGCTGCTCTTCGGTGATCTGTGTCTGGTTGAACAGCAGGCCAAGCGCCCGAACGATCTGCTCGACAGTGCGACGCTTGCGCCTCGCGAACTCTTCTACAATCCATCGGTCGAACGGCAGGTCGACCGGCTGGATGAACTCCTTTTGCCCGAGCATTTCACCGGGATTCAGCAGCGGTTGGAAGCCGGCGGTCTGCGCAAGGGCTTTGCGTGCCTCTTCTACGGAGCCCCCGGAACGGGCAAGACCGAGACGGTCTACCAGCTGGCCCGCCGTACGGGACGCAACCTGATGGTTGTCGACGTGGCGCAGATCAAGAGCTGCTGGGTCGGCGAGAGCGAGAAGAACATTCGCAAGGCTTTCGAACGTTACCGCGCATACGTCAAGGAGGCGGAGCGGGCGCCGATTCTGCTCTTCAACGAGGCGGATGCCGTGCTGGGAATTCGGCAGGAGGGGGCCAGTCGGGCTGTGGAGAAGATGGAGAATTCGTTGCAGAACATCATCCTGCAGGAGATGGAGCAGTTGGACGGCATCATGATCGCCACGACCAACCTGACGCAGAATCTCGACCGGGCCTTCGAGCGGCGTTTCCTCTACAAGATCGAGTTCGAACGTCCTGATGCGGCGGTGAAGAGCCGGATCTGGCGGTCGATGATCCCGACGCTCGACGAGCGGACAGCCGCCACATTGGCCGAACGATACGACTTCAGTGGCGGGCAGATCGAGAACATCGCCCGTAAACGGACCGTGGAGATGATTCTCCGTGGTGTGGAGCCTACGATGGAGGAGTTGGATGAATTTTGTCGGAACGAGCAACTCGGCAACCGGGCGAAGCGGCGCCGCATCGGTTTCTGATCAGCAAAAACAGCCTTCCAGAGTTGTGCAATCATAAAATATTAGTAATTTTATATTGGTTAAAATAAAATAGTTTGTATATGGCACAGAATCAGAATCAGGCTTCGGTGAAAACTTTGCAAGACTCACCGTTGTTTCAGTTGTCGTTGACCTCGAAGGAGTTGTTTCACAGCAACTTCCTTTACTGGCTGGGTGTTACTTATCGGGACTTGTTCAAGGAGACGTTTTCAAATTTGGGTTGTCGGACGGCTGCATGGCCGGAAGACTGGACGGTGGAAAGGGAGTACAAGGCTGCCAAATCGATCAGTCTGGATCTTTGTGTGAAGGGACCGGGGAAAAATGGAAAAATATACCTGATTCTCGAAAACAAGGTGAAGAGTATTCCGAATCAACAGCAGTTGAATAGGTATACGTCATATTGGGAACGAGATAACGAAAAACCTTGTTTTGTTCTGTTGTCTTTGATGACGAACTTCCCCAATAAGGATCAGATCGACGCGAATAGCGACGGAAAGTGGATCGTTTGGAATTACGGGGATTTGGCTGCCGCTCTCGACAAAGCCTTGACGTCTTATGTGTCCAGTGTGTCCAGAGTTTCGACCTATCATGAAGAGATCATCAAAGATTATATTCAATTGGCCAAGGGTTTGCATGGGCTGTTCGGAAATTTGACGGTCAATGATAATGACCGATATTGTGATAATGTGTCGCAAGTATATGCCAATTTGCGGATGGATGACGTGTATGAAAAGATTCGGGTCTCATTAATCGCGGAAAAATTGCGGAATCGATTGAAAAAAGAGTTCCCAAATCAAACCATTGATATCAAATCAGAATTAAAGATCGAAGAAATCGGAGAGTCGAATGAGAAACCTTTGACCAAGGTATATGTGGATAGTGGCTACACCAATAAACAGGGCGTTGTTGACGCCAAGGTGAAGATCGACAACCGGTATGTGCTGACGGTACAGATTCAGGGGGAACAATATCGTCATGCCATTGAATGGCTTCAAAGCCAAGGGAATGCTTCTAAGAATTGGACTGCTACCCAGAAAGAATATTTTGTATGTCAGAAACTCAATTTCTTCGATGTAACAAAATTCCCATATCCACAAAAGAGTACAAGATCGAATGGTTTGTATGGTAAATTCAAAGATGACTTTCTGTATCGTTACCGGAAGATCAAAGATAATGAGACAGTGGACAACGTGTTGAATGAGGTTGTCAATGATGTCTGCCATATATTCGAAACCTACGGTCAGCATTGACAACCCAATCGGTTCATGCGTGATGAACAGGCCCTGCCGATTGGTAAGGGTCGCACGGTCGGGCCAACCCTGAACACCCGGATTTTCCATTTGACGCTAATTCTGCCAATCAGCCTATGACGATTCTCTTTCATCCCTGCTACGATACGCGCTGCCGGCTCGATCCGGCACAGCGTGGTCCGGCACTGCTCGACACGCTGACGCTCGGTCCGCTCGGCCTGCTTCAGGAGCTGGAGCTCCGTCTGGGGCTGACGGCTGCCACTACCTCGAATTTGTTGCGCACGGTCGACTATGTGAAGTTGCTGCGCGATTACCTCCCGGCGCATCCCGATTCGCCTTTTGCCCCTTCGTTTGAGGCTGATGAGTTCAATGTGGCAGCCGAACTGTTGCGATGGCGCGACCTGCTGCGGCTGGCCGGCTGGAAGGCTTCGATGCGCGGTATCTCCCCGCGAATCGATCTGCTGGCCGATCTCGAAGCCAGTCTTGCACGCCCGGCGCTGGGCGACCGCTGGCAGGCGGTGCTGGAGGAGCTTCCGAAGCACCGGCTGGCGGACTGGACGCTCGAACTGCTCGCTCCGAAACAGTTGCTGTTCCCGCTGTACGGACGCCTGATTGATCGGCTCGGAGCGTGCGGTGTTCGGATCCGTGAATCCGTGCAGCAGGCGACGCGCCCCGAACAAGTGCGGCGAATCCGGGTGCGGGACTTCGCGGAGGCCTTTCGGGGAATCCCGACCCTCGACCCGAAGCGGTGGACACTGATCTGCAACCACGGCAAACTGCTCAACAACGTGCTGCGGCTCAACGGTTGCCCGACGACCGAATCGTCGATTCGCGAGAACGACTCGTCGGTCGTGCAACTCTTCGAGGCGGGCTTTTCGCTCTTCATCCACCCGTCGGAGGAGGTGCCTGAGGCGGTCGACATCTATCGGCTGCTAAACTACCTGCAGGCCCTACCTAACCCGATTCCTGCGCGGATCAACCTGGCCCTGCAGCGGCTGCTGACCTCCGAGGCAGGAATCGATCCCGAGCGCTGGCGGGCGACCGTCGACGAAGCCCTGGCGGCCGACGACGAAGCGGACGAGGAGGCCCGCAACCGGATCCGCCGCCGCTTGGATACGTTGCTAACCCCCTTCTTCGAGGCCGTTTCGCCGCGGGCCATTCCGCTCGAGCGGCTCCAGGCGTATGCCCGTTCGCTGCGGGGATGGGCCCTGCAGTGCAGCCGTCTCGGCGACGAAGCCTCCGGTGCTCTGCCTCAACTAGCGGAGATGTGCGATGTCATGCTGGCTCTGCTGGAAACGTGTTCCGGTGATACAATCGACGGACAGCTGCTGCAGGGGTGGATCTCGTCGATCCGCATCGACGCGTCGATCCGCAACACGGAGGCACAGGTCGGTTCGTTCGACGTGGTGGAGCATCCCGCCGCACTGGTCGATCCGGTCGACCGGGCCGTCTGGGTCGACTGCATGGGGATGCCGGAGTTGCATTACGACTTTGAGTTCCTCAGCCCCGATGAGCGAATAGGTCTCGAACGGCAGGGTGTCAGGGTCTGGAGCCGTACCGAGGAGATGAAGGTTGAATTGGAACTCATCCGTCGCGGAGTAGGGCAGGTGCGTCGGGAGTTGATCCTCATTACGCCCGAATCGGACCGGGGTACGCGGATGGAGGAGCACCCGATCGTCGACGGCCTCCGAGGCGAGGAGCTGACGCCTTTCCCGGTGGAGACCGACACGGTGCCGGTTGAACTTCCGCCCCTCTGCCGGAAGATGCCTGAGTTCCGGATTGCGGTCGGGAAGATTGCGCCGCGTGAGACGGAGAGTGCCACGAGCCTCGAACTGCTGATCCAGCGGCCGTTCGACTACGTCATGAAGTATACTGCTCGGTTGCGGCCGGGCGGTGTGCGCGAACTCGACGAACTGAATCTCATCGAGGGGCGTGTGGCGCACCGCACACTAGAGTTGATCGTTCGGCAGACGGAGGGTAACCTCAATGCCATGTCGGGAATCATCGCTCGCCGGGAGGATTTCGACCGCTATTTTCTGAAGGCAGTTCGGGAGTGTGGGCTGGGGCTTCTGCTGGCCCGTCATGCCATCGAGCGCAAGGCGCTTCAGGAGCAGTTGCGCAATGCCTTGTCGGCGCTGATGCAGATTCTACTCCAATACGGCCTCCGCGTCGAGGGGGTTGAGCAGGAGGCCTCGGCGCCGTTGCTTGATGCCGGCAAACCCCAGCTCACGGTACGTGTCGACCTGCTGTTGCGCAGCCGCGCAGGGAATCCGGTGATTTTCGACCTGAAATGGTCGCGCAACGAGAAGCGATACGAAGCCATGATCCGCGAAGGGCGCGACTTGCAGCTGCGTGTTTACGACCATGCGGTGAGCAGCAACCTCGGGCGTCCGGTCGCGGTCACGGGATACTTCCTTTTGGGCCGAGGCCAGCTGCTCAGCGCTGATCTGCCCGATCTGCGGGGGTATGTCAAACAGGTCGATGCCCCGCGGACGACTGCCGAGGCCATGGTTCGCATCCGTGCCGGTTATGAGCGCCGCTACGAGGAGTTCCGCGATGGTATCATCGAGGAGGGAGAGGGGCTTCTGGTTGGGCAACTTCCCTATGTCCGGGCGAACGATCCCGAACGGCTGTGGCCGCTCCTGACGGAGAAGAACGGGGAAAGCATCATCAAGCAGATTGATCCCTACGACAACGCCTATCGAATCTTCAAAGGTACGCTGAAATGAGAAACATCCATTATATCAGTGCCGGAGCCGGCTCGGGCAAGACCCATACGCTGACCGAGATCCTGGCGGACCATATTGCCTCGGGATTCTGCCGTCCGGGCGAGGTGTTGCTGACGACTTTTACAGAGGCCGCCGCCTCCGAGTTCCGGGAGAAGACCCGGCGCAAACTGCTTGAAAAGGGACTTGTGGATGCGGCGTTTGAGATGGCCGGAGCACGGATCGGAACGATCCACTCGGTGGCCAAATCACTGATCGACCGCTACTGGTACCGGCTCGGTCTGGCTCCCTCCGTGACGGTTCTCGACGACGAGGGGCGCACCCGGCATATCAACGAATCGTTGGCCGCACTGGCTACGGACGACGATCTGAGGGCTTTTAGACGACTGCAGCGCTGCTTTGGCTTCACCCGGCAGGAGGGCTTGTATCAGGTTTCGAATCCCGATTTCTGGAAACAGCATCTGGAGCGGATTCTCGCGTGGATGGACAATTACGAGGTGTCGCTCGAAGAGAGCCTCGACTATTGTCGCCGGCAGTTCGACGCATTCTTCCTCATGCATCCGGGTGATACTTCGCTGGAGGCGCAGCTGGAGCAGGTGAAGTCCTATCTTCAGGCAGTCAGCAACTCCGGAGAAACTTCCCCAACCACGCGGAACAACATTGCGCCGCTTTTGGCCCTGTCGGTCGAAGAGGAGTCCTACGTGTTCACGGTCAAGGCTCTGTCCACCGTTGGTAACCTGCCCAAGAAGTTGCAGAACAAGCCTTTTGCACCCGGATATGTGCAGGTCTGCGAGACCCTGGAGAAGAGCCTGCGGCACGTCTCCCATGGCCGCCTGTTGAAGGATTACGTGGAGCGTATTTTCCGGCTGGCCGCGGACTGGCGCCGCGACTATGCCGACTACAAACGGCGCAACCGTCTGATCGACTTCAACGATATGGAGCGTTACTCGGTGCAGCTGCTCGACCTGGAGGAGGTGGCCCGCGACATTCGCAAATCGACCCGGCTGGTGCTGGTCGACGAGTTTCAGGACTGCAGCCCGATCGAGATCCGCCTCTTCGACCGTTTGTCGGAGATCGTCGAAGAGTCGGTCTGGGTCGGCGATACGAAGCAGTCGATCTACGGCTTCCGCGGAAGCAATGCCGAAATGATTGAGACTGTCACGCAGCAGTTCTCCGAGGATGCTGCGCAGCCGAATGCTGCGGGGTGTTTCCGCACCAGCCTCCCGAAGAGTTATCGTTCGCGCGAAAAGCTGGTTCGGGCGGCCAATGCCGTCTTTACGCCGATTTTCGGCCCTGCGGCCGCTTTGGAACCCCATCACGGGGAGGAGGGCGTTGAGTCCGTTCCGCCGCTCGAACTCTGGCAGGTCGGGGGTGACTTCTTCGAGGGCGTGGCCGACGGAGTTGAGGCGCTGATTCGGCTGGGGGTGGCTCCGGGTGATATTGCGATCCTTGCCCGACGCAATGACCAGGTCGATGCGCTGGCCGGCTCGCTGCGCAACCGGGGAATCCCCGTGGCAACCGCCGAAACGGCCATCGGCGACTACCTCGAGGTGCAGCTGCTCGTGGCGTTGCTCAACTACGCGGTGTTGCACGATGATTTTTCGAAGGCTGCCATTCTTGCCCTGCTGGCCGACTGCCCGGTCGACGAGTTGCTCGAACGACGACTGGACTATCTGGCCGATCCGGGCGATAGCCGCTGGCTGGAGGAGGATGACCTCTTCCGGAAGATCGACCGGGTGATCGACCGCAACCGGCAGCAGTCGATCTCCGGCTTTGTCGAGAGCCTGATCGTGGAGCTCGATTTCGAGAACCGGATCAACCGCTGGAGCGGCCCCGAAGCGGCTCGGCGCCGTGCCCATCTGGATTCGGTGCTGGCCCTGGCCGCGGACTACGAAACACAGGCCGCACAGACCGGCGGGGCATCGCTGGGCGGCTTTGCCCGTTGCCTCGAACAGGGACAGATGACCGAGCGGCCTTTCGAGAAGGATCCCTGGGCCGTCAGCGTGCTGAGCTACCACAAATCCAAGGGGCTCGAGTGGAAGCACGTCATCCTGACCGGTCTGGAGCGGGATTATCGCAAAAGGCTTTTTGCGCAGGATCTGTTCGAGGTGCAGCTCCACCGCGCGGCCGATTCGGACGGCGGGGATGCCCGTCGGCTCATTTCGCTCTTTCCGAACCTCTTCGGAGCGTCGAGCGTGCCCCGGTGCCTCGAAGATCAGCTGCGCGAACTGCTGCACTACGAAGCTGCCGATCGTCGGGTCGGTCGGGAAGAGGCCCGGCTGCTCTATGTCGGCTTCACCCGGGCCCGGGATCAGCTGATTGCCGTGCAGCCGTTGAAAAGCGCGAGAAACGGAACGACGACTCCCCAGTCGCTCGAGTGGCTGATTCAGGTGGGGGCCGCAACGAACGAGCGCATGTGGCACGCCTGGAATGAGCCGATTCCGATTCGGCCGTTTGTCGGCGCGGCGGCCTCCCGCACGGCGGTGGAACCTCCGACGGCTGAACGGTATCTTCGTCCGGAGCCGCCGGTCCAAACGCCGGAACTCCGGTATCTGCAGCCGAGCCAGCTCGCCGCCGATCCGAACCGGAAGCCCGAGGTCACGCTGGTTGCCGATCGCGGGGCCCGGATCGAACTGCGGGCCGGAGCCGAGACTCCGATGGCCGAGATCGGTACGACGCTTCACAACATCCTGGCGCTCTGCAGCCCCGGATCGGAGAACGTGACCGGGCGTGCCCGACAGATACTTGGCCGGCATGGCATGGAGACGGTCGTTCCCCATCCGGAGCAGATCGGGGCCATGGCTGAATGGTTGTTCGGATGGCTAGAGCGGGAGTATGGTCCGGCTCGCAAGATCTGGCATGAGCGACCGATCCGCATGTGGTGCAACGGGCAGGAGCTGAACGGCTCGATTGATCTGGTCTGGGAGACGGACCACGGATGTGTAGTAGTCGACTTCAAGAGTTTCCCGGGCACTCGGGAGGCGGTCACCAACCCTTCGGGCGAGCACTTCGCCGGGCGTTACGCACCGCAACTGACGGCCTATCGTCGGGTGCTGGAGGCTGCCGGAGAGCAGGTGCGGGATACGCTTGTCTGCTACGTCGTGCAGGGGTGTCTGGTGCGGGTGTGAACGTCAGAAGGGAGTGGAAAAAGATGATTATCTCACAAAAATACCACCTTGTGTCGGCGGATGCAGGCCAGACGATCGTTGCCCCGTTGGTTGACGGGCAGAATCACGTCGTAACGGAGTGGTTGCGCCCATCCGCCCTGCCGGTTGAGCAATCCGTAGCGGCCTCGGCGGCTGATGATATTGAATTGAGAGAAGTGGTTGGTCAACAGATCGTATCGTGGAGGAATGATGGTGCGGCCCTCGAAATCCATCAGACCGTATCTCCCGTTGCGTCGGATGCGCAACAGGGTGTCGCCATAAGGAGCCGCACGGTCACAATCCAAACGAATGAGTTGTCCGCTGCGGATGCGCAACAGTGCGTACCCCTCGCCGTCGCGTACCAATGCCCGGTCCGTATCATCCAGCAGCCAGGCTTCGTCCCAATACGCCTTCGTAAGATGGCATCCGCCCGAGGTCTGAAATCCTGTCTTGCCATTTTTGTAGTAGTATCTGATTCCCATATACTCTGCCTTTTCGACAAAGTAAAAGCCCTGCTGTGCGGAATGGCGGCACAGCAGGGCTGAATCTGGAGAAAAGAGGCTTACAACTCGATCGGTTCATTGTCCTGCGGACAGCGGATTGTCCGGTCGGGGAAGAGCGTGGCGAAACGTTCCGGAACGGCGGTATGGATCGGGATCAACAGCCCGGGATCGACATGTCGGACAATCGACTGCAGCGATTTCGCATCGGCATGGCCGCTGGTATGGATGTGCGGATTGGTAAAACCCCGCTCCCGGATCCAATCCATGAATTCGGGCTCGTCTTTTTCATACCCCTCCCAGATCGAGGTAACTACGACCGATGGCGTGTGGCTGTACTTCTGCATGTAGTACAGCATGGAAGGGCGGATGAGCCAGGCATATTTGCCCGGATTGCGTCCGATGTCTTTCGTGTCGACCGTCGAAAGTGCCTTCAGACGCTCCACAATCTCCGGATCTCCGGCCTCTTCGAGCCGTTTCAATTGGGCGGGCAAACAGAAATACCGGAAAACATCGTGTCCCTCGAACGGAGAGAGCGGCGACGGAATCGACGACTTGAAACGGTGGACCGCTTCCAGCACATAGGCGACGTAGGTATCCACAATCAGCTTGCGCGAACAGACGAGCGCCGCCTTGTAGATCTGGACGATCCGGTCGATGTTCTGCCCCGAGCACCAGATGTAGTGCAGCTTGTCGGCATCGGTGCGGAACTGCTCCTTGAAACGTTCGCAAATCTCCGCTTCGCTCATACACTCCTTTTCGGTGGCCAGGTTGGTCCCCTCGAGCAGCAGGCAGTCGACCTTCCGGGGCAGGTTGTGATAGAGAAAACCTTTCACCCCGTGGCGGCGAATGTCTCCGCTGTAGAGGATTCGCCGGCCTTCGGCTTCGATCAGGAAGGCGCAGGCATCATAGGCCGCATGGTCGACCGTGTAGGGCGTGATGCGGATATCGTCCACGATTATCGGCTCGAACTTCCGGTCGTCAGCCTCCTTGGAGAGGACGTTGATATGGTGCAGATAGTCGGCATCGCCGCGTCCATGAATCACCTCGGTGACGTGCATCATGGCCGCTGTCCCGGCCGTAGCGTAGATGGCCACATCCCGGTGCGTATCGGGCAGCAGGCCGTGGTGATCGGCATGGTAGTGGCTGATGAAGATGGCATCGGCTTCCTGCGCCCATTCGAGGGCCTCGCGGCGGATTTGCTCCTGCTGCTCCTGGGACCGGGAGTCGAAATCGAGCGGCAGACCCAGATCGAGCAGGATTTTTGCCTGCGGGGTCCGTATCTCGACACAACTGCCCCCGATTTCGTGTGTTCCGCGGTGGATGGTGATGGTCATAGCAATTTTACCGTAATGCGAGGCTTGTACATTTGAACCGACAGGAGTATGCGCGATTCCTGATTTGTCTTATTGATAAAATCAATGACCCTATTATCAATATACGGATGTAATTTATCCGTTAATAAAACCCCGTGAAGTTTGGAAATCCCGGCTTGAGCCAAATCATAAACCCGATTCAAATCCCGAATCGTATTGCTCTTTCCCGATGGATCATAAGCTATTTTCCGCGTGAAGAACAAGTCCTCCATGATCCACAGATAAAACAGAATTTCGGATAAAATTCCGACTTTGCTGTTGTTGAATTTGAGCTCGAAAATCCAAAATTCATCCTTTCTGATTCCCCACAGGTCAATAGCGCCTTTATTCCCCGGAAAAATCGAACTGTTTTGCGATATGCTGTCCATGAAAAGACCGACAGGCAATTGATGGTTGAATGAGTCGAACTGAATCCCCTTGTAAAACTGTTTTTCGTCCATGAAGGCTCTTTCGAAGAAGGCCTCTGTCTTTTCCTTGAGGTCCGTTTGCTTCCCGGCAACCCTCGGCTGGTTTAAAACCAGTTTGACATCTTTGTATCTGTTTCGGAATGCTGCAAGCTCTTGATGATTGTCCGAAGCAACCGAAAACCAGTTGAAATGCTGTTGCATTTTGATTACCCGATACAAAAATCGATTATAATGTGTGTTTTGATCTTTTTCGTCTGGAATCAGCCACGAAAGTTCGACTTGTTTTATTTTATCTTGCATGGGTGCATAAATACAAAAGATCCATCCCTCAAAAGCAGATGAGTCTTGTTGCATGTTATCGCACACGGATGAGGCTTCTATTCCGATGTAGAGTATGTCCTTGTTTTCGTCCAGATTGATATCCAGTTTGGAAGGAAAAAGACGAAATCCAAGTTGCTTTTTTAAAGTTTGTGCATCCATAAAGCTTTATTTTAAGGTCCTATACAAAGTTAAAGGTAAAATGGAAAAAGGCAAACATGTTGCCGGTTTAAAGATGTTGTAGAAGGTTGATCGCCTCTTCGAACGGCAGTGCATCGTCCTTCGGCAGATCCCGATACTGGCCGGCGATACGCGTGATCGGTGAGGCAAGGCGCCCGAAACTGCCTTCGTCGACGTGACGTTGTTGGTAGCCGCATGCGGTGCATGTGGCCGAATGGCTGCTGCGGCCGCTTAACGGTGACCCCGAGAAGGAGAAGATCAGCATCTGTCCGCCGCATTTCGGGCATACGCGCGTGTAGCGCTCCTCGTATTCGGTCCATGCCCGGACCACCACGCCCAGCGGATAGGGCCCCGAATCCCTCATCGATACATAGGCCATGCGGATGCGCATCGGAGTGCGGACCCCGAAGAGTTGCGGATCGGCAAGAATCCGTTCACGCTGGCGCCAGATAAGCGGCACCGATTCGGCAAAGAGATCCTGGAGCCGTTGCTCTTCCCGCTTCTGTCGCTCTCGGCGGATCGGTTCAAACCAGGCCCGGACGAGTGATTCGGGGACGAGCAGTTTCCCTGCTTGCGCATCGATATGCAATCCGTTGTCTATGATTAACGATTCGTCGATCCGGAGTTGCAATCCCTCGACATTCCGCAGTGTGTAGTTTCGGCCCTGTTGGTCGATAATGGCAATCGGGATGACGGCCTCTGCTGTTTTCGGAGCATCGGCCCGCTGGCCGAACGTCCGGAACGAAGTCGCTGTTTTTTGAGTGTATTGTTTTTTCTTGTCAGTCATGGTCTTCGCCGTTTAAAATCTGGATGGCCCGTTCGGCATCCGCACGGGTAATGCCGATGCGGGGATCGGTTTGAATGAAATGCGGTCGCTGTTCCGGTCGGATATCCGCTTCATCGTCAAAAATCACATAGCGGTATGGCTTCGAAGCGTGCTCTTTCAGCCAACCGCGTATCTCCTCGCCCTTGGCGGCTCCGGCCGTCTCTCCGGCGGACATCGGGAAGTTGGCATGCAGCGATTGACCGGTTATGCCGATCAGCTGCCCCGGCAGAGCCCGCTCATGCCACATGTCTTTCATTCGCTCCTCTCCCTCGAGGCGCCATGACGAGGAGATGACCACCTCGGCGCCGGTTGCATCGATAATCCGCCGCAGGTTCTCCACCGCCTCAGGGTCGAACAGATAACCGTAGCGGTCCGAAACCGGAAGCCCGTTCCTGCGCCGTTCGGCAATGTAACGCTCGGTATTCATCACGCCGTCGAAATCGAGAAAGATCACTTTCTGGACGTTGTGATCGTAGAGAGCACCGAGGTCCCCGATGATGCGCCGCATCTCCTCCCGTACATTGTCCGGCAAGAGCACCTCAAAGTTGCAGTGGCAGTTTAACATGGCCTGGTAAAACTCCGGCGTCGGTGCCACGTGAAATTCGAAAATGGCATAGTCGTCATGCGTCTCGACCTCCTGCTGCGAAGCGTGGAGGGGCAGCGTGCGGAGATACTTGACGCCGTCGCCCGCAACCCGGACACGGATTGTGCAGGGACAGATGTCGTCATAGACCGCCACGCCGAAGGCCCCGGCCAGGTAGCCGGCCGGATCCAGCTCCTTGGGCGGCGTAAAGCGATCGTCGATCACGCGGATCTTCACCATGCGGTCCAGTGCATAGAGCTTGGTCTTCGCATTGTCGGGCTTGTCGGCGTAGAGGTACCAGCGCCGGTCGCGGAGCTTGACGAAAAGCGGCCGAAGACGGAGGTCGAAGGCCTCGTCCCCCGTGAAGGGCTGATAGGTAACGACCACCTGCCGGTTCTCGCGCATGGCGTCGAGCAGTTCGGGAAGATGCCCCCGGGCCGAGGGAACCTCCTCGACCAGCACGCGGTTATGCAGCGTGTGGGCCTCGCGCAGCGACTGCCCGACGGCAAAACTATCGAGCAACCAGTTTGTGATGTTGTGCGAGTTGAGATCCTCGCTGTTGGCAATGGAGTAACGGTTGGTGTGTTCGTCGCAGACAATCGAGAGGTCGAACAGTTCTTCGACCGCGTCGCGGTGGGAGTGGAAGGTCCGCCGTGCCAGCGGACGGCCGTCATAGAGCGCGCTGCGCTGCCAGCGGGTGCGGATCTCGGCCAGCGTGATGGGGCCATAGCGATGAATCGTGTCGGCCAGCCAGATGTACCTTTTGAAGAGATTGGATGCCATGGTGTTTGTCTTTTTCTGGTACAAAGGTAGCAAGAGTATGTGCTGAAATCATGCATATAGTCGGAGTTTTCATATTTGCCGCTGATTTTTTCTCAAAAAGAGCGCGTGCGCCGGATTCTGGCAGATTGGCTATTGAACTTTGCTTGAGTAGAGCATAAAAGAAGATATTGAATACAGTAAGGTATGACCCGATATTCGTTTGCGAACAATCTGCAGCCGGGTCATGCCTTTTTACGGGAGAATCGGTTTTGTGATGGAGTTGCATAAACCGTTGAAAATCAAAGGTAGCTTGTGTTCTGAGCTTCTCGCTCAAATTTGTTACGGCGTTCGGGCGTCCAATCCCGAAGATC
This sequence comes from Alistipes shahii WAL 8301, assembly GCF_025145845.1. Classification (NCBI taxonomy): domain Bacteria; kingdom Pseudomonadati; phylum Bacteroidota; class Bacteroidia; order Bacteroidales; family Rikenellaceae; genus Alistipes; species Alistipes shahii. Next base: position 2,821,046 of record NZ_CP102253.1, on the reverse strand, counting down.
CCAGACAACAATCGGAAGACTGACAAACATGGGGGAATCTTCGTTATCCGTTGTATGCTTAACGGGAGAGGAGGTTGGAGCCTTAGATATTAGATTTTCCTATTGTAGCATTTTGCTATCGGATGGAGTTTTTGCCGCAAAAATCAGCGGCCGTTGGCGGTTTTCCGATTTAATTTCCTATTTTTGTAAATGGTTTCGTGCCTCTGCGGACAGAGCCAGACATATTTACGAACGTTTCGTTACGTTTTCTTTCACGCTCAAACTTCGCAAACTTGACACATTGAAAGAGATGTAACTGGACGCCTCGTGGACGCATGTATTGTGCCCGCAGGCCTTTGGCTTGCTATGTGCATGATACACGTTTCGCGTGGGCTGTCCGTGTTACTTGTTTCAATGTGGGGCAGCGAAGGCCTGAGCGTGGGATAAGTCAATGCGGCAACCCACGTTTTTTATGGCTTTCGATTACGACTACACGGGCAACCTTGCCCTGCTCGACCGCCGGAAGGTCGCCTTCTTCGCTTCACGCGTCGTCTCTCCGGCTGTCGAGGAACAAGCCTTGCGCTGGGCCAAGGCGTGTTGCGCAACCGACCGTGTCGTAATCAGCGGTTTCCAGTCGCCGCTCGAAAAATCCGTCTTTGAACTCCTGCTGAAAGCCCGCCACCCGGTAATCTGGGCCTTGGGACGAACTCTCTACCGTCGCTACCCTCCTGCCGTCGAAGAGGCCTTGGCCGAGCAGCGCATCTTGATCTTTGCCGTCCGCAACGCCCGCCGGACCGGTTGGCAAACGGCCCAAACCCGCAACTACACCATCGCCACAATGGCCGAAGAGAGTGTCTATGCCCTCCGCTCGGACCGCCGCCCCAGCTCGCTCGATGTCCTCTGCGGGCTGGAACTGGGGCGCAAACCGGTACGTTGTTTCCCGCAATAAATCGTCGTTTGAGCCGGAATTTCCCCGAAAAACCGGAACTAAACCCGGTTCTGAATGATCGAGATTTTGCATCTTCAACCGCCGAAAATCGGTCGAAAACGGGCTGTTTTGAAGTCTGATTCGGGCGATTAACCGCCACTTTTCCTCGCCAAAATGACCGGATCTTCCCTGTTTTCTGGCGAAGGGGGCTCGAAAATCCTTCGCCGGCCAAATTTCGGGTCGGGCCACGGTGGCCCCGGTAAAAAACGACGACTTCGGAGGAGTTTTCCACCCCCTTGCGGGCAAGCTGTTTTCTGTTACGAAATCTATTTCGCGTAACGGAAAACACAGCTTGCCGGGGGCAAAACATATAATGTTTCTGACCCCCCAAAAACGGGTCGAATATCACGTCCCGTTCCCACTTGTTCGCCGGCCAATCTGAAGAGACGAACCGTCCGGTCCCGAAGCTGACATCGGGAACAAAACTGCACCAAAACGGAATGAATAAATCTTGAACTCAATCCATCATGAGATAGTGATGCCAGGAAATCAATACGGATTGAAGTCTTGGCATCTTGATATCCAGACGTCATGAGTACCTGATGTCCCAAAATCAAAAGCTCTTGGACTCGTAAGCTCCAGAGGTCATGAAGTCCAGATCTCAGGAGTTCTTGACGTCCGGGCCTCATGAAGTCCTGAAATCTGGAGCTTAGACCCTGTTGAGGTCTTGGACTCATGGCTTCATGATCTTCTGGCGTCATGTTCTCTTGACCTCAAGAGCCCTTGAAGTCTTGTTTCCCGGAGTTCATGATACCTTGGGTTACGGATCTCTTGTCCCCTTGATCTATTGATGTCTGTAGGGGACTTTATGTTGAGGACGCAGAGGTATTAGGGTTGCTGCCACCTCCCTTGTCGGACTGGCAATCTCCTTCTTCAGTCCGCCCAAAAGCAAAATGTCAGATTTTCTTTTTGGCACGCCAAAGGAATGTCTTCCAATACGCTATTTGGACTCTCACCGACGCCAACCTGTGCCACACCGACGCCAACCACTGCCATAGAACGCGAATGGTGGAGAAAACGCCTCCGCTACCTCTATATTCGCTCTCGAAACCATAAAAGCCAATCATTATGCAAGAACAGAAGAATGAACTTCGGGGCGACAGCCGAACGGTGTCCCTCGATTCCGGGACTTTATCGAGAAAAGTCTCCAACTATGAGCGCCTCTTCCTGCAGCCGGTCAAGACCGCAGCTCTCCACGGCAAGGCCATTTATGTCCGTCCGGAGTTTCACCAACGGATCCAGCGAATCGTGCGACTCCTCGACAACGACAAAATCTCGATGTACAGCTATCTGGACCGCGTGCTGGAACACCACTTCGCAACCTTCGACGAGGAGATTACAGTCTGGTGTCGCAATCGGCTCCAGTCGCTTTCCCGGGATCTTAAAACGACTCTGCCATGGGAATAGTCAATGTAGAATCCCGGACCTTTGAGCGGATGCTCACGCGGTTCGAGGAGTTCGCCCGACGGATGGACGCGCTCTGCCATGCGCACCGTATCGGCGAGCCGGAGCCGTGGCTGGACAACCAGCAGGTCTGCCTGCTGCTGAACATCTCCAAACGGACGTTGCAGACCCTTCGCGGCAACGGGTCTCTCTCCTACACGCAGATCAACCACAAGATCTACTACCGGGCCGAAGATGTACGGTCGTTCCTTGCGGTGCTGGAAGCGCGACGCAGGCACGAGCAGAAGCGCAGAAACGGGGTATAAACGGCGGGGTCCGGATCGTGGCACTCGTAGTGGTGTCAGGCCGGATCTCGCATCAAACAGACGGAAAATGGGCAATGAATTGATTACGGAGCATGACGAGCGGATCCGCTCGTACTTCCAAGCGCTGGAGCGTCTTTCCAAAGCGTTGGAGACGTTGTTTTCGAAGCGCAAGTCTTCGTTGGACGGCGAGAGCTTCTATACGGACGAGGAGCTTTCGCAGCGGCTGAAGATCAGCCGCCGGAGTTTGCAGGATTACCGCAACCAGGGACGGATTCCCTACATCAAGTTGGGCGGCAAGATTCTTTACCGCTCCTCGGATATCGAACGGATGCTGGAGGAGGGTTATCGCAACGAATTTCGGTAGACAAGGGGCAGAAATCTCACAACGTCGGCGTTCATAGTTTTTCTCCTTTTCATCGGTAGCATCTCCAAAAACGGGCCGGAGCGAATACGACAACCTTTTTCCCGGGGAGCATCTCCATCTGCGGAGGCTCCTGCCGGGAAAATCCCTCGGGGCGTGAGGTTGGCATTTCGCTCCGGCCCATTACCTTGCTGCCGGATGAAAAGGAGTGTCATGTGCCACCTATCGGGTATAATAGGGATGATTAAATATAAATTTATACCCGTAAGGGTATGAAATGAAAAATATTTGATATATTTGTACCCAAAGGGGTATAAATCATGAAACAGACATCACTATCAAACTCAGTCAAGTCGATGCGCCGACAATATCATCTGACACAGGTGGAACTTGCCGAGAAGTCCGGTGTGGGACTGCGTTTTATCCGCGAACTGGAGCAGGGCAAGCCGACACTTCGTCTTGACAAGGTCAACCAGATTCTGAATCTGTTTGGCTATGAGGTGGGAGCCGTACCGATGACTAAAACCGATGAATGATGAAACAAGCTGTTGTATTTTTTCAGGATCGACGGGCCGGCATCCTGATTGAAGACGAGAACGGTTATACATTCGTATACGATGCCGGTTATTTGGCTGCACCGGATGCGCAGGCTGTGAGTCTGACCCTTCCGTTGAGCGATCGTCCCTATCGGGATAAAGTGCTGTTCCCGTTTTTTGACGGGTTGATTCCCGAGGGCTGGTTGTTGGATATTGCCGAAAGGAACTGGAAAATCGATGCCCGCGATCGCATGGCCTTGCTTTTGGCCTGCTGTAAGGATTGTATCGGAGCTGTTGGAGTTCAACCCGTAATCACCAAGGAGGAGTAATCGATGGCGGTATGTTTGTATTGTTACGGGGAGTTGACCGTGGGTGAAAAGGATTTCCACAAGCGTTGTTCCCAAAAAATATTCGGGACGTCGTGTCCTCCCGAACTACCCTATACGCGCGAAAATCTGACAGATCTTGCCCGACAGGTAATTCGTAGCCAGACGACACTTACGGGGGTACAGGCAAAATTGTCGCTCGATATTCTCAAGGGTGGACGAAACGAGGTCGACCGTTTTACGATTGTCGGGCTGTGGGGACGGTATATTCTGAAACCTCCAACCGAACGATTCGCCCATTTGCCCGAGTTGGAAGATTTAACGATGCATTTGGCCGAACTGGCCAGAATAAGGGTCGTGCCTCATAGTCTGATTCGCTTTGCTGATGGCGAACTGTGCTATATCACACGCCGTATAGACCGCACTTCCCAGGGTGAGAAATTACCCATGGAAGATATGTGCCAGTTGACCGGGCGTCTGACCGAGCACAAATACAAAGGTTCGTACGAACAGATCGACAAGACCATCCGGAGATTCTCTGCAACCCCCTTGCTGGATCAGGTCAACTTTTGGGATCAGGTCGTGTTTTCGTGGATCACGGGGAATGCCGACATGCATCTGAAGAACTTCTCGCTTTATAGCGAGGTGCCGGGTAAACATCTGCTTACTCCGGCTTACGACATGCTCTCCACAGCGCTGGTCATGCCGGAGGATAACGAGGAGCTGGCGTTGACGCTCAATGGCAAGAAGCGGAAAATCCGGAAAGAGGATTTTATCGCTTCCATGCAGACTGCGGGTCTGGGCGACAAGGTTATAGAAAACATCTTACACAAGTTTCGGAAGTCACAGGATGTCTGGTTCGCATATATGGATCGATCATTCCTTCCGCGAGAGATGAAAGAGGAATACAAGGGGATCATCCGAAACAGGATCAGCCAACTGATATAGTAGATGGAAATATAAATATCTTGCATTATGGAGGTTACAAGAATTATTCATCCTATTGGACAAGGCGCATTTTATACAGAAAGAATATGTTCTAAGGATCAAATATATAATGTTGTTTATGATTGTGGATCTGGAATAAATAAAAACGCACCCAAAAGATTGATACAGGAGATTGCATCAGTCTTTACATCAAATGATGTAGTGGACATTTTATTCGTTTCCCATTTTGACAATGATCACATTAACGGAATTCGTGAGTTAAAAAAAAGGGTAAAAGAAATTAGAAATATAGTTGTTCCCCTTGTAGAGAAGAATGATTATTGGTTCTATTGTGTTGAAAATCAAAATTTCATAGCATTTTATGATTCACTTGAAGAAATAGCATCCCATGTATATAGGGTAAAGCCAAATATTAATGATGAAAGGGAACTTAATAATCAGCTTATTGATCTGACAGAGAGGGAAGGCGGTATTATCAACGGAGGTGCAAAATTTAAGTGGGCGACTATTGATTGGTGCTATATCCCATTTAATTATGATCAAAAAGTTCGGCTTGAAAAGTTAAAGGCTGAATTAGCAGGACAAGGTGTGCCTGTAGATATTTTCACACAAGATTTGAGTACGATCTGGGGCTATCTAGATAAAATTAAGAAAGCCTATAAAAAAGTGATTCCAGATGGAGCCAACAAAACGTCTCTTATCGTCTATTCAGGAGGATTAACCAGCAGATACATAATGCGTCAATATCAATATTGTATGCGTCCGCGTTTCTGTTGTGAGTTTTGTCGCCATCCTTTTTTGAGACCTGAAGGTTGTCTGTATTTTGGAGACAATGATGTAAATCAAGGGCTTCTATTAGCTGATTTGAAAAATGCACTTAACCAGGTAATTGATCGAATTGGAACAATTCAAATTCCACATCATGGTGCATTAAAGAATTTTAATGTAGGTATTTTTGATATCAATAAAAATCAGAAATCATTTTTTGTATCTTTTGGTATACACAATACATATGGTCATCCTTCAATGAGGGTAATAGACGATGTAGTGAGATCCGGTTCGTGCTTATTTGAGGTAACAGAAAATAGAGGTAGTGGTTATATGCAGTTGATATACTGATAATCTAATTATGTCCGTATTATGGAACAGCCCGGAGATAAGAATCTCCGGGCTGTTTTGCAAATAGAGCAGGGCGTATCCCGCTATCCCAGCTTGGCGATGGCTCTCTCCACCTGCATCATGTCCCGGAGGATGGAGCTGTCGAGAACCCGGGCATAGTGCTGCGTCATCTTGATGTTGGAGTGCCCCAGCATCTTGGCCACATTCTCCAGACTGACGCCGTTGACCAGGCAGACCGAGGTTGCATACGAGTGTCTGGCGCAATGCGTGGTCAGATTCTTGCGGATCATGCAGATGTCGGCAATCTCCTTCAGATAGCTGTTCATCTTCTGGTTGCATGGAACCGGCAGCAATACGCCCTTCTTCCGGCAGGTGGGGTGGTCGGCATACTTGCGCAGAATCTCCTGCGGAATATCCAGCAGCGGGATGTTGCACATGTTTTTTGTCTTCTGACGGGGTTTGCGGATCCAGAGATTTCCGTTGTTGTCCCGGACGATATGCTCCGGGGCTAACTGCTGCACGTCGATGAAGGCCAGCCCCGTGAAGGCAGCGAAGATGAAGACGTCGCGGACCAGCGTCAACCGCTCCAGCGGAAACTCCTTGTGGTAGATGGTCTGCAACTCGTCCATCGTCAGAAACTCCCGGACAACCTCCTTCTCGTGAAAACGAATCCCGAGGAAGGGGTCCTTCGCCATCCAGTCATTGGCGCAGGCCAGATTGGTAATCTTTTTCAAACACTTCATGTAGCGGATGACGGTATTCTGCTGGCATCCCTTCTCCGTCTTCAGATAGAAGGCAAAGGCGCGGACCAGCTCGCCGTTGACCTCCGTGAGGGGCAGATCCTCCTTCCCGTAGCGCTGGCGGATCAACTCGGCCAGATAACGCCGGCAACTCTCGTAACGGCGGACCGTAATCAGCGCATAATCCGTGCCGACCAGCGCCCGGCACTGGTCGTTGTGCTCCTGCATGGTTCCCAACAGCGTGCGGACCTCTTCCGGCTTCTCCTGCCCGAAGAAGAGCTCCTGCAGCAGGTGGGCCGTGACGAGGCGGTTCTGCTGCTCCAGTTCGCAAAAGATTTGATACAGCTTGATGCGGGCCTCCTCGATATAGGTGTTCAGGTCGCAGGCGCGGCGGCTCTTGCCGCGGGCCGTCTCCTTGGCCTGACTCCACAGGGCAGGGTCGATGCTCTTGCGGATGTTGTTCTCGACGCGCGTCCCGTTGACGGTGATGCGCATGCAAACGGAGGCCTCTCCGTTTTTCAGCAGCCTGGTCTTCTTGAGGAAGAACAGCACGCGAAACGAATCTCTTTTCATGGTTCCTACTTGCTCTTTAACTGGTTCGACAAATGTAGGAAATCCGACCCGATTTAGCGTCATGCAAAATGTTGCAGTTCAGCGAGAAATGCACAAATTCGGTGGAGATAAATGGGGTGGTTTTCATCTCCACCGATTGCTCCACCAAAAGGTGTCGAAAACCGCTGTTTTTTGCTCCGCCGACAAAAAGAGAAAACCCTGATTTCGTTTGGAAATCAGGGTTTTGCAACTTTTTGCTTCTCTTCAAAGTGGTACCACCAGGAATCGAACCGGGGACACAAGGATTTTCAGTCCTTTGCTCTACCAACTGAGCTATGGCACCATCCCGCATGAATAGTGCTGTATATCAGCGTTTTACGCATAGCCCGTTCGCCCCTTTTTTCTATCTTTTCGTTGCGGTTTAAACACTGGTTTAAACAAATTGCAAGGTTAATAAATAAGTAAATTATCTGTAAATCTTATAGATACAAGTTAAAAACAACACTAAAATAAAGAAAAAACGCGCGGGAAAATTTTCCCCTCCTCCCTGCTCTCTCCTTTTAAGAATGTTGTGTTGCTTTTGTTTTTATATGAACTGTTCTAAATATTTCTCGTTGAACCCAGTTAGCGGGAATTTGAAAGAACTCTGTTTTCCCTCCGTCGATGTGTAACCGAATACGACCGTATCGCTCTTAATATGAGCTTCAAAAAGATTGAGCATACAGTTGGACTTAGGAATATCTACCATGTTAGGTAATATAATGGCGAGACAACCCTCCTCTACGGCTTTTGGATTTAGCAGATAGGAGAATCCTGCCATATAACGACCCCGTCTCTGAAAACAGATGGTCATATCTTTTGCAGGGTCGATGTCGAGTTCAAAGATATAGTGAAACTCTCGTGGTGTGGGATCATCAGTTCTACGTCCTACGAACAGACAGACGCCGTGGTCATTATCATAAGATACCCCTTTGGAGATATACGATATTTGAATATCGTCGATAGTCTCTGTGCCCGTTTTTCAATCAATACTTGGTGTTTTTCTTTTCATTTTAGCTAAAATTTATGTTATTATTAAATCTTTGATTATGACGTAAATATACGAAAAAATAATTATATTTTCTAATATGTGATTAAAATATTCGTATCTTTAAATGTAAAAATTTCATCATATGAATGCAACTATTTTTTTCGGGAATGGTATAAATCGAATTTCTGACAAACCATTAGATTGGAACGAATTATTAAAACGATTAGCAGTCTATGCGAGTGTAAAGGTAGATTTAGCAGAAAAACCTTATACTATGATATATGAAGAACTTCTTTTGCGGAGTAAATCTATGGATGAGTCTAATATTAAGAAATATATCCAGCAAGAATTACAAGTAACGGATATATCTTCCCTATATGAGAGATTATATAGTATAGGAGTTACAAATTATATAACCACAAATTATGATTTTTCATTAGAAAGCATTTTTGAAGAAAAACTATATCGAAAAGATTTTAGAAAGCAAGAAACATTATATAGTATTCGAACTCATATCACAATGTCAAATCAAGACAATGATATTAATATATGGCATGTTCATGGAGATATTGAACGGATTCCATCTATCGCATTAGGACTTGATCATTATTGTGGTTCTGTAAGTAAGATAGATGCATATTTAAAAGGAAACTATTCATATATAGAAGATAAAAAGGAAAAAAGATTGAATGGAATTATTGCAAAACTTAATGGGACAGAATCTTTTGATTCTGTTTCATGGATTGAACTTTTTTATAATACGAATGTACATATTATTGGTTTTGGATTAGATTATTCGGAAATAGATATTTGGTGGATATTAAATAAAAGACAACGATATATTAAAAGTTCTAAAACGAATTTATTTAATAAAATTTATTATTATGATATTAAGCCTCAAGATGCTAAACGAAAATCAAAACATGATTTGTTAGTTGGATTTGGCGTAGACTTAATAACCGTTGATTTAGTAGATAATAATTGGGAGAATGCAACAGTAAATCTTTTAGAGAAAATGGAACAAAATATACAGGCGAGAAGATAGAAAGGACAAACTTGTGCAGAGGGTCTATAAGTTAACCCTTTAGCACAAGTCTGTCCTAAAAAATCGAATCAATTAAGATATTCTCACTCGTTGACAAATCGTATAATGCGGTTACACTCTATATAGCTAATTTCGCCCGTCTTTTCATCTTCAATAATAGCTTCTGTCAAAGGATAATACCGACCGTTATCGATATGATAAGAATCTGCAAATCGGTGAAACAAGCCTATTGCAGTCTTATTATCATCGTCATCTCCGCCATCCATAAAACCTGCTTGGGGGTCATATTTATCCGATGTGTAATATTCAATTTTTCTTAATTTTTCCATAGTCTTTTTCTTTTAATCTCTCCTGCCATGTCGAAACACAGCAGGAGAATGGTTTGACATTTATTCATCTAATCCCAAAATGCTGGAAAAATTTTTCCATTCAGATGCCATCTTATATTTAATAACGCTTTTTGATGGAACTTTTAGCACCGCAGAAGAATTTACTCCATAGAAAGCATAGTTATTACATAGTGGCGGAGTTTCTGCGTCAATTACAAATAATTGGAGCGCTGTACTCGCAAAGCCTCCATAGTAATAATAATATACTTTACTGCCTGATATTACACCTCCATAAACAGACTTACCGTCAATAGTTTTGAGTTTTGAGCCTTTTTCAAATGTTACTGATGCTAATTGAGAACAATCTTGGAATGCAGCTACTTCAATTGTTTCGACACTCGCTGGAATTTCTATTGAAGTAATTGGACAACCTGTAAAGGCTCCGAAAGCTCCATATCGGCAATTGTCCTTATTGTATGCATAGACCCTACCGCCAATAGTTTTGAGCATTGAGCCTTTTTCAAATGTTACTGATGCTAATTGAGAACAACCTTGAAATGCACATTCCTCAATACTCTCGACACTTGCAGGAATTTCTATCGAAGTTAATGCAGTACAATCAGAGAATGCGCCCAAATGGGCTTGGGCTCCAGATGAGTCAAAAGATACTGGAAAAATCAAATTCATTCCGCCAATAGTTTTGAGTTTTGAGCCTTTTTCAAATGTTACTGATGCTAATTGGGAACATCCCTTAAATGCACATTCCTCAATACTCTCGACACTTGCAGGAATTTCTATCGAAGTAATTGGGCAATCTGAGAATACACCATGCCAATGAGTAGCAGGATACCGTTTTTCCACATAATAACCATACCCGCTAATTTCTTTCAGTTTTGAACCTTTTTCAAATGTAACTTTCGCCAAAGAATGACATCCTAAAAATGCATAAACTCCTATTGTTTCAACACTTGCAGGAATCTCTATCGAAGTTAAGGAGGAGCAATCTGAAAAGGCTCCATAGTATGAATAACGAATAATATCTGATGTAGCGCTCTCAAAACCAATGGCCGATTCACTTCGGATATCTTTAAGATTTGAATTCTTTTCAAAACTTATAGTAGTTAAGGAACGGCAACCAGCAAACGCCCCTGCTTCAATTGTTTCTACGCTTGCTGGAATTTTAATTGATACAATATTACATCCAGAAAATACCCCACCATCTTTCCCACCTCTGAGGGTTTTGAGCTTTGATCCTTGTTCAAAACCTATGTTTTCAAGAGAGGAAATATGTCTTAGTTCATTAGATTCAATATCTTCAACATTGGCAGGAATTGTAATGGACTTGACTCCTAATCCCGAAAAGCATTTATTTCGAATTTGGGTTAAAGTTTTAGGTAAAATCAATTTTTCGAGATCTATCCCATAACCATGGGAAAATGCTCTATAAGGTAACTCTGCAATATCCACCTCTGAAATATCAAGGTTTTTTAATTGTTTCATTTCACAAAGTGTAGCAAAATCATCTTTGCTAAGTTTTCCTATAATTTTTAATGCTCTTATATCATCACTATCTAAAGGCAAATGCCATAAAGCATCTGCTAAAGTTTCAGTTGGAGAAATTTCAATGATAGTAGAATATTCTCTTTGACAAATCACAAATTCTTTTTTAATATCACCACAAGAAAAAGTAAAAAAAGCTTTTCGTTCATTCGGTCCTTCATAAGGTTCGACTTCAAAGCTTAACCACATGGTATCGCCATTCGTAAGAGAAGGTGTACACCATGGTTCTCCACCACTTAATTGCCATTCTCCACTCACCATGTTGTTATCTCTCATAAGTACAATCCTTAACGATTTTATTCCTCCTGTAAAATCGAATATTAGTTCATCATCAGAAAGTTCTATATCCGTTATAATTATGGGAGCAGGTTCATCTTTGGAACACGAGTTAGGTAATATGGCAATAACAGCCATAAGAACGAATAAAAATAGTTTTTTCATAAATGCAATTTTTAGGTTAATAAATTAATTTTGAACTTTTTCAGTAAGTAAGGCTACTTGCTTTGCATGTAGTTTCTTTTGCAACACGTTCTCGGCATTGGGCAGAAATTCATGATTTCCTATCGTCCGTTCAAGGATAACCCATAGGATTTTTGTAAAGAAAATACGGTCATTATCATTGGGAACATCATCCCCGCTACGGGTAATTATGCTATTTGCGACCGTTTCAATGATTTTGTCTTCCGTAAGATCGACTTGGGGATAGTCGTCAAGAATTGACATGATTTTATCATACCATTCTCTCAAATAAGAATCTGAAGCAACCTCTTGGGCGACCTGTTCAAAACGGGACATAATAATTTTCAATGTACCGTATCAACTCCTACTGCGGTGGGTTATATGCAAAAAGAAAGTGTGGAGTTGTTCGTTTATCTACCGAGAGGCATTTGGCGTAGCCCGTAAGCAAATAAACAATACCCCACACCGAATAGTATATATCGAGAATGATATATGCCTATATACGGTGATGAGTGTTTGTATTGCCTATCCTTGCTTACTTAAAAATCGCCAAATTTTCTCGGTAAGGATTAGCGAAACACTTTCACTAAACTAATATGTTACCGCCCATTAGGACGATGCTACAAAGTTAGAAAATGTTTCTCAATACGCAACACTCTTGGGGTATTGTAGTTACAAAGTTCTCAAAAACAAAGCATCTTTCCAATAGCACACCTTATGGAATCAAAACTTTGTTATTCGTAAATTGAGGGAAACGATTGCAAGATTAAGGACGCATAAGGTCGAAAACAACGTATTGCAATTAACCATTGCATCTAATTATCGACCTTACACCAACATAAAAACAGAAATTAGAGGTTGCAAAATCTTCTCGGAATTGCAATACCCCTAATCTCTGTAACTTATGTTTTTATTATGTCGATATGCAGGCCGAGTTTTACGCTCCTGCAATCTCCTGTATTGCAGCGTCCATGTAAATAGCTTGTCCGCTCGATTGACGCCCCCACCAATGACAACCGAGGGCGTCGATTATGACTTCACCCTGCTGTTTGAGCTCCTGTGCCAAGTAAGGTGATACCAGCCACCACTCGAAAACCTCGTCGTCCGTATCGACGAAAGGATAAGTGTATTCCTCGTCGATTTTACCTGCACGGATTAGTTCCTCGACCACCTCGTTCTGCCCATAAAACACATGCAAATCTGCAATGCGTTTTGCCCTTGTTTCTCTGTCCATATTTTTAGGTTTTACATTCAATAAGGGGGAGGGGCTTTGATCTGTTACTTTATTCGTGGGCAGGATATAAATAAAAAACTCCGACTTTGTCGGAGCTATTTAGTTTTTATTGGCGGAGGAGGTGGAGGGGCAGATTGTGTATTTAATCCTTTTGTAGAATCATTGCCCTTTGAATCGTAAATTTTGATATTGTTTATCATTTCTTCAATTTTTGGATTTAGGACGAGGTGGAGGCGGGGGAGCTACATTAGTAGGGGTCAATCCAAGATTTATTCTTACATCTCCAACGGGCTTGGTTGGTGGTGATGGTGGAGTTGGAATAGGAGGTGTTTTACCTTCCGTTTGTACGTTATTTCCCATTATCTGTATTTATTGATTGTTGAAATTGAAACTGCTTAATGTGTCTTTTTGTATGATTTTTACTCCATCCATTGTCCCCTCTATGGATGAAATAGTCTGGCTAATAGTTTCTTTTTGTAATTTACATTGTTCGGGGTTGGTGCAAGCAAGATTTATAAACACAAACAACAAAATAAATACGATGCCTCCAATCATTAACCCCGCAGTTGGAAGATTATACCAATTATCCAAATTTCGATTTTGAATTTTTATTACGTTATGCCTTTTCTGAATTTCCTTATATATTTTTTCAGCACTATTGATATTCATATCGCCCCACAAATAATCGTCAATCTCGCGTATATTTTTCTGACAGTTATTTTTAGCTTTTATATGAGATAATATATTCCAAATAATACATGCCGCAAGTGCGCCCCAACCAACAGCAAGAATCCACATACATCTATATTCAATTTTAGGCGCTAACGCTGTAATGAAACTAAATGATATGGCCATTGCGCCAGATGCTATTTTAAGAACTAATCCTTCAAAAATAGTTTCAGTTTGTCCTATGGTTTTAAAATTGCTTTCTCGTGTATTCTCAAACCACGCTCTATACTCTTTATTCTCCATAGGATTCAATTTGTTATATCCACAAAATTATAATATTATCCTAAATAAAGAAAATGTGTTACTCTTTTTATTGGGCGAGTGCCTACGACACGCCATCTAATAGCGAAAAGAAAATGAATAACACAATTAAAAGGTCTATATAAATCGAATGTCCGCAAAATATGTCATACTCTTATTAAATGGGAAAAGCCCTGCATGCGTAAGCATGAGGGCTGTATATGGATTATTATTTGCTGGTTGCTATTCAAATGCAAAACCTTTGAAATCCTCCTTATCGAGTTTGTCTTGCTCTACCTGTTCTATAACTGCATTATACTGTTCCTGCATATCGAGAGCCTTTATAAAGTAGGGCAATGATACCTTTTCGGGTAGGGTCTTGCACCGTTTATTGAGTTGGTAGGTTATGCTTATTGGCTCTGTTCTCGATAAGCCTATTACATTATACTTGGTAAGCAGTACGGACATCGCTCGTTTATCCCACTTGGGAACGGCAACACCTTTTATCTTGCAGAACTCGCATATCTCCTTATAAATCCCTGCATCCGTCTTTTTAACAGAGGAGTTGATAAAACAGCCTGCCGCCAGTTCATAACCTTTCTCTATGGCCTTAATAAGTCCTAATTGTTGGCACTCTTTAATAAGGGCAGTTGTCGTATTTCTCGATAATCCGATAGCCTTTGCAATTTGGGATATACTTCATTGGACGGTATCGGTATTATTAAGGCATATTGCCTTTAATAAGAGCAGAAACCCTGCAATCTTGGCAGGATAGTTCCTCTTAAAGAAACTGCTATCCAAAAAGAAATAGTCTTTAATAGCTGGCTTTATAAAGTAGGTATTTCGCTTTATAAAACCTCTGTCTGCATCTTCTTTAACGGTAGTCTGCACGGTCAGATAACCTGTATCCTTTAAGCGTTTAATGTTCCGTCGTATGGTTCGTTCATCCAATCCTGTCAGTAAGGATAGCTTTTCCTCTGTTACATGGGAAATATTCGTCTTGTGATTGGAGCAATATTTAATGGTTGCTCACACGTAAATATCAATAGGCTTACTGTTGCCCGTCTGAAAGTTCACGATTGATTTGGGGATTACTGTATAATTCATCGTTAGCAATGGAATTTTGATTGTTCGTAAATATGATTTCTTTTAAGTGTAGCAGTTTTCGGAAGCAGGCAATGCCGTAATGGTCTTTGGCCTGTTTACGATTATCGAATCACCTGCGGTCTTTGATGTGATAGTACATGGTCGGTACGACTTTAATAGGTAGTGTATAAGTAGGTAATGTATATATAGGACACTTTTGAGCAGTTTGCATAGGACAGTTTTGAGCAACTGCTATCCGTTATCGTAAAACCTACTATCTCTTTAATTGGAATCTTCCATATTTTCTGATTCTGAAATACATTCTTTATAGGAAATCTTCATTTCACACTCAAAAAATGTGGTAACCGATAAATGAAGAACAGTTTCAATCACGAAAAATAGATTCATCAACCAAGTAAGATGAATACTTTTTTCAGCGATATTTTTTTACACGCAAAAATGCGTGAATAAAAAAACAGGCAAAAAAAGTTTTTCATCACACGAGTTGTGAGAAAAAAATTATCGTAAAAAATCGTGCATCGTTTTTTCGATGAAAAGTTTTTTGCATGAATAAATTGTTCTCACTCTTACACGATGTGTCATTAAAAGTGGCTGTTTTTAATGAATGCACTTTTTAATGATTCCATATTTTTTGATTCTGAAACTATCTTATTAAAGGGAATGTTCATTTCGCACTCAAAAAATGTGGTAACATAACGCAAAGAAAAGGCAGACGAAATCTGCCCTTATAAGAACTGCTCAATTTGTAGTGTGGGATTCTTTGCTGGATTGCTTTGCAAAGATATAAAATATTTAACCAAAAGTCAAGTAATTTGATAAATATTTTTGCTATATAATCTGAACAAGCCTGTGCATCGTCGATAACTCGCTATTTAAGAGGATATAACGATTCCATTTTATTCAGACCTTTGTCCTGCCGTAAGGATGTTCTTTGCGGTCTGCAATCTTCGGGCAGGGATTGCAGTCATTATCAGCCCCTCTGCATAAAGGACAGAGTATGTAAAAGCCATGAAAAAGATGGTAATTTCAGTAGATGACGCCAATCGTCACTTTGCATTTGTCAAAGGCAATCGGCCTGTAAACGTCAGAACCGTGAAACAAAAAGAGAAATCCATGAAAGCCTATGGGCAGCTAACCCCTATCACGGTAACCGATGGAGAAAAGGTAATTCAGATGGGCGGTCGTCTGATGGATTTGCAAGGGAGAGAAATCCCCAACGAGGATGCAGGAAAGTATTACGCCGTATTGGACGGTCAGCACCGATTGATGGCTTATCAGAATTTGAAGTTGAATTTGGATGACCTTGTGATTTGTGAACCGCTCAATGCTGAATTATCCATTACAGAGGTCATAGCGCAAATGAACATCTGCACCACCGTTTGGAAAAAGTCTGATTACATGGCCGCACCTGCCATGATGCTCAAAGAAGACAACGAGGTATTCGATTTCGCCATGTTCCTGCACGGCAAGGCTTGTCCCCTCTCCACGATTTCGTTATGGTGCTTCGGCAAGAAATCCCTGCAAGCAAAAGACTTGGTGGAGTGTCTGAACACGAAAAAACTGCCTGAAATCTTTGAGGATAAAACTTGGTTTCGTTCCAGTATAAGATGGTTTAAGGCCGCACAAGGGAAATTTAAGGATAAATTCCTTATGAACAGGTATTTAATCGACTTTATCACTAAGCAATGGAAACCCGATGAAGATTTCGAGGTGTTCACGGCGGAAATGGAGCGGAAGATAAACGACCTCACGCGCGACCAAGCAGACCAGATTATGAATCCTCACAAAACAGAAGGTATGGCACGGGAGCAGTTGATTATGGATATGCTGACCCAGTATCTCGGTTAAAAATAACAACTGTGTAAGGATTGTGGAGGTCGGGATTATTTATTGGTTCCCGACCTCCTTTTTGCCTTTACAATAGATGTTGCATAGCTGCGTCGATTTGGCTGTTCTCGAAACTATCCAAATAGATTTGCGTTACCTTTTCAGAACTATGCCCCAGCGATTCACATATTATTGACGTGCTAACTCCCTCACGTTTCAATACGGTAGCAAAGCTATGCCGTGAAACATAGGTTGTTAAGTCGATAGGTATTTCCAATTCTTTCCCTACCTCTTTCAATCGTTCATTCACTTTGGAAATGACTTTATGAACTCGATTGCGTTGCTGTTGCTCGGTCTTATGAAAAGCAGAAAGGATTGGAAACAAAAAGAGCGCACCGTCTTGTTGGTAACGCTCTATAATCTCCTGTGCTTTGGGCTGTAAAGGTAGCCTTATCAACTTATGCGTTTTTCGTCGTGTGTAGATTAGTCGCCCGTCCACGATATTATCCATTTTAAGGTAGGCTATATCCACGAAATTGATTCCACCCATGAAGTAACCGAACGCAAACAAATCGACTGCAAATTGCTTGTAGAAATCATCACAACGGTATTCGATAATCCGCATGATGTCAGCCTTGCTTATTGCTCGCTTTGCCGTCGCTTGGTGCAGTTTGGAAACCTTGTAGGATTTGAACGGGTAATATTCCGCTTTCACACACTTTTCCTCTATGGCTACATTATAGACTGCTCGTAAAGTACGGAATCGACGGCCTATTGTGTTTTCTGAAAAGCCCTGTCCCCGCAACCATGTTTCATAGCGTTTCAGCCAAACCGTGTCGATGTCTGAAAAATATATGTTCAGATGCCCGTTGAATTTCAGCAAGGAATTGTAGACCTCTCTGTGCGATAACGCATAGCCCGTTCGCCCCGTTTGTTTCAAGTTCTCGATTTGAGATTGGAACACCTCGCCAACGGTGCGTTTAGTAGTCTTATCTGCAACTCTTTCATGTAACGATGTTGCGGTAAACTCTTTTTTCTCGGCCTGCAATTCAATCATCTTTGCACGATAGGCATCTATTTTATCTGCAATAAGGCGTTCGATATGCAACCGATTAGGGCAATTTCTACGTGGTCTGTTTTTCTCGAAATCCCACAATGCAGGATTGACCGAAACACCGATACTGGAATATTTTAACTTACGGTCTTTCGTGATTCGTAACATTAGTGGTGATTCATTGTTAGCCAATACTTTGGACTTGTAGCAAACAACCTCGATTGTGGCACTCATGGTTTAAACAACGGTTTAAACAACCTGTTCAAACGTGCATAAAACCGCTACGAAAAAGACAAAAGAAAAACCACCTACATTGCTGTAAGTGGTTGATTTTCTTCGTGGTGCCAACGGGAATCGAACCAGTGACACAAGGATTTTCAGTCCTTTGCTCTACCAACTGAGCTATGGCACCATCCGCGAAAAACGGGGTATTCCCTGTTATCGTGGTGCAAAGATAAGCAAAAAATTTAATACTGCAAATGCCTCATGCAATTTTGTCGGTAAATTTTTCCCGGCCTGGCAAAAAAACTACCGACCCGGAAATCAGAAAAAAGTCCGCTACCCAAACGGACAGCGGACTTGACAGGCATGATACAGAGACGCTTAATTCGTTTTATTCTGGTTCGCCTCGCCGATTTCCGGGTTGGCAATCACGACGGAACGCGGCAGCTGGAACCGCATACCGGATTCGTTCTGCTCCCACATGGCTTTGTAAATGTGGTTGTTCGCAACGCCTGCCGCCGTCATCGCGGCATCGTCCCGGCGATCAATCGGCATATTCAAACGCCGGCGGTCGAGCCACTCCAGAGCGCCCTCCATCCACATCTCGATACGTTTCTGAAGAATGATCTCCTCGACGACATCGTCGAGCGAAGCGGCCGTGATGTCATAACCCGGATCGCGGTAGGTCGTCACGTAATCCTTGAGCGTCTTCTTGGCCGCGGCGATGTTGCTGTGCGCCTCGGCTTCAGCCTTGATGAAGACGGCCTCTTCGGCGCGCATATAGATCAGATCGGTATTGTTCCAGTCGCCGTTGTAACTGCGGAACTTGACCGAGACGTACTCCGAACGCGCTTTCACGCCCGAAGCAAGCGTATTGGGCAGGTTGGAAGGCAGGAGGCAGGCATAACCGCTCGTCGCAGCGTCCGGGTCCGGATTGTCCGTCTTGTTGAGCCACCAGCCGCGACGCACGTCGGTCGGATTCAGACGCGCATAGAGGTAGGAGTGGATCGGACGCTCGGCCCACATACCCGCATAACCGCTCATGTAGGGGTCCATCTGCGAACACCAGGTAGCCCATGTCTGGCAGTTGTCGGCCGTCATCTTGAAGCCGAAGATCAGACTCGGAACGTTCTCGATACGGTTGAAGCCGCTGTTGTAGTTCTCCTTGGAGACGAGCGTGTATTTGGCCAGAATATCGTCGGCCAGCGAGACGGCTTTCCCCCAGTCCTCCATGACCAATGCGACACGGGCGCGCAGAATGGCGGCCACGCTGGCGTCGAAATCGGTCCGGGAACCGGTGTCGTCGTATCCGATCTCCTCGAAAATACGCAGCGCTTCGTCCAGGTCGTCGGTAATGCGTTTGTAGACCTGCTCCATCGTGGCGCGCGGCAGATTCTGGCCGAGGGTCTCCTCGGTGGCCAGAGGCACGCCCGGAAGGTCCTTGTTCGCCGCCGAGTAGGGATACTGGTACACGTTGATCAGGTGGTAGTAGCCGAACGCGCGGGAGGTCAGCGCACGGGCGCGGTAGGCCTTCATCGTCTCCGACTCGGCGGAAGCGTCGAGGGTCGCCGTCGCGAGAATCTCATTGGCCGTGGCGATCGGAATGTAGAACATGTTCCACACGTTGAAAGTCGGCGTATACTCCTCCTGCCAGTAGTCGTTGATATACATGTAAAGGTTCATGCTGTGTTGCAGCAGCAGGGTCATGTCCTGCCCGGTCATGCCGAACGCAAGTTCGAACCCTTTGAAACCGGTCAGCCACTGAAGATCGTTCTTGTAATAGGTGGCATAGTGGGTGTAAATGGACGCCTCGATACCCTGAAGCACCTTGTCCGGGTCCTCCTTGGCCACCTCGTCACGGGTCTCCGAAGAGACTTTTCCCGAAGGGTCCACGTCGAAGATATCGTCGCTGCAGGATACCGCAACTGCCGCGCTCATTAAAAATATCAGTATTTTTTTCATATCAATGTCGCTGCTTAGAAGTTAATATTGAGACCTACCGAAGTGGTGCGGATCGGCGAATAATACGTACCGTCCACGCTGTTCAAAGCGACCGTCGCGCCCTGACCGCCCATGCTCGTACGGGGATCGTAGCCCTTGCGCTTCGATGCGAAGAAGACGTTGTCGCAGGCGAAGTACACGCGAACGCTCTTGATGCCGATCTTGCTCATCCAGTTCGCCGGGAAGGTGTAGCCCAGCGTGATGTTGCGCAGGTTGAAGTAGGTTTTGCTGATCAGGAAACGATCCGACGAAGCGTTGATGTTCGAGTCGTTCGTGTTCCAGATCGGCGCCGAACCTTTCCCGGTCTCCGGATTCCAGGCGTCGGCATAGTTCTTCAGACGGTTCATCGGGAAATTCGCACTGCTGAACGCCGAGAAGTCGTAATCGTAGCCGTAGCCGCCGAACTGGAAGTTGGTCATAATCGTCAGGTCGAGGCTCTTCCAACGCAGCGTGGTGTTCAGGCCGCCCGTGAAATCGGGAAGCGCGCTCTTCTCCAGCAGGTACTGCGTGGCCTCGGTAGCATCGCCGGTCGTGACTTTTTCCACGCCGACAACGTTGCCGGCGTCGTCCAGAATATCCTGATCCATGTACCAAAGCGAGTTGCCCTTCTCATCCAGACCTGCGAACTGCCGCATCTCCCAGCGGTAGATGTCCTTGCCTTCGTAAATGCGCTGGTTGCCGTTGGGCATGCCCGAGACTTTGTACTCGTCGGGCAGGTTGAGCATCTTGTTGGCATAGGTGTAACCGTTGACCGACATGTCCCAGTACCAGTCCTTTTTCTGGATGAGCTTGACGTTCAAGTCGAATTCGAAGCCCGAATTGCGCAGTTTGCCGACGTTGTACCAGTCGTAGGCGCGGCCCGTCGAAATATCCTTCGTACGCTTGAAGAGCAGACCGTCCGACACGCGGATGAAGTAGTCCATCGTCAGGTTGATGCGGTCGTTCAGCAGACCCACGTCCAGACCCAGATCGAACGTCTTCTGCTTCTCCCACGTCAGATCGGGATTGCCGTAGTAATAGATCTCCGTACCCAGCTTGCCTTCGGAAATGGTAACCGTATACTGGTCGGTATAGGGATAGTAGTTGGCCAGGTCCTCGTTACCCTGCGTACCGTACGTGGCGCGGAGTTTCAGCTCCGAAAGCCAGCTGTGCGTACTCTCCATGAACTTCTCGGCTCCGATGCGCCACGAAGCGCCGACGGACCAGAACGTGCCCCAGGGATTGTATTTGAAACGCGAGGTTCCGTCGCGGCGGATACCGCCCGAGAAATAATAACGGTTGTCGTAGTTGTACTCCAGTTTGCCGAAGAAACCCTGAATGCGCAGCACGTCCTGATAGCCGTTGATCGACCCCATCTCGCCGGCGTTGTTCAGCTGCGGATTCTTGGGATCGTAAATGTTCGTCTTCTCGACCTCGGCGTAATCGCGCACCCAGCTGTTGTACTCATGTCCGATCAGCGCATTGATATTGTGGCGTCCGACGGATTTTTTGTAATTGAGCATCTGGATCAGGTTCAGATCGTAAACGTCCGTAGACTTTTTGTTGATCCGGCCCTTGGAACCGCGTCCGGCGCCGATCGTGGGGTTATAGAACAGCAGTTCGTCGGAGGCGCGATAGCCCAGCGACATGCTCGAGGTGAAGGTGAAGTCGCGCAGGAAATAGATCTCCCCGTAAGCGCGGCCCTGCAAGTTGTTGCGTTTGATGTCGCGCGTGTCCATCTTCAGCATGGCGATGATGTTCTGACCCGAGGTTCCGGGACGGGTCGTCGTGCCGTCGGTCTGCCCCGTACCCAGGTCGTAAACCTTGTCGCCGTTTTCGTCATACTTGATTTTCCCCTCGGCATCGCGGGCGTAGACCGGAAAAACCGGCTCCCACGAACGCGCCGTGGCGAACGCCGACGAAGCGAGGCTGCTGCCCTCCAGAATGTTGTTCTGCACCGTGTGGGCATAGGAGAGGTTGGCGCCCACCTTGATCCACTTGCGGAGCTTGGTGTTGACGTTCACACGGGCGCTGTAACGCTCGAAATCCGATTCGATCACATAGGATTCGTCCTTGAGGTAACCCAGCGAGATGAAATAATCGGACTTCTCGTTCCCGCCGCTGACCGAAACGTTCGTCTCGTTACGGAATCCGGTCTTGAAGAGTTCGTCCTGCAGGCGCTCGCTGTACATGCGCCGGGCCGACGGGTCGAGTTTGCCGGTCGCAGGGTCGATCAGGTAGGTCGACGAATATTTGTAGGGGTTGTAATTTCCGTGTGCACCCAGCACCTCCTGCGAGGCATAGAGCGCCGCGGCAGCCAGATCACCGCCGCCCTCTTCGGGGCTTGACGCCCACTTCGTGTCGCGCATCGTGCGCCACTGCGCCTCGAGGTATTCGCCCGGATCGGTGATGATGTCATACTCGGGGACAGCGCGGGTGTTGATACCGAATCGCGTGTCGACGCTGATCGTGGGATTGTCCAGGCTGCCGCGCTTGGTCGTGATGAAAACCACGCCGTTCGCGGCGCGCGAACCGTAGAGCGAGTTGGCCGTGGCGTCCTTCGACACGGAGATCGACTCGATGTCGGCCGGGTTGATGTCGGACAGGCTGCCCTGATAGGGCGAGCCGTCGAGCACGATCAGCGCGCCGGTGCCCGCATTGAGCGAACCGACGCCGCGGACGTAGATCGCAGCGTCCGTACCGGGCTGGTTGGTGGCCGTAGTCAGCTGCACGCCGGGAACCGCTCCTTCGAGCATTTTCGAAACGGTCGAAACCTGACGCTTCGCAAGCTCCTCGCCGCGGATGGTGGCGATTGATCCCGTAAGGTCTTTTTTCGTCGTCGTGCCGAAAGCGGTCACCACGACATTCTCGATGGCCTGCGCATCTTCGTGCATCACGACTTCGACATGCGTCTTTCCGGCAACAGCCACTTTCCGGGTCTCGTAACCGATGAACGAAACCGCCAGCGTAGCGTCGGCGGGTGCAGCGATGGTGAATTTACCGTCCGTGCCCGTGGTCGTACCGGTCGACGTGCCGTCGACCATAACGGTTGCGCCCGCGACAGGCTTACCCTCCGCATCGGCAACTTTACCGGAAACCTGCCGGTTTTGGGCGAATCCATATACACAAAGCCCCAAAACGGCAATTAACGATAGTAGAATTTTTCTTACCATAAGCGTTAATTTTAATAAAATTTTAAAATAAAAAGTTCACAAGCAAAGGTATGAAATTGCTAACTCGTTTACAAATAAATTATTAAAATAATTTACCAGTATAACATATGTGTAGAAGATTGGTTGATAACGGTTACGATTTTGAAAATATCATCTCAAGGGGATTACAAATTGTAATCCCCTTTTCGGGTGTTTTCGGGTGTTTTGAGCGAATGTGTTAGCTGCGTGAACTTCTGCGTATATGTGAATCGGTCCTCAAAGGCGCTCCCGGACTTTTTCCAGGTCGGTATCGCGGTACAGCGTATCGAGGCGTTTCGAGAGCCGCTCCATGTCACCGTCGAGTTTCGAGTGGGTGATGGTCGCATAAATCTGCGTAGTCCGTATGTTCTTATGTCCCAGCAGCTTGCTGATCGTTTCGATCGCCATTCCCTGCGAAAGCGTGATCGTCGTGGCGAAGGTGTGCCGGGCCGAATGGAACGTGATGTGCCGGGGAATGCCCGCCAGAGACATAATGCGTTCGAGGCAGATGTTGCACCAGCCGTTGCTCGGCAGGCGGAATATCCGCGCATTCCGCTGCATCGGTTTGTATTTCAGCAGAATGGTGTACGGTATCGCGAAGATGCGCACGTTGACCGCAGATCCTGTTTTGCGGCGGGTGGTGCTGATCCACAGCTGTTTGCCGTCCTGCTGGATATGCTGCGGGGTCAGCGTGCAGAGGTCGATGTAGGAGAGTCCCGTGAAGCAACTGAACAAAAATGCATCGCGTACCAACTGTAAGGTCATGTCGTCGAGGTCCAGACGGATCAGCTTGCGGATTTCGGTCATGGACAGGTAGTTTCGCGCGACGAATTCGCTGCGCAGTTTGTAATTCGCGAAGAGGTCCTTGGCCATGTGGCCCCGGCTGCGGGCCAGCATGAGGATGTGCTTGAACGCGATCATGTAGATCCACGTCGTGTTTTTCTTGTGTCCGCACTCCTGTGCGATGTAGTGGTGGAACCCCGTCAGGAACTCTTTGTCGAGTTCTTTGAACAGCAAATCCTTGCGGTTGAATTTGTCGTTGACGTAGTTTTCGAGATGCTTGTAAACACACCTATATTTATAGTAGGTCGTTTTGCTGCGGCTGATGCCCACCATCCGGCTGAACTCCTCGTTGTGATGCCTGAAGAAGGCCAGCAGCGTTTCGTTGCGCTGGTCGTTGCCGAAATACATCTCCTTGACCATTTTCGGAGTGACCAGGGCATGCTCGTAAAACAGCGTGTTGTAACATCTTTCGATGCGGAAACGAATCTGCGAGAGTTGTTCGTTGACATGTGAGGCAACCGCGCTGCGCCCTGCCGCCCGTCCCATACTCACATCCCAGAGATTCGGATTCACGGATAGTTGCGTGGACAGCTGCGTTCGCTGTCCGTTGATCGTAATGCGTCCCATGATCGGCGTGTTTCCATTGCGTAAAGGCGCATTCTTCTTGATGTAAAACAGTACTTTGAACGTGTTTCTCATTCCCTTCCTAACCTTTTTTAAACAATAAACAAACCGCGATAAAGGTAATGATAAAGTTACTGCCAAACGGTATATCAATTGGACCAAATAGCTTATACGGCACGGTTTAACCCTTCTTGTCCGGTAACTATCTGGTAACACAACCCGGACGCACGGAGGTGTCGTCCGTATATCTTACACGCTTAATACCAAACTATTAGGCATTTCTCGGGAAATGCGTTCCGGAACGCTGTAATTATCCTATATCCAGCAGTTTATTATCCGGAATCCGGGGCGATCGTTTTTTATTTTATAATAAGACAGAAAATGTTATCTTTGTTTTATAAAGTTTGGGCGTGAATCTGAGTAAATAGGGTAACATATGATGCGAAAAGCTGATGTTTCCTTCGAGGAACTTTATAATTGCTATAAAGTTCGTTTCGAAAGGTTTGCCATAAGTTATATACAAGATCGCAGTGTAGCGGAAGATATTGTAACCGATTCATTCGTCTATTGGTGGGAACACAGAGATCGAGTTGGATCGAAAGACGAAAATCCTGCGGCTTATATTCTTGCGACTATTCGACATAAATGTCTCAATCATCTGCGTGCGTTACAAGTTCGATTGCGGAGTCATAACGAGATCAGAGAATCTCAAAGTCGTATTGTGCAGGAGAATATCCGGTCGTTGGAGCTTTGTGATCCCGTCCATCTTTTTGCTGGAGAGGTTGAGGCTCTCGTTCGGCAAAGTTTGGAAGAACTACCGGAATTGACCCGTTATATTTTTATAGATCAACGCCTTAAGGGTAAGTCTTATCGGGATATTGCTGTCGAGTATGCCATTTCTGAACGACGAGTTGAAACTGAACTTGCCCGTGCATTGGATAAATTGCGTAGAAGATTGAAGGATTATCTGCCTGTGATACTTGTATCCTTGGTTCTAAGTCGTTTCATTCGTTGATTTTTCGTTTTTTACAAAAAAAATTATATTTTTTGCGGGAAACAGTCTCGCAGAAGTGTTTTATTTATGTAAGCGCCTGAAAAGGCTGCATGTAAGATGGAAAAAGAAACCTTATATCGTTTTTTTCGAGGAGAAACTACTCCTGATGAGCAGCAATGCTTGATGGATTGGCTTGATGCCGACGAAGAACACCGCCGAACATTTGATCGAGAACGACAAATGTATAATGCCTTGTTGTTGTTTGCTCCGCAGAAACAGGTTGCTTTCCGTCAGTCGATTGGCTTGCGGCGAATAATCGGATATGCAGCTCAAATTGCCGCAATGCTTGCTTTGGCAGTGGGGATCGGTTGGGGATATGTTTCCTATCACGAGCATTCCTGGGAAGCGCTTACAACTCGTATCTCTGCCCCTGAAGGGCAACGTGTCAATCTGAAATTGCAGGATGGCACTGAAGTGTGGCTCAATTCGGGTGCAGAACTTGAATATCCGTCTCTTTTTGCCGGGGATACTCGCCGGGTTCGGTTGGCCGGTGAAGCATTTTTCGATGTCAGCCACGATGCCAGCAAGCCGTTTGTCGTAGAAACTTTTGCGTGCCGGGTTGAAGTGCTCGGAACTCGCTTCAACGTGAATGCCGATGTGCAGCACTCTGGTTTTTCGACCACTTTGCTGCGTGGCAGTGTTCGCCTAACATCATTGGAGGATTCTCGACAGCAAGTTGTGCTCAAACCTGATGAAAAGGCCGTATTCGAAAATGGAAAATTGACCCTTCATAGAGCAGATGACCCTAACGAATATCTATGGGTCAAAGGGCTGATCTCTATCAGTGGGCTTGATTTCAAAGAGGTGATACATCGTATGGAGCATTGTTACGGCGTGCGTATCAACCTCAATGTTGCTCCAATACCAACATTGGAGGCAATGGGTAAACTTCGCATTTCCGACGGTATCGAGCATGCTCTCGGCATATTGCAGCGCAATTGCAAATTCAATTACATGTACAACCACGAAACCAACGAAATAACCATTTATTAGCTAACCTTTTATGAACCTTAAACCCACCTGCCTATGATGTAATTCCGCATCCTATTTTGCGCGTTATCTTTTTATAAAAAGATGCCCGAACTGCTGTCACAGTTTCGGGCACTGGAGGGTAACGTCGTTATTTGAATTAATTCCGGATATTTCCGGCTCATTATCCCTCTTTAATTTACAAAGATATGAAGAAAAAAACTATCAGGCAATCAAAACGTCTGATAATCTCGCTGTTCGTAACTTTCTTTTGTCTTACGGCCTCGGCTGCTCAGGCACAGACAGCGCTCGTAACCATTGATTTGCAACAGGTGAAGATGGTGCAGGTAATGGACGAAATCGAAAATCAGACCAAGTATTTGTTTATTTATGATAAAAATATGGACACGGGGCGTTTGGTCAATGTGCATGTTAATAAGCGTCCTGTTGCTGAGGCTCTTGATCAGATGGTGAAGGGAACAGATGTGGTTTATGAAATTCAAGGTTCCAATATTATTCTTACTGTCAGGAGCCAACAAACGGATGGTCCGAAAGTCGTGTCGGGAAAAGTAACGGACAATAAAGGTGATGCTGTGATAGGTGCGGCAATACTTGTCAAAGGAACGACTGTTGGCACGAGTTCAGGTGTCGACGGAGTTTATACGTTGCGTATTCCAGAAGTGAATGCAAATACTATGATAACGGTTAATTATCTGGGATATGAGCCGATTGAACTGCTTGTCGGCACCCGGGAGCGAATTGATATCGTTTTGCAGGAACAGTCGCTTGGTGTAGATGCTGTCGTGGTGACGGCGCTCGGTATCAAGAAACAGGAAAAAGCATTGACCTATAATGTTCAGGAGGTTTCTGGCTCTATTGTCAATACGGTTAAGGATGCCAATTTCGTCAATTCGCTTTCCGGAAAGATCGCAGGCTTGCAGATCAATGCCAGCGCTTCGGGAGCCGGAGGTTCGACGCGTGTGGTTATGCGTGGCGTGAAGTCGATCAACGGGGATAACAATGCACTTTATGTAGTTGACGGCATTCCGCTTCCGAGCCTGCGTTCTAAACAGACGGAAGGCATTTATGAAACGCCCGATGGTGGCGATTACGAAGGTATCGCCAACATCAACCCAGAGGACATCGAGTCGATGTCTGTATTGACGGGAGCTACGGCAGCCGCTCTCTATGGTTCACAGGGAGCCAACGGTGTGATCCTTATTACTACTAAAAAGGGACAAGAAGGACGTGTGCGTGTTAACTATGCCAACAATACAACCTTTTCATCGCCTTTCGTAATGCCTGAGTTTCAGAATACCTATGGTACGAGTTCAGACGCACCTTCAATGAGTTGGGGTGAGAAGTTGGTTTCCCCCCCCCATCGTTATGACCCCGAAGATTTTTTCCAGACCGGGTTTGATGAAACGAACTCGATTGGCATCACCGCTGGTACCGAGCGTAATCAGACTTATTTTTCGGCCGCTTCTGTAAACACGCGGGGCATTATTCCCAACAATGTCTACAACCGTTATAATTTTTCCTTGCGGAATTCCGCCGTGCTTCTGCCTGAAAAGCTGACGCTCGATTTGGGTGCTACTTATATGAAGCAGTATTCGCGGAATGCATTGGTGCAGGGTATCTATCACAATCCGCTGATCGGCGTCTATCTGTTTCCGCGAGGAGATGATATCCGTAAGTATCAACTTTACGAGCGTTATAATGCTGGTTTGGGTTACAGCGAACAATTTTGGGGTTTGGAATTCATTAATGGCGTGGAAAATCCTTATTGGGTTACCAATCGAGAGCTGTTCGAGAATAATATGCAGCGTTATACATTCAATGCTACGCTCAAATGGAATGTTACCGATTGGTTGACTCTGTCCGGTCGGGTGCGTACGGACAACACGCGGATGAATTATACGCGTAAAATCTATGCCTCTTCGAATACTCTTTTTGCATCGGAATATGGTAACTACTTGAACCATACAATGAGTCATAATAACCTCTATGCTGATGCCCTTTTGTCCATCGACAAGAGTTTTTTCGACAGAGCGCTTTCCCTGCAATTTAACTTGGGAGCCAGTCTTACGGATGACAAACATTCACTGGTCGGTTATGAGGGACATTTGGCCGGTATTCCGAATAAATTCACTTATAACAATATCGTATCGAGCGACCTGAACACACTACCCGGTCAAGAGAATTACCATGATCAGAATCAGGCCGTTTATGCCACGTTACAACTGGGTTGGAAAGGGATGCTTTATCTGGATGTGACGGCTCGTAACGAATGGGCTTCGCAGTTGGCTTTTACGGATGAATTGAATATCTTTTATCCTTCAGTAGGCCTTTCTGCCGTGATCTCGTCGATGGCAGATCTTTCGAAAACAGGCATTTCGTTCCTTAAAATTCGGACCTCGTACGCCGAGGTCGGCAACCCGCCGCAGCGTTACATTACGGGACGGAATTATTCGATCAAGGGAGGCGTTGTGACAACCGAAACTATCGCTCCTGCTACGCATTTGCGTCCGGAGCGTACCAAATCTTTCGAAGTAGGTATGAATGCAAAGTTTCTCGACAACAAGATCTGGGCTGATTTTACTTACTATAATACGGCGACTTATAACCAGTTGTTCTGCTATGACGCCCCTCCCTCGACCGGTTACAAGAAGGCCTATTTGAATGCCGGTAAAGTCAATAACTGGGGTATTGAGGCTGTTGCCGGCTATAAGAACACGTGGAAGAATTTCTCATGGTCGACGAGTTTCACTTTTTCGATGAACCGCAATACGATTCGCGAACTGGTTCCCGAAGGAACGATTGATCCCGTAACGGGAGCTGAAGTGAATCTTCCGGAAGTGAATATGGATTTCGGAGGTTATCGGGTTAAGTTGAAAAAGGGCGGCTCTATCGGAGATTTCTATGTGACAGGTCTTAAAACCGATGACAAAGGCAACATTTATGTCGATCCGAACTCGAATACGGTGACGACCGATCCCGACACCTGGATTTATGCAGGAAATACGGATGCGCGTGCCCGTTTGGGATGGAATAACCAGTTCTCCTGGAAAGGTATTTCACTCGGTGCATTGTTCGATGCGCGCATCGGCGGTCGCGGTGTGTCGGTGACACAAGCTTTGATGGACCGCTTCGGGGTTTCGGAAGCTTCGGTTGATGCTCGTGAAAACGGGATTCAGCTTTCGGAACATCAGATGCTTCCTGGTTCCGGAGCTCAGGAGTTCTTTAATAATACAGGCGACGGTATGGGCATGCTGGCTCGTTATGTCTACGATATGGATAACGTGCGTCTGCGGGAGCTTTCATTGGGTTATGACCTGCCTTCGAAATGGTTCCGTAACAAGATGCAGGCGACGGTGTCGCTTGTGGGCCGCAACCTTTGGATGCTTTATAACAAAGCTCCGTTCGATCCCGAACAGACCGCTTCGACAAGCACTTATTATCAGGGAATCGACTTTTTCATGCAGCCGAGTGTCCGTACAATCGGTTTCAGCGTGAGACTTCAATTCTAAAACGATAGAATCATCATGAAAAATACTTTATATAGAACCAAAATTGGTTTGGCTTTCGTTACGGCTTCGCTGTTGACAATGGTATCTTGTACGGGCGATTTCGAGCATTTCAATACCGACCCGAATTCCGCACAGCAAATCGACCCGACTACATTGATCACCTCCATGGAGCTGGATGCAATGTATCCCACTACGGGTGAAACGACGGTTCCTGTGAATAATTATCAGACAGGTTGGAACTTGTTGGCAGACCATTATGCCGGTTACATGGCATGTGCCAATCATTGGGAGGGTGGTATCAATCCACTCGTTTATAATTTGACGAATAATTGGCGCAGTACTGTCTTTTCGGTTGCATTTACGCAAGTGATGCCTGCATGGCTTCAACTCAAAGCGGCCTACGATCAGGGATTGGTTGCCGGCGAGGTGATGGCTGTCGGAGATATTCTGAAGGTTGTGACTCTTCACCGGGCCAGCGATATGTATGGTCCCCTGCCTGTACTCCATTTCGGGGAGGCGCGCTCGCCTTATGATGCTCAAGATGTACTTTACGACCATTTTTTCCAGACGCTCAATAATTCGATTTCCGTTTTGGAAGATTTTCTTGCTACAACGCCCGACAGCAAAGCGTTGGTGAAGGTTGATGCCGTTTATGGCGGGGATTTTGCCAAATGGCTGAAATTTGCCCGTTCGCTCAAACTGCGTCTGGCGATGCGTATCCGCTATGTCGAGCCGGACCTGGCCCTTCAATATGCGCAGGAAGCCATTGAGGGCGGGGTCATCACCTCGACGGATGAGAATGCCTTGTTGCAGACTTATCGCCAGATTACGGTCACCAATCCGTTGGAAATGATTTGGAACTCCTACAACGATGCCCGTATGGGAGCTTCGATGGATTCGTATCTGAATGGTTATGAAGATCCGCGCCGCGAGAAGATGTTCCAACCTGCGACCATTACCGGAGGAGGTTTTCATGGTGTGGTTAACGGTTTGGGGTCGACCGAACAGAAATTTTATACCAAGATGTCCGCTCCAAACATTTTCGGTGAGACTCCGATGCGTTGGCTGCTTGCTTCGGAGGTGGCTTTCCTGAAAGCGGAATTCAAACTGCTGAAAGGCGATAAGAGCGGGGCCAAATCCGATTATGAAGAGGGCATTCGTCTGTCGTTTCTCGAGAACGGATTGTCCGCATCTGATGCTGCCGATTATGCGCAGAGTATGAAGACCCCTGCCCGATTCATAGATATGTCGGAAAATCCGACCAAGTATTCAAAGAATGCATTAGGAACCGTTTCTGTGAAGTGGGCCGAAGATGGAAATGAGTTGGAGCGAATCATTACTCAAAAGTGGATCGCCCTCTACCCTAATGGGATGGAGGCATGGGCCGAGTTCCGTCGCACGGGTTTCCCGAAACTTTTCCCGATTAACGAAAATAGCAACGATCCGTCGATTGACAAAAATAAGCAGATTCGACGGGTGATTTTCCCCAAGAGCGAGTATGCGAACAACGCCGGAGCCGTGAATGCTGCGACGCGCTTGTTGGGAGGACCCGACAGTGGAGGTACCCGACTTTGGTGGGATGCCCGATAAAAGTCGAATAGAAATCACAAATGAATTTCATTATGAAAAATAGTATAAAACATTTTCTGTTGCCGCTCGTTTGTGGAATTGCGTTCATTTCCTGTGAGAAGCAGACCACTCCTGAGCCGGTTCAAATCCAACGTCCGGAATTACAGTCGCCCATCGTACGTGACGATGTTTATTATGCCCGTTTGCGTGCTTACAAGAAAACGGATCACAAACTCGCTTTCGGCTGGTTTGGTTCTTGGACAGCTATCAATCCTTCTGAACAAAGTCGCCTGCGCAGTGCCCCCGACTCGATGGATATTATTTCGATATGGAGTCAGTGGCACAGTCTGAGTCGGGAGCAGATCGAAGACAAAGCTTTCGTGCAGCAGGTATTGGGAACGAAGGTTGTTTTTTGTATTTCAGCAAAAGATGTTCCCGAAGAGTTCAAGGTTGACGGTCAGATCACCGATGAGTCTCTTAAAGATTATGCCAGAGCATGGGGTAAGGATTCGATTGATAAATATCAATATGACGGTATTGATATTGATTTCGAGACTGCTGCAGACCATTTGGGACCACTGAATACCACGCCCGGACTGTTCAAGAAGTTCTGCGAAGAGTTGAGCCAGTATATCGGTCCTAAATCGGGGACAGGGCGTTTGTTTCTGATCGATGGTAACATTGATGCTCTTGATCAGGGTATTGCAGAGCTTTGTAATTATGGTGTTTCGCAGGCTTATGGATGCTCGTCTGCGACCATGGGCTATACATCATTGACAAGCCGTACGGCAAGTGCAGAACGGGTGGGCTGGAAAGCCGATCAGCTTATTTTTACTGAAAATTTCGAATCTATGTGGAAAAGCGGCGGGATACTTCATACTACCTTGTCCGGCAAACAGATGATGTCGTTGCAAGGCATGGCCGATTTTGCGGTAAATGGTACTTCGTGCGGCTTTGGCGCTTATCACATGGAGTATGAATATGGCCATTCGGATATGCCTTATAAATATATGCGTCAGGCGATTCAGTATGCAAATCCTGCCCCGCATGGGGACTATTCGAAAAATTTGGTTACGTTGAACGAGGCAGGCGAGTACGCTTTCGAGATTCCGGTCTTTCCTTCGGGCATGAGCGAAGGGGTTCAGTTCTCATTGACGGCATCGTTGACGGGCGTACCAACAGCCGATGCAGATATTCCGCTGGTTGTGGACAACAGTCTGGTGACTGCTTATAATAATTATTATTATACGGAATATAAAACGCTGGATCCCGCACTTGTCTCTTTTTCCGGACCGCTTCATTTCGTGGCTGGGGCACAGGATTCGGAGACTCCAGTTATAGTAGGCATTACAGATATGACGGCGTTGGGTGATGAGGAATATTTGGTTCCAGTGCGTGTTGATTTCTCAAAGCATTCAGGTTTTTCTGCCAATACCGACAAAGAGGTTTGTTACCTTAAGTTGAAGACGAAGCAGCAGGTTTGTGTTCTGTCGCTTCCTGGAATGGAGCAGGTGACTGAAATCTCTGTGATGCAAGGAGAAGACGGTATGGTCATTGAGAAGAAAGGTTATACGTTGCAATTGCAGGCCTCCATCGGAGTGCCTGTCGATAGCAAATTTTCCATTGTGGCTGATCCTGCCTTAGTTGATAGTTATAACAAACAGCACGGCACGAAATACACCCCGATGTCTGCGAATGATGTAACGCTTCCAGACGAGTTGTTGCTTCCGAAAAATAGTCAGGCGACCACCCCTGTTGAGATTAAGGCTGTTGATTATGAAAAACTGACGTCGGACGGATCGATGGTGGTTTTGAAAGTCGATCTTGGCGGGAATGCGGATTTCAATACCATTGGAGATAAGGATGTTGTTAAATTCGTGGTATTCAAAAAGATGGAAGGGAATATTGAGGAAAATGCTACGCGGGTTCCCGGTACGGTGATTGCGGATATGAGCGGATGGACTTATGATGCTCCGGGTGCAGAAGGGCTCGTCTCTTCGCAAATGTTCGACGGAGCAATAGCGATGAATCAATCAGGCTGGTATATTACAAACGGCTCCGTGACGGCGACTGTCGATATGGTGAATGTTCATACGCTTGCAGGTTTCCGCATCCGTCCCATGTATGGTTTAGGCTATTATAAGGTATTACGGCTTTATGACGTGAAGACGAGCGAAGACGGTCAGCATTGGGTTTCGCAATCGGGGGATTCTTTCGTCTCTTTGGCTTTGAGCGGTGATGATTGGCAGTATGTGAAATTCTATAAGCCTGTTTCTTGCCGTTTTGTCCGAATGACCTATCGTTGCGATAAAGAGAGTGCATCTAATAGTTATGTAGGGTGCAATGAGTTCAATGCCATTGCTTCGAATTAATTGTTAAATACGAAAAAACTATGAACCTGAAATATTTTATTGTTTTTGTCGCAGGTATGGCTGCTCTTGCAGGGTGTCAGGAGGCTTCCGAATACATACCGTCGATTTATATCACCGAGGCACAGCGGCAAGAGGTTAAAACCATTACGATCTCCCAAGCTGGAGAAAAAGCCGAATTTACAGTTTCGGCGGCACAGATTGTCGACCGTGATACGCATGTGTCGTTTGAAGCATGTCCGGAACTGGTTGCGGATTATAATGACAGATACGGACGGACTGCCGTTGCACTCGAAGACTTTACGTTTGCGAAAAAAGAAGTGGTGATTGCTGCCGGTAAAAATGTTTCGGAAAGTGTCGAAGTTGTCGTGAACGAGGAACTGAAACCGGGAACATTCTATTGTCTGCCGGTCAAGATCGCCTCTACGGACGGAGGCATGTCGATCTTGGAATCGTCGAGTAAGCTTTTTCTTGTATTCCGGGCACCGGTTAGGAGTAAAGCGGTCTATATTGGGTCAGGCAACAAGTGCTTTGTTCCGACTTTCCCCGAGCATCCCTCATTTGAAGGATTGAATCTCGAAACGATGCAGGAGGTGACGCTTGAGTGCCGTGTTATGGTCAACTCATTCACGAAGAGCGATCCCTACATTTCGTCGATTATGGGATTTGAGGGTGATGTTTGTATGCGTTTCGGCGACGTGAAGATCGGCTATGACGTGCTCCAGGTCTGCAAGGGTGATTATCAGCCGGCAGCTATCAATTCTCCTTGTGCTCCGAACCTGTGGTATCACGTGGCCGCCGTGTGGTCGCGCTCTACATTACGTGTTTATATTGACGGAAAGTTTGTTGCTGAGCAGACGCACAAGGGCGAAACTGTCAACCTTGCTGGATACCATAAATTGGGCCGTACTGGAATTGGCTTCAGTTTGGGTGCAGCTTCGGTTTATAACAATAACCGTCCGCTTAACGGTTATTTGGCCGAGGCACGTGTCTGGTCGCGGGCGCTCTCGTCGAATGAAATCGCCAACAACAAGGATTTGGTGGTTGTCGATCCGCAGTCGCCCGGCTTGCTGGCCTATTGGAAGATGAACGAATGCGAAGTGCTTGAAGAGCCTCGTAGAGACCCGATTCTTAATCGCATTTTCTATAATCGGATTGTCGATCAGACGGGCCACGGATATGATGCCTACGGGGAAGGAAGAAATCCGGATTTTATTGACACCAATTGGTAAGCGACATACATTTTTTCGAAATGGTCCTGTTTTTTGAATCCCTATTTTAAGCAACGGACCTCGTTGTACGGAAAAATGCAGTGCTATGTATCGAAGCGGGCGGCCTGCAAGCCGTCCGCTTTTTAATTAAAAAATAAACTATGAAATTACGATATCTGTTTCTTGCCGCAGTGTTGTTTGCCGGGGCATGCAGCCGGCCGTCGGAGACCTTTTCTACGGGAATCATTCCCGTTCCGCAGCATGTGAATTGGGGTGAAGGGACATTCCGTATGCCTCGGACGTTGACTTATGTCACTGATCTTGAGGGGCAGGAAAAAGCCGATCTTGCAGCGTGGATGGAGCGTTCGGTTGCAGGCCGGTTTTTCCCCGTTCCTTTTGTCGAAGCCCTCGAAGGCGATATTCCGGCTCTGCGGTTGCGGATTGCAGATAAAGGTGCCCCCGAGAGTTATCGGCTTGATGTCGTCCGCGACAGCATGACGATTACGGCTCCTGATGCAGCCGGTTTGTTTTACGGTTTGCAGTCGCTGGCGCAGTTGGCAGAGCATACGGGGCAACGTATTCCCGCCGTTACGATCGAAGACGCTCCGCGTTTCGCTTACCGGGGCTTCATGCTCGACGTATCGCGTCATTTCCGGGATAAGGAGTTTGTCAAACGGCAACTCGATCTGCTGGCCCGCTACAAGCTCAACCGGTTTCATTGGCATCTGACCGACGGTGCTGGCTGGCGTATCGAGATCAAGAAATATCCCGAGTTGACGGATTTTGCGGCTTGGAGGCCCTATTCCTGTTATACGGAGTGGTATTACGGCGACCGGCGTTACTGTCATCGGGATGATCCTGCGGCCGAAGGCGGTTATTATATGCAGGAGGAGATCCGCGAGGTGGTTGAATACGCTCGCGCCCTGCATATCACCGTGATTCCCGAGATTGAGATGCCCGGGCATAGCGAGGAGGTGCTGGCAACCTATCCGCAACTTGCCTGCAGCGGCAAGCCTTATGTCAATAAGGACTTGTGTATTGGCAATGAAGAAACCTTCGAATTTCTGAAGAATGTGCTTTCGGAAGTCATTGAACTTTTTCCCTCGGAATATATCCATATTGGAGGAGATGAAGCGGACAAGGCGAGTTGGGCGACATGTCCGCGCTGTCGGACTCGGATGAGGCAGGAAGGACTGGAAGATGTTGACGGATTGCAGAGCTATCTGGTGCATCGTGTTGAGGTGTTTCTTAACGGTAAGGGACGCCGTTTGCTGGGCTGGGACGAGATTCTGCAAGGCGGATTGGCTCCGGACGCTACGGTGATGTCGTGGCGAGGTTCCGAGGGCGGTATTGCAGCCGCCCGTGCGGGACATCAGGCCGTGATGACTCCCAATAGTTATTGTTACCTTGATTATTGCCAAGATGATCCTACGCGTGAACCGCCGGCTGCTGCGGCTTTCGTCACGCTTGAAAAGGCTTATTCCCTGGATCCGGCTCCCGATTCGCTCGGCGTCGATGTAGTGCCGATGATCCTTGGTGTGCAGGGTAATTTGTGGTGCGAGCATGTGCCGACCGGGGAACATGCCGAGCATATGATATGGCCGCGCTTGATGGCTATTGCCGAAGTGGGGTGGAGCCTTCCGGAACGCAAGGATTACGATGATTTTCATGCCCGCGTACTCGATGCCGTGGCGTGGATGCAAGAGAGGGGATATCATCCTTTCGATCAGAAGAATGCCGTAGGGGACCGTCCCGAATCAATCGAACCTGTTCTGTGCCTCTCGACAGGCAAACCGGTTGTTTACCATACGCCTTACAGCCCGAAATACGCGGCTGTGGGCGATGGCTCGCTGACCGACGGGCTGCGCGGAGACTGGAATTACGGCGACGGCCGCTGGCAAGGCTGGCTCGATACAGACATTGATCTGGTGGTTGATTTGGGGGAATGCTGTTCAGTGAAACATATTGCCGCAGACTTTATGCAGGGATTCTATGCTGATATTTGGATGCCTCGGGCGGTTGAAATTTCTGTTTCGAACGATAATAAGGCGTATACGATGCTTGCGACCGTTGAGAACGACGTGCCGTTCGATTTCAGACAGGACTGTTACCGGACGTTTGGCTGGACGGGTGAATCCCAAGGACGTTATATTCGGCTGAAAGCCTTTCATAACGGACATCCTGGCGGATGGATTTTCACCGATGAGATAATTGTGGAGTAATACGTTGATCCTACAGAAATGAATCTTTCTTCGCGTTCACCCCTTCGGTGGGTTCCGAGTTTGTACTTTGCGATGGGGCTACCGTTTGTGGTTCTGAACATGGTTTCTGCGGTTCTGTACAAGGACCTGGGGATCTCGGATGCTCAGATCGCGTTCTGGACCTCTCTGATCATGTGGCCATGGACGATCAAGTTTCTGTGGAGCCCTTTTTTGGAGCTTTACCGGACGAAGAAGTTCTGGGTCGTGGGGAGCCAGTTGTTGAGCGGCGTTCTGTTCGGCGTCGCGGCCCTGTCGCTTCAGCTTCCGCTGTTCTTCTCGGTCAGTGTTGCTGTCTTTGCGGTCGTTGCCTTCAGCGGGGCGACGCACGACATCGCGGCCGACGGAGTCTACATGTCGGAGCTATCGCCTGCGTCCCAGGCGAAATACATCGGCTGGCAGGGGGCGTTCTACAACCTTGCGAAACTGGTCGCCACGGGCGGTCTGGTGTGGCTTGCGGGGTGGCTTTACGAGGGTTTCAGCACCTCGGGGACCGCATCGTTCGACGCTTATGTCCGTTCGTGGACGGTCGTTTTGCTGCTCCTGTGCGTCACGCTCGTCGCTTTGGGCCTTTACCATCTCCGCGCGCTTCCTTCAGGCGGTTCGGCTTCAGAAGGCCGCTCGCTGCGGGATGGCCTTTCGGGCCTGAAAGAGGTTATCGCGGCGTTCTTCACCAAACGGCATATCTGGTACTATATCGCCTTCATCATCCTGTACCGGTTGGGCGAGGGCTTCGTGATGAAGATCGTTCCGCTGTTCCTCAAAGCGGATACCGCATCCGGGGGCTTGGGTCTTACGAACCAGCAGATCGGCCTTTACTACGGGACTTTCGGCGCGGGGGCGTTTCTGCTGGGCTCGCTTTTGGCGGGCTACTACATCGCCCGACGAGGTCTGCGGCGCACTCTTTTCACACTGTGCTGTATCTTCAACCTGCCGTTCGGGGTCTACGCCTTGCTTGCATGGTTCCAGCCTTCGAGCATGTGGCTCGTCGGCGGGGGCATCGTCGTGGAGTACTTCGGCTACGGCTTCGGCTTCGTGGGCCTGACGCTGTTTATGATGCAGCAGGTCGCTCCGGGGCGTCACCAGATGGCGCACTACGCTTTCGCTTCGGGTATTATGAACCTCTCGGTGATGCTCACGGGCATGGCTTCGGGCTTTTTGAGCGATCTGATGAGCTACCGGATCTTCTTCCTCGCGGTGATGCTCGCCACCATTCCGGCTTTTGTGATCACCCGGCTGGTTCCCTTTACCTATGACGACAAACCAAACGACAAATAATTTATATGGATACACTGAAAATTGCGGGCTCGAATCAGCCCGATATGCCGTGGGAGGATCGTCCCGCCGGCTCCAAAGAGGTGATGTGGCGTTACACGCAGAACCCGATCATCGGGCGTCATGCGCTTTCGACGTCGAATTCGATCTTCAACTCGGCGGTCGTTCCCTTCAAAAAAGGAAAATATAACTATGCGGGCGTTTTCCGGTGCGACGACACGAACCGCCGGATGCGCATCCACGTGGGCTTTTCGGTCGACGGCCTTCGGTGGGAGATCGAGGAGTCCGACTTCCGGCTGGAGGGTGCGGACGCCGAGATCGGCCAGTGGGTCTACGGCTACGACCCTCGCGTTGCGAAGATCGGCGACAAATACTACGTTACGTGGTGCAACGGCTACCACGGGCCGACGATCGGCATTGCATGGACGGACGATTTTGAGACGTTCCACCAGCTGGAAAACGCCTTCATCCCCTTCAACCGCAACGGCGTGCTGTTCCCCCGCAAGATCAACGGCCGTTTCGCCATGCTGTCGCGTCCGAGCGACAACGGGCATACGGCTTTCGGCGACATCTTCTATTCGGAGAGTCCCGACATGGAGTTCTGGGGCCGCCACCGGCATGTGATGTCTCCGGCGGCTTTCGAGGTGTCGGCATGGCAGTGCATGAAGATCGGTGCGGGTCCCGTGCCCATCGAGACGAGCGAGGGCTGGCTGCTGCTCTACCACGGGGTGCTGCGCTCGTGCAACGGTTATGTCTATGCGTTCGGTTCGGCGCTGCTGGATTTGGAGGAGCCTTGGAAGGTCACGGCCCGCAGCGGTCCCTACCTGATCTCCCCTCGCGAAACGTACGAATGCATGGGCGACGTTCCGAACGTGACGTTCCCGTGCGCTGCGCTGCACGACCCCGCGACGGGGCGCGTGGCCGTCTACTACGGATGCGCCGACACGGTTACGGGCCTTGCGTTCGGCTATATCCCCGAAATCATCGACTTCACGAAGCAAAACTCGATCCTCTGATGCGACTGCGACGAACGCTGCTTACCCTGGCGCTCGCCGCAGCCGTTTTCGGTGCTGCGGCTTCTGCGCAGACCCCTGCCGACCGGGTCGACCCGTTCATCGGGACTACGAACTTCGGGACCGCGAACCCCGGGGCGGTCACGCCGCACGGGATGATGTCGGTGGTTCCGTTCAACGTCATGGGGTCGGAGGAGAACGTCTACGACAAGGACGCCCGCTGGTGGTCCACGCCCTACGAATACCACAACAAATTCTTCACGGGCTTCGCGCACGGCGCCTTGAGCGGCGTGGGGTGCCCCGAGCTGGGCGCGCTGCTGACGATGGCCACGACGGGCCCTCTGACGGTGGATTACCGGGAGTACGGCACGTCGTACAGGGACGAAAAGGCCTCTCCGGGCTATTACTCGGTCTTTCTGGACAAGTACGGCGTCCTTGCCGAAGCCACGGCCACGGCGCGTACCTCGGCCGAGAGGTACACCTTTCCGGAAGGCACAGGGCATATTCTGTTAAATCTGGGCGAGGGGCTTACGAACGAGAGCGGTGCGATGGTTCGCCGGGTGAGCGCCACGGAGATCGAGGGCACGAAGCTGCTGGGGACGTTCTGCTACAATGCGCAGAAGGTTTTCCCGGTGTACTTCGTGCTGCGCGTTTCGAAGACTCCGAGTGCCGGCGGCTATTGGAAGAAGCAACGGAAGATGACGGGCGTGGAGGCCGAGTGGACGCCGGACAACGGGAGGTATAAACTCTATACGGAGTACGGGCGCGAGCTTTCGGGCGACGACGTGGGCTACTGGTTCTCCTTCGACGGCCTTGCGGCGGGCGAGCAGGTGGAGGTGCGCATGGGCATCTCGTATGTCTCTACGGAGAACGCGCGCAAAAACCTCGATGCCGAGCAGGCCGCGGACGCACCGTTCGACGCCATCCGGGAACAGGCCCGCAAGGGCTGGAACGAGGCTCTGGGCAGAATCCGGGTCGAGGGCGGCGCCGAGCAGCAGCAGAGGGTGTTCTACACGGCGTTGTACCATGCGCTGCTGCACCCGAACCTCGTGAGCGACGTGAACGGCGAATACCCGCTGATGGAGCGTTCGGGCGAGACGGGCGTGACGGATGGCGAACGTTATACGGTCTTCTCGCTGTGGGACACCTGCCGCAACCTGCACCAGCTGCTGACGCTTGTCTACCCGGATCGTCAGCGGGAGATGCTGCGCTCGATGACGGGGATGTACGAGGAGTGGGGTTGGCTTCCGAAATGGGAGCTTTACGGCCGCGAGACCTTCACGATGGAGGGAGACCCTGCGATCCCGGTGATCGTCGACAGCTGGATGAAGGGCCTTCGGGATTTCGATGTCGCCAAGGCCTACGAGGCGATGCGCAAGTCGGCCACGACGCCCGGTGCGCAGAACCGCATGCGGCCCGACATCGACCCCTATATCGAAAAAGGCTATATCCCGCTGGGATTCTATGCCAAGGACCTTGCGGGCGACACCTCCGTCTCGCACGCGCTGGAGTACTACATGGCCGACGCTGCGCTGTCGCTGCTGGCCGACTCGCTCGGACAGGGGGACGACGCGCGTCTGTTCCGCGCCCGCTCGTTGGGCTACAAACGCTATTACAGCCCGGAAAGCGGGACTTTGCGTCCGCTCCATCCCGACGGAACTTTTTTAAGCCCCTTCGACCCGAAGGCGGGCGAGAACTTCACGGCGGCTCCGGGCTTCCACGAGGGGAGTGCGTGGAACTATACGTTCTACGTTCCGCACGACGTGGAGGGGCTTGCGAAGCTGATGGGCGGACGACGCAAATTCATCGACAAACTGCAAATGGTCTTCGACGAGGGATTGTACGACCCTGCGAACGAACCCGACATCGCCTATGCGTATCTTTTCAGCCGCTTCCGGGGCGAGGAGTGGCGCACGCAGCGGGAAACCCGGCGGCTGTTGGAGCGATACTTTACCACCGCCCCCGACGGCATCCCGGGCAACGACGACACGGGGACGATGTCTGCGTGGGCTGTCTTCACGATGCTGGGACTCTATCCCGACTGCCCGGGCGAACCATACTATACACTGACGTCCCCGACATTCGACCGGGCCGAAATCGACACGGAGC
The DNA here is from genome assembly GCF_025145845.1 of Alistipes shahii WAL 8301. Classification (NCBI taxonomy): domain Bacteria; kingdom Pseudomonadati; phylum Bacteroidota; class Bacteroidia; order Bacteroidales; family Rikenellaceae; genus Alistipes; species Alistipes shahii. Next base: position 2,779,017 of record NZ_CP102253.1, on the reverse strand, counting down.
GGGGAACGCTGGTGATCGAAAAACACGGCGAGGGCTATATCGACCGGATGACGCTGGGCGATAAACCGTTGAAAAATTATCGTATCTTGCACGATGAATTGCTCAAGGGCGGAAAACTTACTTTCGAACTTAAAAACAAGAGATAGATGAAACTTACGGGATTCTTATTCGCCGCGGCCCTGCTGGGCAGCTGCACGCAGCCTGCCGCGGAGGAGAATTACACGCGCCATGTCGATCCGAAGATCGGCACAGGCGGCCACGGGCACGTCTTCGTGGGAGCCAACGTCCCCTTCGGCCTGGTGCAGGTGGGTCCGACGAGCATTCCGCAGACGTGGGACTGGTGCTCGGGCTACCATGCGAGCGATTCGACGGTGATCGGCTTCTCGCACACGCATTTGAGCGGCACGGGCATCGGCGATTTGTTCGACGTGACGGTCATGCCCGTCACGGGCGATGTGACCTACGCCCGGGGTGAGGAGGCAGACCCTGCGTCGGGACTGTGGTCCTATGCCGACCGGACCCAAGAAATTGCCCGGCCGGGCTACTATTCGGTGCCGCTGACGCGCTATGGCATCCGGGCCGAGCTGACGGCCACGGCGCGCGTGGGTCTGCACCGCTACACCTTCCCGGCGTCTGAAAAGGCAGCCGTGGTCTTCGACCTGGAAAACGGCGGCTGCTGGGACAAGGCCACGGAGACGCATCTCGCAAAGGAGGGCGACCGGACGGTGACGGGCTGGCGTCACTCGACGGGCTGGGCCAAAGACCAGCGGGTCTACTTCGTCGCGGAGTTCTCGAAACCCTTCGAAAAATTCGAAACCATCGGCGATAACTACGCCCGGGCTTCGTTCCGTACAACCGACGGGGAACAAGTGTCGCTGAAAGTCGCTTTATCGCCCGTAAGCGTCGAGGGTGCGAAAGCGAACCTTGCGGCGGAACTCCCCGGATGGGATTTCGACGCTACGGCGGCCGCTGCCGACAAGGCGTGGAACGATGAACTGTCGAAGGTGAAGATCGAGACGGAGGATGAAACGTCGAAGCGCATCTTCTATACGGCGCTGTATCATACGATGGTGGCTCCGTCGCTCTTCTGCGATGTGAACGGCGATTACCGCGGAGCCGACGGCAAGGTGCATGAGAATCCGGGGCGCGATACCTATACGACCTTTTCGCTGTGGGACACTTACCGGGCCGCGATGCCGCTGATGACCGTCCTGCACCCGGAGCGGATGCCCGACATCATCCAGACGATGCTGCACATCGCCGACGAGCAGGGACGGCTCCCGGTATGGCACCTGTGGGGTAATGAGACCGACTGCATGGTGGGCAACCCGGGCATCGTAGCGGTGGCGGACGCCATCGTGAAGGGCATCGGGGGCTTCGACCGCGAAAAGGCCTTCGAGGCGATCCGTAAGACGGCCATGAACCCCGACCGGGGCAACGGCCTGCGCATGGAGTACGGCTACATCCCGTGCGAGATGTTCAACGAGGCCGTGGCCTATGACATGGAGTACGCTTTGGCCGACGGCGCGGCGGCGCGTGCCGCCGAAGCGCTGGGCAAGGCGGAGGATGCGAAGTATTTCGAGGAGCGCAGCCATAGCTACCGCAACTATTTCGACCCTGCGACGCGCTTTATGCGGGGCCGGGATTCGCGGAAGGGCTGGCGCACTCCCTTCAATGCGTTCGCCTCGACGCACCGCGCCGACGACTACTGCGAGGGCAACGCCTGGCAGTACACCTGGCTGGCTCCGCACGATGTCAAGGGCCTCGAAGGGCTGTTCGGCTCGCGTGCGAAGATGATTGAAAAACTCGATTCGCTGTTTACGGTAAGTTCGGTCATCGAAGGCGGCGAGACCTCGCCCGACATCTCGGGACTGATCGGCCAGTACGCCCACGGCAACGAACCGAGCCACCATATCCTCTACCTCTACACGATGCTGGGCCAGCCGTGGAAAACGGCCGACAAGGTCCGCGAGGTGCTCACGACGCTCTACCACGACCGGCCGGACGGATTGTCGGGCAACGAGGATGTGGGTCAGATGTCGGCGTGGTACGTCCTCTCGTCGCTGGGCATGTACGAAGCCGAGCCTGCGGGCGGACGCTACTGGTTCGGATCGCCCCTGTTCGACAGGGTCGAAATCACCGTCCCGGGCGGGACCTTCACGATTGTCGCCGAGAACAACTCCGCTGCGAACAAATATATCCAGCGTGTTTGGCTCAACGGCCAACCCTACACGAAGCCCTGGATCGGTCATGCCGACGTGATGAAGGGCGGGGAGCTGCGCTTCGAGATGGGGGCCGAAGAGAAGGTGTGGTACTGTCCGGACGAACCGGAGGCGTACGCCGACCAGCGGCCCGCGGAGGAGCAGCGGCTTTTTAAGTCGGAAGCGGTAGAGGGGGAGATCGCCCGCGTGTGCGGTCTTCTGACCAACGAACGCCTGCGGTGGATGTTCGCCAACTGCTTCCCCAACACGCTCGACACCACCGTACACTACGGCGAGGACGAGGCGGGCAATCCCGATACCTACGTCTACACGGGCGACATTCCGGCCATGTGGCTCCGCGACTCGGGGGCGCAGGTGTGGCCCTACGTGCAGTTGTGTAAGGAGGACCCGGCGTTGCAGAAGATGATCGCGGGGGTGATCCGGCGGCAATTCAAACTCATCAATATCGATCCTTACGCTAATGCCTTCAACGTCGGCCCTACGGGTGACGGCGAGGATGTCGGCTATCCGGGCAACGATCAAAGTCCCTGGGTTTTCGAGCGCAAATGGGAGATCGATTCCCATTGCTATCCTCTGCGCCTTGCGCACCATTACTGGAAAACCACGGGCGACACGTCGGTCTTCGACGGGGAGTGGACCTCGGCGATGCGCAACATCGTGAAGACGCTGCGCGAACAGCAGATGAAGGAGGGGCCGGGCGATTACATCTTCCTGCGCACGACCGACCGCCAGCTGGATACCCGCTGCCATGTGGGGCGCGGCAACCCCGTGAAACCCGTGGGGCTGATCGTCTCGGCGTTCCGTCCTTCGGACGACGCCACGACCTTCGGGTTCCTCATCCCGTCGAATTTCATGACCGTCACGTCGCTGCGCAAGGCCGCCGAGATCCTGACGGCGGTGAACGGCGAGCGGGAGCTGGCCGCGGAGTGCACGGCGCTGGCCGGAGAGGTGGAAGAGGCATTGCAGAAATACGCGGTGGTCGAGCATCCGGAGTTCGGGAAGATCTACGCCTTCGAGGTGGACGGATTCGGAGGCTGCTTCCTAATGGACGATGCCAATGTGCCGTCGCTGCTGGCAATGCCCTATCTGGGCGACGTGGAGCGCACGGACCCGATTTACGAAAACACGCGCCGGTTCGTGTGGAGCACGGAAAATCCCTATTTCTGGCGCGGAGCTGCCGGAGAGGGTATCGGAGGACCCCATATCGGCGTGGAGATGATCTGGCCCATGAGCATTATGATGCGGGCCTTCACGGCGACCGACGACGAAGAGATCCGCGACTGCATCTGCCAGCTGATCACCACCGACGCCGGAACGGGATTCATGCACGAAAGTTTTTCGCGCCACGATGCCGCGGATTTCACCCGCGCGTGGTTCGCCTGGCAGAACACCCTCTTCGGGGAGCTGATCCTCAAACTCGTAAACGACGGGAAAACGGACCTGCTGAATTCCATATACTAACCATGAAGAAACTTACAATTTACGCCACCTTCAACGAGGAGGGTATTTCGTTCCCGTTTCCGCAACTTACGATTCTTAATTCGGGGTGATAAAGTCTGCGGCACCGGCAGAGAGGAGAGCGGTGTGAATTTCGAGTGCCGCTCTTCTTATATTTTCCTCTCTCTGGCGTTTTCGGAAGTTAAAGAGTATCTTTGTACGTTTTTTCAACCCATGTGTTTATGGAAACGTTAGAAATCAATAAAGTAGAAATTCGCAATCTTCAGAAAGAGGATTACGACCAACTGGCCAGTTCCTTTACCCGCGTCTATGCCGATGGAAGCGACGTTTTTTGGACGCCGAAGCAAATCGACAAACTGATTCGCATCTTCCCGGAGGGGCAGATCGTCGTAGTCGTGGACGGCAAGATCGTAGGCTGCGCGCTTTCGATCATTGTGAATTACGATGACGTGAAGAACGACCACACCTACGCCCAGGTTACGGGGAATGAAACATTCGACACCCACACCCGCAAGGGTAACATCCTCTACGGCATCGAGGTCTTCATCCATCCCGACTACCGGGGACTGCGTCTGGCGCGGCGCATGTACGAATACCGCAAGGAACTGTGCGAAAAACTCAACCTGAAAGCCATCATGTTCGGGGGCCGTCTGCCCAACTACCATAAGTATGCGGAACAGATGCGCCCCAAGGAATATATAGACAAAGTGCGCCAACGTGAAATTGTCGATCCTGTGCTGTTGTTCCAGCTCTCGAACGATTTCCATGTCCGTAAAGTAATGCGCAACTATCTGCCCAACGACGAGGAGTCGCGCCACTACGCCTGCCTGCTTCAGTGGGACAACATCTATTATCAGGCTCCGACCGAGGAGTACATCCTGCCCAAAACCACGGTGCGCGTAGGCATCGTACAGTGGCAAATGCGCAGCTACAAGACCCTTGACGACCTGTTCGAACAGGTGGAGTTTTTCGTCGATTCCGTGAGCGGCTATCAGAGTGATTTCGTTCTTTTTCCCGAATATTTCAACGCTCCGCTTATGGCGCGGTTCAACGATGTCAGCGAATCGGAGGCCATTCGCGGGCTGGCGCAATATACGGATGAAATCCGGGACCGGTTTATCGCATTGGCCATTAAGTTCAACATCAATATCATCACGGGCAGCATGCCCCAGATCAAAGACGACGGGCAGCTTTACAACGTGGGGTTCCTCTGCCGCCGTGACGGAACTTACGAAATGTATGAAAAATTGCACGTTACGCCCGACGAGATGAAGTGCTGGGGATTGAGCGGCGGCAAGACGATCCGCACGTTCGAGACGGACTGCGCGAAGATCGGCGTATTGATCTGCTACGACGTTGAGTTTCCGGAACTTTCACGCATTATGGCCTCCGAGGGGATGCAGATTCTCTTCGTGCCGTTCCTCACGGATACGCAGAATGCCTATTCGCGCGTGCAAGTCTGCGCCCATGCCCGCGCCATCGAGAACGAATGTTTCGTGGTGATCGCAGGCAGTGTGGGCAACCTGCCCAAGGTGCACAACATGGACATTCAGTATGCGCGCTCCGGAGTTTTCACGCCCTGCGATTTCGCTTTTCCGACGGACGGACGGCGTGCGGAGGCGACGCCCAATACGGAGATGATCCTTATTTCGGACATTAACCTGAACCTGTTGAACGAGTTGCACACCTACGGCAGCGTCCGCAACCTCAAGGACCGTCGCAGCGACCTGTACGAGGTGCGGGTGAAAAGATAATCCGGTCGCGTCTGAACCCGTAAATATTATTCGATACTCGAAATCATAACGTCGTCGAATTCATCCATATAACCGATGAGTCGCTCGTTGTGGTTGCCGCGTTTCACTTTCATCTCCAGCCGAGCTTCGAAGATTTCGCCCTGCGAGGTACGACGATCCTTCAGTTCGTAGGAATACAGCTCGATACAGTCGTCCTTGATCTGATCGACCACTCTTTTGACGCTCTCTTTCGACGTAGCCGAGAAAGTCAGGCTCACGGTCGTCGTTCCCACCTGTGGGATCAAGGCGTTGAGCACCTCCAGTCCCAGCAGTATCATCACCGTAGCGATCGCGGCCGCAGCATACATTCCCGTACCGCAAGCCAGTCCGATAGCCGCCGTTACCCACAGTCCTGCTGCTGTCGTAAGTCCGCGTACCATATTTTTCTGAAAGATGATGGTTCCAGCGCCGAGGAATCCGATTCCCGAGACAACCTGCGCGGCCACCCGCGACGAATCTTTCAGATCTATGCCAAATCCGTACTGCGAAACGACGCAGAAGAGGGCACTGCCCAGCGCGACGAGAAAATGCGTGCGGAACCCCGCATCTTTGGAACGGAATTCCCGTTCTATTCCGACGATTCCGCCCAGCAACAGAGCGACGAAAAGTCGAAGCGTTACTTCCAAAGTCATATTCATCTGTTATCGTATTTTTAATAGTCAGCCATCTCCCGCCAGCTAGTGTTCACCGACGGGGGGGGGTAAGGGCAAAGACAACCTGCGGCATTGTTCAACCTTTTCGAATGGATGCTCCATGAAAACAGGTCCTACCTTCGTATTTCAGTTCCGGTAATAGCCTTGCATGTTCATCTCGCAGGCGCAGAAATAGTCATACTTCTCCTTTTCGAGCGGATAGTCCCAGCATCCGAGCTGATGGTACACATCGCCGCCGAATCCCTGCTTGAACTTGTAAAGGCCATACATCGGGTGTGACGGATCCGGACACGGGGCGATGCCGAACATATCGTACTCGCTGCAACAGTTCTCCTTGGCGATCTGCATAGCCCGCCATTGCAGGGCATAGGTCGGCATCAGGTTGCGCATCCGTGAGGAAGAGGCTCCGTAGAGGTAGGTCGCCCGGTGGGCCGAAAGGATGAGGAACATCGCCGCCAGCGGTGTGTCGTCGAAACAGGCGACCAACAATGTCACCTGCACCGCCTTGTCCGGACACTCCATCTTCGAGGCGAATACCGAACGGAAATAGCTCTTGCCGTTGATGTAAAGTCCGTTTCGCAAGGCGGTTTCCATATAAAGTTCGTACCAGACATCCAGTCCTTCGATGCCGACCGCACGCACATTGACTCCCTTGCGCCGGGCCAGACGGATGTTGTAGCGCGTCTTGGGTTTCATGCGGTCGAGAATAGTCGCTTCATCGGGCGTCAGGTCCACGACGATTGTGTTGGCCGGCAGAATGTTGGTATTGGCTTTACGCAGATTCCACTCCGCAGTGCCGTAATTGAGCTTAAACTCCTGAAACTCCTTATCTGGCAGTCCGAGCCAGTTGCCCTTCGTATCGAAATTTTCAGTCTTGCACCAGTGCGATTCCCAGTTCAGATCATAGCGCAGGGCCACGCAGTGCTTCGGAAGGTACGAACGCAGCGATTCGGACAACTCTTCCAGAAAACGGCCGTGGTTCTCTTCCGAAGGCTCGATCTCTGGACCGTAAGGGAAATAGGCGATGTAATCCTCGGTGTTCAGGTATTGAAAGAATGTGATGAAGTCGCCCTGCGTATGTGCATAGCCGCCTACATTGGTGTAAATTTCGCTGTTGCGGACCGAAAAATCAAATGCCCGGGAATCCATTCCCAACCGCTCCTTCACTTTCGACCAGAACGATGTCTGCTGGACGATCGGCGTACTGTAAGCATCGACCACCTTTTTCGGTTCGATTTTTAAGTGCACGATCTGAAAATTTTGGAATTCACAAAGGTACTCAATAAAACCGTACGAGTCAAGGCCAGGGCCATCCCGTTCATATTTCAGCCGGAAATTCCGGCGCAGAAAAGGTGGTCGGCGAAAAATCCGGTAATTCTGGAATGCCGACGACGTCGGCGTGAACGGTTTAATGGACGAACGGCACGGCCGGCTACCTCTGTATAGTGTCCCTTGTCCAGAAGCCCTGGATATAAGCAAGCCCCCGAAAATCATCTCCGACTTTCAGGGGCCTATCCGTTCATGTTTCGCTCTGCTCCGCCTTTCCCATGCGCCCGCCTACAATGCATAGATTCATGGCAGTATCGCCATGAGTGCAAAGAGGGTCAACAGTCCGACGACCGCGGTTCGCACGCCTCTGTTCGGGAGGTTCTTGTGGAAGAAGGCGTCAATCGTTTTCCAGTGGAACGCGACGTGCAAGATCAACAGTAGCAGCAATGCCACGCCCACCCAGGTATGTATCGTTCCCCAGTCGTGCCGCCCCATGCCCAGGAGCTGCGATGCATGGGCACGGGCTCCGGCATGGCGAATGGCGTGGCGCGAAGGCAGGATGACGTTCATCACGAAGCCGCTGATGCTGACCGCCGCCATGCCGACCAGCAGTCCGGCGTCGATCAGGATATTCGTTCTCAGCCTGTTTTTCATGCTTCCGGAACTTAATGTCCGCACTCGTGCGTATGTTCGTGTCCGTGCCCGTCACATCGGTGCGCTCCGTCGTGTCCGGCGCACCTCTTGCCCGAATCGAGAATGAATCCTGCGAGGTAGCTTTTGACTACGGTCTCGATGTCGCCGCTGCAACCTCGCACGACCGTGATGCCGTGGGCTTCGAGTTTGTTTTTGGCCCCTTCGCCCATATTGCCCGCCAACATCGCCGTAACGCCGAGGCGCTGCAGGTCGGCAGCGATGCCCGACTTGCAACCGCACCCCTGCGGCGAGGGCAGCTCTTCGCGTGCTGCAATGGTTTTGTTTTCTATCGTATAGATCGTGTAATGGTCGCAATGGCCGAAGTGGTCGTCGATGCGACAGTCTCTTGTAGGAATTGCAATTTTCATGATTCTATAAAATATTTAAGATGGTTGTTCTTTGCCTTTCGGCTTGCGCCTGCATAGTGTGTCGTAAGGCGATCCCGGATACGCTATCGGCTTTGGTTATAATATGGTTTCATTTAGAAATTTCATACCGACGTTAAAGATAGGCAAAAAATAGGGAATAAACCACTTACGGTAAACTTTTTAGCGTTTTCCCTAAGAAAAAGATGTGGACTTTGCGAAGGCTTGTAACGTTGGAACTCGCTGAAAGACAAGACCCAGATCGGACAGAGGTCGGCAGCGCTTCCATCGAGCAGGAACCGGTTTACCCTTTTCTTGCGCTATAACAGATTTCGCCCTTACTTCCGTTGTCCAAACTCCAATTCCGGATTCTTTAGGCCCGCAGAGAACCTTGCCGGAACCGTCCGTATAAAACGGCGATAACCTCTTCCGCCAACGATTTGACACCAGGCCCTTCATGAGAATCCGAAACTTTATTCATTTTATCGATTTCTGGATCGGCAAGTGTTCCCGTCTTCGGTTTCAGAATTCGATCACCGATCCGGTATGGAACACCCTTGCCTCGGGCAATTCTGCAACCTGTGCTTTTTTTGACCTCGGCTCCGGTACAGTGCCCCGTATATAGAGTGTTCATAGTTTCTCTTACGAGTTATGTAAATAAGATGTAGCAATAGGGTTATTCCTGTAGATGCTATAAATTTCCGAATTCGAGTTTATCGTTCTGTGCAACTTGCCATACTATTATGTCGGCCAAGCAAATGAGGTGCTGGATAAAAACAGGTGGTATTTACAATTTATCTGTATCGGTAGAGCATATCGGCCTAATTTGATAAGGCCCCCGTAAGATTCCTCCTTATCTTTTTCAGTTACGTTCCGCCTCTGCTGCAGTCCGATTCTCGTTTTCGATTTTAACTTCAATTTCAGCACCTCCATTTCTGCCTCTTCAGGCTTTGCCTCGGGCTTCATCTACTCCCGCAGACAAAGGTATAGGTTGTCGGAGGCTGTCAGCCCCGAGTTCCCTGTGTATATATGTTCTCTGGCTGGTAATGTTACCCGTGCTTTGACCGAGTATTTGCATTATCTCACTCTGCTTCTTTTCTCGTAGTATATGCCAGCAGCTCCTGATCTTCAAGCGGCTCAACTTGAGGAATACCCCTATCTTTGATGTCTGGACCCATGCATTCGAGTTTTAGACATCTTCTGAACTTTACAATCACCTTCACGCTCGCAAGTGGCGAAGAACTAATTTATCCGATTCCTGCTAGCTGTAAATCAATAGTATAGCTTTTTCGTCGATCTGGATGCCCTTCCGGGTTAAGAGAACACAATAGTACCGACACTTGTTATTACCGGCGCGACCAGATGGGACTTGTTGCGAAAATAAACGGTTATCTTTCTCCGCTCGACAAAGATAATTACGATAATTTTATGCTGAATAGCAGCAGTCAGCGGATTCAGCTTGTTGCAACTCGATGAAATCAATGTTTTCTTTCCCAGTTATATTCGGTGGAAGATATTTTCCTAATCGATGATGATGTATGAGATCAGGCGAAGAGGGGGTTTAGGCTGTATTTCAGAACAGTAGTAAACTGGGAAGGTGTTTGGTTTTTTGATGCTGAACAACCTCAATTTATCTTCGGACGAAAGGCCCCGATGACTGTACGTTGCCACGACAAGGGTACGATTCAAGCGTTCAATGATCAATTTCATTGTTTGTTGACAGAGCGAGAATGCTGCAATAGAGATAAAATCATATTGCCCGAACCCTTCTTTGAGAGGAAGAAAATAAGTGAATGATTGTTTTTATTGCGATGATTATTCGGTTGAATTTCCTTCATCATAACTGACACATAAAACTGTTCAAGCATCTTGTGTTTTGACACTAATGATAACTTCTTGTTCTATTTCTTCCAACAAGAACCTTGTATGCTTGAGAAAATGGAATATCCATGCGTTAGAATGCTGCCCTTTTAGCAAATTTGTCAAATCCGCATTTTTTTTGTATTTTGTAATCGGTTATTTGAAATGCGGTATTTGAGCGCAAGACGCTGAAAATAAACCGTTGCCTTTTCGTTACCTATTATCCCTATACAAAAATGTAATGATCCGATAAATCAGGTCGTTATGCCCTTTTAATCCCGCTCCCGAAAGGGTGCGGCTTTTTCATTGGGACGGATCGGCCGCTTATTCGAAGGCGACCGTCTGACCGTTGATTTTCACGTCGCTGAAGACGGCTTCCGAGGTCTTCTTGCTGTCGCCGCTGTTGGCCGCCAGGCCGATCAGCAGTTTGTCGGGCAGTCCGCTGACGGTGACGGACTTTCCCACGCCGAAAGGATCGTCCCTGGTCCCGGCCGGCAGCGTCGTTGCGGGCGGATCGGGGGTGTCTTCGGTGGCGTCGTCGCCGCACGCTCCGGCGAGCAGCGGGAGGACCAGCAGAAGGAGTAAGAATCGTCTCATACGTATTGTGGTTTTAGGTTGACGTTTGCTGATAACAAAATTAACCCGCCGGAGGTTGTCCGACGGGGAAAATTTATCCGTTTACAGGGAAAAATCGTCACACGCCCGGAAGGATGCTTCCGGCGCGCCCGAAACCTTATCGTTTGAAGCGTTTGGCAAGGCCCCCTTCGGAGGTTTCGCGGTAGAGGCTCGGAAGGGCGTGGCCCGTTTCGTTCATCACCTCCACGACCTTGTCGAAGCTCACCATGTGCGAGCCGTCGGAGAGCGTGGCGTAGGCGTTGGCGTCGAAGGCCCGGGCTGCGGCGATGGCGTTGCGCTCGATGCAGGGGACCTGCACCAGTCCGCACACGGGGTCGCACGTGAGGCCCAGGTGGTGTTCGAGACCCATCTCGGCGGCGTATTCGATCTGCGAAGGGGTTCCGCCGAAGAGCTGGCACGCGGCGGCGGCAGCCATGGCGCACGCCACGCCGACCTCGCCCTGGCAGCCGACCTCGGCGCCCGAAATGGAGGAGTTGGTCTTGGCGACGTTGCCGAAAAGTCCGGCGGTGGCCAGCGCCCGCAGGATGCGGATGCGCAGGAAGTTGCGCGAGGTGGAGAGGTGGTAGAGCACGGCGGGCATGACGCCGCTCGACCCGCACGTGGGGGCTGTCACGACCGTGCCGCCCGAGGCGTTTTCCTCGGAGGTGGCCAGCGCGTAGGCGTAGATTTTGGCCCGCGAGGAGAGCGAGTCGGTGTAGCTTTTCGACTTGACCCAGTAGGTCGAGGCCTTGCGGGCGACCTTCAGCCCTCCGGGCAGCACGCCGTCGTTGTTCAGGCCGCGCTGGATGGTTGCGCACATCGTCTCCCAGACCGTGTCGAGGTAGTCCCAGATTTCGGGACCTTCGCAGTCGCTCACATACTCCCAGAAGGTCTTGCCCTCGTGGTAGCACCACTCCTTGATCTCCGAAATGGTCGACAGCGGGTAGATGCTCCGGGGCGTTTCGAGGCGCGAGGCCTCGTTGGCCAGCGCCCCGCCGCCGACGCTGTAAATGGTCCAGGAATCGACGACTTCGTCGCCTTTCAGCCCTTCGAACAGCATGCCGTTGGGGTGGAAGGGGAGCACGACCTCCGGTTTCCAGACGATCCGGGTCGGGGCGGCCGGTTCGAGCACCGAAAGGATCGCCACGTCCGTCAGGTGGCCCTTGCCCGTGGCGGCCAGCGATCCGTAGAGGGTCACGCGGTAGGCGTCGACGTCGCGGCAGCGTTCCGCAAACCGTTCGGCGGCCCGCTTGGGACCCATCGTGTGGCTGCTCGACGGGCCGCTGCCGATCCTGTATAACTCTTTAAGCGATTCCATAATCGTGATTTTACGGGAGCAAAGATAGGTAAAATTCCACAAGAAAAGGAGAAATAAGCCTTTCTCGCTTTTTACCCGGCATGGATGTGCGGAAGTCTCCCTTTTCAAAGGGAGGTTTGGGGGGCTGCATGGGTTCAGGGGCACAAAAAAAGGAGGGATATTGTGAACTGCACCCCAAAAGTTGGACATAACTTTTGGGGTGTTTTATGAAGTACAGTTATGAGGAGAAATTAGCGGCAGTTTTGTCTGTTGTCAATGGCCAACATTCCGTATCGTCCGCCTCCAAGCATTTTGGAATAAGCTATACGCCTTTGTCGCGTTGGATTGCGCGTTATAAAGAGTTCGGCGAAGCAGGTCTTCGTATACGGCAATATACTTACAGCGGCGATTTTAAGTTGTCAGCTATCAGGCACATGCACGAGAATCACTTATCTTTAACGGAAACAACGGCAAAGTTCGGTATTTACAATGAGAGTACGCTGAGCAAATGGGAGCGTATCTATTATGAAGAAGGTGAATCCGGTCTTTACCGTGATAATCGGGGTAAGATGAGAACCAAGCCTAATAAACAGGAACTACAACCACAGGAAGAAAATGACTTGCGAGTCGAAAACCAACGTCTTCGCGCCGAGGTTGCTTACTTAAAAAAATTGAGGATCTTAGTCGAGGAACGCATCGTCCGCGAGAACGGGAGCGGGCAAAAGCCATCGAAGAACTAAGACCGGAACATACCCTTCCCACGCTATTGTTATCATCTGAAGCAGTTAAAGTTCCCCGATAAATACAAACAAGAGAAAAACGAGATTGTAAGTATATACCACGATCATAAGGGACGTTATGGTTACCGCCGTATCACAGTAGAGATGCACAATCGCGGATATTCTATAAACCATAAAACGGTACTGAGGTTAATGAACGAATGTGGAGTTAAATGCCAGGTGCGCCTAAAAAAATATCGTTCATACAAAGGAGAGGTTGGTGCCGTGGTGCCCGACTTGCTGAAACGTAATTTTATGGCGGAACGTCCTAATCAAAAGTGGGTTACAGACCTTACTGAATTTTCTCTGTTCGGCAAGAAGCTTTATCTGTCGCCTATTATGGACTTATATAACAGGGAAATAATAAGTTATAATATAGCTGAACATCCGACCTTTTACCAAACAATGAAAATGCTTGAAGATGCCATAAAGGATCTGCCCGATACTCCGGAACTTATACTTCACTCGGATCAGGGTTGGCAGTACCAGATGAAACGCTATCAATATCGGCTGCGTGAAAAAGGTATTAGTCAGAGCATGTCTCGTAAGGGAAACTGTTTGGATAATGCGGTCATGGAAAACTTTTTCGGACTGTTAAAATCAGAATTATTATATTTGCAGAAGTTCGAGTCTGTCGATCATTTCCGCAAGGAACTGGAGGAATACATAAATTACTACAATAACAAGCGAATAAAGACCGCTTTAAACAACATGAGCCCGGTACAATACCGAACTCATGCTATCTGAATTATTAATCAGTCCAAACTTTGGGGTGCACATCAATTGATTCCTCCTTTCTTGTAGCCCCACCGCGACTCGAACGCGAATTTAGGGTTTAGGAAACCCTCGTTCTATCCCTTGAACTATGGAGCCGTTAAAAACAATGCGGCGCGTCTGTTGCCAAACGCACCGCAAAGATAGTAAATTTTTCTGTTTTTAGAAACTGAACCCCACGCCGATGGAGAACGTGTGGGCGCGTGCGGTGTAATTGCCTGAAAAGTCGGTGATCGCGCTGGTCGTCGGATACTCGGGGGCAACGTTCTTGATCTGCTCGTTGGCCAGCGCCAGCACGGAGTTGACGTAGGGATAGGAACCCGTGCGCTCCGGATCGGCCGAATTCACATAGCCGTAGGCCAGGTCGACGTGCATCCATTTGCAAGGACGGAACGTGACGCCGGCGGTGTAGGCGAGTTTGGTCATCGAGGGCGTTTCGGGATTGAGGTAGTCGCTGCTTACGGGGCTTTCGTCGACATACATACCCATGCGGGCCGTCAGCCAGTCGAGTGCGTGGTATTCGCCGCCGAAGCGGAATGCCAGCGTGTTGGAGTAGTTTTTGTCGCTGGCGGGGATCGTCAGGACCGGAAGATTCGTCGACGGATTGAGGATCTGGACATCGAGTTGGTCGTATGCGCTCCACAGCACGTATTGCAGATCGACGGCAAACTCCCATTTCGGCACGGGGCGGAAGCTGACGCCCCAGGTCAGCGATGCCGGGAGCGGAAGTTCGGTTTTCACGATTGCCGAGGAGATTGCCGAGGGATTGATGTCGAATTTCGGAAGAAGCTGTCCCAGGACGGCCTGAATCGTCGGATCGTCGATGGTCGACATGTCGATCGAGCCGGAATTCACCTTCATCTTGAGTTTCGAACGATAGGTCATGCCGAGCGACCATTGTTCGTTGATGTTCCACATGATGCCGAGATTCACCCCGACGGCCATTTTGGCCTTGCCTTCGAGATCCAGCGACATGATGTTGCGGTCGCCTGCCAGCTCGAAGATGTTCGGAGTGCCCGGAGCTACGATCTGTATGATGTTGTTCAGCGCGACGTTTTGGGCATTCGCCGCTCCGACGGGCAGCATCGAACGCGAAAGGTCGAATTTACCCCACGTCATCATCAGGCCGGCGCCGACGGAGAGGTGTTCGCAGATTTTGAACGACACCGTAGGCTGGAGATTGTAGGCCTTGAGGTTGATGGACTGCACGAGCTGCGCTCCGGCCCAATTGTCGCCCCAGTTCATCGAAGAGCCGAAGGGGGTGTTGAAAGCCAGGCCGACCGACATCCAGTCCAGCGGCTTGTAGTTGAAATAGGCGTAGAGCGGGGTTGCGATCTTGTTGTCCGACGTGAAGTGCCGGGACTGGGTCTTGCCCGTGTAGTCGGGCAGGGTGGTATAAGTGGCTTTCGAGTCTATTCCCGTGACGCCGACCGAAAAGTCGAACTGCGTGCTTTGGAATGATGCGGCTGCGGGGTTGAACCAAATGGACTCCGAGTTGAGTTTCATGGCCGTACCTACGTGGCCCATACCGTTCTGTTTCGAGGAGAGGTTGTTTACCTGATAGCCCTCGGCGTAAGCGCCGGAGGCGATGGCTGCGGCGGCCAGAACGAGGAAAAGTTTTTTCATAACGAATTGGTTTGGTTTATACTCGGCATGCCTCCCGGCATGCAAAATCGGGGCAAAAGTAGGAAAACTATCCCCTCGGCCCAAACTTTTTGGTCTAAAATTCCCGAAAATTGTACTAAATGGTATAGGATTGGCCGAATTGGCGGGTTTTGCTCCGAGGTCTCTCCGGGAATGGATACCGATTTATAATAAGCGCCGCCGGGGGAGGCGGGGTGTGACTGCCGGAGAGGCGGGGATTGCCGGGGTTGAGGGGCCGGGGATTGCCGGGTTGTCAGGCCGGCCGGGGTTGTCGGGGGCGGCAGGATGTTCGGGGACAGCAGGGTATTCGAGGCTACACCGCAGCGGGCCGTGGACTTCCGCGGCCGTGGACTTCCGCGGCCGAGACTTCCGCGGCCGGGGGCCGGAGATTGCCGGGGCGGCAGGATGTGGTTGCCGGGTCGTCGGGCCTCCCGTCGGGTCGTCAGGGTCTTCGGGGTTGTCGGGTCGTCGGGCCTCCGGAAATGAACAAGACCCGCCAGCGAGCGGGTCTTGTCTTTATTTTCTGGCGTTGTAGGCTTCGAGCGCCTTGCCCAGGATCAGCAAGGCCCGCTCGAGGTCCTCCTTCTTGAGGACGTAGGCGATGCGGACCTCGTTGCGGCCGCATTCGGGATCGGAGTAGAAGCCCGACGCAGGCGCCATCATAACGGTTTCGCCTTCGTATTCGAAATCCGAGAGACACCAGGCGCAGAACTTGTCGCTGTCGTCGACCGGGAGCCGTGCCACCGTGTAGAAAGCCCCCATCGGGATCGGCGAGTAGACGCCCGGGATGCGGTTCAGTCCGTCGATCAGGCATTTGCGGCGTTCGATGTACTCCTCGTAGACCTCGGTGCTGTACGACCGCGGCGCGTCGATCGACGCTTCGGCGATGATCTGCCCGATGAGCGGCGGCGAGAGGCGCGCCTGGCAGAATTTCATCACCGCATTGCGCAGCGTCTTGTTCTTGGTGATCAGCGCGCCGATGCGGATGCCGCACTCGGAGTAGCGTTTCGACACCGAGTCGATCAGCACGACGTTCTGCTCGATGCCTTCGAGGTGGCAGGCCGAAATGTAGGGCGAACCGGTGTAGATGAATTCGCGGTAGACCTCGTCCGAAAAGAGGAACAGGTCGTATTTCTTCACCATGTCGCGGATGCGGTTCATCTCGCGGCGGGTGTAGAGGTAACCCGTGGGGTTGTTGGGGTTGCAGATCAGGATGCCGCGCGTGCGGTCGTTGATCAGCTTCTCGAACTCCTCGATCGGGGGCAGCGCGAATCCGTTCTCGATGGAGGCCACCACCGGGCGGATCACGGCGCCCGCCGAAATGGCGAAGGCCATGTAGTTGGCGTAGGCCGGTTCGGGAACGATGATTTCGTCGCCCGGGTTGAGGCACGACATGAAGGCGAAGAGCACGGCCTCGGAGCCGCCCGTGGTGACGATGATCTCCTCGGGCGAGAGCTTGATCTGATACTGCTCGTAATAGGTCACCAGCTTTTCGCGCAGCGAGCGGTAGCCGTCGCTGGGGCTGTATTCCAGCACCTTGCGGTCGATGTGTTTGAGGGATTCGAGACCCTCCTTGGGCGAGGGGAGGTCGGGCTGGCCGATGTTCAGATGGTAGATTTTCGTTCCCCGGGCGCGGGCCGCGTCGGCCAGCGGGACGAGTTTGCGTATCGGGGAGGCCGGCATCTGCTCGGCGCGGAGTGAAATTTCGGGCATGTTACGGTGTTTTTGCGGACGGGGTGTTATTCCACCTCGGCCGTAGGACGGAACTTGATGACCTTGCGGGGCGGGATCTTCACGGCGGCGCCCGTGCGGGGATTGCGGCCCACGCGTTCGGATTTCTGCTGCACGCTGAACGTACCCAGTCCCGTCAAGGTCAGCCGTTCGCCCTCGCGGAGCGACTGCACCGTGACCCGGATCATGGCGTCGACGGCCTTGCGGGCGTCTATCTTCGAGATGTTCGCGTCGAGGGCGATGGCCTCGACAAACTGCGCTTTGTTCATGGTGTCGTGCGTGAAGAAACTAACCTCTCGGTCCTAACTTACTGACAAAGATATGCAATTTTCGGATAAAGAAGAAAATTATCGTCTGATTTTGATTTTCGGACCGCCGTTGCGGACGATAAATCGCGGTAAAGATTTGGCGGAATGGAAAAACGGTGCTACTTTTGTCCCCGGAAAGTTGGCGGAGTGGTCGATCGCGGCGGTCTTGAAAACCGTTGAACCGCAAGGTTCCGGGGGTTCGAATCCCTCACTTTCCGCCAAGAAAAAGAAACGGGTTGCAAATCGAATTTGCAACCCGTTTTGTATTTGGGCCGGGCTGAATATATTCGGGACCGGATCGAATACAAAACGAAATGCGGCAGGGCCGCCGTTTCTTGGGCTTGCAGGGACGCCCCCGGCAGGGCCGGGAAAGACGAGCGGCACGAAGCCGTCGGGCGGAGTGCAGCGAAGTCAATTTCTCAATCAAGGAATCCCGGGGATCACGGAGCGACGGCGACGTAATTCCGCGATTCTCAATTCCCGTGCGTGGCCCCGCAGCCTGCCGCATTGGGGCGCAAGAGCGTTCGTTTGAGGCCGATTGGCGGGCCAATTCAAAAATAAGTGTTATATTTGTCCGAATTTTTAAACTGAATTACGATGTCATACAATTTATTGAAAGGAAAGAAAGGTCTGATTTTCGGAGCGCTCAACGAGCAGTCGATTGCCTGGAAAGTGGCGGAACGCGCCGTGGAGGAGGGCGCCGAAATCGTCCTCACCAATACCGCCGTATCAATCCGCATGGGAACCATCTCGAAGCTGGCCGAGAAGTGCAATACGATCGTCGTTCCGGCCGACGCCACGAGCGTCGGGGATCTGGAGAACCTGATCGACAAGACGATGGAGCACTTCGGGGGCAAATTCGATTTCATGCTCCACTCGATCGGCATGTCGCCCAACGTCCGCAAGGGACGCACCTATGACGATCTGGATTACGATTTCCTCTCGAAGACGCTCGACATCTCGGCCATTTCGTTCCACAAGGCCATTCAGGTGGCCCGCAAGAAGGACGCCATCAACGACTGGGGTTCGATCGTCGCCCTTTCGTACATCGCCGCGCAGCGCACGCTCTACGGTTACAACGACATGGCCGACGCCAAGGCGCTGCTGGAGTCCATAGCCCGCAGCTTCGGTTACATCTACGGCCGCGAGAAGCATGTGCGCATCAACACCGTGTCGCAGTCGCCGACGCCGACCACGGCAGGGAGCGGCGTGCTGGGGTTGGGCGACCTGATGGGTTTCGCCGAGAACATGTCGCCGCTGGGCAACGCTTCGGCCGAAGATTGCGCGGACTACGTGCTGACGCTTTTCTCGGACCTCACGCGCAAGGTCACGATGCAGAACCTCTACCACGACGGCGGATTCTCGTCGATGGGCATGTCGCGCCGCGCCATGAAGACCTACGAGAAGGGCATGCGGTTCGAGGACGTGCACGAGAACCAGTATCCTTTCGGCAAGTAGTTTCCGATTCTCACGGGCATATTTCGCCCTGCCTTGTTCGCCCCGAATGGGAAATACTTCGGTATATCCCATCCGGGGCTTACTGCATTATGTCGAAATCTGCTCCGCGATAATCAAAAACCCATCCGCGCCCATGAGTGGTCGTATGGTTGTAATTGACAGATATTCAGAATGATCTGACGGGGCGGGCTTGTGATGCAAGTCCGGCAGCCCGAAGCTGCCAGTCGCAATGCAAACCCCGGTTCTTAACCGGGCGAACACACGAACATGCGAACAGGGGGTGTTCGCCTATGTTCGCATGTTCGCATGTTCGCGCAGCCCCTCCCCGGCATAGCCCGCAAGCGGTCCGCGCCCTCGCTCAACCGCAAAGTTCGCCTTAATACTGGTGGTCGTCGCCGCGGATCTCCTCGCGGGTGATCGGGCGGCGGTTCATCGCACGCCAGGCGTACCAGATGTAGGCTGCCACGAACGGCACGAACAGCGACACCCACGCCATCGTGCGGAGCGTGAAGAGGCTCGACGAGGAGTTGCGGATCGTCAGCGACGACTGCATGTCCGCGAGCGAAGGGTAGTAGGCCGTGTCGTTCCACCCCGCGAGCAGCAGCAGCGACAGCACCGTGAGCACCGTGCCGACGCCCCCGAACCACACCGCACGGCGGCTGCCGCGCCACCCCAGCCAGACGCTCCACAGCACCGAAGCCACGCCGATCAGCAGCGCGGCGGCCACGTAGGGCATTTCCACGAGGTTGTGCAGGTATTTATAGGGTTCGATGGAGACCGTGCCCGCGGCGTCGACGGCCCATCCGTCGGCGAGGACGAGGGCCAGGAGCCATGCCACGAAGCAGGCGACGAACAGCACGGCGAACGTGCGCATGCGGCGTGCGGCGCGGCGGAAGATCGCCTCGTCGTCGATGTTGTTCATAAAGTACTGGCAGGCCAGCGTCATGGCCAGCAGCGTCACCGACAGGCCCAGCAGCACGTTGCGCCACTCGGCGACGGCCTCCAGCCCGTGCCACGGCGTCGCCCACTGCGAGATCACCGCCGCGCCGCCCTGGTTGGCCAGGTTGAGGCGGTCGACGGTGAATTCCGCCCCCGTGAAGAAGGTTCCCACGGCCGTGCCGATGAGCAGCGGGCCTAACACGCCGTTGACGAGCAGGAAGGCGTTGAAGGTCCGTTCGCCGAAGACGTTGCCCGGTTTGCGGCGGTATTCGTAGGCCACGGCCTGAATGACGAAGCACAGCAGAATGGCCATCCAGACGTAGAACGCCCCGCCGAACGACGTGGAGTAGAACAACGGGAACGAGGCGAAGAACGCCCCGCCGAACGTCACGAGCGTCGTGAAGGTGAACTCCCACTTGCGGCCCAGCGAGTTGACCAGCATGTTGCGCTCCTCTTCGGTGCGGCCGATCGTGTAGAGCAGCGCCTGACCGCCCTGCACGAACATCAGGAAGACCAGCAAGGCCCCCAAAAGCGAAATGACCAGCCACCAATAGTGTTGAAGTAGGGTGATAGTATCCATAGTTGTCGTTGTTGTCGTTGTTGTCGTTGTTGTCGTTGTTTTGCCGCTCTTGTCCGTCGGCGATTCACGGCGTACCGCCGTGTTTATAGATTTGACCCACCCCTAAATCCCCGCCCTGGCGGGGACTTGTGTCCGCTTGCGCGGAAGCCACGCTGCCGGTAAATTTGCGGTAGTCGGGATGTCAGTCGTCTTTAGGTCCTGTTTTGATCTGCCGGAACATAATGCTCAACTCGGCGGCGAGCAGCGCCGTGAACAGCGCCAGAAAGAGGAAGAAGGTCACCGAGACCGATCCGCTGGGGATTTTCGACGCCGCGACGCCCACGGGCATCAGGTCCTGGATGGCCCACGGCTGGCGTCCGACCTCGGCGACGACCCAGCCGGCCTGCGAGGCGAGGTAGGCCAGCGGGACGCTCCACACGGCCGTCCGCAGCAGCCAGCGTTTCGAGGCGAGGCGGTCGCGGCGGTTGAGCCACCAGACGAGGCCTAGCAGCAGGATGAAGAAGCAGCCCGCGCCGACCATCACGCGGAACGAGTAAAACAGCAGCGGCACGTCGGGCACGATCTGCTCCGGCGACGAGAGGTAACCGTAGCCGAAGTAGGCGAAATGTTCGCGCAGGAACTCCGCGCCCTGGGGCGTCGAGCGGTCGAACTTGGCCTCGATCTCGGTGATGGCCGCCGTGTCGCCCTTCTCGCGCGCCGTGCGGTAGCGGCCCAGCTCCTCGACGGCCACGCGCCCCCGTTCGATCTTCTCCGAGGCCGGCATCACGCCGTACTCCTCGTTGCCGTAGACCAGGTCGTTGATGCCCGGAACGAACGCGTCGGCCGAGCGGAAACTCATCAGCGAGAGCATCTTCGGAATGTCGATCCTGAAGTAGAAGGCGTCGCCGCCGGTCCGCTGCGCCTCGGGACGCAGGATGCCGACGGCCGTGAGCGGCGCGCCCTGCTGCCCGTCGTAGAGCGCCTCCATGGCCGCCAGCTTCATGGGCTGCACGCGGGCCACGATGGCGCCCGAACGGTCGCCCGTGAAGGCCGTGACGAGCGCGAAGACGAACCCGAAGGCCGAGGCGATGGCGATGCTCCGGCGGGCCATCAGCTGTTCGCGCCGGCGCAGCAGATACCACGCGCTGACCCCCACGACGAACAGCGCGGCGAGGACGAACGACGAGGTGACGGTGTGGAAGAACTTGTTGACCGCCACGGGCGACAGCGCCACGGCCGAGAACGAGGTCATCTCGTTGCGCACGGTTTCGAGGTTGAAGTCGCACCCCACGGGGTATTGCATCCACGAGTTGGCGACCAGAATCCACCACGCCGAGAGGTTGGCGCCGAAGGCCGTGAGCCACGTGGCCGTGAGGTGGAAACCCCGGCTGACCTTGCGCCAGCCGAAGAACATCACGGCGATGAAGGTCGATTCGAGGAAGAACGCCAGAATGCCCTCGATGGCCAGCGGCGCGCCGAAAATGTCGCCCACGAAGTGGGAGTAGTTGGACCAGTTGGTCCCGAATTCGAATTCGAGGATCAGGCCCGTGGCCACGCCGATGGCGAAGTTGATGCCGAACAGGCGCATCCAGAATTTGGTCGTGCGGAGCCAGAACGGGTCCTTCGTGCGGACGTAAAGGGTCTCCATGATGGCGATGAGGAAGCCCAGCCCGAGCGTCAGCGGGACGAACAGCCAGTGGTAGATGGCCGTCATGGCGAACTGCGCGCGCGACCAGTCGACGGTGGATAGGTAGTCGGAAAGCATAGCGTATTGGGTTACTGGTTGGTTGTCTGCGTCGCTCCGGGACGCCGGAGCCTTCTTGTTTGCGGCTTTCGGCCGCGTTTGCGGGCCCGCACCGCGCCGGCGACCCTGCCCCGGAGGGGGATTGACGCCGCGAGCGGCGGCCGGAACTGCATGATGACGGGTGCATTCATGGTTGCGGAATTTCGGGTGTCAGGTTTTCCAGCACGCAGCCGGCCTTTTCCGAGGGGCTTTTGCCCGCGAGCAGGTCGGGGAAGAAGAAGACTTTCAGCACGGCGAACAGGATGAAGAGTTTGATGAGGATGATGGCCCACAGGGTGCGTCCCACGGTCATTTCGCGGAATCCCTCGACGTAAAACCGGATCACTTTGCGGAGTGTCTCCATTTCGTTGCGTGTTGGATGTTCTACCAAAGTTAGGCAGAAAAAAGGAAATAAAAAAATTCCGGCCCCGAAAAAACACGGCCGGTGTACGATAAGGCCGGAAATGCTTACCGCCCCCCCCCGCGTAAGACGCCGGTTTCAGGGGGCTGGCGGCTTCGGCTTGCTTTCCTCCCGGTTAAGAACTGGGGCTCGCATTGCGGTTGGCAGCTTCGGCCCGCTCTGCGTCCGGTTCTGCGTCCGGTTCTCCGCCCGGTTCTCCGCGAACATGCGAACACGCGAACAGGGGCGAACATCCTTTGTTCGCGTGTTCGCTTCTTTGCCCGGCCGAAAAGACAGAACCGCGGCGAGTGCCGCGGCGTATAGCTACCTTTTGGTGGCAAAAGGTAGCACCAAAACCATCCGCATGTCGCTTTCGCGGGAACCACCTCCGGCCCGCGTTGAGCGGGCGCAGTAAGATCAGGCCTTTACAGCCTCCCGCTCCGGGCACGCGGGCTGTCGGTTGTCCTTCTTCCGCTACAAGCGAGAATGCGGCGGTTGAAACCCGCTTCCAGGGGCGATCGTAGGCTTCTGTGCTTCCTGCTTGTCCCGGACGCATCCCTCCCGCCGCGTTTCGCGGCGAACGATCCCGGCCCGATGCCGGAGCCGCGAAACGAAGTCCCGGCTAAAAGTGGCAAGAAACGGGGCCGGTTTGCTTGCAAACCCGCGAATAGGCGCCCGTTTCGAACGTTAGACGGGACGAAGTAGGCGAAGGCATCTGCCGGGGAGTTTTTGGTACTTTTTGCGGCCAAAAAGTACAAAGTACCCCGCGGGCGGAGACCGCGGTTGTCCTTCTTCCGCTACAAGCGAGAATGCGGCGGTTTACAACTCGCTTCTCGGGGTGATGCCGGGATTCTGCGCGAACATGCGAACAGGGGCGAACACCCTTTGTTCGCGTGTTCGCCCGTCGCGGTTTCTTCAGGGCGAAGACCGCAGGTCGGGCGTCCCGATGGCGCAAGTACGAAAATTCTTCGTACTTTTGCCTCTCGTAAGAAGAGAATATGAAGACGAATGCTGAAAAACTGCCGTCGCCCTGGGTGTCGGCCATTCCGCTGGCGGTGCTGACGGGACTCCTCTATGTCGTGATCCGCGCCTTCGGCGGCGAGGCCATCAACGGCGGAAGCCAGATCGCCCTGCTGTCGGCCACGTCGGTCTGCGTGATGCTCTCGATCGGCATCTACCGCTGCCGCTGGGCCGTGCTCGAAGAGGCCATCATCGACAACATCCGCGCCTCGGCGTCGGCCATCGTCATCCTGCTGCTGATCGGCGCCATCGCCGGCACGTGGATGATCTCGGGCGTGGTCCCGACGATGATTTATTACGGACTGCAAATCCTCCACCCGTCGTTCTTCCTCGTGGCTTCGTGCGCGATCTGCGCCGTGGTGTCGCTGATGACCGGATCGTCGTGGACCACCATCGCCACCATCGGCGTGGCGCTCATGGGCATCGGCCAGGCGATGGGCTTTTCGGAAGGATGGGTCGCCGGAGCCATCATCTCGGGAGCCTATTTCGGCGACAAGCTCTCGCTGCTCTCCGACACCACGGTGCTGGCCTCGTCGACGGCCGGCGTCGAGGTCTTCACCCACATCCGCTACATGCTCTACACCACCGTTCCGTCGATGCTCATCGCCCTCGGGGTCTTCACCGTCGCGGGCCTGGCGCTCGACCACGGAGTTTCGACCCATGCCGAAATGTATGCCGCGACGCTCGCCGCGACGTTCCGCATCACGCCGTGGCTCCTCGCGGTGCCGCTGGCCACGGGAATGCTCATCGCGCGGAAACTCCCGGCCATCGTGACGCTGTTCTCGTCCGTGGTCTTCGCCTGTGCGGCGATGCTCCTGGCGCAGCCCGAACTGGTGGCCCGGGTGGCGGGCGTCGGGGAGCTGGACTTCATGTCGGGGTTCAAGGGGGTGCTGATGACCTGCTTCGGCCCGACGGCCATCCCCACGGGCGCGCCGCAGCTCGACGAACTGGTCGCCACGCGCGGCATGGCCGGGATGCTGAACACCGTGTGGCTGATCATCTGCGCCATGTGCTTCGGCGGGGTGATGACCGGCAGCGGCATGCTGCGGTCGCTGACGTCGATCTTCCTGCGCTGGGTGCGCCGCGCCTTTTCGGCCGTGGCCTCGACCGTGGGCGCGGGCATCTTCTTCAACCTCTGCACCGCCGACCAGTATATCTCGATCATCCTCTCGGGGCGGCTTTTCCGCGACCTCTATGCCGACCGGGGGCTGGAGCCGAGGCTGTTGAGCCGCTCGGTGGAGGATTCCGCCACGGTCTGCTCGGTCCTGATCCCGTGGAACTCGTGCGGCATGACGCAGGCCACGGTGCTCGGCGTCTCGACCTTCGTCTACGCGCCCTACTGCATCTTCAACATCGTCTCGCCGCTGATGTCGCTGCTCGTGGCGGCTGTCGGCTGGAACATAAAACGGAAAAAATGAAAACTTCGCTCGTCATCTTCGACCTCGACGGCACGCTGCTCGACACGATCGGCGATCTGGCCGTGGCGTGCAACGCCGTGCTGGGTGTGCGGGGACTGCCGCAACACACCTATGAGGAATACTGTCATTTCGTCGGCAACGGCATCCTGCGGCTCGTGGAACGCGCCCTGCCCGAACCGCTGCGCACGCCCGAAACCGTCGCCGCGGTGCGCGCCGACTTCGTGAAATACTACACCGAACACATCGACGCCCATACGCGGCCCTACGACGGAATTCCGGAGCTGATCGCCGAACTGGCGCGGCGGGGCGTCGCGCTGGCCGTGGCGTCGAACAAGTTCCAGGCCGGGACCGAGAAGCTCGTCGGGCTGTTCTTCCCCGGGGTGACGTTCGCCGCGGTGCTGGGCCAGCGTCCCGGCGTGCCGCTGAAACCTTCGCCGGCAGTCGTCGAGGAGATTCTCGCACGGACGGGCACGGCGCGTGAGGAGGTGTTGTATGTCGGCGATTCGGGGGTGGACATCGAGACCGCGGCGGCTGCCGGGGTGCGCTCGGCGGGTGTGACGTGGGGTTTCCGCGACCGTGCGGAGCTGATCGCCGCCGGGGCGCGGCATCTGGTCGACCGGCCCGGCGAGTTGCTGGAGCTGCTGTGACGCCCGGTTCTTGCCACTTTTAGCCGGGCCTTCGTTTCACGGCTCCGGCATCGGGCCGGAGTCGTTCGCGGCCAGTGGCAACGTGCAGGAGGCGCAACCTCCGCATTCTCGCTTGTGGCGGAACAAGGATAACCGCGGTCTTCGCCCGCGGGGTACTTTGTACTTTTTGACCGCAAAAAGTACAAAAAACTCCCCGGCGGATGCCTTTGCCTACTTTGTCCCGTCTAACGTTCGAAACGGGCGCCTATTCGCGGGTTTGCAAGCAAACCGGCCCCGTTTCTTACCACTTTTAGCCGGGCCTTCGTTTCTCGGCTTCGGCATCGGGCCGGGATCGTTCGCCGCGAAACGCGGCGGGAGGGATGCGTTCGGGACAAGCAGGAAGCACAGAAGCCTACGATCGCCCCTGGAAGCGGTTTTAAACCGCCGCATTCTCGCTTGGAGCGGAACGAGAACAACCGAAAGCCCGCGTGCCCGGAGCGGGAGGCTGCATAGTCTTGTTCTTGCTGCGCCCGCTCAACGCGGGCCGGAGGTTGTTCCCGCGAAAGCGACATGCGGATGGTTTTGGTGCTTTTAACTTCGCTACGCTCGTTTTCCTCCTTCTGGCACGGCATAGCCCGCAAGCGGTCTCTGCTCGTGCTGCGTGCGTCGGTTGCCACCAAAAGGTAGCTATACCCCGCGGCAACCGCCGCGGTTCTGTCTTTTCGGCCGGGCAAAGAAGCGAACACGCGAACAAAGGATGTTCGCCCCTGTTCGCGTGTTCGCATGTTCGCGCAGAACCGGACGGAGAACCGGACGGAGAGCGAGCCGAAGCTGCCAGCCGCAATGTAAACCCCGGTTCTTAACCGGGCGCAGAACCGGACGGAGAGCGGGCCGAAGCTGCCAGCCGCAATGTAAACCCCGGTTCTTAACCGGGCGCGGGTCAGCAGTACTCCTTCACGTCGCGTGCCGTGATGCGGTCGCCGGAGAGGATGATCAGACGCTCGATGACGTTGCGCAGTTCGCGGATGTTGCCGCTCCACGGCATCCGTTGCAGCTCGGCCAGCGCGTCGGCGTCGATGGGTTTGGGGGCGGAGCCGTATTCCGAGGCGATCGTGCGGATGAAATGCTCGACCAGCGCAGGAATGTCCCCGGCATGCTCGCGCAGCGGCGGAACCCGCACCACGATCACCGCCAGACGGTGGTAGAGGTCTTCGCGGAAATTCCCTTTCTGAATCTCCTCGCGCAGGTTCTTGTTCGTGGCGGCCACCACGCGCACGTTGACCTCGATGTCCCGGTCGCTTCCCACGCGGCTGATGCGGCTCTCCTGCAGGGCGCGCAGCACCTTGGCCTGCGCCGCGAGCGACATGTCGCCGATCTCGTCCATGAAGAGCGTGCCTCCGTCGGCCTGCTCGAACTTGCCCTTGCGCTGCTTGACGGCCGAGGTGAAGGCCCCGCGCTCGTGGCCGAACAGTTCGCTCTCGATCAGTTCGGAGGGGATGGCCGCGCAGTTGACCTCGACGAACGGGGCCGCCGCGCGGACGCTCTTGGCGTGCAGCCAGCGGGCCACAAGCTCCTTTCCCGTGCCGTTTTCGCCCGTGATCAGCACCCGGGCCTCGCACGGGGCCACCTTGTCGATCAGCTGGCGGACGTGTTCGATCTCGGGCGAGACGCCGATGATCCGCTCGGCCTGGGCGGAGTGCGCCCGGCGGCGGCGCACGGGCGGGGCGGCCGGGGGCGCCTGCGCGGGCGCGGGATTGTCGATGGTGCGGTGCAGCGATTGCAGCAGCCGGTTCATGTCGATGGGTTTTGTGAGGAAATCCTGCGCTCCGTTGCGCACGGCCTTGACCGCCGTGTCGATCGACGTGTCGGCCGAGAGGGCTATGAACGGGATGCCTGCATCCGGAACCTTGCACTCCGTGTCGGACAGAATCACGTCGAACGGAATCCTCTCGCACAATGCCGAGGCCGCAGCCTCGTTCTCGACGGCTTCGGCCGAGAACCCTTCATACTCCAACCGCTCGCGCAGAATGTTTCGCACGCTTTTTGATTGGTCCAGAATTAAAACCTTTGTCATAGCTTTGTTTTTCCGAAATTTTACCTACTTTTGTCCCAAAGTTATGATTTTCCGCCGTGTAAAACGAATCCCGGAGGTCTCGCTCCGGGGTGCGGAGAGTGAGAAAAACGATCTTTAAACGGTCTATCGCAAAGGTCCGGCCGGAGGCTCCGGCGGACGAATCGCACTAATGTGCCGGACCGCAAATACAATATGAAAAAGAATTACAATTACACACGACGCAAGTTGTACCTGCCCGAGTACGGGCGCCATATCCAGGAGATGATCGACTCGCTGCTGGAGATCGAGGACCGCCGCGAGCGCAACCGGCAGGCGCGGGCCGTGATTGCCGTGATGGGCAATCTGAACCCCCTGCTGCGCGACACGGCCGATTTCACCCACAAACTCTGGGACCACCTTTTCATCATGTCTGATTTCCAGCTCGATGTGGACTCTCCCTACCCGCAGCCCTCGCGTCAGGAGCTGACCGCATCGCCCCGCCGGATGACCTATTCCCAGGGGCGGATCACCTATAAGCACTACGGCAAATACGTCGAGCGTATGATCCGCGGCCTGGCCGACGAGCGCAACCCGCGGACGGTCTCGCGCACGGTGGACAATCTGGCCCGCTACATGCGCACGAAGAGCTACGAATACAACCAGGAGCACCCCAACAACGAAGTGATCGTAAAAGACATCAAGCGCATGTCCGGGGGAGCGATCCAAATCGACGAAGTTGCCTTGAACAATCTCCGAAGCGACTATAAACAGCCCTTTTCGGCGCGTCTCCAAAAGGGGGCGCAGCAGCACCGGCAGCCCCACCAGCAGCAGCGGCAGCAGAAAAACCGCAGCCAGCAGCCCTACCGCAATTTCACGAAAAACAACGGGCCGCACCGCAATTCGTCGAAATAAAGGGCGCCTATTTGCGGAAAATTTATATCTTTGTTCTCCATTAACCGCGAAAAAGATCGTAAATGAACAAGCAAACGCTTTTCGTAACGCTCACGACGGCCGCCCTGATGTGTGGCTGCCAGTCGTCGAAAGTGAAGATTTCAGGCCGCTTCGTCGGCGGCGACGCGAAAAATATCTATCTGGAGCAGGTTCTTCCGCTGACGCAGTCGGTCGTGGATTCGGCGGCGCTGGCCCCCGACGGCAGCTACCGCATGGAACTCACGGGCGTGGCGAAGACCCCTTCCTTATACAATGTGATCTACGACGGCGAGCGCATTCCGCTGCTTCTGGCCGGCGGCGACAGGCTGACGCTCGGTTCCGTGGGCAGCGTCATCCGCAACTATACGGTGGAGGGTTCCTCCGAGTCGGAGTTGTTGCGACAGTTCTACCAGGCCTTCGTCACGGGGGCGCAGCAGCTGGAGAACATGGGCACGGAATTCGCGCGCAAACTCACGGACGAGGAGCGCAAGTCGCTGATCAAGGAGTATACGGCCGAATACTACCGCATCCGCCGCGAGCAGCTGCGGTTCATCATCGAGCACAAGGCGTCGCTGGCGGCGGTCTACGCCCTCTACCAGCGGCTTCCGGGCGACACGTACCTGTTCAACGGCGACAGCGACGTGGTCTACTACCGCACGGTTGCCGAGGCGTTGCAGGAGAGCTACCCCGAATCGCCCTACCTGCAATCGTTGCAGGCCGAGATCGCCCGCATGGACGCCCGCATCAGCCTCACGTCGCAGATCACCGAGGCGCGCCATCCGGACCTCGAACTGACGGACATCTACGGCAAGAAGATCCGTCTCTCGTCGCTGGCCGGAAAGGTCGTGCTGCTGGATTTCTGGTCGGCGGAACTGGGGTCGAGCAACGCGCTGAACGCCGATCTGAAGGAACTCTATCGGAAATATGCCGACGCACCCGTCGGGTTCGAGGTCTACCAGGTGGCCGTCGATACGTCGAAACCGCTGTGGATCACCGCCGTGCAGGAGCAGCAGCTGCCGTGGATCTCGGTCAGCGACCTGCGCGGGCGTTCGTCCGTGGCCCTCGGGCTTTACAACGTGCAGCGGCTCCCGGCCAACTTCCTGATCGACAAGGAGGGGACGATCGTGGCCAAGAACATCTACGGCAAGAGCCTCGAAGCGAAACTGGACGAGCTGACAAAATAGAATCATGTATTATTTCGCATCCGACATCCACCTGGGAGCCGGCGATGCCGCGACGGCACGGGCGGTCGAAAGACGCTTCGTGGCGTGGCTCGACGACGCGGCCCGGGATGCGGAGGCGATCTTTCTGGTCGGGGACATCTTCGATTTCTGGTTCGAATACCGCCGTGTGGTCCCCAAGGGCTTCGTGCGGACGCTGGGCAAGCTGGCCGAATTGACCGACCGGGGCGTGCGGGTGGTCTTCTTCACGGGCAACCACGACATGTGGGTCGGCGACTATCTGGCGCGCGAGTGCGGGCTGGAGATCCACACCTCGCCCGAGGTGATGACCCTCTCGGGCAAAAAGGTCTTCATCGCCCACGGCGACAACATGAAAATCGACGGGCAGCCGATGCTCAAGTTTCTGAACCGCATTTTCCGTTCGCGGACGTTGAGGTGGCTCTTTTCGTGGGGCGTGCATCCCGACTGGGCGCTGCGCTTCGGCCATTGGTGGAGCGGCAGGTCGCGCAAGGGGCACGGCGAGGAGGCGGCCCGCGGGGCGTCGCTGACCGAACCCTACACGGGGTCTTCCGAGCCGCACACCGAGCCGCTGGTCGAGTATGCCCGCGAGTATTCCCGGACGCATGCGGTCGATCTCTTCGTTTTCGGACACATGCACTTCCCGCGCGACTGCCGCGAAGGGCGGCTGCACGTGGTGAACCTCGGCTGCTGGGCCGAAAATCCCTCCTACGCCGTGCTGGACGCGGCGGGGGAGCTGACGCTGAAAATGCCGGGCAAGACCTCGGTTTAGCGATAAAACGATTAAATGACGATTCAGTGAAACAATACCTCGATCTGTTGCGCCGGATCAAGACGGAAGGCGTCGTGCGGGGCGACCGCACGGGAACCGGGACCAAGGGGGTCTTCGGCCACCAGATGCGTTTCGACCTGTCGGAGGGCTTTCCGCTGCTGACGACCAAAAAGGTGTTCCTCAAGGGGGTTATCCACGAACTGCTGTGGTTTCTGCGGGGCGACACCAACATCAAATATCTGGTGGACAACGGCGTCCATATCTGGGACAACGACGCCTACCGCCACTACAACGAACTGTGCGTGCGCCACGGGGTGCTGCCCGTCGGCCGGGAGACGTTCCTCGCCTCGGCGGGCGTCGAGTCGCCGATCGAAGGCTACCGCTTCGGCGACCTGAACCATGTCTACGGCTACCAGTGGCGTTCGTGGCCCCGGCCCGACGGGGGCGTCGTCGACCAGATCGCGCAGGCCGCCGGGCTGATCCGCACCAATCCCGAATCGCGGCGCATCGTGGTCTCGGCGTGGAACGTCGCCGAGATCGACGCGATGGCCCTGCCGCCGTGCCATGTGCTGTTCCAGTTCTACGTGGCCGGGGGGCGTCTCTCGTGCCAGCTGTACCAGCGCAGCGCCGACACGTTCCTCGGCGTGCCGTTCAACATCGCCTCCTACGCCCTGCTGACCTGCATGATGGCGCAGGTGTGCGGCTTGCAGCCCGGCGAGTTCATCCATACGCTGGGCGACACGCACCTCTATCTGAACCATCTGGAGCAGGTCGACGAGCAGCTTTCGCGCGAGCCGCGTCCGCTGCCGAAACTGCGGCTGAACCCCGCCGTGAAGTCGGTCTTCGACTTCCGTTACGAAGATTTCACGCTCGAAGGCTACGACCCGTGGCCCGCGATCAAGGCCCCGATGTCGTTTTAAACCCGCAGCAGATGAATATCCTGATTCCGACCGTTTCGCCCGAAAGCGTCGAGGCCCTTGTTTTCGATCTGGGAGGCGTCCTGCTCGACGTGCAGCTGCAACGCACGCTCCGGGCTTTCGAGGCGCTGGACATCCGCGGACTGGGAGCCGCCGAGGTCATCAACGGGAACAGGGCGTGTTTCCGCGACCTCGAACTGGGACTTATCACGCAGGAGGAGTTCGCGGAGGCTGTGCGGCGGACGTTTCCCGCCGTTGCCGCCATCCCCGACGAGCAGCTGCTGGAGGCGTGGAACGCCATGCTGATGCCGTTCGACGTGCAGCGCGTGGAGTTGCTCCGGGAACTGGGGAAGCGTTGCCCGGTCTACCTGTTGAGCAACACCAACCTGCCCCACCGCATCCGCTTCCGGGAGTCGTTCCGCGAGCGTTTCGGCGGGAGCTTCGACGAACTGTTCGTGCGGTGTTTCTACTCCGACGAACTGCATCTGCGCAAACCCGACCCGGAAATTTACCGGAGCGTCGCCCGGCAGATCGGGACCCCGCCCGGAAAACTGCTCTTCATCGACGACAACGCCGCCAACGTCTCCGCGGCCCGCGGCGAGGGATGGCAGGCCTGTCACCTGACGGGCGGAATAACCGTAACAGACCTTTTCGAATTATGATAAGTTTGATCGTAGCCGTCGCCGAAAACGGCGTTATCGGCGACAGGAACGCCCTGCTGTGGCACATTTCCGAGGACCTCCGGCATTTCAAGGCCGTGACGACGGGCCATCCGGTCGTCATGGGCCGCAAAACCTGGGAGTCGCTCGGGCGTCCGCTTCCCAACCGGACGAACGTCGTCATCACGCGTCAGAATATCGAGATCCCCGGCTGCACGGTGGTCCACTCGCTCGAAGAGGCCGTCGCGCTGTTTCCCGCGGACGAGGAGGTGTTCGTCATCGGCGGGGCGCAGATCTATGCCGCGGCGCTGCCGCTGGCCCGGAAGTTCTACCTCACACGGGTCTTCCGCGCCTACGAGGGCGACACGCGTTTCCCGGCGTGGGACGAGCGCGAATGGCGGCTGGTGTCGTCGGAGTCGTTCTCCGGCGGGAAAGATTACCCCTGGCCGTTTGCCTTCGAGCTTTACGAACGGCGCTAAATTACGCATTTATACCACCGCCCGTCCGCCCCGGATTCCCTACCTTTGCACTGCAAAGGTTTTTTTTGTATATTAGGTATGGGGAAGTATTTCGATATGCTCATGGAGGATGTGCGGATGAAGGAGGGTCTTCACTCGTGCATGAACTGCGGGGTCTGCACGGGCGTCTGCCCGGCGGCCGAGTTCTATAACTACGACCCCCGTCAGATCGTCTCCATCGTGCAGACGCGCGACGACGAGGCCATCGAGCGGCTTTTGAAGAGCGACACCATCTGGTACTGCGGCGAGTGCATGTCGTGCCGTCCGCGCTGTCCGCGGGGCAATACGCCGGGCTATGTGATCCAGGCGCTGCGCACGCTGTCGCAGAAACTGGGCTTCTTCGTCGAGAGCGAGAAGGGTCGCCAGCAGCTGGCCCTGAAACGCATTATCGGCGAGAACATCCTCCGCACGGGCTACTGCATCGTCCCGCGGCTGGTGAAACCCGACCTGCATCCCGAGCAGGGGACCGTCTGGAAATGGATCTACGACAACGACCGGGAGATTTACGGCCAGTTCACGCCCGTCTACATGCGCCACGGCGCCGGGGCCTTGCGCCGTCTGGACGAGGAGTCGCTCGCCGAGATCAACGAGATATTCAAGGTCAGCGGCGGCAGCGAGATGTTCGACACCATCGAGCGGCATTCCGACCGCAAGGCCCGCGAAATGGGCTACGAGGAGGGCGCCGACCAGCAGTACATGATGGATGTCTTCCTTTCGAACAGCAACGAACATTATTGACGATGACGATGAAGCGAAAGAGTTGGCAGGACTACCAGAAGGAGATCGCCGACGACCACTATTATTACGCGCGCAGCTGCATCCGGCAGAATTTCTTCCCGGGCAGCGAGAAGCTGTTTATCGACATGCTGCGCAACGACCTGGGCAA
Source organism: Alistipes shahii WAL 8301 (assembly GCF_025145845.1). Classification (NCBI taxonomy): domain Bacteria; kingdom Pseudomonadati; phylum Bacteroidota; class Bacteroidia; order Bacteroidales; family Rikenellaceae; genus Alistipes; species Alistipes shahii. The sequence goes on along the minus strand of NZ_CP102253.1, from coordinate 2,745,419 downwards.
GGACCTCTCGGACGACCCCAAGCACTCGTCGTGCACGGGGATCGGCTACCATTCGGACATCGTGCCGCTGGAGACGATTATGACCGTCGTGGCGCGGCAGTTCGCGCTGATGGGCGAGGCGGGGTATGAGAACCTCGTGACTTCGTGCATCACCTCGTTCGGCGTTTACACGGAGATTCTGGCCACGTGGCACGAGTTCCCCGAGACGGAGGAGAAGACGCGCGAGAATCTCTGGAAGGCGACCCGGCGCGAGTTCAAGAAGCCCGCGAGCCTGGCCCACACGTCGGATGTCGTGTTCCATTTCCGCGAAGAGATCGCCGCGCGGGCCAAAAAACGGCTCGTCAACGCCGCGACGGGCGAACCGCTGAAGGTCGTCGAGCACATCGGCTGCCACTACGCCAAGATATTTCCGAAATCCGGGATCGGAGGATCGGAGTTCCCCTATGTGCTGGCCGGCATGGTCGAGTCGTGGGGTGGCGAGTGCGTCGACTATCCCGAACGCCGCCATTGCTGCGGATTCGGGTTCCGCAACTACCTCGTGCAGGCCAACCGCGGCTATTCGATCGCCAACTCGCACAAGAAACTGGAGAGCATGGCGCCCTACAAGCCCGATTTCATCGTGGCCAACTGTCCGGGCTGCGCGATGTTCCTCGACAAATGGCAGTACGCCATCGCCGAGATGGAGGGCACGACCTACGGCCAGAACGGCCACGGAATCCCGGTGCTGACCTACGAGGAGATGGCCGGGCTGGTGCTGGGCTACGACCCCTGGGAGCTGGGCATGCAGATGCACCAGGTCGACGTGGAACCCCTGCTGGACAAGATGGGCGTCGAGTACGATCCCGCGGCCAAGTATCTGGGCCGCAACGGGAAATATATCGGAAAACCCGAGTCGGCGGTGGTCAACTGCTGCCCGACGGATACGATTTACGACATCAGAGAATAATGAAAAAACGAGTTATCATTATAGGCGGCGGCGTTGCGGGCATGCAGACGGCCCTGCGTCTGGCGGAACAGGGCGTCAGCCCGGTCATCATCGAGAAAGAGGCCGAACTGGGCGGCAAGCTCCGGGGCTGGCACGTGCTGTTCCCGTCGTTCACCCCGGCGCAGGAGGTGCTGACCGAGTTGCGCCGCAGGGTCAACGAGAGCGGCATCGAGGTGATGACCTCCACGGAGGTCGCGGGCTTCACGAAGGAGAGCGTCACGCTCGCCGACGGGCGGACGCTGCCGTGCGATTCGGTGGTCGTGGCCAGCGGCTTCACGCTCTTCGATGCCTCGATCAAGGAGGAGTACGGCTACGGCATCTACGACAACGTCTTCACGACGGCCGACATCGAGCGCATGTTGAACGAGGGGCGCGTGGCCAAGGCCGACGGATCGCGCCCCAGGCGCATCGCCTTCCTGCACTGCGTGGGTTCGCGCGACGAGAAGGTCTGCCAGCAGCACTGCTCGAAGGTGTGCTGCATCACGGGCGTCAAGCAGGCCATGGAGATGAAACAGCTCTTCCCCGAGGCCGACGTTTTCAATTTTTACATGGACATCCGCATGTTCGGTCCCGGTTACGAGGAGATGTACCGCGAGGCGCAGCAGAGATACAACATCCACTTCCTGCGCGGACGCATTTCGGAGGCCAGCCCGACGATCGACGGACGGGTGCAGATCAAGGCCGAGGACACGCTGACGGGCCGCCCCCTGCGCATGAGCGTCGACATGCTGGTGCTGATCGTGGGCATGCGGGCCAACGACGACAACGAAGCGTTTGCCGCAGGCGCCGGGCTGAACCGCGCTCCGAGCGGCTTTCTGGCTCCGCGCGACATGTTTCTCGGCAATGTGAAGAGCAACGTCGACGGCATTTTCTACGCCGGGACCATTACGGCGCCCAAGAACATCGGCGAGTCGTTGAACGAGGGCATCGCCGCAGCCGACGCCGCGGCCAAATACGTGGAGGCATAGCAATGGCGGCGATCAATTTCGGATACACCATTTCGAAGCCCCGGGCCATCGACATCGACCGCAACAACCTGCGCAAGAGCGACGAGATCCTGCGCGAGATGCCCGAGTTGCAGACCTGCATCGGCTGCGGGGCCTGCACGGCGGTCTGCACGGCGGGCAACCTCACGGAGTTCAATTTCCGCAAGGTCCACACGTTGGTGCGCCGCGGCGAATACCAGGGGGCCTACGAGGAGATGAACAAGTGCATGCTGTGCGGCAAATGCCGGCTGGTGTGCCCGCGCGGCATCAATACGCGCGGCGTGGTGATGCTTATCAAACGTAAACTGGGGGATTTCTGACGATGACTTTCTACGCGCCATTCTGTCTGCCGTTCATCATCGGCGCTGCGGTGATGTTCGCCGTCCTGGCCTGGAAGTGGGGGACGTGGCTCTACCGCCTGCCCCGCGCCGACAAGAAACGGATTCTGTTCGGACTGCCGACGCGCCGCACCTTCGGGGCGGCGTGGGAGGTGGTGAGCGAGTCGCTGCTCCACCGCCGCATCTTCCGGGTCAACCCCCTGCTGGGGTACATGCACATGTCGCTGGCTTTCGGCTGGTTCCTGCTGATCGCCGTGGGGTGGGCCGAGACGATCGCCTATCTGGGCTTCCGCTACGTGCCGTTGCAGGGACACGTCTTTTTCAAGTATTTCGCCACAGGGCTGGAGCACAAGCCGTTCTTCGATTTCACGATGGACCTCCTGCTGCTGTTCGTCCTCTCGGGCGTGGCGCTGGCCTGGGGCAAGCGTCTCTACTCCCGGGCGATGGGCATGCGGCGCACGACGAAGCACGTCCCGGGCGACCGGGTGGCCTTGTCGGCGCTGTGGTTCGTGTTCCCGGCGCGTCTGGTGGCCGAAAGCGCCACGTGCGCGCTTTACGGCGGCGGGGGATTCCTCACCGGGAGCCTCGGGGAGTGGATGTCCGGGCATATCGGCGTGATGCCGCTGATGAATCTCGAAACCGCGGCGTGGTGGTTCTATTCCTCGTGCCTCGGCGTGTTCTTCGTGGCGCTGCCGTTCTCGCGTTACATGCATATTTTCACGGAGATACCCCTCATCTTCCTGCGCCGTTACAACCTGCGCTCGGGCGAAAAGGAGTCTTCCTACGATAATTTCCAGGTCGAGGCCTGCTCGCGCTGCGGCATCTGCATCGACCCCTGCCAGTTGCAGAGCGTGCTGGGCGTCGACGACGTGCAGTCGGTCTACTTCCTGCGCGACCGCCGTTACAACATGCTGCGCCTCCAGACGGCCGACAACTGCCTGATGTGCGGCCGCTGTGCCGAGAAATGCCCCGTCGGCATTGATCTCAACACGCTCCGCGTCAACTCGCGCGACAAGATGCACAACGTGCCCGACGAACGCCGCTACGGCTATTTCAAGGGTCTCGACCGCTCCGAAGGTGCGGGCAAGGTGGGCTATTTTGCGGGCTGCATGACCCTGCTGACGCCGCGCACGATGTCGGCGATGTCGGCGATCTTCGAGGCCGCGGGCGAGGAGGTCTGGTGGGCCGACCGCGAAGGCGGCGTCTGCTGCGGCCGGCCGCTCAAACTGGCCGGCGAGACCGATTCGGCGCGCAAGATGATGAAATACAATGCCGACCTGTTCCGTAAGCACGGCATCACAACGCTCGTCACGTCGTGCCCGATCTGCCTCAAGGTCTTCCGCGAGGATTACGACCTGCCGGGTATCGAGATCCTGCACCATTCGGAATATATCCTGCGGTTGATTCGTGCGGGCCGCCTTTCGCTGGAGCATGGCGCGACGCGCTTCACCTACCACGACCCCTGCGAACTGGGGCGCGGCAGCGGCATCTACGACGAGCCGCGTGCGGTGATCGAAGCCGTGGGCGAATTGCTCGAACCCGCCTCGACGCGCGAGAACGCCCTCTGCTGCGGCTCCTCGGTGGCCAATACGGCCATCTCCGACGGCCAGCAGGTGCAGATCGCCCGGTCGGTCGCCGCGCAGCTCGACGCCACGGGGGCCGAGGTGATCGTCACCGCCTGCCCGCTCTGCAAAAAGGCCATCGGCCGCGGCACGAAGGGCGAGGTGCGCGATCTGGCGGAGATCGTGGTTGCAGCCATAAAATAATTCGGTCCTCTAACCGGTTGACAAACAGCGTGCAGGGTGTGTGAAGGAGTTTTTTAGCTGAAATTAATTTGCCGGAATGGAAAATTTGTCTTATCTTTGCACACGCAAAAGCGATAGATCATCGGTCTAAAGATATATCGCGGGATGGAGCAGTTGGCAGCTCGTCGGGCTCATAACCCGAAGGTCGGAGGTTCGAGTCCTCCTCCCGCTACTAAAGGGGTTAGATTGCAAAATCTGGCCCCTATTTTTATACCCTGCAAAATGGTTAAATGTCTTATAATCAGCAATTAAGCAAAATTGCCATATTTTAAGATATTTTAATAATCATTCAAAATCGGGGTATTTTAGGGGTTCGTTGGAATACAATTCGCTTTCGGGCAAAAGTTGTATTCCAGACTTGTAATGAAAAGTATTCCAGCGGGTTATGAAAACGATCTGCTGACTATGGTTGAAATACTGAGAATCACCTATTATCTTTACGAATTTAAGAAAAACCGACGGGGTACAGCCCCGATTTACTGCAAGTTAACAACTGACGGTGCAGAACGCCAGCAATTTTCGACGGGACTTTATGTAACACCTGACTTGTGGGACAAAGACGCTCAATGTGTTCGAGGAACCTCGGAAGATGCCGTGCTGATTAACCGTCGCTTGCAGGATATCACTATCGAACTCAAAGGCATCGAGCGTAGATTGTACGAAGCGGACGGGAATGTATCGCTGGCTGAAATCTACTCGATCTACAAGCACAAGACGGTGGAGGAACATACGTTGTGCGGGATTTTCCGGGAGCGTCTGAACAAGATGGAGCAACTCGTAGGCAAAGAGTATTCACCTGCCACATTGCAAAAATTCCGGGAGGTTTTCGCCCATGTAGAGCGGTATATCCGCACCTCGTATAACATGCAGGACATTCCCATCCGAAGCGTGGACTATCGCTTTGTGAAGCAGTTCGAAGAAGCACTCATAGTGCAAGGTCTGAAAGCCATCACCATCAATAAAATCATGCAGCGGGTGCGTCAGATGGTCACTTTCGCTTTCAAGTGCAACTATATCCAGCAGGACCCGTTCGTCGAATACAGGCCCTTAAAAGAGCGTAAACGGCTGGTATTTCTCACGCAGGAGGAACTGCACAAACTGGAGCATCATCATTTTGCCCAGAAACGTCTGGAAACGGTTAAGAACATCTACCTCTTCTCGGTCTATACGGGGCTTGCCTACCATGAAGCGCAGGCGTTGCAACCGAAGCATATCACGAAAGGATTTGACGGCAGGAATTGGATCACGCTTGTTCGTCAAAAGACGGACCGGGAGGTTTCCGTTCCGTTGCTCCCGCAGGCCGAGAAACTGATAGCATGGTTCCGGGAATTCGGTAGTACGGACGATTATATCCAGCCGCGTATCTCCAATCAAAAGGTCAATTCCTATCTGCGGGAAATTGCGGATGTGGTAGGCATCGACAAGAAATTGACGCACCACACGGCCCGGAAAACCTTTGCCACGACTATCCTGCTCTATAACGATGTTCCTATCGAGGTGGTGAGCAAACTGCTCGGACACTCTAATATTTCGGTTACCCAGCATTCCTATGCGCAAGTTCTGAACAAGAACATCAGCAATCATATCGGACGGCTGGAAAAGGTGCTCAATAAGTGATAAAAGAGCTGATTGTCAGCGAAATAATTGCTTGAATATTTGGAAATCTCGAAAATTTTGCTTATCTTGTAAATATCTGAATAAGGCTATAAAGCCTTTACGCGACATTCTCGATTGTAGTTGAGAGTGTCCGAATAGTTGGATTGTCTGCGGTGAGAGCGCAGGCAATTCTTTCGAATAGTTCCGTAAGGGAGAATGCGGAACGTAATTTATTTCAAAGATGGAAGCAGGACGAAAGGTTTTAGTGCTTTGCACGCTGACTGCTGAAGCCAAGCGTATTGACGATCCCCGCTATCAGTTTGATACGGAGGAAAAGGATGGCGTTGTTGTTAAGTGCACGATCAACAATGCGGAGGTGTTGGATGTCCCCGGTGTAGTATATCGTTTGCATCCGAACGAAACCGAGAAGAACAGATTGGATTCTTTGGAGGTTCTTATAAAGGATAATACCAAGAGATTCAGTGAGGTATTCCGGCAGTTGCCGTATGGCATCATTAAAAAGAATGTTACAGGTATCGGAGCTACCACTTTGGCCTTGGATGCGGAAAATAATTGTATCGTAGTTTGTCCTACAAGGAGTCTGGCCTATGGCAAGTATCGCAAGGGAATAACCGAGGACGGCACGAAAAGGTATCTTTATGTCGGTAGCGAGGTAGGGGACATCAAGAAAGTGACCTCCCGAAATATCCGTGCTTATTTGAGTAACAAGAAAATTTCTTATAAAAAGATTCTGGTAGTCGCTGACAGCTTACCGCGGCTGATGGAATACTTGCCGCAGAATCTGGAGAAATGGCACATAATGGTCGATGAAATTGATTGTTATCAGACAGACGGTGTATATCGTCCGGCATTGGAAAACGTCATCGACTATTTTTTCAAATTCCCCGAACGGAACCGCTGTCTGGTATCGGCGACTATCCGTCCGTTCTCCGATCCCCGACTGGCTGATCTGCCTTTGATCGACGTGAAATACGAACAGTTTATTCGTCGCCCGATTGAGATGATACGATCGACAAACATTCCTAAAACTGTGGCAACGACATTGGAAAGAACCATACGACAGTATCCGGAGGATAAAATAGTCGTAGCTTACAATACGGTTTCTTCCATGCGAATAATTATCGAACTGCTACCGGATGAGTTGAAGGGAAAGTGCGAAATATGGTGCAGCAGTCAGAGTGAACAGCAGGCAGGAGAGTATTATCCGCAAGAGAATATCGGGACCCGCCTGACCAGGCAGATTACCTTTCTGACGTGTACCTATTTTACAGGTATAGACATCGAGGACAGGTATCATCTTATATCCGTATCTGATACAAAATACCTTTATACGTTGTTATCTCCCGAAAAATTGTTGCAGATAGCCGGTCGGTGCCGTCATAAAGAGGGGCTTTTGAGCGAACGGCTCATTTATGATATTCAGTCCAAGAAAGTATGGGAGAAAAATTTCGATAAGCAGCATAATATAGCTTGCGCAAAGTGGATCATTGAGATCATTAATCAGATAAATTTCGGATTGGAGAATTATAATGATGTGATTCATCGAAATGTGGGGCAAGCTGTCGCCGATCAAATGTCCGGATGGAAAGTTTCTTATGGCGGAAGCACTCCGATTACATTGGTGCGCCATGATATTGAAGATAATCTGGCTGTTTCATATCTTAATATAGACGCTTTTGATGAGTTTGTGCGTCTGCGCTCGCAACTATATTCTGATGCAACAGCTATTGTCGCTGCATTAGAGGAGGATTGTGAAATCCTCGGACATACGTTTGCTAATGACTCGTATTCGAAGGACCAACAAGCCGCAGAGATTGCAGTAGATGACGAGTTTAAGGCTATTCAAAATGCTAATATCGACGAGTGTGTAAAATTAATGAAAGAGCGTATTGCTGATGGGAGTATGAGCGAGGACCTGACAGTACGTGCCGAACGGAGCGTATCCAGAGAGTTAAAACGCTTTATATCACGCTTTCATCAACTAATGAAATATGCTCCGCATGAATACCTCGTAGATACATTGTCTGACAAGAGAAATAAGGATAATAAGTGGTATAATGGCTTTTATAATGCGGTACTGTTTAATGCATTAGAGCGAGAGCACCCATTTCGTGCCCTTGTGGAGAATTATTTCAAACCGGGAGAGCGTTATTCCAGAGAAAAAATTTATGAATTGATGATTGCTATATTCAATGCGTCGGGGCTGAAAATTTTTGAAAAGCCTGCCACAGCAGTCAGTTATCTGCAAAGTTTTTGTACACTCAAACGCTGTAAAGATAACCGGACTGGTGAGAATTATTATCGGGTAGTGGATTATCAGTCACAGAAATATCTGGGTAAAGATCCTGTGGAAATACCTCAAGTTATCAGTAAGTTTACATTGGCCGGGAGTGTTATGAAATTGAAATAACTCATATTTCATATATTTTTATATATAAATATTAAGAAAAATGAGTTTAGATTTAATTTGCTTTATAGGTAAGGGCCTGCCATAAAAGGTGGGCCTTTCTTGTAGAACCCTGTAAATATCATAGTCAACATTTCCCCGAAAGTTATGATAAACATTCTATAAGGTCAATCTTGATTTTCAGAAACTTTTAACCGAAATTTGCTTCTACAATACCCCGCGAGTGCGTTGTATTTTAAGAAACATTTTCTAACTTTGTGGTGCTATCCAATGGGTAGCAACATATTGATTGATGAAAGTGTTTAGCTTCATCCTGTACTGGGAATCTGGTAAATTTTAAGGACAGGGATAAGTAATACAAACACTCATCACTTGCGTAGCTATATCATTCTCGATATACTGCCCAAGTGTGGGGTATTGTTTATTTGTCCAATGGCTTACCAGAGCCTCCAGTACGATAAACTAACAACTCCACACTTTCTTTATTTAATAATCCCCGTAGAGGAGTTGGGCGGGAAAACTCTACTAACCTATGAGCGAAGAAATACAATATGATGCATTCCCTCCATTCTGCAAATTAAAAATGGAAGGATTTAGCTTTCCTTTTAACCATGTTGAGATTTGGCAAAACGGGACTAAAATTGATGAATTAGAGTTCAAAGGTTTCATTCAATGCGAAATTATTAATGCTGAAAAAGAACAAATCGCCCGTGCTTCCATCCTTTGTACGGCAGTGATATTCATTGCCCATCTTACGCAATATCTCAAATTAGCAAGTGATTATGATGCACTGATCACAGGAGACCATAGATTGCAATACATTCGGATACCTGAAAAAACAAATACCATCTGCGTAGGACTGACTATGATGCAGATGCTTATAGGTCCAACTATTCCAGAAAGAGATTTTGAACCTAATGAACCATACTGCTGCAACGTTTTTCTAAAAAATCAGCGTGTTGCAAAAGTATCATTCTCTTTATGCAATCCTGAACGACTGATTGAATTTACATACCAAATCTAAGAAAATTAATATCTATAAACTATGAAACATATCATTATAACAATTTTCTGTTGCATTTTATATAACGTATGCTTTGCGCAAATCAATCAGTATGATAAGCCTTCATATGGTTCACTTTCGCTACCGTCATTTAGTGAAATGGCAACAGCCGCTGCAATGCAAGCGCAAGCACAAGCTTGGACTCAGGCACAAGTACAAGCCCATTATGAGCAACGTGAACGTTATTTAAATTCATTGGTTGAGTATATATCAGATGCTTTAACTAAAAATATAGATTCTCTGTTAGAAAAAGAATTGTTGGATATTTATTCAACCGTAAAGACATTTTACAAAAAACCACTGGCAAATGCATTAGTGTATTCTGATTTGAAACAGCAAGGACTAAAAATAAAAGATGCAGTGATAAGATATAATACACGATTACTTAAAATACGCAGACAACAGGGATTTGAAGAGGATGAGAATGGGCAAATTACCAAAGATCAAGCCAAGAATACGCCAAGTAGCGGTACTGGATTTTTTCTTTCTAAAGAAGGGTATATAGTAACAAATTACCATGTTATTGCAGATGCCAGGACCCTATATGTAACAGGGATTAGGGGTGATTATAACACGACATATTCAGCATCTGTTGAGCAAGTTGATAGTTATAATGATTTAGCAATTATAAAAATAAGCGATAAAAAATTTACCCCGTTTACTTATATCCCGTATATAAGGCGACAGGATCAAGCGGAAATCGGAGAGAATTGTTATGTGTTAGGATATCCACTAATCTCGACAATGGGGGTAGACGTAAAATTAACTAATGGAATTGTTAGTGCCCGAACCGGATTTCATGGAGATGTATCACAATATCAAATTTCAGCTCCGGTACAACCTGGTAATAGTGGTGGCCCTCTATTTGATTCAAAAGGTAATATTATTGGCGTAGTGAGCGCCAAACATGCGGGAGCTGAAAATGCTGGCTATGCAATAAAAATGAGTTATTTGCAAAATCTGATAGATTTATTGCCGGTAAAAGTTTCTAATCCTTCGACCAATATTTTAACGGGAAAACCATTTCCTGATCAAGTAAAAATAGCCAAAGATTATGTATGTATTATATTAGCCAATGTTGTACAAGAGCCATCTGTTATTAAGCAAGCAGCAGATTCTGTCAATACAGAAACTATAAAACAAGATACAACATCCACAATTATGCATAATAGTGCAGTTTCTACTATTGGTTTGACATCGGAAATAAAAAAGGATAGTGCTGAGAAAAAAATCATATCTCCTGTTTTTGTAGATAAACAATATTCAACAACAACAGAAATCACTAGTATTGAGCTCACTTCTGATCGTACTATTATCAATATGCGTATGATCAACACCTATAATCAAGGTGGTTGGTGCAATATTGATATTTGGACATATATTACTGCCGGAAAGAAAAAATACAGAATTATTTCATCCAAAGGCATTCCTCGTAAGCCTAAAAAATATTATTTTAGATTTTTCTCGGTTTGACTTAACCGATTGAGGAATAAACTTTTAGCGAATTATTTGAGAAATAGAGGTAACGATTTGGAAACTGTGCGAATTTCAGCGTTTTGCGTTACTATGCTGTCAAATAACTCTTCTTTCGCAAAGATAGTCAAATAACTTAAAACACTCAACTTATAGCAATAATTTTCTTACTTATGAAGGCTATGGTATATAGCGATTGGCATTTTACGTATGTTCAACGATATTGTTGTATAGATTTCTCAAATTTTGTTCTCTAACTTTGGGTTTTAATTGGCATTGCCATACAACAGATACTTGATAGCCAAGCCTTTCTAATTCTTGCGTTTTACGTTTGTCCCTTTCTAAATTATCCGCAATCTTCTTCTCCCAATATTCCAAATTCGTAGATGGTAAATGAGCATATTTACATCCTTGATGTCCATGCCAAAAACAACCATTCACGAATATTACAGCTTTGTACTTTTGAAGAACGATATCCGGAGTTCCCGGCAACCGTTTTACATTTTTTCGATATCGCAGACCTTGAGCAAACAGATATTTTCGGACGATCTTTTCCGGTTTTGTTTCCTTTCCTGTGACATGAGACATTATTTCCGAACGCTTTTCTTTACTGACCGTGTCTGCCATCTCTACTTAATAACGATTCGTTCTTTAAGATGATCCATATTTTCTTTACGACTTTTCTTTGCATAGCCGAGCTTGTCGCAAGTCGCTTCTATTTTCTGGCAAAAAATATCGGCATTTAGTTTGGTCATACATAGTTCATCATTCTCGTTTCGTTTCGTTCCGTACTATGCCATAAAGCTTCATCATTTAAGGGATGTTGCGGTCGGAATGGGGGAATATTAAAGATTCTATTATCTACTTGTGTGATCCAAGATGCTCCGATTTCTGTCATCGCACCCCATGCACTCGGGGTGTTATCACTCGTAACGAATATGACGAAGATTTTTTGATTAGAGTAACTTTCCACAAAGAAATCCCGTAAATAGTTATATATCGATGCAGTCCCTTCGGGAATGCGGCTAATTTCATCGTCGCAACTCGTGTATAAGATATCTTCGGGCGGAATGTTATTAAATACTAAAAATGAGTATATCAAATCAGCTAATGCTTTGTCTTTAGAAGCGTGACTAATCAGTATTTTCTTTTTCTGGGAATCCACTACGGTTTTTAATCCTAAAGCATTAGCATTATTATTGATCGCATCGGATATGATTTGTTCGATCGTTTCTCTCGAAGAATCTGGTGCTAATCGTCCTATACTTTCAGCTGCATTTTCACTCACTATATTTCTGAATGTGTCGACGGCTTCTCTAAATTTTGCTTCTGTATTTTTTTGTTCATTCAATTTACGTTGCTTCTTCTCTCTGTTCTGTTCATTAGAAAACAAACCTCTTTTCCGAAGAATATCCGGAAGTAGAATAGTTCGCACGTATTTTATAACGGCCTCATATCGTGGGTCGTCGGACTTATAGCCTTGCCTATTGCTCAATGCCATATCTGGAAGTTCCGATAATTCGAACAAATCGATATATAGTTGTCCGACTACATAAACTTCATTCAATTTATTTTGACCGACTATCGGCAAAATATTGAACTCTCCCATTTTTTTATTCGCATATAGGGATATGAAGTTGTCGGGGAAATCGGTAAGTGCCGCTTTACGCCCTCTTGTAGAAGCGTATGCCCCGATCCATCCCATTATTTTAAGCGTATATTCATGATCATTTCCTGCATTGTCTTTCAGATTGATCGGCTCTGTATACGGCTCTCTATGCTCAACTAATTCAGTTCGTTTTGCCGGATATTGGTTAGGAATATTTTTTGCTAAATCGGAAAAGTCATCCCCTAAAGATATAAATGCACATAACTCTTTTGCAATATTTTCGTCAAAGGTGTCTATTGTAACTGTTTCATTGCCTCTGATTATGTGTATTTTGAAATTATCGTTGACTAATGGGAATATTTTTAACAAATTCCGTTTAACCGAATCCATAGATTTATTCAATCTGTATTGAGGATTCCTCATTACGATCGCTGTTCCATGCTCTTGAATATATACGAATTTTATATCATCATCGGCAATAGGTCGTAACTTATTCCCGTCTATCGGTCTACGAGATAAAACGAAACCGGATTTCTCGTTATCGCTGATAGTCATTACATCAACGGATTCGGAAACAGACAATGCCGCCAACTTACCAACGCCTTTTCGTCCCATTTTTCGTCTCTCTCCGGAACGTGTCATAGATTCTTCTTCTTTAACTCGAGAGACACCGGCTACGTTCAAGAACTTCTTTACTTCTCCATTCTGATAAGACATACCATGCCCATCATCCTCGATTCTGATATCGTCTTTATTAGAAATGATATATACATTATGTGCATCTGCATCATACGCATTAGCAACAAGTTCGGCCAATACATAATAAATATTCGTATAAAGATTCGGTCCCAACAACTCTAAAATCCGAGGATCGACATTAAGCTGATATTCTTTCATATAAATATTCATGGAGTTAGTTGACAATTCGCGTCAAATGGCATATAATACTCTCGGCTATGACTTCTCCCAGTCTCGGTGGAACGGCATTGCCGATATATCTCGATGCTTTGGTAATAGCGACATACTCTTCGTCAGCGAAAAATTTATACGTCATCGGGAAAGTTTGTATAAGAGCAGCTTCTCTAATGGAAATAGCACGATCTTGTATAGGATGTCCGAATCTGCCATTGCCTAAACCAGTGCATTGAGTTGTCATAGTAGGGGCTGGTTTTTCCCAAACCATTCTACCGTAGACACTACCAAACGAGCGTCCGTTATCGGTTTTATGACACCGCAATTGCAAATCCTTCGGCCAATCTTTCCAACTGCCTCCGTACGGAGTATGATGAAGACGTTCGAGATTTAATGGCGATAATGCTTTGGCTCTATGCAACGGATCGTTTTTATCGGTTTCTCCGGCTTTGAGTTCGGGTAAATCTCCGATCGTTTCTTTCACCGTCTTGTACTCGTTAGGCTTATGCGTCGGGTTGATCAACTCGATATTTCCCAATCGCGATGCTAATAACACCAATCTTTTCCTAGTTTGCGGTATTCCGTAATCGGGGCAATATACTGGATTTACCCACACATGATATCCTTCATTTTTCAAAAGATTCTCGAAATCGGATAAAACGGGCTTTTCTTTGAAAGATAAGATTTGAGCCACGTTTTCCATCGTAACGATGTCGGGATGAACAGCCTTGACCAATCGTCCGAATTCATATAATAAATCGTATTTATTCGGATCTTTCTTTTTGTTTTTGAATGCATACGACGAAAACGGTTGACAAGGGGCGCATCCTGCCAACACTCTAATAGATCCTTTGCCGTAGGCTGTGCGGATTTCATCCGGAGACACCGTTTTAATATCCTTATATATGAATTTCGCATTGTTATTCGTTTCATAAGCATACCGGCAGGTCGCATCGAGATCATACCCTGCAAGGATATTGAATCCCTTGCTTTTCATCCCGAAACTCAATCCGCCGATACCGCAAAATAAGTCGATAACTTCAATAGATGGGAACGATTCGTTTTTGATATTCTTTCCTTTCATAATCCGATTTCAAAAACAGAGTGTGCTCAATTAGACAACCGATCTATTTCGGATTGAATCTGACCTATAACCTCTTTATTGGCAATTTCTCCATCTAAGCTGAATACGATAAACACATTACCGCCATATCGTTCTTTGAACGATTCGAAACTCACTTTCATTCGCTCAGTCAGCGAATAACTACCGAAATTGGCACTCGCTGTTATCGGTTTGATTTGTATGCCTATGGCTTTATCTCCGATTTTTGCGATATAATCAATATCTCCAGCATGATCCAATTCGGGATCGCTTTCTTCGAAGTTGATATTAGGAAATACTTTAACCAATCCGTCATTGATTACAGACTTTTCTCGTATATAACCGTCATAAGTACGATTTATAGTCAGATTGTATATATAGTCAATGCAGTCCTGTTCTGTCAATTCACGAAAAGCTGCTTCCCATTCCGGAATCACGACTTCCGTAATTTTTGCATACAACCGTTCACCCAATTCATGGAGACTTTCGACTGTGATTTTCGTCGGATTTTTTCCTGCGGTATGAGCATTTTCGAAATACCATGATTGCCATTCATCGAACGAAGAAGGTTGGCAATCGCGAATAAGAGCCATTACAGCACCTACTTTATTCGGACGGGATAATTGGTATGTTTGGCAAGTGTAGTTCAGCACGCGTTCCTTTTTCCCGAAATTCATTGAATATCTATCCATAACGTTATAGGTTTATCAGTTTCTCGAATTTGTTTTTATATTTGAAATCAAAAGAATAGTCCACGTCTGCCAAACCGTTTTTCAGCATATGTGCATTTATAAAAGTTTTGTTGTCTAAGTATAAGTAGCACAACAACAAATCTTTATCGTCATACTTTATGGCATCGTAACGTAAAAAGACCTTCCTTCCTTTTGTCTTTTCCGCAAGAAATTTTGTCGCATTACCATTGACAGATGGCTTTTCTTTGATTCCGAGCAGTCGTATGGTAAGTCCATTGTTCAATACAATAGTATTTGGTGACAAAATCGTTTTTACAGAAAAATACTCTTCCCGTTCTTTCTTGTCTTTATCTATCCGTGAACCGAATTGCAACTTCTTAATCTCGATTTTGCTTTCCATTTTGTGCGGGTCACTGAATATATAAGGCAAAGTTTTCTTCTTTTCGTCCATGTCGAAAACAGATCTATCGTTGCTGTATCTATATTCTACATTGCCGAACGAAAAGGATGAAGCGACCTTTTCCTCATAGTATTTTTTATAATCGGGATTTATTTCATACCCGATAGAATTACGTTGCAGATTACGCGCTGCCAAAGCCGTAGTCCCGCTACCCATGAATGGATCGAATACCGTTTCTCCAGCAAAAGAGAACATTTTTATCAAACGGTGCGGCAATTCTTCAGGAAATACCGCAATGTGTCCGTCTTGTTTAGCCCCACCGAAATTCCAATGGGAAGCAAAAAATGTATTCCATTCATCTTTTGTCATTTCCGAACATTGCTTTTGCTCAATAGCGGGAACGGGAGCCTTACCTTGTTTTTTGAAAATTAGGATAAATTCGTAATCTATTTTCAAAATACCGTTTCGAGGATAAGGAAAACTACCCATAACAGCTCCTCCCCCTGTCGTATTCATCGTTGTTTGCTTCTGCCAAATTACGGCTCCCATATAATCCATTCCGAGAGCTTCGCAAAAACGTATGATTTCGGTTCTTATGGGAATCACTTTATAACGTCCGTAATAGACGGAACGAGCGAATTGGTCTCCTATATTTATGCACAAACGGCAACCGTCATGCAATACTCGATTGCACTCCGCCCAGACCATATTCAGATTGTTGATATAACTTTCGTAACTATCATGAAATCCTATTTGCCCATCACTCCCATAATCTTTCAATTGCCAATACGGGGGCGACGTAATGATCAGATGGACGGATTTGTCCGGCATAAGAGAAAGATTCCTGCTATCTCCGTTAATAAGCGTGTGTATAGTCTTTATTTCCATTTCTATTGTCAATTATAGTCTTCAACGCTTTATCTGCAATGTTTTTATCGTCTCCGATAATTGCATTTATCTTATCCGCAATCCAAAGGCTCAACAACTCTTCCCGTTCGATATTCAAGATATCCGAAAGCAATACCACTTGCTCCTTTTTAGCTTGCCTGTCTCCGCGTTCTATTCGGCTATACATAGGGACATCTATATTCAAAGCCGAAGCCAATTGCTTTTGCAACAATCCGCTTCGGACTCTGGCCGCTTTGATCTTTTGAGCGAATAACATTCGAATATTTTTTCAATTTGTCATTATTTGGCAAATTTACTACTTTTATTTCGTTTATGCACCATAGAATGCCAATAATTTGATTGACTTGAATTTAGTGATTGAGGTACAGTTGATTATTTATCTATTTCCCCTAAATCCCTCTGCTTTTCCTTTGCGGTTGTATTGGTCGGCGAATGCTCTGCCGTAGCTTATCGAATTGCTCTTTGAACCACTCGGCAATGGGCTTTCGGTCAATGGCAAGAACCAATTTAGTCCCGTCGGTGGGGTCTTTCACGACTTGAAACCATGCCTTTTCGGTCGTGAATTTCCGTTCGTGTTCCTCCGAGTAGAGTTCCCCTGCATACTCCAACGGCTTTCCCTTGACGAGCGTTGCGGTTTGCCTTTCATCGAATCCCACAAGGCGGCAGAGGTTTTCGATACGGAGCATTTCACGGAAATAGGGAAACCATGCCGCAGCCTTTGCGATTACCGTTTTCAAGAAAGATATTTCCTCTTTGTGCTTCGTTTCCTTGTCCGCTATCTCCCTGCGGTGCTTCCGTTCTACTTCCGCCATCTGTCGGCTGTGGTCTGCCTGCATGGTCTGTATTCTATCTTGCAGGGCTTCGATGGTTTCCTCGTGGTCGGCTACCTCCCTATGTAGGGCGGTGTTCTCTTTTTCCAATGTCTTGACCTTGTTGCTGCCGAAAAGAGAACCGACACTCTCGGCGATGTTGGCGGCTGCGGTGGTTGCCGCTCCTTTCAGCTTCTCGGTCTGTATTTCTTTTTTCGCCCGTCTTAGTTCCTCCCGTGCCGTTTCTTTCTGCTGCTGCAAATCCACCACTTCCGCTTTGAGGTTATCGGAGAGTTTCTGTATATCCCGATAATACTGCTGCGTGGACTTGTGACGAGCCTTCGAGCCGTCTATGCCCCTTTGCAGCCCGTATTTTGCCATCGCTTCGGCATAGGTATCTTGGTAGGACTTCAATTTCAGTCGTGTCATAATATCGTCTGCGCACAGCCTCATGGTGTCGGTCGGCTTCTTGCGGTATCGCTTCTTTGTCTGTTCCTCCCTTTTCCTGCGCTTGCGCTCTCCCTTGACGATGGGGACGAGTGTAACGTGTATGTGCGGCGTTTCCTCGTCCCTGTGCAGGTGAGCCGCCACGATGTTCTCCTTTCCGAACGTGTCGGCGAAGTATTTCAGATTGTCGGCGCACCACTCGTCCAAACGCCCCTCTTCCTCTATCCGCTTCATGTCCTCGTGCGTTCCCGATACGTTGATGCGGATAGCCCGTACTTGGTTGCTTCCGATTTTGCGTGTCAGCCCCGCTTCTTCCAATCTCTGCTGTATAGCCGCCGAACGGTCTTTCACCCCGTCGGGGTAGTCGATGAGCCTGCGGTTTAAGTACGTGCGTGTGGGGTCGGCGTTCTTCGGTATGATGAAACGCTCGATATGTGCGGTCGTTCCGCTGTCGCTGCCGTGCGCCTTTTCCATGTGTAAAACTACGAAACCCATATATTCTTCTTTTTTGGCTTGTGAAACAATGATTTTTTGTATCTTCGGGGGCGGCAAATGCCGTCCCCGATGGGGTGTGCAGAGGGGCTTGCCCCTTGCCTTATTGGGGAATTTTCAGCGATACGTAGTATTGCGGCTCGGAAAATTCCCTAATAAGCTACGGTATTTTCTCAGTAAATACCCTGCGGCGTGCCGTCCGTCTGCCTTTCTGCGGTGGCTGTCCCTGCCGTCTGCTTACCCATATAACCCCACCTTATTTTTTCCCTTTCGGTCGGTGGGTGGCGGGGCGGTCGTTTCCGTTTTCAAAGGCTCTTTTGCATGGGGCGGTCGGATACAAGGTTTTCCCGATAAATACGCTCGCAGCGAAGCGAGAGGAAGATTTATAGGGAAACGGCGCAGCCGCCTGACCTTTTAGCCGACATAAAGCCCCGTGCTTGCTTTGCCTTTGTAAACGGAAATGATTGCTCCGCTTTCCTCTGAAAAGAGGAATAGAACCTGCAATATATATCACCATAGTGATAGGTTTGCATGTTGGTATGCTGATATGTTGGTATGTTTGCATGTTGGTATGTTGATATATCATCATGCTTTCCAACGGCTGTTGGGCTTGCCGTCCGAAACAACCGACACGAATACCGTCGTTTTCTCTTTTCGCCTGTTTATAATCCTTTCCAACAACACTTTGCGGACTTTCGCCGCCCCGAACGATTCGATACGGAAAGCGAGGGCGGCTATCGTTTCGAGGTTGTAAACCTCCGCGCTGTATCTGTCCGATATGCGGATAATGCGCTTTATGTCATATATACTCAAAACTCCGCTTTTGCAGAGTGCCTTTATCCCTGCCCGAACCGTCGGGGCGATAACCCCGAACAGTTCGCAGATTTCCCACTCGGTCATGGCGGTTGCACCTATATCGTTCGGCAGGAAGATATTGCCCTGCTCGTCCATCGTGATAATATTCCTTTCTTCTTTCATCGGTATTCTGTTTTTAATTAGATGGCTCGACAGATATTCTTCTCCATATCTTCCAACTTGTGCGACAAGGTTTCCATGTCTTGGCTTATCTTCTGGGCGGTGATTTTGGCGTAAATTTGGGTGGTCTTTATGTTGGTATGCCCCAAAAGACGGCTCACCGTTTCGATGGGTACGCCGTGCGATAAAAGTACGGTCGTAGCGTTCGTGTGGCGTGCCACATGATAGGTCAAACGTACCTTGAAGCCGCATTGTCTGCCTATCTCTTTAAGTATCTTGTTGCAACTTCCGTTACTCGGAACGGGGAAAACATGACCGTCCCTTGCCAGTCCCTTGTACTTTTCGATGATACGTTTGGGAACGTCTAAAAGGCGGATGTTCGATTCGGTGTTGGTCTTCTTTCTTCGGGTGATTATCCAAAGGTTGCCGTCGAAGAATGTTTGTAGGTGGTCGGTGGTGAGGTTCTTCACGTCCGAATACGCCAAACCCGTGAACACCGAAAAGACGAACAAGTCCCGTACAAGCTCGTGGGTGGCGTTCTTCATGGGTGCGTCCATGAGCGTCTGTATCTCCGTTTGGGTGAGGTAGCCCCTGTCCACGCTTTCGGGAGAGTTGATATATCCGGCAAAGGGATTAAAGGGCAAACGCCCGTCGTTCCTCGCTATCGAAACGATGTGTTTCAACGCAATCATGTAGCCCCACACGGTATTAGTGCGGCATTTCTTCTCCGTGCGCAGAAAATACTCGAAATCGTTGATGAAAGTGAGGTTGAGTTCCTTTAACGGAATGTCCTCACGCTTGTAGGTGTGGGGCAAAAACTCCCGAATATGGTTGCAGACCGTCCGATAACGGGTGAATGTACCCTGCGCCCTGCTGTGCCCGACTTTCTTCTCGAACTCGGCGTTGTGCTGCTCGAACAGCTTCAGCAAAGTTTCCTGCTTGATGCCGATACCGAGATAGGCGTCTTTGAGTTTGGCGGCGGTAACATATCCGTCCGTCTGCATCAGTTCTTGGTAGCGGCGGTTTACCTCCACACGGATTTTATCTACCGCAAGGTTGATTCTCTGCGCTTCGACGCTCTTGCCCGAAGCACGGCTGTTCTTCACGTCCCACAACCGTGGGGGAACGTCCATCTTGCAACTGAACTGTTTAATCTCGCCGTCCACCGTGATACGGCACATCAGAGGCAGGTTGCCGTTCGGCTTCTCGCTGCCTTTCTTCACGTAAAATAATACCTTGAATGTACTACGCATAACTCACTCCTTTTTTTGGTTACAAAATTAGTTATTAGTGAGTTACCGACAGCTATGTAAATCTACGCAAAACGCAGAAACAGAACCTTTTAGCAAGAAATTTGCACCCGTTACGGGAGTAACGAGGTGGTAACTGAACTTCTGCACCGTTTGGCTTCGAGGTGGTATTTCGTTGGCTCTGCCCCATAGAAAAACAAAGCGTAACGAACGCTCTATCAGCTAATTCGCTACGCTTTGCTCAAATTTGCAAATCCGCTATGTGTTTATTTTAAAAAAAACTATTAGATTAACGCTTATGGTAAGAAAAATTCTACTATCGTTAATTGCTTTATTGGGGGGGGGAATATTACTCTCGCTGGCCCAGAGTAAGCAAATTTCCGGAACAGTCACCGGTCCCGACGGGAAACCGGTCGCCGGAGCAACGGTTATGGTCGACGGCTCGCATGTCGGCACGACCTCAAACGGAGACGGTAGCTTCACCATCACGGCTCCCGGAAACGGATCGCTGGTCGTATCCTTCATCGGCTATGAAACCCAGAAGGTGGCCATCGGAGGCAAGACCCGAATCAACATCTCGCTCAAAGAAGACGCACAGGCCATCGACGACGTGATCGTAGTGGCCTTCGGTACAGCCAAGAAAGACGCCTTCACCGGAGCGGCGAAGGTGATCAAATCCGACGATCTGATAAAAACGCAGTCTTCGAACGTCGGGGATGCCCTCGTCGGCAAAATCGCCGGCGTGCAGTTCTCCTCCGCCTCGGGCCGTCCGGGTTCCGGTCAGAAGATTTACGTGCGCGGCTACGGTTCGATGAATGCCAAAAACGACCCGCTCTGGGTTGTAGACGGCGTGCCCTACGAAGGTGACATCAACAACATCAACGCTGCCGACATCGAGTCGATCAGCGTCCTCAAGGACGCCGCGTCGAACGCCCTGTACGGCTCCCGCGGCGCGAACGGCGTAATCATGGTCACGACCAAGCGTGCGAAGGCCGGCGAGGCCACCGTGACTTTCGACGGCAAGTGGGGCATCAACACCCGTGCGTTGCAGACCTACGACATCGTGGAGGATGCGGGCGAATACTACGAGATGCACTACAAGTCGCTGTACAACTATTACACGCTCGACCAGAAGTACACTCCCCTGGCCGCCAACATCGCCGCCAACAAGCTGCTGACGTCGAACGATCCCGGCGGTCTGGGTTACAACGTCTTCACCGTGCCCGACGGCCAGAACCTCATCGGCGAAAACGGCCGTCTCAATCCGCGTGCGAAGCAGGGCCGCCTGGTAACCGACGCCAAGGGCCAGCAGTTCTACCTGCAACCCGACAACTGGCTCGACGAAATCTACAAATCGTCGTCGTTCCGTCAGGAGTACAACGTCAGCGTTTCCGGCGCGACGGACCGCGCCAATTTCTTCGCATCGCTCGGCTATCTGGACAACACGGGTATCGTCGACGGTTCGAGCAACGAGCGCTACACCGCCCGTCTGCGCGCGGACTACCAGGCCAAAAAGTGGCTGAAAGTCGGCGGTAACATGTCCTACACCCATTTCGTCTGGAACAACGGCAACCAAACCAACGACGACGGCGAAGGTCAGGGCGAAGGCAACGCCGACGGCGGAAACGCATTCGCCACGGCGATCCGCATGGCGCCGATCTATCCGGTCTACATGCGCGACGGCAACGGCAACATTATGATCGACGAGTACGGATTCAAGATGTACGATACCGGCGACGGCCGCAACGGCGGCGCACTGCGCACCAACGGCGGGAAGAGCAACGACCTGCAGGACATTCAGCTCAACAAATACATCAACGAGGGCAATGCCTTCATGGCCAACGGTTTTGCCGATTTCTCCCTGTACAAGGGCCTGAAACTGACCCTCAACGGAAGCGTGTCGCTCGACGAAACCCGCGGTACGCAGGTGTCGAACCCCTACTACGGACAGTTCGCCGAATCGGGCGGCGCCGTTTTCAAGAGCCACAGTCGGGAGATCGCCTACAACATGCAGCAGTTCCTGACCTACACCAACACCTTCGCCGACGTCCACAACCTCGACCTGCTCTTCGGCCATGAAATGTACAACCGCAAATCCTACGGTCTGTACGGCTCGAAGACCATGATGTTCTCGCCGGACAACACCGAACTCAGCGGCGCCGTCGTCGACTCGTCGCGGTCGGGTTCGTCGGTTCTGGAGTACAACAACGAGGGCTACTTCTTCCGCGGACAGTACGACTACGACAACCGCATCTATTTCTCGGGATCGTACCGCCGCGACGCATCGTCGCGCTTCCACCCCGACCACCGCTGGGGCAACTTCTGGTCGCTCGGCGCAGCCTGGATCATCAACCGCGAGAGCTGGTTCAACGCTTCGTGGGTCAACATGCTGAAGGTCAAAGCATCGTACGGTTCGCAGGGTAACGACAACCTCGGATCGAAAGCGGAATCCTACTACCGCTATACCGACTACCGCGAGATCCTGAGCAGCGGCGACGGCGTTACGAGCGTACTCTACCAGAAAGGCAACCCCGACATCACCTGGGAGACCAACGCCAACCTCAATGTCGGCGTAGAGTTCGGCCTCTGGGACAACCGTCTGTCGGGTAGCATCGATGTCTTCAACCGCAAGACCACCGACATGCTGTTCGAGCTGGCCACTCCGATCGAGTCGGGTTACACGACCATTTTCACCAACATCGGCGACATGGTCAACCGCGGTCTCGAAATCGAACTGAACGCAGACCTGATCCGGACCAAAAACCTCGTGTGGGACTTCTCGCTCAACATGACCCACTACAAGAACAAGGTGACCCACCTGCCGGAGCAGTTCAAAAACAACACGACGGCCGACGGCAAACACGTGGGCCGCTGGCAGGACACCAAATTCCTCACCGAAGGGGAATCCGTCTTCTCGTTCTACGTTCCGACCTACGCGGGAGTAGACCCCGAGACCGGAAAATCGCTGTGGTACACCTACAAGACCGATGATGCCGGCAACAAGGAGCGCATCAAGACCTCCGATTACTCGGTGGCCTCGCAGGAGGGCCGCGAAATGCACGGAGACGCCCTGCCGGACGTTTACGGCGGTTTCGGCACGTCGCTGCGCTTCTACGGCGTCGATTTCTCGATCGGCTTCACCTACCAGCTCGGCGGACAGGTTCTCGACCAGGGCTACAGGTTCTACATGAACTCCCCGGCAGGAACGTCGACCGGAAACAACTACCACCACGACCTGCTCAATTCGTGGACTCCCGAGAACTCCGGTTCGAACATTCCGCGTTTTGCTTACAACGACTCGAATCAGGCAGCCGTCTCGGACCGTTTCCTCACCAGCGCATCGTACCTGAACATCCAGAACATCACGCTCGGATATACGCTGCCCAAGCGTATCACGCGCAAGTTCCTCGTCGAGAATCTGCGTATCTACCTCGCCTGCGACAATGTATGGTACTGGTCCAAGCGTCAGGGTCTCGACCCGCGTCAGTCCATCAACGGAATCACGAACCCGTACTACTACGCCCCGATTCGCACCTTCTCGGGCGGTGTAACCGTAACGTTCTAATTTGTTAAACGACGAATATTATGAAAATGAACAACATACTGAAAACAACGGCGCTGCTTCTCGGTTCATCCGTGCTTCTTTCGGGCTGTATCAAGGAGACCTTCCCCGAAAGCGGATACGCCACCAGCGATCAGACTGCCGAATCTCCGTTCGCAAAGGAGGGTCTTATCACTGCGATGCCGACGGTGCTCATCACCAACTATATAGACCTCGGCGAGCACATCGACTTCGGCTACCCGGGCATCTTCGGCGCCACCGACCGCATGGTCGGCGAGGTGTTCCCCGTCAGCGGCAACCTGCCGGGCGGCAACCAGTACTACGACCGCTGGCAGGCATGGCTCTATCCGGGCAACTCGACCGGATTGGCAGCGAACGGCAAGATGTCCCCGTTCTTCTACACCAACTATTACAAGTTCATCTTCACGGCCAATGAGGCCATCGACATCGCAAACCAGAGCGAAGGCGCAGAGGAGATGATGGGCATTGCCAAGACTTTCCGCGCGCTCTGCTACCTCGACCTGGCCCGTCTCTACGACGCGCTGCCGGCCAAGGCTCCCGAACGTCCCGCCTACGAGACCGAGCTGGAAGCCGTCAAGGGGCTGACCGTTCCCATCGTCCGGGAAGATACGAGCATGGAGGAACTGGAGAACAACCCGCGCGTATCGCGTGAGGAGATGTTCAAGTTCATCTTCGAGGACCTCAACACCGCCGAGACCCTGCTGGCCAACTATACGCCGGCGACGAAAAACCTGCCCTCGCTGGCCGTGATCTACGGACTCAAGGCCCGCGCCTACCTCTGGCTGGGCGGATTCACCGAATCGTATGCGGAAGTTCCGACCGGCGACGCCGCTTACCGTCTGGCCGCCGAATACGCCCGCAAGGCCATCGACGCTTCGGGCTGCACGATTATGACCGAAAGCCAGTGGCTCGACCCGAAGACCGGGTTCAACACGGTCAATTCGTCGTGGATGTGGGCCATGATCCAGACCACCGACACCGTGCTCAACAACCTGCTGTCGTGGTCGGCCCACATGGCGACCGAGGCTATCTGGGGTTACGGCTACGGAGCGCAGCCGGGTATCTCGGTATTCAGCTACAACCGCATTTCGTCGGGCGACTTCCGCAAAAAGAGCTTTGTCGGAGCCGACCGCTCGTTCGACGCCATCGCGCCCTATACGACCCTGACCGAGGAGGAGTTCGCAACGATAGCCCCCTACGCATCGTTTAAGTTCCACGCGGCCAACGGCGAAAAACGAAACTATTCCACGGGTAACGTGACGAGCATCCCGATGATGCGTGTCGAGGAGATGTACCTGATCGAGGCCGAGGCTACGGCGCACTACGACGCCACCACCGGCAAGTCGCTGTTGCAGTCGTTCATGGCCAACCGCGATCCGGCCTATACGGTTCCGGCGGCCAACGACCTGATCGACGAGATCATTTTCCAGAAGCGGATCGAGTTCTGGGGCGAGGGCGTCATCTTCTACGACCTGAAGCGTCTGAACATCGGCATGCACAACGGCGACACCGGCACGAACGCTCCCCCGATGGCCCAGCTTTCCACGGACGGACGCGCCCCCTGGTGGAACTGCGTGTTCCCGCTGAACGCCGTACAGCAGAATAAGGCGCTTGCGGGCAAGAACAACCCCAACCCGACCCAAACGGTCAAGTCTGTTAAATAAAAAACATCGCTATTTATGAAAAGTATAAAAATATTCTTTCTGGCGACTGTCGCCATCGTCGCGGGGCTGTTCACGGCCTGCAGCGACGATGACTTCAAAGCAGGTCCCGAGGTCGACGGCGCACAGGTCTACTTCCCCGAGAATGTGACCACCCAGCATAGCATCAGCGACGACGTCTCCTCCATCGCCATCCCGGTAAAACGCATCGCCAAGGACGAGGCGCTGACCGTAGCGGTTCTCGCCAGCGACGAGTCGGGTCTGTTCACCATTCCGTCGTCGGTATCGTTCGCAGCCGGCAAGGAGACTTCCGAACTGCTGATCACCTTCGACCGCACCAAACTCGAAGACGGCAAGGAATACCCCCTTTCGTTCCTGATCAACGACGAGGACAACACGACGCCCTACGGCAACCGTTCGCTCGACATCATCGTCGCCCCCTGGCCCTGGGTGAAACTGGGAACCGGCAAATTCCGCGACGACTATCTTTGCAGCATGTTTAACGGCGGAAATCCCGAAATCGAGGTCACGATCCACGAGCACAAATCGAAGAAGGGCATCTACATGATCGAAGAGATGTACGGCTGGCCGTTCCTGACCGAATTCTTCAAAGGTTCGCAGGAAGAGATCGAGTCGCAGGTCAAACTGACCTATACTCCGGTCAACATCACCATCGATTGCAGCGACCCGACGAAAGTGGTCATGCCGCGTCAGTTCACGGGAATCATCGACGGAGATCCTGCTTATGGAAATTATGAAATCGCCATGTCCACGGGCGGGGAAGGTACGCTGGTAAACGGCGTGATCACGTTCCCCCAGGAGGCCCTCGCGTTCGTTTGCGGCGCCGGCAGCCTCAAAGCCAATAAGTCCGGACTGTTCCGTATCCTCCTGCCCGGCGCCGAATTGACCGACTATACGCTCTCCGCCGTATACGACGGCATGAAGGTCAGCGCCGACGGAGAGACGGCGAGCGCCGTCATCGACTTCACCTACGGCGCCGACGTTACGAACATCCGCTATGTTCTCGTCGAAAATGAATTGACCGAGGCCGAAACCGCTACGCTTGTCGCAGCGATCGCCGACGGATCAGCCGAGAACATCAACGAGTTGCAGGACTTCACCGTAGGCGGCGAGAAAGTCTCCGCCGAAGCCGTACTGCCTGGACCCGGAACCTATACCGTAGTCGCCTTGCCCCTTGACAAAGCGCAAAAACCGGTTTCCGGCGAAGCTTCCGCAGCATCGTTCTACTTCCCGGGCATAGGAGGGACCTCGGTTCCCAACGACATCGCCGGCTCGCTCTATAAAGTCAGCGCCTATCCCGATGCCGCAGCATATGTATCGAAGTATCCCGATTACTCATCGGCCGTGTACGAGATCACCGGCACGGAGATGAAGAAGATCAAAACCTACTTCAACAAAACTTCCATAATCGACAATATCGAGATTCAAACCGGAGGCCTGACCCTGCAGGATGTAGTCGATAAATACGGTAAAGAACTCAATGCCGATGCGATGGAAGAACTTGCAACGACCGGAAAGTATTGGGACATAATGATCAATCTGACACCGGGCGCATCCTATACGCTGGTTGTCGAAGCAACGAACAACTACGGCAAGAAAAAACTGATCGTGTGCGAACCGTTCGTGACGGACATACCGCCCTATACCGGAGAGTTGATCATCGGGAAATACGGCATGTCCTACGCGGCCAGCGCTGAAGACACGTTCGAAAATGTATTCGAGGTAATACCTACCGTCGGAAGCAACACCGAATTTTTCGTGAAGGATTTCGCCGTAGAGGACGGCACCCAATGGTACGCAACCTATGACTCGGCCAAGTCGACGCTCACGATGAGCGGCGTGCAGCTCGGCCGGGAGGACAACGGCAACCTGCTCGGCAAATTCACGGAGGCGCTCACCCCGAACCAGACCCGCGGTTACGGTATCTTCTCGTTCGCAACCGAAGAGAGCGAAGGCAGCGATCCGATCGTATTGACGATCGATCCGGCGTCGAAACAAGTTTCAGCGCTGACGACCGACGTTGAGGTTCCCGTTGCTGATTTCACCGTCAACAAGATCGTCGGAGCCTTGGCAGCATACTATGCCGACGGAACGACCATCACGAAGCAGAGCGGAACGACATCCGCAGCATCCGCAGCCAAAGTTCAGGGCGTCCGCACGAAGATCCCGTTCAGCAGCGTCCGTGTTCCGGCCCATATCGGGAAGTCGCTCGACAGCCGCGGTCTCCAGATGAACGCCACATTCGTCAGGAACAGCGACAACACGAACCACGGCGTCCGCACGTTAAGCGTGAAGACGGCGAAATGCGAGCCGCTGCCGAAACAGATCGGCCGCCGCGCCGATTTCAAAATCCGCGAAAACCTCCCGGTTTTGAAATAACCGACGCATATTGTTCCACACGACCCGACACAGTCCGAGCGACCGTGTCGGGTTCTGTGGTCCAATGAAACGAAACACCGGTCACGACATGCACTAATATTAGGATTATAAGATTATGACAAGGACAACAACTTTATGGAGCCTGCTGCTCCTGTCTGCGGCGCTCTCCCTGGGGTCGTGCACCAAGGATGCGACGGAGCAGGCGACGGGTCCCGAACCGGAAGCGAAAGCGGCCTCCAAACTCGTATTCTCGTCGGAGAACGCCGTCAGGGGCGAACTGCTGGTCTGCTTCGGCGAAGAGGCCGTAGCGGGCATCGAATCGTCGGTCATGCAGGTTACGCGTTCGGGCGGCGTCGCCACCCGTTCGGGCATCGCCGATTTCGACGCCGTGCTCGGCAGCATCGGGGTAAAGGCGTTACAGCGTCTGTTCCCGGTAGACGAACGGAACGAGGAGCGCACGCGCGCCGCCGGCCTGCACCGCTGGTACGTCGTGGAGTTCGACGCCGCCGCCGATCTCGACAAGGCGGCCCTCGACATGGCCCGGATCGCCGAAGTGAGCAAGGTGGAATTCAACCAGCAGCTGATGCACGTGCACGAAGGCCGGGTCATCCCGCTGGCCGAAACCGGCGCTGCGCCGCAGACCCGTGCGGCCGTCGGGTTCAACGATCCCCACCTGGGCAAACAATGGCACTACATCAACACCGGCGACAAGTCGATCTATTCGAAGATCAAGGCGGGAGCCGATGTCAACTGCGACGAGGCTTGGAAGCTCTGCACGGGCGACCCGCGCGTTATCGTCGCGGTCGTGGACAACTGCGTGCAGTGGGACCATCCCGACCTGGCCGCCAACATGTGGACCAACACCGCCGAGCTGAACGGCTCGGAAGGCCGTGACGACGACTCGAACGGCTATGCCGACGACATACACGGGTTCAACTTCGTCGACAATACGACGCTGACCATCAGCACCAAAGGCGATGCACCGGACCACGGCACGCACGTGGCAGGAACGGTCGCAGCCGTGAACAACAACGGCACGGGCGTCGCAGGCATCGCAGGCGGCTCGGGCAAAAACGACGGCGTGAAGATCATGTCCTGTCAGATTTTCCACGACAAAGACGGCGGCGACGTGGCCATGGCGGCCAAGGCCATCAAATACGCCGCCGACAACGGCGCGGCGATCATCCAGTGCAGCTACGGCTACCCTGCCGGCTCGGTAACCTCCGACGCGGCCTATTCCAGCGGCGCCAGCGCCGAGAAGCAGGCCATCGACTACTTCATCGCCAAACAGAACTGTGCGGCCGTCAGCGGCGGACTGGCCATATTCGCCGCCGGCAACGACATGACCGGCATGTCGAGCTACCCCGGCGCTTACCGCGACTACATCTCCGTAACGGCCATGTCGTGCGACTACACCCCGGCCTACTACACCAACTACGGTCCCGGCTGCAACATTGCGGCTCCCGGCGGCGACGCCTACCAGTCGTATCTGGAAAACATAAATACCGGAGCGTCCGAGGTGTTATCGACCGTCAACGGCGGAAAATACGGCTACATGCAGGGCACGTCGATGGCCTGCCCCCACGTTTCGGGCGTGGCGGCGCTCGGGCTGTCCTATGCGCTGCAACTCGGCAAGACCTTCACCCAGAACGAATTCACGACGCTGCTGCTGACATCGGTAAACGACATCAACCAATACTGCACCGGAACGAAACAGTATTTCACCGACAAGGGCAGCCTGGCGACGCTCGACCTGTCGCAGTACAAAAAGGGGATGGGCACGGGTTACATCGACGCCTACCAGGTGCTGATGAACGTCCGCGGCATCACCTGCATCCCGATTCCCGTCGGCAGCCAGTACACGCTGAACCTGCAACCGTACCTCGGCGGCGGAAATCTGGACCTGAAGATTACGGAAATCTCCATTTCGGCCGAAGACATGGACCGGCTGGGCATTTCGGCGAACCCGACCATATTCGCCAACCAGATCATCCTCAAGTGCACCAAACCCGGTTCGGCGGTGGTCCGGATCAAGCTGCTCGCCGGAAACGGTAACAACAGCGGAATGAACGGCATGCCGATCACGAAGGAATTCGCCTTCATCGCACGTGAGGTTCATTCCCAGAACGGAGGTTGGTTATAAAACAAGGGCACATTATGAAAAACATCAAACTGTTATTGATCGGCCTCGCCGCGGCGTTCGCGCTGACCGGGTGCGGCGATTCGTCCAAGGATACGCCCGAACCCGAGGGCGACGGCAACGTCGTCGGCAGCTGGCATCTGGTTTCGTGGAGTTCGCTCCAGTCCGCCGACGTCTACCTCTCGTTCAGCGAGTCCGGTTCGTTCGACATCTACCAGCGGCTCTACAAGCCCGAATACGTCCACCTGGACGGCACGTATTCCTACGACAAACCCACGCTCAGCGGCCGGTACAGCGACAACACCCCGTGGGGAAGCGCCTCATACCGGGTTTCGTTCAACGCAGACGGAACACGGATGACGCTGACCAGCACTTCGAGCACGAGCGACGTCTCGGTCTTCGTCAAGGCCGAAATCCCGTCGGAGATCATCTCCGGCGCGCTGGAGTCCACACCCCAAAGCAGGGCCGAAGATATGCCGCGGTTCCTCTGAACCGCCGTCCTGCCGGCATGCGCCGCAACCCTTCACCGGGTTGCGGCGTTTTGTTTCCGGGCGAAAACCGCGCCGCGCACGGGACTCTTCCGCACCCCGGCATGCAACTTGCCGGAGCAATAAAAAAGCCGGCAGTAGCGCCGGAAAAATATTTTTAGTAAATTTGTGCCAAAACAAAACAAAAAAGGTTTATGGCAATTACCGAAATACTTCCCGGCATCCACTACGTCGGGGTCAATGACCGCACCACCACGCGCTTCGAAGCCCTCTGGTCGCTTCCGATGGGCGTGTCGTACAACGCCTATCTGGTCGCAGGCGAAAAGATCGCCCTGATCGACACCGTCGAAGAGTCCTTCGGCAGCCGCCTCGAAGCCAACATCCGCGAGGCCATCGGCGAAAGGGAGATTGATTATCTGGTCGTCAACCACATGGAACCCGACCACTCGTCGTCGATCGCGGCGCTGCGCCGCATCTATCCCGACATCGAGATCGTCGGCAATGCCAAGACGCTCCAGATGATCGAAGGGTTTTACGGCATCGCCGGGGGCACGGTCGAGGTCAAGGAGGGCGACACGCTCGATCTGGGCGGCAAGACGCTGTCGTTCCACATGATCCCGATGGTGCACTGGCCCGAGACGATGGTCACGTGGTGCGCCGGCGACCGGACGCTCTTCTCCGGCGACGCCTTCGGCACGTTCGGGGCGCTCGACGGCGGCATCACCGATTCGCAGGTCGAGACCGACCGCTACTGGGACGAGATGCGCCGCTACTACGCCTGCATCGTGGGCAAGTACGGCGGTCCCGTGCAGAAGGCGCTCCAGAAGGTCCGCACGCTGCCCGTCGGGACGATCTGTTCGACGCACGGACCCGTATGGCAGCGGCAGATCGCAAAGGTTCTGGATATTTACGACCGTCTGAGCCGCT
Organism: Alistipes shahii WAL 8301; assembly: GCF_025145845.1. Taxonomy (NCBI): domain Bacteria; kingdom Pseudomonadati; phylum Bacteroidota; class Bacteroidia; order Bacteroidales; family Rikenellaceae; genus Alistipes; species Alistipes shahii. The sequence goes on along the minus strand of NZ_CP102253.1, from coordinate 2,713,949 downwards.
ACGAAGGCGAACCGGGCGTGGTCGTGGCCTACGCCTCGATGTACGGCAACACGGAGCAGATGGCCGAGCGCATCGCGCGCGAACTGGCCTCGCGGGAGGTCGGCCCGATCCGGGTCTACAACCTCTCCTACGCCGACCCGTCGGTGGTCCTGCGCGACGTTTTCCGTTTCGACACGCTGATCGTCGGCGGCCCGACCTACAACGGCAACCTGTTCCCGCCCGTGGCCGAACTGCTCGACCGCATCGCCGCGCGCGGCATTCCCCGGCGCAGATTCGGCTGGTTCGGTTCGTTCTGCTGGGCCGGAGCCTCGGTGCGCCTGCTCGCGGAGTTCGCCCAGAAGATGAAGTGGGAACCCCTGTGCGATCCCGTGGAGATGAAACAGGGCTACTCGCACGAGATGTGCGATCCCTGCGCAACGCTGGCGGAGGCTGTCGCCGGATGCAGGTGCGGAAAATAGAACGACGCAGGGGCGGTCTTCGGACCGCCCTTTTTCGTACTGCGGCGGGGATATTTCGAAAAAAAGACTATATTTACATTCCGAAAGAAAAAACTCCAGGAATTATGATGAAAATTGCAATCGTGGGAACGGGTTACGTAGGACTCGTATCGGGGGCCTGCTTCGCCGAAATGGGACTCGACATCACCTGCGTGGACATAGACGCCGAAAAGATAGAGGGTCTGAACGCAGGCGTTATCCCGATCTACGAGCCGGGACTTGAGGAGCTTGTGCGGCGCAACGTGGAGGCGGGACGCCTGCACTTCACCACCGACCTCACGGAGTGCCTGCCCCATGTCGAGGTGGTCTTCTCGGCCGTCGGAACCCCGCCCGACGAGGACGGTTCGGCCGACCTGAAATACGTTCTCGACGTGGCCCGCACCTTCGGTCGCCACATCCGGAAATACACCGTGCTGGTCACCAAGAGCACCGTCCCCGTGGGCACGGCGCAGAAGGTGCGCGCCGTGATCGAGGAGGAACTCGAGAAGCGCGGCTGCAAGGTCCCGTTCGACGTCGCCTCGAACCCCGAATTCCTGAAGGAAGGTGCGGCGATCAAGGACTTCATGTCGCCCGACCGCGTGGTCGTGGGCGTCGACAGCGAACGGGCGCGCAAGCTGATGGCCAAGCTCTACCGGCCGTTCCTGATCACCAATTTCCGCGTGCTGTTCATGGACATTCCCTCGGCCGAAATGACCAAATACGCAGCCAACGCCATGCTCGCGACGCGCATTTCGTTTATGAACGAGATCGCCAACCTGTGCGACCGCGTGGGCGCCGACGTGGAGATGGTCCGCAAGGGCATCGGCTCCGACGCCCGCATCGGCAACAAGTTCCTCTACCCCGGCTGCGGCTACGGCGGTTCATGCTTCCCGAAGGACGTGAAGGCGCTAGCCCACACGGCCCGGGAACACGGCTACACGATGCAGGTCATCGAGGCCGTCGAGCGGGTCAACGAGCAGCAGAAAGGGATTGTTTTCGAGAAATTGCAGACCGCGTTGGGCGACCTGCGGGGCAAGGTCGTCGCAATCTGGGGGCTGGCCTTCAAGCCCGAGACCGACGACATGCGCGAAGCTCCGGCAGCGGTGGTGATCGACCACCTGCTGAATGCCGGCGCCAAGGTCTGTGTTTACGACCCGGTCGCCATGCCCGAATCGCAGCGGCGGATGGCCGGCCGGCCGATCCGCTATGCCCGGACGATGTACGAGGCCGCGGAGGGAGCCGACGCCGTGGCACTCATCACCGAATGGAAAGAGTTCCGCATGCCCGACTGGGCCCAGTTGTACACGGCGATGCGCGGCGAGACGATCGTCGATGGCCGCAATATCTTCGACAAACCGGAAGTCATAGCCGCCGGATTCCGCTACTTCGGAATCGGCAAATAAAGCCTCTCCCAAGTGGGTTGATACATGGATTTTTTCGGTCCGGACAGTTCCGAAATTGAACTACACCCCGTCCCAAAAGGCGATTCGCAGGGCGAAAATTCAGAGTAATTTTGCTACGATAAAACAGCGTATTATGAACAAAGACAACAGCAAAATTTACCTGCTCGTCCTGCTGGGCCTGCTGACAGCATTCGGTCCGTTCGTAACGGATATGTACCTGCCGACGCTGCCCGCCATGACGGATTTCTTCCATACCTCCTCGTCGATGGTGCAGATGGGACTCACCACCAGCATGATCGGCCTGGCTGCCGGACAGCTGCTCTTCGGTCCCCTGAGCGACAAATACGGACGCCGAACGCCGCTGCTGACGGCCATGTGGCTCTTCATCGGCTCCACCCTGCTCTGCATCTTCGCCTCGGACATCCGCCAATTCGTCACTGCGCGTTTCCTGCAGGGCATCGCCGGTTCGGGCGGCATTGTCATTTCGCGGTCGGTCGCCACCGACCGGTTCGGAGGCCGCGACCTGGCCCGGATGCTGGCGCTGATCGGCGCCGTCAACGGCGTGGCTCCGGTCGTCGCCCCCATCATCGGCGGCACCCTCACCGACTCTATCGGCTGGCAGGGCATCTTCTGCATCCTGCTGATGCTGGGATGCGTCCTGCTCGCAGGTTGTTTCCGCCTCCGCGAGTCGCTCCCGGCCGAACGCCGCAGCGCCGTAGCCTGGGGCGACATTTTCCGCAGTTTCGGCACCGTGCTCCGCAACCGCCGCTACGTGGCCTACGTCCTGCAGATGGGTTTCGCCCAGGGCGTGCTGTTCGCCTACATCGCCTCCTCGCCCTTCATCATGCAGGGACACTACGGATTTTCGGCGTTCGAATTTAGCATCTGCTTCGCCGTCAACGCCGTGGCCATCGGCAGTGCCGCGGCTTTCTCGATCCGCTTCCGCAACCCCGAACGAAGCACCCGAGCCGGATGTATGGGCATGCTCCTCTTCGCCGCTGCCGAAGCCGTGGCCCTAGGCCTCGGATGCGGGTTCTGGGTCTACGAGGGACTGCTTTTCGGCCTGCTCTTCGCCATGGGGCTCACCTTCACTTCCTCCACGGCGCTGGCCATGGGAGCGGCCCGCGAATACGCCGGAACTGCCTCGGCCATGCTGGGCGCCATCTGCTTCTCGTTCGGCGGCATCGTGTCGCCGCTGGTCGGCATCGGCGACACGCTCCTCTCCACAGGTGCGGTCTTCATCGTCTGCGCCCTCTGCTCATGGCTCAGCCTGCGCATCGCCCCGCGGCACACAGCGTTTGCCGCCGCCTGAAAAAAGGCCGGAGACTATGCTCCGGCCCGTAGCGGTATCGCCTGCGGCGCTTATTTGCGCACTTTGACGATAATCTTGCGCACCGTGCCCTCGCCCACCATCGGGGCGTGCCCGTCCTCGGGGAAAAGCACCGTAAACTGTCCCGGACGCATCGTGTAATAGGTCTGCGGCACGTCGTCGAAGAGCTGGATGTCATTCTCGACGCTGAATTCGCCCAGCGGCTTCTTGAGCTCCCTGCGCTCGCTCCAGCCGAAGGACTCCTCCTCGCCCCGGATGAGAACCTGGATGTCGATGTACTCGTTGTGGATTTCGAGTTTGGCGTCGGGCTTCTGTTTCAGCTCGCGCTCCATGACGTTGACGTAAATGTCCTTGCCGTCGAGTTCGTGAATACCCGGTTCCATCGTCGTCCAGTCGGTCGAGGCGATCAGTTCGAAAGCCTGTTTCATGCGCGGGCTTACGCCGTAGTAAAGCGCGCTGTTTTTCAGAGAGTCTAAAATCATATTCTTTATTTGTTTTTCGGTTCTGCGTTCGTCCGCCGCCGAATTCTGCGACCCCGCGGAGCGAATACAAAGTTAACAAGATTTTTTGTTTTGACAAAGTGGCGGAAAAAGCATTATATTTGATGTCGGAACGTCTTACCGGACCGCACCCGATTCGGCTTGGACCCCACCCCGCTTTTGCGTACCTTTAATAAAAACATACCGATCATGGACTTTACGGAAATCAGACTTTCGGGCAAAACCCGTCGTGAACACGATCTGCTGGGCGAAATGGAAATCCCGGCGGAGTATTATTTCGGCGTGCAGACCATGCGCGCGGTGGAGAATTTCCACATCAGCCGCGTGCGGCTCAACTTCTTCCCGGAGCTGATCCGCGCCCTGGCCGACGTCAAGCAGGGCGCCGCGATGGCCAACCGTGACCTGGGACTGCTCGACCCGGCGATCGCCGACGCGATCATCCGGGCCTGCGAGGAGCTGCGCGCCGGGAAACTCGAGGAGCAGTTCGTCGTCGACATGGTGCAGGGCGGCGCCGGCACGTCGACCAACATGAACGCCAACGAGGTGATCGCCAACCGGGCGCTCGAACTCCTCGGCCATGAAAAGGGCGAATATCAGTTCTGCCACCCCAACAACCACGTCAACCTCTCGCAGTCGACCAACGACGCCTACCCCACGGCCGTGAGGATCGCACTGGTGCGCAGCATCGAGAAACTGGTGGCCTCGCTGCGCGAACTCATCGCGGCGTTCCACGCCAAGGGCGAGGAGTTCTCCGGCATCATCAAGATGGGCCGCACGCAGCTTCAGGACGCCGTGCCGATGACCCTCGGACAGGAGTTCGAAGCCTACGCCGCCAACCTCACCGAGGAGACCGAGCGGCTGACGGCCAACATGAAACTTTTCTTCGAGATCAACATGGGGGCCACGGCCATCGGAACGGGCATCAACGCCGACCCCGACTACGCCGGGCTTTGCACCCGTTACCTGCGCGAGATCACCGGACTGCCGCTCGTCGAGGCGTCGAACATGATCGAGGCCACGAGCGACACGGGCGCCTTCATTATGAACTCCTCGGCCCAGAAACGCCTTGCGGTGAAACTCTCGAAAATCTGCAACGACCTGCGGCTGCTCTCGTCGGGTCCCCGCTGCGGGCTGAACGAGATCAACCTCCCGCCGCGCCAGCCGGGATCGTCGATCATGCCGGGCAAGGTCAACCCCGTGATCCCCGAAGTCGTCAACCAGGTAGCGTTCCGCGTCATCGGCAACGACCTCACCGTGACGATCGCATCGGAAGCCGGACAGCTCGAACTGAACGTCATGGAGCCGATCATCGTCCACTGCCTGTTCGAGAGCATCGAAATGCTGATCAACGCCATGAACACGCTGCGCGAGAAGTGCATCGCCGGCATCACGGCCAACGAGGAGGTCTGCCGCCGGATGGTCTTTAACAGCATCGGGCTGGTGACGGCGCTCAACCCCTATCTGGGCTACGAAACGTCGAGCATGCTGGCCAAGGAGGCCCTCAAAACCGGCAAGGGCATCTACGACCTCGTACTCGAGCATAGGCTGATGAGCGAAGAGGAGTTGCACAAGGTGCTGCAACCCGAAAACATGGTCCACCCGCGCAAGAAGATCGGAGAGTGACCGAACGGGACAGCCCCGGCCCGATGAGCCGGGGCTGTTCCGTTCCGCCGGGCCGCTATTCCGCCAGCCCGTAACGGCGCATCAGGGGCTTCACGTCGGGCACGGCGCCGCGGAAACGCACGTACTGCGCCATCGGCTCGTCATAGCCCGCTTCGGTCAGGATATGGCGGCGGTAACGGCGCGCGGTTTCGGGATCGAAAATATCGCCCGTGCCGGTGAATGCCGCGAAGGCATCGGTGTCCAGCACCGCCGACCACGTGTAGGAGTAGTACTGCGCGGGGTAACTGCTGGCGAAGATGTGGTTGTAATAGGTCGTCCGGAAGCGTAAAGCGGTATGCTCCGGGAAGTCGTAACGTTTCAGGAAGGCCCGTTCGAAAGCCGCCACGTCGCACCCTTCGACCGGCCGCAGCACGGTGTGCCATTCGAGGTCGAGCAGCGCGGTGGCATAGAAATCGGTCAGGTAAAGCCCCTTCAGGAAGTTCTCCGACTCCTTGAACTTCGCGATCAGCGCATCGGGAATCGGACGCCCCGTCTCGTAATCGCGGGCGTAGTGTTTCATCACCTCCGGCTCCCAGGCCCAATGCTCGTTCAACTGCGAGGGCAGTTCGACCATGTCGCGCGGGAAGCTGCCCGTCACCTGCGGATACGGCCCGCGCGAGAGGAAACCCGCCAGAGCGTGTCCGAATTCGTGGAAGAGGGTCTTGACCTCGGAGGTCGACAGCAGCTTCGGCCTGCCTTCGGCCGCACGCGAGAAGTTGCAGCTGATGGTCACCAGCGGCAGCACCTCCCGCTCTCCGGCGCACGAATACCCGCGCAGGCGCGAGCACCACGCGCCGCCGCGTTTGCCCTTGCGGACGAAGCAATCCAGATAAAGCAGTCCGAGGGGGCGGCCTTCGGCGTCTTTCGCCTCGAAGGTCAGCACGTCGGGGTGGAAAACGGGAATGTCCGTGCGCTGCGTCAGCGTGATTCCGAAAAGACGGTTGGCCACATAGAAAACGCCGTCGTTGAGCACATTGTCGAAAAGCAGGTAGTTGCGCATGCGCCCCAGTTCGGACCCGAATTTCGCCTTGCGCAGCTTGCCCGAATAGAAGGCCACGTCCCACGGTTCCAGCCGGAAGGCCGAATCCCGCTCGTATTTCACGGCGAAAGCCTCCAGTTCGGCACGCTCCGCACGCCCCTTCCCCGCGGCAGCGTCCTTGAGCGGCAGCAGCAGTTCGCGGACCTTTTCGGGCGTTCCGGCCATGTTCGTCTCCAGCGTGTAGGCGGCATAGTTCTCGTATCCCAGCATCCGGGCCCGTTCGAGACGCAGGTTGACGATGTCGACCGACAACTGGCGGTTGTCGTACTTCCCGTCCATGCAGCGCGAGGTGTAGGCCTCGTAGAGTCTCCTGCGCAGATCGCGGTTCGTGGCCGAAGCCATGACCGACGCATAGTCGCCGTTCGTGAACCCGACGGCCCAGACGCCCTGATGCCCCTGCCGGGCCGCATTGCGGGCGAAACGCTGCCGGGTCGTCCCCGCAAGCCCGTCGAGCAGGCTGCTGTCCTGCACGTACAGGACGAACTCCTGGGTCGCCTGCGTGATGTTCTGTCCGTGGCGGATGCGTTTGAGCGAAATCTCGCGGTTCAGCTCCTTGAGCCGCTCCTTCTGCCCGGGCGTGCAGAGCGCCCCGCCGCGGATATAGCTCCGGTAGACCTTGCCGAGCGTCCGCAGCTGGAGCGAATCCAGCCCGGCCGCATCGCGCCGGTCGTAGACGGCCTTCACCAGGCGGAAGATCGCCGTGTCGAGCGTCACGGCGTCGTATGCCTCTCCGGTCAGCTGCGCGGATTCCAGAGAGATCCGGATGACGGAGTCGCCTCCGAAATTCGATTTCAGGTAACCCAGCACCGCGCGCGGAACGTCCAGCAGGCTGTCGGCACGGTCGAGCGGCACGACGACGTTTTCGAAAGTCGCCTCCGCGGGGTCCAGCGCCCTGATTTTCGCAATCCCGGCCTTGTAGGCGCGGATGCCCTCCTCAATGGCGGGCATGATGTCGGCGGCATGGATGCGGTCGAAGCGGGGCGCCCCGTAAGGGGCTTCGGAAGGCATCAGCAACGGATTTCCGGCAAAAAGCCGACCGGAGAAAAGGAACAGCCCACATACGGAGAGGAGAAGCGTTCTCCTTACGAGCGGAAGGGATCGGATCATGGCGAACGATTGGCTGAATTTTTCCACAAGATAGCAAAAAAATCGTTCCGGACAACACCTGCCGGCAAATTAAAACCGGCGGAAAGAGTGTCTCCGCCGGGGCATCCCGTTTTCCGGGTAATTCGTCAGGAACTTTTCCGAAGCCGCACGACGACGGGATGGTGGTCCGAATAGTCGACCGGAAGCACCTCGTAGGAGAGCGGTTCGAAACCGCCGCTCAACACGTAGTCGATGCGCAGCGTGTTGTAGAAACCGCGGAACGTATGCGAATAGCCCGACCCGCACTCACGGAAGGCGTCGCGCAGCCCCCGCGCCATCGTGCGGTAGACATACGACATGGGCGTATCGTTGAAATCGCCGCAGACGATCCGCCGCGTGCGCGTCGCACCCACGACCTGCGCGATGCTGTCGACCTGCGCGGCCCGAAGCACGCTATTCTCGCGCAAACGGGTCACGATACTGCGGATTTTGGTCTCGCGCGCTGTGTCCGAGAGAAACTGATGGCTGGTGATGAACTGGTTGTCCGAAGCGTTGATGGCCGTCGAGCGCAGGTGGTTGTTGAAAACCCGCACGGTGTCCTCGCCCACAATCACGTCGGCCCAGACCGAAGACGAAGGCGTCAGCACGGTGTCCGAACGCAGGATGCGGTATTTGCTCAAGATGGTCAGCGTCGAGCCGTAGACCGAATCCGGGGCCTGCGTGCGTCCGAAGTGCGCGATCTCGTACTTCTCGCCCAGCAGCGAAAACTCCTCGGACTGCTCCGCGAGGCGGGCATTGAACTCCTGGAGGCAGATCAGGTCCGGAGCCTGCTCCTCGATCAGGCGCAGGATGTCGTCGACGCTGCTCCGGCCGTCCTCGCCGTAGAAACTGCGCACGTTGTAGCTCATAACCTTGACAGCAGCGCGGTCGAAGGCCGTCTCCGTGGCATAGCTGCGGCGGATTTCGGGACGCCAGAAGAGCGAGACCTTGAAAAGCCCCGCCACGACGACGACCAGCATCGCCCCGGCGCACACCCAGCGCCAGCGGATGATCCAGTAGAGCGTCAGCACGACCGACGCGACGTAGACCGCCGGAGCGGCCAGCCCCAGCACGGGAAAGAACCACACGCTGCCCGGATCGACATAGGGGACGAAATAGGTGAGAACCATCGTCGCGCCCACGGCCAGCGTCACGAGCGTCAGCGCCAGGTCGACGAGCCGCATGACGAGACTGCGGCGCCGTTTCCCCGAAGGGCCTCCCCCGTATCCGTTATAGTAATCGGGAGCCATCGTCTAAAAACGGATCGTTCCCCGGCGTTTCCACCAATGCAGCAGCAGGAATCCCCACAGCATGCCGCCCACATGGGCGAAATGAGCCACGTTGCCCACGCCCTTCCATCCGAGGAACAGCTCGATGACGGCATAGATGATGACGAACCACTTGGCCTTCATCGGAATAGGCGGAATCAGCAGCATGATGACCGCATTGGGATGCATCACGCCGAACGCCAGCAGCAGGCCCATCACCGCGCCCGACGCGCCGACCAGCAGCAGCGGCAGTTCGCCGAACGCCAGCGCCGTGAGGTACTGGATCAGCGCCGCACCCACGCCGCAGACCATGTAGAAGGTCAGGAAACGCTGCGAGCCGAGTTCGTATTCGAGCGTACGCCCGAACATCCACAATGCGAACATGTTGAAGAAGATATGTTCGAAATTGGCATGCAGGAACATGTAGGTGATGAACTGGTAGGTATGGAAATAGGGCGTTCCCAGCGACAGGGCGCAATACTGCATGATCGTGTCGCCGACGGGCAGCAGCGCCGTGGCCATGTAAACCAGTACATTGATGATTATCAAATTCTTGACCACCGGAGGGGTCTGAAAATAGCGGTTCATGCGTTTTAATTTTTGCAAATGTAACTCTTTTCCGCCGGATTATCCCAACTTGGCGCGCAAATCTTCCGGCGTGATCTCGGCGGTGATCGCCTTGCCCGAGGGCGAAAAACTGAAACTGCCCGTGTCGGCCAGCTGTGCGAGCAGCGCCGCGGCCTCCTCGCGCGACAAGGTCCGCCCCGCACCCTTGGCGCCGGAGCGGGCCATCACGCCGGCGATCTTCTCGCGCCGCACATCGGAGAGCGACACCGGAGTCGCAAAGGCCTGCAACAGGTCGAACAGCAGCCGGTCCACGGCGTCGGCGGGCATGTCGGCGGGCGTGCCCCTCACTTCGACGGTCCCTTCGCCGCAGAAGTCGATGTCGAAGCCCAGGGCAGCGAACTCCACGGCATTCTCCTCCAGCAGGGCGTATTCGTCGCCCGAAAGAACCAGCCGTTCGGGGAACAGCAACTGCTGGCTCACCGACGAGCCGTTGCCCAGCATCCGGAGGTAATCCTCGTAAAGAATCCGCTCGCGGGCGCGCCGCACGTCGACCACCACGAAGCGGCCGCCCAGCAGAGCGGCGACATATCCGCCCGGCAGCGGCAGCGCATCGGTGAATTCCGGACGCTGCGGCATGTCGAACCGCTGCTGTTCGGGAGCGGCCGACGAAGGGATGAAATCCAGGGCGCTGTCGTCGAATCCGCCGCCCGAAGGGGTGATCTCGAAACCGCCGCCCGACTCGAACTCCTCGAACTCCCCGGCGTCCGCACCCGGCAGGGCGAATCCGCCCGCCGCGGCCTGCGGGAACGACGGCGCGGCGCTCCGGACTCCGCCCGTGCGCAATCCTCCGACCGCGCTGTCCGACACGCCCCCGCCGTCGCGGTACGGCACGTCGAAGCCCGTGAAATCCTCGTTGGGATCGGGCGCCGAAGGGTCGATATACTCCTCGCGGAAAGGGTTGTAGTCGCTGTTCGACATGGCCAGCGGCTCGCTGTACACGGCTCCTTTCTGCAAAACGGGAATCTCCACCGGGCTGTCCCGGTCGAAATCCATCAGCGGCACGGCGCCCGTTTTGGCCAGCGTCTCGCGCACGGCGGCGTTGACGATCTGCCACACGGCCTCCTCGTCGGCGAACTTGACCTCGGTTTTCTGCGGGTGCACGTTGACGTCGATACGCCCGGGATCGAGCGTCAGGTAGAGGAAATAGGAGGGCTGGCAGCTCTCGGGAATCAGCTTCTCGTAGGCTTTCAGAATGGCGCTCGTCAGATAGGTGCTCTTGAAAAAGCGCCCGTTGACAAAAAGGTATTGCTCCGTGTTGCGTTTCTTGGCGGCAGCCGGACGGCCGATATATCCCTCGATGCAGGCGATCGAAGTGTCGGCCTCGACCTCCAGCAGGTTCTGCTTGATGTGACGCCCCACCACGTCGACGATGCGTCCCGCCAGCGACCCGGCCTGCAACGTATAGACCGGAGCGTCGTTGGCGTAGAGTTCGAAGGCGATCTGCGGGTTACAGAGCGCGATGCGCTGGAACTCGGCCTTGATCTGCGACGCCGAGGTGGTGCTCTTGTCCAGAAAACGGCGGCGCGCCGGGACGTTGTAGAAAAGGTTGCGCACGAAGAACTGCGAACCCACGGGACACATCACCGGGTTCTGCGCCGCGAACTGCCCGCCGTTGATCTCGGTCTGCGTACCCACCTCGTCGCCGGCCTGCCGGGTGCGCAGTTCGACCTGCGACACGGCGGCGATCGAAGCCAGGGCCTCGCCGCGGAATCCGAACGTGTGCAGGGCGTAAATATCCTCCACGGCCCCGATCTTGCTCGTGGCGTGGCGGTCGAAGGCCATGCGCGCGTCGATGGGCGACATGCCGCAGCCGTCGTCGACGATCTGGATCAGGTCCTTGCCGCCGTCGCGGAAGTTGACCTTCACCGAAGTCGCCCCGGCGTCGATGGCGTTCTCCATCATCTCCTTCACCACCGAGGCGGGCCGGTTGACGACCTCGCCCGCGGCGATCTGGTTGGCAACGACCTCGGGTAATAATCTGATCTTGTCTGCCATTTACTCCTCGTAATCGTTGGGAACGACCCTAATAGGCGCATAGGGATTGAACTCCTCCTCCCCGACCTGCTGCGTTTCGGTCGCGGGTGCGGTCCGCGCGCGCAGGAACACATCGGCCAGCTTCGGGTAGAGCAGGTAGATAAAAAGCAGCACCAGCACGGCCCCCGCGGCCATCTTCAGCACACGGATACGCCCCCGCTCCTCCTCGTTCGAACGCCGCGCATCCCGGGCTTCGCGCTGGGTGCGGATGTACTGTCCGGGCTGGTATTCGCGGTCGGCATCCTCGGCGCGCTCGCCGCGCAACTCGGCACGGCGCTGTTCACGGGCCTCCTTCTCGGGGTCGTAATAACGCGGGATGTAATTGAATTTGTTCGGGTGCCGTTTGAAAGGGGTAAAGCCTAACATGGTCGTTCTATTTTTTGTAAAGATACGAATATCTTCGCAATTTTATTGCATGACTCTCTTTATTGTGGTTGCATTGCGACAAGCCCCCGCCTCAGGCGGGGGTTTAGGGGTGGGTCAGATTTGCAAACGCGGCATTCCGCCGCCAATTACAAGCCGGAATCAATGTACGAACGATTAATAATTCATCCCGGATTATTACCTGAAGAAGCTTTTCATCCGTTCGAAAATATTCTGGTTCTTGACCGACTCCGCCTTCTGGAAAGAGGGCTGCGCGGCCAACTGCTCGACGAGTTTTCGCTCCTCAGCCGAGAGTTTCGACGGAACGGTGATGTCCACCACCACCAGTTCGTCGCCGCGACCGTAGCCGTTCACGTCGGGCAGTCCCTTGCCGCCCAGGCGCAGCACCTTGCCGGCATGCGTTCCCGGGGCGATCTTGATCTTGGCGCGCCCGTCCACCGTCGGAACCTCGACCGTACCGCCCAACAGGGCCGTCGTCACGGTGATGTTCAGGTTGTGGATCAGATCGTTGCCGTCACGCACCAGTTCGGGGTTGCGCTCCTCCTCGATCACCACCTGCAGGTCGCCGTTCACGCCGCCCTGACGCGCGGCGTTGCCCTTGCCCGTGACGGTGAGGACCATGCCCTCGCCCACGCCGGCCGGGATCTTGATCTCCACGACCTCCTGCCCGCGCAGCGTGCCTTCGCCCTTGCACTTGTCGCACGACGCGGTGATCACCTTGCCCGTGCCGCCGCACGTGGGGCACACGCCCTGCGTCTGCATCCGGCCGAAGAAGGTGTTCTCCACCCGCGTCACATAGCCCGTGCCGTTGCAGGTCGAACAGGTCGAATAGGAATTGGCGTCCCTGGCTCCCGAGCCGCCGCACTTGTCGCAGGCGACGGTCTTGTTGATCTTGAGTTTCTTCGTAACTCCGTTGGCGATCTCGGCCAGCGTCAGACGGACCCGCACGCGGATGTCCGAGCCGCGGTTCACGCGCCGTCCCCCGCCGCCGTTCGACGAGCGGAATCCGCCCCCGAAATGGCCGCCGAAAATGTCGCCGAACTGCGAGAAGATGTCCTCCATCGAGAACCCTCCGCCGCCGAAGCCGCCGAAGCCGCCGGCCCCGCCGCCTGCCGCGCCGCTCATTCCGGCATGGCCGAACTGGTCGTAACGGGCGCGCTTGTCGGGGTTCGACAGCACGTCGTAGGCCTCTGCGGCCTCCTTGAATTTCTCCTCGGCCTCCTTGTCCCCGGGGTTTTTGTCGGGGTGGAACTGGATGGCCGCTTTGCGGTAGGCCTTCTTTATTTCGTCTGCGTTAGCATTCTTCGCAACGCCCAGCACTTCGTAGTAATCCCTTTTTTCTGCCATGGTCTTACTCTCCTACAACTACTTTTGCGAAGCGCAGCACCTTCTCGCCCAGCATGTAACCCGTCTGAACGACGTCGATGACCTTGCCCTTCTTCTCGTCGCCGGCGGCGAACCGGGCAACGGCCTCCGAAAAATCGGCGTCGAACTCCTTGTCCAGCACCTCGATCTCGGTCACGCCCTTGCGGCGGAGCGCCTCGGTAAATTTCTGTGAAATGAGCGTCACGCCCGCCCGCAGCGCCTCCAGATCGTCGCTCTTCTGCATGGCGTCCACGGCGCGCTGCACATCGTCGCGCACAGGCAGCATCTCTAGCAGCACGTCGCGGCCCCCGGTCTGCACCAGGTCCATCTTCTCCTTGAGCGTGCGCTTGCGGTAGTTGTCGAACTCGGCTTGCAGGCGGACGTACTTGTCCTGCCACTGGGCCACGGCCTCTTCGAGCGCCTTGGCTGCGTCGGCTTCGGCAGCGGGTTCTCCGTCTGCCAATGTGTCAGTCGCCTCGTCGGTTTCATCTGACACATTGGCACAAGGCTCCCCGTCGCACGACGGATAACCATCGCCGGGGGTGAACCCTTCGTCGCCGCTAACAGCCTCATTATAAACTTTTTCTTTTTTCATATCTTGTAATTTTTCAGTTTTCCTCCCCTTATTCGAACAAATTGCATACCAACCCGGCCAAGAGGCGGGCTTCAAGGACAATGCCTGCATGCCGGACATCGAACCGGCCTGCGCGCTACCGCCCAAAAGCCGCTTCACGGCAAGGCTGCGCTTATCCGATGATGAAAATGGCCGGGCGCCTGTTCATTTCGGGCAGCTGGCGGCGGCGCCACTCCCCGGCCGTATGGGTCTCGATCCGCTCGTCCGGAGCCGTGAGGTCCACGGCGACGGTCAGGCGCGTCTGGTCTCCGAGCGTCTGCACCAACTGCTCCATCAGCTTCACGTTGCGGTACGGAGCTTCGATGAAAAGCTGCGACTGCCCCTCCGCCAGCGCACGGCGTTCGAAGAAACGGATGGCCCGGGTCCGTTCGGGCGGCTTCACGGGCAGGTAGCCGTTGAAAGCGAACGACTGTCCGTTGAGTCCCGAGGCCATCACCGCCAAAATGATCGACGACGGGCCGACGAGCGGCACGACGCGGATGCCGCGGCGGTGGCACGCCCCGACGACCGGCGCCCCGGGATCCGCCACGCCCGGCACGCCCGCCTCGGAGATCACCCCCGCCGAGCGGCCTTCGAGCAGCGGCGCGATCAGCTCCTCGATTTCGCGGCCGGCCGCGGTGTGCTCGTTCAGTTCGCGGAATTCCAGTTCGCCGATGGACCGCGCGATGCCGGCTTTCGACAGGAAACGCCGCGCCGTGCGGGTGTTCTCGACGATGAAGTAGTCCAGCGCATCCATCACGGCCCGGTTGGCCGCAGGCAGCACGTCCCACGGCGCCGTTTCGTCCGAAATCGGACAGGGAATCAGGTATAAAATTCCAAATTCAGAATTCATAATGCATAATTAATTAGGTTCGCAGGCATAATTCTGAATTGTGAATTCTGAATTATGAATTGCGCTCCGCGCCTTATTCCTTGAGGTAGATTCGTTTCACACGCGACGAGACCGACGTCATAATCTCGTAAGGTATCGTGTCGAGCACCCGGGCCATCGTTTCGAGGTCGTTGCCCGGCTCGGCGGAGAAGACCGTCACTTCGTCGCCCTCGCCGACGCCCGGAATGTCCGTGATGTCGATCATGCAGCTGTCCATGCAGACGCGGCCCACGATCGGCGCAGGCCGCCCGGCCACACGCATCGACCAGCGTCCGCAGCCCAGATGGCGGTCCAGCCCGTCGGCGTAACCGATCGGCACGGTCGCCGTCACGGTCGGCCGCAGCAATTTCCCGGCGCGCCCGTAGCCCACGGCGTCGCCCGCTTCGAGACGCTTGATCTGCACGATGCGGGTTTTGAGCGCCGAAACCGGGCGCAGGCCCGCATTGTGCACCCAGCCGAAGCCGTAAAGCCCCAGTCCGAGTCGGCACATGTCGAACCGCGCCTCGGGGAATCGCTCGATGGCCGCCGAATTGGCCGTATGGCGGATGACGGAATAGGGCAGCGACGCGGCTACGGCGGCACTCATGCGGTCGTAGCGCGCGATCTGCTCCCGGGTGTAGGCATCCTCTCCGGGCATGTCGGCGCAGTTCAGGTGCGAAAAGACCGACGCCACCTTCACGGCGGGCAATGTCGGCAGCACCTCGCACAACCGCCCGATCTCCCCCTCCATGAATCCCAGCCGGTGCATGCCCGTATCGAGCTTGATGTGAACCGGATAGCGGGTTTCGCCCGCATGCGACACCGCATCGGCGAAATCGGCGAGCGAACGGAAACTGTATATCTCGGGTTCGAGGCGGTTGGCGATCATCTGGTCGAAACTGTCGGCGTCGGCATTCAGCACCACGACGGGCATCGTGATCCCCCGCTCGCGCAGCAGCACACCCTCGTCGGCGAACGCCACGGCGAGGTAGTCGACGCCCTGATGCTGGAGCATCTGCGCCACCTCGAAATCCCCCGCGCCGTACGAACCCGCCTTGACCATCGCCACGAGCCGGGTCCGAAAGTCGAGCTTCGAGCGGAAATAGTTCAGGTTGTGGATCATGGCGTCGAGATCGACCTCCAGCACCGTCGTGTGGCTCTTGCGCGCCAGCGCATGCGCGAGTTTCTCGAAACGGTACTCCCGCGCGCCTTTCAACAAGACGGCACGCCCGGCCACGGCCCTGCGGCCGATGCGGGCGATGCACTCGTCGGTCGAGGCGTAAAACTCCCTGTCGCAGCCGAACAGCGCGGCGTAACGCTTCAGTTTGGGACCGATGCCGACGAGCGTATCGACGCCTGCCCGCGCGACCATTCCCGCCACGCGGCCGTAAAGTTCGTCGTCGGTCAGCCCGCTCTGCGCGATATCCGACAGCACGAGCGTCCGGCGGCGCGACAACGCCACGTTGTGCAGGTAGTCGAGCGCCAGGGCCAGCGAGTTGAGATCGAGGTTGTAGGCGTCGTTGATCAGCACCGAGTCGTTGATGCCGTCCTTGACTTCGAGACGCATGGCGACCTCGGGAGCTTCGGTAAACGACGGCGCGGGATAGCCCATCGCCGCGCAGAACGCCTCGACGATCCGGGCGTTGCGGCGTGACGCCTCGTTGCCGATCAGCGTCTCCGGGACCTCGGGGCATGAGGCCGCGTCGCAGAGCTTCCGCCCCGCGAAGCGCGAGGCGATCATGCGGCCCAGCGGCTCGTAATAACTGTGGTAAACGATGGTCTCGGCACGGTGGGCCAGAACCATCTTTTCGTCGCATTTCTGCTCCAGATTGAGGAAATTCTCCTGGTGCGCGTCGCCGATCGAGGTGAAAACCACCACGTCGGGACGGATGATGCGCTCCAGCCGCGCCATCTCCCCGGGTTTCGAAATCCCCGCCTCGATCAGCGCCAGCTGCTCGTCGCCCTCGATCATCAGCACCGACAGCGGCACGCCCAGCTGCGAATTGTAGCTCTTGGGCGAACGGTAGCACTTCATCCCCGCGGGCAGTTCCTCGGCAATCCACTCCTTGATGACCGTCTTGCCGTTCGAACCGGTGATGCCCACCACCGTTCCCCGGAACTGCGCCCGGTGATAGGCCGCCAGACACTGCAAGGCCGCAATGGCGTTTTCAACAACCACGTAACCGCACTCCGGCAGGGCTTCGAGAGGCCGTTCGACCATAAAAGCCCGCACGCCGCGCGCATACATCTGCGCCACGAACGCATGCGAATCGTGGTTCGCGCCGCACATGGCGACGAACACCGGTCCCGAGCCAAGCTCGCACGTCAGCGAGCGGCTGTCGGTCACCACCGACTGCACTTCGCAGTCCGTTCCGGAGAACCTGCCGCCCACGACGGCGGCGATTTGCGAAAGACGATATTTCATAAAATACCCAATGGTTTATCTTTTGTACTTTCATTTCCAAAAGTACGAAAATATTTACAGCTCTTTGCCGCTTTCTGGTCGTCAAAAAGACTCAAGCCGCAACATAGTCGCCGGATCTTTGTACCTTTTTTCCGCAAAAAGGTACAAAGAACAGCAGCAGTCGCAGACTGCAAAATCACGACAGATCGAAGGTCACGATCGTAATTCCCGCACCGCCCCGGTCGGCATGTTCGTCGACCGCCGAGGCGATCTCCGGCACCGTGCGCAGGTAGCGGCGAATCTCCTCCTTCAAAGCCCCCGTGCCCTTGCCGTGGAGAATCGACACCGTGCCCACACCCACCATCAGCGCGTCGTCGATGAAGTTGCGCACCTCGTCCAGCGCATCGGCGGCCCGCATGCCGCGCACGTCGATGTGATCCTTGAAGTTGAGTTTGCGCGACGAGATGTCCACCGAGAGCACCGTACGAGCCGCAACGGGCCGCGTCGCCTCGCGGTATTCGTTGTTCGAAACCACCGTCAGCAGCCCTTTGTCCACCGTCGTGAGTATCTGTCCGAACGCCACTTGCGCCCGCTTTCCCTTCACCGACTGCACCACGCCGACCATCTCCTGCCCGGCCATGCGGACTTTCGACCCGGCGACCACTTCGCGCGGCTTTTCGGGCTGCGGAGCGGCCTCCCCGGCTGCCGGCTGCGCGCCCTGCTGCGCCCTGCGCTCGGCGCGCCGTCGGCGGCGACGTTCGATACGCTCGATCTCGCGGGCCACGGCGGCTTCGTTCCCGGCCTCGTCGGCCTTCTCGACCGCCTCGCGGAAGTCGTCCAGCTCGCGCCGCGCCAGCCGCGTCAGCTCCTTCTCGGCCTGCGCCTCGCGGATGGTTTTAATCGTATTTTCTATCTGTTTGTTGGCGTCGGCGATCAACTGCCGGGCCTCCTGCTTGGCCTTTTTCAGAATCTCCTGCCGCTCGGCGCGGATCTTCGCCAACTGCTCGGCATAGTTCTGCTCCAACTCCTCGACCTTGCGGTCCGTCAGACGTATGCGATCGCGCTTCTGCTCCCAGTAATGCTTGTCGCGGGCGATCTCGCGCAGCTGTTTCTCGATATTAATGTGATCCGACCCGGCCTTCTCGCTCGCCGCACGGATAATATCCTCCGGAAGCCCGATCTTGCGGGCGATCTCCACGGCGAACGAACTGCCCGGCTTACCCATTTCCAGCCGGAACAGCGGCCGGATGTTCTGCACGTCGAACATCATCGCGCCGTTGGCGATGCCCTCCACCGACGCGGCGTAATACTTGATATTGGCGTAGTGGGTCGTGATCACGCCGTAACACCCCCTGCCGAGCAGACGCTCGAGGATCGCCTCGGCGATGGCCCCGCCGATGACCGGCTCGGTTCCCGACCCGAACTCGTCGATCAGCACCAGCGTGCGGCCCGAAGCGCCCGCCAGCATGTGCTTCATGTTCAGCAGGTGCGACGAATAGGTCGACAGGTCGTTGTCGATCGACTGCTCGTCGCCGATGTCGATGAAAATGCTCTCGAAGACCGGCAGTTCCGAGACCTCGGAGACCGGAACCGGAAACCCGCACTGGAACATGTACTGCACGATGCCCGTGGTTTTCAGGCAGACCGACTTGCCGCCGGCGTTGGGTCCCGAGATGACGAGGATGCGCTTGCGACGGTCGAGCTGCAAATCCAGCGGCACGATCTCGCGCCCCGCAGCCCGCAGCGTCTGCTGCAACAGCGGGTGGCGGGCGTTTTTCAGCACCAGCCTGTCGTCCGTCGAGAGGATCGGCCGCACGCACCCGTTCTCCGAGGCCCAGCGGCCCTTGGCGCGCAGCATGTCGATCTCGGCCAGGTAGTCGCCCGAATCGGCGATCAGCCCCGCGTCGGGACGGATCGCTTCGGTAAACTCCGTGAGGATGCGCACCACCTCGCGCCGCTCGGCGTACTCCAGTTCGCGCAGTTCGTTGTTGATCTCCACCACCTCGACCGGTTCGACGTAGAAGGTTTTGCCCGTCGCCGATTCGTCGTGGATAAAGCCGTTCAGTTTGCGTTTGTTGCCCGCCGAAACCGGGATCACGGCCTTGCCGTCGCGGATCGAGATCTGGGCGTCGGCATCGACGATGCCCGCCCCCTTGGCCGCAGACAGCACGGCCTGCAACCGCTTGGCCGCCTGCCCTTCGCGTTCGCGGATGGAGCGGCGGATCTCCTGCAGGGCGGGCGAGGCGTTGTCCTTCACCTGGCCGAAGCGGTCGAGAATGCCGTCGATGCGCTGCACGATCTCCGGAAAGGCCGCAACGCCCCGCGTGCGGGCATGGAGGGCCGGATAACGCTCCTCGCGGCTGATGATGAACGAGACGATGCCGCCGATTGCGGCCAGCGCCCGGCGCAGGGTCACGACCTCCTCCACGTCGAGGAACGAACCTTCGACGCGCAGTTTGGCGACGATGTAATCGACGTCGGGGTACTCGCCCCCGGGGAAATCATGCTCCATATCCAGCAGCAGGCGCATTTCGTCGGCGAGCGCCAGCCGCCGTTCGATCTCGCGCGCAGAGGTCGAAAAGCCCTCCGCGGCGAGCCGCTCGCGGGCGGCGCGCATGGTGCAACGTGCCGCGACCTGCTCGCGGAGCCGGTCGAAACCTATCTTTTGCTCGAATGTAGCAGGGTAAATCATGACAGTAAATTAAGAATTAAAAATGAAAAATCGAAAGGGCGCCGGTCGGAAAATTTCGCGCCACGCCCTATACGACCACATTATCACACCGAGAGGGCTGAATGAACCTCCTGTCTGCCAGTCAATTTTTCATTTTTAATTTTTAATTTTTAATTCTTTTCACCGAGTCCCGCTCGGCCCTGGCCGCAGCTTTGGCGGCTTTGCGCTCGGCCTTCTCCTGCATCTTCTCGGGACTGCGCCCGAAAAGCGAGAAATGCACGTAGCGGCCGGGATACTGCTCGAGGTTGGCCAGCAGCGAGGCGAGATTAGCGCTGGCCTCGGTCAGCGAATCGTAGAGCGCAGGATCGTTCATCAGTTTGCCGACGGTCCCCTCGCCCGCCTCGACCTTTGCCAGCAGGCCGTTCACCTCGTCCACGGCGTCCGTAAGCCTGCGGGCGAACCCGGCGTCGGCCAGCTCCCCGGTTATCCGGTTCAGGCTGCCGACGATGCTGTCCACACGCGGGGTGTTCCTGCCCAGCATCGCGGAGAACTCCGTAAGGTCGTTGACGGCGGCTTTCAGGTTGCGCTTCTCGGCGTCGAGCAGGCCGGCCATGTCGCCCGTAATGGCGTTCAGGTGGCTCAACGTCCCGGAAATATTCTGCGCGTTGGCCTCCATCAGGCGATTGAGGTTGGTCAGCGTGCGCGAGAGGTCGCCCGTCACCTGCGACACCTTCTGCTTGAAGAAATCCAGCTCCGACCCGGCCACGTCCATCAGGTCGCGTTCGCGCACCGAGCGCAGCGTGTCGCCCTTCTGGAGATAGGTGCGCGCCGTGCCGTAGTTGATTTCGATGGCCTTTCCGCCCATCAGCCCGTTGCTGTAAATCTTGGCCTCGGAGTCGGTCGGAATGTGATACTGACGTTTGATGGTGAACTGCAACACGACGTTGTCGCTGCGCTGCGGATCGAACGAAATGCCCGTCACCGTACCGATCTTGACGCCTTTCATCATAATCGGCGACGCCGCCTGCACGCCGTTGATCTGGTCGTAGGCGGCGTAATAGACCGAATTGCGGCTGAAAATGTCGAATCCTTTCAAAAACCGGATTCCGGCCCACGCGGCAATGATCATCGTCACGCCGAAAATTCCGATTTTAACTTCCCTTTTCATATCTGTACTTTTATTTTACAATTTGCGTACCCCGGCACGCGACCACGAAGGCCCCGGGAAATACCTTGCGCACCTCGGCCAGCTTCCGCTGTGCGGCTTCACGGGTGCCGTACTCGCCCACACCGTATTTATAGGGGAACCGCCCCTCGGCCGCATACTCCTTCACCTTGCCGCGGTAGGCGCGGAACTGCGCCGAGGCGAGGGGCACGGACGACGCCGAAGCCATCACCTGAATCGTATAGCGCAGGGGCTGTACGGCCGGTTTCTCCGGGGTTCTGACCGGAGCGGCCGTCGCGGTCTTTCCCTCCGCGGGCTGCGCCGCTGCGGTCTTTTCAGCGGACTTTGCCGCAGGCTTTTCAACGCTCTTTTCCGCGGCCTTTCCGGCAGACTTTTCCGCAGGCTGTTCCGCGGCCGGTTTCGCGGCAGCGGCCTGCTCCTCCTCGGCCATCCGGGTCCCGAGCACATAGGCCGAATAGTTGCGGATCGCCTGGTAGAGCGACCGGGCGATCTCGTTCTGCCCCCTGTCGGACTTCATGTAGGCCAGTTCCTGCTGGTTGGACATGAACCCGATCTCGGTCAGCACGCCCGGCATGTCCGTCGCATAGAGCACCCGCAGCAGCTGCGGCTTTATGCCGCGCGAATGGCGGCCCGCCTTGAGGTAGCTGTTCTGGATGCAGCGGGCGAAAGCCATGCTGTATTCGCCGTAGGTGAACTGGAGATTCTGAATGTAAGCCCGCACGATGGCCGCCGTCCGCTCGTCGGACATGTCGATCAGATCCTCGCGGTTGTTTTCGAACAGGGCGTTCTCGTTGTAGCGCTGCTCCTTCGAACTCTCGCCCATGATCAGCGTCTCGACGCCCCGCACGCCCGTCGCCCGGGGTGCGGCGTTGGCGTGGATCGAGATGAAGAGGTCGCCCCCGGCCTTGTTGGCAATGTCGGCCCGCGCCTGCAGGTCGGCCGCCAGGTCCGCCCCCAAAGTCCTGTCCGCCGTGCGGGTGTAGACCACCTTCACGCCCGGCATCCCCTCCTCGACGAGCTTTCCGAGTTTGAGCGCCACCTTCAGCGTGAGGTCCTTTTCATAGACCCCGCCGTAGTGCGCGCCGGGGAATTTTCCCCCGTGCCCGGCGTCGATGACCACGACTTCGACGCCGTGCGCAATATTCCCCGCAGACGCAACGTTCATAAGAACAGTTGCGGCCGCGAAGGCGAATAGCAGCAAAAGTCGTGTGCGCATATTTAATGGTACCAAGTGTGAGCTTTCTATAAATTTTTACCTATCTTTGTCGGGCCGAAAACGCGGCGGGAGGGGCACAGGACCACGATCCGGGCGTTTTTGCCGACTTGTCGGCAAAGGTATGGAAAATTTTTGGGATTTTGGATAAAATTAGGGTAAAATATCTCTTGTCGGCGACGGTGATTCTGCTGTTTGCCCAGATCGTACTGGGCGGCGGAGCGCCCCGCACGCCCCGCAATCCCGCCCCCGGGGACACCGTCCCGGTTCCGTCCCGCGCCGACGCGATACGTCCCGACACGAGCGCCCGTCCGCCTTTTGTCACCCCCTCGCGGCGCGAGGCCCGCAGGCAGGCGCGCGAAGAGGCCCGGCGGCGCGAAGCGTTCAACGCACTGCCGCAGGAGGAGAAGGATTCGCTCTTTTCGGCGCAGGTCGACTCGCTCGTGGCGCAGAAGGCCGATTCTCCGGGCGCGGCGCGGCCCGACTCGCTCGCCGCCGACACGCTCCGCCGCGATTCGGTGAAGACGCCGCGGCCCGCAGGGGCGTTCCTCGACGACCCGATCACGGGCAAGAACACCGACTCGCTGGTCTACGACGTGCGCAACAAGCTGGTCTACATCTATAACAAGGGCGACGTCACCTACCAGAACAGCAACCTCAAGGCCGACTACATGCGCATCGACATGGATTCGAAGATGGTCTACGCCTACGGCAAGCCCGACACGCTCGACGGCAAGGATATTGTCACCAAGCCCGAATTCACCGAAGGGTCGGCCACCTACCAGATGGACACGATCACCTACAACCTCGACTCGAAGAAGGCGAAAATCAAGGGCGTGGCCACGCAGCAGGGCGACGGCTGGCTGGTGGGCGGCAGCGTGAAGAAGATGCCCGACAACACGATCAACATCGAGCACGGCAAGTACACCACCTGCGACCATACGGACCACCCCCACTTCTACCTGGCGATGACCAAGGCGAAGGTCATACCCGGCAAGAAGGTGATCACCGGCCCGGCCTACCTGGTGATGGAGGACGTGCCGATCTACTTCCTCGGCATCCCCGAGGGCTTCTTCCCGATCAACATGGGCCCCAAGTCGGGCCTGCTGATGCCCACCTACGGCGAGGAGTACTCCAAAGGTTTCTTCCTGCGCGACCTGGGCTATTACTTCACCCTGGGCGAATACGCCGACCTGGCGGTGCGCGGCGGCATCTACACGCTGGGATCGTGGGAGGCTTCGGCCGCGTCGCGCTACATCAAGCGCTACAAGTACAGCGGCAGTTTCAACATGCAGTATTCGAATGTCAAGACGGGCGAAAAGGGCGAGGACGACTATATCAAGCAGAGCAACTTCCGCATCCAGTGGACCCACTCGCAGGACCCCAAGGCCAACCCGGGTTCGACCTTCTCGGCCTCGGTGAACTTCGCCACGAGCGGTTACAGCCGCTATTCGGCCACGAACCTCAACGACATCCTCTCGACGCAGACCAACTCGACGGTCTCCTACTCGAAGAACTGGGCCGGAACGCCCTTCTCGCTGTCGGCGAACATGGCCATCTCGCAGAACTCGCAGAACAAGACCATCTCCATCACGCTCCCCACGATGGTCTTCAACGTCTCGCGCTTCTACCCCTTCAAACGCAAGGAGAAGCAGGGCAAGGACCGCTGGTACGAGAAGATCTCGATGCAGTACACGGGTAAGATGACCAACTCGGTGACCACCACCGAATCGGAGGTCTTCTCCAAGGAGACGCTTGAAAACATGAAAAACGGCATCGAGCACTCGATTCCGATTTCGGCGTCGTTCAACCTGTTCAACTACATCAACCTCTCGCCGTCGGTCAACTACAACGAGAAGTGGTATTTCAAGAAGGTCGAGTTCGAGTGGAACCCCGTCACCAACCAGACCGACACGCTGCCGACGAACTACGGTTTCTACCGCCTCTACAACTACAACTTCAGCGTTTCGGCCTCCACGACGGTCTACGGCATGTACGACTTCACGAAGAAGAGCCGCGACCGCAAGATCCAGGCGATCCGCCACACGCTGACCCCCTCGATCGGCTTCTCCTACGCCCCGGACTTCAGCGACCCCAAATACGGCTATTACAAGACCCGCCAGACCGACTCCACGGGCCGCTTCACGACCTATTCGCCCTATGCCGTCAACGCCTACGGCGTCCCCTCGTCGGGCCGTTCGATGTCGATGAACTTCTCGCTGTCGCAGAACCTCGAAATGAAGGTCCTCTCGAAACGCGACACCTCGGGCGTGAAGAAGATCAAGCTGATCGACGAACTGCGCATCAGCGGTTCGTACAACTTCCTGGCCGACTCGATGGGACTTTCGAACATCCCGGTCTCGTTCCGTACGACGCTGTTCAACAATTTCGGCATCAACCTCTCGCTGACGCTCGACCCCTACCGCGTCTCGCCCGAGGGCAAGCGTTACAACAAGCTCTTCTTCCCGGGCCGCGT
The DNA here is from genome assembly GCF_025145845.1 of Alistipes shahii WAL 8301. Taxonomy (NCBI): domain Bacteria; kingdom Pseudomonadati; phylum Bacteroidota; class Bacteroidia; order Bacteroidales; family Rikenellaceae; genus Alistipes; species Alistipes shahii. The sequence continues at coordinate 2,689,302 of NZ_CP102253.1, read as the reverse complement.
CGTCTCGACGGGCTGGTCGTTCGGCTATACGTTCAAATCGCGCAACGACCGGAGCGAAACGGCCATCAACGACATCACGTCGATACCTCCGGAGTACCAGAACCCGTTCTACGATCCTTACGGGCAAATGGACCCCGTGCTGCGAAGACAGTACATGGCGCAAAGCTATTACGACTTCTCGCTGCCGTGGAACTTCGGATTCAACTACGCGGTCAACTACTCGATCTCGTACACCAACAACGGCACGACGGGCTACCGGAAGAACGTCACCCAAACCATCGGCTTCAACGGTTCGCTGAACGTCACCCCCAAGACGGGCATCACCTTCCAGGGCGGCTACGACATCAAGGCCAACAAACTGACCACCTCGTCGGTCTCGATCACGCGCGACCTCCACTGCTGGCAGATGTCCTTTTCGTGGATTCCGTTCGGCTACCACCGTTCGTGGAGTTTCAACATCGGCGTCAAGGCCGCATCGCTCTCCGACCTGAAATACGACAAATCGCAGTCGATGTACGACAATATGTATTGACGCATACCTGCCCGACCGAAACCTTATACATACAGGACTTTCCATCTGTAACGGCAAAACGCCGAAACAGCTATTTCCGCGTCACCGGCGCCGGCGCGCGGTCGATGTAATTGGGATAGCGGAACTGCGGCATCCCGAGGGCCATCACCGCGCAGATGCGGCGGTCGCCCAGTCCCAGCATCGCGGCCAGCTTCGCCTTCCTGTCCTGCCGGACGGCCGTCAGCACGAACCCCATGTATATCTGGCTCACGCCCAGCGCCTCGGCCATCAGCGAAGCGTTTTCATACGCCAGGTTCCCGTCCTCCGCACCGAACCGGCTTTCCCTGGGCGCATGGATGAACAGCACCGCCGTCGCGCCCCGCAGCACGCGGTCGCGGCCCTCGGCATATTCGCGCCGCAGGCGTTTGAACACCGGCACATAGCGATAAACGCCCGGCACGAGGCGGCTCAGCCACGGCCGCACGAGCGGATGCAGCAGCCGCTTTTCGAGTGTGCCGAAAATCCCGAGCGTATATTCCGTGACAGCGCGCAGCTGCGCCGCGTCGGTCACCAGCGTATACCCCAGCTGGCGGGCATTGCTCGCCGTCGGGGCGCGGTCCGCCGCCGCAACGATGCGGTCCAGCAGCTCCTGCGGCACGGGGCGCGCCGAAAGTGCGCGGTTCGACCGCCGCACGGCCAGCAGCAGTTCCACCTGCTCGGGCGTGGGCATCGCGCCGTAATCCACCGCATGCACCCGCTCGGCCGGAAACTCCGCATGGTTCACCGACCCCGTGGGGCAGGCGGCCACACAATGTCCGCAAAGGATGCAGTTTTCGGGTTTATGCAGCGTCACGTCGCCCCCGGCTTTTTCCTGCACGAAAATCTGCGAAGGGCACACCTTCACGCAGCGGCCGCAGCGGATGCAGCTCGCATCATTCACACCGATCGTATCCATAATTTTCGTATCTTTAATGTCGTAACGGCACCTCTATAAAATAAAACGCCCGCCATGCATCCGGTCATCATCCGCCCTTCCGGCCCACTGTCCGCCAGCGAATACTCCGAAGCGGGCGCTCCTCAGGTCGAAATGCTCCTGCGCGGATAAAAAAATCCGGCGGCAAGGTTCTCCCCGCCGCCGGACCGTCAGTCATCAATGTTTCACGCCCTCCATTTCGGCAGGGTTGTGCCTGTATTTGAAAACCACGGCGAAAACCACGGCCACCACGAGCGCGTACCCTGCGAAGATGAACCAAGAATCGGGCCACCCGTATGCGTCCACGACGGCGCCCGCGGCATACGAGCCGAAGAAGGCGCCGAAACCGTTGGTCATAATCATAAAGACGCCCTGCGCCGAGGAGCGGATCTCGCGGCTGGTCTCCTTTTCGACGAAGAGCGAGCCGGAGATGTTGAAGAAGTCGAACGCCACGCCGTAGACGATCATCGAAAGCACGAGGAACGCCGCGCCCGATCCCGGATCGCCGATGCCGAAGAACCCGAAGCGCAGCACCCAGGCCAGCATCGAAATCAGCATCACTTTCTTAATGCCGAAACGCCGGAGGAAGAAAGGAATCAGCAGAATGCAGAGCGTTTCGGACATCTGCGACAGCGAGAGCAGGATCACCGAGTGCTTCACGATGGCCGAATCGGCATACTGCGGCATCGAGCCGAAATTCTGAATGTAGCTGTCGCCGAAGGCGTTGGTGATCTGCAAAGCGGCGCCCAGCAGCATCGAGAAGACGAAGAAAATGGCCACCCGCTTCTCCTTGAAGAGCGCGAAGGCCCGCAGGCCCAGCGTATCGACCCACGACTGCTTCTGCGCGCTGCGCTCGACGGGACACCCCGGCAGCGAGAACGAGTAGGCCGCCAGTACGAACGACAGCAGGGCCGAAACGTAGAGCTGCCACTCGGTGAGCTTGATCTGCACGCCCCCGATGTGCGTCAGGTCGACGAACCACATGGCGGCGATGAATCCCACGGTTCCCCATACGCGGATGGGCGGAAAATGCTTCACGGTATCGAGCCGGGCCAGGTCGAGGGCGTTGTAGGCCACGGAGTTCGACAGGGCGATGGTCGGCATGTAGAACATCACGCTCAGCAGCATGCAGCTGTACAGCGGGGCGTAAGCCGTCTGCGAGGCCGCGGCGATGAGAAACGCGCCGCTGATGAAATGGCAGATGCCCAGCAGTTTCTGCGCCGGAATCCAGCGGTCGGCGATAATCCCCATCACGGCGGGCATGAACAGCGAGGCGATTCCCATCGTCGCGAAGAAGCTGCCGATCTGCAATCCCGAGAAGTCGAGTCCGCCTCCCAGGTAGGCGCCCAGCGAGATAAGCCACGAACCCCAGATCGCATACTGAAGGAAGTTCATGGCGATAAGCCGAAATTTAATTCCCATAATTTTCTGATTTTGTGTAAATTTTAAGTTTCAAGCGGTTTTTTCTGCGTAGATTGAAACAAATGTATGAAATTTTTTCCGGATTTTTCTTTGCATTTGCAAAATAAAGTTCTACTTTTGCATCACCAAAATCTATTGAGCTATGGTGTAACGGTAACACAACAGATTCTGGTCCTGTTATTCCAGGTTCGAATCCTGGTAGCTCAACGAAGCCCTGCATTCCCCGAATGCGGGGCTTTTCCGTCTCTTGCCGGCGCGCTTCTCCCCGTTCCGAACGGGCCGCAGAATCCGCGGTTCCCCTCCGGACATTCCTTTCAAACGAAAAGCCACGCCGAACGGCCCTCTCCCCAAATCGAAACACGAAAAGCAGCAAAAATGTTAAAAAACGATTATTTTTCAGGCATCCTATTTGCCCGATAACAATATTTTGGTTACATTTGCTTTCGGGAATGAATCTTTTCGAAACTCATTTCCGATAAAAAAACGATCAAAATTAGAGCCGTGAATTTACTTTACCGCCGATTGTTCGATCACCACCGTCCGGTTACGGCACGAGCCTGCTCGCGCCGCAGGGGACTTGTAAATTTCCCCCCCCCTCGCCGCGCCGAATACCCGGAGTTAAGTAAACCGTCACCGCCCGCGATTGACGCGTGCATATTGCCGTATATGGCAATATGCACGCGTTTTTCATTGTGTCCGACCGGCAGCCGACAACTTTTCACCCAACCATAAAACACGAAACTATGACCTTAAATCTACGAGAATCCCTGAACTTCATCCTGAAGCCGGCGCTGTTGCTGGCCGGGTGTCTCTGCATGGCGTGCAGCAGCGGAGACAAACATGTCGACGATCCCGACGGACCCGACAATCCGGGCGGCGGCGATGAATACGAGGACATACAGGTAGTGAACGGCAAAGTCCGTTTCTATCTCCGTGAGGCGGAAAATTCCGTCCGCAAGGCCATGGGAACCGGCGAACGGGCATGGAGCAAATCGCTCGTCTCGGTCAACGGAAAATCCTATGCCGTCGAAAGCGATGAAAACGGCCGCTACTACGTCGAGGCGAGCGCTTCGAGCTCCGGGACCTACAACGCCATCCTGACCAATTCAGGCTCCTCCGGCTGGTACGGCTCTTCGGCCTATGCCGACGTGAAACTGCCCTACTCGCAGTTCTGGGCCGCCACGGCGGCATCGCTGCAATCGTATCCCATGTACGGCTCCTACACCAAGGAGAACGGCAACAAGCTGGTGTTCGACGACGCCTTCGCCGTACTGGACCTGGCCCTGACCGGGTCGGCCAAAATCGCCTCGGTGAAGGTCGAGAACCTCGCTGAAAGCCCCCTGGCAGGCTATGCGAATTTCCTGCCCTCGCGCGGCTACCTCTCAATCACCGGCGGTGTCGGTTTCGTCGTGCTGAACTGCACCGACAACGGCAAATGCGTCTCGCTGGAGAGCGGCACGCCGAAACATTTCTACGTGATGCTGGCCCCGGGCGACTATCCGTCGGGCCTGAAAATCACCATTTCCGATTCGGAGCACCGCGCCATGGAGCACACGCTGACGACTGCGCAGCTGACGGCGGGGAAGGCCACGTCCGTAACGCTGAAATACGCCCCCGACGCCGACCTGGTGTTTTACGAGAGTTTCGACAATTTCGTCTGGGGCGGCAACATCATGGGCGGCCAGGAGTCGACGGGATACGCTCCGACGGCCGAAGCCGTCACCCCCGGTACGGGAACCGGACGCGACGGCTATGCGAACTCCTTCGAGGAGGTCGCCTACAACAACCCCGGCTCGGCGTTCATCCAGTCGAACACGTGGGACGAGATCAGCGGCAAAACGGTCGGCACGTCCCACCTGATGTCCGATTCGTACGTCGCGAGCCGCAATATCGCCGACTATACCTATATGTTCCGCTGCCAGGAATACCAGGGCTATCTGGCTTGCGGCACAGGTAACACGGGGCGGGGCATTTTCCAGACCGCAGCCCTGAAATCCATCGACGGCATACGTTCCGTGAAGGTTTCGTTCGATTTCTGCTACCAGTACGGATCGACGGACCTCCTGCTGTTCCAGGTGGTGAACGGCGGCATGATCGCATCGGCCTCCGTCGACGGCAAGAGCATCGCCCTGACGGCCGACAATTCGGGCTACACGAGCGCCTCGGGGAGATACATCGTCGAAAAGAGCCACGTAACGCTCCCGTCGAGCGAAGCGGCCGTCAAGAAGTGGCACAACGTGGAGGTCGTCGTAAACAACGCGACCGACGGCACGATGCTCTACTGGGCCGGCAACGACGTGAGCAGCGGCGTGCACGGCTTCTACGTGGACAATATCGAGGTCCGTGCGCTCGGCGAGATGGGCCGCGGCTCCGACAACCTGCGCGTGCTCTACTGGAACATCCAGAACGGCATGTGGTCCGACCAGGCGAACAATTACAACAACTTCGTCGCGTGGGTGAAGAAATACGATCCCGACATCTGCGTATGGTGCGAATCGGCCACCATCTACAAGGACAATACGAATTCGGCGCAAGCCTCCTCCGCCCGGTTCCTGCCCGACGGCTGGGCGGCACTGGCGGCCCGTTACGGCCACGCCTACACGGCCGTCGGCGGCTGGCGCGACAACTATCCGCAGACCATCACGTCGAAATATCCGATCGAGACGCTGCTGAAAATAACCGATTCGGACCAGGCGGGCAAGCCCGTGTCCCACGGCGCCGCCATTCAGCGGGTTACCGTGAAGGGCCGGACGATAAACATCGTGACGCTCCACACGTGGCCGCAGGCCTATGGATTCGGAGTCGGCTCGGCCGATCAGGCGGCGAGCGCCGCCAACAAGGAGGGCGACAAGTACCGCGAATTCGAGATCAAGTACATCTGCGCGCAGACCGTCAACAATCCCGCGTACGCTTCCTGTCAGGATTGGCTGATGATGGGCGACTTCAACTCGCGGTCGCGCGCCGACAACTGGTACTACGGCTATCCCGAGAACGACACCCGGCTGCTGGTCCACAACCACATTCTGGACCATACCAACCTCAAGGACATCATCGCCGAACGCTACCCGGGAAGCTTCATATCGTCGACTTACGGCAACGCCCGTATCGACTACATGTATGCGTCGCCCTCGATGTACGCCCGCATAGTGAACGCACTGACCGTCATGGACAAGTGGACCACGGCGACCCAAAGCCCCTACGTGTCCAACTTCTACGACCCGTCGGACCACCGCCCGATTCTGGCGGACTTCGAGCTGAAACAGTAGACCTCCCGTCGATCAACCGACCCCAAATAAATAAAACCCAATCTTAACCTTTTTACCAATTATGAGAAAAACATTCCTGACGAAGGGTTTCGTCCGTTTTTCACGCGGATTGGCCGGAGCCGCATTAATCGCGGCGGCAATCGGCATCACGTCGTGTGAAACGCATTCGAACTCCGATCGTAACGAATCGATCAAGGTCTACGCGGACCCGATCGCAAAAGAGCCTATCGACGCCGGCATCGTCGGCGTGAAAGGCGGTCTCGCCAAACTCTACGTGGACGCCAACATCGACTTTGTCGCGACGTGGGAAGACGACGCAGCGACGCCGTGGGCCAAGGTGGTGGATTACTCTTCGACAGACCCCCAGACGGGGCTTCGCGTGATAACCCTGAAGGCCAACCGGCGCAGCACGACGTCGAGCTACTACACGCGGCGCACGGGCATGCTGATTCTGGCAGCCTCCGACGGCGAACTGAACTACAACCGGATAATCCCCATCCACCAAGGCTCCACGGCCCGCGTGAGCAACGATTTCGCGACCCTGAAGTACGGCAAGACCGACCCGCGCTTCACCGACGGCGAAACCCCGATCGACAACTGGACCACGGCCCAGAAAAACCTCGGGTTCACGTCCACGACGATCGAAGGGGAGGAGGTCGCCCACTGCTACGGCAAGAACGGCTACCTGAAACTGGGCGACGACAAGGGCCACGGAGCCGACCTGATTTCGCCCTACACCAACACGCTCCGCAGCGACTCGCTGCTGATGGTTTCGTTCCGCGCCGTGGCCTTCACCGATTACATGACCGGCGCCCGGGACGACAACAAGATCACGGTCGAGGTGCTCGGCGGGGGCGTCATCCGTGATTTCGCCCAATCCGAAAAGACCACGATCGACCTCGAAGCCGGCTATTACGACATTTCGAGCGAGGAGTTCCCCGAAGACATGTGGGAGGGTCACGATTTCCTCGTCTTCGTCGCCGGCACGAAAGCCAACCCGATTACGGCCAACACGCGGGTCCGCATCATCTGCGGCTCCCTCACGCAGAACTCCGCCGTCAACAACCGCATTTACCTCGACAATTTCTACATCCGCCGTCTGCAGAAGGTCGAAGAGGACTACTTTGCCGAAAACAACGGCAGCGGTAAGGACATCATCCTGGGAGCGCCTTTCGACGAGGAGGAACAAGAGTAAAAAAGAGGAACAAGTCGTTTCAACAAAAAAAAGCCTAAAATGAATAAAATTCTTCACTCAATAAGAGCATCCGTCCGAGTGATGTCGCTGGTGGCGGTACTGATACTGCTCGCGGCGCACACGGCGCCGGCAACGGCTCAACAAAAGGCCCAGACTGTCAGCGGAACCGTCCTCGACCCGGACGGCAACCCGCTGATCGGCGCCACGGTCGTGGTCGTCAAAGGCACGCAGGGCGCAGTCACCGATGTCAAAGGCAAATTCACCATCAAGGCCAAGCCTTCGGACAGCCTCCAGATTTCGTACCTGGGTTACAAGACCGAGACCCTGAACGTGGGTTCGCGGACGAACTTCACCGTCAGGATGGAGAAGGACTCCTCCACCGACATCGACGAAATCGTGGTCATCGGTTACGGCCAGGTCGCCAAAAAGGACCTGACCGGTTCGGTCGCGACGGTCAAGATGAACGACATCAAGGACGTACCGGTTCTTTCGGTCGACAACGCCCTTCAGGGACGTATCGCCGGAGCCGACTTCATGTCGACCACCGGTGAGCCGGGCGCCACGACCACCATCCGCATCCGCGGCACGCGCTCGATCAACGCGTCGAACGAGCCGCTGATCGTCGTCGACGGCGTGATGGACGCCATCCACGACCTGAACGACATCAACTCCGACGACATCGCGGGCATATCCGTCCTCAAGGACGCCTCCTCGACGGCGATCTACGGTTCGCGCGGCGCAAACGGCGTCATCCTCATCACCACCAAGCGGGGTCTCGGCTCCAAGGGCAAGGTCAACATCACCTTCAAGACCGACATGGGCTTCTCCCAGCTGCCCCGTCAGCTCGACATTATGAACGCGTCGGAATTCGCGCAGTACCGCAACGACTACGCCTATTTCGGCAGCGACGCCAACCACCCCGACGTAGGCAAGGACACGCCCCTCTCCGGTTCGGTCTATTCCGACCCGCTCTCGCTGGGCGAAGGGACGAACTGGATCAACGAGATCACCCGCACGGCCCTCTATTCCAACTACGCCCTCTCGCTGTCGGGAACCAGCGACAAATCGTCGTATTACGCTTCGTTCTCCTACAACGACACCGAAGGTATCATCCAGGACAGCGGCCAGCAGCGTTTCACGGGACGTATCAACCTCGAACGCCAGTTGTTCAAATGGATGAAAGTCGGCTATACGGGTTCGTACACCTGGCGTCACAACGACCAGAACAAATCCTCCATCGGCGGAACGGCCTGGTACAGCAGCGCCCAGTATCTGTCACCGCTGCTCAAGCCGAACGACACGTATAACCCGCTGTATTACAACGGACAGAAGATCAACACGCAGCGTGCGCTGATCGACCTGAACACCTATTACCTCGAACGCCACTCGAACAACCACGCCTTCACGCTGAAACTGGAGCCGGTGAAGAACTTCACGATCAACAGCACCTTCTCCTACTATCTCTACCAGCGGCATACCTACCGTTACTATCCGGGAACCCTTCCCCTGAAAGGCGAGAACGAAGGCGGCGAGGCCTACCGCGCCGAGTGGGACGAGCACTCGTTCTCGTGGGAGACCACGGCCGGCTACAAGTTCGAGAAGAACGGCCATTCGTTCGACGTTCTCGGCGGTTTCTCGGCTTACAGTTTCGCCTCGCACGATTTCAACCTGAGCGGCAAAGGCTACATGGACGACGCCATCCTGTGGAACAACATGAACGCCGTGCAGGACAAAGAGACCTATTCGGCGGGCACTTCCTACTCGAAGAAAACCAAAACGTCGGTCTACGCGCGTCTGAACTACAACTGGAAGTCGCGCTATTACCTGACCGTGACGGGACGTTACGACGGAGCCTCGAACTTCGCGGCCAACAACAAGTGGGCGTTCTTCCCGTCGGCCGCCCTCAAGTGGAACATTTCGAACGAGAATTTCCTGAAGGACTGCAACTGGATCGACGACCTGTCGCTGCGCCTGAGCGCCGGTCTGACGGGTAACGACGCGATCAGCACCTACCGTTCGCTCGCCACCCTCTCCTCGACGACGGGCGGCTATCTGTTCGACGGATCGCAGCCCGTGGCGTTCTACCGCAGCCGCCTGGACTCCCCGGACCTCACGTGGGAGAAGACCACGGCCTACAACGTGGCGATCGACTGGTCGATGTTCAAAGGCCGCCTGAACATCACGGCCGAAGCCTACAAATCCAAAACGACCGACCTGCTGATGTCGCTGGCCGTTGCGGCCCAAACCGGTTACACGTCACGCTGGACCAACATCGGCTCGACCTCGAACAAGGGTATCGAGCTGTCGGTCGAGAGCCACAACATCGTCCGCCCGAAGTTCCACTGGTCGACGACGCTCACCCTGTCGCACAACGAACAGAAGGTCGACGACATCGGTTCCGAGGACTTCATTTCGGCCTACAACTCGCCGGGCAACAACCCCTACATGATGTACGGCTACGTCAAGGGCTACCCGCTCAACTCGCTCTGGGGATTCAAATACGGCGGCACGTGGAAGAGCGCCGAGGAACGCGAGGAAAACGCGGTGACGAAAACCTACGTCAGCCCGGCCAACACCGACGGAGGCCCGCGCTACTACGACACCAACCACGACGGCGTGCTCTCGCGCGAAGACCTGATCTACCAAGGCAACGCCGACCCGTATCTGTACGGAGGTTTGCAGAACACGTTCTACATCCACGGTTTCAAGCTGGGCGTCTACTTCGCCTACTCGCTCGGCGGCAAGATCTACAACTATTCGGAGATCTACATGGCCGGTTCGCAGTTCGCTAACCAGTACCGCTACATGCTGAACGCCTGGCATCCCGTCCGGAACCCGAATTCCGACATTCCGCGGGCCGGAGCGAAAAGCGACGCCGCGCTTCCGAGCGACTTTATGATCCACGACGCTTCGTACCTCCGGCTGAAGAACATCACGCTGTCGTACACGTTCGACCTCAAGAAAAAATGCTCGTGGATGAAAGACCTCACCCTGAGCGTATCGGGCGAAAACCTCTTTCTGTGGAAAAAGTACAACGGATTCGACCCCGACGTTTCCAGCGAGGGAACCTCGTCGACGCTGCGCCGTATGGACCTGGGCGCCTATCCCAAGCCCCGCACCATCATATTCAGCCTTCAGTTGAGATACTAACCTAACAGAATTAAGACGATGAAACTCAAACATATATTCTACACGGCCGCGGCCATGGCCATGCTTTCGTTCCAGGCATGCACGCTGGACGAAGACACATCGGGCATCTCGAATCCCGACGACTTCTTCCGCAAATTTTCGGAATGCCAGTCGGTCGTAAACGGATGCTACATTCCGATCAAGTCGATCTACACCTATACCTACATGATCGCCACCGAGTGTGTCACCGACATCGCCTACTGCCCGTCGGGAACGCTCGACGCCAGCCTGGACATCTCGCCCGCCGTGCCGCGCATGGGTTCGACGGTCTGGCGCAACGGCTACCTCGGCGTACAGCGCTGCAACTTCGCCGTCAACGGCATCGAGCGCGCCTATAAAAACGAGGTGATCAGCGAGGAGCAGTACCACCAGCTGCTTTGCGAGGCGAAAACCCTGCGGGCGTTCTTCTACTGGACGCTGACCTGCTTCTTCGGCAACGTTCCGTTCTATTTCGACGACGTTACGGACAACGAGGTTTTGAGCCGGATTCAGGTGCTGCCGCGCATGGACGCCAACGAGACCCGCAACAAGGTCATCGAAGACCTTCAGTCGATAGCTCCCCTCGCCGCCCAAACCCGCACCTACGACAACGAGGCCAATCGTCTGGGAGCCTCCTGCGCCTACATGCTCATCGCCAAGATGGCCATGTGGAACAAGCAGTGGGACGTGGCGCTGGACGCGCTGGAGCAGATCGAAACGATTTACGGTCCGCTGTCGCAGTACGACTACGCCGAGAATATCCTGTTCCGGAACAAGAACACCCCGGAGTCGATCATGGAAATTCAGCACACCTACACCCAGGGCGCCCTTACCTACACGTCCAACGTGGCCTGCATCTGCCAGCCCTACCCGCGTGCGGCCAATTCGGCGATCTACGACGGCGTGGAGATTCCCGAACTGGGCGACCAGGCGACCGTCTGGTCGGCGATGCGTCCGAACGTCTATTTCAGCCAGGGTCTCCAGTCCAAAATGGGCAAGGACATCCGCGCCAAGTACAACATGGCATGGGGATACGAGGACAAGACGTTCAACAGCACCAACACCCGCCCGTGGTGCGGACCGAAGTTCTGGTGTCCGAACATGCAGTCCTCGGCCGACGGCAACAACTACAAGGTCTTCCGCTATGCCGACGCGCTGCTGATGATGGCCGAGTGCTATTTCTACAAGGAAAACTACGAAAAGGCGGTCGAATACCTCGACATGACCCGCACGCGCGCCAATCTGTCCAAGTACACCTTCCGCACCCCCGCGCGCCTCGAGGAGGAGATCCGCAACGAGCGCGCCCGCGAGCTTTTCGGCGAATTCCAGCGCAAGTACGACCTGGTCCGCTGGGGCATCTGGTACGAAGCCGTAACGGACAACAGCGACTACGCCTATCTGCAACTCAACACGGCTAACAGCCGGATCAAACCGTGCCACCGCTACTATCCCATTCCCGACACGGAGGTCACCTACTCGAAGAACAACCTCGACAACAACGAATACAAGGCTTACGGCTTGTAATAATCCGAAACTTTCAGACGAATGAAAACAATATTCAATAAACAGAAAAGATCGGTCGCCGGCGTACTGATCGCCCTGACGGCCCTGACGACGGCCCTGACCGGCTGCCAGGAGGATTTCGAGCTGGACCTGCCTCTGGCGGTCTCGGCGCGCGAACTTTCCCTGACCAAGGATGCCGGCTCGACGCACGTGCTGGTCTACTCGAACGGCGACTGGACGGCGCGCTTCACGCGTCCCGTGAAGTGGGCCTCCCTCAACAAACTCCAGGGATACGGCAATAACGAAATCGTATTCACCTATTCGGCCAACTACGGCATTTCGAGAAAGATCGGCGTCGTGTTCGAGAAAGGTTCCCTGACCGATACGGTGATGTTCTCGCAGGCCGGAGCCATCACCGACGCTTCGCTCTCGTTCTCGAAACCGGCGGTTACACTGCTGAAGTCCCGGTCGCAGATCTTCACGCCGATCAGCACCAACCTGCGCTACTGCATCGACGATCTGGAAGCCAGCGTCACCTATTACGACAACGACGGCCTGCCCAACGATCCCGTCACCGTCCTGACCCGCGCCGAAGAGGGCGAAGAGGGCGGCGAAGGCGAAGGCGGCGACGAACCGCAGGCGCAGCCCGTCGAACCGTGGATCTCCAACGTCTCGGCCACCTACAAGGGAATCACGTTCGAGGTCACGGACAACGACTCCGGATTCGCGCGCATCGCCGATCTGACCCTCTTCATCGAAGACGCCAAGGGCGAGATCACCAAATCGGTGCTCACCGTCACGCAGGGCATCGCCCTGCCGGCGCTCAAGCTGGACAGCAATGCCGAAACGTACGAAGGTTACGCCCAGGATTGCGCGGTTCCGGCCACGACCAACAACCTCGTGCCCTACTCCGACCAGATCGGTTACGACGTGGCGTACGACGTTCCCGTCGCGGAGGGCGCCGAGTGGATTCTGAAGCCCGCGATCACCGACGACGGCCTGACGTTCTCGCTGGCCAAAAACGAGGGTTCGGAGCCGCGCACCGCCACGATCCGGCTCAACTTCACCGACGAACACGGCAACTCCGTTTCGGCCTCGTGCAAAATCACCCAGAAGCCCTACCCGACCGCTGCCGATTTCGCCGCGGTGCGCGCCCTGGCTCCGGGCGAGATCACGCTCCAGCAGTATATCGAAGGCTACATCGTCAGCGACCCCGACAGCAAGAACGTCGTTTCGAGTCCCCAGACCAAACAGTTCTTCTTCGACCGCGGCGAAAACGACCGGACGGCCTATATCGAGAGCCTCGACGGCAAGTGGGGCTTCTGCCTGAAATTCGCCTCCTCCGAAGACAACACGCCGGCCCGCTTCTCGAAGGTGCGCCTCTCCCTGAACGGGGCCACGCTCGAAAAGAAGAACTCCCCCGAGTGCTACACCATCACGGGACTTACCGCGGCCAACATCCTCGAAACCTCGACGCCCGACGAGTTCAAGATTCCGGTCAAGACGAAGACGATCGGCGAACTCACCGACGACGACATCTTCACGCTGGTGTCGGTCACCAACCTCGAAATCATGTGCAAGGACGGCGCCTACACCAACTGCACCGACGGCTATTCGTTCAAGGACAACATCAACCCGATCGGCACGGCTACCGCCCCGCGCTGGGACGTGGCCCCGCTGATGTGCTACGACAACACGGGCCGGACCATCTACATGCTGACCAATACGGCCGCTCCCTGGCGGCGTTTCAGCTCGGGCCGCGACCTGGATTTCAACTCCGTCGTACCGCAGGGTTCGGGCACGTTCCGCGGCATCGTCGTGGCTGACGACGTCGCCCCGATCCGCTTCGGCGACCTGGGCCGCTACCAGCTGCGCGCCATGACCGCCGAGGAGATCGCGCTGACCGACGAACCGTTCTCGAAAACCGTCGTCGAGTGGAACTGGAACGACCGCAAGACCGACCTCATACCGGAGATCGGCGAAGGCGAGATCAATAAATACGGCGCCACGCAGGGTGCCGCAGCGGACTTCAACAACGTCGTCTGCTCGGGCAAGGGAGGCGCCTCCTCCGAACAGAAAGGTCTGGTGGCAAACGGCGGCATCACGTTCACCCAGCAATGGTGGGATTTCGACGCCGACAAGGGCAAATACTTCGACATTTCGTTCTCCACGCAGGGAATCAGCGGTTCGAACATGGTCTTCGGCATCGTCTGGGGCCACGGCTCGATGAGCAACACGACCCTCTCCGGCCCGGCGCACTGGAACCTGCTCTATTCGGTCGACGGCGGAGCGACGTTCCAGGCCGTTCCCGACAGCCCGATCATCAAGAAGCGTTCGATCACGTGGTGGTCGACCACGTCGCAGGATTCGACCCCGGGCTTCACCGAGCACCTGCGCAAACTGCCCGCCGACTGCTTCGGCCGGGAGAAAGTGGTTCTGCGCTTGCAGGTGGCCGACAAGGTTACCGACATCGACCCCAAAGCCACGTCTTCGAACTACCTGACGGCGCTGGGCATCGAGAAGGGAACGCTGACGCCGTCCGTTGCGGCCGGTAACAGCCAGGCCCGTATCGGAACGATAACGGTACGCTACAACTAAACGAATTGCGGTCGCGCGGCGGATGCACCGTCCGCCGCGCACGGCCGGAACAAACAACAACGAATAAAACGTATAGAATATGAACTGTCGTAAATCGATATTTAAATTTTTAGGCATTGCGGCCGTATGCGCAGCCTCGGCGGCCTGCAGCGTCGACGACGCCGACGATCTGGCCCTGGTCAAACTGGGCGCGCTGAAGAAGGAGTTCGTCGTCGAAGCCGATGCGAATACGTTCGACATCGACATCTACGCCAACAGCGCCTTCCATATCGAGCGTATCAACCAGGCCGACTGGATCAGCCTGACCTGCGGTGAGACGGAGGACGGAAAAGGCGCCATCACCGCCGAATGCGAATTCAACGAAGGCTTCAAACGCAAAGCGGGCTTCGTGCTCTGCTCCGACGTGGACGCGCGCCGCGACACGGTCTACGTCAAGCAGAAGGCGCTCGTGGACGCCAAGATCGAGTTCGCCAACTCGTCCGTCATCGTCGCCGGAGCCGGCGGCGAGAACATCTCGCCGATCGAGACCAACATTCCCTTCTCGGAGATCACTGTCGACATCGAGTATGCCAAGGCCGACAACGCCGATTGGATCGAGAGTCTCGAAATCGTGGATTCCGAGAGCGAAAATCGCAGTCTGGCCATCACGACCGAGGCGAACGCCGCAGATGAAATCCCGCGTTCGGCTGCCGTGTCGCTCTCCTTCACCGACGGCTGGGAGGAGACCGTCTCCGTCGAATTCAACCTCCTGCAACGCACGGCGAAGGAGACCCTCGGACGTCAGATCACATTCGAGGAGTTCCGCCGGACGTATGCCATGAACAAGAAGGTCGAAGACTACGTCATCCTCGAAGGCATCGTGGTGAGCAACACCAAGAACCACAATGCGGGTGAGAACACGCAAAGCACGACCGCAAAGATTGATTACAGCATATCGGACCGGACCGTCTACCTCGAAACCTACGACGGCAAATACGGCATCGCCGTCCAGACCGCCACGGCCGAAGACAACGTCTTCGAACAGTACGACCACGTGCAGATCCTCATTCAGGGCGCCTCGGGCTACCTGGTCGAGACCCCCGACCGCTATGAACTGCGCAACGTCACCAAGGCGATGGTCATTTCGCGCATTGCGGGTTCGGCATCGGACGTTCCCGTGAAGGAGAAGTGGATGAGCCAGCTCACCGACGACGACATCTACACCTACGTCACCCTGAAGGACGTCGAGTTCCCCGTACGCAAAGGCGCGATCACGCCCATCAACGAGGGCTATGCGATCGGCACGGGCGCAAGCCGCATCAGCAAATACCCGCTGCTCGTGCGCGACATCAACGGCGACGACATGTACATGCTGACCAACACCAACTGCGCCTACCGCAGCGACGGCACGCGCCTGCCCTACGGCTCGGGCAAGATTTCGGGCGTCATCGTCCACGAGCGTTTCTCGCGTTTCGAATGGCGCGACGGAGCCGACCCGGCCGAAATGGACGACGATCCGACGCTCGGCTTCATCGGCCGCTACCAGATCCGCCACCAGACCAAGGGCGACATCTGGGACAACATGCAGAACAGTGTCGAAGACGGTTTCTCGGCCCTGCTGACGGAGTACCGCTACTGGAATCCCGACCTGGAGAACAAGGTCCAGAAACCCACCTACGGAACGAACGGCTACCTGACGCACACCTATCAGGAGAAGTACACCGGCTCCGCCAGCAAAGAGTACCTGCAGGCCACCTTCCAGCAGCACATGTGGGGCGGCGGAACCTACGAATACCTGGGTCCCGTCGGCAACAACGCCTCCTATATCTTCGGAGCCAACTTCGGCAACAAGAACGGCATCGGCGTAGTGATCGACCCCGCGAAGGAGAGCTGGAATCCGCTGATGGACGATCTGGTGAGCCGCAATCCCGACGGAACGCTGGAGTGGTGCGGTCCCTATGCCAAGGATAAAAACGCGGCAAACGGCACGGGTGGCTGGCCGGGCAACAATGAGATTGCGACGAATTCCACGCAAATCAACTACAACGGCAGCACGGGTATGCGCGGCAAGGGGAATGTATACGGTTCCTGCTACACCGCCTTCTCCAACCACTTCTGGTGGGACGACGACACCGACCGCCCCTACGCCTGGCTGATCAACTTCTCGACCGAAGGCATCACGACGTCGCATATCTCGATGCAGATTTCCGTTATGAACACGCAGCAGAGCTTCTTCTCGCCCCGTTTCTGGTGTGCCGAATGGTCGCTGACCGATTCGCAGGCCGCAAAGGACGACTCGCAGTGGAATCTGATCGGCGAATACACCATCCCCGACGTTTCCGTCTGGGCGAACACGCTCTATTCGTCGTGCGTGGCCTACAAAAGCATCGACTTCGAGCTTCCCCAGGAGATTCTCGGCCACGAAAACGTCTACATCCGGCTTCGCCCGACGAGCGACCTCTGCAGCGACGGCTCCGACTACGCCAACGCGCGCCTGAACCAGAGCGCCAGCGGCGCTGCCCTGGCCGCGGAACACGCCAGCAGCCTCGAATATTTCGCCATCCGCTATAACAAATAGCGGCGTGTAACGAACGGTCGAAGCGGGGAGAGGACGACCGTCCTTTCCCCGCTTTTCCCGAAAGCCGTCCCATGCCGCAAACCGCAAAAACCGCAACCATGAAAAAACTGTTGCTTTTATTGGCCGCCCTGTTCGCAATATCCGCCGGCGGCATATGCTGTTCGGGTTCGGGCGACGATCCCGGAGAACAGGAAAAACCCGTCGATCCGCCCCCTTCGCCCGACGACGGCGTCGACTGGTCGAAGATCGACCCGAAAGCCACCGTGCGCGGGGTCGTGACGTGCGCCAGCGCCGCCGTGCAGGGCGTCGTCGTGACCGACGGCGTGAACATGACGCGCACAAACAAACAGGGGGCCTACGGGCTGCGCACGTCGTCCGACAAGTCGAAACTGGTCTACCTGACCGTCCCGTCGGGTTACGAGGTCGAATCCACGCGCGGGTTCATCCCCCGCTTCTACCGCAGGGTCACCGCTCCCACGAGCGTGGAGCAGGTGCAGCAGCACGACTTCACGCTGAAAAAGGTGAACAACGACCGCCACATTATGATCGTGTCGGCCGACATGCATATCCGCAACCGGGCGATGATCAAGACCACATCGTCGGCCACGCCGTCGATCTGTCCCCCGAAGGGCGAACTGGACTCCACGACGTTCCGCCGCACCTACCTCAAGGCGCTGCGCGACTACGTCAAAGCCCTGCCCGCAGGCGTGCCGGTCTACGGCATGAATCTGGGCGACATGACGCAGGAGTCGCACTGGACCAACGCCAACAAGGCGACGCTGGCCAATTTCGTCAACGTCTGCGAACGCGGGGGCATGCCGATCCAGACCTTCCACGCCATCGGCAACCACGACCACGACATGGCCGTGCAGAACATCGCCGGCGACGACGACTCGGCGGCCGAACTGGCCTATATCTCCGCGCTCGGGCCGACATACTACGCCGTCAACATCGGCAAGGTGCACTACGTCGTGTTCGACAATACGCAGTATGTCAACACCGGCGGCGACCGGTCGTTCGCCGTCCGCCTCAACCGGCGTCAGATGGACTGGGCGCAGAAGGACGCCGACTACATGCCGTCGGACGTCGAGCGCATCGTAATCGCGTGGCATTGCCCGGCCTTCCGCCGCAACCCGGGGGCCTCGTCGCCCAACCCGATGGACAACGCCGACGAATTGCTCGACATCTACAAGGACAAGCAGCTGCCTGTCACGATCTGGTCGGGGCACAACCACATCGCCGAAACGGTCACCGTACCGCGCAGCGACATGAGCGTGACCGAGTACACGCACCCGTGCGTATGCGGCGCATGGTGGTATTTCCCGCTCTGCCACGACGGCGCCCCGGCGACATTCACCCGTTACGATTTCAGCGGCGGAACGATCACGGAGCGGCGGAGCGTGAATTTCAGCGACAGCGACGAGCAATACTGCCGGGTCTACAACTCGGGGCTGAAAAACGCCGAAGGCAGGCCGGTCGTGCGCCTCAACGTCTGGGACTGGCATCCGACGTGGAAATTCGAATGCCGCGAAAACGGAGCCGCGGTTCCCGCCTCGCAGCTGAAGGCGGTCCGGGAGTACGACGACTATTACGTCACGGTCCACGACGCCTGCGGCAACGACATCTCCTCGTTCAGCTTCCTCGACAAATACCGCACCGACCACATGCTCGAATACACGCCCGTAACGCCGTCCGCCGAGATCCGGATAACCGCCACCGACGAATACGGCCGCCAGCTCTTCACCGTCACCACCAAGGCGGAGAACTGACCGGACGCAATCCGGCCTGTAACGAAGCGTCCCGGAGCGAATGCTCCGGGACGCTTTTCAATCATCGGGCAACCCCTACTTCGTCACACAGATATCGTCGATGAACCAGCGCGAGAACTCGCCCGAAGCGGGTTCGCTCGTAAAGCGCAGGGCCGTGGAGGCCGTCGCGCCGTCGATCGTCAGCGAATAGGTGTTGAACGCATCGGTCGCCAGTCCCGACACGACCTTCTTCGTCGCGCCGTCGATCGTTCCGCCGCCGATCACCTCGACGACGATCTCCGTCAGATCGCCCTTCTTGTCCTTGGGTTCGGTCGCCTTACCCTTGGGGCGATCCGAACAGGTCTTGTAGGCCATCGCGCGGAAAGAGAGGTTCAGATCGCCCGTTGCGTTCAGCGCCGGCGTGAGCAGTGCCCCCGCCTTATTCTCATACTCTGCCCGCTTCACGGCCTGCGACTCGACATAACCGATCTGGGCATAACCCGGACGCTGATGAACGTTGGTGCCCGAAAGTCCGTTTTTCAGCACGGCGTCCCATTCCGAGATGTCGCTGCCGCAATAGTTCAGCATGGCAGCCAACTTATCGCCGTAGAGGTAGTCCAACCCTTCGGTCAACCCGTCGAAAGGCTCGAAATAAACCGCTCCGACCGGTTTCGGTGTACTGAATTTCGGCACGGCCTCAATCGCGACGCACGAATGCAGGCGCGAATCCGAATTGTATCCAGCCGTACCGCCGTTGCAACTGACGTTGTCTGTCGGATAAAGTTTCAGTAGCAGCGTCTGGCCCTTCATCAGCCGCAACTGCGGCGTCAGGGTCACCGTAAAATAATAGAAATAGCCGCTGCTCGCAATCGCCCCGGGAATCGAGATGGCTGTCGAGCCGTCGGAGGGAGTGACGTACTCCGTGCCGTCGGTCGAATAGGCCACCGCCCAGTTCTTCGGAGCGCCGCCCGTTCCCGACATACCGAATGAGATGCGGAACGATGCAGGCATATCCTCGGCCAAAGGCACGGTCAGCAGGAAATAGGAGTCCTGACCGTAAACCATCGACTTGGCCGGAATGTTGTCATGCGCGGCCTCATCGGCCCAGTGCGTCAGCCGGAAATGGCTGCTGTTCGACGTCGGGGCCACCTTTGCCGTCAGCACGACGCATTTGGTGACATCCTTGTCCTCGACCTTGAAGTCTGCCCCCAATTTGTCGAACGTGCCATCGGTCACCGTCACGTACTTGCAATCCTTGTTGGCCTGCGAGGCGGCGTAGAACGAGAAGACATAGGGCAGCCTGATTCCAACCTGGGCGCCGAAGCGCAGCCCGGTGAGTTCCTTGTCCCCGGCCGTGCAGGGGCGGATCGCATAGGCGCCGTCCTGCGGCACAACGATTCCCTTGAGCACTCCGCTACCCGTCGGCGCAGGATCAATGCCAAACGAGGAAGCCTGCGAAGCCACCAGCCGGAAACGGTTGTTGTCGGGGTCCTGCATCGACAGATCGTCCTTGAGCGTTATACCGTTCAGCGAACCACCTTCCGGCACGTAGACCTGGGAATAAATGCCTGCATACATCGACTCGTAGGCTCCCGACCGAAGCTCCTCGTAGGTGATCTTCAAGGCTTCGATCTTCACCTGCGTCGTCTCCGTGCGGCTCACCTTGTCGTCCGCGGCGGGTTTCACCTCCATCACGCCGGTTTCGGGATTCACCCCGACGACCGCCCCCTTCAGGTCGATCTCCAGCTCCTCGCCCGGCTTGCGGTAGAGCACCTCGTCGGTGCGGAGCGTAATGCCGCAGTTGGCTTTCAGGGCGCTCTGGAGCGCGATGCAGTTGTCGTAATAGTTATTGTCCTGGACGCTCGACACCACGATTCCGCGCATCTTCACGTCCTGCGTCACGGAGTAGTCGCCGTCGGCGGCCAGTTTCCGCAGATCGGGGATCGAGAGATACCCCTCGGCCGTCGCCGAAGCCTGCACGAAGGACAACTCCTCCACGACCGCGGCATTCCGTTTGGCCGCAACGCGTATCGTCAGCGCACGGGAGCCGGAAGTATTGTTTTCGGCAATGGACACCGCCACGGTCGCCATGCCCGTGGCCTCGGTCTGCGAGAGTTCGGCCCACGAGGTGTCGTCGCCCGCGACGGAGATCGTCCAGTCGCAGTTGGCCTCGACGTCGAACGAGAGCGTCGTGGCGAACGACGGCGCGAGAATCGCGTGCGTGTTCAGCGCTACCCGCTGCATCGGCAGCGCCACGTCGTCCTTGCACGCTCCGGCCGCGAGCAGCAGCGCGAAGGCCGCCGCCGCCCGGAAAAAGCTATTCAAGAGTCTGTTTTTCATAATCGCTTACTTTTTGAGGTCTACCAGTACGGGAAGGTGGTCGGAGACCGTCATCACGTTGATCTCCTCGTACGAGGGCACGGCGGTGCGCAGCACCTCGTACGACGGCGAATTGCCCGTGTAGACGAGCACATAGTCGATGCGCGACGGCGAAGAGGTGTTCACGAAGGTATTGGCCGAGGTGCTGATGATCTTCCACGATTCGAGCGCCGCTGCCGGAAGCTTCGACGTGTTGAGGTCCCCCGCCAGGTAGATCGGCTTGGTATAGGCGGCGTAGTTGGCGGCGATATACTCGGTTATGATCTCGAACGACCGCTGGCGGTTCTCATCGCTCTGGTGGCAGAAGTGCGTGGCGATGAAGATGTAGCCGTCGAACTCCGCGAGGAAGAACTTCCGCGCCTCGGTTCCCGGCAGATCGCCCGCATAGGTGTTTTTAGGCGCCGTCTTGCAGAGGATGCCGATGCCGTAGTCGCCGCCGCGGTAGCTGATCGTCTTGCAGTAGTAGGGCCGCATCCCCGTGCGGTCGGCCAGTTCCTGCAACTGGTCGGTCTGATGCCACGTGGTGTTCTTGTCCAGTTCCTGCAACGCGATCACGTCGGGGTCCATCAGCGAGATGACCTTGGCCGTGTTGTTGTAGTTCGCGCGGTCGGTCCCGGAGTTCTGGGTCCATCCCTCGCAGCGGTGGGTGTTGTAGGTCGCCAGCCGCACCGAGTTGGGCAGGCGGTCGTAACCCTGTCCGTCGTAGGGATTGTCGGGTGCGTCGGAGGTCATGTCCCCGAAATCGAAGTCGGAGTTGTCGCCCTCCAGCCCGGAGCAGGCCGCCCCGGACAACGCCAGGCAGCAGCCGGAGAAGGCGAGCAGTATGAATCGCTTGATTTTCATAATCATTCTTTTTTTCAGGTTAGAAATTCAGGCCGTCGTTCCAGCCGGGGTTCTGCGTAATGGCGCCCTGGGTCAGCACCCGGTCGTCGGTGGGCACGGGATAGAGGTAGTCGCGCTCCTCGTTCCACGAACGGGCGTAATCCGTATGGATAATGATGTAGCCGCTGTCGCCCCCGCTCAAGAAGATCTCCTTGTTCAGCTCGTAGACCGCCGGGGCCGAGGTCGCGGGCTTCGAGCCGGACCAGATGCAGACGTCGTTCACGCCGTCGTTGTTCAGGTCGTAGGACCCCGTGCCGGGGAAATACAGCCCCGTGAAGGGTTTTTCGAAACGCTTGCCCTCCTTCCAGCGCATGATGTCCCAGTAGCGGAGGTTCTCCATCAGCAGTTCGACGGTGCGTTCGCGGCGGATTTCGAGGATCACGCCCTTGTTGTCGCCCGTCACGTTGGCATAGCCGGTCTCCGGCGAAGCCAGATAGGGGTCGGGCGAGGCGTTGGCCTTCGTGAGCGAGAGGTTGGCGACGCCCGCACGGTCGCGCAGCGGCTTGATCGCAAGGTCGATGTCTTCCTGCGTGAGGGTTCCCAGCTCGGCCTTGGCCTCGGCGTAGTTGAGCATCACCTCGGCGGCGCGCAGCAGCGGCAGGTCGTTCGTCGAAGCGTTGTACGAATCGTACTTGGCCGACTGGAGGTACTTCACCAGCTGGTACCCGGTCATCGTCGCCGCAAGGTTCGGGGCCGACAGCGCCGTGTCGTCGATGCGCTTGTACCCGGGCGTGCGGACCGTCTGTGCGAAGCGGCCGTCCCGGTTTTTGCTCTCCTCGGGGAGCTGCATCGTCTCCCAGCCGGGCTGCGAGGTGAAGGGCGTGCCGTCCTTCATCAGATACATGTTGGCGATGTTCTTCAGCAGGCCGGGGCGTCCCATCGTGATGCTCGTGAGGTAGCCGTTGACGTCGTGCTTCAGACCGATAGCCGTGTTGTAGGCCCGGGCGAGCACGATTTCGGTGTCGAGGGCCTTGAGCGACGAGAAAAGGTTGAGATACGGCGTCGTTCCCGTCGTGTAGACCGAGTATCCGCTCTCGTCGGTGAAGCGCTTCGACGCCGTCGCACAGGCCGTAAGATAGCTTTCCCAGTCCTTCAGCCCGTGATACTTGCGGAAGGTTCCCTCGAACAGGCAGACGCGGCTCTTGAGCGCCAGCGCCGCCCAGCGCGTCACGCGGTAGACCGACCTTTCGACGGGCAGGTTGGTAACGGCGAAATCGAGGTCTTCGATCACCTTCTGCATCACCATCTCGCGCGGATCGCGGCCCTTTTCGAAGAGCAGCGGGTCGCCGGCGTCGATCGGACGGTCGACCCAGGGCACGTCGCCGTAATGCTTCACCTTCTCGAAGTAGAACCACGCCCGGAAGAAGCGCGCCACGCCCTCGTACTCGAGCCGCACGTGCTCGTCGGCACAGTTGGAGGAGTATTGGAGGAAGAAATTGATGTCGCGCAGCTTCTCCCACTTCCAGGAGCCAGCCGTCGCGGGCACGGTGCGGTTGCCCAGCACCTCGCTCGTGAGCGTGGTCTTGGCGATGATGTCGGCCGTCTCGCCGTAGATGGTCCCGGCGGAGGGGAACATCGTGTAGAAATCGTTGGTGTAGAGCTGACACTCCTCCTCCGTGTGGAAGAAGTTATCGGGAGTGAGCCGGTCCTTCGGGTAGCGGTCGAGCGCGTCCTCGCAGCTGCAAAGTCCGCACGCCGCCACACCGGTCAGTATATAAAGAATGTATTTTTTCATAACGGCAATCGCTTTAGAAGGTTAAGTTCAGACCCACGGAATAGGTCCTGCACCAGGGATAGACGTTCGACTTCTTGTCCGAATCGGCGGCAGCCTGCTCGGGATCGAGGAAATCGTTTTTCAGGGCGCTCCACGTGGCGAGGTTCTCGCCGCTGAAGTAGACACGGCACTCCTTGATGCCGACCTTCGAGGTCAGCCGCTTGGGAATCG
The DNA here is from genome assembly GCF_025145845.1 of Alistipes shahii WAL 8301. Taxonomy (NCBI): domain Bacteria; kingdom Pseudomonadati; phylum Bacteroidota; class Bacteroidia; order Bacteroidales; family Rikenellaceae; genus Alistipes; species Alistipes shahii. The sequence continues at coordinate 2,665,155 of NZ_CP102253.1, read as the reverse complement.
TGTAGCCGAGGGTGAGGTTTTTCAGCCGGCAGTAGGCCAGATTTTGCAGGTAACGGTCGTTGGTATAGTAGGCCGTGCCCTGCGTCGAGTTGAGCGACGTATAGGCGCGGGCGCGCGGGAGATAGGCGTCGGGATTGCTCTCGCTCCACACCTGACTCATAAAATTCTTCGGAATGAAGGTCGCATAGGGACGGCTGTACGGCCCCCAGAAGCGCAGGTTGTCCGCGCCGGGATACCAGTCGAGCCGGCCGATGCCCTGCATGAACACCGAGAGGTCGAATCCGTACCACGAAAGGTTGAGCGTGAGTCCGTACTGGTAGCGGGGCGACGAGTTGCCGATCACGCGGCGGTCTCCCGGGTCTTCCAGCGTTCCCTTGCCGCCGTCGACGATACCGCTTCCGTCCAGGTCGAGGTACTTGATGTCGCCTCCGCGAACGCCCTTTCCATAGGCTCCCGTCGCGGAATAATATCCTGCGGCGACCTTCGAAAGGTCCACGCGCGAAGCGTACTCGGCGGCCTCCTCGTCGTTGCGGAACAGCCCGTCGACCTTATAGCCCCAGATTTCGCCGTACTTCTTGCCCACATAAGGGCCTCCGATCAGCCCCGAGGGGTTGTCGCACTTGGTGTACTCGGCCGTGTAGTCCGAGAACGTCCCCGTGATGCCGTAGCTGAAGGTGCTTCCGGCGAGTTTGAACGAGTCGCGCCAGCCCAGCACCAGTTCGTAACCTTTCGTACGGAGGTTGTTCGAGTTGACCTGCGGTTCGTTGGCGCCGTAGATCGAGGGCAGCGACTTGCCCTTGCCCAGGATGCCCTTCGTGTCGCGGATGTAGAAATCGGCCGTCAGCGAGAGACGATTGCTGAACATGTTGAGATCCGCGCCGAGGTTCTTCGAGATGACCTTCTCCCAGGTCTGGTTGCCCGACACGGGATCGCTCACCGTGGCGTGCTGGCCGAGAATCGTACCGTCGAACGAATAGTCGCCCATCGAGCCCTTGGTCGTGATGGTCTGGATGAAGTCGTAGTAACCGATCTGCTGGTTGCCGAGCGAACCGTACGAAAGTCGGATCTTGAGGTTGTCGACCGTCTTGCGCAGCGGTTCGAAGAACGCCTCCTCGCTGATGCGGTATGCCGCCGAGAACGAGGGGAAGAAGCCGTAACGCTTGCCGCGCGGGAAACGCGACGTACCGTCGTAGCGTCCGTTGACTTCGGCCAGGTACTTGCCCTTGTAATCGTAAGCCGCGCGGTAGAACCAGCCCATGATGGCGTATTCGTTGCGGCCTCCGTTGAGCGTGAAGTTGGTCGTACCCTTGGCGAGGTTGAAGTCCGAGAGGTCCTCGGACAGCAGTCCGTCGTTGGCCGCCGTGAGGTCGCGGTAATACTTGGCCTCGTAGTTGTAACCGGCGATCAGCGTCAGGTTGTGCTTCTCGCTGAAGGTCTTGTTGTAGGTTCCGTAGACGTCGGCCACATAGTAGTTCTGGTCCCAGACGACCTCCTTGTACTTGTTGGGGAAGCTTCCTTCGGGTTCGGTCATCACCTCGCCCGGATACTGCGAATACTGGACATTGACGCTGCGGTAGTCGTTGTGGAGGTATCCCTGCGTATAGCTGAAGTCGGCCTTTACGTTGAAGTTTTTGTGCAGTTTGAACGTGGCTTCGAACGTCGTGGTGATCTCCTGCGTCTTCTTGTTGCCGAAGCTCTTGCCCTTCTGCATCATGGCGCTGTAACCGTCCATCAGGTAGTGGGTCGACGACTGGGTCATCGAGGTGTGCGACACGGCGGTCCCGTCGGGATTCACCGGCACGAACGACGCCAGGGCGTGCAGCGTGGGTTTGCGGAAGTTGTTATACTCGTCCTCGTAACCGTAATACTTGTAGTTCGACTGGAAGAACTTGGTGTTGCTGGCGATGGTCAGCCAGGGTTTGATCTCGGCCTGGAGCTTCACGCGGAAGTTGTAGGACTTGAACATGTCCGGCTCGATGCGGTTGACGCCCTTCTGCTGGTAATAGCGTCCGCTGACCATGTAGGAGAGCGCCTTGGTTCCGCCCTTGATGTTGATGTTGTGGTCCCACGTCGGGCGGCTGTCGTCGTAGAGGTAGTTGTACCAGTCGAAGTTGGCCAGATAGACGTACTGCTGACGGCCGTTGCGCCTGTCGGTGACGACCCACGGACGCGCCGGGTTCTCGGTCTTGTCGTTGCGCCGCTCCCAGAGAGCCTTGTAGTCGGCCTCGGTGTAGGAGGTGTAGGGGGTGTTCTGCGTGGCCATCATAAAGAAGTCGGCGATCTTGGCCGAGTAGTATCCGCGCGTCTCGTAGTCGGTCGAGGTCGTGGGGCTGGAGACGGAGAAATAGCCGTTGTACGACACTTCGGCCTTCTCGTTGTACTTGCCGCTCTTGGTGGTGATCAGGATGACGCCGAAGGCTCCGCGTGCGCCGTAGATGGCGGCGGACGAAGCGTCCTTCAGGACCGTGATCGACTCGATGTCGTTCGAGTTGATGCGGTCGGGATAGGTCTCGACGCCGTCGATCAGCACCAGGGGGCTGCCGCCGTTGGGCGAGGTCGTACCGCGGATGTTGTAGGTCGCTCCGGCTCCGGGCTGTCCCGACGAGAGCGTCACGTTGAGGTTGGGGATCACGCCCTGCAAGGCGCGGCCCACGTTCGACACGGGACGGTCTTTCAGCTCCTTCTGCGACACGGTGGCCACGGCTCCCGTGAGGTTGGCCTTCTTCTGCACGCCGTATCCCACCACGACCACCTCGTCGATGCTCTGCTGGGCGTAGGTCAGCACCACGTCGAAGAACGTGCGGCTTCCGACCGCCGATTTGTAGGTGTCGAAGCCGATGAACGACACTTCGAGCATGGCTTCGGCCGTAAGCGCCGGGAGGGTGAGCGTGAAGCTGCCGTTCATGTCGGTCGATATGCCCCGGGTCTGCCCGGCATCGGTCACGAGGACCGTGGCGCCGATCACGGGCGCACCCTTCTCGTCCTTGACGACGCCCTTCACCGTCTGGCGCTGGGGCGCGGCGTCCTTGACGAGGATGATCCTCCGGTTCTCGAAACGGCACGAGCAGTCGGGCAGCATCTGCCGCACCACCTCGGACACGGGCTTGCGCACGGCCGCGACGGACACGATCCGCTTGAGGTCGAAGTCGCCGTTATTGTAGAAAAACGTGTAATTGGTCAGTCGCTCTATCTCTTTCAAAACCTGTTCGACAGAGACGTTTTCCTTGGCAATGCTAACCGTGGGGGGGGGAGTTTGCGCCCGTCCTCCCGTGGTCAGAAAAAGCAATAGCAGGGCTGCACCAAGGATTTTAGCTTGGATAAGTTTACGCATGGGTTTGTAATTTAGGTAATGGTCGAAACGGCCGGAACGGATTCTGCGTTCCGGAAGTGAAAGCGGGAAAGTCCGGGTCCTTTTTACATAGGCGCGTAATTTTAGGAATTTTTCGGTTGTTTGGGAATGATCGTTATGCGCCGCCCTGCGCAGACGTAGTCCATCTCCACGACGAGCGACATGGCTTTCAGAATCTCCTCGATACTTTCGTTGCGGATCAGCTTGAACGACATGCGCACCTGCCGGGTCCACGCCTCGGGAGCGTCGATCTCGACGGCGTACCAGCGTTCGAGGTTGGTGAGAATGTCGGCCAGCGAGGTGTCGTCGAACGACAGCGAGCCGCCCATCCACTGCGAGTAGTTGCGCGTCGAGACCCGCGAGCGCGAGGCGCGCCCCTCCTTCCTGTCGAACACCAGCCTGTCGCCGGGTTTCAGCGTCACGGGCGCCGGCAGACGGCCGCCGTAGGCGCGGATGCTGCCGTTGCAGAGAATGGCCTCCGTGGTCGCGAACTCGGCGTAGTTGATCACGTCGAACTCCGTGCCGAGCACCTCGATGTTCATATCCTCCATCTGCAGGATGAACGGACGGTCGGCATCGTGCCGGACCTTGAAGAAGCCTTCGCCGTCGAGTTCCACCACCCTGCGGCGCCCCGTCAGGTCGCCGTAGTACCGGAGCACGCTCCCGGCGTTGAGCCAGATATGCGTACCGTCGGGCAGTACGTACTCGCCCTTGTCGTGGGCCGAGGTGACGATGTTGGTTTCGATCTTCGTGCGCAGGTAATCCTTCACCACGACGTAGTTCGTTCCGGCGGCCAGCAGCACGACGGCGGCCGCGGCTGCGACGTTGCGCCAGATGCGGCGGACGCGGAACCGCTCGCCGCGGCGCATCGCCTCGTGGAGCCGTTCGAGTTTGCGTTCACGGCCTCCCGGCTCTTCGGCCCGGAGTCCGTTCCAGTAGTTTTCCAGCGCCCGCTCCTTTTCATCGCGCGAGGCGGGGTCGCGCAGCCACTCCGCGAAGCGCTGCTGCACCTCCCCGGGCATGTCGCTGCCGAGGAAGGTTTCGATAATGGTTTTTATTCGATTTACAGACATAACGATCTTTCCCGTTTCACCAATAAGACGGTTCACGCGGCCGTTACGCACGCCCGAAAGGTGAAAAAAGTTTTTAGAAGAAAAACAGGATCAGCGTGACGAGTTTGCGCAGTTCGGACAAGGCCCTCGAAATCTGATTTTCGACGGTGCGCGTGGAGATGCCAAGACGCCGGGCGATTTCGTCGTTGGCGATGCCCTCCTCACGGCTCATGCGGAAGATGCGCTGCCGCTGCCCGGGCATCTTCTCCACCGCCAGCTGAATCAGCAGCAGCAGGTCGCGGTTGTCCACGTCCGGAAGTTCGTATTCGGGCAGCAGATTGGTCTGCCGGGCGAAGTTGGTCCGCACCGCGCGGCTGTCGAAACGGTCGTATACGGCATTGCGGGCCATGCGGAACAGGTAGGAGCCGAAGGCCGTGACGCCGGCCATCGTGCTGCGGTTCTGCCAGATTTTCAGGAACAGGTCGTGGGTGATGTCCTCGGCCTCTGCCCGGTTCTTGAGCATGCGGCACAGAAACTCCTCGGTCTTCGCCGCATACCTCATGTAGAGGGCGTCGAACGACGCGCGGTCGCCGCGGGCAAGTTTTTCGAGCAGTGTTCTTTCGTCTTCCATGGGAAATAGCCGGTATGAACGGGGACGGGGTAAAAGTAGTAATTTTTTACTACTTCGTCGCGGCCCGTGCAAAATTTAGTCGTTTTTTCATTTCTGCGGCGGGCGGAAGCGGCGTTTCGGATTCCAGACGCCGGAGGCCTTTCGTTTCGATAATCGAAACGCCGCCTCCCGGAATAACCGATTATCGAAACCGGAGCGGCGATAATCCGTTCGATACACGAAATTAGAACATCGCATTTCGGATTGTTTCGATTTCCGTCTTGGTTCGTCCGCCGAAATGGCGTACGTTTGTATCAGTTCCGAAAGGGGCTATGAAGAATTCAGTTTGCATGTAGTGACGCCCACAGAAGTTGGAAGGATTGCTTGACAGTGACGCAACTATGTTCCGCACATCCGGAGGCTTCGAGGGGAGGGTTGTGAAACCCTCCCCTTTCTTTTTGTGCCCGCCGGAGAGACTCCGCATCGGGAACGGGGCGTCAGCCCAGCTGGGCGACGATCTCGCGCTGACGCTTGAAATAGTGGATGCGCCGCAGCTCTCCGCTGCCGGATATGAGCGTCGAAAACCGGCTCTGGGTCTTGATCCATTTCTTCACGTATTCGTACATCAGCGGATCGGGCGTCCGCAGTCCGTTCAGCGAGAACATTCCGATGTTCACGGCCTGGTGTCTGCTGGTCGTGACATAGCTGTACGACGACTCGAGGTCGATGTCCGAAAGATAGAGGAAGATCCTGTTGCCGTTCTCGAACTCCCCCTTGACCGCCACCGTCTCCATCTCGTCGAGCATGGCGAAGAGTTCGTCCCGGAGCACGCGAACGCTCTCCTGCGAAATCAGGTGCATCTCCCGGTAGGCGCGCAGGGCGTTGAGCCAGTGCTTGAAATTGCTGTCGTCGAAGATCAGGTAGGTCGTCGCGACCGACTGCACCCACCGGACATACTCCCGGCAGTTGCGCTGCAATTCCGCGGGGAGCTTCAGCTCCTCGAAGGTCCTCACGGCGGGGTTGCCCACTTCGTGCTGGTAAAGCCATTTGAAGAGCTTGAACCGGTTCAGGTTGTCGTATTTGCCGTAGAACTCCGCCGGCAGCGAATTGGTCGCCGTGGCAAATTCGGTCGTGGGGTCTGACGCCACCTCGCGCATAAAGGCGATGTCGCGTTCCAGAATCTCGTTATAGGTTTCGAGCAGCGCGGTGAACTCCTTGAACTTGAGCTGGAATGACAACTTGTCCGTAGCCGCCAGCCCCACCACCCGGTCGAGCGAGAAGTGCATCCGCGCGCACAGCGCGCTGGCTTCGCCGAAGGTGAACGGCACCTCGCCGCGCAGCCTCCTGTAAGCGGCCTCGCGGCCTATGTTCAGCATGTCCATCAGCAGCGAAGCCGGATTCGAATGCTGCGGCGTATGCGCATGGATCGCCTCGATCAATGCGGCATTCGATTTTTCAAGCATAGATATAGTCAACAAAAAATTCTCTTCCCAAGTCGCAAAGATACGAAAAAACCGGACGGTTGCAAAACTGAATCGCGCCCGGCGGGGGGGGGCGGACAGACGCGTCGGCGCCCGCGGCGCCGAAGATCCGAATGCCCGACCCGGAACCGCAGCCTGCCGTTCCGGTCCCCGGGATACGAAAAGAGGAGGGCCTGTGCAGGCCCTCCTCCGGAATCGGTGAACGGATCGCTTATTTTCCCAGACCCATCTTTTCGATGAGGGCGCGGGTTTCGGGCTTGTGGCCGCGGAAACGCACGTAGAGTTCCATCGGGTGCTCCGTGCCGCCCTTCGAGAGGACGTTCTCGCGGAACGACGAAGCCGCCTCGCGGTTGAAGATGCCCTTCTCCTTGAAGAGCGAGAAAGCGTCGGCCTCGAGCACCTCGGCCCACTTGTAACCGTAGTATCCGGCGGCGTAACCGCCCGAGAAGATGTGGCCGAAGGCCGGAGCCATCGCCGTTCCGGAAACGACGGGCAGCACCTGCGTCGGGGCCATCGAGACGGCTTCGAACTGCTCCACGTCGCCCTCGAACGGCTCGGTGAGCGTATGCCATGCCATGTCGGTCATGCCGAACGACAGCTGGCGCACGTTGGCGTAAGCCGCCAGATAGTTCTGCGCGGCGACGATGCGGTCGACGATCTCGGCGGGCATCGGCTCGCCGGTCTCGTAGTGCACGGCCCACAGGTCGAGGAACTCCTTCTCGGTCGCCCAGTTCTCCATCAGCTGCGAGGGCAGTTCCACGAAGTCGCGGTAGACGTTCGTGCCGGTCTGCGACTCGTACTTGCCCTCGCCCAGCATGCCGTGCAGGGCGTGTCCGAATTCGTGGAGGAAGGTCTCCAGCTCGTCGAACGTCAGCAGCGACGGAGCCGTTTCGGAGGGCTTGGTGAAGTTCATCACCAGCGACACCAGCGGACGGATCTCCTTGCCGTCCTCGATCTTCGTGCCGCGGAACTCGGTCATCCACGCCCCCGAACGCTTCGACTCGCGGGGGAAGAAGTCGAGGTAGAGGACCGCCATGAAGCGTCCGTCGGCGTCCGTCACGTCGTAGGCCGTCACGTCGGGATGGTACACCTCGATCTTGTCGTCGGGCGTGAAATTCAGCCCGTAGAGCTTGTTGGCCAGCATGAAGACGCCCTTCTTCACGTTTTCGAGTTTCAGGTAGGGTTTCACCAGCTCGTCGTTCAGGGCATATTTCTCATCCTTGTATTTCTCGGTGTAATAGGACCAGTCCCAGGGCATCAGCTGTCCCTTGAAACCGAGCGTAGCGGCGTAGTCGCTCACCGTGCGGTAGTCGGCGTCGGCATAGGACTTGGTCGCGGCCAGCAGTTCCGCGAGGAAGTCGTTGACCGTTTTCGTATTCTCGGCCATGCGGCGTTCGAGCACGTAATCGGCATAGCACTTGTAGCCCAGCAGGTTGGCGATCTTCAGACGCGTATTGGCGATTTTCTTCACGATCTCCGTGTTGTCGAACTCGCCGCCCAGCGCCCTCGAATTGCTGGCTTTCCAGAGTTTCTCCTTCAGTTCGCGGTTCGAGGAATAGGTCATAAACGGCAGGTAGCTGGGATGTTGCAGCGTCACGGTCCAGCCCTTCTCGCCGCGGGCCTTGGCCTCGGCGGCCATGCCTTCGCGGACGAATGCGGGCAGCTCGGCCACCACCTTCGGATCGGTGATGTTGAGCGTGAATGCGTTGGTCGCGGCCAGCGCGTTCTGCCCGAACCGGAGCGTCAGCCCCGAGAGTTCGGAGGTGTACTTGCGGTAAAGCTCCTTGTCGGCGTCGGAAAGGGCCGCGCCGCTGCGAGCGAAACTCTGATAGGTGTCCTCGAGCAGTTTCCTGTCCTCTTTGCGAAGACGTCCCGGATGCTCGTAAACCTGTTTCACCCGGGCGAACAGCTCGGGATTGAGCGAGATGTCGTTCGACAGTTCGGTCAGCTTGGGCTGCACGCGCTGTGCGATCTGCTGCATTTCGTCCGACGTGTCGGCTTCGAGCAGGTTGAAGAAAAGCCCCGCGATGCGATTGAGCAGCTCGCCCTGACGCTCCAGCGCCACGATCGTATTGCCAAAGGTGGGTTTCTTGGGGTTGTTCACGATCGCGTCGATCTCGGCGCGCGAGCAGGCGATCGCGGCATCGAACGCCGGTTCGTAGTCCGCGAGTTTTATCTCGGAGAACGGCGGGGTCTCATGGGGCGTATCCCATGCGGCCAGCAGGGGATTCGACAGATCGAGTTCGGGCAGCTGCGCTTTGGGGATCGAATTGTCGGCGCAGCCTGCCGCCATAGCGGAAACGGCCATAATAAACAGTACTTTTTTCATTATCATATCAAATTAGCGGTTTCTTTTCCGATGGGTTCGAGTTTCAGTTTTCCCGGGCGGCGGATGCCGTTTCGGCGGCGGGAGCGGCGTCCTCGCCGGACGGTTCGGGTTCATTCAGAAGCCCCCGGCCGCGAAGCATCGCCCGCTTGTCGGGGTCCTTGCCGCGGAAGTCGCGGTACATGGTCATGCCGTCCTCCGAGCCGCCGCGGGCGAGGATCTTGCGGCGGAAATCGCCGGCGATCTTCTTGTTAAAGAGGTCGCCGCTCTCGCGGAAGGCCTCGAAGGCGTCCTTGTCGAGCACCTCGGCCCACGTATAGAAATAGTAGCCCGCAGAGTAGCCGCCGTCGAAGATGTGCGAGAAATAGGGGTAACGGTAGCGCGGCTCGATCTGCGGGATCAGCCCGCGTTTTTCGGTCAGGGCCTTGCGCTCGAAGGCCATCGGGTCGAACGGCTCGTATTCGGTGATCGAGTGGATGTCCATGTCCGAAAGCGACGCGGCGATCAGCTCGGTGGCCATGAAACCCTGGTTGAAAAGTTCGCTGCGGCGCAGTTTGTCGACGAGGTATTTCGGAATCACCTCGTTCGAACGGTAATGCACGGCATACTGCTTGAGCACCTCGGGATCGAACGCCCAGTTCTCCATCAGCTGCGAGGGCAGCTCCACGAAATCGCCCTCGACCTCCGCGAGTCCGCGGTACTTCACGTCGTGGAACAGGAAGTGGAGCGCATGCCCGAACTCGTGGAACAGCGTCTCGGTCTCGTCGAGGGTCAGCAGCGCGGGATTGCCCCCCGCCGGGCGCGTGAAGTTGCAGACGACCGACACCACGGGCGCCACGCGCTTCCCGTCCTCGTAGGTCTGCTCCACGTAGTTGCCGCACCACGCGCCCTGGCTCTTTCCGTCGCGCGGGAAGTAATCGAAATAGAGCACGCCCAGATGCGACTGGTCGACGTCGAGCACCTCGTAAGCGACCGCCTCGGGGTGGTACAGCGGCACGACGATCGGGCGGAACGTGATGCCGTAGAGCCGGTTGGCGAGGAAGAAGATGCCTCCCTGCACGTTCTCCAGCGAGAAATAGGGCCGCAGCATCTCCTCGTCGAGGGCATATTTCTGCTTGCGGACCTTCTCGGCGTAATACCACCAGTCCCACGACGCGAACTCTCCCTCGGGGAAATCCTTCCGGAACAGCTCCTCCATCTCGGCCAGCTCGCCCTTGGCGCTTTCGAGCGCCGGGGTCCAGATCTCCTCCAGCAGGCCGTACACGGCGTCGGTCGTTCCGGCCATCTCGTCGTCCACGACGTAGGCGGCATACGAGGGATAGCCCAGCAGGTGGGCCTTCTCCGTGCGCAAGCGGATGAAATCGTTGATCAGCTGTTTGTTGTCATACTCGTCGCCGTTGTTGCAGCGGTTGAGGTAGGCCTTGTAGATCTGCTCGCGCAGTTCGCGTTTCGACGAGTAGGTCAGAAACGGGATCAGGCTGGGCTTGTGCAGCGTAAAGACGTATTTGCCCTTCCGGCCCATCGCCTCGGCCTTTTCGCGGGCCAGATCGCGGGCCGTGGCCGGAATGCCGTCCAGATCGGACGAGGCGAGTTCCAGCGCATAGTTGTTGTTCTCGGCGAGGAGGTTCTGCCCGAACTTCACGGCCGTGAGCGACAGCTCCTCGTTGATCGCCTTCAGACGCGCCTTCCGCTCGGCGTCGAGCAGCGCTCCGGCGCGCACGAAACTGCGGTAGGTCTTCTCCAGCAGACGGCTCTGCTCGGCGTCGAGTCCCAGCGCGGCGCGACGGTCGTAGACGGCTTTGATCCGTTCGAAAAGTTTCCCGTTGAGACGGATCTTGTCGGCGTGCGCCGCCATCCGGGGCATAATCTGCTCCTCCAGCGCCTGCATTTCGGAGGTGTTCTCCGCGGCGCAGAGCATCCCGAAGATCAGCTCGACCTGCGAAAGCATCTTTCCCGAAGCGTCGTAGGCGAGGATGACGTTCTCGAACGTCGGCGCGTCGTTGTTCGACGTGATGGCGTCGATCTCGGCCTCGTGCAGCGACATGCCGCGTTCGATCGCAGGCAGGAAGTGCTCCGGTTCGATCTTGTCGAAGGGCGGCACGCCGTATGGGGTCTCCCATTCGGCGAAAAAAGGATTTTCGCCCACGGTTTTCCCGGACTTGCAGGATATGAATGTCATAGCCAGAAAAAGTGTTAATAAAGCGGTGATACGTTTCATCGATCGTGTTATTTTAGTAACTTTGTCGCGCATTATTCGACAAAGTTAGGGAAAAATCTGTAAATAGAATAAATAATAGGTCTCCAATCATGCAACTTTTCTACGCGCCGGACATCGTCCCCCCGCTTCATACGCTGAACGAAGAGGAGTCGAAACACTGCATCCGCGTACTGCGGCTCCAGTGCGGCGGGCGCATCCATATAACTGACGGACGGGGCAATTTATTTTGTTGCGAAATCACCGACGACAATCCCCGGCGCTGCACCGTGCGGGTCGTCAGCGCCGAAACCGGGTTCGAAAAACTGCCTTACGCGCTGACGATGGCCGTCGCGCCGACCAAGAATTCGGAGCGTTTCGAATGGTTTTTGGAAAAAGCCACCGAGGTGGGCGTCACAGCCGTCGTGCCGCTGGAAACGGAACACAGCGAACGCCGGGTCTTCAAGCCCGAGCGGGGCGAGAAGGTCGTCACCGCGGCGTTGAAACAGTCGCTCAAGGCCTACCGCCCCGTGCTGCATCCGCTCACCCCCTTCCGCGAAGCGGTGCTGTCGGCCCCCGAGGGGCGGAAGTTCATCGCCCACTGCGCCCCGGCGCAGTCGCCCGCCGGGAAGGCCTACCTGGCCCGCGCGCTCCGTCCGGGCGAGACGGCCACGGTCTTCATCGGTCCCGAAGGCGACTTCTCGCCCGGCGAAATCGCCTTCGCGCTGGCCAACGGTTTCGAAGAGATCACCCTCGGACGACAGCGTCTGCGCACCGAGACCGCGGCCCTCGCGGCGGTGGTCATGGCATCGGTGGTCAACGGTTAAGAATACGATAAATTTCTGAAATATGCTTTTTCTCTACCTGCTAATCGCCCTGACGGCGGTGGCGGCGGCCATTTTCGCCACGCCGCTGCGGCGCAAGGTCTGGACTGCGCTGGCCCTCACGGCCGCCGGCGCCCTGTGGTGCTCGGCGCGCGCCGTCGGCGTGCTGGCCGGAGCGGACAGCGGCCCCGTGTGGTCGGTCCCCGGTACGCTTTTCGGCGGCGACACCGGCTCGATGGACGGGCTTTCGGCGCTGTTCGTCGTGATCATCTCGGTCGGCGCCGTCGCCGCCGTGCTCTACTCGCGGGGCTATCTGGCCCACTGCCTTGCCGAGAAATCCCCGGCCCACATCTCGCTGCACTACACGGCGCTGGTGGCGATGTTCTACGCCATGCTGGGCGTGGTCCTTTCGGACGGCGGCTTCTCGTTCCTCTTTTTCTGGGAACTGATGACCGTGGCGTCGTTCCTGCTGATCCTCTTCGACGCCCAGCGGCGCGAAGTCCGGCGCGCGGCGCTCTCCTACCTGATTATGATGCACATCGGCTTCGTGCTGCTCGTCATCGGCTTCGTACGGCTCGACGCGGCCTGCGGCGCCGCCACGTTCGGCGCGCTGGGCGACTACTTCCGCACGCAGCCGGGACTGCCGCTGCTGCTGGTGTTCCTGGCGGGCTTCGGCATGAAGGCGGGACTTTTCCCGATGCACGTCTGGCTTCCGGAGGCGCACCCCGCAGCCCCGTCGCACGTCTCGGCCCTGATGTCGGGCGTGATGATCAAGACGGGCGTCTACGGCATCCTGCGCGTGACGGCCGCGCTGGGCGAACAGCCTCTCCTGCACACCGCCGGAGTGATCCTGCTCGCGGCGGGCGTCGTCACGGGCCTGTGGGGCGTGATCCTCGCAGCCATGCAGAACGACGTGAAACGCCTGCTGGCCTACTCCTCGATCGAGAACGTCGGCGTCATCCTCATCGGACTCGGCGTCGCCGCGCTGGGCAAATCCTCGGGCAACCAGCTCGTCGCGCTGTGCGGCGTCACGGGCGCCCTGCTGCACACGCTCAACCACTCGCTGTTCAAGAGCCTGCTCTTTTTCGGCGCGGGCAACATCCTCTCGCAGACCCATACCACGTCGCTCGACGCGCTGGGCGGGCTTGCGAAGCACATGCCGCTCACGGCGATCCTCTTCCTCACGGGCACGGCGGCCATCTGCGCCCTGCCGCCCCTCAACGGCTTCGTCTCCGAACTGCTGATCTACCTCGGGATGCTCGACGGCATCGCTTCGGGCAGCAACGTGCTGGCGTCCGCCGCCGGACTGGCCGCGCTGGCGCTGATCGGCGGACTCGTCGTCCTGGCCTTCACCAAACTCTACGGCACGGTCTTCCTCGGCTCGCCCCGCACCCACGAGGTCGCCGAGTCGTCCGAGGCCGACACCTTCCGCATCGCGGCGATGGCCCTGCCGCTCGCAGGCATCCTTTTCGTAGGGCTGTTCCCCCGGGCGGCCGTCTCGGCCGCGACCCGTGCCGCGGGCTTCTTCCTCCGCACCCCGGCCGACGCCGCCGACTGGCTGCTCTCGCCGCCGCTCGCCGCCGCGGGACGCACGGCCTGGATTCTGATCGCCGTGGTGTGCCTGCTGCTGTGGCTTCGCCGCCGGACGCTGCGCACGCGCACCGTCGCCAAGGGTCCCACATGGGGCTGCGGCTTCACGGCGCCGAACGTCCGGATGCAGTACACGGGCGAATCCTTCTCCGAAGGGCTTCAATCCATCGCCACGTCGCTGACCCAGAACAGCGGCCAGGGCTCCCCCGTGGGCAAAGGCGAAATCTTCCCCGCGGCCCACTCGTTCGACATCGGTCACCGCGACCGCATCGGCCGGCTGTTCGCCGCCTGGTGGGTCGAACTGCTGCGCGTGATCAACCAGCGCGTGATGCGCCTGCGCACGGGCAAGATCAACCATTACATCCTTTTCGCACTGGCTTTCCTGGGGCTGGTGTTCCTGTTGTCGGTATTTAACGCGATTTAAGATGGCTGCACTCAACACACTCCTTCTTCTGTTGGCGGCCCTGGCGATTCCGGGACTGATCAACCGCACCCGCGCGCTGCTCGCGGGCCGCAAGGGCATCCGCTTCGCCCAGCACCTTTACGACGTGCGCCTGCTGCTGCTGCGCAAGGGCGCCGTCTACTCCCCCACGACGACCGCCGTGTTCCGCGCGGCCCCGTCCGTCACGCTCGGCACGGCCCTCGTCGCCGCGCTGTTCGTCCCCGTAGGCGACCTGCCGTCCGCGCTGTCGTTCGAAGGCGACCTGATCGCCTTCGCCTACCTCCTGGCTCTGGGCCGCGTGGCCCTCATCCTCGCGGCGATGGACACCGGAAGCTCGTTCGAGGGCATGGGCGCCAGCCGCGAAGCCCTGTACGGCGCGCTGGTCGAACCGGCGCTGATGCTCGTCTTCGGCACGCTGGCCCTGCTGTCGGGCTACACCTCTTTCGACGCGATCTTCTCGGGCGACGCCGTGAACGGCATGCAGCTGGTCGTGGTGCTGCTGCTGGCGGCCTACGTGCTCGTGAAGATCGTCTTCACCGAGGCCGGGCGCGTCCCGGTCGACGACCCCCGCACGCACCTCGAACTGACGATGATCCACGAAGTGATGTGCCTCGACTACTGCGGCGTCGACCTGGCCTATATCAAGATGGCCGGATGGCTCAAGACCGCCGCGCTGTCGGTGCTCGCCGCCGACGCCGTCGCCGCGACCTGCTGCCCCCGCTGGTGGGCGGCGGCCCCGCTCGCGGTGCTCGTCACGGGGCTTTCGGTGGGCATCGTCGAATCGACCCAGGCCCGCAACAAACTCGCCCGCAACACCACCTTCATCCTCACCGTCGCGGCGCTGGCCGTCCTCGTGTTCTTCACGGGCTACCTGCTGCAACTTAACATCGGTCTGCAATGATACTTCCGCTGATCATCCTCTACGTCGTGACGCTCGTCTATCTGGCGATCACCGAGCGTTTCCGCAATTTCGCCTCGCTGATCGGCCTTCAGGGATGGCTGCTGTTCGCCGTCGCCCTGGTGCGGCTGCACGCCATCAACCCCGCCGAACTGGCCTTCATCTGCCTCGAAACCCTGCTTTTCAAGGGCATCCTCGTCCCGGGACTGCTTTTCGCCGTCATCCGCCGCACGAAGATCAACCGCGTCTCGCGCTCCGGCTCCACGCAGTCCGGCTCGCTGCTGCTGTCGCTCGTGGCGCTGGCCGTGAGCGCCTCGGTCACCTATTACATCGCCGACACGACCATCGACCTGGTGTTCTTCGGCGTGGCCTTCTACTCGCTGTTGAGCGGACTGATCCTGATCGTCATGCGCCGCCGGATCTTCTCCCACATGGTCGGCTTTCTGGTCATCGAAAACGGCGTGTTCCTCTTTTCGACGGCCATCGGCGTCGAGATGCCGCTGCTGATCAACTTCGCCATCCTGCTCGACATCCTCATCTCGGTGCTGATGCTGGGCATCTTCTTCACCAAAATCGACGGCAAGCTCCATGCCGACGACGCCGATTCACTCACCAACGTAAAGGACTGACGCCATGATCTGCTACCTCATTTTCAGCGTCCTCATCGCGGCAGCGGCCTTCACGGTCCGCCGCCGGAGCCTGCTGCGCCTCACGGGCGCGGCCTTCTACGCCGTGCAGGCGGCCTTCGCCGTTCGGATCGTCGCCGGAGGGCTTTACGGCGAGACCTCGGCCGTGTGGTTCGCCTTCGACGCCGCGGGCACGCTCTTCTACTGCCTGCTCTGCATCGTCTCCGCCTTCGCCTTTTTCCACTCGAAGGCCAGCCTCCACGACTGCGACCTGCGCCAGACCCGCACCTACGCGGGCCTGCTGATGCTCCTGACCACAGCCATCGCGGGAGCCTATTTCGCCTCGAACCTCGCCGTGACGTGGATCTTCCTCGAAGCCACCACGCTCTGCTCGGCGGGCATCGTCTACCACCGCCGCACGGCGCAGGCGCTGGAAGCGGCGTGGAAATACGTCTTCGTCTGCTCGACGGGCATCGCCATGGCCTACCTGGGCATCCTGCTGCTGGCCGCCGCCACCGACTGCGAGTCGCTCGACTACGCCACCGTCGCCGCCGCGGCCCCGGGCGGCAGCGCCCTCTACCTGAAGACGGCCTTTCTGCTGATCCTCTGCGGTTACAGCTGCAAGGCCGAGCTGTTCCCGCTCTACACCGTGGGCGTCGACGCCAACTTCGCCGCCCCGGCCCCGGCCTCGGCGCTGATCTCCACGGGACTGGTCAACGCCGGGTTCCTGGCGTTGCTGCGGGTCTACAAACTGCTCGCCGCGACCGAAGTCTTCCCATGGGTGAAATCCGTGCTGCTGCTCGTCGGCGTGCTGTCGCTGGTGGTCGGCGCGCTGTTCCTGCGCCGCACCAACAACTACAAACGCTTCCTCTCCTACTCCACGGTCGAGAACATGGGCATCGCGGCCATCGGGCTGGGCATCGGGGGCATCGGGGTCTGGGCCGCCGTGTTCCACGTCGTCTGCCATACGCTCATCAAGAGCAGCCTGTTCCTCCAGATCGCCGTCGTGCGGCAGGTCTACGGCAACTACCGCATCAACCGCATCGGCGACTACATCCACATCAACCGCGTGGGGGCCGTGGGACTGCTCACGGGGATGGTCGTGCTGGTGGCCTTCCCGCCCTCGCCGCTGTTCCTCTCCGAGCTGATGATCCTCAAGCAAACCATCGCCGACGGCCGCTGGTGGCTCGTCACGGGCATCATGTTGCTGCTGTGCCTGGTCATCTACTTCTTCTGCTCGCGCCTGCTGCGCCTCTGCTACCAGCCCCGGCAGGACGAACTGCACCCCTCGGCGACCGACCGCGCACTGTCGTGGTCGGCGCTGTCGCTGCTCGCCGCCGCCATCGGGCTGGGGCTTTGGCAGCCCGCATTTTTCCGGGAACTGATCGACCGAATCGCATCGCTATGAATTACTACGTAACCGACAATACCGGCGCCTCCGTCGCGCTGAACGACATCCCCGAAGTCTCCTACGCCGCCTTCTACGAAGACCTTCGCGTAAAACTCTTCGACGCACGCTACCATGCGGCCCACTATTTCGCCCTCCCGTCGGGCGACCGCATGCGTTTCTTCCTGCTGCTGCTCGACGACGCCGAGCGCCGCGTGCTGATCACTTCGCACGCCACGGACTACTACGACGAGACGGCGCTCCCCTCGCTCACGGCCCTGCACCCGCAGATGCACCCCTTCGAGCGCGACATCTCGGAACGCTACGGCATCCGTTTCGACGGCATGCCGTGGCCCAAGCCGCTGCGGTCCCCCGCCGGGCGTTACGACCGCCGCTGTTCGATCGAGAACTACCCCTTCTACACGATGGAGGGACGCTCGCTGCACGAGGTCAACGTCGGGCCGATCCACGCAGGCGTCATCGAACCGGGGGCCTTCCGCTTCATCTGCAACGGCGAGCAGGTCCTGCACCTCGAAATCGCGCTGGGCTACCAGCACCGGGACGTCGAGACGGCCTTCGAAACGACCGCGAACCGCCTGCGGCAGATGTGCCTTGCGGAGTCCGTCGCCGGAGACAGCGCCGTGGCGCACGCCACGGCCTTCGCCCGGGCCGTCGAGAAACTCGCCCGCCGCGAAGTCCCGGCCGCGCTGGAGTGCGAACGCGCCGCGGCCCTCGAACTCGAACGCATGGCCATGCAGATCGCCGACACGGGCGCCCTCTGCATGGACGTGGGCTACCAGCTGGGGCAGGTGGCTTCGGAGGCCCTGCGCACCATGACCATCAACACCACGCAGGCGTGGTGCGGCAACCGCTTCGGCAAGGGGCTGATCCGGCCCCTCGGCACCGACCACCCGCTGACGGCCGAAAAGGCGGCGATGATCCGTGCGAACGTGCGCGAAATCGCCCGCCGCTACGACCAGGTGCGCCGCGACATCAAGTCGTCGCCCTCGCTGCTGGCCCGCTTCGAACAGTGCGGCATCGTCCCGCGCGACGAGATGCAGCGCATCGGCGGCGTGGGTCAGGCGGCCCGCGCGAGCGGTCTGGCCCGCGACATCCGCACGTCGCACCCCTGGGGCGTCTTCGCCGGGGCGCTGCGCCATGAAAGCATCGTCAAAACGCATGGCGACGTGATGGCCCGGCTGATGGTGCGCTGCCGCGAGGTGCTGCAATCGGCCGGATACATCGACCGCCTGCTCGACCTCCACGGACAGGAATGCGGGAACGCCGGACACCCGCGCCCGGACTATGCGGCGCCGCTGGCCCCCTCGTCGCTCGCGTTCGGACTGGTTGAGGGATGGCGCGGCGAGACCTGCCACGTTCTCCTGACCGACGCCGAGGGCCGCATCGCCGCCGCCCGCATCAAGGACCCGAGCCTCCACAACTGGCTGGCGCTGGCGCTCGCCGTGCGCGGCGAAGGGATCTCCGACTTCCCGATCTGCAACAAGAGTTTCAACCTCTCGTACTGCGGCCATGATCTGTAATCGCACCGTTTGGCAACCCTCATACACTCCGTTCGCTGCGTACCGCCGCGTTTACAAACCGGACCCAACTCCACCCCGCCCCGGCGGGGACTTAATGCCCGGAAAAGAATTGGCCGTCACGAGGCTTTTCGTTAATTTTGTTCAATTATTTATTCAAAAATGATCCTCCCAAAAATACGCGTACTGCACAGCCACGGACGGCAGGCGATCCCCGACCTCGACGCCGTGGAGCTGACCCCCGAATTCCGGGGCCGTCCCTGCCTGACCGAGACCCGGGACGCCGACGACGCCGAGCACGCCGCGGCCGTCTGCCCCACGGGAGCCTTCACGGCCGCGCCCCTTGCGCTCGACCTGGGCCGCTGCCTCTTCTGCGGCGAATGCGCGCGCATCGCGCCCCGCAACGTCCGTTTCACCAACGACTACCGCATCGGCTCGCCCACGCGCGAAGGACTTGTCGTCCGTCCGGGCGACCCCCGCATAGCGTTCGACGCCGGAAAGGTGCGTCCCGAAATCCGCCGCTGCTTCTCCCGCGCATTGCAGCTGCGCGAAGTCTCGGCCGGGGGCGACGCGTCGGTCGAAATGGAGCTGGGGGCCACGGGCAACGTCAATTTCGACCTCGGCCGCTTCGGCATCGGCTTCACGGCCTCGCCGCGCCATGCCGACGGCGTGGTGGTCTCCGGCCCCGTCACGGTCAACATGGCCGAGGCGCTGGAAATCTGCTACGACGCCGTCGCGGAACCCAAAATCCTCGTCGCCTGCGGTTCGGAGGCCTGCTCGGGCGGACTTTTCGCCGACAGCCGCGCCGTCGACCGCACGTTCTTCGACACCCACACCCCGGACCTCTGGCTGCCCGGCGCACCGACCCACCCGATGACCTACATCGACGGGATGATGAACCTGCTGGGCCGCAAAACCCGCCAGTGACGATGCAGAGCCTCGCAACCATATTCGTCTCGTTCCTGAAAATCGGGATGTTCACCTTCGGAGGCGGCTATGCCATGCTGCCTCTGATCGAACGCGAGCTGATCACCAAACGCAAGTGGATCGAGCAGAAGGAGTTTTTGGACCTGCTGACCCTCGCGCAATCGGTCCCCGGCCCGATCGCCGTCAACACCTCGGTATTCGTGGGTTACAAGGTCCGCGGACTGCGCGGCGCGGCGGCGGCCCTGCTGGGCACGGTGACGTCGTCGTTCGTCATCATCCTTGCAATCGCCATCTTCTTCGCCGGCATCCGCCAGAACCCCGTCGTCGACGCGGCCTTCAAGGGCATGCGCCCGGCGGTCGTGGCGCTGATCATCGGCCCGGTGCTCACGCTCTCCCGCGGCATGCACTGGACGATGCTGGTCGTCATCGCCGCCTCGGCCCTGGCCATCTGGTGGCTCGACTGGTCGCCGATCTGGATACTCGCCGCGGCCGCCGCGCTGGGCATCGCCTGGGAGTTGACAATGGCAAAAAAGGTGAAAGGTGAAAGGTGAAAAGTGAGTTTTGCGGTTGAGCGAGGGCAGAGACCGCCTGCGGGACATGCCGACTCCCAATTTTTAATTCTTAATTCTTAATTAGCGCAGCTATGATCCTCTGGCAACTCTTCATATCCTACCTCAAGATCGGATTCTTCGGATTCGGCGGCGGCTACGCCATGCTGTCGCTGATCCAGAACGAAGTGGTCGTGCAGCACCAGTGGATGACCGCCGCCGAATTCGCCGACATCGTCGCCGTGTCGCAGATCACGCCCGGTCCCATCGCCATCAACTCGGCGACCTACGTGGGTTACAGCGTCGGCGTCCAGACCGGACACACCTGGTGCGGCATCCTGGGTTCGGCGATCGCCACTTTCGCCGTCTGCATGCCGTCGCTGACGCTAATGATCCTCGTGGCGCGTTTTTTTATGAAACTCAAAGGGAACCGGCTGGTCGAAGGGGCCATGCGGGGCATGCGGCCCGTGGTGATCGGCATGATCGCCGCCGCGGCTCTGCTGCTGATTTTCCCCCACGGCGACAACCCCGACGACCGGAACTTCATCGACGCCTGGAGCTGGGCGCTCTTCGGCGGTGTTTTCGTGGGTTCGTGGCGCAAGGTCAACCCCATCCTGCTGATCGTCCTCTCGGCCGGGGCGGGAATCTTGATTTATTACGTATTCTAATCCGACACACCATGAAGAAATCCTTAAAAAACCGGTTTAAAAAGTGGAATATCGGCGACTATGTCCGCCAATTCTCGATCGTTACGGGCGGCGTGCTGCTGACGCTGTGGCTGACGGCCAAAATCGCCGACTCGGCAAAACAGAGGGAGGTGCGGCAGGCCATGCAGCTCGTTGCGCTCGAACTACGCGACAACCTGCAAGTTATACAGGATTACAAATGGATGTACAACGACGAGAAACGGGTCGCATACCGCCTGAAGGAGCATGATTTCTCGCTCGACGGTCTTCCCGCCGACACGGTAGCTTACTATACCCGGCGGATCACCGGCAGCATGGGAAAACCCTACCGCTTCCTAACCGACGCGCTGGAGATGTTCAAGACGACGGGCATCGCGTCCGACATCGCCGACAAACAGGTCGTCATCGACCTTCTGCGCTGCTACAACGAACTCGGGGCATTCGACAACTCGATGAATATCTACTACGACCAGCGCATGAAAGCCATCCTGCCCGAACAGATGGGGGAAACCTTGTGGTCTGCGGATACGAATATCGACAAGGCATTCGGCAAAATGCTCGCCAGCAAAAAGGTGCGAAACTGGCTCGGTATGATTCCGAGGGCTTTCGACTCACGCTACTTCGAGACGAATGAAGAAAAGCTCGAAACAATGATTGCCGAGCTGGAAAAACGCTACCAGTAGATCAAGTGTCCGCGGATCGGTCAAAAGCCCCGCGATCAGTCCTACCGGCGGTGTAAAGATCACGCCGACGAGGAGTGCTCAATCGCCGTAGTCATCCCGGTGGGCATACCCGACCGGTTCTTCCTCCGAAGTGGAAGAGCCTTCTTTAAGGAATATCCCGGAATCGAAGCGCCGGGCGGCCTGATGCAGGGGTATGGACATCTCCGTTCCGGTTTTCACAGGGCCAGCAGCATGGCCCCGCCCGTCAGCGCCAGCAGCAGGAACGCGGCGAAGAACAACAGCCCCAGAATGGCGACGACGGTTCCGACACAACCCCATCGCTGCCCTCCGCCGGGCAGCGGATCGGTCAGCAGGGCGACGATCAGCCCGACGAACGGCGTGAAGATCAGGCTTATCAGAAACGCCCAGCCAAAGCCGATACGGCGGTGGCTGCCGATGATGCCCACCAGCACGGCGAGGAAACAGCCGCTCAAAATTCCGAATATCACTGCAAGAATACTCATATCACGTGTTTTAAGGTTGATAGAATCCGTCTAAACTCACGGGCGCAGAACCGAAAGGAAAAAAGAACGAAGCCTCCGGGAGCTCCTAAAACCGGCGGGCCGCAGCTCGCGGAGGCGGCTATGGAGCAACGCGCAATAGCAGGCCTCCGCAGGGCGGAGCTGCGGCCTGCCAACTTGCCCCGGCAAGTTGAAACCGATTTCTTATGCCCTTTTCGACCGCTGCAATTTCGCAGTCTGCAACTGCCGTTCTGCGCTCGCATTCATAGAACCGGCGTCTTACGCCTGCGCCGCGGAACGCGACACGGGATTCCGACTTGAGGACGGCTGCCAAAAACACAGCGCATCCCCCGCCCCCCCCGCAAACCCTACCGCGTAAACCGGTAATAGGTTCCCAACGGCAGCTGCTTGCCGGCCCGATCGGTGAAACACAGCTCGCCCCACTGCTCCTCGCGCGGCGCGCCGAACGCCTGCCTCACAGCCGTGCGTGCCAGCGTCGACGAGAGGCCCATCGAGTAGAGGTTCAGCACCAGAAACGCCCCCCGGGGTTCGAGCAGCTGCGCGCAGCACTCCAGCATCTCGCCGATGTTGTCCTCCAGAATCCACCGCTCGCCGTCGGCCCCGCGCCCGTAAGCCGGGGGATCGAGGATGATCCCGCGGTAAAGGCTCCCGCGGCGCACTTCGCGCCGGACGAATTTCAGCGCATCCTCGACGATCCACCGCACGCCCTCCAGGCCGCTCAACTCCATGTTCTCGCGCGACCAGGTCACCACCTGCCTGACCGAATCGACGTGCGTCACCTCGGCCCCGGCGGCCCGCGCCGCAAGCGTCGCCCCGCCCGTATAGGCGAAGAGGTTCAACACCTTGGGGGCGCCACCTCGCGCAACGCCCGAACCGACAGCCGCAACACGCTCGCCATCAGCCGGTCCGTCTCCGGCCAAAGCCCGGCAGTTGTCGTAGATGAAATTCCAGTTGGCGGCCTGCTCGGGGAAGATGCCCACGTGCTTGAACGACGTAAGCCCCAGCCGCATGCGCAGCCGCATCCGCTTATAGGCATACTCCACCACCCAGCGGTCGGGCATTCCGGGCGCGAGACGCCATTCGCCCCGCTCGTCGCTGCGCGCATCGCGCCGAAACGAAGCGTCGGCCGTGCGCCGCCACTCCTCTTCGGCGAGCGAGCGCCTCCAGATGGCCTGCGGCTCGGGACGGCGCGTCACATAACGCCCGAAGCGTTCCAGTTTCTCGAAATCCCCCGTGTCGAGGAGTTCATAATCCCCGAAATCGGGCGTCAGCTGTTCCTGCATACATTATTTTATAAATAGTTACACACCTTCCGGCTCCCGCTTTTCAAGCGGATCGACCAGCGACATTTCGCAGGCCTCGCAGTCGAACGCCAGCCGGTAACGGTAGGCGCCGTGTTCCAAAAACAGGTCGCCGCGCAGCCGCGGATGCTCCCGGAGGCATTCGCCGATCTCGCGGCGGATACAGTAGGCCGAACGCAAGACCACATGCCCGGCGGTCGTCGGCGCGAGGTCCAACCCCCGTTCGATCTGCCGCACTCCGTGGTCGCGGTAGAACGCCTCGGCCAGCCGGTTGGTGACGTTCTCCTCGGCCGCAAGCCGTTCCGACGGGTATTTTGCGGCGGGATTCTCGGGCAGAATGCGGTGTTCCGGCCGCCGCTCGCGGCGCGCTCCGGCAAGTGCCGCCAACGCTTCGCGGCGCAGTTCCGCAGCCAGCGACGCCGGCACGAACCACTCCGCGCCCCGCACTTCGGCTTCGCGGACCGCGAAGATCGTGTCGCCCGACTTCATCGCCTGCGCACGCAGTGCGGCGGCATTGGCGTCGGGATTCTTCGCCGGGTCGAGCCGCACGGCCCGCACGGCCGAGGCCGCAACGCCCTCGCAATCCGTATAAGTGAGTTTCAGCCCTTCGGCCGTCGCCTCCGCCGCGGCCTTCGCCGGAATCACCCGCCGCGTGCGGCTGCGCTCCACGGCCAGCGTGAAACGGCGGTCGAAATTGCGGCGGACCTCCGCCCCGGGCGTGATCCCCTCCATGCGATTGGGCGTGATGCGGCGACCCTCTACGGCGTTGACGTTGGTCCCGGTCACGCCGCGCGGCGTCAGGAAACAGATGCCGTCGCCCGGCGCAAGATCGTGCGCACCGTCGAGCGTGAACGTGCCGCCCGAAACGCCCGCCACGCGGCCCACCCGTTCGCCGACCGCCTTCGGGGTGTCGAACGACGCCACTCCGGCGCGCTTTCCGTCCAGAAAATAGTCGGACTCCCCGCGTGTAAAACTCTTCGACGGATCGGGCGTGAAATCCGGGACGCTCTCGCCGACGGACGACCGCACCAGCCCCGGCCGCAGGGCCAGCGCCTCGTCCACCGCCCGGCGGTAGTGGGCCACAACGTTCCGGATATAAGCGAGATCCTTGAGCCGACCTTCTATCTTGAATGAAGTGACGCCCGCATCCAACAGATCGCCAATGCGTTGCGAAAGATTCATGTCGCGTACCGACAGCAGATGCTTCCCGGCAATCCAGGTCCGGCCCTTTCCGTCGGTGAGGTCCCACGTCAGGCGGCAGGGCTGGCTGCACGCCCCGCGATTGCCGCTGCGCGCGGACATCGACCGCGAGAGGAAACAGCGGCCGCTGTACCCCACGCAGACCGCCCCGTGGACGAAGCATTCGACCTCGGCCGCAGTGGCGGCGCAGATGGCCCGGATCTCCTCCAGCGTGAGGTTGCGTTCGAGAATCACCCGCGCAAACCCCGCCTCGCCCAAGAACCGCGCCCCCTCGGGCGTGCGGTTCGAAACCTGCGTCGAGGCGTGCAGCTCCACCGGAAGGTCCATCCGCCGCAGAGCCATGTCCTGCACGATCAGCGCATCGACGCCCGCGTCGATCAGGCTGCGGGCCTGCCGTTCGGCGGCCTCCAGTTCATCGTCCCACACGAGCGTGTTAAGCGTGGCGTGGACCCGCACTCCGAAGCGGTGGGCATACTCCACGACCCGGGCGATCTCCTCCGCGGAGTTCCCCGCGGCCTGCCGCGCGCCGAACCGCGCGCCGCCGATATAGATCGCATCGGCGCCGTAGTCCACGGCGGCCGCGGCCGCAGCGTAATCTTTGGCAGGAGCTAACAGTTCGACGAGTTTCATTTTTTTCTTTTTGCAAAAGTAACAAAAAGCGGTCAATATCGGGACGTCGCGGACGGAAAATCGCGGGAACCGCCGCCGGGACGGACATTATCAATTATCATTCAACAGCTTACACCCCAAATTGTCAATATATAACAAATATCCTTCTTTTTCACCGGACCGGAAATATCCCTGCGATGACAATATCCGACAAACAAAACAGTTGCAGCCGCAAAACGGCTGTCATTCTTCAAAATCATTAAAAATCAACCTTATACACACGCATAACACCGAAAAACAAACAATAAGAAAAGACTTTTACGACAATATTTTCAGGATTTCCAGAAAGCATTCGGGCAAATTTTCGTATATTGTGCCGCAAATAAACAAGTCCAAAAATTTCACACGATGCAATTTTCAGCAAATACGGTTCTCCGGAAACGGGATACCGTACCCATTCATTTTTTATTCCTAATCCAATTTTTATGAGAAGATGCTTTACGCTATTGACGGTTCTCGTCCTCTGCGCCTCAAGCGGCTGCGACGACAAGAACAAAGAGGAGGTCGCGGATGTGATCGTCCTCTCGCGAAGTAGTGTCGCGTTCGCCCAGAAAGGCGGAACGACCACCGTCGCGGTAGCCACGCCCTCCGACTGGAAGGTGAGCTGTCCGGACGATTGGGTGACGCTGGCCTCCGAAGAGGGCCTGCTGACCATCTCCGCGGCAAGCAATACGACCGACAATGTCCGCAACTCGAAAATCACCGTGGAAACGGCCGGCGACAAACAGGAAATCGCCGTTCACCAGGCATTCTCGTGGGAAACGGTCCTGCTGTCCACCACCGCTTCGGAGGAAATTTCGCTGGATTCCGAAGGTGAGAGCGTTCTCTTCACCGTGGTCTCCAACGGCCAGTGGAGCGTCACGAGCGACGCCGACTGGGTTTCGGTCGAAAGCGACCCGGTCAGCGGAACGGTACGCGTCGGCGCCCCGCGCAATCCCGACGCCCACCGCAATGCGACGCTCACCGTCCGGGCGACCAAAGGCTCCGCTACGGAATCCTGCAAAGTGACCGTTTCGCAAATCTCACGCGAGGAAAACCCCTACTACCAAATGCTGGGATATTACGGACTTCATGCGGAAAACTGGTATTACGGCCGTGAACCGATCGGCGTGAGCGGCACGGGTACGTTCTGCACCGTCGAAGAGAAAGAGTACCGCAAGAGTTTCTACATCAAGAACCTGTTCCTGACGGGCACGGTCGTGGAAGCCACCTACGACAAAAACACCCAAACCATGTCGATCGAACTGGGCAGGCTCTGCTACACCCGCGAGATCTCCCCGACGGTCTCCCGCTTCCACTACCTGTACTCGATCAACATGCAGGGCGGAGGTTTCCACAACGGCATGCTGACCGGCAGGCTGGGAGAGGGCTACAACGACGACGCGGACGAAACCCGCAAGGCGATCCTCCTGAACGGTTTCGAATCGCCGTACACCACGCTGGGCATCATCGGATACCAGGAGCAGCAGTGGCTGTCGTTCGGCGACCTCTACTACGCCACCGGCACGATGTATCTCGTAGACTGGGACATTCCGGCCGACACCGGCACGGCCCCGACCTCCGTCACCCGGGCCGCCGACGGCATCGCACCCTCGGGCAGCACCTTTCCCGTATCGAAACATTAAACCGCAGCACACATGAAAAAATTATATGCACTGACAGCTTTACTGCTCGGCATGATGGGGTGCTCCGAAGAGACGATCACCTACACCAACCCCGTCCCGGGCGACGAACCGTCCGGCATTGCGGCCGAACTGGGCATCTCGTCGAAAAACACATGGTTCGCCGCTGAAGACGAACGCAACGCCTCGATCGGCTTCAAGAGCCTGGGCGGAGAGGTCGTCGTGGACATCCAGACCAACACGACGTGGAAATACGACGCCGTCAACGCCGGCTGGCTGACCATCGAGAAAGACGACGTCGCCGACCAGCTCGTCCTGAACTGCGAGGGCAACAAGGTCGAGGAGCAGCAGCAGGCTACGATCACCATTACCGCCGGCGACAAGACCGCGACCATCTCCGCCACGCAGAACGCGTACGGCACGCTCGAAATCGCCGCATCGAAAAACAACTTCCAGATTCCCGCCGTCGGCGAACTGACCGCCGAATTCGAAGTGCAGTCGACCGACGAAGACTGGATCTTCGAAACCAAAGACTGCCCGTGGCTGCTTCTCGAACAGCAGGGCGACAAAGTCACGATGACGCTCGACCCCAACGAGGAGATCGAGGACCGCGAAACGACCTTCGTGCTGATTGCCGGCGAGGGGGGGGGTAATCCCGTCTCTGAAACGATCCGCGTCACGCAGGACCGCGCCGTCTACGTCAACGTTTCGCTAAAAACCATTCCCCTCTCGCCCACTCCCACCGAATCCGACAAAAAAGAGTTGGGAATCAGATCCAACTACGACTGGGAGTACACGCTTTCCGAAAATTCCGACTGGCTCTCCGCCACGAAAACCGAGCAGGGACTTACAATCACCGCAGAGACCAATTCGAGCGGATCGTCCCGCACCGCAACCATCACCGTATCGGCCGGCGACGGCAAACAGAACCAGACCGAACAGGTCGTCACCGTCTCCCAGACCGGTCTGGACCTCGACGCCTTCATCCTCGGAATCGACATCACCTCGTCGAGCCTGAAGACCTATCTGCCGTTCGACAAGGCCATCGACGCCACCATCGACTGGGGCGACGGCAGCATCGAGGAGAACGTCACCTCCGCCTACCCCTCGCACACCTACACCGACCCGGGCTACTACATCGTCTCGGTCAAGGGCAACGTGACGTCGCTCAACTCCTACGACATCCCCGACTACGGACTGGGCAACCAGTTCAAGGAGGTTTACAACTGGGGCCGCACGGGGCTGACCTCGATGGCGCGCGCATTCCAGAACTGCCGCGAGCTGAAACGGATTCCCTCCGACAACACCGAAGCCTTCGCCAAGGTCACCTCCTTCCACTATGCATTTGCCGACTGCCGCGTCCTCGAAGCCGTTCCCGACGGGCTGTTCGACCATGCAACCGAGGCGGAAACCTTCGCCTACTGCTTCCAGAACTGCAACATGGTCACCGAAGTGCCCGCCGACCTGCTTTACAACTGCACGAAGATCACCTCGGTAGGTTCGCTCTTCTCCGGCACGGCGATCACCCAGATCGACGAGGATTTCTTCTCTCGCAACACGGAGCTGACCGACTGTTCGATCATCTTCTCGAACGGCAAACTGAAGACGGTTCCCGAAAAACTCTTCGCCAACAACAAGAAGGTGACAACCTTCAACTCGCTGTTCGCCAACAGCGAGTCGTTCGAATCCGTCCCGGCCGGCCTGTTCGCCAACAACCCCGAGGTCGACTCGTTCCGCATGCTCTTCTCGGGAACAAGCCTGAAATCCGTCCCGGACGGCCTGTTCGCCAACAACCACAAGGTCACCAATTTCCAGAGCGCATTCAGCAAAACGGCCATCCAGAGCGTTCCCGCCGACCTGTTCGCAGGCTGCGGCAAGGTGACGACCTTTATGAGCTGTTTCACCGGATGCAGCGAACTGCAAAGCGTCCCGGCCGAGCTGTTCAAAAGCAGCGGAGCCTTCACGACCGTGACGAAGACCGCCTTCAACAACATCTTCAAGGACTGCACCTCGCTGACCGAAGTGCCCGCAGGGCTGTTCGACGGCTTTACCCTGGTCACCGCCTTCAACGACGCCTTCAACGGCTGCGCGTCGCTCACGACGCTCCCCGCAGGGCTGTTCGCCACCAATACGGCGGTCACCTCGTTCACCAATGTCTTCAAAGGCTGCACCTCGCTCAAAAGCATCCCCGAAGGCGTCCTCGGCGGACTTTCCAAAGTCACCTCGTTCTCGGGCCTGTTCGCAGGCTGTACGGGGCTTGAAGAGATCGGCGCCAACATCATCTCCGGCTGCGCCGCCTGCAAGAATATCTCCTCGATGTTCAAGGACTGCGACAACCTGAAAACCGTTTCCGCGGAGGCTTTCGCCGGCGCACCCGCGATCACCAGCATCGGCAGCCTGTTCGAAAACTGCACGCTGCTCGAAAGCGTTCCGGAGGATATTTTCGCCGGGATGCCGAATCTGGCGACCGCCACCAGCGTATTCGCGGCGTCGGGACTGAAAACGGTTCCCGCCGGTCTGTTCAGCCGCAATCCCTCCGTCACGACCTTCGGCAAGGTGTTCCAGAACTGCGCCGCACTGACGACGCTGCCCGACGGACTGTTCGCCGGCAACCCGAAAGTGACGACCTATTCCAACGCCCTGGAGAACTGCACGGCCCTCGAATCGGTCGGCCTCCTCTTCGGGAAGAGCACGGCCTCGGCCAAATGCGACCGCCTCTTCGCAGGGGCCACGGCGCTGAAGAGCGTGCCCGCCGGAATCTTCGACGGACTGACCGGGGCGACGGCCTTCAACAACACATTCTCCGAATGCTCCGCCCTGGAGACGATTCCGGCAGGGCTCTTCGCCAAGAACGTCAACGCGACCACCGTGGCCCAGTGCTTCCTGAACTGCACCCGCCTCACGATGGTTCCCTCGCGCCTGTTCGAAGCCAACACCAAGACGAAGACCCTGACGGAGATGTTCTCCGGCTGCTCGGGAATCGAAAGCATCGCGCCGGACGCCTTCACGGGACTGAACGGCACGTCGCTCAATTTCCAGAAGGCATTCCTCAACTGTACCTCACTCCGGGAGATCCCCGACGGGCTGCTGAAAACCACGCAGATTTCAACCTACACCAGCCTGTTCGCCGACTGCACGGGACTGGTCCGCGTCGGGTCGGAGGTGTTCAACTGCGCTTCGGCCACCATGTTCAATTCGGTCTTCGACGGTTGTACGTCGCTCGAAGAGGTCGGCAAGAACATGCTGGTCAGCCCCGTCAAACTGACCAGCGTCGCGAATCTCTTCCGCGATTGCGGGATGCTCAGGAGCGTTCCGGTGAGCCTGTTCGACGAAGCCGTAAAGCTCAAGACGCTGACTTCGACCTTCCAGGGCTGCGCGTCGCTCGAAGGCGAATCGCCCTACACGGTCGTCGACGGCGTGAAATACCACCTGTACGACCGCACGGCGGAGAATGCCGCCGCCTCGGGACTCACCGCAATCACCGCCGCCAAGAGCAGTTTCGCGGGATGTACGAAACTCTCGGACTACGACAAGATCCCCACCACGTGGAAGGAATAGACGAACACAAAACGATCCCGAACATGAAAAATACGATAATATGCAGCATCGCAGTGCTGTCGGCCGCACTGCTGGCAGCCTGCACCGAAACCACCCGGATATGGCCGGAGGAGGGCGAAAGCAAGGCCTACGTGGAGGTGTCGAGCCAAAAAGTGATCTTCGACGCCGACGGAGGCAACGCCGTGATCACCGTGGCGACGAACGCCGACGGCTGGGACTACGCCGCCGAAGGCGACTGGTTCACCGTCGCCCGGCAGGACGGCAACGCCCTGCTGGTCGAGACCCTGATCAACGCCGGAGCCGAAACCCTGACGGGCAAACTCACGGTCAGCGCCGAGAAGAACGGGGAGACCGTTTCGCAGGAGGTCGCGCTCGTACAGCGCGCCGAACGGAGCGTCAACCTGAGCGCCGAAGGCACGGCCAACTGCTACATCGCCCGGACCGGCGGCGTTTACAAATTCGACGCATCGGTCAAGGGCAACGGCGGCGGCGACGGAGTCAGCGACTACATCGCCAACTACGGACTCGCCATCGAGGACGGCGCCTTCGCCGAACTGCTCTGGGAATCGCGCCACGACGGCGACAAGACCATGTCGCGCGAAATCATCGACGGCGCGCCGATCTACCGGGGCGGCTACGTGACCTTCTCGACGGGGCGTTCGGAGGGCAACGCCGTGATCGCCGTGAAGGACATCAAAGGCAACATCGTCTGGAGCTGGCACATCTGGGTCTGCAACGACGAAATCACGGCGCACGACCACATCGACTCGGAAGGCAAAGTCGCCGCCGTGATCATGGACCGCAACCTCGGAGCGCTGAACAACACCCCGATGGACGTGGGCAACCGAGGCATGTTCTACGAGTGGGGCCGCAAGGACCCCTTCACGCCTTCGCGATCGCCCTACCACGCGGATACCGACGGCAACAACGTCCCGGCCTACAACGAACCGAACACCGCGATCGGCGACGGAACGGGAACATGGGTCTACAACGCGCAGGCCGCCGTGCTCGCCACGCCGCCGGCCAACATTCCCAATTCGATCCTGAACCCGATGACCTACCTGCAATCGCCGTACAACGGCCACGCCGACTGGTACTGCACGGGAACAGACCCGAAGGCCACGCATCCGGGGCTGTGGGGTCCCGAGAAGACCATTTTCGACCCCTGCCCTCCGGGCTACAAGGTCCCGGGACCCGATCTCTGGGGCATTCCCGCCGGAAACAACTCGATCACCAACGGCGGCGCAGCGGCGGATTACGACGAAACCGGCGTCAGCGCCAAATGGGACTGGAACGCCTACGAAGACTGCGGGCGCCGCTGGAAAAACACCGGCGACTACTACCCGATGGCCGGCAACATCTACTACACGGACTACATCTCGGTGAGCATCTGCAACTACACGGGCGGCATGGCATTCTACTGGACCGCCCAGGCGACTCCCGACGCGACGAAGTCATCGGCCTACTTCGTGAACTTCAACCCCAACTGGTGCAATTACAGGCTCGGCGCGCACGACTGTTCCGCACAGATACGCTGCATCCGGGAATAACACTAAAAACTGATCGTCTATGAAATATCCATTCAAATCGCTTCTCCTGGCGGCAACCGTCCTCGCGGCGGCATCGTGCGCCAAGGACGACACGCAGAGCGGCGGCGAAGAGACCGCGGGTCCCGTCATCGTCAACGCCTCCCCGGCGGCCATCGGCGGCGAGATCATCCTCAAACTGAAGACCGAGGCCTCCGGCATCGTGGAAAAGAGCCGCGCGCAGGGCGTTTCAAAAGGCAGCGGCATCGACGAGATCGACCGCATCCTCAACACGGTGAACACCGTACGTTTCGAACGGCTCTTCCCGGACGGCGGGCGTTTCGAAGAACGCACCCGCAGGGAAGGCCTGCACCTCTGGTATTACGCCAAATACGACCCGTCGGTCCCGACGAGCGAGATGGCCAGCCTGCTCTCCTCGTGCAAGGACATCGAAATCATCGAATACTCGCTGGCCGCCGAAACTTCGGACCACCGCCGCGCGGCATCTCCCGCCGCCGGGGCGCAGAGCGTCACCCGCGCCATTGCAGACGAGGTGCGCAACGTCCCCTTCCCGTTCAACGAGAGCGAACGCTCGCAGCAGATGCAATGGCACTACAACAACACGGGAAACATCTTCGCGCAGACGAGCCAGCTGGGCGCCGACGCCAACGTATACGCTGCCTGGCAGCTCTCGACGGGCAATCCCGACGTGATCGTCGCCGTCGTGGACCAGGGCGTCAAGTACGACCACGAAGACCTGGCCGCCAACATGTGGGTCAACGAGGCCGAACTGAACGGCACGCCGGGCGTCGACGACGACGGCAACGGCTATGTGGACGACATTTACGGCTACAACTTCACCAAAGAGACCGGCGAACTGGATTTCTCGGCCGAACTGATGCACGGCACGCACGTCGCCGGCACGATCGCCGCCGTGAACAACAACGGCGTGGGCGTCTGCGGCATCGCAGGCGGCTCGGGCAGGGGCGACGGCGTGAAGATCATGTCGTGCGAGATTCTCGGCAAGTCGGAGTCCGGATCGTCGGGCGCCGGACTGGCCGGACAGATCCGCGCCATCAAGTACGCCGCCGACAACGGCGCCGTGATCTGTCAGAACAGCTGGGGATACACCGCCGGAACCATCTCCGTGACCGACTGGACACGCGGTTCCTACTCGGCGCTCTCGCGTGCCATGGAGTACTTCAACAAATATGCGGGACTGGACGAAAACGGCAACCAGACAGGCCCGATGGCCGGCGGCATCGTCCTCTTCGCCGCGGGCAACGACGCTTCGAGCGAGGTCTGCTATCCCGCCGCCGACGCCAACGCGATCAGCGTGGGCGCAACCGCGTTCACGGGCGCCCCGGCCTACTACACCAACTACGGCACATGGGTCCAGATCTCGGCCCCGGGCGGCGACCAGATGCTGAGCAACGCCTACGGCGGCGTTTACAGCACGAGCGTGGCCGCCGACGGCTCTTCGGGCTACGAAGGCAGCCAGGGGACCTCGATGGCCTGCCCCCACGTGTCGGGAGCCTGCGCGCTGGCCGTCAGCTATTACTACGGTGCTGAAAAACGCAAGGGCCTTACGGGCGAAATGCTCCGGCAGGCGCTGTTGAGCAGCACCCAGTCCGTCGACCGCTACTGCACCGGCAAATACCAGCAGTATCTGGGCAACATGGGCATCGGCAGCCTCGACACCTACAAGCTGCTGCGGAACATCGCCAAGATCGACGGCATCCCGGCGCAGCGGGTCGGCGTGGGCGACACCGTCAGCATCGACCTGAGCAACCACTTCACCGCCACCAATGTCCTGGGGTACACCGTTTCCGTTCCCGACCTCGTGAAGATCGAACTTCGGGGCGGAGTGATGAAGCTCACCGGCCTCAAGAAAGGCCGGACGACGATCATCGTCTCGGACGGCGCGGCCATTCGCAAACCGATCGAGGTAACCGTCGAATGACACATTCACTAACGCAAAAGAGAATCAAACCTATGAAAACCTTTTATAAATACGCGGCATTCGCGGCGGCGGCCCTCGCGGGACTGTGCGCCTGCTCGTCGGACGACGACGCGGCGGAGACCGGCTCCGGCCTGCAACCCGTCGCACAGCCGCAGATCATCGTCAGCGACCTGACGACCACCGGATTCACCCTCCGCTGGGAAGCCGTCGACGACGCAGGGTCCTACGTCTACACGTTCGACGGCGGGAGCGAGACCTCGACGACCGGCTGCCGGCTGGAATTCAACAGTCTGGAACGGCAGAAAGAGTATGTCGTGGCGGTCAAGGCCTGCCCCCGGGACCCGGCCGAATACACCGAATCCCCCTTCACCTACATCCACGTGCTGACCGACGATCTGGAGCAGCTTCCCCAGCCGAAGATCACGCTCGGCAGCGCCTATGCGTCGAAAACCGTCATCTCCTGGACCGAAGTGCCCGAAGCGGAACTCTACGAGTTCTCGGTCGACGGCGGGGAGGTGTCGACCACCCGAAACCGTACGGTCATCCTGTCGAAACTCGACAAGGGCCGCACCTACTCCTTCTCGGTGCGCGCCATGACGTCCGACGCCACGCGCTTCACCAACTCGGAAGCCGCACAGCTCTCGTTCGTCACCTCGGACGCCGACGTTCCGCCGCTGGTCATCGCCCCGACGACGATCATCTCCGACGCCGTGGCGTTCGACATCTACGCCTCCAGCGACGAAACCTACTATTATGAAATTCTCCCGGCCACGACCTTCGCCAAGTATTCGCCCGAAGAGCTGATGACCGCCTTCCAGACCTATATCGTCGAATACGCCAAAAAGCAGGGCATCAGCCTCCAGCTGGCCATGGCCTCGATGCTCAAGTCGGGAACCCAGAGCCTCCAGATGACGGGACTCACCCCCGAGTTGAGCTACGTGATCTTCGCCTTCGGCATGGACCTGCGGGGCAACATCACCTCGAACCTCTCCTCCACGCAGTTCAAGACCACGGCCGACGGCTACTCCGCCGGTCCGAACTACGGCGGCAGCGACTGGTTCACGCAGCGGTTCTACATCACCAACGCCTACCTCGCCCTGACGGGTTACGGCTGGACCAACTCCGTGTGGACCCACTGGAAGGGAGACGACGTGACGGACGTCCGTTACCGTACGCTGACGACCAAGCTCTTCAATCAGGTCTTCTCCGATCCCTACGACCGACAGGCCATCGCCGCATTCCTGAAAGACCCCAATTACGGAGTCCAGTTCAACCCCGAGCTGCTCTCGGCGACGGTAAACAGCGCCGACGGTTACAACGGACTTACGGAAGGAGTCAGCGCCGGCACGTCCTACACGCTGCTCACGCTGGCCACCTCGTCGAGCGGCGCCGAAACGGTCTGCGTCAACTCCGTCACCACGAAGACCAGCACGGCCGCAGCCGCGTGGTTCGCAGCCGCAGCCTCGACCAACGCCAACTACGGCCCGACGCACAACACCGTAGCCGGCGTCATGAAGGGCATCGACATCGCAACGGTGCGTTACGCGATTTTCAAACAGAGCGCCCTGGCGAACGTCAGCACGGACAACTATCCGGCCGTGATCGAAGAGTTCGGACACGACCTCAAGGAGGAGTACCTCCCCTACATCAACGGAAACGGCTTTGCCATCCTCTTCACCGGGGAGAGCGGCGTAACGCCCGAAACCACGTACGTCTTCATGGCGACGGCGACCAACACGGTCGGCGACAAAGTCACCAAATGGGGTTCGGCGACCACCAGCGCGGCTCCGGACGCCGCCCGGGCGAAGGCGCAGGCCGCAACCCGAACGGACGAACCGCTCCGGTCGCCCGCCGGGAAACCCATCGCCAACCCCGAGAAGTTCATCTACCCGATGGAGAGCGTCCAGCTGCCCGCCGGAGCGAAACCCGAAGGCGACCTCTGGACCATCATTCACAACACGCACAACATCAAATAAGAGTACATCTATGAACAAGATAGCAGCAATTCTCTGGTGCATCCTGTCGCTGGCATGGACGACGGCCTCCTGGGCGCAGAACGTCGCCGTCAGCGGCAAAGTCACCGGAGCCAACGGCGAAGCCATCATCGGCGCGAACGTTCTCGTGGAGGGCACTACGCAGGGCATCACGACGAACGTCGACGGAGACTACACCCTGACGAACGTCCCGGCCAACGCCACGCTCGTCGTCTCCTACCTGGGCTACAAGACCGAGAAAATCCCTGTCGGCAACAAGACCCGCATCGACGTCACGCTCCGGGAGGACACCGCCGAGATCGAAGGCGTGATGGTCGTGGCCTACGGTACGGCCAAGAAGGAGTCGTTCACCGGTTCGGCCGCCGTCGTCAAAGGCGGCGAACTCCAGAAGCGCGTCGTGGGCAACGTCACCAAATCGTTCGAAGGAACCGTAGCCGGCGTGCAGGTCGCCTCCGGCGGCGGCCAGCCGGGCGAGGCGGCATCGGTCATCATCCGCGGCATCGGGTCGGTGAACGCCTCGGCGACACCGCTATACGTGGTCGACGGCATCCCCTTCGACGGGTCGCTCAGCGCGATCAACCCCGCGGACATCGAGACGATGACCGTGCTCAAGGACGCATCGGCAGGTGCGCTCTACGGCGCCCGCGGAGCCAACGGCGTCATCGTCATCACGACCAAGAAGGGCAAGAAGGACAAAATCCGCATTTCGTACAAGGGCAACGTCGGAATCGCCTCGCGCGCCATCCCCCGCTACGACCTGGTCGACATGAAAGATTACGTCGAGATGAGCTACGAAGCGCTGCGCAACAGCGCCCAATACGGCACGGGCATGGATTTCGAGGGCGCGAGCCGCTACGCCGCCGCCAACCTCGGCCAGCAGATCGGCGGACTGAAGAATCCCGAATACTACAACCCGTACAAGAACTACACGTGGGAGACGCTGATCGACCAGTCGACGGGCAAGATCCGTTCGGATGCCAAAGCTGCATGGAACGAGAACTGGCTGGACGAAATCAGCGACAATTCGGCCATACGCACCGAACACATCGTCTCGGTGAACGGCGGTTCGGAACGCGCCAACTACGTCGCATCGCTGGGATACTACATGGAAGACGGCATTCTCCAGAACACCGACTTCTCCCGCTACACGGGCCGCGTGGGCGCCGATTCGCAGGCCAAGAGCTGGCTCAAGATCGGCATGAACGCCAACTTCGCCCACAGCGAATCGAGCTACCAGAGTTTCGAGGACGCAAGCACGTCGAACGTCTGGTACACGGCGCAGTTCATGGCCCCGGTCTATCCCGTCTACCTGAAGGACATGGCCGGCAACAACGTGCGCGACGCCGACGGGCGGCTGCAATACGAATACGGATCGGAGGACGACAACGGCTACGCCAACCGCCCCTCGGCCCAGGGCTTCAACTCGAAGGCCGAACTTTACAACAACAAGGCCTACTACACCCGCAACTCGCTTTCGGCGCGCAGCTACATCACCTTCGGGACGGTCAGGGAGGAGGCCCGGCTCTACGGACTGAAACTCACGATGAACTTCGGTACGGACTACACCGACTACCAGCGCACGCTGGTCTACGACAAGGAGCACGGCAATGCGGCCCAGCAGGGCGGACGCCTCAGCAAGACCAACACCCGCACGCTGAGCTACACGTTCAACCAGCTGCTGACCTACGACCGCACGTTCGGCGACCACTCCCTCAACCTGCTGGCCGGCCATGAGTACTACCGCTACAAGTACAACTACGCCCTCGGCGAAAAAACCGGCATCGTCGGCGGGATCGACGAGTTGGGACCCGCCGTGACGACCACCGACAACAACAGCTATTCGCACAACTACGGCGTGGAGTCCTACCTCGCGCGCATCAACTACGGCTTCAAGAGCCGTTACTACATCGACGCCAGCTGGCGAACGGACGGTTCGTCGCGCTTCCATCCCAGCGACCGCTGGGGCCATTTCTGGTCGGTGGGCGCCTCGTGGCGCATCTCCGAAGAGCAGTTCATGGAGAACACCCGCCAGTGGCTCGACAACCTCACGCTGAAGGTTTCATACGGCGTACAGGGCAACGACAACCTGGGAACCTATTACGCATGGCAGGGTCTCTACGACTACACGTGGCCCAACGCCACCGATGCGGGCGCCTTCGTCGACAAGCTCGAAAACAGGAAGGTGACCTGGGAGAAGAACGGCAACCTCAACGCCGGCATCGAAGCCACGATGTTCGGCGGCCGACTGGGCGTTTCGGTCGAGTACTACAACCGCAAAACGCGCGACATGCTGCTCAACAGTCCGCTGCCGATCTCGACCGGATTCACGGGCTTCAACGACAACGTCGGCTCGCTGCGCAACCAGGGGCTCGAGGTCTCGCTGCGCGGAACGATCCTCGACAAGCGCGACTTCCGCTGGGACGCGACGCTGATGGGTTCGTTCAACCGCAACAAGGTGCTCTCGCTCACGGGCGGCCAGGATGTCATCACGTCGGGCATCCGCGTCATCGAGGTGGGGCGGCCGATCTACACCTTCTACCTGCCGAAAACGGCCGGCGTGGACCCCGCCACGGGCAAGCAGCTCTACTACGCCTACTGGACCCAGACGGTCAACGACGAGGGGACGCTGGTGAACACGCGCTGCGACGAGTACATCACCGACAACGTGGCGATGGCCACCTTGAGCAAATACTACCACGAAAGCCGCGAGCCGAAACTCTTCGGCAGCATCGGTTCGACGTTCACGATCCTGAAGAACATCGACGTCTCGTTCCTGACGACCTATTCGATCGGCGGATGGGTTTACGACGGACTCTACAACGGCTCGATGTACGTGCAGTACGCCGGCAACAACTGGCACAAAAACGCCAAACGCCGCTGGCAGAAGCCGGGCGACAAGACCGACGTGCCGATGCTCGAAGTGGGCGGCTCGTACGCCACGGCCAGCAACTCGCTGATCGACGCCTCGTACTTCGCCATCAAGAACATCACCGTCGGCTACACGCTTCCCAAGCGCTGGCTCAAGAAGATCGACATCGAGTCGCTGCGCATCTACGCCACGCTGGACAACATCGCCATGTTCAACCACATGGACGGCATGGACCCGCAGTATAACTTCACGGGATCGGTGGCTTACAGCTACACCCCGTCGCGCGTGATCGCATTCGGTATCGACCTGAACTTTTAACCACGGGAGAAAACAACTATGAAAAAAGCAATATATCTTATCATCGCACTGATCGGCTTATCAGCCCCCTCGTGCAGCGACTCGATGCTCGATTTCTCCCCGACCGACTCGGGTTCGGGCAAGGAACTGCTCAAATCGGCATCCACGGCCATCACTTCGGTCAACGGCGTCTACCGCTCGATGTGGACGGCCGGATGGTCCACGACCGCAAACACCCACCAGTGCTTCGGCATCGCGGCCTACAACCTGGCGCTCGACTGCATGGCCGACGACCTGATCATGCAGTCGCAGGGCAACGGCTGGTTCTGGGGCGACCACTGCTACAACGTCAAGAGCAACTACACTTCGTCGGCCTTCCGGTCGTACGACGTCTGGTACGCCAACTACAAATGGATCGCCAATGTAAACTACATCATCGACGCCGAGCCGGAAATGGCCGGAACGGAGGCCGACGTGGCCTACGTCGCAGGACAGGCCTACGCCATCCGGGCGCTCTGCTACCTGAACCTGGCGACGTGGTTCTCCCGCGCCCCCTACAACTCCCTGACGGGCGCTTCGCGCTGGAACGAGCCCTGCGTACCGGTTTACACCACCGGCACGTCGATCGACACGGGCGGACAGCCCCGCGAATCGCTGCGCACGGTCTACGGCCGCATCGACCAGGACATCGACCGTGCCATCGAACTGCTCGAAAAGGCCAGGGAAACCACGCTGGCCGAGAATAACAAATCGCACATCAACCTCTACGTGGCCCTGGGCATCAAGTCGCGCGCCTGTCTGGCGGAAGGCGACTGGGACGGGGCATTCAAGGCGGCCAAGCGCGTGATCGACGAAGGCGGCTACGCCGTCGGCACGAAGAGCGACCTGACGGGCGGCATGAACTCGCTCGACAAGCAGAACGTCATGTGGGGCGCAGGCATTCAGGTGGCCGACCAGGCGGGCGGCTACGCCGGGTTCTTCACCCACATGGACAACAAGGAGGGCGCCTATGCCAAATCGGCGCCGAAGCTGATCAGCAAACAGCTCTACAACCGCATCAGCGCGACAGACATCCGCCGCGACTGGTGGGACCCCTCGGACAAGGAGTCGCCCTACGTCAGCAAAAAATTCTCGTTCGCCAACGTGGCCTCCTTCCTGGGCGACTACATCTACATGCGCGTCGAGGAGATGTACTTCACGGCCGCCGAAGCGGCCCTGCGGCTGGACGACCTCAAGAGCGCACGCGAACTGATGAACACCGTCATGGCCGAACGCGACCCGGGTTACAGCGCCAACAACCGCAGCGGCACGCTGCTCGGCGCGACGACCACGACCTGGACCGGATCGTTCCTCGAAAACATCCTCACCCACCGCCGCATCGAACTGTGGGGTGAGTACGGCCGGCTGTTCGACGTCCGCCGCCTGGGCCAGGGCATCGACCGCCGGACCGACGACGGCTTCTCCGAGGAGTGCATTTCGATGATGAACCGCCGGAACGTCAACATCACCAAAGCCGACACTTACGACTGGGTGCTGACCATTCCCAAAGCCGAACTGGATGCCAATCCGAACATCAACGAGGAGGACCAGAATCCCTAACGAGCCTTTGAACCGTTGAAAATCAAGTACACTATGAAAAACATATCGAAATATCTGGGTGCGGGACTGCTGCTCTTCACCGCGGCCTGCAGCCAGACGCAGGAGGGCGACCAATACACCCCCAACAAGGACGATGCGAAGGCCATCCACTTCATCCAGTCGTCCATCCAGAAGGAGTTTCCGCAGGACGCCGTGCAGGGCGTGATCAACGTCGAAATCGCGCGTCCGGGCAACAAAGGCGCCTACAAGGTCTATCTGGCGACCAAGGACGACGACTACGAGCTGTTCTCGGTTCCGGCCGAGGCGACCATTCCCGACGGCAGCCACTCCGTGACGGTTCCCGTCGAGGTCGACCTTTCGAACTTCGTCATGGGTTCGAACTACAAGACCACGCTCTACATCAGCAGCCGGGAGGCGCGTCCGGGCGACAACGCCGCGCAGGTGGCGCAGTACTCCGACAAGGTGACCCTTTCGGCCACCTACGAACTGGAGTGGGAGACGCTCTACCGCACCACCGGAGAGGGCGAAGAGATCCCCCAGCTGGCAACCTACCACTACAACGGGTACTATTCGGGCCGCGATTCGGGCCTGGAGGTAGAGAAAGCCGTGGGAGCCAATATCTTCCGGCTGAAGGACTGGGCCAGCGGCGTGACGTTCAAGTTCGTCCTCCACGACGACAACACCTGCACCGTGCCGGCGCAGTCGATCGGCTACTACAACTCGAACTACAACGAGTACGTCTACGTCGCCGACATGGCCGTTTACACCGGCAACGACTCGGCGTACGCCAGCTATCCCTGCACGTTCGACGGCGAGAGCACCTTCTCGTTCTACCTGATCTACTACGTGTCGTCGGGCTATTTCGCCCAGGGGCCCGAGAAACTGATCTTCGACACCGACATCGACACCACGCCCGTCGTGGAGATCGCTTTCGAGGGCATCGAGACCACGAGCACCGGATTCAAGGCTCCGAAACTCCACTTCTCGCCCAACGAATACACGAAGTACTACAAGGCCGCGGTCGTCGCCGGAGACATCACCGCCGACGCCGAACGGCAGCAAGAGGTGCGCCGGCAGCTGATCGACGACAAACTGGAGGCCGTGACCCCCGTGGTGACGCTCCTCGCGGACGACGCCTCGGTCTGGAACGTTCCCTCGGGCAACTACACCGCCGTGGCGCTGGCCTACGACTCGATCGAGAACCCCTGCAAGCTCTACACGCAGCGGTTCACGAACGACCCGAACGACGAATATGCTCCCCGATCGCTCGAATTCGAGTTCTACGCTCCGAAGAACAACCTCAACTACTCGCCCTACAACACGCTCATCTGGCAGATGCAGACCGCGAATGTGGCGGCGATGAAATATCTCTGCGTCAAAACCGCCGTCGCCGACTACCTGTGCGAAGCGCTCGGCATGACACTGGAGGAGGTGACCGCATCCCGGGGCTACGACGTTCCCGAGGAGATGATCGCGCAACTCAACTCCCCCGAAGGCCGCGGCACGTCGTTCAGCCCGCTCGACGAAGGCAGCACGTACACACTCGCCCTGCTGATGTACAACTCGTTCGGCGACACGGCTTTCGTTTCGAAGAGCGCGTCGACGTTCGGTTACTTCGCCAAGGATTTCGACCGGACGAAGACCCTGGAGGACTTCATCGGCGCATTCGGCGTCACGGCGACCGTCGACGTCGATTCGCAGTCGTCCGAAAAGACCTTCCGCATGGACATCGCGCGCATCAACGACCGCGACGTGCTCATCAGCGGCATGACCGACATGCGCGACTTCGCACCCCAGCTGAAAGGCTACTACGACAAGGAGCTGCACATGCTGATCGTCGAACCCCAGTACGCGGGGATGTACAACGGCGCCTATGCGACGCTCGGCTTCTCGAACGGACTGTCGATCTTCTGGGGCGACGCCGGAATGGCCGTCGGCTACATCGGCGACACGCTCTACTGGGCTTCAAGCCCCTACTCACCCGAAGAGGTCAACAGCTACATGTTCCTGCTCTTCAGCACGCCGCAGGCGTCGAGTTCGAGCTACCTGCGCCAGTACGCCGGTTCGAAAACCTACTCGTCCCTCAAGATGAAGCCCCTCCAGCAGGCGTCCGCACAGACCGCGGCCCGCGCCGCGGAATCGCGGACCGGAAGCATCGAGACCGGCGGACAGCGCTTCACGACCTACCTGACGGGCGAACGCGTCGCCGTTCCGGCGAAAGCCTCCGGAAACACGGCAGCGAAAGTCCCGGCCGAAGGCAAGCGTCTGCGCACGGACCTCGTGCTCCACACCCGCTGATCCGCAGCCCGCACAACCGAAAACCGGATTTCCGCTTTGGGCGGAAGTCCGGTTTTTTCATAAAATCGCAAAAAACGGCGTCTCGGCGTGACAGTTTGGCGCGAATTTACTAATTTTGCAGGTTGTAAGGCGAAAACACAAAAAACTCACGATATTATGCTTACGATAAAGCAAATCCGCGATGACAAAGAGGCCGCCGCACGCAAGCTGGCCAAGAAGGGCGTGGACGCCGCGCCTGTCATCGAAAAGATCATCAGCTTCGACGACCGGCGCAAAGCCCTCCAGCTGGAACTCGACAACACGCTGGCCGCCCAGAACAAGGCAGCCAAGGAGATCGGCGCACTGATGGGCCAGGGCCGCCGCGAGGAGGCCGAGGAGCGCAAACG
Organism: Alistipes shahii WAL 8301; assembly: GCF_025145845.1. Classification (NCBI taxonomy): domain Bacteria; kingdom Pseudomonadati; phylum Bacteroidota; class Bacteroidia; order Bacteroidales; family Rikenellaceae; genus Alistipes; species Alistipes shahii. The sequence continues at coordinate 2,622,191 of NZ_CP102253.1, read as the reverse complement.
CTTCGTGGCGGACCTCAAGGAGAAGTCCTCGCGCCTCGAAGCCGAGCTGACCGACGCCCGGCAGGAGTTGCAGTCGGCCATCGTCTCGCTGCCGAACTTCCCCGCCGAGATCGTCCCCGAAGGCAAGACGGCCGAGGACAACCTCGTCGTCAAGCTCGTGGAAAGCTACACCGCGCTTCCGGAAAACCCGCTGCCCCACTGGGAGCTGGCCCGCAAGTACGACATCATCGACTTCGACCTGGGCGTGAAGCTCACCGGCGCGGGATTCCCCGTCTACAAGGGCAAGGGCGCACGGTTGCAGCGCGCGCTGATCAACTATTTCCTCGACTGCAACACGGCGGCCGGCTACCTCGAAGTGGAGCCGCCCGTGATGGTCAACGAGGCTTCGGGCTTCGGCACGGGACAGCTCCCCGACAAGGAGGGGCAGATGTACCACGCCACGGTAGACAACTTCTACCTCGTTCCCACGGCCGAGGTTCCCGTGACGAACATCTACCGCGACGTGATCCTCGAAAAGGAGGATTTTCCGGTGAAGATGACCGCCTACACCCCGTGCTTCCGCCGCGAGGCCGGGTCGTACGGCAAGGACGTGCGCGGACTCAACCGCCTGCACCAGTTCGACAAGGTGGAGATCGTGCAGCTCTCGCTGCCCGAAAAGAGCTACGAAGCATTGGACGGCATGGTGGCCCACGTGGAGAGCATCGTCAAGGCTCTGGGCCTGCCCTACCGCATCCTGCGCCTGTGCGGCGGCGACATGTCGTTCACCTCGGCGCTGACCTACGATTTCGAAGTCTACTCCGAGGCCCAGAAACGCTGGCTCGAAGTGTCGTCGGTATCGAATTTCGAGTCGTTCCAGGCCAACCGCCTCAAACTCCGCTACCGCGACGAGGAGAAGAAAATCCAGCTGGCGCACACCCTCAACGGCTCGTCGCTGGCCCTGCCGCGCATCGTGGCCGCGCTGCTGGAGAACTATCAGACCCCCGAAGGCATCCGCATCCCCGAGGCGCTGATTCCCTACACGGGTTTTGATATTATCAAATAAGTTTTTATATTTGCACACACACATTTAACAATAAACACTCAACACAATGGCTTACAAAATTACCGACTCGTGCGTTGCATGCGGCAGCTGCATCGGCGAGTGCCCCGTAGAGGCTATTTCGGCCGGCGACATCTATGTGATCGACGCCGACAAATGTATCGACTGCGGCACCTGCGCAGGCGTATGCCCGAGCGAGGCGATCGTTTCGGAGTAACACGGAATATCCGAAAGAGAAGCACACCTCGGCAACGGGGTGTGCTTTTTGCGGTTTGAAAAGCCGCTTCTCCCACCCAACAACCAACGAATCATGGGCGATCTCGAAAAAATGAAAGCCGGGCTTTGGCTCCACGCCATCTGTCCTGAAATCGGCGGCGCGCTGCTGCGGACCGAGGAGCTGGTGTTCCGGCTCAACCAGCTGCCCCCGAGCCGCCGGGAGGAGCGGGAGGCGATCATCCGGCAGCTGTTCGGACACGTCGGCAAGTCGGTCTGCATCCACAGCCCGTTCCACTGCGATTTCGGAGCGCAGATTTCGGTCGGCGACCATTTCGTCGGCAATTTCAACCTGACGATCCTCGACGAAGCGCCCGTCACCATCGGCGACCACGTCTTCATCGGGCCGAACGTCGGCATCTACACCGTCAACCACGCCCTGCTGCCCGACCAGCGCAACGCGGGCATCATGCGTTCGCTGCCCATTGCCATCGGCAACAACGTCTGGATCGGAGGCCACACGGTCGTGATGCAGGGCGTGACGATCGGCGACAACACGGTGATCGGGGCCGGGAGCGTCGTCACGCACGACATCCCGGCGGGAGTCGTGGCCGTCGGCTCGCCCTGCCGCGTCCTGCGGGAGATCACCGAGGCGGATCGGGTAACGCCCGTATGAAAAAGAAAAAGCGCTCCGATCCGGGGCGCTTTTACGTCATTGCGAGGAGCGCAGCGACGCGGCAATCCGATTGCTGCGCTGTGGCATTACGGCCCAGATCAAGAATCAGACGAACCCGTCCGATAAGTCCTTCCACAATGAATTTTGAGAGTCTATTAACCCGATTTTCCGTTTCCGGCTCCAACTCTTGATTTGTTTCTCCCGGGCGATTGCATCCCGAACGTCCCGATACTCCTCGGCGTAAATCAACTTATGGACGTTATAGCGGCGCGTAAATGCAGACTGACCGGCGGCATGTTCTTTCATACGCCGGGATAACGAGGTCGTAACGCCGACATACAGCACCGTATGCAGTTTATTGGTCAATATATATACATAGCTGCTCTCCATGGCCGACTCTGCGTTTTTTTCGGATTGCCACGTCGCCTGCAGCTCCTCGCAATGACGTAAAACCCCATCATTCTATTCGTAAAGCAAGTACTGCACCCGCTTTTCGCGGTAGCGTTCCACATCGGGAACCCAGCGGGCGCGGATCGCCTCCTCCGAAGCCCCGGCCACGATCATCCCGCGCACCCATCCCGCACCGACCAGCTTTTCGAACATCGGGGTGAAGAACCTGTCCCCCAGCCCCAGATCGCGGTAGGCGTCGATCACGTAGCGCAGCGAGAATCCCACTTCGCGGGCCTCGGAGAGCGGCATGCCGCGCAGGTCGACGCCGTGGCACAGCCGGCCTTCGAGCGGCGGATGTTTGGCCCCGGCCGTGGGGCGCGGCGTAAAGGAAAAGGCGCGTCCGGTCATATCGGGATGTCCGTAGATTTCGAACGGGCAGTCCGTTCCGCGTCCGAGGCTCACGACCGTGCCCTCGAAGGGGCACAGCGCGGCATAGAGATAGACGGCGCGCGCAGTCGGAAGGTTGGGCGACGGAGCGACGGGCAAGAGGTATTCGGTGGCATGGGTGTAGTTGCGGCACTTCACGACCGTCAGGTCGCACGGCTTCGCCCACCCTTCGCCAACGGCCATGCGGGCGATTTCGCCCATCGTCAGTCCGTGGAGCACGGGGACCGGAATCGCCCCGACGCCCGATTTGTACTTCATGTCGAGAACGGGTCCGTCGACAAGATGCCCGTTGGGATTGGGGCGGTCGAGCACCACGACCAGGCGGCCGAAATCGGCGCAGGCGTCCATCATCCGCAGCATCGAGATATAATAGGTATAGAAGCGCAGACCCACGTCCTGCATGTCGACGACCAGCACGTCGAACGAGCGCATCGCCTCGTCCGAAGGCCGTTTCGCGTTGCCGTCGTAGAGCGAGCGGATGGGAATGCCCGTCCGGGCGTCGACCGAACTTGCGACCCGCTCCCCGGCATCGGCCGTGCCGCGGAATCCGTGCTCGGGCGAGAAGATCGCCGCGACGGCAAACCCTTCGCCGTGGAGCAGGTCGACCAGATGCACCCGCCCGGAGGCATCGGCCCCCGGCGCGCCGGGCAGCTCCGCCACGGAGGTCTGGTTGGCCAGCACGGCCACGCGCCGCCCCCGCAGCAGCGGGTAATAGGACGCCGTGTCGGTCATGCCGACGTTCACCTGCGCCGGAGCGGCGAAGGCTGCAAAAATGGTGAATACAAGGATAAAAACAGATCGCTTCATAGAGCAAAGATAATATTTTGCACCGAAAAATGCTATCTTTGCGGAAAAGCGCCTCTGCCATGAACCTTCGTAAAACGGATCGCTCCGAGCTGAACCTTTTCCCGGCCCTGTCTTTTCTGGTTGTCTGTTTCATCGGAGGCTATTTCCTTTGGGCAACGAAAGATGCGCTGCCCTCGGAGGCGGACAATACGGATTTTCGCTACGCTCCATCCCGGGCAAAAGAGTTAGCCCAGGAACTCGACTCAATCTATTCCTGCAAATCGGGACCGGGGATGGAGGAGTTTCTGGAGACATGGCATCGGAAATATACGTCCAACGCATCGGCTCCGGACAACCAGAACGACACGCTGCGTAACGTTTACAATCTCTTTACCACCCTCTTCAATCCCGACCCGACGCTTCGTCCGAGGGGTTTCCGGAGCGATTCGGCCTACCGCTACGTCGTTATCCAATCGCAATTGACGTTCTGTGTCGCAGAGGACGGCATGTTCGATTATTATTACGAAAGCTCCCCTCCTCCCACATTTCCGACCGACGGATTTTACCTTCTCCGCAAAGCGGGAGCCTATTACAGGGTTTTGGACGATTTCCGACCGCAAATCCGGCAAGCGGGGTTAAAACAGCTCTATCTCACCGATGAATACAAGGATGCTCTCGAACTGTTTCTGGAGAAAAACGGATACTGGCCCGACGAAGAGCGGACATCCGCAGAATCGGGCCGGAAGCGGATGCGTTTCCTGCAAAACTACTGGTACGTCATCAACGGGCATTGGGAAGGATGGCATCTCGGAATCCCCGCAATCGGATACATCGTCCTGAACAAATCACTCGACAAGGCCGTTGCCGAGGTAGTGGAAGAGTACAACGGCAGCGGCGTCCTTCTACATAAGACGCATTCGGGCTGGAAAGAAGTGGGCGGACTTTATCATTGGGAGGAATAATCCCTACGCCTGCGCGCCGTATTCCATCAGATAGGCCTTGATGAAGGCGTCCAGGTCGCCGTCCATCACCGACTCCACGGCCGAAGTCTGCACGCCCGTGCGGTGATCCTTCACGCGGCGGTCGTCGAAGACGTACGAGCGGATCTGCGAACCCCACTCGATCTTCTTCTTCGAAGCCTCCAGCGCCTGCTGCGTCGCCATACGCTTGTCCAGCTCGCGCTGGTAGAGTTTCGAGCGGAGGATGCGCATGGCGTTCTCGCGGTTCATCAGCTGCGAGCGCGTCTCCATGTTCTCGATCAGGTACTCGATCGCCTCGCCCGTGTCGGGGTCCTTCGCGTGGTAGCGCAGGCGCACGGCCGTCTCCACCTTGTTGACGTTCTGCCCTCCGGCGCCCGACGAACGGAACGTGTCCCACTCGATGTCGGCGGCATTGACCGTGATCTCGATCGTGTCGTCGACGGCCGGCGATACGAACACCGACGCAAACGTGGTCTGACGCTTGTTGTTGGCGTTGAACGGCGACAGGCGCACCATGCGGTGCACGCCGTTCTCGCTCTTGAGGTAGCCGTAGGCGTATTCCCCCTCGAACTCCAGCGTGCAGGATTTCACCCCGACTTCGTCGCCGGCCTGGAAGTCCAGCACCTTGACCTTATAGCCGTGGGCCTCGCCCCAGCGGGTGTACATGCGCATGAGCATCGACGCCCAGTCGAGCGCCTCCGTGCCGCCCGCCCCGGCGTTGATGTCGAGAATGGCCCCGAGTTTGTCCTCGTCGCGGCGCAGCATGTTGCGCATTTCGAGTTTTTCGATCTTTTCGAGCGTCGCGGCGTAGTGGGCGTCCATCTCCTCCTCGCTGACCACGCCCTCCTTCACGAAGTCGGGCATCAGCTGAAGGTCCTCGGCATCCTTGCGAATGGCGTCGTAATCCTCGACCCATGCCTTGATCCCCGCCACCTTGCGCAGCTGCTCGCGCGCCTTGTCGGGGTTGTCCCAGAAGTTCGGCTCCTGGGTTTTCTCCTCTTCGTTGCGCAGGTCGATGCGCTTCTGGTCGATGTCCAAACAGCGTTCCAGCGCTTCCCGGCGCTGTTCGATCTCCTTGATCTGTTCCGCAAGTACCATAATATGCTCAAAATTTCATGTTCAGTTTCCGTGCGGCGAACTCCAGGATGAAATCCGCCGTGCCCTCGTCGCCCAGCGGCGAGGTGCTGACGCAGAGGTGGTAGGTCGCCGCCTCGCCCCACGTCCGCGAGCTGTAATAGTTGTAATACGAGGCGCGCCGGGCGTCGACGCGCTCCATCATCGCGCGGGCCTCCTCCGCGGTGCATCCCTGCCGGCGGCGGATGCGGCCGATGCGGTCGGCATCGTCGGCCGTGAGGAAGACATTGACGCAGCGCGGATTCTCGCGCAGGATGTAATCGGCACAGCGGCCCACGAAAACCGCCGATTCACGCGCCGCGACGGCGCGGATCACGTCGCTCTGAATCTTGAACAGCGCGTCGTTCGACAGCACGTTCGTCACGCCCCCGTCGTCGCCCACGAACGGCGCCCGCAGGTAGCCGACCACGGTCGAAATCACGCCGCGCGACTCCTTCTCGTCGGCCTTCTCGAAAAACTCGGGGCAGATGCCGCTCTCGCGCGCCGCCAGGTTGATCAGCTCCTTGTCGTAGAGCTTCACGCCCAACCTGCGGGCGATGATCTCCCCGACGGTCCTGCCGCCGCTGCCCAGCTGGCGGCCGATGTTGATGACGAATTGTTCCATAGTCCTATCCCTCTTTGGCGGCGTTTTCCGCACCGATGGCCCGGAATTTCCGCAGTTGGTAAGTCAGCATGAAGAAAGCCACCAGCGAAGCCAGGAAGTCCGACAGCGGCATCGAGCACCACACGCCCCAGCTGCCGTTCCACTCGGTGCAGACGTCGAAAATGTGCGGCAGGAAGATCAGTCCGGGCATCAGAAACAGCAGCTGGCGCGACAGCGACAGGAAGATCGCCTTGCCGGCCATGCCGATGCTCATAAAGAAGTTGGTGGCCACCATCTGGAAACCGATGATCGGGAAGCAGAAGAAGACGATGCGCATGCCTTCGACCGCCAGGCGGATCAGCTCCTCGTCGGAGGTGAACATTCCCACGGCCAGGCGCGGCATGAACTCGCCGAGGAGGAATCCCGCGGTGGTGACGCACGTCGCGCCGATCATCGTCAGCTTCAGCACGTGCATCACGCGGTCGTACTGCTTCGCGCCGAAGTTGTAACCCGCAATGGGCTGCATGCCCTGGTTGACGCCCAGCACGATCATCACGAAGAAGAACGCCAGGCGGTTGACGATGCCGTAGGCGCCGATCATCAGGTCGCCGCCGTACTCCTTCAGCCCCTTGTTGATGAGGATGACGATGAAGCACGCCGCGAGGTTCATCAGGAAGGGCGACATGCCGATGGCCAGCATGTCGCGCACGATCTTCTTCCGCAGGCGGTAGATGCCGCGGCGGAAGTGGAGAAGCTCCTGTTTGTTCGAAAGGATGCGCAGCTGCCACACGAGCGAGATGACCTGCGCCAGCACCGTGGCGATAGCCGCTCCGCGGATGCCCCAGCCGAAACCGAAAATGAACAGCGGGTCGAGGATCGTATTGATGACCACGGTGTTGATCGTGGCGTACATCGACTTGCGGGGATGCCCCGAGGCGCGCAGCACGGAGTTCAGACCCAGATACATGTGCGTGACCACGTTGCCCAGCAGAATGACGGTCATGTATTCGCGGGCATAGCCGATCGTGGCCTCGCTGGCCCCGAAGAAATAGAGGATCGGATCGAGGAACAGAAGCGCCACGAGGCCGAACGCTATGCCGATGATCAGATTGAGCACCAGCACATTGCCCAGCACCCGCTGGGCCGTTTCGTAGTCGCGCTGGCCCAGGCGCATCGAAATCAGCGTCGCGGCGCCCACGCCCACCAGCGAACCGAACGCCGCGGCGAGGTTCATCAGCGGGAAGGTCAGCGCAAGGCCCGAGATGGCCAGCGGCCCGACCCCGTGGCCGATGAAGATGCTGTCGACCATGTTGTAGAGCGACGAGGCCGTCATGGCGATGATCGCCGGCACGGCATATTGCACGAGCAGCTTCCGGATTCGCTCGGTTCCAAGCTCCAAAGCCGCCGATTTTATCTCCGTCATAAGTTATATTTCCTTAAAAATTCCATTACCGGCCCGCACGTACGACGCGCACGCCCGGGGCTGCCTCACAGCACGCTATGCGCCAGCAGTTCGCGGCTGAATCGCGCGGGGTAATAAATATCGCAAATGTAATGCTTGGGGCAAGTGAAGCTCCACCCTTCGGCGCTCCGGTATTCGTAGTCATTCCCCCGGCTGATCCGCTCGGCCGGGTAGCAGCGGCGCTCGATGAGCGGAATGTCGACCTGCGAGAAGAACCGCCGCATCGCCACGTCGATGTACAGCCCCGTTCCTTTCAGCGCGACGCCGAGCCGCAATTCGCTGCCCGCACGCGAGGTCTCCCGTACGACGCACCACTCCAAAGGCATCCGGGCGGGCAGGCCGAACTGCACCCTGAAAAACCGCAAGGTATTGTACCGGTATGTCTCCATGTCTCTGTCCTTATCAGATAAAACGTTACAAATTCCCTGAAAATTCCGTTTTCGCCGCGGCCGGGTACTCCGGCGTGGCGCCCGCGCACGAACAGACGAAAGCCGCGACCTTCGACGCGAACGCCTGGGCCGGCCAGATGTCGTACCCGGCGGCCAGCATCGCGCAAAACGCCGCCGTGAACGAATCGCCCGCACCGACCGTGTCGACAGGGCGGACACGTTCCCCGCGGGGAATCACATAGGCCGAAATCCGGTTCCGGGTGAACACGCGGCTGCCCTCGGCGCCCTCGGTGAGGATGACCATTTCGAGATTCTCCCGGCGGTCGAGCAACTCCCGGCACAGCCCGCCCGGATCGGCGGCGGGACATCCGGTCAGGCATCCGGCCACGCGCGGAGCCTCCTCGTCGCTGATCTTCAAAATATTGCAGCGAGCCATCGACTCCTCCAGCACCTCCCGCGAGAAGAAATCCTGCCGCAGGTTGACGTCGAACACGCGCAGCGTCGGCCGCTCCCGGCGAATCACCCCGTCGAGAAACCGGACGACGGTAGCGTGCGACGCCGCGCTGCGCTGCGCCAGCGAACCGAAGCAGACCACATCGGTCCGGGCGGCCAGCCGGGCCAGCGCATCCGACCACGTCATTGCATCCCATGCGCCGGGCAGAATCTCGTAGGCGTTGACCCCGGCGGCATCCCGGCGTTTGTCGACGACGCCGGTAGGCAGCTCCCCGACGCGGCAAAGCCCGTCGCAAAGCCCGCGGGCCTCCAGTTCGGCCGACACCGCGCGGCCGCGCTCATCGTCCCCGACCGCGCTGACCACATGCACCTCCGCCGCATCCGGGCCGGAAATCAGCCGGGAGCACTTGAGGAAATGATCGGCGAAATTGGCCGGCGCGCCGCCGAAGGTATATTCGTCCGTCACGACATCGTGGTCGTAAAGCACCTCGCCCAGTCCGACGGCTACGATCTTGTCCGGATTCCCCATACCAGCAGGCGTTTTATTCCAGTTCCCAGTCCGTGCCGTCCTTGCGGTCCTTGACGCGGATGCCGGCGGCCGTGAGTCCGTCGCGGATGCGGTCCGAGGCGGCCCAGTCCTTCGCCGCGCGGGCTTTCAGGCGTTCGTCCAAAAGCATCTCGACCAGCGGCGTCACGTAGTCGCGCCCCGAAGCCGTCCCGGCGGCCTTCTCGTCGCGCAGGCCCAAGATGTCGAAAGCGTAGCGACGCACGGTAGCCGTCAGCGCCGCGAGGTCGGCGGCCGTGATCGTCTGCGAGCCGTCGGCCAGCTGGTTGATCGTACGCACCCAGTCGAACAGCGCCGAAATGACCATCGGCGAGTTCAGGTCGTCGTCCATCGCCTCGGCGCAGCGCGTCTCCAGCTCGGCGGGATCGACCGTCGAGACCTCCGCGGGTTTGATCTTCCCGAGCGTCTCGATGCCCTTCATCAGGCGGTCCAGCCCCTTCTCGGCGGCTTGCAGGGCCTCGTTCGAGAAATCGAGCGTCGAGCGGTAGTGGGCCTGGAGCACGAAGAAACGGATCGTCATGGGCGAATAGGCCTGCGAAAGCTTCGGGTGCGACCCGGTGAAGAACTCCTCCAGCGTGATGAAGTTGCCCAGCGACTTGCCCATCTTCTGCCCGTTGACCGTCATCATGTTGTTGTGCAGCCAGTAGCGGGCCGAATCGTGGCCCAACGCGGCGGTCGACTGCGCGATCTCGCACTCGTGGTGCGGGAACATCAGGTCCATGCCGCCGCCGTGGATGTCGAAACGCTCCCCGAGGTAGCGCGTGGACATCGCCGAGCACTCCATGTGCCAGCCCGGGAAACCCTCGCCCCAGGGCGACGGCCACCGCATGATATGCTCGGGCGACGCCTTCTTCCACAGCGCGAAGTCGTAGGAGTGGCGTTTGTCCGACTGCCCGTCCAGCTCGCGCGTGTTGGCGACGATGTCGTCGAGGTTGCGCCCCGACAGCCTGCCGTAGTTGTATTTGGCGTTGTACTTCTCCACGTCGAAGTAGACCGAACCGTTCGCCTCGTAGGCATAGCCGTCGGCCAAAATCCTCTTCACGAACTCGATCTGCTCGATGATGTGTCCCGAGGCATAGGGTTCGATCGAGGGGGTCTCGACGTTGAGCGCGTCCATCGCCCGGTGGTAACGCTCCGTGTAGTAGTGCGCCACCTCCATCGGCTCCAGCTGTTCGAGCCGGGCCTTCTTGGCGATCTTGTCCTCGCCCTCGTCGGCGTCGTGCTCCAGATGGCCCACGTCGGTGATGTTGCGCACGTAGCGCACCTTGTAGCCCGAAGCCTTGAGGTAACGGAACAGCAGGTCGAACGTCACGGCGGGCCGGGCGTGGCCCAGATGCGGATCGCCGTAGACCGTGGGACCGCAGACATACATGCCCACGCGGCCCGGAACGAGCGGCTCGAAGACCTCCTTGCGGCGGGTGAGCGTATTGTAAAGTACGAGTTTGGAATCCATAATCGCAAATTAACGTTTTGAACGGGTAAAGGTACGAATTTTTACACGGAAACCGAAAAATAAATCGTACCTTTACGCCGATTATTATGAAATTTCAAGACTTACGACTCTCCGAGCCGCTGTTGCGCGCCATCGGAGAAAAGGGGTACACAGATCCCACCCCCATTCAGCAACAAGCCATTCCTCCCGTACTCGAAGGCCGCGACCTCCAGGGCTGCGCCCAGACCGGAACGGGCAAAACCGCAGCTTTCACGCTGCCGATGCTCCAACTTTTAGCCGCCGAACCGGCCCCCAAGGGACGCCGCCCGATCCGCGCCCTGGTGCTCACCCCGACGCGCGAACTGGCCATCCAGATCGACGAGTGCTGCCGCGACTACGCCCGCTACACCCCCATCCGCCACTGCGTGATCTTCGGCGGCGTCAACCAGCGTCCGCAGGTCGACGCGCTCCAGAAGGGCGTGGACCTGCTGGTGGCCACCCCGGGCCGCCTGCTCGACCTGATCGGGCAGGGTTACGTGACGCTCGACACGATCCGTTTCTTCGTGCTCGACGAGGCCGACCACATGTTGGACATGGGCTTCATCCACGACATCCGCCGCATCCTGCCGCTGCTTCCCGAACGGCGTCAGACGCTCTTCTTCTCGGCCACGATGCCCGAGTCGATCGCCGCGCTGGCCGCGAAAATCCTCCGCAACCCGGTGCTGGTCACCGTCACGCCCCCGGCGTCGGTGGTCGAGACCATCGCGCAGACGGTCCATTTCGCCGAAAAAGCCGAAAAAAGCCAGCTGCTGATCGACCTGCTCTCGGCATCCGACGCCCAGCAGGTGCTCGTATTCTCGCGCACGAAGCACGGCGCCGACAAGCTGGCCAAAATCCTGAACCGGGCCGGCATCCGGTCGTGCGCCATCCACGGCAACAAGTCGCAGAACGCCCGCGTGAAGGCCATGAACGATTTCAAGTCGGGCGAGTGCCGGGTGATGATCGCCACCGACATCGCCGCCCGCGGCATCGACATCGACCAGCTGCCGCTGGTGATCAACTACGAACTGCCGGAGGTGGCCGAAACCTACGTCCACCGCATCGGCCGCACGGGCCGCGCGGGACACGAGGGCGCGGCGTGGTCGTTCTGCTCGGAGGACGAGTTCGAGTATCTCTGCGACATCCAGAAACTCACCGGACTTACGATCCCCACCGAGGGACCGGTTCCGGAATATGCCCTGCGCAAGGCCGCCCCGGCGCGGAAACCCGCGCAGAAGGCCGCACAGCGTCCCGCCCGCACCCAGGAGCCGAAACCGGCCCGGAACGCCGGAGCCAAATCCGCACAGCGTCCCGCCCGGGATGCGGACGCCGGACAGCAGCCTGCGCAGCGGCCGGCCCGCAACACGGAGCAGAAGGCCGCCCGCAATGCCGCGAAGACGCCGCAGTCTGCGCAAAATCCGGCGCAGCCCGAGGCCGGGGCGACTTCCCGCCCGTCGCGCCCGCGTCGCAGACGGGGCACGCGTCCCGCACCGGGAACGCCCATCGAGCCGGCCGGAAAAACCGCCTCCCGCCCCGCCGACGCGACGCGCGGGCAAGCCCCGAAGCAAGGCTCCGGCAACGCCGCGAAAGCCGCCGGGAACAAATCCGCCGCCACCGCAGCGCCGAAAAACGCCCCCAACCCGGCTCCGGCCCCTTCGGCAAAGCCGTCCCGCCGCCGCAAACGCGGAGGGTCGGGGAACGCCGCCGGGTCCGCAGCGGCTGCCGCCGCCATCGCCGCGCCGGCGGCAACGGCCGAGGCCCCGCAGAAAAAATGGTGGAAAAGGTGGCTGTAAACGCATTTCGCGTAATAAGGTTGGAAAAAACGCGTTAAATCATTACTTTTGCACGATAAGTAGTTACGAAAAAAGTTTTCTCGGATATGCACTTTTACAAACGCTGGAACAACATCACGGGCTGGGCCGTATTCGCCGTCGCGGCGATGGTCTATCTGATGACGATGGAACCCGTCTCAAGCCTCTGGGACTGCTCAGAGTTCATCGCGACGTCCTACAAACTCGAAGTGGGACACCCGCCCGGAGCACCGCTGTTCATGATGCTGGCGCGCCTGGCCACGCTCTTCGCCTTCGGAAACCCCGACTACGTGGGCATCGCCGTCAACGCCATGAACTCGCTGGCCAGCGCCTTCTGCATCCTGTTCCTGTTCTGGACCATCACCCACCTGGCACGGCGTCTGGTGACGCGCGACGGCGCGCAGCTCACCGCCGCCAACACATGGGCCGTCCTGGGCGCCGGAGCCGTCGGGGCCCTGGCCTACACCTTCACCGACACGTTCTGGTTCTCGGCCGTCGAGGGCGAGGTCTACGCGCTCTCGTCGATGTTCACGGCGCTGGTCGTGTGGCTGATGCTCAAATGGGAGGAGCAGGCCGACGAACCCCACTCCTCGCGCTGGATCGTGCTGATCGCCTACCTGATGGGACTCTCGATCGGCGTGCACATCCTCAACCTGCTCTGCATCCCCGCGCTGGTCTTCATCTACTACTTCCGCAAGACCGCCACGGTGACCTGGCGAGGCATCGCCCTCTCGACGCTCGTGTCCGGGGCGATGATCGTCTTCGTCAACAACATCATCATCCCCTACACCGTCTGGATCGGGGCGCAGATCGACACGCTGTTCGTCAACACGTTCGGCCTGCCGGTCAACTCGGGCATCACGCTCTTCGCGCTGGCGCTGATCATCGGCCTGGGATGGGCCGCATGGGCCGCCCACAAACGGGGCCGCGTGCTGCTCAACATCATCCTGCTCTCGACGACGATGATTCTCGTCGGCTACTCTTCCTACGCCTCGGTGACCATCCGCGCCGCGGCGAACCCGCCGATGAACTCCAACAACCCCAACAACCCCCACGCCCTGCTGTCGCTCCTGAACCGCGACCAGTACGGCGACCGCCCGCTGCTGTACGGCGCGCAGTATTCGGCTCCCCCCGAGGGCGTGAAGGAGAAGAAGGTGTGGTATCTGGACGAGGACGGCAAGTACAAGACCGCCACGGTGCTCACGGGCTACACCCACGCTCCGGAGTTCATGCAGCTCTTCCCCCGCATGTGGAACTACTCGAAGGGTGAAAAGGCCTACAAGGAGTGGGCCGCCTACCGCACCAAGACCGAGACGCTGCGCGACGACAAGGGCGAGGTCCTGCGCGACGCACAGGGGCGTCCCATGCGCGGCGAGACGCTCGACTTCGGACGCAAACGGGCCTACACCGACTCCTACGGCGAAACCCGCACGGTCACCGAACCGACGTTCTGGGAAAACGTCCATTTCTTCTTCAACTACCAGCTTTCGTACATGTACTGGCGCTATTTCATGTGGAACTTCGTGGGACGCCAGAGCGACATACAGCCTTCGCGCACGACGATCACCGACGGCAACTGGCTCTCGGGTATCCGCTGGATCGACGAGAAATACGTCGGCCCGCAGGACAACCTGCCGCGCGAAATCGCCGAAAACAAGGGCCGGAACACCTATTATTTCCTCCCCTTCCTGCTGGGACTCATCGGACTCGTCTACCAGTTGAACCGCGACCAGCGCAACTTCTCGATCGTGCTGTGGCTGTTCGTGATGATGGGCATCGCGCTGGTCTTCTACTTCAACACCTCGCCCGGCGAGCCGCGCGAACGCGACTACGTCTATGCGGGATCGTTCTACGCATTCTCGATCTGGATCGGATTCGGCGTGCTGGCCCTGCGCGACCTGATCGCCCGGCTCTCGAAGCGCGACAACGTGGCGACGGCAGCCGCGGCAACGGTCGTCGCAATGAGCGTCCCGGCCATCCTCGCGGCCCAGAACTGGGACGACCACGACCGTTCGCACCGCACGATGGCCCGCGACATCGGCTGGAACTACCTCCAGTCGACGCTCCCCAACTCGATCATCCTCAACTACGGCGACAACGACACCTTCCCGCTGTGGAACAATCAGGAGGTCTACGGCGTGCGCCCCGACGTGCGGATTATGAACACCTCCTACCTCGGCGGCGAGTGGTACATCGACGAGATGAAGACCAAGGCCAACGACGCCCCCGGCGTCCCCTTCTCGCTGCCCAAGCACAAGTACACCTTCAACAACGACATGATCTACGTCACCAACAGCATCGACCGCCCGGTGGAGATCAAGGAGGTGATCGACTTCGTGCGCAGCGACGACCCCCGCAGCAAGGTCAAACTCGCCGACGGCACGCTGGCCGACTACATCCCCGCCAAGCGCATCGCCCTGCCGGTGAACAAGGAGAACGCCCTGGCGTCGGGCATCGTGGCCGAAAAGGACCGCGACAAGATGGTCGACACGGTGTTCATCAACATCAAGAAGAATTCGCTGGACAAGAACCAGCTGATGATCCTCGACATGCTGGCCAACTTCGACTGGAAACGCCCGATCTACATGACGCAGGTCTACATTCTCCAGGACTTCGGGCTGATGGACTACCTCCAGTTCGACGGCTACGCCTACCGCCTGGTGCCGATCCTCACCCCGACGCAGAACCCCTACGAGATCGGACGCATCGACGCCGACTACGCCGCGCCGCTGCTGCGCGACACGTTCCGCTACGGCAACCTCGAAGACCCGCGGGTCTACGCCGACTACTTCATCCAGTACAACCTTTCGGCCTCGCACGCCCGCGACGCCTTCGCCCGCGTGGCCAAGGAGCTGCTGCGGCAGAACCGCGTCGCAGAGGCCGTCGAGCTGCTCGACCTGGGGCTGGAGCGGATGCCGACCTCGCAGGTGCGCTTCACCGACACCAACACCTACCCCTTCCTGGAGGCCTATTACGCCGCTTCGGCCATGGGCGACAAGGAAGCCGCCGCGAAGGGCGACGCCCTCTTGAGGGAGTATGCCCAGACGCTGATCGAATACATCGAGCACTACCTCCGTTTCGAAGGGGCGCAGGGCGACATGGTCTCGGGCCTTATCGACGAGAAGCTCGACCAGCTGGGCGACATCTACTACCTGGCCAGCTACGCCGACCGCAAGGAGGTGGTGGCCGAACTGAACGACTACTACCGTTCGCTGGGGGTCTCCGAGGAGAACCTGATCGACGTGGGCGACAAACGCCAGCAGCCCGACTCGGCGCTGCTGCCCGCCGCGAAATAACCGGAACCGGAAATGAAATAACGCACGTAACGCTTCTGTTACGTGCGTTATTTTTATGCTGCCGCCCACCCGGAACGGATTTCGGGCAGGCCAAAATCCGGTTCCGCGGTTAAAACCGACATTTTTTGAGCCTGAACACTCCCAATTGCCCTCACCTTTCACTATATTTGCAAAATAAACCGTTTTTCACGAATCCAAACCCTGAACTTATGCCGCTTTTCATTCCGGAAGACTATACGGCCAAGCTCGCTCCCGAAACGATGGAGCAGGCCATCACCTATCTCAAGGAGATTTTTCCCGACATGCTGGCCCGCCGCCTGCGCCTACGCCGCGTCACGGCGCCGTTGTTCGTCCTTTCGGGCACGGGCATCAACGACGACCTGAACGGCGTGGAGCGCGCCGTGTCGTTCCCGATCCGCGATCTGGGCGACCGCCGGGCCGAGGTGGTGCACTCGCTGGCCAAATGGAAACGCATGAAACTGGGGACCTACAAGATCGCCCCGGGATACGGGCTGTACACCGACATGAACGCCATCCGCGCCGACGAGGAACTGGACAACATCCACTCGCTCTACGTCGACCAGTGGGACTGGGAACGCACGATGCGCCCCGAAGAGCGCAACCTGAACTTCCTGAAAGCGATCGTCGAAACGATCTACGAGGCGATGAAAGCCGTCGAGGAGGAGGTTTACGAACTCTATCCGCACATCACGCCCATACTGCCCGAGCGAATCACATTCCTGCAGGCCGAGGAGTTGTTGCAGGAGTTCCCTGCGCTGACGCCCAAGGAGCGCGAGCAGGCGGCGGCCCGCAAATACGGCGCGCTGTTCCTCATCGGCATCGGCGGCGAACTTTCCGACGGGCAGCGGCACGACGGACGCGCCCCGGACTACGACGACTGGAGCACCCCGACCGAAGGCGGTTACAAAGGGCTCAACGGCGACATCATCGTGTGGAACCCGGTGCTGGAGAGCGCCTTCGAACTTTCGAGCATGGGCATCCGCGTCGACGCCGAGGCCCTCGAACGCCAGCTTGCGATCTGCGGATGTCCCGAGCGGCGCGAAATGGAGTTCCACCGCCTGCTGCTCGAAGGACGGCTGCCGCTCTCGATCGGCGGCGGCATCGGCCAGTCGCGCCTCTGCATGTTCTATCTGCGCTGCGCCCATATCGGCGAAGTCCAGGTCAGCATCTGGCCCGAGCGGATGATCGCCGAGTGCGCCGCCCACGGCATCTACCTCAAGTGAGGCGGCTCCTCGAAAGCGCCTCGGTCCCTCGCCGAAAGCCGACCGCCCCGCGGAAACGCTCCGGCTGCTCCGGATTAAGAAAAAGCCCCCGCTCTCGGAGCGGGGGCTTTGCTTATTTTCCGGCGGCAGGCTGGTCCGGAGTCTGGCCGTTCTTGTTCTTGTTGTAAAGGAAACGCTTGATCTTGTGCGTGGGGGTCTTGATGAAATCCTCCTTCTCCTCGACGACCTCCGAGATCCGCGAAAAACGGTTGACCTTGGCGTTGACGAAATCCATGATCTCCTTCTTCAGCTGTTCGGTCTTGGCCTCCCAGGCCTCCTTCTTGCTCTCCCACTCCTCGCGCCAGTCGTCGATCATCGACTCGATCTCCTCGCGGTTGAAGTGCACCAGGGCGATCAGGCGGCCCTCCTGCTCCGTGACGATCGAATCGGCGATGCAGACGTGCGAGTTAAGCACCGTCTCGATGTCCTCGGGATAGATGTTCTCGCCGCCGGGACCCACGATCATGTTCTTCAGACGGCCCTTGATGTAGAGCCAGCCGTCCTTGTCCAGCTCCCCGAGGTCGCCCGTGCGGAACCATCCGTCGGCCGTGAAAACCTCCTTCGTAGCCTCGGGATTCTTGAAATAGCCCACCATCGCGCTCGGCGTGCGGGCCACGATCTCGCCCTGACGGGTCTCGGGGTTGACGTTCTCCAGCCGCAGTTCGACGCCCGGGGCCTGGGGACCGGTCGATCCCAGCCGCACCATCGAAGGGGCCGCGCCGGCCAGCAGCGGTGCGGTCTCGGTCAGCCCGTAGCCGATGGCATAGGGGACGCGGGCTTCGAGCAGGAATTTCTCGGCCCCGCCGTCGAGTTTTGCACCCCCGATTCCCAGGAAGCGCAGGCGGCCGCCGAAGAGCTTCATCAGTTTCCCGCCCGCGACGCGGTGGAGGTAGCGGCGCATGAAGCCGATGCGGTAGAGCGTGCGCCAGAAGGAGTTGGAATTGAACTTGGCGAGCACCTGGTGGCGGTAGATTTTCTCGATGATCAGCGGCACGATCAGCATGACCGTCGGGCGGATCGCACGCAGGGCGGGCATCAGCGCCGAGGCCGTGGGCGGACGGTCGAGGTAGACCACCCGCGCACCCATCGAGAAGGGATAGATCATGCCGATGGAGCACTCGTAGGTGTGCGAGAGGGGCAGCACCGAAAGGAACGTGTCGCCGCCGTCGACCGGGAAGATCGAGGCGGAGATGTCGACCTGCGCGCAGAGCGCCGCATGGGTCAGCATCACGCCCTTGGGCTTCGAAGTGGTTCCCGACGTGTAGATGATCACGGCCAGGTCGTCGGGCCGGGGAACGCCCGTCGAGCCTTCCCCGCGGACGCGCTGCGAGATGACGCCGAGGTTCTTGGTGCGGACCGCCACGTTGAGCCGCTCGATGGTCTGCTTCGAGAGCTTGGTGAAAAGTTTGTCCGACACGAGCAGGGCCTTGGCCTCCGAATGCTCGATGATCATGTCCAGCTCCTCGTCCGAGAAGTCGGGCAGGATCGGCACGGCCACCATGCCCGCCGACGTGACGGCGAAATAGCTGATGCCCCAGTTGGGCATGTTGCTGCTCAGGAGAGCCACCTTGTCCCCGGCGCGAAGCCCCGCTCCGGTGAGGATTTCCTGCACCCTGGCGATACGACGGCCCACCTCGGCATAAGTCACGTCATCGCCCTCGTACATCGAGAAAGCGACTTTCGACGCGAACTTCTCCACGCTGTTGCGGACCAGTTCGTACAGTGTATTGATAGTCATCATGTGTTCTTTTTTAGCTACGTTCGGATAACGCAAAAGTTCGGGGCGAAATTACTAATTTCCGGCTAAAAAACACTATTTTTGACATAAATTATCACGATGATCGACCATCTGTACATCAAACGGCTCGCCGCCGGCGCAGGGTTCGACCTCTGCGGCATCGCCCCGTGCCGCCATCTGGCCGAAAACGAGACGCTGTTCCGCGCATGGCTGGCCCGCGGCCGCCAATCGTCGCTGGGCTATCTGGAACGCAACGTCGACAAACGCTTCGACGCGCGCCGGCTGGTCGAAGGCGCACGCACGGCCGTGGTCTGCGCCGTGTCGTACAAAAACCGCGTCGGCGAGGGCTATCCGCCCGGGCACCGGACGAAGGTGGCCTCCTACGCCTGCGCGGCGGATTACCACGCCACCCTCCGGACGATGCTCGGCGGGATGCTCGACGCCCTGCGCGCGGCGCACCCCGGTCTGGGAGGCCGCGCCTTCGTCGACACCGCGCCGCTGGCCGAAAAGCAGCTGGCCGTAGAGGCCGGGCTGGGGTGGATCGGCCGACAGTCGCTGCTCGTCACGCCGCAATACGGGAGCTACGTCGTGCTGGGCGAGCTGATTCTCACCGAAGAGACCGACCGCTACGACGCGCCGTTCGAAGGGTCGCGCTGCGGAACCTGCCGCAGCTGCATCGACAACTGCCCCACGGGAGCCGTCGCCCCGGACCGGACCATCGACACGGGCCGCTGCATCTCGTGCCGCACCATCGAGCGGGAACAGCCCGGTCAAACGGACCTTCACGGCTGGATCTTCGGCTGCGACGCGTGCCAGAGCCTCTGCCCCTGGAACCGCCGCGCCCCGCAGCACCGCAACGCGGCGTTCGATGCCGTGTTCGACCCGCTGGCGATGGACGCCGCGACGTGGCTCGGCATGGACGAAGCGGCGTTCGAAGCCCTCTGCGGCCGCACGCCGCTGACGCGCAGCGGACTGGTCCGTATTCGGGAAAACGCCCTTCGAAACGCCGCACCCGAAGAGCCGTCAGAACGCTGAACCAGCCCCCCGCTCCGGCACGAAAAAGCGGGTTCCGGAAATCCGGAACCCGCTCTGCGGTTTATTTCATGGGGCCGGAGGCTCACTGTCTGCGGCCCTTCGGAAAACCCGGCAGGCCGCCCTCTTCCTCCTGCGGCCCGCAGGCTATTTGGTCAGTTCGGCCAACGCGGCTTTCGCACTCTCGACAGCCGGTCCCGCCGTCACCTTCCGGAAGGCCTCGATGGCCTGCGGCTTCATCTCCTTGGCGTTGTAGGCGGCGCCCAGCGTCAGGTACATCAGGCTCACATCCTCGGGATCGGTCTGCACCTTGGCGGCAGCCTCGCCCAGCTCGATCACCTTGTTGTAATCCTTCTTGCTGGCATAGGCCTGCAAGCGGACCTTCTGTGCCAGAGCGTTTTCGGCGTTCTTCGCCAGCAGCGCGTCGGCCATCGCGATGATACCGTCGAAATCGTTGGCAGCCTGGAGCGTGGCCACCTTGTTATTGGTGTAGAGGGCGATCATCTCCTTGGCCTTGGCGGCGTCATCGGCATACTTGGGGTGCGTCTTGGCGGCCACCGCCTCGTAGATGTCCATACCCTTCTCGTACTCGCCCATCTCGCAGTAGCTCATGGCGAGGTTCAGCGCCATCGCGGTATTGTCCGGGTCGGCCTTGTAGCCCTTCTCGAACACGCCTGCGGCGGTCGCATAGTCCTTGTTGTTGAAAGCGTCGCCACCCTGGATCTGATAGATCTTGGCCACCCAGCCGTTGGCCTTGGCCATCTGGCTCATGTCGCCGTAGAGTTCGGCCAGCTCCGCCGATTTGGTGAAATTCTTCAGCGCCTCGTCGTAGTTCTTGGTCCGGATCGCTCCGCCGCCCATCATAAAGTAGCATTTGGGAAGCGTCGTCTTGGCCGTGGCCACCAGCGACGCAGCCTCCTCGCTGTCCAGCCCCTGCTCGATCACCTGTTCGAACTTCGCGGCCGCGCCTGCGAAATCCTTGGCGCCGAAAGCTGCTGCGGCTTCGTTGTAGATTGCAGTAACATCCTGCGCCGAGAGCGACACCGCCGCCAACAGCGCGACAACCGATACAAATAACTTTTTCATTGCTTTTCTATTCGATTTTATAAGTTTTTCAGTTCATGCGCCCCTGTCCGAAACGCGTTGGATGCAAAAGTATAAAAAAAATTCCTTTTTTACCAAATCTATCCGCGCAAACCCGCGAAAAAACCGCTCATCAACTCCTCGCACTCCTCCCGGAGCACCCCCCGCGCCACGGTCGTTCTGGGGTGGAACACCGCCTCGGAGTAACGCCGGAAGCCCTTCTTGGGATCGTCGGCGCCCCACACCACGCGGCTCACCTGCGCCCATCCGATCGCCCCGGCGCACATGATGCACGGCTCGACCGTGACGTAGAGCGTGCACTCCTGCAAATACTTGCCCCCGAGCGTCGCGGCAGCGGCCGTCAGGGCCTGCATCTCGGCGTGGGCCGTGGGGTCGGCCAGGGTTTCGACGAGGTTGTGCCCCCGCCCGATCACCGCACCGCCGGCCACGACGACCGCACCGATGGGCACCTCCTGTTGTTTTAACGCCTTTTGCGCCTCGTTTAGTGCCAGGCGCATGAATTTTTCGTCGGTTTCGTGCTGTTCCATGCCGGATTGTTTTCGGCAAAAGTAACCATTTTTTCCGAAGAACGCACCCCGCGCCCGGCAAACGACGCCCGGAAGCGACGCAGGCGCATCAATTTCGATTCAAAACACTCCTTCTTCCAAAAAGAAAAAATCAAAATCAAAGAAATGCTTGCATTTTATTGCATAATTTCTATATTTGCAAATGGAATAGTCCACAAAACCCTTAAATTCAATTTGCTCCTACAAAACACACACATCCGGCCCAAAAAACGGTCCAAACCATGCACTCTGTATTTCGAAACCAAACCAATTACCAACCAGAACCAATTAAAACCATTATGGAAGAAACTCGCCAAAAAGCACCCGGGAACGGGCATTTTCCGGCAGTCCTGCGATTCGTCGCCGCGCTGCTGCTGTCCGGAACCCTATGCCTCGCGTGGGGGGGGGAAATCTCCTCGCACAAATCCGGAGCATTTATGTAACGGTAGATGCAGCCGATGCAAGCATCCGGGAGATCCTCGAATCCATCGAGGCGCAGAGCGATCTGCGGTTCATCTATGCGGATGAAGTAAAACCGATCCTGACCAAGGTCGTAACGGTCAGGGAGAAAAACGTAAGCGCAAACCGGATTCTCGACCAGATCCTGCCCGACGTCGGCCTTCAGTATTCGGTCGGCGGTACGCAGGTCCGCATCTACCAGGCCGCCAGCGGTTCGCGCGACGTCGCCCAAACGGTCAGCGGCACGGTGATCTCCGGCACCGACAACTCCCCGCTGGCCGGCGTGATGATCTACGTCGAAGGAACGACGGCCGGCACGATCACCAACGGCGACGGCTCGTACACCTTCACCATTCCCGCCAAATCGAAATACGTGACCTTCTCGTATGTCGGTTTCGACACGAAGAAACTCCACGTCGAGGACACCGAGCTGTTCAAACTCGTATCGCTCGCCGAGCAGAGCAACGCGCTCGACGAAGTCGTGGTCATCGGCTACGGCACGCAGAAAAAGGAGTCGATGGTCGCCTCGATCACCTCCGTAAAACCCTCCGACCTGAATATCACCTCCAGCTCGCTGACCACGGCGTTCGCCGGCAACATCGCCGGCATGATCTCGCGCCAGACCTCGGGCGAACCCGGCTACGACAGCGCCTCGTTCTACATCCGCGGCATTTCGACCTTCGGGTCGAGCAACGCGCCGCTGATCATCCTCGACGGCGTGGAGGTGTTGAGCAACATGCTCAACAACATGCCTCCCGAGTCGATCGAGTCGTTCTCGGTGCTCAAGGACGCCCAGGCGACCTCGGTCTACGGTTCGCGCGGCGCCAACGGCGTCATCCTCATCAACACGAAAAACGGCCGCAACTCGGAGAAGATGAACGTCTCGGTCCGTCTGGAAAACACCTTCTCGATGCCCACGATGGTACAGCAGGTGGCCGACGGCGTGACCTACATGCAGCTCTACAACGAGGCCGTCTTCAACACCGCCAAGGAGACCGGAACGCTCCACGCCTACCAGCCGTTCTACTCGGCCGACAAGATCAACGGCACGAAGGCGGGGCTCAACAAGTACCTCTATCCGAACAACGACTGGTACGACCTGATGTTCAAGGATTTTTCGGTCAACCAGAACCTCAACCTCAACATCCGCGGCGGCGGCCGTAAGGTCAGCTACTTCCTCAACGCAGCGGTTTCGAACGAAAACGGCATCATCGCCGACATCGAGCAGAACCCCTACGACGTGAAGATGAACCACCAGAAATACATCTTCCAGAGCAACGTCAGCGCCAACATCACCAAGACGACGGTCGTCGGCATCAAGGTCAACGCCCAGCTGGAGTACAACACCCGTCCGATCGAGGACATCGGCAACCTGTTCTACTACTCGATGCGCGCCAATCCGGTACGTTTCCCGGCCACGCTCCCGGCCGAGGAGGGCGACACGTTCGTGCGCTACGGCAACAACGCCTCGTGGGACACCGGCGCCACCGACCTCAACCCGCTGGCCAAGCTGTCCCGCGGCTACGGCAAGCGCTACTACTCCTACATGACGACGGCCTTCACGCTGGACCAGAACCTGGATTTCTTCACCAAGGGCTTGAGCGCCAACCTCACGGCGTCATTCTACAACTACACCTATTCGGCGACCTACCGCACGGCAACCCCCTATTATTTCAAGGTCGAGGACGGCAGTTCGCTCAACCCCGACGGCACGGCCAATCTCATCACCAACTCGATCGGCGACACGGGCACGACCTACCTGACCAGCACCGACGGCAACGGCGGCCACCGCCGCTACGCGCTGCAAGCCTCGCTGAACTACGCCCGCAAATTCGGCAAACACGACGTGGGAGCCATGTTCGTCTACCGCATGAACGAGAAGAAGAACAACATCGCCGGCACGAGCGAGGAGAACCTGCTGCCCTACCGCGAGCAGGGCATGGCGGGCCGCGTGACCTACGGATTCGACAACCGCTACCTGTTCGAGGCCAGTTTCGGCTACAACGGCTCGGAGAACTTCGCTCCCGGCAAACGCTGGGGTTTCTTCCCCTCGGCGGCGGCCGGCTGGGTGATCTCCAACGAGTCGTTCTGGGACGGCATCCGCAAGACGGTCAGCAACCTGAAGATCCGCGTATCGTACGGTCTGGCGGGCAACGACGCCTTGGGCGAGCGCTTCCCCTACCGCTCCATCGTGGCCATGGGCGAAGAATCGGGATTCTACTACAACTGGAACTCCCAGGGCAAAGGCCCGAAGATCACCACCTACGGCAACCCCAACGCGACGTGGGAGGAGGCCAAGAAACTCGACGTCGGTCTCGAACTGGGACTGTTCAACGCGCTGAACATCGAAGCCGCCTACTTCACCGAAGACCGTACGGGCATCTTCATGCGGCGCACCTCGCTGCCTTCGTCGACGGGCCTGCTGGGCGTTACGCCCTACGGCAATATCGGACGTGTGAAATCGCACGGCGTCGACCTTTCGGCCGTCTACAACAAGCAGTTCAACAAGGACTGGTCGCTGAGCCTGCGCGGCACGTTCACCTTCTCGCGCAACGAAGTGGTCGAGAAGGATGAAGGCGACCTGATGTACGACTACATGTCGGTCGTGGGACATCCGGTCAACGCCATCACCGGCGTGCTGGTCGCCGACGGGCTGTTCACCTCGCAGGAGGAGATCGACAACTCGCCCAAACAGCGGTTCGGCAACTACACGGTCGGCGACATCAAGTACCGCGACCTGAACGGCGACGGCATCGTCGACGGCAACGACGTGACGACGGCCGGCAGCCCGACCGTTCCCGAAATCCAGTACGGCATCGGCGCGACGGTGAAGTGGCGCAGGCTCGACTTCTCGTTCATGTTCCAGGGCGCATCCAACGTATCGCTGCGGATGTACAACATGCACCCGTTCTGCGACGCCTCGCACTTCGGCTACGGCATCACGCAGTACATCGCCGACAACCACTGGTCGGAGGACAACAACCGCGCCGACGCGGCCTATCCGCGCCTGACCTCGCAGTTAAGCTCCAACAACACCCAGAGTTCGACCTTCTACATCCACGACGCCAAATACCTGCGCCTGAAAACCGTGGAGCTGGGCTACACCATCAAGAAACTCCGCGTCTACCTGTCGGGCAACAACCTCTTCGTCATCTCCCCGTTCGACTACTGGGACCCCGAAAAGGGCGGCGGCCACGGCCTGTCCTACCCGTTGCAGCGGATGGCGAAAATCGGCGTTCAATACCAATTCTAATCCAAAAGAAGATACCGTTATGAAAAAAATAGCAATGGCGTTAGCCCTCCTTCTCGCGGCCGCATCCTGCGATTTCCTGGATGTCGTTCCCGAGGGCAGTCCCACGCAGGACGACATCTACAAGACCCAGGCCCAGGCCGAAAAGATGCTCTTCATGGTCTACGGCAAGTGCCCCGACCTGTTCCATGCGCAGGCCATGCCCGACCTGAGCGGCGGCGACGACCTGATTTCGAGTTACTACGGATCGGTGCGTTATTTCTCGTGGAAGAGCCTCGTATACGCCACCTCGCAGGAGTCCTCGACGAACACCTACTTCAACATGTGGGGAACGACCTCGGGACTTCCGACGGGCAACTACTCGTACAACATCTACGAAGGCATCCGTTATGCCTACAACTTCCTGAACAACATAGGTTCTGTTCCCGACATCTCGGAGGCCAACCTGCGCTACTGGTCGGGCGAGGCGCACTTCCTGATCGCCCACCTGCACCAGATCCTGCTGGAGTACTACGGTCCGATCGTACTGGCCCGGGAGGAGATCGACCTGAATGCGCCGGCCAGCAGCGTGAACGTGCCGCGCAGCACCTACGACGAGTGCGTCAATTTCATCGAGGAGGAGTTCCGCAAGGCCGCCGACATGCTGCCCGACTACTGGGGTCCCATCGCGTACGGCCGCGCCATCAAGGCCACGGCGCTGGCCTACCGCGCCCGCCTGCTGCTCTACGCCGCATCGCCGCTGGTGAACGGCAATTCGGAATTCTACGCCGATTTCGTCAACAAGGACGGCACGCACCTGATCAACCAGACCTACGACGCCGAGAAGTGGAAACGCGCGATGGACGCCGCCAAGGAGGCTATCGACTGCGTGGAGGCTTCGAAGGAAACGGGAGCCTACACGATGGACGACCGCCAACTGGGCCTCTCCGTGTCGAAAAGCACCAGCACGACCGACCCGTTCGAACTGGGGCGCGCCAACTACACCTACATCTTCACCGGCGACGGCAACGCGACACAGTTCTTGAACCAGAACGAGTACCTGATGAGCTTGAACAAGTCAGGCTCGATCACCTACACGCAGAAGCAGTTCGGCTGCCACCTGGCCAACAACTACACGAAGGTGTCGGGCGCCTACCGCGGCTATTTGTGCCCGACGTTCGAGGCCGTCCAGATGTATTACACCCGGAACGGACTTCCGTGGGAGGACGACCCCGAGACGAAGGACATCGACCCGCTGGCCTACAACAAGGCGGCCGGGACGGTCGAGATGCACCTCCACAAGGAGCCGCGCTTCTATGCGTCGGTGGGTTATGACCGGGGCACGTACCGCTTCAACGGCGGCAAAATGACCATCAAGGCGCACAAGGGCGAGCCGCAGGGCTTCACCGGCAGCTACGACAACGAATACCAGTCCTACAACGGTTATTTCTGCCAGAAATGGGTCAACGAACAGTCGAAGATGACGCTCAACTCAAGCGGAAACTACTCCGTCAGCACCTACATGAGCTACGTCTTCCCCTACATGCGCATCGCCGAGCTATACTTAAGCTACGCCGAAGCCGACTTCGAGTACGACGGCACGTTGAGCGACTACGGCTACGAGTGCCTGAACAAGATCCGCTCGCGCTGCGGCCTTCCGACGTTCCAGGATTCGTGGAGCAGGGCCGGCGGCATCCCCTCGGGCCAGAAGCTGCGCGACATCATCCGCCGCGAACGTTCGATTGAATTCATGCTGGAAGGACGCCGTTTCCACGACATCCGCCGCTGGAAGATCGCCGAAGAGTGCCTGCGCCCCATCCCGAAGGCCTGGAACATCGAGGGCGACACGCCCGAGAAGTTCTACAAGCTGGTCGACATGAAGGAGAACGACACGCGCATCTTCACCACGCCGAAACACTACTGGCTGGCGATCCCCAACTCGCAGCTCAACATCAACGGCCAGCTGGTTCAGAATCCGGGTTATTAACCATTAGCGAAAAGAAACGACCATGAAAAAGCTATTTTTAGCGCTCGCGCTGTCGGCGGCAGCTTGCCTGGCCGGGTGCTCCGACAACGAAGAGATCGGATACGACATCGGCTCGAAGGTGCTGATCCCGAAAAACGGCCTGCAACAGGTCGCCCTGACGGCCGATGCCGCAGCGATCGACTACGAGGTGTGGATCTACCGGAGCGGCTACAACGAAGGCGGTTCGACGGCCGCACTCTCGGTCGACGCCGAAGCGCTGGCCGCCTACAACAAGGCCAACGGTACGGCTTACGTGCTGATGCCCGAAGCCTGCTACGACCTCCCGACCGCCGCCGTGCGGCTCGACAACAACGCCCACACCGCGAAGATCGGCATTCGGATCGACGTCTCGGCGATCACGGCGGACAGTCGCTGCGTGCTGCCCGTTTCGGTCGGCAGTCCCGACACGGAGGTGAACGCGGCGGCCGCCACGGTGCTGATCTTCCCGGTCCGCCCCACGACGGAGAAGCCTGAAAACGCCCAATGACCCGGCCGGATCAATCAACTGAAAAATTAACCATATAACCTTCCTAATATGAAAAAAGGTTTTTTATCGTTTTTTCTGTTCACGGCTTTCGCCCTGGCGCTCTGCCCGTCGTGCAAAGACGACGAGACGGCCGAATGGAAAAACGTCGCGTTCTCGGTAGCGTCCAACCTCGCCCCCGAAAACGGGACCATCCCCTACGAAGGGAGCACGGTCGTGTTCACCGTAACGACCGACGGCAAATGGACCTATGCGATAGACCAGAGCAAGACCGACTGGTTCACCCACCCCACCGTCGACGGCATGACGCTGGCGATTCTGATTCCGGAAAACACCGTGAGCAGGGAGCGCTCCGGCGTAGTCCGGTTCATCTCGGTCTCGGACCCCACGCT
Source organism: Alistipes shahii WAL 8301 (assembly GCF_025145845.1). Taxonomy (NCBI): domain Bacteria; kingdom Pseudomonadati; phylum Bacteroidota; class Bacteroidia; order Bacteroidales; family Rikenellaceae; genus Alistipes; species Alistipes shahii. The sequence continues at coordinate 2,594,204 of NZ_CP102253.1, read as the reverse complement.
GGTCGAGGAGTTCACCATCACGCAGGAACCCGGACCTGTGCCGCCCGAAGCGCCGAAAGCCGACCTGCTCGACGTTGTCTTCCACGCCGACGGCACGGCCGAGGACGTATCGCCGCTCAAGAACGAGGTGCTCTCCTACCCCGGCACGGCGCTGACCTGCTATTACCACGACGTCTACAAGCGCATCGTGACCAACTACACGCACACCCCGGGGCAGGGTTCCCGCAAGGATTCCTATTACCGGGTGGACTACTACACGAACGAGACGTTCAAGCAGGGTCTGGACGACGGCCACACGCTGGAGGTCGTCCTGCGTTCGAACCGCAACGACGGCACGAAGGAGTACAAGCCCTTCTCGGCGCATGAAGCCGGCGGCACGGGTTTCCTGATCTGCAAGGAGGGCCAGGGAGGCCATCCGGCCTGCATCACATTCCTGCCCAATGTGAGCACCACAGGCAAAAGCACGTGGCGCTGGGCGCAGAGCGACGTGACGCCCGAACCGGGCCGCTACTACCACGTCGTGGGCGTCTGGGACAAAACCGCCGAGAAAGCCTATATCTACGTGGACGGCCAACTCAAGGGCACGGCCGACGCTCCGGGCGAACTGATCCACGCCAAGGACGGCGCACGGTGGTTCGCGCTGGGCGGCGACTCGGCCGTAGGCTCGATGGGCAACGCATGGAACGGCGAAGTGGTTCTGGCCCGCGTCTTCGACGACGCGCTGACCGGGGACCAGATCGCCCTGCTCTACCAGGATGCGGCGTTCGCCGGCCAGACGCCCGTGGAATTCGCACTCTCGAACCTCACCTACCTGACCAGGTGCGAGATCGGCGCAGGCTACACCTATACGGTCTACGGCAACGGTTTCGCAGCCGGCGACAAGGTGAAGTTCACCTCGTCGGCCAACGTGACCGCAGCGTTCACGGCCGACGCCGCATTCACCGAAGCCTCCGGCGACAATACCCTTCAGTCGCTGGCAGTGACCCTCCCCGCGGGGATTCCCGCCGGAACGGGCCGGTATTTCATGGCGCTCGTCCGCAACGGCAGCCAATACCCGCTCGGCACGGTCGAATTCACCGTCTGCGACAATCCCTCCGTCTCGATGCCCCGGATCATCGCGCACCGCGGCCAGCATCAGGACGGCGTGGAGAATTCGACCGAGAATTCGATCGCTGCCCTGACCAACGCCCAGAAACTGGGCATCCACGGCGCCGAGTTCGACGTCTGGATCACCGCCGACGACGTGCCGGTGATCAACCACAACGCGACGGTGGCAGGCAGCGACCTGCGGATCGAAGAGAGCGCCTATGCACAGATCAGGGACCTCACGCTGGCCAACGGCGAAAAACTGCCGACGCTTGACGCCTATCTGGAGCAGGGCGCCAAGGACGCTTCGATGAAACTGATCTGCGAAATCAAGACCCACAGTTCGGCTGCAAGCAACACGCGGGCCGTCAACGCCGTCGTGGCCGCCGTCAAGGCGAAGTCGATGGAGACGCGGGTCGATTACATCGCCTTCGACTACGAGGTCTGCAAGCAGCTCCGGGCGGCCATGCCCGCGGCCGGCGTACAGTACCTGGGCGGCGACAAGGCTCCGGCCGAAGTCGCGGCGGACAAGCTCTCGGGCATCGACTACCAGTATTCGACCGTGCTTTCGAAAAAACCCGAGTGGGTGACGGAAGCCCACGCCGGCGGAATCGAGGTCAACGCCTGGACGGTCAATTCGACGGCCGACATGATGGCCTGCATCGCGCTGGGTGTCGACTACATCACCACCGACAACCCCGCCACGCTGAAAAAACTGCTGGAGACACCGTTCGTCACAGCCCCGAAATAACCGCGGAGGCTCCGTTTCGGATTTCTGGATTCGCAGGCCGGACGATTGTCCGGCCTGCGTTCTTTGCGGAATCCGCGTTTTTTTATTAGTTTTATACCCGAAATCAACCTTATACGACAACCCTGCAATGAAGAAACTTTTGGTATTGGCATGGGCCGGCGCTGCGTTGCTGTCCGGCGGCATGCTCCGGGCGGAAAACATCCTCCTCTCGACCCGGAATTCCTCGCTGCTGCTGACGGCAGAAAAAGGCAAAACCCCTCTGTTCCAGTATTTCGGAGCGCGCGTCGCCTCGCCCGACGACATCCTCGCCAGCGGAGCGGCGTTCGGCGATGCGGCCTACCCGCAGTTCGGCGCCCAGTGTTACCGCGAAGTAGCCATTCAGGCGACGCACGGCGACGGTTCGATGTCGCTCGAACTGGCTGTCGAGTCGGTGTCGCGCGACCGCAGGGACGGCTCCGAAACCACCGCCATCGCCATGAAGGACAAGCACTACCCGTTTTTCGTGACGCTCTTCTACAAGACCTACGACGACTGCGAGGTGATCGAGACGTGGACCGAGATCAGCCACACGGAGAAGAAACCCGTGACGCTCTACCGGTTCGCATCGGCCTACATGCCCGTCCGCCGGGGCGACACGTGGCTGACGCATTTCCACGGCACATGGGGAGCGGAATGCTACCTCCACGAAGAACCGCTGACCGACGGCATGAAGGTGCTCAAGAACAAGGACGGCGTGCGCAACACGCAGCGCGACAACCCCTCGCTGATGATCTCGCTCGACGGACGCCCCCGGGAGTTGACAGGCCGCGTCATCGGCGGCACGCTGGCCTGGGCCGGCAACTACCGCATCGCCCTGGACAACGACAACACCCACACCACGCACCTCTTCGCGGGCATCAACGAGGAGCAGTCGCAATACACGCTGCAACCCCGCGAGGTCTTCACGACCCCGGTATTCGCCTTCACGTTCAGCGACGAGGGCAAGAGCGGCGTGAGCCGCAACATCCACCGATGGGCGCGCCTCCACCGGCTCAACCACGGAACCGAGCTTCGCGACGTGCTGCTCAACTCGTGGGAGGGCGTCTATTTCAAGGTCAACCAGGAGGGCATGGACCGGATGATGGCCGACCTGGCGGACCTGGGCGGCGAACTGTTCGTGATGGACGACGGCTGGTTCGGCGACAAATACCCGCGCAACAACGGCGAGACGAGCCTCGGAGACTGGACGGTCTGCCGCGAGAAACTGCCGCAGGGCATCGAGGGACTGACCGAGTCGGCCCGCAAACACGGCGTGAAGTTCGGCATCTGGATCGAACCCGAGATGACCAACACCCGGAGCGAACTCTATGAGAAGCATCCCGACTGGGTGATCCAGCAGCCCTACCGCGAAAACCGCAAGGGCCGCGGCGGCACGCAGCAGGTGCTCGATCTGTCGAACCCCGCGGTGCAGGAGTTCGTCTTCAGCGTGGTCGACCGTCTGATGACCGCGCATCCCGACATCGCCTACATCAAGTGGGACGACAACATGACGCTCTACAACTACGGCTCGACCTTCCTGCCGGCCGACCGGCAATCGCACCTCTACATCGAGTACCACCGCGGCATGGACAAGGTGCTGCGGCGCATCCAGGAGAAATATCCCCGTCTGGTGATGCAGTCGTGCGCCAGCGGCGGCGGCCGGGTCAACTATGGCGTCCTGCCCTACTACGATGAATTCTGGACCTCGGACAACACCGACGCCCTGCAACGCATCTACATGCAATGGGGCGTGTCGAACTTCTATCCCGCCGTGGCGATGGCCTCGCACGTGAGCGCCTCGCCCAACCACCAGACGGGCCGCAACGTTCCGCTCAAACTGCGCTTCGACGTGGCCATGTCGGGACGCCTGGGGCTGGAGCTGCAACCCTCAAAGATGACCGGCAAAGAGAAGGAGTTCGCCCGCAGGGCGATCGCCGACTACAAGAAGATCCGCCCCATCGTGCAGCAGGGCGACCTCTACCGGCTGATCTCGCCCTACGACAAGACAGGCTATGCATCGCTGATGTACGTCGCACCCGAAAAGGACCGCGCCGTCTGGTTCGTCTACAAGCTGGAGCACTTCCTCAACATGCCGTCGCCGGCCTTCCGCATGGCGGGTCTCGACCCCGGCAAACGCTACCGGATCACCGAACTGAACGTCGACGGGAAGCCGGTCCCGCAGGACGGCAAGACCTTCAGCGGCGCGTTCCTGATGGAGAACGGACTCGAATTCACGGTGGGCAAGGAATATGCGAGCCGCGTACTCGAACTCAAAGCGGTGGAGTAATTATCGGTCAGAAACGGCTGTCCGAAATCCGGGCCGCCCAACAAATCCCCGAAACGACGCCCGGTCCCGGGAGGTTCGTTTCGGGGATTCCGCATCTCTTTTCGCTCTTTTCCCTGCATATCCGCCGTTTCATCCGCCTCGCTGCAATTCCGGCGGCGGCGTTCTTCACACACAAAGGTTTTAACAAGGCATCCTGTCATTTAATTATGAATTATGAATTATGAATTATGAATTTTAGTTAACTTTGCGGATCGTAACGACTAAACATAACATATCGCCATGTACAGAACCCATACCTGCGGCTGCCTCCGGGCCTGCAACGTCAACCAAACCGTCACCCTGGCCGGATGGGTGCAGAAAGTGAGGAACCTCGGCGCCATGACCTTCATCGACTTGAGGGACCGTTACGGCATCACCCAGATCGTCGTCGAGGAACACTCCCCCGCCGAGGCGCGCGAAACGGTCTGCCGCGTGGGCCGCGAATGGGTCATCCAGGTCGTCGGCAAAGTCGTCGAGCGGCAGTCGAAAAACCCCAAAATGCCGACGGGCGACATCGAGGTCACGGCCGAGAAGGTGGCCATCCTGCACGAAGCCGAAGTGCCCCCCTTCACCATCGAAGAGGTCTCGGACGGCGGCGACGACCTGCGCATGAAGTACCGCTACCTCGACCTGCGGCGTCCGCCCCTGCAACGCAACATGATTCTGCGCCACAAGATGGCCCAGGAGATCCGCCGCTTCCTCTCCGACGAGGGATTCCTCGAGATCGAAACCCCCTGCCTGGTGGGTTCGACGCCCGAAGGAGCGCGCGACTTCGTCGTGCCGAGCCGCATGTCGCCCAACCAGTTCTACGCCCTGCCCCAATCGCCGCAGACGCTCAAGCAGCTGCTGATGGTCGCCGGCTACGACAAGTATTTCCAGATCGTGCGCTGCTTCCGCGACGAGGACCTGCGCGCCGACCGCCAGCCCGAGTTCACGCAGATCGACTGCGAAATGTCGTTCGTCGAGCAGGAGGACGTGCTCGAAATCTTCGAGCGCTGGGCCAAGCACATGTTCAGGCATGTGATGGGAATCGAGCTGACCGAGCCGCTGCGCCGCATGCCGTGGATCGAGGCGATGGAGAAATACGGTTCGGACAAACCCGACCTGCGCTTCGGCATGGAGTTCGCGGAGATCACCGACCTCGCCAAGGGGCACGGCTTCAGCGTATTCGACGAGGCCGAATACATCACCGGATTCGCCGCCACGGGCTGCGCCGCGTACACCCGCAAGCAGATCGACTCGCTGACGGAGTTCGTCAAGCGGCAGCAGATCGGCGCCAAGGGCCTCGTCTGGATTCGCGTCGCGGAGGACGGCGTGAAGTCGTCGATCGACAAGTTCTACTCCCCCGAGGAGGTGCGCGCCATGGCCGAGCGCTGCGGCGCTGTGGCCGGGGACATGGTCTTCATCCTCTGCGGCAAGAAGTTCAAAACGCTGACGCAGCTGTGCGCCCTGCGCCTCGAAGTGGCCCAGCAGCTGGGGCTGCGCGACCCGCAGAAGTTCGCCCCGCTGTGGGTGGTGGACTTCCCGCTGTTCGAGTGGGACGACGAGACGCAGCGTTACTACGCCGTGCACCACCCCTTCACCTCGCCCAAGCTCGAGGATGTGCAATACCTCGACAGCGACCCGGGCCGCGTGCGCGCCAACGCCTACGACTTCGTCTGCAACGGCACGGAGATCGGCGGCGGTTCGATCCGTATCCACGACTCGAAGTTGCAGGAGAAGATGTTCGAACTGCTGGGCTTCACGCCCGAGGAGGCGCAGAAGCGCTTCGGCTTCCTGATGAACGCCTTCAAGTACGGAGCGCCCCCTCACGGCGGCCTTGCGTTCGGTTTCGACCGTCTGTGCTCTTTGTTCGGCGGCTCGGAGTCGATCCGCGACTACATCGCCTTCCCGAAGAACAACGCCGGCCGCGACGTGATGCTCGACGCCCCGGGCTACATCGACCAGACGCAGCTCGACGAGTTGTATCTGCAACTGCGCAAGCCGGAGGAATAATAAATTAGAATGCAAAGAAAAAAAGAGGCTGTCATATTGTACTGCACCCCAAAAGTTGGACACTTTTGGGGTGTTTTTTATGAAATATAATTATGAGATTCGTTTAAAGGCCGTAAAACTGGTACTCGAAGGCGGACTTTCGGTTAGGGAAGCCGGATGTCACTTGGGCTGTGGCCGCTCGCAAGTTCACTTGTGGGTAACATTATTCGAGCGCCATGGCCTTGCCGGCCTTAAGCTGCGCCACGGTAGCTACAGTGCAGAATTTAAGTTGTCAGTTTTGAAGCATATGCACCAAAATCATCTATCTTTGCTGGAGACAGCAGTGCATTTCGGCATTCCGGGCCCTTTTGTTATTCGTCAATGGGAGCGGCTCTATCAAAACCAAGGTGCTGAAGGCCTGCGGCGTAAACCGCAAAGAAGGAGGCCGGCCATGAGTAAATCGAAGACTAAAAAAGTCAAACTCAAAACGACTCCGCACGAAGAGTTGCTTAAGGAACTGGAGTATCTTCGTGCCGAGAATGCTTACTTAAAAAAATTGCAGGCCTTAGTCGAGGAGCGCATTGTCCGCGAGAGCGGGAAAGAGCCCAAGCCATCGAAGGACTAAGGCCGCAGTGCCGGCTTTCAGTATTGCTCAAAGCCGCAGGGATGGCGCGAAGCACATTTTATTATCACTTCAGAAAATCAAAACAACCCGATAAATATGCTCGCGAAAAAGAGAGTATTATAAGGTTATATCACGAACATAAGGGGCGTTATGGTTATCGGCGCATTACCGTTGAAATGAATAAGATCGGATATGCGATAAATCACAAAACCGTACTTAAGCTGATGAATATTTGCGGGATAAAAAGTCAGGTCAGGCTCCGTAAATACTGTTCATACAAAGGACAGATCGGACGGATAGCGCCCAATCTTCTGCAACGCGACTTTGCAGCCGAAAAACCGAATCAGAAGTGGGTTACTGACCTTACGGAATTTTCGGTTTGCGGCGTAAAGTTATATCTATCGCCGATTATGGACTTATATAACCGGGAGATTATTAGCTATAAAATAGCTGAACGCCCTAACTTTATGCAGATCATGAAGATGCTGGACGATGCGTTTGCCAGAATACCGGATTCTCCGGGTATTGTCTTGCATTCCGACCAGGGCTGGCAGTATCAGATGAAGCAGTATCAGCTCCGTTTAAGACAGAAAGGTATTACACAGAGCATGTCGCGCAAGGGTAACTGTCTGGATAACGCTGCTATGGAAAGTTTCTTTGGATTATTGAAGTCCGAATTATTATATTTGCAAAAATTCTCATCCATAGACCATTTCCGAAAAGAATTGGAAGAATATATCGACTACTACAATAACAAGCGGATAAAGAAATACTTAAACAACATGAGCCCGGTACAATACCGAACTCATGCCATCTAAACAAATACTAATCCGTCCAATATTTGGGGTGCACTTCATATTGACAGTCTCTTTTTTCATTCAAATTTCATTAGCTCGCTCTTTTGTTAACAAATCAGAATTAATACTATCCTCGTATAATATTATTATTCGACAGTCATTTGCCATGCGAATCTCAACACATCCAATATCCATCCCATCTTTTATATACACAAACACCGTTCTATAAACACACCGATCAGACCGCAAGGCAAATAACTCATGTCCATCACCCTCTCTCCATGGCGACTTAAACTCTTTCTGATCAAGGATAGGAGCACCATATTTTTTCGTGTAAACATCCACCAAGTCGTCATATATTCTTTTAATGAGGCTCCATGTGTCATATGTCGATTTGAACAAAACCCCGACTTGCCATACGGTATTCGTAATGGGTGTATCATAAATAAAAACATAACTATCCCGGCCTATAAATGTACCAGATAAAATATCGTCATCTACATACACATATCCTTGGCGCTGCAATTCTTTCACAAATTCCTGTTTGCTGCCATCTATCGGCAGACCTTTGAACGTCAAATGTTCCGTTTGCGCATAGGACAGCACACAAAACAACGAGGAACAAATCGTCAGCAATAACTTTTTCATAATCGAGGCTTTTCAGCCACCCGCACCCCGGCGGCATAAACAAAAAAGAAAAGCGTGGTGCCGAAGCCCATTTCAGAATCGTAGGTCGTAGGATACCTTGCAAGATAAAATAAGCGACAACTCCCACGCCTATACCCGCAGAATACGGATACGACGCGGCAAGATGTTTGCCTACTCCCAACCCAAGTGAATTTCCTACGTTCACGATTCGGGAACAGACTTACACTTTCCGTGTTTGTCAGCGTCTAACAAATATAGAATAATTTTTGAAATTTTACTATCTTTGTCCTAATAAATCGAACATGCCATGCCGAACATTCCTTTAGCCGAACGACTGCGCCCCCGCACGATAGACGAATATATCGGGCAGGAGCACCTCGTGGGCAAAAACGGGGTGTTCCGCAAGTTCTTCGAGACGGGCAACGTCCCGTCGTTCATCCTCTGGGGACCTCCGGGCGTGGGCAAGACCACGCTGGCGAAGATCGTCGCCACACAGTTGGAACGCCCGTTCTTCACCCTCTCGGCCGTCACGTCGGGCGTGAAGGACGTGCGCGAGGTGATCGAGTCGGCGCGCAAGCAGCGGTTCTTCGACCAGAAGGCCCCGCTGCTGTTCATCGACGAAATCCACCGCTTCAACAAGTCGCAGCAGGATTCGCTCTTAGGGGCCGTCGAACAGGGCGTCTTCACGCTCATCGGCGCGACGACCGAAAACCCCTCGTTCGAGGTGATCTCGCCGCTCTTGAGCCGCTGTCAGGTCTACATCCTCAAGTCGCTCGAAGACAAGGACCTGCAAACGTTGCTCGACCGTGCCCTGACGACCGACACCGAGCTGAAAGAGCGCGACATCGAGGTCACGGAAACCGGCGCGCTGTTCCGCTTCTCGGGCGGCGACGCGCGCAAGCTGCTCAACATCCTCGAAATCGTCGTCGGGGCCACCGACGGCAAGGTGACGATCACCGACCGGTACGTCACCGACTGCCTCCAGCAGAACATCGCTCTCTACGACAAGAACGGCGAACAGCACTACGATGTCATTTCGGCCTTCATCAAATCGGTCCGCGGCAGCGACCCCAACGCCGCGATCTACTACCTGGCGCGGATGCTGGCCGGGGGCGAGGAGCCGCGGTTCCTGGCCCGGCGTCTGGTGATCCTGGCCTCGGAGGACATCGGGCTGGCGAATCCCAACGCCCTGCTGCTGGCCAACGCCTGCTTCGACACGGTGCACAAGATCGGCATGCCCGAGGCGCGCATCACGCTGGCCGAGACGACGATCTACCTGGCCACCAGCCCCAAGAGCAATTCGGCCTACATGGCCATCAACAAGGCGATGTCGCTGGTCGAGCGCGACACCACGAACCGTCCCGTGCCGCTGCACCTGCGCAACGCCCCGACCCGCCTGATGGACAAGGCGGGCTACGGCAAAGGCTATAAATACGCCCACGACTACGCGGGGCATTTCGCCGAGCAGGAGTTCCTGCCCGAGAGCCTTTCGGGCACGAAGTTCTACGAACCCGACACGCAGAACGCCGCCGAAGCCAAAATCGCCGAACGGATGGCGCAGCTGTGGAAAGACAAGTACCAATGAAACGCATCGGCATTATATCCGACACCCACGGAACCTTCGACGACACGCTCCGCGAATTTCTGAAAGACGTGGACGAAATCTGGCATGCGGGCGACATCGGCTCGATCGAGCTGGCCGACCGGATCGCCGCATTCAAGCCGCTCCGCGCCGTGAGCGGCAACATCGACGGCGGCATGACCCGCCGCGTCTATCCCGCGTTCCAGGCCTTCGAGTGCGAGCGGGTGCAGGTGCTGATGACCCACATCGGAGGTTATCCCCGCCATTACGACCCGCGCGCCGTGCAGAAAATCCAGTCCGTGCACCCGAAACTCTTCATCGCCGGGCATTCCCACATCCTCAAAGTCATCTACGATCCCGTCTACGACCTGCTCCACGTCAACCCCGGAGCTGCCGGGGAGTTCGGCTTCCACAAGGTCCGCACGGCCGTACGCCTTACGATCGACGGCGCGGAGATGCGCGACATGGAGGTCGGCGAGTGGCCCCGCAGCTGAAAACCCGGCGGGCGGAGAGCTAAAACCGACTGTCCGGGAGAGCCTTTTCCGTCACGAAATCACCCGAAATAAAATTTTATACCCCAAAAGGCCGAAAATGCATTCCTGTCGGATTTCGGTGATCGTCAGCGAAATATCCGGAACATTCCGGCAAGTCGCGCCATAAAAAAGCCGATTCTATACAATTCCGTTCGGAAGCGCTCCGATAAAGCCCGCAAGACACTGGAAGTCAGCCGGTAAACCCGATGCCTTGGGGCTGCTCCGAAAATGCCCGTCCGATGGAAACGCCTCTGCATCAGCCACCAAAGTTCAGCCACTAAACAAAAACGGCCGCATAATAATCACATACGCGCTCTCGTTAGTATGGCGAATTCATAACGACGACGCAACATGCAACCAAAAATTTCGAAAACGTTGGAGGGCATCATCGCCCGTTCGGCATTCAACACGACGAAGGCGGGAATGACGCATTCGCTCAAGGACTTCCTCACGCTGGAACTGCTCCGCGAAGAGGGGTCGCTCGCCTACCAGCTTTTATCCTCCCGACTCAAGGACTGGGAGCTTTATCAGGTGCGCCTGCGCATCGAACGCGAGGTAATCAGCGCCAAACAGCAGGAGACCCGGTCGCCCGAGGAGTATTACCGCGACTTCACCGAGGAACTGCTCGCAATGCCGGGCGTCGCCCGGAGCGTGTCGACGGCCCACGCGCTGCTGGCCATCATCAGCGACCGTTCGACGGCGACCGCGCGCGTACTGGAGATGTACGGCGTGACGGCCGACAGCGTGTCCGGAGACCTGCAAAAATTCGCCGTGGGCGACGACTTCCGCACCGAAGTGCAGGTTCACATGCTCGACTTCGGCGAGGAGAACAGGAACGAGGAGAAAGGCCCGGCCCACCTGCTGGACAAGTTCGGCGTGAACCTTACGCGGCTGGCCCGCGAGGGGAAGATCGACCCGATCATAGGCCGCGAGCAGGAGATCGAACGCGTGGTGCAGATCCTCTCGCGCCGCAAGAAAAACAACCCGATCCTGATCGGCGAGGCCGGCGTGGGCAAGAGCGCCATCGTCGAAGGGCTGGCGCTGCGCATCGCGCGCGGCGAAGTGCCCTACACCATCGCCGACAAAACGCTCTTCTCGCTCGACGTCTCGTCGCTCGTGGCGGGCACGAAGTTCCGCGGCGAGTTCGAGGAGCGCATGCAGCAGCTGCTGGACGAACTGCGCAAAGCCAAGGACACGATCATCTTCATCGACGAGATACACACCATCGTGGGCGCCGGCTCCACGCAGGGCAGCCTCGACACGGCCAACATCCTCAAACCGGCCCTCGCGCGCGGCGAACTGCAAACCATCGGCGCCACGACGCTCGACGAGTACCGCGAGAACATCGAGACCGACTCGGCCCTCGAACGCCGCTTCCAGAAGGTGGTGATCGAGCCGACGACACCCGAGCAGACGCTCCAGATCCTGCGCAACATCGCGCCCCACTACGAGCGCCACCACAAGGTGCACTACACCGAGGAGGCGTTGCAGGCCTGCGTGACGCTCACCGGGCGTTACGTCACCGACCGCTATTTCCCCGACAAGGCCATCGACGCGCTGGACGAGGCCGGCTCGCGGGCGCACCTGCAATCGGCACGCGAACCGGAGGAGCTGCGGGCCATGAAGACGGCGCTCAGCGACGCCAGGCGCGAACGCCGCGAAGCGGTCGAAGCGCTGGTCTACGAGAAGGCCGCCTCGGCGCGCATGCGGGAAATCGCGCTGCACTCGAAGCTGGGCGAGAGCCGCGCCGAATGGAAGCGCTCGCTCGAAAGCAATCCCGTGGAGATCACCGCAAGGCATATCCAGGAGGTGATTACCGCCATGACGGGCATCCCTGCGGAGCGCGTCTCGGACGGCGAGATGATCCGTCTGCAAACCCTGCGCGAACACCTCGCCAAGCGCGTCGTGGGACAGCAGGAGGCCGTGGAGAAGATTTCGCGCACCATCCGCCGTTCGCGCGCCGGACTGAAGGACGAAAACCGCCCCATCGGCGTCTTCCTCTTCGTCGGGCCCACGGGCGTCGGCAAGACGCTGCTGGCCAAGGAGGTGTCGAAATGGCTGTTCGACGAGCGCCGCGGGCTGATCCGGATCGACATGAGCGAATACGGCGAAAAACACAACGTGGCGCGCCTGATCGGCTCGCCCCCGGGATACGTCGGTTACGGCGAAGGAGGCCAGTTAACGGAGGCCGTGCGTCGTCAGCCCTACGCCGTGGTGCTCTTCGACGAGATCGAGAAGGCCCATCCCGAGGTCTTCAACGCCATGTTGCAGATCTTCGACGAGGGGCACCTCACCGACGGCTCGGGACGCAAGGTCGACTTCCGCAACACGATCATCATTATGACCTCGAACGTGGGTTCGCGGGCCGTGATCCAGAAATCGGTGCATGTGGGTTACAGCACCACTTCGAAGAGCGCCGTAGCCGACCGGACGCCCCAGAGCGAATACCGCAAGGCTCTGGAGCACACCTTCGCCCCGGAGTTCCTCAACCGCATCGACGACATCGTGCTGTTCCGCACGCTGGAGATCGCCGACGTGGAACGGATCGTCGACCTGGAATTGCAGGGGCTGATGGCCCGCACGGGCAGGCTGGGCTACAAGGTGAAGATCACCGAAGGGGCCAAACGCCGGCTGGCGGCCATGGGCTACGAGTCGCGCTACGGAGTCCGCTCGCTGAAACGGACGCTGATGGACAACGTCGAAGAGCCGCTTTCGTCGCTGATCATCGACGGCAAGCTCCACGAGGGCGACACCGTGGTCGTGGAGTCGGACAAGGCCCACGGCGTGAAGCTGCGCGTGGCGTAAAACCAAACAGCTGTTTATGTAATAAGGGAGGACCGTGCGGTTCTCCCTTATTACATAAACAGCTATCGGTTCAATTCAATTTCTCAATCTCAAAATTAGCATATCCACAATGACAACTCGATACGGTTACGCCGTATTTGTCTTCGATTGCCTCGATAATTTGTTTTACACTCGGTTTTGCTGATGTTCCGGTTACAAGAATCTCGACGCTCATTCCCTTCGTCAGTTTTCCAGCATTTTTGATCGCTGTCATTTTCCATAAATTTCCAGCCATAGTTTTCAATTTTTAAATGTATGATCGTTATTCCAATGAAATTGCCAAATATTTTTCAAATTCAGTTTCCTTATCCGTAACATACGCATACCGAGTGTATGTATTTATAATATCAACAAGATCGGGACCAAGATAGTCAGCCGCAGTATGGTTTACCATATCCATATAAATCGAATAAAATTCATCCGCCTCCAATTTCGCCGAAAATGCCTTTATCGTTTTCAACACGATATTACAATAATCTGAAATCCAAAACTCCGGTTCGGTTATTAAAAATCGGACCGCATCATAATACGCATTATAAACGATCTCGTATTTGTCCGAAATAATTTGAGAGTTCCCTGCAAAAAAGAGAAGAAGCCCCATAAAATCGGCATCGGCCTTGTTCTTCTTTTTTAATTTACTCAATGCCATTGTAAAATACCCGGAGATCGTTTTCGCATACATGTCCGAGTTGAGTGCCAATGAATCTGTTTTCATTAGGATAGATTTCAATTTTTTCAAATCTTGTTCATAATAATTCATCGGCTTCATTTTATCAAGAGCCGCTCTGGATGACCCTGTCATAAGGTCATATTCACTCAAGCGTATCTGCTGTGACAACTTTAAGTCCCGTTCGCTCTGCTCTCTTTTCTGCGAACAATATTCGATTAAACTCATCTGCATGGTATCCCTGAATCGGGATAAAATCCGGTTTAAATCACACAGATTCTCATAGTCCACGTTTCCGTTTTCGATTTGCATTGCTTTGTAATCGCATACGAATCGTATCATTTTATCCTTTTGGTTTTCGTAATTTTTACACCCCAAAAATGAAAGACAAAAAAATATCGACGCCCCAATTACCCTATACTGTTTCATAATTTATATTTTATTAATTTACAAATATTTATCACTAATATTACAGGAATCTATTTCCACAATTATTGCCAATTCAATTATTTTCCATAAGCACTGAGATATGCGCCACTCGGCTCCTATATGGCGGTTGTCAAAAAAGAAGTGTGGAGTCGTTCGTTTATCTGAATGGAGGTTCTGGAATACCCGTGAACAAATAAACAATACCCCACACCGGACAGTATATCGAGAATGATATAACTATACACGGCGATGAGTGTTTGTATTGCTTATTCTTGTTCACGTGAAATTTTCCAGATTTCCATTCAAGAATAAAAGCGAAACACTTCTGCCAACAATATGTCGCTGCCCATCCGGACAGCAAGACAAAGATAGAAAATGTTTTGCAGAATACAACGCTCTTTTGGGGTATTGCTCCCACAAATTTCAGCAAAAAATCCCCGAAAGTCAATATTGACCAGGAACTATGTTATTTCAACTTGGAAAAATCCGCACAAACCTTTCTTCTCTTTTCCCAGAGATTATTCGTACCTTTGCGCACCTATGTACAAATTCGCAACATACAAAGACCAATACAAGGCCAACCTGCGGCTGGCGCTGCCCGTGGTGCTGACACAGCTGGGGCAGATCCTCACGCAGGTCGCCGACAACCTGATGGTCGGCCGCTACGGAGGCAGCGACCCCACGCCGCTGGCCGCCGTGTCGTTCGGCGGCGCCGTCTTCTTCATCCTCTTCATCGCCGCCATCGGCATCGCACTGGGCATGACGCCTCTCGTGGGCGAACTCTACGCGCAGGGCGACCGCGAGAAATCGTCGGGACTGCTCCAGAACGGCATTCTCTTCTACGGACTGCTGGGCGTGGCGATGGCCGCCGTGCAGTACGCCGTCATCCCGCTGATGTACCACCTCGGCCAGCCCGCCGAAGTGGTCGACATGGCCATCCCCTATTACAGGATGCTGGTGTGGAGCATGCCGTTCATCATGCTGTTCTTCACCTTCAAGCAGTTCCTCGAAGGCGTGGGCAACACGAAGGTCGAGATGTTCGTCACGATCGCGGCCAACCTCGCGAACATCGGCTTCAACTGGGTGTTCATCTACGGCCGCTACGGATTTCCCGAGATGGGCGCCGAGGGCGCGGGCCTGGGCACGCTGATGTCGCGCATCATCGCCCCGATGCTGATGATCGGCTACTTTTACAGCCGCAGCAAATACCGCGTCTATCTCGAAGGCTTTTCGCCGCGCAACTACTCGTGGGCGTCGGTCAGACAACTGCTGCACATGGGCCTGCCGATCTCGATGCAGATGTTCCTCGAAGCCTCGGCCTTCGTCGGCACGGGAATTATGATGGGGTGGTTCAACAAGGAGACGATGAGCGCCAACCAGATCGCCACGACCATCGGCAACTGCGCCTTTATGATCGTCATGTCGATCGGCGCGGCCACCACCATCCGCGTGTCGCACTGCTACGGCGCGCGCGACATCGGCCAGCTGTCGCTCGCGGCCAAGGCGTCGTACCACCTCGTGCTGGCGTGGAACGCCCTCGCAGCGCTGGTTTTCATCACGATGCGCAACGTGATCCCGACCTTCTTCACCACCAACGCCGAGGTGATCGCCATCGCCTCGAACCTGATGGTCTTCGCTGCGCTCTACCAACTGTCGGACGGCATCCAGAACGTCTCGGTGGGTATCCTGCGGGGCATTCAGGACGTGAAGATCATCATGCCGATCGCCTTCGTCTCCTACTGGCTGCTGAACCTCCCGGCGGGCTACCTGTTCGGTTTCACGATGGGCATGGGTCCTTCGGGGCTTTTCCTGGGCTTCTCGTTCGGACTGTCGGCCGCAGCCGTGATGATGATCGTGCGCATCCGCCGCAGCATCAGCCGTTTGCATGCAAACGGGAATTCACAATCCACAATTCGCAATTCATAAATTCAGTTTGCAGGCATAGTTCCCGAATAAGCCAAAATTGTGAATTCTGAATTCTGAATTGTGAATTATTTTGTATCTTTACGCAAATTATACCCAATCATGGATACCGAAAAACGACATACGGGCGCCTGCAAACCCGAAGTGGGCCGCGGGTGCGCCTTTTGCAACTGCGGCTCGGAGCCGGAAGCCAAACTCTGCGACGGGTGCTTCAAGCTCCACGAAACGGCCTGGCTCGACGAGTACCCGGTCAACATGCCGAGCGACATCGTCGAGGTGCGTTTCAAGAACACCCGCCGTTCGTTCTACCAGAACGTCAACAACCTCGACCTCAAACGGGGCGACATCGTGGCCGTCGAAGCGTCGCCGGGCCACGACATCGGCGTCGTGTCGCTCACGGGCGACCTGGTGGCGCGCCAGATGCGCCGCACGGGATTCAACCCCTACAACGGCGAATACAAGAAGATCTACCGCAAGGCCAAACCCTACGATATCGAAAAGTGGCAGGAGGCCATCGCGCTGGAGCACGAGACGATGATCGCCTCGCGGCAGATCGCCGCCGACATGGGCCTGAACATGAAAATCGGCGACGTGGAGTATCAGGGCGACAAGATCAAAGCCATCTTCTACTACATCGCCGACGAGCGCGTGGACTTCCGCGAACTGATCAAGGTCTTCGCCGAACGGTTCCACATCCGCATCGAGATGAAGCAGATCGGCGCCCGCCAGGAGGCCGGACGCATCGGCGGACTGGGCGCCTGCGGCCGCGAACTGTGCTGCGCGTCGTGGATGTCGAGCTTTTCGAGCGTCACGACCGGAGCCGCGCGCGTGCAGGACATTTCGCTCAACCCCCAGAAGCTGGCCGGGCAGTGCTCGAAACTCAAGTGCTGCATGATGTACGAATACGACACCTATGTCGACGCCCGCAAGGAGTTCCCGCGCCTGCGCGAACCGCTCCAGGCCGCCGAAGGCGAATGGTTCTGCGTCAAGAGCGACGTGCTGGCCGGAACGATGACCTTCTCTTCGTCGAAGGAGGCGATGGCCAACGTCACCACGTTGCCCGTTTCGCGCGTGCGGGAGATCATGGCGCTGAACCGCCAGGGTAAGAAGGTCGAACGGTTGCAGGACGCCGACGACATCCGCCCGGAGATCGAGGAGCCGACCTACCGTTCGGAGGAGGACAGCATCACCCGCTTCGACCAGGCCAAACGCCGCAAGCGCGGCGGCCGCAACAACAAGGGCCGCGGCGAGCAGGGACGCCCCGCAGGGCAGAACGGACAGACGCCGCAGGAGTCCGGCGGGGAGACCCGCCAGCCGCGTGAAGGACAGCCCGGCCGTCCCGACAGGCAGCCGCGCCGCAACGACCGTCCGCGCAACGGAGGCAACGGAGGCAACGGAGGGGAGCGTCAGAACGGCGGCAACGGCGAGCGTCCGCACAACGGCAACGGCCGCGGCGACAATAACCGAGGCGAAAACAACGGCCGCGAACCCCGCGAGAACAACGGCCGCGAACCCCGTGAAAACAACGGAGGCGGCCGCGAGGGCGGAAACCGCAGCCGCAACAACCGCAACCGCCGCCGCGGAAACGGAAACAACGGCGGAAACGCCCCGGCCGGCAATAACGGCAACGGAGGCGGCAGCGAAGGCGGCAATAACGGCGGAACGCATCAAAACCAATAGCGCGGTGAAACGCTCGGCAGGGCATATCGCGGCCGTGGCGGCCGCGCTTCTGGCCGGAAGCTGCGTCTCGCCCCACCAGTCGGCGGTCACCGACGTCAACCCTGCCCGGTGGGACTCGCGGGCCGAAATCCGCCTGCCGAACGCAGACACCGTGTCGCTGCGCGACGCCGTGATCTTCCTGCGCTGCAACGACCGCTTCGCGGAGGACACGCTGACGGTCCGCATCGCCACCGTAACCCCCGATTCGCTCCGCTTCGGGGAGTGGTTCCTGCTCGTCATCCCGCACCCGAAAGGTCCCGCGGCCCTGATGTGCGAGGCAGCGATCCCCTACCGCCGCCGAATCCGCCTCACGCAGCACGGCGACTACCGCTGCTCGGTCACGCCGGTCCGCCCCGTCCGCGGGGTCGAAGCCGTCGGCGTCGACCTGCAGCAAAGCAGATAACCGAAAACACATTACCGTCCTGCCGGCCCCGCAGTCCGGCGGAACAACAGACCACTATGGGCAAAGACAAGCTCCGCAGGTTCCGCGAGAACCTGACTTTCGAATGTTTCGTGCAACCCGAATTCGACGAGGTGTTCCACCGCGACCACCCGCTGAAAGGGAACTGGAACCGTGATTTCTTCCGCAACGACAATCCCATCGTACTGGAACTGGGCTGCGGCAAGGGCGAATACACCGTCGCGCTGGCTCAGCGCGACCCGCAGCGCAACTACATCGGCATCGACATCAAGGGCGCACGCATGTGGCGCGGCGCGAAGACCGCCACGGACCGCAGGATGCACAACGTAGGCTTCCTGCGCACACGCATCGAGTTCATCGACGCGCTGTTCGCCGAAAACGAAGTGTCCGAAATCTGGATCACCTTCCCCGATCCGCAGCTCAAGACCCGGCGGGCCAAGAAACGCCTCACCTCGCCGCTCTACCTGGCCTGTTACGCCCGCCTGCTCCGGCCCGACGGGTGGATCAACCTCAAGACCGACTCCAAGCACCTCTACGCCTACACGGGCGAGGTCATCCGCCATTACGGGCTGACTTGCGAGGTCTCCGAACCCGACATCTACGGTTCGGGGTTCGCCGACGAGGTGCTTTCGGTCAAGACGGCTTATGAAACCCGCTTTCTCGAAATGGGACTTCCGATCACCTACACGCGCTTCGCACTGGGCGGCCGGCACGAATTCCCGTGGTTCGACTGGGAGGAGGACGACAAGGAGGAGAAAGACAACGAGGCCGAACGGCAGCTACGATAGCCTCGCTCCCAGCTCCGACCACTCCGACCAGGCCTCTCCACCTTTCTTATAAACATAGGTATCAATTATTTCGGGCTTATCTACTAAATTTTTAGATCAAAAATTTGTTTTACTAAAAATTTAGTAGTAATATTGTGTCGTAAACCCGAAACAACACGACCTATGAATACCAAGATTACAGAACTGACTCGCGGCGAGGAGGAGATCATGCAGATTCTCTGGCGTCTGGGCGACGCGGTGGTCAACGACATCATCGCCCGGACCGACGAACCCCACCCCAAGTACACCACCGTCGCCACGTTTCTCAAGATTCTGGAGAACAAGGGCTTCGTCAGCCATACGGCCGAGGGCAAGAGCCACCGCTATTTTCCGCTGATCGGCCGCGAGGAGTATGCCCGCGGCGTCATGTCGTCGATGCTTTCCAGCTATTTCGACGGCTCGCTGGCCCAACTGGTGTCGTTCTTCTCGCGCCATGAAAACATCTCCGCCCGGGAGATGGATGAAATTCTCGAAATCATGCGCAACGCCAAAAAATAACCGCCGTGAAAACCCTCGCCATCTACGCCCTCGAAGTGCTGGCTTGCAGCGGCGTGCTGCTGGCGGCCTACGCCATCCTGCTCGAACGGCACGTGCGGTTCGGCTGGTGCAGGGCCTACCTGCTCGCATCGACCCTCCTGGCGGCGGTCATTCCGCTGCTGCGCATCCCCGTCTGGCCGGGCAAGGTGATCGAGGTCGCCCCGACGGTCACACTGCCCGCGGCCGAATGGACCGCCGAGGTGGTTGAAGAGGCGGCTCCGGCCGTCACGCCCGAAGCGATATGCCTGGCGGTATACCTGATCGGGGTCGGGCTGGTCGCGGGCGTCATGCTGTGGCAGGTCGTGCGCATCCGCCGGCTGCGGCGCGGTGCGGCGATCACCCGCACGGAGCGTTTCACGCTCGTGCGCACCCCGCAGCGGATCGCGTCGTTCTCGTTCTTCCGCTCGATCTACCTCTGGGACCAGATCCCGGCCGGAGAGTTGCAGGCCATCGTAGCCCATGAGGCGAGCCACGTCGCCCACCGCCACTCCGCCGAGCGCGTGGCGATGGAATGCATGAAGGCCGTGCTGTGGTGGAACCCCTTCGTATGGCTCGCCGCACGGCGGCTCACCGAAGCCGAGGAGTTCGAAGCCGACAGCGACGTGCTGGCCGAAGGGTACGACATCGAACATTACATGAAAACCATATTCAGGCAGCTATTCGGTTATAGTCCGGAAATAGCCAACGGGCTGCGGGATTCCTTAACCAAAAAACGCTTTAAAATGATGACAACGAAAACTTCCGGCAGGCACTCCCTGCTGCGGCTGGCGGGAACGCTTCCCGCCGTGATAGGACTCCTGTGCGCTTTCTCGCTGACCACGCGCGCCGCCGAGGTCCGGATTGCAGAGACCGAAAAGGCCCCGGCCGACGAAACGGCGTCCCAGGACGCAACGAAGAAAAAAGTCTCCGTAACCGTCTTCCAGAACGGCCAGCCGCTTCCGGGCGCAATCGTACTGATCAGCGGATCGAACGTCGGAACCGTGACCGGCAAGGAGGGCACGGCGCAGATTTCAGCGGCTCCCGGCAATGAACTTGTCATCTCCTACGTCGGCTGCCAGACCCGGAAAGTCCGCGTCTCCGACAAATCCGGCGCAGAGAGTTTTGAAATCACCTTGGAGACCGAGAGCAACAAACTCGACCCCGTCAGCGTAACCCCCGGCGACCAAAAAACGCCCGCGCCCCAAAGCGCCGCAGAAGCCGAAAAGGAGCGGAAAGCCAAACCGCTCTATATCGTCGACGGCGTCGAGCGGACGAGCATCGACGAGATCGACCCCAATACGATCGAACGGATCAGCGTCCTCAAAAATCAGTCCTCCACCGCAGTGTACGGTTCGCGGGGTAAAAACGGCGTGATCGTGGTCACCACCAAAGGCGCAGCCAAACCGGCGACCGACGAAGCCGCTTTCAACGAGAAAACCGGATCGGTCGAAATCGCCTCCGCGTCCACGGAAGACATGCCGTTTCTGATCGTCGAAAAGATGCCTTCGTTCCGCGGCGGCGACCTCAACGACTTCCGCGCGTGGGTGCAGGAGCACCTCCAATACCCCGCCGAAGCCGTGGAACGGAACATCCAGGGTCGCGTGGTCGTGACGTTCACCATCGAAAAGGACGGTTCGGCAAGCAACATCCTGGTATTGCAATCGCCCGACAAACTGCTTGCCGACGAGGCCCGCCGCGTGATCGCCTCCTCGCCCGCCGAAGCATGGACGCCCGGCGAACAGCGCGGAGAGAAGGTGCGCGTGAAATATACGCTGCCCGTCGATTTCCGCCTGCCCCAGACCGAAAGCGCAACCGTGCAGGGCGCTCCCGACGGTAACGAACCATTCCTGGTCACCGAGAAGATGCCTTCGTTCCGGAGCGGCGAGATCAAAGACTTCCGCAACTGGATACAGATGCACATCCAATACCCGGCCGAAGCGATGAAAAACAATATCCAGGGACGTGTCATCGTCTCGTTCATCGTCGAAAAGGACGGTTCGGTAAGCAACATCCTGGTATTGCAATCGCCCGACAAACTGCTTGCCGACGAGGCCCGCCGCGTGATCGCCTCCTCGCCCGCCGGAGCATGGACGCCCGGCGAACAGCGCGGAGAGAAGGTGCGCGTGAAATATACGCTGCCCGTCGATTTTTACCTCCAAGGCAGCGGGGACAAGCTCTCCGAACGGCCTGAAAAACCCCAAGGCAGTCTCGACGGAATCCTCGTCGTGGGCTACGGCGCAACCTCAAAATAGCCCCCTTCTTACCATCAGCGACGGGCGGCGTCCACCCCAAGTTCAGCGGATGCCGCCCGTTTTTTGCCCTGCCCGCCGAAATCCGCCGCAAAAACACGGCATTCCGGGAACTTTTTACTACATTTACACGACTTTAACCGCTCGTAACATGGATGTAAAGATAGCCCCCGACTGGAAGGAACTCCTCGCCCCGGAGTTCGAAAAACCCTATTTCGCGCAGCTCACGGAGTTCGTACGGCAGGAATACGCCTCGCGGCGCATCTTCCCGCGCGGCAGCAACATCTTCCGCGCCTTCGACAAATGCCCGTTCGACCGCCTGAAAGTGGTCGTCATCGGCCAGGACCCCTATCACGGTCCCGGACAGGCCAACGGGCTTTGTTTCTCGGTCGCGGACGGAGTTCCCTTCCCGCCCTCGCTGCAAAACATCTTCAAGGAGGTCTCCGACGACACCGGCACGCCCATACCGTCTACGGGCAACCTCGACCGCTGGGCCGAACAGGGAGTGCTGCTTTTGAACGCCGTGCTCACGGTCCGCGCCCACGAAGCCGCATCGCACGCCGGCCGCGGCTGGGAGACCTTCACCGACGCCGTGGTGCGCGCCATCGCCCAGCGCAAAGAGGGCATCGTCTACATGCTCTGGGGCAGCTACGCCCAGAAGAAAGGCGCCATCGCCGACCCGCAGCGCAACCTGATCCTCAAAGCCGTGCACCCTTCGCCGCTGTCGGTCTACCGGGGATTCTTCGGCTGCCGCCACTTCTCGCGCGCCAACGAATACCTCCGCTCCGTGGGCAAGGAGCCGATCGTGTGGTAACAACATTTAACAGAATCACCCAATTAGACAACTCGCACTTCTGATCACAGTCATGCTGTTGGAGCCTGCTCCCCAGACCCACCGAACACACGGTTACAAAAACGCCACGATCCATTAAGACGCGTAGCCATTTCCTTTTTTTAAAATTCCGAAAAAATTTGGAATATAAAATTATCGCCCTATATTTGTAGTGTACTACTACACTAATACACAAAAACAATAACAGCCATGATTGCTTTTCAAAACGTTTCTTTCGGTTACAACCGTCGCCGGAAGGTTTTCGCAGATCTCTCGCTGACGTTCGGCGAAGGGCACATCCACGGCCTGCTGGGACGCAACGGCACTGGCAAAAGCACGCTGCTGCAACTTATCTGCGGACTGCTCGAACCCGATACAGGGCACATTGCCGTCGATGGATTCACCCCGCGGCAGCGGAGCGTGGATTTTCTGTCCAGGCTGATGCTGATCCCGGAAGAACTGAGCCTGCCGAATATTCCACTCCGCCGTTTTGCCTCACACACAGGTGTCTTCTACCCCGGTTATTCAGCAGAAATGTTCGAAAGTCATTGCGAAGCACTCGAAATCGATCCGTCACAAAATCCCCACGACATGTCCATGGGCCAGCGCAAAAAAGGCTACATCGCCTTCGCACTCGCCTGCAATCCACAGTTCCTGCTACTCGACGAACCGACCAACGGTCTGGACATCCCGTCGAAAACAATCCTACGCAGCCTGTTGGCGGCCTACGCCGACGAGAAACGCACCATCGTGATCTCGACCCATCAAGTCCGCGAAGTCGAGAACCTGATCGACAAAATCGTCATCCTCGACGAACAGGGCCTTGTGCTCGCCGCAACCACGGAAGAATTGTCGCACCGCCTCACGTTTGGGCCGTTGCCCGCAGACGCGAAAGCGATTTACAGCACCCCCTCGTTCTCGGGCGAAGAGGGCATCGCCCTCAATACGACCGGCCGGGAAAGCCGTCCGGACCTCGAACTGATCTTCGCAGCCACCACCCACGACCGCATGACCATTCCCTCGATTCTTCACACAAATCCCACCAATCATGAATAACTCCATCTCTTTTCGGCGCACTGTATTATATGCACGCAAACATTACGTTGAAAATGCCCGCTACTACGGCTACGGCCTGCTGGCAATTCTGATTCTGCTCTCTGTCTTCGCGTGGTTTTACGGATCATGGCGCAGTGATCCGGGGGAATTCCGCGTAACCGCCTGCTTCACGATGTTGGGATTCATGTATTACGTCACCCGCTTGAGCTGCCGTAACCTCTACAAGCGGCTGCCGATGGTACGCTCCTACACGCTGCCTGTCACGGCGGCGGAGAAATACCTCTTCATCTGGTTCAACACAACGGTTATCGCCACCCTGCTTTTCAGCCTCGTCTTGTGGCCTGTCACAGCCGCGGCAGACATCCCCGACGGCAACATCATCCGAATCATGATCTATCCTACATGGCTGACGATCTTCACGGTGCAGGCCGGGCTGCTGCTGGCCTGTTGCTGGGGCAAGGAATACCCGATGAAAATATTCCTGCTGCTCGCCGGAGCTTTCATCCTATTCTTCATCATCTACTACTGGGTACTGATGCCATCAGACGGATTATTCGTCCGCATTCCCTTTTCCGAATTCACTGTCAACATACACTCCGACACCGCAAGGCTCTCTTTTCCGCTCCGGAAGCAACTCCCGGAATACGGCGCCTACACGATGATCTTCGGATACTGGACTCTCGTAAGCTGGGTGACCGGATATTTCAAGCTCCGGGAAAAAACTCTCAAATAATCCGGCCATGCAATTCAACGACAACCAGCCGATCTGGCTCCAGATCTACGACCACGCCTGCCGCGCCATCGTCTCCGGCCGTTGGCCCGAGCGGGAGCGCATCCCCTCGATACGCGAACTCGCCGTGACACTACAAGTCAACCCCAACACGGTGATGCGGGCGTACGATAAACTCGGAAGCGACGGACTGATCCTTATCCGCCGCGGCATGGGATTCTTCGTCGCCGAAGGCTCGCAGGCTCGGACACTCGAAGCCCAGCGACACGAATTCATTCGGGTCGAACTGCACACCATGTTCGCCCGCATGGACGAACTGGGCATTGACATGAACGACCTGCAGACTCTCCACAACAACTATTTAAAACGGAAAAGTCATGAAAACAAGCAATAAAATCCTCTCGACGGCATTTGCCGCCTACCTGCTCTTTACCGCCGGCAACAGCGCGGCAGTCCTGAAGGAGTACAAACGGGCCGAAGCATCGGGCAAAGCGCTCATTACACAACTGGAAAAGACTTCGATCCACGTTCTCTCGGTCGAAGGCGACAATTACATCCAAGCCAGTCGGGGACGAAAAAGTTCGCAAACGCTCGGTTTCTGGAGCCCATTCGATCCAGAGACCACGCCCCTACGCATTTGCGGCGATACGCTCTACATTTCGGGAACGTCGTACGGCTACGTCACACTACCCGACCTGAAAAGTTTCCTGCGCAACGGCAAGCCACAACCGATCAACGAAGATTAGACACCAAAAAACCGGTCGTGTATACAACACGACCGGTTTTCTAATCCCATAAACTTTATCCCAAATAGGATTTCAGGAGTTTCGACCGCGACGAATGCCGGAGACGGCGAATCGCCTTCTCTTTGATCTGACGCACGCGCTCGCGCGTCAGGTCGAACTTCTCGCCGATCTCTTCGAGAGTCATCTCCGAGGTTCCGATGCCGAAAAAGTACTTGATGATGTCGCGCTCACGCTCCGTGAGGGTCTCCAACGCACGGTCCACCTCGGTCGACAGCGACTCGTTGATCAGCCCGCGGTCGGCATTGGGCGAATCGGGATTCACCAGCACATCCAGCAGCGAGTTGTCCTCGCCGTCGGCGAACGGAGCGTCGACCGATACGTGGCGGCCGGCGACACGCAGCGTGTCGGTGACCTTCTCCTTCGGGAGTTCCAGTTCCGTAGCCAGCTCTTCGGGCGACGGCGTGCGCTCGTGCTCCTGCTCGAAGCGTGCGAACGCCTTGTTGATCTTGTTCAGCGAACCCACCTGGTTGAGCGGCAGACGCACGATGCGCGACTGCTCGGCCAAAGCCTGGAGAATCGACTGACGAATCCACCACACGGCATAGGAGATGAACTTGAAACCGCGGGTCTCGTCGAACTTCTCGGCGGCCTTGATCAGCCCGAGGTTGCCCTCGTTGATCAGGTCCGGGAGGCTCAATCCCTGATTCTGGTATTGTTTGGCGACGGACACCACGAAACGCAGGTTGGCTTTGGTGAGCTTCTCAAGCGCTTCCTGGTCTCCTTTTTTAATTCGCTGGGCGAGTTCCACCTCCTCCTCGACCGTGATAAGCTCCTCCTTGCCGATTTCCTGCAAGTACTTGTCCAGCGAGGCGCTTTCGCGGTTGGTGATGGACTTTGTAATCTTTAATTGACGCATATTTTTTTCTAACTATCCTAATAATACTGCAATCCATAAACCCGCCCGGGCTGCGATTTACTCCACCAGCGTGTAGCTTGCCGAACGGCCGTTGGGATAAACGCCGTCGATCGAACGGACCTTCTCCGTCATCCGCTGCATGTCGCCGAGCGAATAGACCGGGCGGTCGTTGATGTGAGTGATCACAAATCCCTGTTTAACACGGGCGCGGGCCAGAATTCCGTCGGCCTTGATGCCGACCACCTGCACGCCGCCCTTGATGTCAAGTTCGCGGCACAGTTTGGCGCCCGCATCGGCGAACTTACCTCCGAGCGCATCGACAACATCGACGTCCTCCTTGGTAACCAATTCCGTTTTACCTGCTTTATTACGCAAAGTAACGTCAAATTGTTTCACCTTTCCGTCTCTTTTTACGGATAATTTAACCGTATCGTTGGGTCGGCGTTTGGCGATCTGCTCCTGAAGCGTCGAAGGCTCAACAATTTTCACGCCATCAATGTCCAGAATCACGTCTCCCTTGCGGATTCCGGCCTCCGAAGCGGCTCCGCCCTCGACAACTGCGGCCACGTAGGCGCCGCCCAGATCATTGATGCCCAACTCTTTGCCCTCCGTATCGAGGAAATCCTGATCCACGACGCGGAACTGTACGCCCAGCAGGGCGCGCTGCACGACGCCGAACTCCTTCAGATCGACCACCACCTTGCGGACGATCGACTCGGGAATGGCGAACGAATAGCCCACGTAGCTTCCCGTCTGCGACTTGATCAGCGTGTTGATGCCCACCAGCTCGCCGTGGGTGTTGACCAGCGCACCGCCCGAGTTGCCGGGGTTCACCGCCGCGTCGGTCTGGATGAACGACTCGATCCTGAAATCGTTGGGAATGGCTCCCAGCTGCCGCGCCTTGGCGCTCACGATGCCGGCCGTGATGGTCGACTGCAAGTCGAACGGCGAACCGATCGCCAGCACCCATTCGCCCAGACGCAGCGCATCGGACGATCCGAAAGCCAGCGTAGGCAGCCCCTTGGCCTCGACCTTCAGCAGCGCGAGGTCCGTCGCCGAATCCTTGCCGATGAGTTTGGCGTCGAACGAACGCCCGTCGTTGAGCTTCACCTTGAGTTTCGAAGCCCCGTCCACGACGTGGTTGTTCGTCACGATATAGCCGTCCTCCGAAATAATCACGCCCGAACCGCCGGCCCGCTGCTCGCGGTACTGCGGACCTCCGTCGCCGCGGCCGTAATCCTGCGGGATTCCGAAGAACTCCAGAAACGGATCGTAGCCCCGGCGCTGGGGCATCTCGACCTGCTGGATGGCCTCGATGTTCACGACGGCCTTCACCGCATTCTCGGCGGCGTAGGTGAGGTCGGGATACTGCTCGGCCTGGTAAGACGTAAACTGGGTTCCCAGCGCGGGCGTACGTTCCACCTCGCGCTCGATGTATGCGACGGAACCTCCGCGGTCCGCGGAAACCGTCCAAGCCGTCAGTCCGCCGGCTGCGGCCGACACGGCTACGAGTCCTAAAATCAAAAATGCCTTTTTCATAATGAATTAAATGTTTTGGTTCTATTAATCAGAGGCAACTTCATTACATAAGCTGT
Source organism: Alistipes shahii WAL 8301 (assembly GCF_025145845.1). Lineage (NCBI taxonomy): Bacteria > Pseudomonadati > Bacteroidota > Bacteroidia > Bacteroidales > Rikenellaceae > Alistipes > Alistipes shahii. The sequence goes on along the minus strand of NZ_CP102253.1, from coordinate 2,566,394 downwards.
ACGTTTAAATTTCAATTTCGAAGGACAAACGCACAATAACGTCCGGTTAGTATGTCCTTTTCGCACAAAAATCGGGACATCCTGCACGGACGCCCCGATTTTTCAGCGTATCCGGACGCTAAAGGCCGAACTCCCGCTTGATCTGCTCCACGGCATCGAGTTTCTCCCAGCCGAAGAACTCGATTTCGCGCTCGGTCTCGACGCCGTTCTCCCAGACCTTCTCCACCTTCGTATAAGGACGATTGCCGAAATGCCCGTAGGAGGCCGTCGCCTCGAAGATCGGGTTTTTCAGGCCGAAACGCTTCACGATGGCCGCGGGACGCAGGTCGAAGAGCTTCCCGATGCGGCGGGCGATCTCGCCGTCGGTCATGCCGGCCAACGCCGCGGGACGGGGTGAATTGTAGGTATCGACGTAGATCGACAGCGGCTGCGCGATGCCGATGGCGTAGCTCAACTCGACCAGAATCTGGTCGGCGACGCCCGCCGCCACGAGGTTCTTGGCGATGTGGCGCGCGGCATAGGCCGCCGAACGGTCCACTTTGGACGAGTCCTTGCCCGAAAAGGCGCCGCCGCCGTGCGCGCCGCGGCCGCCGTAGGTGTCGACGATGATCTTGCGGCCCGTAAGTCCCGTGTCTCCGTGAGGCCCTCCGATCACGAACTTGCCCGTGGGGTTCACGTGCAGGATGTAGTCGTCGCCGATCAGTGCGGCCAGCTGGTCGCCGGCGCGCTCCAGACGCGCCTTGACCCGCGGAATGAGAATCGTGCGCACGTCCTCGCGGATTTTGTCCTGCATCTGTTTTTCCGCCTCCTTCTCGCTGCGGCCCTCGCCCGGGAGGATGAACTCGTCGTGCTGCGTCGAGACGACGATCGTATGCACGCGCAGCGGCTTGTTCGTCGTCTCGTCGTACTCGATCGTGACCTGCGACTTCGAGTCGGGACGCAGATAGGTCATCACCTCGCCTTCGCGGCGGATGACGGCCAGCTCCTTGAGGATCACGTGCGACAGGATCAGCGTCGCGGGCATCATCTCGCGGGTCTCGTTGCAGGCGTAGCCGAACATGATGCCCTGGTCGCCGGCGCCCTGCTCCTCCTCGGCTTCGCGGACGACGCCCTGGTTGATGTCCGACGACTGTTCGTGAATGGCCGACAGAATGCCGCACGAGTTGCCGTCGAACTGATAGTCGCTCCGGGTGTAGCCGATGCGGTTGATCACGCGGCGCGCCACGCCCTGCACATCGACATACGCCTCCGAGCGCACTTCACCCGCCACGACCACGAGTCCCGTGGTGCAAAGGGTTTCGCAGGCGACTTTCGAGTTGGCGTCGCGGCGCAGGAATTCGTCGAGGATTGCATCGGAAATCTGATCCGAAACCTTGTCGGGATGTCCTTCGGACACCGATTCCGATGTAAATAAAAAGCCCATTTTCATACATTTTTAATGGTTAAACGTATAAAATGGGAAAAATTGGCTGTTGAAAATAAAAAATGTGCTGTTTTAGCGATTTTTTATTGTGGTTTGCAATCAGTCAAATCTTTCCACATTTCCCCGCTTGACAGACGGGACTGCAAAGATAGGCATAATTTCGGAATCTGCAAAACAAAAGCCACCGCGTCGGGCGGTGGCTCCTGCACATTCTATATATAGGTCACTTCGGCGGCGACCCGAAAATCGTTGCCGCCGAACCCGGACGGTCTCCGCTATTTCCCGAGCATCTTTTTCACTTCGGCGGCGACTCGAAAATCGTTGCCGCCGAACCCGGACGGTCTCCGCTATTTCCCGAGCATCTTCTTCACTTCGGCGGCAACTCGAAAATCGTTGCCGCCGAACCCGGACGGTCTCCGCTATTTTCCGAGCATCTTTTTCACTTCGGCGGCAACTCGAAAATCGTTGCCGCCGAACCCGGACGGTCTCCGCTATTTCCCGAGCATCTTTTTCACTTCGGCGGCGACGGTTGCCCCGTTGTAGCCGAACTTCTCGTCGAGCACCTTGTAGGGAGCCGACCAGCCGAAATGGTCGAGACCGTGGATCACGCCGTTCTCGCCCACCAGTCCCCGGAGATTGACCGGAAGACCCGAAGTCATGCCGTAGCGCGCAACGCCCGCAGGCAGCACGCTCTCCTGGTACGAACGGGGCTGGTCGCGGAACAGCCCCTCGCTCGGGACGTTCACCACACGGACCGGAATGCCCTCGGCGGCCAGCAGTTCGGCGCCTTCGACCAGCGTTGCGACCTCCGAACCCGTGGCGATCAGCACCGCGGCGGGTTTGGCGGCATCCATCACCACATAACCGCCCTTGGCGACCTGCGCAGCCTCCTCGCGGCGGATGGCGCCCAGCGTCGGCAGGGTCTTGATGTTCTGGCGCGACAGCACGAGCGCCACAGGGCGGTGCTCCTCGACGGCCAGTTTCCACGCCATGACGGTCTCATCGCCGTCGGCCGGACGCAGCACGAGCATCGAACGCTCGTCGTGGTGGTTGCGCAGGTGCTCCATCAGGCGGATCTGCGCCTCGTGCTCCACGGGCTGGTGCGTCGGGCCGTCCTCGCCCACGCGGAACGAGTCGTGCGTCCAGACGTAGACCACATGCAGGCGCATCAGCGCCGAGAGGCGCACGGCGGGCTTCATATAATCGGAGAAGACGAAGAACGTGCCGCAGACGGGGATCACGCCGCCGTGCAGCGCCATGCCGTTCGCAACGCAGGCCATCGTCAGCTCCGAGACGCCCGCCTGGAAGAATTTCCCACTGAAATCGCCCTTCGTGAACGCCTTGGTCTTCTTCAGGTAACCGTCGGTCTTGTCCGAATTCGACAGGTCGGCCGAAGCCACGATCATGTTGTCGATCTTCTCGGCGAAGACGCCCAGCACCGTCGCCGATGCGGCGCGCGTAGCCACGTCGGCCTTCATCTCGATGGACTTGTAGTCGATTTCGGGAAGTTTGCCCGAAAGGAAATCGTCGAGTTTGCGCGCCAGCTCCTTATGCTCCGCGCGCCACGACTTCTCGACGGCGGCCTGCTTCGCGGCCCACTCCTTCAACGCCTCGCGACGTTCGGCGAAGACCTCGCGGCTCTCCGCGAAGACGGCGAACGGATTCTCCGCATCGCCGCCCAGGTTCTTCACCGTAGCGGCGAAATCGGCCCCGGCGGCCGTCAGCGGCTGGCCGTGGGTCGAGACTTTGTTTTCGAAACTCTCTCCGGCGGGGCCTTTGGCGCCCTTGCCCATGACGGTATGGCCGATGATGAGCGTCGGACGCTCGGTCTCGCTCTCGGCGGCGACCAGCGCCTCGCGGATCTCATTGATGTTATGCCCGTCGATCGACAACACGTTCCAGCCCCACGCCTCGTACTTCATGGCCACGTTCTCGGTCATCACCTCGTCGACCTTCGTCGAGAGCTGAATGTTGTTCGAATCGTAGTACATCACGAAGTTCGACAGGCCCAGATGGCCGGCGATGCGGCCCACGCCCTGCGAAATCTCCTCCTCGACGGCGCCGTCCGAAATATAGGCATAGGTCTTGTGCGCCATCCACTCGCCGAAACGGGCGGCCATGAAGCGTTCCGCAATGGCGGCTCCCAGCGCCATGGCGTGGCCCTGTCCCAACGGTCCCGACGTATTCTCCACGCCGCGCATCACGTCCACCTCCGGGTGCCCCGGCGTCACGCTGCCCCACTGGCGCAGCGATTGCAGATCTTCGGTCGAATAGTGCCCGGCCAGCGAGAGCGTCGCATAGAGCATCGGCGACATGTGGCCCGGATCGAGGAAGAAACGGTCGCGGTAGGGATACGCCATATTATCGGGGTCGTAACGCAGGAACTCGGTGAAGAGCACCGTGATGAAATCCGCGCCGCCCATAGCGCCGCCGGGATGCCCCGACTTGGCCTTCTCGACCATCGCGGCCGAAAGGATGCGGATATTATCGGCAACGCGCGTAAGTTTTGAATTCGTTGTAGACATGGAGTTAGTATTTTATGCGTTTTAGCTGTTTATTTCCGACAAAGATAGCCAAAAAGAAATTAGCCGACTTGTTTAAGTTCCAAAATATTTGCCTTTTCTATCTTTTTCTTTGCATAAGGCAAAGTGACGGTGAACTTTCGGGCATCGGTCGAGGGGATGTCGAACATCGTGTCCATCATAATCGCCTCGCAGATCGAGCGCAGGCCGCGCGCGCCGAGCTTGAACTCGACGGCCTTGTCGACGATGTAGTCCAGCGCGTCGTCGTCGAAGGCGAGTTTCACGCCGTCGAGTTCGAACAGACGCTTGTACTGCTTGACGATGGCGTTCTTCGGCTCGGTGAGGATCGAACGCAGGGCCGCGCGCTCCAGCGGCTGCATGTAGGTCAGCACCGGGAGACGTCCCACCAGTTCGGGAATCAGTCCGAACGACTTGAGGTCCTGCGGCGTGACGTACTGCATCAGGTTCGAGCGGTCGATGGGATCTGCGTTCAGCCGCCCGTAACCCATCGCGCGGGTGTTCAGCCGCTGGGCGATCTTCTTCTCGATGCCGTCGAACGCACCGCCGCAGATGAAGAGGATGTTGCGCGTGTCGACCTGGATGAATTTCTGCTCGGGGTGCTTGCGGCCACCCTGGGGAGGCACGTTGACCACCGTTCCTTCGAGGATTTTCAGCAGGGCCTGCTGCACGCCCTCGCCCGAAACGTCGCGCGTGATGGAGGGGTTGTCGCCCTTGCGCGCGATCTTGTCGATCTCGTCGATGAAGACGATGCCGCGCTCGGCCTGCTCGACGTTGTAGTCGGCGACCTGCAACAGCCGCGAGAGAATGCTCTCGACATCCTCGCCCACATATCCCGCCTCGGTCAGAACGGTCGCGTCGACGATCGTGAACGGCACTTTCAGCAGCTTGGCGATCGTGCGGGCCATCAGCGTCTTGCCCGTGCCCGTCGGACCGACCAGCACGATGTTCGACTTGTCGATCTCGACCTCGTCCTCCTTCGGGGCGTACAGCAGCCGCTTGTAGTGGTTGTAGACCGCCACGGACATATACCGCTTGGCGGCATCCTGCCCGATGACATACTGGTCGAGGAACTCCTTGATCTGCGCCGGCTTGAGCAGTTCCTCCATCTTGAGCGGAGCCGCCGCCGGACGCCGTCCCCGTTCGGAGGCGATGTCGTTGTCGACGATGATCTTATAGCCGTTCTCGATACATTTGTTACAGATATTCGCGCCGTCCGAACCCTGGAACATGATCTCCACGTCCGTGCGCTTGGCGCCGCAGAACGAGCAGCAGTCGCCGCCGTTCTTGTTGTTGTTCTTATTCTGTGCCATGCGGTTTACTTGTCTCGTTTGGAAAGCACCTCGTCGATCAGTCCGTAATCCTTCGCCTCGCGGGCCGACAGCCAGTAGTCGCGGTCGGCGTCCTTCTCGATCTTCTTGACCGGGACGCCCGAGTGGACCGAGAGGATTTCGTACAGCTCGCGCTTGGTTTTCAGAATCTCGCGCGCCGTGATCTCGATGTCCGAGGCCTGACCCTGCGCGCCGCCCAGCGGCTGGTGGATCATCACCCGCGAATGCGGGAGCGCCGAACGCTTGCCCTTGGCGCCCGCCGTGAGCAGCACGGCGCCCATCGAGGCGGCAAGCCCCGTGCAGATGGTCGCCACGTCGGAGTTCACCAGCTGCATGGTGTCGTAAATGCCCAGTCCGGCCGAAACCGACCCGCCGGGCGAGTTGATGTAGATCTGAATGTCCTTCTCGGGATCGACCGATTCGAGGAACAGCAGCTGGGCCTGGATGATATTGGCCGCGTCGTCGTAGATCGGCGCGCCGAGGAAGATGATGCGGTCCATCATCAGGCGCGAGAAAACGTCCATCGTGGCGATGTTCAGCTGACGCTCCTCGATGATCGTAGGCGACACGTAGGCCGCGCTTACCGACTGGAAATCGTGCAGTTTCAGCGAACTGATCCCGCAGTGGTTCCGTGCGTATTTTTCAAATTCTGACATAGTCGTATTTATTTACTCTTCATATTCTGCCTTCTGCCGGTCAGGAGCGCACAAGCCGCCGGAAGCATTCCGGATTCCCCATCGCCCCCGAAACCCGCTTCTTAAAGCGGGCGCGAAAACCGCCGCAAGCGATCCGGCCCCCGTCGCTCCCGAAAGCCGCCTCCCAGGCGGGCGGACGGGAGCGCAGAACCGGATGGGAAGCGTGAAAACCCACAGCCGCCCCTAAAAGCGCGTTCTTAAAGCACAAAGGACTTTGCAAACATCACGCCTGCAAAGTCCAAAGATAGATAAAATTCCGCGAAACTTAAAGTTCCTTCGCCAATTTAGCGAAATCGTCCGCAGATACGGCTTTTTCAGTTACCTTGACCTTCGATTTGACATCCTCGACGACCTTCACCTCATAGAGCTTCTCGTAAATCTTCTGGCCCTGATCCTTGTCGGCGAGAATCTTCTCGGCGTAACCCTCCAGCATGTCGTCCGGCGCCGAGGGCATGCCGTACTGTGCGAACTGCGAGGCGGCCAGCGCCTTGGCTTCGGAGAGCGCCTCCTCCTTCGAAACGGAGATGCCGTCGGTCTTGATGAAGTGCTTCTGGAGGTAGTTCCAAGTGAACATCTTCAGGAACTGGTCGAAATCCTTCTCGATGTCCTCCATCGAGAACTTGCCCTCGTTGATCGTGTAGAGCCAGCGCTTGAGGAACGCCGCGGGCATCTTCAGGTCGGCCTTCTTCACGAGATAGTCGCGCACCTGCAACGTGAAGAGGTAGTCGCTCTCTCGGCGCAGCTCGGCCTCGATCTGCGCGTCGATGAACTTGTCCAGCCCGGCTTCGTCCGTGACGCCGCCCTGCGGGAAAGCCATCTTGAAGAACTCCTCGTTCAGCTCCGGCTCGGCGAACTTGCGGATTTTGGTGATCTCCAGTTCGAATTCGGGGTTGACGCCCTCCAGTTCGTTCTCCTTGACCTGCAGGCAGGCGGCGCGCTGGGCGGGATTTTTATAGAGTTCGTTGATATTCACCTTCATCTTGTCGCCGACCTTCTTGCCGATGAAAGGCTTGCGATCGGCCTCATCCATCGAGATCAGACCCACGTAAGCGTCCGCAACGTTCATCTCGCCGTTGTCAAGCGTCACCGACAGCGCCTCGTCCGAAGTCACCTTCTCGGCGTCCACCAGGCGGCCGAAGCGGCGCAGGTAGTTCGAACGGTAGTCGTCGTGCATCTTCTTGTCGACCTTGATCTTGTTGTAGGTCAGCTTATCCTTGTCGGAAAGCTCCAGCTTGATCTCGGGAGCCTCGCCGATCTCGAACACGAATTCGAACTCGGTGGCGTTGTCGAAATCGAAGTCGCCCTGCTCCTCCGCGGGAATCACGTCGCCCAGATAGTCGATGCCCTCCTTCTGGAGATATTCGAAAACGGCGTTCGAAGCCTGACGGTAGGACTGCTCGGCCAGGACGCCCTTGCCGTACATCTTCTTGACGATGCCCATGGGGACCATGCCCGGACGGAATCCGGGGATGTTGGCCTTGCGCTTGTACTCGCGCAGGGACTTTTCGACCTCCTGCCCGTAATCCGCCTCGCCGACAGTCACGCGGATCAGCGAGTTATTCTCGCCGCGTTGTTCTCTTACAATGTTCATAATGAATGAATTATATTTGTTATTCTTCGTATTTCCGTTCAGAATCGGGAGGCAAAGATACGAAATTATTCCATTTCCGGCAAGACATTACCCGTAATAATACGGTCAAATTATGATATACGGTTTGTTTTTCGTACCTTTGGGGCCGCAACGCCCCCGCTTGCCGGGGAAGGTTCTACCGAGCCGTGCGCAATTCCGTTTTGATCCCATCCGGCTTTTCCGCAGCCTTTGGAGTCGCAACGCCCCTTTTGCCAGCCGAAAGGTTTTACCGAACCGCACGCAATTCCGTTTTGATCCCATCCGACTTTTTCGTATCTTTGTGAGCTATTTTGTTCCGAAACAATGAAAACGACCCCGATATTCCTGTTTTCCATCCTGCTGCTGGGCGCATGCGGCGGTCCGGCGGCGCGCGCCAAACGCCCCGGCGCAAAGGCGCAGGCCGCGGCGGCCGTGCAGGCCGAGCCGAAAACGTACACCTACCGCATCGCGGCGACCTACCCCCACTCGACCGACGCCTACACCCAAGGGCTGCAATACGTCGACGGGACGATGTGGGAAGGTACGGGCCAGCACGGCGAATCGGTCGTTCGGAAGACCGACCTCGCGACGGGGAAAACCGAGGTCATGGTGCGCCTGCCCCGTTCGGAGTTCGGCGAAGGAATCACCCTGCTCGGCGGGAAGCTCTACCAGCTGACCTGGCAGTCCAACACCGCGCACGTATATTCGCTGGAGAACGGGAAACTGCAAAAGATCCGCGACTTCCGCTATCCGGGCGAAGGCTGGGGCCTCACGACCGACGGCGAGAAGCTCTACATGTCGGACGGCACGGCCACGATCCACACGGTCGATCCCGCGACGTTCCGCCGCGAAAAGCGCGTGACGGTGACCTACAAGGGCGCGCCGGTCGAATACCTCAACGAACTGGAGTGGATCGGCGGCAAAATATGGGCCAACGTCTACACCACCGACCAGATCGTCGTCATCGACCCCGCGACGGGCGTCGTCGAGGGCGTCGTCGACCTCGCGGGGCTGCTGCCCGAAACGGAAATAACCGCGACGACCGACGTGCTGAACGGCATCGCCTATGACGCCGAGGGGGACCGCATCTTCGTGACGGGCAAAAACTGGCCGAAACTCTACGAAATAGAAATTACCGAAAAATAAATGACGACAACGCTATACGACCAACTGGAGCGCCGCATCCTGCTGCTCGACGGAGGCTTCGGCACGATGGTGCAGGGCTACGGACTGCAAGAGGAGGACTACCGCGGCCGGCGGTTCGCCGGCTGGCCGGTGCAGCTCAAGGGCTGCAACGACCTGCTCGCGCTGACCCGCCCGGACGTGGTGCGCGAGATTCACGAAAAATACCTGCGGGCGGGAGCCGACATCATCGAAACCGACTCGTTCAACGCCAACGCCGTGTCGCTGGCCGACTACCGGCTCGAAGAGTGCGCTTACGAGATTTCGAAGGTCGCAGCCGGAATCGCACGCAGCGCGGCCGACGAGTTCACGGCCCGCAACCCGCAGAAGCCGCGTTTCGTGGCGGGATCGGTGGGTCCCACGAACCGCACGGCCTCGATGTCGGCCGACGTACAGAATCCCGCGGCCCGCGAGGTGACCTTCGCACAACTGGTCGAAGCATATACGGATCAGGTGCGGGGACTGGTGGACGGCGGGGCGGACATCCTGCTGGTGGAGACCGTTTTCGACACGCTCAACGCCAAGGCGGCCCTCTGGGCCATCGACACGCTCTGCGAGCGGCTGGGCCGCGCGATCCCCGTAATGGTCTCCGGAACGCTCGCCGACGCCAGCGGCCGCACCCTCTCGGGGCAGACCGTCGAGGCCTTCGCCGTCTCGGTGTCGCATGCGAACCTGCTGTCGGTCGGGCTGAATTGCGCCTACGGGGCCAAGCAGCTGCTGCCCTACCTCGAACGGCTGGCGGCAGTGGCCGGAACGCGCATCTCGGCGCACCCGAACGCAGGGCTTCCCAACGTGATGGGCGGTTACGACGAGACGCCCGAAATGTTCGCCGGGGATGTCGGCGAGTATATGCGTCGCGGACTGGTGAACATCGTGGGCGGCTGCTGCGGCACGACGCCCGCCCACATATTCGAATTGTCGAAAATATCCGGAGACTACGCCCCGCGGCCCGTTCCCGCGCCGAAGCATATCACGACCTTGAGCGGTCTGGAGCCGCTGCGAATCGTCCCCGAAGCCAACTTCATCAACGTCGGCGAACGCACGAACGTCGCCGGATCGGCCCGTTTCGCAAGGCTGATCCGCGAAGCCAACTACGAAGAGGCGCTCTCGGTGGCCCGCGCACAGGTCGACGCCGGGGCGCAGATCGTCGACGTCTGCATGGACGACGGGCTGATCGACGGTCCGGCGGCGATGCGCACGTTCCTCAACCTGATGGCCTCGGAGCCGGAGATCGCCCGCGTGCCGGTGATGATCGACTCGTCGAAATGGGAGGTACTTCAAGCGGGACTTGAAGTGACGCAGGGTAAGTCGGTGGTCAACTCCATCTCGCTCAAGGAGGGCGAAGCGGAATTCCTGCGCCGGGCCGCGGAGATCCACCGCTTCGGCGCTTCGGCCGTAGTGATGCTCTTCGACGAGCGGGGCCAGGCCGACACCTTCGAACGTAAAGCAGAGGTTGCGGAGAGAGCCTACAAGCTATTGACGGACAACGGATTTCCACCCGAAGACATCATTTTCGACCCCAACGTGCTGGCCGTCGCAACGGGCATTGCGGAGCACGACGGCTACGCCAAGGCGTTCATCGACGCGACGCGCTGGATCAAGGAGCACCTTCCCCATGCGAAGGTCTCGGGCGGCGTGTCGAACCTTTCGTTCGCCTTCCGCGGCAACAACACGGTGCGCGAGGCGATGCACTCGGCGTTCCTCTACCACGCCATCCGGGCCGGAATGGACATGGGGATCGTCAACCCGCAGATGCTCAAAGTGTACAGCCAGATCGAACCCGAACTGCTCTGCCGCGTCGAGGACGTGATCCTCTGCCGCCGGGCCGACGCCGCGGAGCGGCTCGCGGAGTATGCCCACGGGGTGCAGCAGACGGCCCAGGCGCAGCCGCAGGCCCCCGACGCATGGCGTGCGGGGACGCTCGGAGAGCGTATCGCCCATGCGATGCTCAAGGGCGTGGCTGACTACGTGGAGCAGGATGCGCTGGAGGGTTACGAGGCGCTGGGAAGCCCGATGGCCGTGATCGACACGCTGCTGATGCCTGCCATGGAGCAGGTCGGCACGCTGTTCGGCGAGGGCAAGATGTTCCTGCCGCAAGTGGTGAAGACCGCCCGCGTGATGAAACGCGCGGTGGCGGCGCTGACGCCCTATATCGAACAGGGGTCGGCCGCGAATGCGCATAATTCGGGGAAAGTGCTGATCGCCACCGTGAAAGGCGACGTGCACGACATCGGCAAGAACATCGTGGCGGTCGTGATGGCCTGCAACGGTTACGAAATCCGGGACCTGGGCGTGATGGTCGAGCCGGAACGCATCGTCGAGGAGGCGGTGGCGTGGGGCGCGCAGTGCATCTGCCTGAGCGGGCTGATCACCCCGTCGCTCGACGAAATGGCCCGCGTCTGCGAGGAGCTGGAACGGCGAGGGCTGCGCATTCCGGTCATCATCGGCGGCGCGACGACCTCGGACCTCCACACGGCGGTGAAGATCGCCCCGGTTTATTCGGGCGTGGCGGTCCACTCCGCGAACGCCAGCCGCAACAGCCAGATACTGGCGCAGCTGCTCGGCCCCGACGGCGACCTTTACGCCGACAAGGTGAAAGTCGACCAGCAGGTCCTGCGCGAGGAGTACGCCCGCCGGCTGCGGGAGCGCGACCTCATTCCGATCGCCGAAGCGCGCGCGGCGCGGCGCGGCGCGGCGCAGCACGAACCCGTCGTGCCGCTCCACACGGGGCGCATGGTCTTCCCCGACTTCGACGTGGCCGACGCCGAACCGTACATCGACTGGAGTTTCTTCTTCGCGGCGTGGGGACTCAAGGGGCGTTACCCCGAGATTCTCGACCATCCCGAAAAGGGCGCCGAGGCGCGCAAGGTCTTCGCCGACGCCCAGGCCCTGCTGGCCCGCATCCGCGACGAGCGGCTGCTGACGCTGCAAGGGGTAGCGGGCATCTTCCCGGCACGCTCCGAGGGCGACGACATTCTGGTGACGGACGCGAAAGGGCGCGAAAAACGCCTCCCGATGCTGCGCAACCAGACGCGCGGCGAGGAGAACCTGTCGCTGGCGGACTTCATCGCACCGGACGGCGACTGGATCGGCTGTTTCGCCCTGACGGCCGGCATCGGGCTGAAGGAGCTGGCGGAAAAGTTCCGCGCCGGGGGCGACGACTATTCGGCCATCATGGCCAAACTGCTGGCCGACCGCCTCACGGAAGCCTTCGCCGAGGCCGTGCACGCCTTCATGCGGCGCGAGATGTGGGGCTACGAAACGGGCACGCCGCCCACCCCCGAGCAGGCAGTCCGCGGCCAGTACCGCGGCCGCCGCATGGCCTTCGGCTACCCGGCCTCGCCCGACCATTCGCTCAAACGCGAGGTCTTCGACCTGCTCGCGGTCGAGGTGACGACCGGAATGCAGCTGACCGAAAACTGGATGATCGACCCCGGGGAGGCGCTGTGCGGACTGATGTTCTCCGACGCCGACTACTTTTCGGTCGGGACCATCGGCGCCGAACAGCTGCTCGACTACGCACGCCGCCGCGGAATGGAGGCCGAAACCGTAAAAAAGATTATACCGAACAACGTATGAACGTCGTAGAGATCATCAACGAAGCGATCGCCTCCGGGCGCACCCGCTTCGCGTTCGAACTGCTCCCGCCGCTCAAGGGCGACGGCATGCAGAAGATATTCGCCGCCGTGGAGCCGCTGATGGCCCTCGACCCGGCTTACGTCAACATCACCTTCCACCGCGAGGGAATCAAGGAGACCGAGCGCGAGGACGGCAGCGTCGAATGGCACGTCGTGCGCCGCCGCCCCGGGACGGTGGGCATCTCGGCGGCCATCCAGAACCGCTACGGCGTGGAGGTGGTCCCGCACCTGATCTGCGGCGGACTGTCGAAATACGACATCGAGGACACGCTGATCGACATGGACTTCCTGGGCCTGCACAACGTGCTGGCGCTGCGCGGAGACAAGTCGCAGAACGAAAAGCGTTTCATGCCCCATCCGCAGGGCCACGCCCACGCCGTGGACCTCGTGCGGCAGATCGCCGACATGAACCGCGGAAAATTCATCGACGGCGAGGTCGAGGAGTGCCACCACTCGAAATTCTCGATCGGCGTGGCGGGCTATCCCGAGGTGCACGCCGAGGCGCGCGACATCACCTCGGACATCGCCCGCCTGCGCGACAAGGTCGACGCCGGGGCGGAATATGTCATCACGCAGATGTTCTTCGACAATGCCAAATACTTCGACTTCGTGCGCCGCTGCCGCGAAGCGGGGATCACCGTGCCGATCATCCCCGGCATCAAGCCCCTCTCGACGCTGCGCCACCTGGAAATACTGCCCGAAACGTTCGGCGTGAAGCTGCCCGAGGAACTCGTGCGCGAAGTCAAGGCGCATCCCGACGGCGTGCGCGAAGTGGGAACCGAGTGGGCCATCGCCCAAAGCCGCGAACTGATGGCCGCAGGCGTGCCCGTGCTGCACTACTACACGATGAGCCGCACGACGAACATACAGAAAATCGTCAAGGCGGTTTTCTGACCCAAACCGATAAAACAGAGAATCAATGGAACCTGTCGAATTCCGCCGCCGCCTGCATGCGCACCCCGAACTGTCGTTCAAGGAACACGACACGGCGGCGTTCATCGAACAGCAGCTCGACGAACTGGGCATCGAACACCGCCGGATCGCATCGACGGGCGTCGTGGCCCGCATCAAGGGCCGCAAGACCCCCGAAGGCGACCGGCGCGCCGCGGTGCTGCGCGCCGACATCGACGCCCTGCCCGTCACGGAGCGGAACGACTGCGAGTGGAGATCGCAGAACGAGGGCGTGATGCACGCCTGCGGCCACGACATGCACGCCGCGGTGCTGTTCGGCGTGCTGAAAACCTTCGCCGAGGCGCCCGATTTCCGGGGCACGCTCTTCGGGCTGTTCCAGCCGGGCGAGGAGTGCAACCCGGGCGGAGCCTCGCTGGTGCTGGCCGAAAAGCCGTTCGAGGGCTACGACGTGCGGGCCGTCGTCGGCGAACACGTCGAACCGCAGCTGGAGGTCGGGACCCTCGGATTCCGGGCCGGAAAGTACATGGCGGCAAGCGACGAACTGCGCTTCCGCGTCCGCGGCACGGGCGGGCACGGCGCCATGCGCAAGCAGCTCAAGGACCCCGTGGCGGCCGGCGCCGAACTGCTGACGCGCCTCATCGCGCTCAACGATGAGGAGTGCGTGCTCTCGATCGGCCGCGTGGAGGCCGGGGGCGCGACGAACATCGTGCCCGACGAGATCTACATGGAGGGAACGCTGCGCACGTTCGACGAACGCGAGCGCGGCATCATCCACCGCCGCATCGAGATCATCGCCGCGGACATCGACGCCCGGCACGGCGTGAAGACCGAAGTGACGATCGGCCGCGGCTATCCGTGCGTCGTCAACGACGAGATCCTCGTGAAGCAGGCCACGGCCCTGGCCAAAGCCGAGAAGCTGAAGGTCGAGATGCTGCCCCTGCGCACCACGGCCGAGGATTTCGGGTTCTACTGCAAGCAATACCCGTCGCTGTTCTACCGGCTGGGCGTGGGCGCCGCGGCCGGACGCCCGCACACGGCGACATTCTTCCCCGACGAAGCGGCTATCGGCGTGGGCATCGCCTACATGCGGAAACTGGCCCTGCAACTCCTGGAAAAATAACGCCCGGTTCCGCAAAACGCACACAGGCCGGCCGCGACAGCGGCAAAACGGGCACAACGGAAATCCGACGGAGGACCGAAGCCCTGCAAATTTTTAAGAAATGATGAAAAAACAGAAACAACGCTCCGAAAACGGAGCACGGAAGACGGACCGCACCTCGATCATATTGAGCATGTTCCGGGAATTCCCCAACAATAAGTTCTCGCTGAAGCACCTGGCTTCGGCTTCCGGAGGCGCCACGAAAGAGGGCCGCCGCGAAACGTTAGAAATCCTCGGACGCCTCTTCGAAGAGGGAGTCGTCGAGGAGTGCGCACGCGAAAAATACCGTCTGATGCAGACCCACCTGCCCCACTACGAGGGCGTGGCCGACATGGCCCCCTCGGGTTCGGTCTATGTGAAGGTCGAAGGGCAGGAGAGCGACATCTTCGTCAACCAGCGCAATGCCGCGAACGCCCTGAACGGCGACCGCGTCGAGGTCGTGGTGATGCACCGCGGCCGCAACGGACAGCTGGAGGGCGAGATCACGCGGATCATCGAACGCAACCGCAAGCCCTACGTGGGCGTGGCCGAAGTCGGGGCACACCAGATTTTCGTACGGGCCGACTCGCGCCGCATGCCGATGGACATTTATCTCTCGAAGCGCACCTATCCCGACGTGCGCGACGGCGAGAAGGTCGTGGTGCGCATCGCCGACTGGCTCCCGGGCAGCAAAAGCCCCGTGGGCGAACTGGTCGAGCGGCTGGGCATGGCGGGCAACAACGACACGGAGATGCACTCGATCCTGGCGGAATACGAGCTTCCCTACCGCTTCGAACCCGAAATCGAGGAGGCCGCCCAGGCCATCGACGCCCGCGTCACGGCCAAAGAGATCGCCCAGCGGCGCGACTTCCGGGGTGTCACGACCTTCACGGTCGACCCTGCGGACGCCAAGGACTTCGACGACGCGCTGTCGGTGCGCAAAATAAAGGACGGCGTCTGGGAAGTGGGCGTGCACATCGCCGACGTGACCCATTACGTGCGGCCCCACTCGGTGATCGACGACGAGGCCGTGGAGCGCGGCACGTCGGTCTATCTGGTGGACCGCACCGTGCCGATGCTTCCTGAACGGCTTTCGAACGAGCTGTGTTCGCTGCGCCCCCACGAGACGAGCCTCTGCTTCTCGGCGGTGTTCACGCTCAACGAAAACCTCGACATCCTCGAAGAGTGGTTCGGACGCACGGTGATCCACTCCGACCGCCGTTTCACCTACGCCGAGGCGCAGGAGATCATCGAAACGGGACGCGGCGACTACGCCGAGGAGGTGCTGACGCTCAACCGGCTGGCGCAGGCGCTGCGCAAGGAGCGCTTCAGGAACGGCGCGATCTCGTTCGACCGCGAAGAGGTGAAATTCCGCCTCGACGAGAACGGCAAACCGTTAGGCGTTTACTTCAAGGAGCAGAAGGAGTCGAACCAGATGATCGAGGAGTTCATGCTGCTGGCCAACCGCCGCGTGGCGGAGTTCTGCGGCAAACGCAGGACCGAGAGCGGCCGCTCGGCGGAGCGCACGATGGTCTACCGCGTGCACGACACCCCGAGCGAGGAGAAACTCGACCGCTTCCGGCAGTTCATCCTCCGCTTCGGGCACATCTTCAAGGCTACGAAGGGCCGCGCCGTGGCCAAGGAACTGAACAAGCTCTTCAAACAGATAAAGGGAACCACGGAGGAAAACGCCGTGGCGACGATGGCCGTGCGCTCGATGGCCAAAGCCTATTACACGACCGACAACATCGGACACTACGGTCTGGCGTTCCCCTACTACACGCACTTCACGTCGCCGATCCGCCGCTACCCCGACATGATGGTCCACCGCCTGCTGGCGCGTTACCTCGCGGGCGGCAAGCCGGCCGACAAAACGGAACTGGAAGACCTCTGCGCACGCGCTTCGGACCGCGAGGTCGTGGCCGCCGAGGCGGAACGCGCGTCGATCAAATACAAGATGGTCGAATTTATGAAAGAGCACATCGGCGAGGAGTTCGAGGGACACATCTCGGGGCTTACCGAATGGGGCGTCTACGTCGAGCTGGACGAAACCCACATCGAGGGCATGTCGTTCCTGCGCGACATCGAGGGCGACTTCTTCACCTTCGACGAGCAGCTTTACGAAATCATCGGCCGCTCGACGGGCATCCGCATGACGCTGGGCAGCCCGGTACGCATCCGCGTGAAGCGCGCCGACCTGCAGAAACGCCAGTTAGACTTCGAATTGCTGCTGCCCGGGGCCGCGGCGCGCCGTACGGAAGAGCCCCGCGGCAAAGGCCCGAAGGTGCGCACCTCGTCGCGCCGCAAAGGACGGTAGTCACGGAACGAGCGCCGGTTCGGCCGTAATACCCATATCCCCCGAAGGAACGGTTGTCGTGGTGTCCCACGACAACCGTTCCTTCGTATTCGGAGAGCGCCCCGACCGCAGGACGGCAACGAAAAAGGGAGGCCCCGCAGGGTCTCCCTTTCCGGTGACGGGCGTTCCGCCCCGTCAGAAGAGATTCACGCCGTCGAGCGTTGCGATCAGGTAGGTGGCGGCCACCGTCAGGATGGCGTACAGCTCGGGGAAAGCCGCGAGGATCAGCGTCTTACCCATCACGTCGTGACCGTTGCCGATAGCGGCGATACCGTTGGCGCAGACCTTTGCCTGATAGATCGAAGCGGCGATGTTCACCAGACCGACCAGCAGACCGGCGCCGAAGATAGCCGCGCCCTGCACCATCGTCGGGTCCGTCAGACCCTTCTGCACCAGGAAGAAGCAGACGAAACCGTAGAGACCCTGCGAACCGGGAAGCGCCGAAAGAATCATGTAGCTGCCGAAAGCGCCGCCGTTCTTCTTCATGGCCCCTACTGCGGCCTGACCCGTAATTGCGGTACCGATCGACGAAGCGACACCTGCCAGACCCACCATCAGCGCTACGCCGACGTAAGCCAATACCAATGCTGTTGTTTCCATAATGTTTTGAGTTTTTTTTAATTGTTATTATTCGTTAGTATCGTTCATTTTACGAATCGGGTCGAAATTGCGCGGGGCCATTTCGAAACCGGCGTTCTTGAAAAACTCGACGAACGTCAGACGCAGCGGGTGCACGAACGACGAGATGGTCGACATGAAAAGGTTGATGCCGTGACCGATCAGCAGAATCGGAATCATAATCAGCAGCCGGACCACGATGTTCGCGCCTTCGGGCACGAATCCCGACGCCAGCGTGTTGAACACCAGCGCCAGCACACCGCCCGAAAGCCCGATGGCGAACAGACGGATATAGGACAGCACGTCGCTCAACAGTCCCGTGAGGTTGTTGTAAAGGTCCCACAAACCCGCGCCGAGGTTGATGAGCGGATTGCGCTTCGGATTGTTCAGAAGCAGCATCAGCACGCCGCCGACGCCCAGCGCCGCATAGAAGGCCACCGATCCGGCCGTAAAGCCCGGAATGGCGAGACCCGCCATCGGAAGGCCCATGGCCAGACAGCACGAGACGAGGATGATGAACCACCCCAGCAGTCCCAGCGCACGGCCGAAACCGAAACAGCGAACGGTCATCCAGATGTTGAGCAGCATGCCGAAAAGAATCTGCACCACGCCGATAACCAGCGCGATGGAGAAGAACTGTCCCTGGAAATCGAGGAATTTCACCGAGGGGAACCACGTGCTCATGTTGATGCCGAAGAACGAGCCGCACAGCAGTCCGAACGCGACGGTCGACACGCCGCACAGCGTGGCGAACCACGCCGCCTGACGCATCATGCCGGGCTTTCGGTTCCTGGCGAGCATCCACCACCCCATCAGGGTCAGGATCAGTCCGTAGCCGGCGTCGTTGAGACAGATGCCGAAAAAGAGCATGTAGAACGGAGCGAAGAAGGGCGTGAGGTCCATCGTCCCGTATTTCGGGCGGGCGTACATGTCGCCCACCAGTTCGAAGACATGCGCGAACCAACGGTTCTTGAGCTTCACGGGCGTTTCGTCCTCGGGCGTGGGGTCCGATTTGAGGAAGACCACGTTGGGGTACTCCTCCAAAAGGGCGTCGACCCGACCGGAAGTCTCCTTCTCGGCCCAGCCCTCCATGACGACCAGCGTACCGTCGGCGGCCTCCTGCGCCGTAGCCTTCACCCGCACGCCCTGCAAACGCTCCTTCAGCGAGCAGGCGTGCTGTGCGAGCAGGGCCTCCGAAGCGGCCGCACGCGAAAATTCAGCGTCGAGGGTCCGGAGTTTCCCTTCGGCTTCGGCGATGCGGCGCTCCGCCTCGCGAATGTCCATCGTCGGGGTCTTCATCTCCTGCGCGTCGAGCGTAACCTCCTCGCCGGGCTTGGCCACGACGACGAACCACACCGTGGCATCGGTGCGGCTGACCTCCGAAACCGTATAGCGCTCCGACCACTCGGCCAACTGCTTGTCGAAGGTGTTGCGCTGGGTGAAGAAATAGCGCAGGACAATGCCCCGGGCGGCGAGTTTCCGCGTCGCCTCCACGTCGAACGCCCCCCAGGGACGCAGCTCCTCGGCCGCTTTTTCCAGCCGCCCGATCTCGGCGTTGAGCGTCGCGGCCTCGCGGTGCGCGGCGGCGTAATGCGCATAGGCCTCCTCGCCCGAAGCGAACGGCGCGGCGGCAGCGTCGCAGCGCTCCCCGGCGCGGAAGTTCTTCAGGAACTCCGCGGCCTTCGCAAGGCTCTCGATGTCCAGCAGCAACTGGCGGTCCTCCTCGGAGGGTTCCCAACCCGCGGTGGTGATGTCCACCAGCCCGAGGCCGCGCAGCTTCTCGACGAAATCCTCACTCTGCGCCGCAAAGAGCACAAAGTTGTATTTTGACATTCTGGCTATCATAACATCGCGCCCTCCCCGGCGGCCTGCTGCTTGGTTTTCACGATCTTCTGGGCCGACTTGGAGAGGTTCTCCTCGTCCTCCATGAAGCGTTTGATCTTACGTATGGCGTCCTCGTACCCGGGTATCTGAACCTTTTCGTACAAGTTCACCTTTTGAGTGGTTTTGCGGCGCGCATGGTCCAGCAGTTCCATCTTCCGGTTGTAGACCTCGAACTCGATCCCCAGCTGCGCCATGCGCTTGAGGATGCCGACTCCGTCGGCGAACCACACCGGCGAGGAGAACAGATCGTAGGGTTTCTCCTCGAATTTCACTTCCTGCAGGACGGGCGTGCGCACACCCGCGATTTTCTGGACCGACAAATCGACGTCGGCAATGCGCAGGAGGTCACAATCAAACTCTCCCCAGAGCGACACCATGTAGTCGTACTCGGCCTTCAGAGCGTCGAGCCGACGACGGTAGTCGCTTGCGGAGTCCTTCGCCTTCTTCACTTCGGAGCGCAGGGCCGACTCCTTACTTTTGATCGTAGGGAGGGCCTTCTGGCGCATTTTCAGCTGTTTGCCGAGTTCGCCCAGCGAGGTCTTGTTATATTGGAATTTGATTGCCATTGCGCGTTACGCCTCCTTCCAGTATTTTTGGATAAGTTCCTCCTTGATGGCGACCTCCTCCCGGGTGAAGTACTTGGCGAAAAGCCCCCATGCGGTGTCGAGCATCTGGTTGATCTCGATATTGATATCAATGGCCAGCAGTTTCTCCGAGTAGTCGAAGGCGAACTTCAGGGTGCGCTCGTCGTAGTCCGAGAGGTCGAAGCCGTTCTCCAGCTTGGTCTTGGCGTTGGCCGCGTCGGCGTAGAGGCGCACGCAGGCGTTCATCACCTGCGGATGGTCCTCGCGGGTCTTCTTGCCGATGACGAGCTGTTTCAGACGCGACAGCGAACGGAACGGGTCGACGATCACCTTGCCCGTGTCGGAGTCGTTGCGCAGGAACAGCTGGCCCTCGGTGATGTAACCCGTATTGTCGGGGATGGCGTGCGTGATGTCGCCGCCCGAAAGCGTCGTCACGGCGATGATCGTGATCGAACCGCCGTTGGGCAGCTGCACGGCCTTTTCGTAGATCTTCGCAAGGTCCGAATACAGCGAACCGGGCATCGAGTCCTTCGACGGAATCTGGTCCATGCGGTTCGACACGATGGCCAGGGCATCGGCGTACAAGGTCATGTCCGTGAGCAGCACCAGCACCTTCTCGCCCTTGTCGACGGCGAAGTACTCGGCGGCGGTAAGCGCCATGTCGGGAACGAGCAGACGCTCCACGGGCGGATTCTCGGTCGTGTTGACGAACGACACGATGCGGTCGAGCGCGCCGGCGTTCTCGAAGACCGACTTGAAGTACAGAAAGTCGTCGTTCGTAAGGCCCATGCCGCCCAGGATGATCTTGTCGGCCTTGGCGCGCAGGGCCACGTTGGCCATCACGGCGTTGTAGGGCTGGTCGGGGTCGGCGAAGAAGGGGATCTTCTGCCCCGTCACGATCGTATTGTTCAGGTCGATGCCGGCGATACCCGTGGCAATCAGCTCCGAAGGCTGGATGCGCCGGAAGGGATTCACCGTCGGACCGCCGATCTCGCGGGCCTCGCCCTCGATGATCTCGCCGCCCTCGAGCGGTTCGCCGTAGGCGTTGAAGAAACGCCCCGCGAGGTTGTCCGAAACGCGCAGCTTGGGAGGCTCGCCGTGGAAGACGACCTCGGAGTCGGTGGACAGGCCCTCGGTTCCGGCGAAAATCTGCAACGTGACGTTCTCGCCCATAATCTTCACCACCTGCGCCAGCTTGCCGCCGACGGTGGCCAGTTCGTCGTTGCCGACGCCCGTGGCGCGGAGCGTCACGGTAGCCTTGGTGATGTTGTCAATCTTGGTATATATCTTCTGAAATGCTCGTGTTGTCATAATTTCTCCCGCTTATTTGGATTGTTCACTCACATACTGCTCGATCTGCTTCCGGTAACCCTCGAACTTCTCCGACTTCCACTCCGAATAGTTCATCTGGCGGAAGAGGTTGATCAGCCCCTTGAAGAACTGCGAGCAGGCCTCGAAATCGGCGAACGCAAATTCCTGGTTGCAGATGCCCAACACCATCTTGTACATCATCTGCTGGCGTTCCATCGGGCAGTTGGCGTCGATGTCATCGAAGGCGTCCTGTTGCAGGATGACGAAGTCGATCAGCTCCGATTTCCAGAACCGTTCGTGGTACTCCACCGGCACGCCGTCGTCGCCCAGAATGTTGATCTGGTCGTTGGCCTCCTTGCCGCGCTGCACGATGGTCTTGCCCGCGTAGACCAGGTCCACCCAGTCCTTCTCGATGTGCTCGTCGAGGTATTCGCGGATTTCGGGGTATTCGAGGTATTTCGAGTAGGACTCCAGCGGGTCGATGGCCGGATAGCGCTTCGAGTCGGCGCGGCCCTGCGAAAGGGCGTAGAAACAACGCGCGGCCTTCTTCGTCGATTCGGTCACCGGCTCCTTGAGGTTGCCGCCCGCAGGCGACACCGTGCCGAGGAACGTCACCGATCCGGTCTGGCCGCCGACGAGTTTCACCAGTCCCGCACGCGAGTAGAAGTTCGAGATGATCGCCGAAAGGTCCATCGGGAAGGCGTCCTGGCCGGGAAGCTCCTCCAGACGGTTCGACATCTCGCGCAGCGCCTGCGCCCAGCGCGACGTCGAGTCGGCCATCACGAGCACCTTGAGGCCCATCGAGCGGTAGTATTCGCCGATGGTCATACCCGTATAGACCGACGCCTCACGCGCGGCGACGGGCATGTTCGACGTGTTGCAGATGATGATTGTGCGCTCCATGAGCGTATGGCCCGTATGCGGGTCGATCAGCTCGGGGAACTCCTTGAAGATTTCGACCACCTCGTTGGCGCGCTCGCCGCACGCCACCATGATGATCACGTCGGCGTCGGCCTGCTTCGAAATAGCGTGCTGGAGCACGGTCTTGCCCGCGCCGAAAGGCCCCGGGATAAAGCCCGTACCGCCCTCGGCCATCGGGTTGAAGGTGTCGATCGGACGCACGCCGGTCTCCATGATGCGCGACGGGCGGGGTTTCTCCGTATAGCAGCGCACGGCCTGCTTCACGGGCCATTTCTGCACCATCGTCACCTCGTGGTCGCGGCCTTCGGCGTCGGTCAGGACTGCCATCGTGTCGGTGATCTTGTATTTGCCCACCTCGGCGACGCTCTTAACCGTATAGCAGTCCGTCATCGTGAAGGGAACCATGATCTTGTGCATCACCCACTGCTCCTTCACCTCGCCCAGCCACGACGCCGCCGTGACCTTGTCGCCGACCTTGGCCAGCGGCGAAAATTCCCACTCGACATCGTAGTCGACCGGATCGGTGATCGAACCGCGGGCGATGAACAGACCGTCCATCTTTTCGAGGTCGTTCTGAAGACCGTCGTAGTTGCGCGACAAAAGGCCCGGAGCCAGCGTGACTTCGAGCATGTGACCCTCGAATTCGACCCGGTCGCCGATCTTCAGACCGCGGGTGCTGTCAAAAACCTGGACATAGGCCGCGTCGCCTATGACCTTGATGACCTCGGCCATCATTTTGGTATCGCCCGTCCAGACATAGCAGATCTCGTTCTGACCCACGGGTCCGTCGGCCTTGACGATCACGATGTTGGAGATGATACCGTTTACACGTCCTGTAGTTTTCATTGTATGTTTTTATTGTTTATTCCTTATTAATCAGCTCCTTGCCGTCCAGTTCGGCAAGCAGGCGGGCGAACATCTCGCGGCCGCGCGCAGCGTCGAGCAGCGTCCAGCGAGCGACGATGTTGATCCGCACCAGGTAGGAAAGGATGGCGTTGACGTCGAAATAGTCGAAGGTCGCCAGCTCCGCAGCTTCGTTCCAGCGGATCAGGTCGATCTTGTGCTCCTTCTCCACGAGGTTGGCCTCGTCGTTCACCGCCGCGATCACCGCGTCGATATAGGGAAGTTCGCCCCGAAGCCCGAAATCGGCCGCAGAACTGCGCTGCAACTGTTCGGCGACATCGCCGCCGCCCATGACGACCTCCTCGACCGCACGCCCTGCGGCGCGCGCCGTGACGGCCGCCGAAACGTTGCGCAGGTTCCGGTCGAAAGCGGACCACTCGCGCAGGAAGCGACTCCCGGCCTTTCCGCAGGCGGCGTAGTAGGCCCCGAACAGCTCCTTCTCGAAACGCCGCGACGTGTCGACCGTCTCGGCGTCCTCGCCCTCGGGATCGGCATAGGCCCTCACCACGCGGGCAACCGCCTCGGGAAGCCGCTTCGGAGCTTTCAGCTCCTCCGCCAGCTCCTCGCGCGTGAAGTTGCCCAGCGGATTGTGCGCCGAGCGCCCCGCACGCAGGGCGGCGATATTCTCACAGTCGTAGTAGCCGTACAGGAGCCGCACCTCGCGGGCGTCGCCGCGGTTCACCTCCTCCAGAATCCCGGAGACGATGGCCCGGGCGTCGAAGCCCTTGGTGTCGGCGTCGAGCGCGTACTCCTTCAGGGAGGCTACCAGACAATAATATTGGGTCGCAAACATGCCTTACGCCTTGAACAACAATTGGAACACCTTGTCGCGCAGGTACTCTGCCAACAGCGCTTCGATGTCGGCGTCGGCGAACGAAATGTAGTAGCCGCCCTCCTTGGCGCCCACCTTGAAGCCGGTCTTCACCTCCTTCGACCAGCCCACCTCGACACCGGCGGCGAGCAGCTCCTTCGCACTCTCCTCGAACGCCGCGTCGAGCTTCTTGCGCTCGCCCTCGGGCAGCAGGGCCTGCAATTCGACCTTGCCCGAATCGGAACCGTTCCAGTTTTTAGCTACGGCGACGAGCATCTCCTTGATGAACGCCGGGTCCACGACGGCCTCCTTCACACCCCGGGCCGTAGCCTTGGCGATGATCAGCGAGGCGATCTCCGACTTGATTCTGCCGACGGCCTGCTTGCCGGCCAGCGAAATCTCGGTCATGGTGTTCTTCGAAACGTCCTCGGCCTTGGCCTCCGCCTTTTTGACGATCTCTTCGGCCTCGGCGCGGGCCTCGGCGACGATCTTCCGGGCCTCGGCCTTGGCGTCGGCCACCAGCTTGTCGGCCTCGGCGCGCCCTTTCTCCAGCCCCTCGTCGTAGAGCTTCTGCGTCAACTGTTGAAGTTTGTTTTCCATAGCGTTATTTAGTTTTGATTATTGTTTTTCGGTTTTAACGCACAAATATAAAAAAGATTATCTACAATCGGGGATACTGAACAGCAATTTATCCTATTTTGACAAATTTCCGGCACAAATGGAGCAGATGTATAACCGCAGGCCCGCCGCACCGCAATGGCAGCCGCCGCAGGCCCGGGACATGCCCCGGAACTGATCGCCAAAGAGGTTGCGTTCGGCAACGGACAGATCCGCAAGGGCGGAAACACGCTGACGATAGAGGCCGTCGCCCCGGCTCCCGGATTCACGGAGTGTTTCTTCGGACTCGACAGACTGGTCCTGCATCTGCAATAAGGGCAGTCCGGCTTCGGCGCGACACGATCCGGGCCGGCCGGGAGATACAAACGCATTCCCCGGCCGGCCCGGACAAGACGGGCGAAAGACACCCGCAAAACCTTAAACCTATTGGTGCTGGGGGCGCAGAAGATCCTGCACCACCTTCACCGGAGAGAATGTCGTGACGGGAACGTCGACGAAGACCGTGTTCCACTTCGCCATCGCACCGTTCCAGAGTCCCGGAAGCTCCTGCGCACGCAGATCGCGGCCGCCGGAGGATTTCGACGAGATGAATCCCGTCGCGGGATCGGTGTACCGGCGCAGATCGAACTTGCATCCCTTCGAATCGCGCACGCCGCAGACGAGGTCCACCGGATTGAAGTGCGTGGCCGACTGCATCAGCGGCAGGTCGTCGGGCGCGATCTGGCTCGACTCGGCGATCTGAAGCGACTCCGTGCCGTCGGGGTTCCCGACCCAGAACGGGCCGCCGCCCGGCTCGCCCTCGTTGCGGACCATGCCGCAGACGCGGATCGGACGGTCCAACACGGCGCGCAGCAGCGCCGAATCGTACTCGGCGGGGAGTTTCACGCAGAGCTGTTTCTCGATGAATTCGGCGATGGGTTCCAGCTCGGCGCCACCCACTTCGAGGGCCTTGAGGTACTCGAAGGCGCGCCCCTGGAGGTCGAGCAGAACCCCTGCAAGCACCTTTTTATAACGGACCGTGTCCCCGCGGCGGGCATCGGTCGTCACGTTGTCGATGTTCTTGATGAAGATCAGGTCGGCGTCGATCTCGTTCAGGTTTTCGATCAGCGCCCCGTGGCCCGCGGGACGGAACAGCAGCGTGCCGTCGTCCTGCCGGAAAGGCGTGTTGTCGGGATTCACGGCGAGGGTGTCGGTCGAAGGTTTCTGCACCGAGAACGAGATCTCGTAACGGACGCCGAACCGCTTTTCATAAAAGGGGACCTTTGCGGCGAGCAGCTCCTCGAAGCCCGCGACGTGCTCGGGCGAGACGGTGAAATGGATGCGCACGACGCCTCCGGCCGCGGCGTAGGCCGCCCCTTCGACCAGGTGCTCCTCGACGGCCTTGCGCGCCCCTTCGGGATAGGCATGGAAGGTGACCAGGCCCTTGGGCTTGCGGCCGTAGTTCAGCCCGTCGCCGACGATGGCATTCACGATCGCACGGTCGTCGGCCCCGGCGGGCAGCACGGCGCGAAGTTCGGGCCAGAAGGCGAACTTCCCGATATTTTCCAGCAGCGTGTCGATGCCCTTGCCGCGTTTGCCGTCGTTGACGAACTCGAACAGCTCCTTGAACATGCGCGTGGCGGCCCCCGAAGCGGGCACGAACTTCACCACCCCCAGTCCGGCAGACTCTTTTTCATAGCGTTCCACGGCGGCATCGGCCTCCGCCGCGCCGACAACCAGCACGCCGTCGCCCGGCGATGCGGCCCGCACGACATTCAGGAAAGGGAATCCACGGCGGAAATTCTCCAACTGGGTCTCCGCCTGTTCGGGAGTGAGTCCGTGCTCCCGGATTTGCTGCAAATCTTTTTCGTCGAACATATTCTGTTATCGTTTACATGGTCACCGATTGCCAAACCTGCGGTGCCTCCGACGTTTGCGCCGGGAATCGCCGCCAAAAAAACGGATCAGCGCAAGCAAGGACAGCAGTATGCAGATCAGCCACACCATTGAGTTATTCAGGTTTGAATCTCAAAGTTAAAAATAATTTCTAACTTTGCATACCATGATTCGAGAATTTCACCAAATCAGCCTGCGCGGGCGCAACAGTTTCGGCGTCGACCAGCGGGCCGCACGCCTCGTAGAATTCGAAACGGCCGAGGATCTGCGCACGTTTTTCGCCGCGGGGATTCCCGGGCGGTGGACGGTGCTCGCCGGGGGCAACAACATCCTTTTCACCGAAGATTACGACGGCGTGCTGCTGACCCCCGTGGCCCGGCAGATCGCCCTTTTGAGCGACGACGGCGACGAAGTTCGCCTGCGCGTCGAGGCGGGCGTCGAATGGGACGACCTGGTGGAATGGGCCGTCGAACGCGGTCTGTGGGGCATCGAAAACCTCTCGCTGATCCCCGGCAAGGCGGGGTCCGCCCCGGTGCAGAACATCGGGGCCTACGGCTGCGAAGCGAAGGACGCGATCCGCCGGGTCGAGATGTACTGCGTCGAAACGGGCAACCTGCTGACGCTCGACGCCGCGCACTGCGGATTCGGCTACCGCGAAAGCGTCTTCAAGCACGACCTGAAAGGGCGCGTGATCATCACAGCCATCGAAATACGCCTCTCGCATACGCCGCGCCCGAAACTGGGCTACGGCGACGTGGAGCGCGAGGTCGAAGCCCGCGGAGGCGCCACGCTGCGCAACATCCGCGAGGCGATCTGCTCGATCCGCCGCGCGAAACTTCCCGACCCGGCCGTGCTGGGCAACGCGGGCAGCTTCTTCAAGAATCCCGTGGTCGAAGCCCCCGTCGCGGAACGGCTCCTTGCCGAATATCCCGACATGCCGCACTATGCGGCCCCCGAAGGCCGCGTAAAGCTGGCCGCCGGGTGGCTGATCGACCGGGCCGGGATGAAAGGCTACCGCGAGGGAAGCGTGGGGGTTCACGAGCGGCAGGCGCTGGTGCTGGTGAACCACGGCGGCGCCACGGGCGGCGAGGTGATCGCCTTCGCCCGCACGGTGCAGGCGAAGGTCCGCGAAAAATTCGGCATCGAAATAGATACTGAAGTGAACATATTATGAATCTTTTGGACTCTTTTCAACGCTACATCGACGAGAACGACCTCGCCACGCACGACGACCGTATCCTGCTCACCGTCTCGGGCGGCGTGGACTCGATGGTCATGCTCTCGCTGTTCACCCGCTGCGGCTACCGGGTGGGCGTGGCCCACTGCAACTTCCAGCTGCGCGGCGCAGAGAGCGACGAGGACGAAGTGCTGGTGGAAGACGAGGCCAAAAAGCACGGCGCGGCGTTCTACAACAGGCGCTTCGAGACCAGGGCCGAAATGGAGCGCACGGGCGAGTCGATGGAGATGGCGGCCCGGCGGCTGCGCTACGCATGGTTCGACGCCTTGAGCCGCGAGCACGGCTACACGGCCATCGCCATCGCCCACCATGCCGACGACTCGATCGAAACCTTTTTCATCAACCTGCTGCGCGGAACCGGCCTGCGGGGGCTGACGGGAATCTCGACACAGGTCGGAAAGGTGATCCGTCCGCTGCTGTTCGCGTCGCGCAAGGAAATTCTCGAATATGCCGTCCAGAACCGCATCCCCTTCCGGGAGGATTCGTCGAACCGGTCGACCAAATACCTGCGCAACAAGATCCGGCTGGGGCTGATCCCCCGCATCCGCGAAATCAACCCCAAGTTCACGAGCCTGATGAGCCGCAACCTCGCGCGCCTGACCGACGCCCAGCTGTTCATCAACCACGGCATCGAACGCATCCGCTCGGAGGCCGTCACCTCGGACACGGGGATCGACACGATCCATCTCGACCGCCTCGATCCGGCCTTTCCGCAGGGATTCGTGATCTACGAACTGTTGAGTTCGGGCTACGGATTCAAGGGCGACGTGATCGACGCACTGTGCCACTCGCTCGAACAGGACGCCACGGGACGGCGGTTCTACGCCCGCGAAAGGGTGGCCTCGATCGACCGCGGAAAGATCGTCATAGCGCCGATAGCCCCCGACGACGCGTGTCTGACGACGGTGCGCAAAGGCGCCCCGCGCAGCTACTGCGGCAACTCGGTCCTCTACTACGAATACTGCGACATCGACACGATCAAGAATTTCGGCGTTCCCGAGAACATCGCGCAGATAGACGCCGACCGCCTGCAATTCCCGCTCACGCTGCGCCGCTGGCGCGACGGCGACTGGTTCGTGCCGTTCGGCATGACGGGCCGCAAAAAGGTGTCGGACTTCCTCGTCGACGCCAAGGTCTCCGTGGCCGAGAAGCAGCGGCAGTTCGTGCTGCTGTCGGGCGACGAGATCGTCTGGCTCGTCGGACGCCGCATCGACGACCGCTACCGCCTTACGCCCGACACGGAAAACGTGTTGCGCATCACCAAAGAAATCGTTTAAAATGGCAAAGAGCGCTCTGAAATTCAAGGATTCCGTCGCCCAGTACGAACGGATCGCGGCAGAGGTCGCGGCCCGCCGGTTTTCCGGCATCTACCTGCTGATGGGCGAGGAGAGCTACTTCATCGACGCACTCTCGGACCAGCTGGCCGCGACGATCCTCGACGAGGCCGCGCGGGCCTTCAATCAGATCACCGTCTACGGGCGCGACTCCGAGGCGGGGCAGGTGATCAACCTCTGCCGCCAGATGCCGATGATGGGACAATACCAGGTGGTGATCCTCAAGGAGGCGCAGCAGCTCAAGGGGCTGGACAAGCTCGCGCTCTACACGCAGAAGCCCTCGCCGACGACCATTCTCGTGATCTGCCACAAGGAGAAGAACGCCGACAAACGCTCGGCCTTCTACAAGGGCTGTGCGGCGAACGGCACGGTGCTGGAATCGGTGCGCCCGCGCGACTACGAGATCGCGGCGTGGTTACAGCAGTTCATCCGGCAGAAAGGATTCACGATCGACCCCAAGGCGCTTTCGATGCTGACCGACCATTTGGGAACCGACATCGCAAAGATCTCCAACGAAATCCGGAAACTCACCGTCTCGCTGCCCGAGGGCACGCAGCGCATCACCGACGCCGACATCGAGGCCAACATCGGCATTTCGAAGGATTTCAACAACTTCGAGCTCTGCAAGGCGGTCGTCACGCGGGACATGGCCCGCGCGCTGATGATCGCCGAGCACTTCGCCCGCAACCCCAAGGACAACCCGTTGCTCTTGACCGTCATGGCGCTGTTCGGGCAGTTCAAGGAGCTGTTCGTGGTCAACTACCTGCGCTGGCTCGCACGCCACAAAGGACGGCCCTTTCCGCCGGACACGGAACTGATGCGCATCCTGCGCAAGAACAACACGTTCGTCATCGGCGAGATCAAGCAGAACGCCGCCGGATGGGACAACCGCAAGGTGTTCAACATCCTCGGGCTGCTGCGCGAATACGACGCCAAGAGCAAGGGACTGGGTGCGGGCGGCGCGTCGGACGGCGAACTGCTGCGCGAACTGCTGCTGAAAATCTTTCTGCTTTGACCGGTCTCTACCTATACCAGACCGTGCATCTGGCCCGGGGCCGCGCGCGCAACGTCGCCGGACACATCGCCGTGCTCGACGCCGCGTCGCGCGAACTGTTCGGACGCCCCTACGCCCCCGCCGCAGAGCGGCTCGCGAAGCGTATCGAGACGCTCTCCGCCGCGGAACGCTATCCGGCAGGCGTGTCGGGCTTCGTGCGCATCGAACTGGACCCCGACGGCACGGAACGTCTGCTCCCGGCAGGGGTGTCGCTCTACGACGGCTACGCCTTCCGGAGCCTTCAGCCCGAAGCCGTGACCGTCGGATACGATCTGACGCTCTCCGAGGCTCCGACTTCCGCGCGCGAGGCCGCAGCGCAACTGGCACGCAGGCTGGCCGAACGACGCGGGGCGGAAGTCGCCGTGCGCTGCGACAGCGCGGGAATTCTCCGCTCGGCCGACGACGCGCCGCTGCTGGCCATCGCCGGCCGCACCGTCCTGACGGCCCCCGGCCCCGCAAGCGTCGAACGCCGCCTGGCCATGCTGGCCGTTCGGGCCGCAGGGCTGGAACTGCGCGAAGAGGCCTTCGGACGCGCCGACCTGCCCTCGCTCGACGAACTTTTCTTCGCCGACCACCGGGGCGTCACCTCGCTTTTGCGCTGCGACGGGCTGCCGCTGATGACCTTCGTCGCCGAACGCATCGCCGAAGCGATGGAGGGTCTTTTTCCGAAAAAATAGAAACCGGACCGGACGCAACCGTCTTATCTTTCGGGGAACCAAAACCCGAAAATCGTGAAAAAATACCTCTTTGCGTATGCGGTTCTTGCAACCGCACTGCTGTTTTTCACCTGCCGCCATTACCGCGCCGAGAACCGGCGGCTGGTCGAAAACCAGACGGCCCTGGCGGCCGACGTCACCCGTTACCGCACACGACTGGGCGCGGAGGCGGCCTCGGTGCAGGCCCTCCGGCTGCGGTGCGGGGAGTTCGAAACGCTGCGCGCGGCCGACGCCGAGCAGATCCGGCGCCTCGGCATCCGGCTCCGCAGGCTCGAAGCCGCCGCCAAGGCCGTCGCCGTCACCGACGCCGAAATCCGCACCCCGCTGCGCGACACCGTCGTCGTCCGGATACACGACACGCTCCCCGTACGCGACACCGTCCGGATGTTCCGCTGGCGCGACCCGTGGATTTCGGTCGAAGGACGCATCGGCCGCGACTCGGCCGCCTGCCGCATCCGCAGCGTCGACACCCTGCGCCAGGCGGTCCACCGCATCCCGCGCCGTTTCCTCTTCATCCGCTGGGGCACGAAGGCCCTCCGGCAGGAGATCGTCTCGACCAATCCCCACACACGGATCGTCTATGCGGAGTACGTGAAAATCGAACGCTGAAAAATTTTCCGCAAAAATCCGGCTGTCCCGTAGGGGTCGGCCGGATTTTTCGTGTCACAATGGAAACGACAGCAAACCATGAATCCGGACAACCATACCTGGGACCTTCTGGTCGGCGCCCTCAAAGGCACGCTCGGCGAGGCCGAACAGCGCGAATTCGACCGATGGGCCGCCGAAGCGGAAAACCGCCGCTTCTACAACAACCTGACCCGCGTATGGCGCGAAATACAGCAGCGGGCCGCGGCTTACGAGCCGGACCGCGACCGGCTGTGGCGGCAGTTGCAGCAACGGATCGGAACCTACGAAATTCCGCATGCGGACCAGCTCCCGAAACGTCGCCGGAGCCACCTGCTGCAAATGGCCATAGCTGTCGCCGCGGCAGTCGCCGTGACCCTTTTCGCAACCCGCGCCGACCTCTTCCGCTCCGCCGCAGAGACGGCGGAACAGCGGCTCTGCGCCTTCGAAGGCAAGTCGCAGGCCCGGCTGGCCGACGGCTCGACGGTCTGGCTCCACGGCGGATCGACGCTCACCTACGACGCCCGTTTCGCCGCCGGGGAACGCCGCGTGAAACTCCGCGGCGAAGGGTTCTTCGAGGTGGCCAAAGACTCCGAACGCCCCTTCACCGTCGAGGTCGAAGGGCTGAAAATAAACGTCCACGGCACGAAATTCAACGTCCGCACCGCGGCCGACCGCTGCGTGTCGGTCTCGCTGGTCGAAGGCTCGGTGTCGCTCGACACCGGGCGCGGCAGCCGCAGACTGCTGCGTCCCGGGGAGATCGCCTGCTACGACCCCGACACGCGCAAAGTGGTCATCGGTCGCGGCAACGTGGCGATGGAATCCTGCTGGGCCGCGGGAAAACTCGCGTTCGAACGGCAGTCGCTGGGCGAAATCTGCCGCTACATGGCACGCTGGTACGACACCGAAATCCACATCACCCCGGCCCTCGCACACAACTACGCCTACACGTTCACCATTACCAACGAACCGCTCGAAGAGATCCTGCGCATCATGAGCCGCATCAACCCCATCGCCTACACGTTCGCCGAAGACAACACCGTCACGATTTCCGAACTCGAATAAACCCTGCATTACGACCTTTAAAAACCCGATTGCCTATGAAGCGATAAACCGACCCCCTACCCGACCTTACCGCAGCGGCCCATGACCAATGCCGCCGCAAACTTTCCACAAACTTAAAACTTCAACCATGATGCACTTCAGACTATTTGCAATCCTCTTGCTGCTGGTCGCAGGCAGTACGACGGTTGTATCCGGCCAGACGCAGCAGGAACCGACGCTCGATATGGAGTTCACGGACATCCCGCTTTCGGAGGCCATATCCCGCATCGAGAAGAACACCCGCTACACGTTCTTCTACGACGCCAAGCAGACCGACCTCTCCCAACACGTGAGCCTCAAGGCGAAGCGAATGCCGATTTCAGCCGCCTTGAAGGAAATGCTCGCCCCGACAGGGCTGAACTTCACCATCACCGAACGCCAGATCGCCCTGATCCCGGCCCGCAAGTCCCCGGCCCGGCAGCGCACGATCACAGGCGTCGTCAACGACTCGTCCGAAACGCCGCTGGCGGGCGTGGCCGTCACGCTCGTGGGCGACAACACCCGCGGTGCGGTAACGGAAGCCAACGGCAGCTTCACGCTCACGGTCCCCGACGCCGACATAACGCTCAGCTTCACCTATCTGGGCTACGTGAGCAAGAAAGTCGCCGTCCCCGCCACGCAGAACAACGTGAAGGTGTTCCTTACGGAGGACGCCGTGAAGATGGAGGACGTGGTGGTCGTGGGTTACGGAACCCAGAAAAAGGTGAACCTCACGGGCGCCATCGCCACGGTGGACGAAAAACAGCTGCAGAACCGGTCGGCGCCTTCGGTGGCCCACATGCTGCAAGGCTCCGTCCCGGGACTCACGGTCTCGACTTCGTCGGGACGCCCGGGCAATCCGGCCAGCCTCAACATCCGCGGCATCACCTCGATCAACGGCGGTTCGCCGCTGGTGCTGGTCGACGGCGCCGAAGGCGACCTGATGAAGATCAACCCCAACGACGTGGCCTCGATCTCGGTGGTCAAGGACGCTTCGGCGGCGGCCATCTACGGCGCCCGTGCGGCATTCGGCGTGGTGCTCGTGACGACCAAGAGCGGCGACTCCTCGGGCAAGACCCGCATTTCGTACAGCGGCCGCTGGGGCTGGAACGAACCCACCACCTCGACCGACTACGAGACCCGCGGCTACTACTCGGTCTACCTCAACGACCTCTTCTGGCGCTCCTACGCCGGAAACAACTACACGCGCTACACCGAACAGGACATGATGGAGCTGTGGGCGCGCCGCAACGACCGCACGGAGCATCCCGACCGCCCGTGGGTCAAGATCGACCAGCGCGACGGCCGCGACACCTATGTCTACTACGGCAACACCGACTGGTATCACTACCTGTTCAAGGATGAGCACCCGAACACGAGCCACAGCATCTCGCTCTCGGGAGGCAACGACCGTGTGGACTATCTGCTCTCGGGCAGCTATTACAGCGAGGAGGGACTTTTTCGCCAGCATCCCGACAAGCTCCAGAAGATCACATTCCGGTCGAAAATCACCTTCGACATCAACAAGTGGCTGAAGGTGAGCAACAACACCAGCTACTACAACTACAAGTACTTCTACCCCGGCCCGAGCGATGTCAATACGGCCTTCTCGTGGAGCACCGTACACGGACTGGCTTCGTTCGTTCCCGTCAACCCCGACGGCACGAGCGTCTACAACACGTCGTTCTCGAACTACCAGATCATGGACGGACTGCCCACGATCCTCAACAAAGACGGCCACACCAACGACGACCATACGGACAACATGTCGACCACGACGGAGCTGACCTGGACCCCGGTCAAAGGGCTGGAGATCAAGGGTAACTTCACCTACATGTTCAATACCACGCGCTACACCAACCGTCAGGTCAACACCGAGTACTCGCAGTATCCGGGTGAAATAAACACGCTCACGTCCGGAAAGATGGAGGACAAACTCTATGAAAAGAGCATGACCCACACCTACTATCAGGCCAACCTCTACGGCACGTTCGAACGCACCTTCGCCCGGGACCACAACTTCAAGGCGATGGTCGGCTTCAACTGGGAGACCAAATTCCTCAAGGACGTGGCCGCAACGGGTTACAACCTGCTCTCCGAAACGCTCAACGACCTGAACCTCGTGGGACAGGGCGCCGACGGCGAAAAACGCATGGAGGTAGGCGGCGGTCAGAACGAATACGCCCTGATGGGCTTCTTCGGCCGTCTGAACTACGACTACAAGGGCAAATACCTCGTCGAGGCGAGCGGCCGCTACGACGGCACATCGCGCTTCAAGCGCGGGCAGCGCTGGGGCTTCTTCCCCTCGTTCTCGCTGGGATGGCGCGTCTCGGAAGAGGCCTTCTTCGACGGCATCCGCGACCAGTTCAACAACCTCAAACTGCGCTTCTCGTACGGCCAACTGGGCAACCAGAACGTCGGTTATTACGACTATATCCGCAAAATCTCGATCGGGAGTCAAAACTACCTGTTCGGCGGCGACAAGCCCACCACGGCGACCATCTCGGCCCCGGTGGCTTCCGACCTCTCGTGGGAGCGAAGCATCCACAAGAACCTCGGCGTGGACATGAGTTTCCTGAACAACCGCCTGGCCTTCTCCGCCGACTTCTACATCCGCGACACGAAGGACATGCTCACCGCGGGCATCGCCCTGCCGGCCACCTACGGCGCCGACTCGCCGAAAATGAACAGCGCCGACCTGCGCACCAAAGGCTACGAGCTCTCGCTCAACTGGCGCGACGAGTTCCAGCTGCTGCGCCGTCCGTTCTCGTACAGCGTGACGCTGACCTTCAACGACTACGTTTCGAACATCACCAAGTTCGACAACCCCGACCGCTCCTTCGCCAAGAAATACTACGAAGGCATGCGCTGGGGCGAAATCTGGGGTTACCGCATCGACGGACTGTTCGCCTCGGACGAGGAAGCCCGCAACTACCCCGTCGACCAGACGACCGTGAACGAGATCATCAACGCCTCGGCAGGAGCCGAAAAGGGACTGCGCGCCGGCGACCTGAAATTCCGCGATCTGGACGACAACAACGTAATCTCCATCGGCAAGAACACCGTCGACGATCCGGGCGACCGCGAAATCATCGGCAACAGCCAGCCGCGCTACCACTACGGCGCCACGCTGGCGCTGCAATGGGCAGGCATCGACTTCTCGATCTTCTTCCAGGGAATCGGCCGCCAGGACTGGTACCCGGCCGCCAACGCACTGGCCTTCTGGGGTCCCTACGCACGTCCCTACGCCACCTACCTCCCCAAGAACTTCCACACGCAGATCTGGTCGGAGGAGAATCCGAACTCCTATTTCCCCCGTCCGCGCGGCTACACGGCCCTGCAGGGAACCAACCGCGAGCTGACGGCCGTCAACGACCGCTACCTGCAAAACATCGGCTACTGCCGTCTGAAAAACCTCACGGTGGGCTACACGCTGCCCAGGCAATGGACCCGCAAGGCGCTGATCGAGAGCCTGCGCATCTACTTCACGGGCGAAAACCTCTTTACCTGGTCGGGCATCCGCTCGGATTACATCGACCCTGAAATGGCCGCCACGAACGGCAACCTGCGTCTCTACCCCTGGCAGCGGACCTACATGTTCGGCGTGGACGTCACCTTCTAACCGCTTAAATGAGAAAAGTTATGAAAAAGATTCTATCGATACTGACCGTAGGCTGCGCCCTGACGCTTTCGTCGTGCGAGGACTGGCTCGACAAATATCCGCTGGCGCAGATGTCGCCCGAGACCTTCTTCTCGAACGAAAACGAGTTGCAGGCCTTCAGCAACACCTTCTACACGATCTTCCCCGGCGACGGCCTTTACAACGAAGGCTACGACAACATCGTGAAGAACGAAATCGCCGCCGAAATGCGCGACGGCCGCACGATTCCCGCCTCGGGCGGCGGCTGGACGTGGACCGACCTGCGCAAGTTCAACACCCTGCTCGAATACTCGGGCAACTGCAAGGACACCGACATCCGCAACCGCTACGACGCCGTGGCCCGTTTCTTCCGCGCCTACTTCTATTTCGAGAAGGTGAAGCGCTTCGGCGACGTGCCCTGGTATGCCAAGCCCCTCGGTTCGGCCGACCCCGAGCTGAAGCGTCCCCGCGACTCGCGCGAATTCGTCATGCAGCGCATGATCGAGGACATCGACTTCGCCATCCGCTATCTGCCGGCCGAACGCGATCTCTACCGCGTGACGAAATGGACGGCGCTGGCGCTCAAGTCGCGCTTCTGCCTCTTCGAAGGCACGTTCCGCAAGTACCACGGCATCGACGGCTACGAACACGACTGGAAATGGTATCTCGAACAGGCCGCCGACGCAGCCGAGGAATTCATCACCAACAGCGGCTATTCGCTCTACACCGCGACCGGACCGGCCACCAGCTACCGCGACCTGTTCGCCTCGGAGAACGCGCAGAGCGTCGAGGTCATCCTCGCTCGCGACTATAATTCGGCGCTGGGCGTCTTCCACAACGCCAATTTCTACACCATCAGCGCCTCGTACGGCAAACCGGGCATGACGCGCAAGATCGTCGACAGCTACCTGATGGCCGACGGTTCGCGATTCACGGACAAGGCCGGCTGGGAAACCATGGAGTTCAAGCAGCAGTGTTCGAACCGCGACCCGCGCCTGGCCCAGACCATCCGCACGCCGGGATACACGCGTATCGGAGCCACGACCAAGCTAGCGCCGGACCTGGCGAACTCGATCACCGGCTACCACGTCGTGAAGTTCGTCACCGGAACGGCGCAGGACGCCTACAACAAGTCGTTCAACGACCTGCCGATCTTCCGCTCGGCGGAGGTCTACCTCAATTTCGCCGAGGCCAAGGCCGAGCTGGGAACCCTCACGCAGGAGGACATCAACCTCTCGGTCAAACGGCTGCGCGACCGTGTGGGCATGTCCAACCTGATCCTCGACGACGCCAACAAAAACCCCGACCCCTACCTGTCGGATGCGAAGACCGGCTATCCCAACGTCACGGGTGCGAACAAGGGGGTGATCCTCGAAATCCGCCGCGAACGCACCATCGAGCTGGCGATGGAGGGATTCCGCTACTACGACATCATGCGCTGGAAGGAGGGCAAGACCTTCGAACAACCGCTGCTGGGCCTCTACATCCCCGCCAAGGGCGAGTACGACATCGACGGCGACGGAACGCCCGACGTCTATTTCGCCACCAAGGGCGAAACGCCCTCGACCACGGCCAAACTGACACTGGTGATCGACCAGGACATTCTCTTCTCCGACGGCGACCACGGCTACATCTCGCCACACAAGAACAACCCCGGCATCTGGGACGAAACCCGCGACTATTTCTATCCGATTCCGACCGACGACCGCTCGCTGACGGGCGGCGCCCTGACCCAGAACCCCGGATGGAACGACGGACTGAATTTTTAACCGCAAAACAAACCGAAAAATGTTGGAACTCATGAAAAAATACCTGATGACCCTGCTGATGCTCGGCCTGGCCTGCAATGCCGCAGCCTGCATGGAGGACGAACCGTTTTACGACACCGAAATTCCGCCCCACGTCTCGATCGACAACTCCAAGGGCGAGGGTGTGACACGTCTGGTGACCTACAATGTCGGAATCTTCAACAAATACATCAAGGACGACTACCAGCTCATCGCCGACATGATGAAGGAGATCGACGCCGACGCCATCTGCATGAACGAGCTCGACAACAACACCAACCGCACGCGCCACGTCTACCAGCTCAAGCATTTCGCATCCCTGATGGGCAGCTGGGACTTCGAATACGGTGCGGCCATGCCCTACGACGGAGGCGAATACGGCGAGGGCGTGACAACCCGCAAGAAGGCCGTGAATAAGTTTTCGGTGGCCCTGCCCAAGGGCGTGGGCGCCGAGCCGCGCGTACTGGTCGTCATGGAGATGGAGGATTACGTGATCTGCACCTCGCACCTCGACCATGTCTCTTCCGAGGCGCAGCTGGGACAGGTGGAACTGATCACCAAAACGATGAAGGAACGTTACGGCGACTCCGGGAAGCCCGTTTTCCTGGGCGGCGACATGAACGCCACACCCTCGTCGGAGACGGGCAAACTGCTCCAGAAGGACTGGGAGATCCTGACCATCACCGGATTCGGGACCTTCCCGTCGGACAATCCCTCGAAATGCATCGACTACATCATGCAGCTCAAGGGCACGCCGAAGTGCGAAGTCGTAGGCTCGCAGATCCTGCGCTGGTTCAAGTCGGGCGACGTGACGAAAGCCTCGGACCACCTGCCGGTGATGCTCGACATCAAACTCCCGGCCAAAAACAAGTAGAACCCAAAACGAACACGACCATGAAACGATATGCTTCCATCCGTCTCGTTGCGGCCGCCGCGCTGTTGATTGCGTCGGGAGGCTGCAAGGACGACGATCCGGGAACGGGGCTGAACGGGCCCGCGGTGCTGGCGATCCAGAACGCCGGGGCCGAGCCGCTCCAAATCTCGCTGCTCGAACCCAAAACCCAGACGATCGACATCCGGGCCGTCGCCCGGTCGGTCAGTGCGGAGAACCTCACCGTGACCTTCAAGGTCGACCGCACGCTGGTCGACGCCTACAACAAGGCCCACGACACGTCGTACGAACTCGTACCGGCCGAGGCCTACGAATTTTCGAAGAAGGAGGTGATCCTGCCCCGCTACAACGAGGTTTCGTCGACGGCGCAGGTGACGCTGAACAGCGAGAAGATGCCCGACGGCGAGCAGTACCTGCTGCCGATCACCATCGAACAGATCAAGGGCGACGACGCTGCGCAGACCTCCGACGAGGGCAACGTCTACTACATCCTCTTCAACAAGCGCGTGCTGCCGCCCGCCCAGCTGCTCGACCGCGAAGGCTGGAAAGTGGTCCACTGCACCTCGGAATACACCCCGGGCGAAGGCAATCCCAAGACCGGGTGGGCCAAGGACGTGCTCGACGGCAACCCGGCGAGCTATTGGACCTACAATTTCAAGGCATCCGTCGGTCCGGTGGTCTACGTTCCGTTCTATTTCGTCTTCGACATGGGCAAGGAGGTGACCGTGCGCGGCGTCCGCATCACGGCCCGCACCAAAGCCGACGGCGCCCTGAACAATCCTCCGGGCGACATCACGATCGAAACGGCCAAGACCATCACGGGCGACGGCATGGAGAACGACGCGGACTGGACATACAGCGAACGGTTCACCGGGACGAAGCCCGACGAGGGAATCATGTCCCACTCGCTCCATAACTCGGTCTATCTGGGTGAAATACAGCGGGCGCGCTACATCCGCTTCACGCTCCACATGTCGTGGAACAGCGGGTCGAGCGTAAAACCGACGCCGATGACCTACAAAGGCGGCACATTCGCCGAATTCGAAGTCTGGGGCAATCTCGAAGAACTGGACCTCGACTGATCCCTTATCACCCGCCTGCGGGAGCGTTCCCGCAGGCGGCTTTTTCAACCACCACCCTTCCCCAATCCAATGAGAAAGAGCATTTTACTAATCTTCGCCACACTTCTCGCGGCAGCCGGCTCCGCCCGGAGCATCGACATCATCCCGCGCCCCGCGGAAATCACCGAAGCCAGGGGAGAGTTTCGGATCACGGCCCAGACCGCCATCGCCGCCGAAGGAGAACTCCGGCGTCCCGCCGAAATCTTCGCAACGGACATCGAACCCGTCATCGGGCGCGAAATACCCATGGCCGCGAAGGGCGAAATCCGTCTCCGGACATCCCCGTCCCTCGCCGCCGAGGAGTACACTCTTGCCGTGACGCCCCGTACCGTCGAAATTCTCGGAGGCTCCCCGCAAGCCGTGTTCTACGCCTTGCAGACACTCCGCCAACTCGTCGCTACCGACGGAACAGTACCCGCGGTCGTCGTCCGCGACAAACCCTGCTTCGCACACCGCGGCGGAATGCTCGACTCCGGGCGTCATTTCTGGACCGTAGACGAGGTGAAGCGTTTCATCGACATCCTCGCCATGCACAAGCTGAACGTATTTCACTGGCATCTCTCCGAAGATCAGGGATGGCGCATCGAGATCAAACACTATCCCCTGCTGACCGAGATCGGGTCCGTACGCAGGGAGACCGTCATCGGCCGATACGACAAGACCGACGAAAGCCGCAACCGATACGATGGAAAACCCTACGGCGGTTTTTACACCCAGGACGACGTACGCGCCATCGTGGCCTACGCCGCAGAGCGCTACATCGAGGTCATTCCCGAGATCGACATGCCCGGGCATATGCTCGGGGCGCTGGCTTCCTATCCCCAGCTGGGATGCCGGGGCAAGGGCTACGAGGTATGGACCCACTGGGGGATTTCCAAGGACGTGCTCTGCGCCGGAAAGGAGGAGACCTTCGAATTCGTGGAAAACGTGCTCGCAGAGGTGCTCGACCTGTTCCCCTCGAAATTCATACACGTCGGGGGCGACGAATGTCCCAAGGAGCGCTGGAAGGAGTGCCCCGCCTGCCAGAGGCGCATCCGGGAGGAGGGACTGGCAAACGAAAACGAACTTCAGAGTTATTTCATGCACCGCGTCGAAAAGTGGCTCCACGAGCACGGACGCGAGTTGATCGGATGGGACGAGATCATGCAGGGCGGAATATCGAAGTCAGCGGTAATCATGGCCTGGACGGATCAGTTCCGGGGAACGGACGCCGCGAGGAAGGGAAACCGAGTCATCATGACACCCAAGTGGAACTGCTACCTCGACTACTCGCAGACTTCCGATCCCGAGAAGTACGAGCCGATAGGACCCACACGGTACCTCTCCATGAGGCAGGTTTACCGACTCGATCCCTACGACCGCCTGAAACCCGCCGAGTACAGGAATATCCTCGGCATTCAGGGAAACGTATGGACCGAATATATCGCCGATTTCGGCCATGTGCAGCGAATGACGCTCCCCAGGATGGCCGCCATCGCAGAAATCGCCTGGGCATACGACCGGAAGGATTACGACGATTTCGAAAAACGGGCCAAAAGGCTCCTGCCGGAACTTTACGGAAACGCAAAACTAAAATTCTCGGAATTCTTCTTCGAGGACATCGAGTGAACAAAGCCGCGGAAAAGCGGGTCGCCTCCCCACCCTGCGGCCTGCTTTTCCGCAACGGCTTTTCGGGGAATCCCGATTTTTAGTACTTTTACACAGTCTTACGACACGCCATGTCAGATAACGAATACGACGTTCACCTGTGGTTGAGAATCGAACGGGGGGGGGAAATCGCCGCCTTCCGGGAGTTGTTCGACCGTTACTATGCGCCGTTGTGCCGCTTCGCCGAGTTCTGGCTCCGCGACCGCGCTTCGGCCGAAGAGGTCGTACTCGACGTCTACACCCATGTCTGGCAGCACGCCGCCGAGCTGCGGATCACCGTCTCGGTACGCGCCTATCTGTTCCGCGCCGTGCGCAACCGGGCGCTCAACCGCCTGCGCGACGACCGTTTTTCCTACATTCCGTTCGAAGAGTTAGGCGAGGTTTTCGCCAGCCCCGAGTCGTTGCAGATCGAGACCGAC
Organism: Alistipes shahii WAL 8301; assembly: GCF_025145845.1. NCBI lineage: Bacteria > Pseudomonadati > Bacteroidota > Bacteroidia > Bacteroidales > Rikenellaceae > Alistipes > Alistipes shahii. Next base: position 2,524,491 of record NZ_CP102253.1, on the reverse strand, counting down.
GAGATCACGCAGCTCGTGGCCGAGGCCGTCTCGCAGCTGCCCGGCCGCTGCCGCGACATCTTCCTCAAAAGCCGCAACGAGCAGCTCTCGAACGCCGAAATAGCCGCCGAAATGCATATTTCCGTCAAGACCGTCGAAGCGCAGATGAGCAAGGCGCTGCGTCGCCTGCGCGGTCTGCTCCACAAGGAGTGACCCGCCGCGGCTGCAATGAATAAAAACGGGAAAACGTGCTGTTTTTCCGTTTTTTTTCTACCTTTGTCCGATATGGAACGCACTGCAATCTTCCCCGGGTCGTTCGACCCCTTCACGCGCGGCCATGCGGCTCTGGTCGACGAAGCGCTGAACCTGTTCGACCGCGTGATCATCGGCATCGGCAACAACACCTCCAAGCAGGGGCTGCTGACGGTCGAGAACCGCAAGCGGCTCATCGACGACATCTACCGCGGCGATGAGCGCGTCGAGGCGTGCATCTACACCGGGCTGACGGGCGAATTCGCCGAGGCGGCAGGAGCCTGCGCCATCATCCGCGGCGTGAGGAACACCACCGACTTCGAGTACGAACGCACGATGGAGGCCACCAACCACCGCATCTACCCCGACATCACGACCGTCATGCTGTTCACCCCCTCGCCCGTGGCCGACATCTCGTCGTCGACCGTGCGCGAGGTGCTTTCGTTCGGCCGCACCGTGGAAGAGTTCATGCCCATAGGAATAGATATTAACAAATACCTGTAACATATGAAACATATGATGGAATTTACAGCCGAAATGATCGCCGGATTCCTGGGCGGCGACATCGTCGGCAACAAGGACGCCAAGGTACACACCGTTTCGTCGATCGAGGAGGGCAGGGCCGGATCGCTGGCCTACCTCACGAACCCCAAATACGAACCGTTTCTCTACACCACGGGCGCGTCAATCGTGCTGGTCGACCGTGCGTTCGAGCCTTCGCAGCCGGTAGCCGCGACGCTCGTCAAGGTGGACGACGCGGGCGCCTGCGTCCTGAAACTGCTCGAAATGTACAACGCCGCCAAACCCCGCCGCAAGGGGATCAGCGGCCGCGCATCGGTCTCGGAACGGGCGCAGGTCGGTCAGGAGTGCTACATCGGCGATTTCGCGGTCGTCGAGGAGGAGGCCGTCATCGGCGAGGGTTGCCAGATCTACCCCCAGGTCTACGTGGGCCGCGGCGTCCGGATCGGCGACAACACCACGCTCTACCCCGGAGTCAAAATCTACGAAGGCTGCATCGTGGGTGCGAACTGCATCCTCCACGCAGGGGCGGTGATCGGCGCCGACGGATTCGGGTTCATGCCCAACGCCGCGGGCGGATTCGACAAGATTCCCCAGCTGGGCAACGTGGTGATCGAGGACGACGTGGAGATCGGCGCCAACACCTGCATCGACCGCGCCAAGACCGACTCGACCGTCATCCGCCGGGGCGTGAAACTCGACAACCTGATCCAGATCGGCCATAACGTGCAGATCGGCGAGAACACCGTGTCGTCGGCCCAGACCGGCATCGCGGGAACTTCGAAGGTCGGCCGCAACTGCTTCCTCGCGGGTCAGGTGGGCATCGCCGACCACGTCACCATCGGCGACCGCGTGAAGGTCGGCTCGAAGAGCGGACTCGACAAGAACGTTCCCGACGACGAAATCCGCTTCGGATACCCCGCCCTCCCGGGCATGCAGTACCACCGTTCGGCAGCCGTGTTCAAACGCCTGCCCGAACTGGCGCAGCAGGTCCGCGCGCTGGAAAAACAACTTGCAGAACTCACAAAAAAATAATTCGATGAAAAAAATCCTGATCCTCGCAGCGGCGGCAGCCGTGTTGTGCAGCTGCGCCAACAAAAACAAGTACGTCGTCGACGGCAAGGTCGAAGGAGCCAACAGCATGGTTTACCTCTTCGACGAGAAGGACAACATCCTCGATTCGGCGGCCGTGACCAACGGGGTGTTCCGCTTCGAGGGCGTAGCCGAGAAACCGCAGACGGCCATTCTGCGCGACGCACGCGACGACGGGGCGACGTTCGGCGCCATGCTGATCCTCGAACCGGGCACGATCAACGTGACCGACGACGCACAGAACCCCTACCGCAAGAAGGTGACGGGCACGCCGGCCAACGACGCCAGCGACGCCTACGCCACGGCCGGAAGCGCCCTCGTGCAGGAGTTCCGCAATCCGGAAACCACCGCCGAGCGTCGCGAGGCCATCGAACAGGAGTACGAACAGCTGACCCGCACGGTCCTGGACCAGAACCGCGACAACCTCTTCGGCGTGATGCTGCTGTCCCAGCAGCTCGGCTACGAGCTTTCGGGGCAGGAACTGCTCGACGAGATCGCCAAATTCCCGGCCGAGATGCAGCAGACCGACGCACTGGTGCGGCTCAAGGAGAACGCCGAGCAGATGATCAAGACCGACATCGGCCAGCCGTTCATCGACATCGCACAGCCCAATGCCGACGGCGAGCAGGTATCGCTCGAATCGGTGGTCAGGAATCCGGCGAACAAATATGTCCTGCTCGACTTCTGGGCTTCGTGGTGCGGTCCCTGCATGGGCGAAGTTCCCCACCTGAAGAAGACCTACGACGAGTTCCGCAAGAAGGGTTTCGAAATCTACGGCGTATCGTTCGACGAGGACCGCGGCGACTGGCTCGGCGCCGTCGAGCAGAACGGCATGAACTGGCTGCACGTCAGCGAGGTGAAAGGCTTCGACAACCAAGCCGCCAAGGATTACGCCATCCAGGGCATTCCGTCGAACTTCCTGATCGACGGTCAGGGCACGATCGTCGCCAGGAACCTGCGCGGCGAGGCGCTCTACGAAAAGATCTCGGAACTGCTGGCCCAGTAATTCCCCAACGACATTCCGGCCCCTCCGTTCCGTACAGCCGGAAGGAGGGGCTTTTTCCATAAAATGCAGATGAAATCCGTCGAGAAATACAGAATCATGGGCATCGACCCCGGCACGAACTACATGGGTTACGGCGTGCTGGAGATCGAGGGGCGCACGGTGCGCTCGGTGGTGCTGGGCGACATCGACCTGCATAAGCTCCCCGACCCCTACGCCAAACTGCGTTACATTTTCGAGCGCGTGGGAGCGCTGGTCGACGAGTACGCCCCGCGCGAAGTGGCGCTGGAGTCGCCGTTCTTCGGCGAGAACGTGCAGTCGATGCTCAAGCTGGGACGGGCGCAGGGCGTGGCCATGGCCGCAGCGTTGAGCCGCGGCATCGACGTTTTCGAATATGCCCCGATGCGCATCAAACAGTCGATCACGGGCCGCGGATCGGCCGCCAAGGAGCAGGTGGCCTCCATCGTCTGCCGCACGCTCGCCATCGACCGCCCTCCCAAGCGGCTCGACGCCACGGACGGCATGGCCGTCGCCCTGTGCCACTACTTCACCTCGGCCAGTCCGCTCAACGCCGCGCTGGGCGACGAACGCGTCAAGGGGCTCGGAGGCGGCAAAAAAGCCGCCTCCAAGGGCGGCTCGCAGAGCTGGGAGCAATTCCTGAAAAAGAATCCCGACCGGGAGATCAAATAAAACCAACACCAAACTACCCACCGCCATGAAAAACCTTCTGACCACCGCCCTCGCCGCCCTGCTATGCAGTTGCGGAGGCGCAAACTACACCATCACAGGCCGCTACGAACTGCCTCCGGGCGACTCGGTCTATCTGCTGGCTTCCGACAACACGGTGCTCGCCGCCGGTGTCGTGAACGCCGACACGACCGTTTCGCTGCAAGGGACCGTTACGACTCCCGACCTGGTTTTCCTGGCCAACGCGAAGCGAACCAACCACCCCGCCTGGCTTTTCCTCGAACCCGGAAAAATCCGAATCGAGAAATACGATCCCGCATTCGGCTATGTCGTCTGCGGAACACCGCTCAACGACCGGAAAAAAGCATTCGACGAAGCGATGTACGCCTTCGGAGACAAACTCCGCAAAGGCTCCCCGGGGCAGTCGCTCCAAGCGATCCTGGCCGAAATGAATGCACTCTATACCCGAACCGTAGACGCCAACCTCGACAATGTTTTCGGAGCCTGGGTCTTCAACAGCTACGAATTCCAGAACATCAAGGACAATCCCGAAAAAGTCAAAGCCCGGCTGGCGCAATTCACCCCCGGAATACAAGCGCATCCGATGTTGAAAAAGTCGCAGGATGCCTCCCAGGCCACCGCACGGAGCGCTGTCGGCCAACCCTATACCGATTTTTCCTGTAAAAACGCCGCCGGAGAGACCATTGCGCTCTCGTCACTCACAGGTCCCGGCCGCTGGGTGCTGCTCGACTTCTGGGCCACATGGTGTACGCCCTGCATGAACGAAGTGCCCCATTTGAAGAAAGCCTACGAAACCTTTCACGCCAAAGGCTTTGAAATCTACGGCGTATCGCTCGACACGGACCTGACCCGTTGGGAAAACATCATCGGCGAACAAGGCATGAACTGGATCAATGTGGCACAGAAAAAAGGCGGAGGATTCGATCCAACAGCGCTCTATGCCGTCAGTTCCATCCCCGCAAACTTCCTGATCTCACCCGAAGGTAAAATCGTAGCGAAGAACCTGCGCGGCGAACACCTCGAAGAAAAACTCGCAGAAGTACTCAAATAAAGACTTTCCGATGAACAGAATTTGCCCGACAATCCTCGCCGCCGTGGCGCTATCCGGCTGCGGAGGCCCCAATTACACCCTTTCGGGCAGGGCAGACCTCGCTCCGGGCGACACGCTCCGCCTGTGCTCGCCCTACGAGAACGACTCGGTGCTGGCCACGACGGTCATACGCCGCGACAGTTCGTTCCGCATCCGCGGACACGTCTCCGAACCGACGATCGCCAACCTGACGCACAACGACCGCCGTATCGGGGCGCCGATCCTGCTCGAAGCGGCCGACATCCGGCTCGAGCCCACGGGCGACGTACGCGGCTTCCAGTTCACCGGAACGCCGCTCAACGATGCATTCAACGCCATGAATGCCGCGCAGGTATCGCTCGGCAACGTCCTGCAGGCACTGGAAAACGAACCGGACACACCCGAGCGCAGGCGGAAACTCGACTCGCTGGGACGGATTTACCGGCAGATTCCCGGCGACGCGCTGGAAGCCAACCGCGACAACCTGCTGGGCGCATTCCTCTACGCCCGCCGCACCGATGCGGACCCGGCGAAGCCCCGCGAACGGCTCGCGCAGTTCCCCGCCCAATTGCAGAACCACCCCGTGCTGGCGAGCGTACGGCGCGAGATCGAAGCCGTCGAACGCTCGTCCGTCGGCCGACCCTACATGGACCTCACGCTGAAAGACGCCGACGGAGAGACCGTCGCCCTCTCGTCGCTCGCAGGACCCGGCCGCTGGGTGCTGCTCGACTTCTGGGCCACGTGGTGCGGTCCCTGCTGCCGGGAAATCCCCTACCTGAAAGAAGCCTATGCCGCATTCAGCGGACGCGGATTTTCGATCTACGCGGTGTCGATCGACCACGATGCGGCACGCTGGCAGCGGTTTCTCGCCGAAAACGACCTGCCGTGGACGAACGTGCTGTCCTCCGGCTGCGGCAGGCAAAGCCCTGCCGCAGCAATGTACGGCATCCGCTTCATTCCGTCGAATTTCCTGATCTCGCCCGACGGCGTGATCGTCGCCCGCAACCTTCCCGGCAGGCAATTGCAGTCCCGGCTGGAGGAATTGATGAAATAGCGTCATTTTTTAAACGACTGATAATCCGAACGATGGCACAACACCCGTCGTCCGGATCATCTTTTTTACTAAATTTTTTAAGCAATTATTTGCGTGTTTCGGATTTTTGCCCTACATTTGCATTCGCAATTCGGCACCGTAGCTTAATTGAATAGAGCATCTGACTACGGATCAGAAGGTTACAGGTTTGAGTCCTGTCGGTGTCACTCTCAAAATCAACCACTTACAGCAATGTAGGTGGTTTTTTCGTGTCTTGTTTTCAGCCCGTTTTCCGTCGGTTTACGCAGTTTGTGTAAACCAATGTGTAAACCGAATTTTCCCGATGAACACGACAATCGAGGCGGTACTCTACACATCCAAAACATTATCCAACGGTCAGCATCCCATTATGTTACGGCTGACGAAAAACCGAAAACGAAAGTACATCAGTCTGCACATTTCCCTCGCTCCGCAATACTGGGATGCAGAAAAGTGTAAACCGCGCCGTAACTGTCCCGACAAAGAACGCATCGAAGCCCTTATCCAACAGAAAACGCAGGAACTCCAAAGTCAGGTCATGGATTTCAAGACCAGCGATAAGGAATACACGCTGAACACACTCGTTGAAAAGGCATCCCGCAAGGTCGTGCGCCGAACCGTCGGCGACTATCTGAACGACTACATCGACCGCCTGCTGGCCGAGAAACGTGTAGGCAACGCCAAAACCTTTCAGGAACTCCGCACCTCGCTGACGAAATTCTGCCGTTCGCTGGACTTTTATTTTATAGACATCGACGCCGAGTGGCTGAAACGATACGAACAATGGCTGCGGGTGGAACGGCATTATTCCGACAACTCCATCGGCATCCGTTTCCGTTCGTTGCGGGTGCTCTACAACAGCGCAATCACCGACGGGCTAATCAAGAAAACGGACTACCCTTTCGACACGTTCAAAGTGAGCCGATTCAAGGAAGCCACGGCCAAACGGTCGCTGACAAAAGAGGACATAAGGCGGATTATGGATTGCGAGGTGCGGACGCTGACCAAGTACCCCAAACCGTTCCTGCAACTGGCAAAGGACTTGTTCCTGTTCAGCTATCTGTCGTGCGGCATCAATCTGACAGACATTCTGCACATCCGTTATACCGACATCGTGGACGGGAGGCTGGTTTTCAACCGTCAGAAAACGGGTAAACTCCTGTCGTTCCAACTCCAACCCGCCGCCCTCGACATTCTCGACAAGTACCGTCAACCGAACGCACATCCGCAGGATTACATTTTCCCTGTTTTAAGGCGTTCTGTTCACGTTACGGCACAACAGCAGTACGGACGGGTGCAACGGACGAACAAGCGGATAAATCGCTATCTGAAACTAATCGGCGAGCATCTACACCTGCCTATCACGCTCACGACATACGTTGCTCGGCACTCGTTCGCCACCGTGCTCAAAAGGTCGGGAGTTTCGACATCCATCATCAGCGAATCGCTGGGGCACAGTTCGGAAAAGATTACGCAAATCTACCTCGATTCGTTCGAGAACTCGCAGATAGATGCGGCCATGCAGAATTTATTGTGAGGAGGTGACAAGGTTTGAAAAAAGGTCTATCTTATAGCCCCCGCAACCGAGTTTGTCACTACCTTTTAAGGGATTATCCGATTTAATCGGGTAGTCCCTTTTCTTTTTTCTGCGGTCGTCAGTTGCGTCAGAAAGCGGAATTTTGTAAATTCGTTGAAACAATTACCGCTTATGAACGAACTTACAGGCTCGAAAGGCTGTTTGGCTACCGATACCCGCTCCTTACGGGAAATCGCCCCGTTGCTGGAAAACTATTTCGGCATTACGCTGGGTTACTTTGAAAATGAAATCGAATTGAGTACAGGCAAACATGCCGCCAAAGCGATCCAAGAGGATCACGAGATATATTTGCCTATTAACCGTTTCGATTATGACGCTTATATGGAACTGTTCGGAGAAACGCCCCTTTTGACCGATCGATTGCGTGAAGCCCTTTTATTCGTGGCTTACATCATCACCGACCGCAAATTCAACGAGGAGGAGTTATACGAACGCGGATATTGGGAAGATTGGAACACCTATAAGGGCGAGTGGGCGAAACTGATGCTTTTTATGGAAGAAACCGAACAACGGCATCGGAACCTGTACGAACGTGTCGGAGAACAGGAAATGCCCGTGACCCTGCGCACCAACAGCCGCAAGCAGGAACCGCAGACGATTCCCAATACGAATAACTGGCTGTTCCGTCTGATCCGAAAGGAACTCGCCGATTATTTCCCCGACATTCAGACCGCCGAAGATGCACGGCAGGAATTGGAACGACGCAAACCGTCGGCAGGAGCCAAACCGATGAATACGCGCTATCCGATTGTCGCATACGGGATTTATCGGATGCTCCATGAAGAAAACGCAATGTCCGAGAATCCCGACACGCCGAACGAACTTTGCAGGTTGATCTACGATTACACCCGCTTCGTCGGGTGCTATCCCTCCTATAAAGGCTATGACGGTTCTTTCAACCCCAAAAACATACGCGCCGACATCGGCTATATAAAGAAGAACGTACAGAAATACGGCGGGGAAAAGATACCGAAATTCCCGTCTGTCGAGTTCGAGCGAATACACATCGTAACGGACAATATCGTTCATAAGGATTTATTCTGAATAACCGACATATTTCAGGTAGAGAATGGGTGCAGAAATGCACCCTTTTTCTTTACCTGTTCCGCCGAAACCCAAGAGCGTTTTTTGCGTTATCGTAACAGAGTAGAAGAACCCGATATGAAACTGACGAGCAGGTAAATAATAGGCATGAAAACAGCCGACATTGTTTACCTCGAAAGGCTCGGAAAACGCGAAAAAATGGCTGATATTTGCCAGCGTAATCAATAACGACAAGACAATGTACCGAACGAAAAAACGACTGAAAACGGCTCTTTGCAACGGAGTGAAGAACAGAGGTAAAGAACAGGCTGAAAACAAGCCGATATTCTCTACCCCGAGCCGATTAGCGAAAGGGCGTGTTCAAGTGTTTTATATACTGCAAGCGGAGGAAATCGGAGCGTACGGCCGATGAATCCGCAGGGAGAAACCGAAAGCCCGAAAGTGGAGGTTGAACTAAAAAAACGACCGATGAAACGCAAAATGTAACCAATTAAAAGACAGAGGTAAAGAATAGGTCTGAATATAGCCTGCAACCTCTACCTCGAAAGGCTCGGAGAAGCAAAAAAAATCGACCACTTTTGCAGTCGTAAACGAGGTCGGAGCGTACGGCCGACCAAGGTTGCAGGGAGTAGCCGACAGCCCGAAAGAGGCGGCAACAAAACTTAATAAAAAAGATAACGATTATGAAAACGCTTACAAACATCGATGACAACATGAACATTAAATTTAATAACATTAAAGCTATGAACGTAATTTCAGAAAATGCGGCATCACAGCAGGTAGCTGGGAACCGCGCAGAAGAACAGGAGGAGAAAACGAACCTCCGAGTAATTAAAATCAGGCCCGCAGGGAACGCCAAAATGTTCCGCACGCTGACGAAAGCGATTGCGGCAGGGGCTACCACCCTGATCGTGACCACCCGTGTAGACGTGGCTGGATGCGGATATGTTTGGTTCGGAATCCGTAAGGGGTACACCGAACTGGATGGCAAACTCCTGCTGAACGCCCAAATCTGGAACTACCTGCTGGCGTTCCTGATGGGTAAGGAGTTGCCCGAAGTGACGGAGTTCGAACCCGACCGTGAAATCTGCTGTCAGTCCGAGTGGCTGGCAGAGGTGGCCGCCGAGGTGGAGAAACTGACCCCGATCACCTCCGAGGAGTACAACGAGAGCGAGGAGGGCATCGGCTACCTCGCCAAAAAGTACCACTTTCCCAACGGCAAAGTCGTAATGCCTGCCGAGGCAATGGAGGACATCACCGACCTGCTGAACTAAACTGCGGAACGAGGGGAGCGGGTTTCGCCGCTCGCTCCCCAAGTTTTTTTAACTCACTAAAATTAAAAAACATAGATGAACATTGAATATATCACAATAGATGCAGGCCAACGGTTCGACGCCGTGATGCCCGAAATACCGACCAACTCGATCATCAACAAGACCGTCACGGGATGCGGTGCGACCTATGCCGAAATCAATGCGCCCCGACACTCCGTCATCATCGAGCCGAATGTTCCCGTTATCGAGGGCAAGATGAAAAAACACCCGCAGATACTCGGCGTGTTCGAGGGCGTAACGACCGAGGACATCATCGACTTTCTGAACACGAACTACAACGACGGCTACCTGAAAATCATGACCACGCCCGAAAGTTTCCCCAAAGTCCGCTCGGCGATGGTGCAGACGCATACGGATATGCACGGTGAATGGTTCATGCTGTTCGACGAGTGCGAACGCACGATACAGGATGCAGGCTACCGCGGCTCGATTACGCTCCCGATGGATGATTTTTTCCGATGCAAACAAAAGGCGATGGTTTCCGCGACGCCGATCATCCCGTCCGATCCCCGTTTCGAGCAGCAGGGCTTTACGATGAAGATACTCCGCCCGACCTACGACCACAAGCCGAAAATGTTGCTCATACACACGAACAACACCGTCGGCTGGGTGCGTACCCTTATGGGACAGGTAAAAGGCAAAGGGCATCCGCTCTGCATCTTTCTAAACTCGACCGATACGATCCACCGCATGATCTGCACCTATAAGATCGAGAAACGGTGCAAGGTCTTTTGCAGTTACGAGAGTGTGAAGAAACTCCGCAAGCGGGATTTTTCGCGGGCTTACTCCTCGCTCGAAGAACTGGATGAAATCAACTTTTTCACGAGCCGTTTCTTTTCGGCGGTAGACATCGAGCTGCCGACAACAGCCTGCGTGCTGATCGTGACCGACCTTTCGTTTGCGGCGCACACCGTCATCGACCCTACGACCGAAGCCGTGCAGATCGTCGGACGCTTCCGCAACGGCGTGGAGGATGCCGCGCATATTTTCAGCACCAATAAGGAGATGCCCTGCAAATCGCGGGAGGAGATCGCCGCGAGATTGGAGGAGTGCGAAGCGGTCTACAAACAAGTCCTGCAAATCGAAGCGTCGGGGGCGGGTTGCGATACCCGTGCGCAGGCATTGGAGGGGATGGACTACAAACGGTTCATGAACGCCGACGGAACGCGCAACTGGTTCATGTGGGATAACGCCTACGACGACGAGCGGATAAAGCAATACTACACCGATGCCGAACTGGTGCGGGAGGAGTGCGCGAAAGCATTTCACACGGATTGCGCCGAACATATCTATCCGTTGTCGGACTGCGACCGACTGCAACGCATAAATCCCCGACTGAAAATGAAAGAGCTGTTCCGCGAAATCGTGCGGCAGTTGGAGATACTGGAACAAAACCGAACGTGGAATGAATACTACTTTCTGCGCGAAGAGATTCAGAACCAAGTGCCGATGATGGTGGATGCCTACTACGCCCTCGGAGCGGCAGAGATCGAACGGCACAACTACAACATGAATGCAATCGGCAAACAGATACAGGAAAACGAAAGCCAACAACTGCTGACCTCGGAAAAAGTTTGCGGGGAGGTGTACGCCCAGTTGAAAACGGGCGACAAGTTACCAGTGTGCGCCGTCAATCGTTTTATGAACGATCTGATTATGCGGTTCGGCATCCCCTACCGCAAAAAAGTGACAGCAAAGATGATCGGAATATATTTCGAGTACAGGGATGTGCGCACCAACAAACAACGGTTCATCGAATTGGGAAAGCGGATCATATAGCCCGTAACGGGTAAAAACAGGTCGGTGACAAACTTTTGAAAAGGGGCTATAAAAGTACCTTTTTCGGAATTCCTGTCACTCGATCACCCACTCTCCGCGACGTGTAGACCCCACCCGTTTGAGCCTGCCCGACTTGGTGAGTTTCTGCAAATGATATTTCACGCCGTCGGGTGAGATTCCGACAACCTCGGCCAGCTCCGCCCGTGTAATGCTGGGATTGCGGGCGATGGCTTCCAAAATAATTTCTTGGGTAGTCTTTCGGGTAATTTCTTGGGTAGTGAGCGTTTCGGCGATTACCCCCAAAATAAACTCGACGAAAGGCGTGCAACCTGCCTTACCGCCACTTACGGCAATCGCCTTATAATACTCCTTTTGATACTTATATACAATGTTTTCGATCGGCAGGTTTTTGAAGATAGGCCGCCACCTGCTCAAAATCAATGTCTGCCACAATCGCCCCGTGCGACCGTTACCGTCCGCGAACGGATGGATAAACTCGAATTCATAATGAAAGACACAACTTGCGATCAACGGGTGTTCATCCGTGGTGCGCAGCCACTCGAACAGATCGTTTACGAGAAACGGCACACGTTCGGCATCGGGCGCATAATGGATAACCGTTTTCCCCGACACCACACCCGCACCGCCTTTGCGGAAACAACCGATTTCGTCGATCAATCCCGCCTCCATCGTGGCGTGAGCCTTTAACAGATCATCGACTTTACAGGGGTCGAGCGTGTCGAGCAATTCATACGCTTTAAGGGCGTTGCGCACCTCCTGCACCTCGTTAATAGGAGCAACGACGGGTTTCCCCTCCAATACCGCCGTGACCTGCTCCGTCGAAAGCGTGTTGCCCTCGATAGCCAGCGTCCCGTGAATCGTCTTGATCCGATTGACCCGATGCAGGCGAAGATTTTCGTGCGCATAATAACCGCCGATTGCTTCGCTGATTTGTGCAACCAAATTCGTGATCTTCGGCGTAATGGTGTAAGGCGGTTTATAAGACATGGTACACTTGCTTTTCGGCAAAGATAGCGATTCTTTCTTTTATAGGGTAGTTTTGGGTAAATCTATTTATCATCCATTCCCCACATCGTGCGATTTATGCCGAAACTGCCCCGCAACAAAAGGTGACAAACTTTGTGAAAGGGTCTATAAAATATCCTTTTTCGAAAAGGTTGTCACGCGCAAACAAACAAACCGAGATACCCCGACCGAGCGGACAATCCCTATTTTTCACCCCTCCCCATTTTCAGATGGGAAATTGAATTTTTATCCATTACATATAATAGGATTCCACATAAAACAAGCCGCCCCTATCTGCGTCCGAAACCATATAACAGAATAGGATTATTGATATTACATGAAGTTGGATTACTACTGATAAGCGATAAACAAAAACTTAATCGCTATGTACGAAACACAAGAGAGAGCCAAACAGATTACGGACATTCATGTTTTATGGGGACAAAGCACGGTTATCGAGGAGCTAATCCAAGCAGGAAAAATCGACGAGGAATACATCTATCCCTTTAACGGGGACGAGGTGTTGGAATGGTGGCTTGTTACCCCGTGGCTGGCTGAACGACTGAAAGAGCAGGGCGAGGTTATCATCGACGAATTAGGGTGTCGCTGGTGGGGCAGACAATCCAGCGGGCAGGCGATTTACATGGACGGCGTAATACAAGAAATTTGCGGGGAAAATTAACCCAACTTACAACTAACAAAGTTTCGATTCCATAGCGTAACCTATTGGATAGAAACTTTATTTTTCAGAAATTTGATACAGCAACAATCCCGAAAAGCGGGATAAGGTCATTGCGTTTTCAGAATATGTTTTTTACCTTTGTGGATGACATATTGAAATTTACGGAAGCGTAAGTTTATTCTCGGATAGTGAACGTAGGAAATTCATTGAACATGAGAATAGGCAGACCTTATCTCCCGTCATATCCTTTACGGATACGGCGCGGGGTTGTTGCTTATTTGAATGTTCGGGCAATCCTACGGCCTACTATCCTCAAATGAGCTTTCAGCCCTGCGCTTTCTTATTTATTGAATCCACTATTGAGGGGCGGATAGTAAGATTTGAAACACTTGTTCAATTTAAATAAATCTTACTATGAAAAAACTATTGGCCTTTGCCGCATTATTTGCGGTGGTTGCGCTCACATCGTGTAAATACGATGATGATGACCTTTGGAACAGCGTTCACGGATTGGAAAACCGTGTCGCAAAATTAGAGGAACTCTGCAAGCAGATGAACACAAATATTTCATCGTTGCAGACTATCGTAACAGCATTACAAAACAACGTTTATGTTACGGGGACTACACCCCTTATGAAAGACGGTAAAGAAATCGGCTATACAATTACTTTCAGCAAAGGCAATCCTATTACCATCTATCACGGTAAAGACGGACAAGACGGTGAAGACGGGACAACACCCACCATCGGCGTCAAGAAAGATACTGATGGTGTCTATTATTGGACGTTGAACGGTGAATTTATCGTGGTCGATGGTGGAAAAATCCAAGCCGAGGGTAAAGACGGCACAAACGGAACCAACGGCACGACCCCGCAATTCAAAATCGAAAATGATTATTGGTTTGTTTCCTATGATAACGGAGCAAATTGGACGCAGTTAGGTAAAGCAACAGGTGAAGATGGCGTTGGTAGCGATTCTATGTTTTCGGGCGTGGATTATGAAACCAGCACGGACTATGTAATTTTCACCTTATCAAACGGTACGCAAATCAAACTGCCTACATGGTCTGCTTTTGAAGCCTTACAGCGTCTTTGCAACGAAACGAATACCAATCTTTCGGCATTACAGACAATTGTAACAGCACTCCAAAACAACGATTATATTACGAGTGTAGACCCGCTGACCGAGAACGGCAAGGTAGTAGGCTATACGATTAAGTTTGCCAAGAGCAACCCGATTGTGATTTACAACGGCAAGGATGGTGCGGATGGTGTCGATGGCAACACACCCGTTATCGGAGTGAAGAAAGACACGGACGGCATCTATTATTGGACGCTGGACGGTGAGTTTATCGTTGTAGATGGTCAGAAGATAAAAGCACAAGGGACAGACGGTAATAATGGCACGGATGGTTCAGATGGTGTTACGCCTAAACTCGAAATTCGAGAGGGATATTGGTGGATTTCCTATGACAACGGAACGAATTGGACGCAATTAGGCAAAGCTACGGGAGAGGACGGCAAGGATGCAGACAGCATCAAAATCACGCAGGACGAAAACAATGTTTACTTTGAATTGGCAGATGGAACGGTAATAACTATGCCTCAGAATAATGATACGACAACACAAAACATTCAATTTGCTGATCCCATTACGAAATATTTGTGTTCTAGTCAATGGCTTAACAGTAGTAATATAGATAATCTCAATTCGTGGGATAAAAATCTTGATGGTGAACTATCGTATCAGGAGGCAGCAAATGTAAAATATATTGGGTATTACCATTACTTTCATGGTAGTGCGATTTCGTCATTCAATGAATTACGATATTTTATCGGGGTAACCTATATTGGAAAAGAGGCATTTAAAGACTGCTCTAAATTATATACTATCGTTATTCCAGATAATGTAAAAACTATTGAGCAAAATGCATTCTCGGGATGCTCAGATTTACAGTTTGTTACTTGGGGAAATAATATTACAGATATTCAAGATAGAGCATTCTATGGATGTACCTCACTCCGATTTATAATATTAGGGGATTATGTAGAAACTATTGGAGCATATGCATTTTATGGAGCATCTAGTATCAATATCTCAACTTTACGTGTTACGCTACCCGCAAGTGTCAAATCTATTGGAGACTATGCATTTCACAATCGCAATGTAGAATTTGTCTATTGCAAATCTCTTACACCGCCTTTTTTAGGAGGTGCCAACGTTTTTGGAAATGATTGGGGAACTTCATGGAAATGTAAATACTATGTTCCGATGTCAGCTGTTGATGATTATAAAAAAGCTCCATATTGGAAAGATTTAGGCGATAATATTGTTGGATACGATTTTACAGAGTAAGCCCAATGGAGTACAAAAATATTTTTGAAATAGAGTTTATCCAACGGACACAAGAAATTGTTAACGGATACCAAATACCGTTTGAAAATACATTGTTCATCAATGCATGTGTTGGATTATTGATAATTCCACAACAAAGCCTATTCAATCATCTTCCGACAGAGGTTGTTTCAGCGGACAAATGGGGAATTGCCGATACAGACATTAGCTGCATAAAAGAACCCAATAAGAGCGTGAAGAACGTGGCTCGGCATATCCGAAATGCCATTGCACATGATGGAATCCGATTCGGGAGCGATAACGGAAAAGACATTACACATATTAAAATCACAGATTGGAAAGACGAAAGACACAAAACAGAAACATTTAAGGCGGTAATAGAGGTGACGAAATTTAAAACGTTTGTTTGGGCATTCGCTCAATTTGCCTTAACTCAACAATCACTATTCAAAAGCCAAAACTGATTGGCAAAATTCCGAGTGACAGACTTTGTGAAAAGGTTAATCCATAAGACCCTTTTGCAGAGTTTGTCACTTTCTTATTTTGTTTATTCCACTAATAATCTTATCTTTATAAAGATAAAATAACAATTAAATTTTAGCTAAAATGAACAGATACAAACAACCGAAAACAGAATGAATGACCAAAGCATGGGAGGATAAACAAGCTATTTGCAAGTTGGTCGAATGGAGCAAGACAGAGGGAATAGGCTTAATTGTCATAAAGCCTCAAAATGAGATTTATCCCGAAATGTTTTACTATGTTTTCTCGCCCGAAACAGCGGACATAAATAAACCCGTTGAAATCGCACTTGTAAAGAACAAACAATGAATAATCGGGTGAAAAAGCGACCTCAAAGAGATAGACGATACAATAGGAATAATAATCGCTAACGAGGTGAAGATGGAAGGCATGAGCGAAACGGTAAATTTATTCGACTGCCTTGTCAAAGCGAACGCTATATTATTTCATTACACCACACCCGACGGACAGGAGGAAACAAAGAAATTCCCGTTAGCGGGATTCTGCGAAAACTATTTACAATTATTTATTTCAATGTAAGTTGTCTTCAAATATATTTGCTAATTTTGGAGAAAAAAATATGGCACAAGATGAAATCGAAAAAGCTCTCCAAGAAGCCGAAGAAACTTTGAAAAGAATAGAAGCGAAAACTGAAAAAATGAGATATGATTCTCAACGCGATGTCCTAAAGCATTTTGATAGAATACACGATCATCTTTTTTTGCTAAACACTGTCTTCATCACAGGTTATATAGCATTGTTACAGATTGGAACACATTTCAGTAGATTTATACTTATTCTTCCATTTATCTGTTTAGCTATTCTAATTTATGTAGAACACTACATGAAAGAAAGTGCCCGAAAATATAAGGACATAAATAATATCAATTTGACAATATTTTTTGCAGAATGTAATCGCCGTGATAGTAGAGCTACAATTATTTCATTTTTTGTCATTATACTGACATCTTTTGAATTGTTATATACAATATACATTTGCATATTCAAACTACAACCAATTTGGAGTTGAATTGCATCGTATCTATAAAGGTTAAGGAGAGAGGGCCGAAAAAATGCGGTGTTTTCCTTTGACAACGACAAGTGACAGACTAAAAACAAGGGGCTATATAATTACCCTTTCGACATAGTTTGTCACTTTTTCTATTTATCAAACAATCAATTAATTCACCTATTGTTTAACCAGCATTGAGTTTGCCCTATTGTGTAAACCAACGTGTAAACCGCGCCGAATAACAGCATGAAAAAGAGAAATTCATCGACAAAATTCACGACCGTAACTATCTGTTAATCAACGTTGCCCTACATTTGCAATCGCAATTCGGCACCGTAGCTTAATTGAATAGAGCATCTGACTACGGATCAGAAGGTTACAGGTTTGAGTCCTGTCGGTGTCACAAAGAGGGAAAGGCAAATGCTTTTCCCTCTGTTGTTTACAGCCGCTTGCAACTTGCAGGCGGTTTTTTCGCATCTTGTTTCCTGTGGTTTTCACGGCGAAATCGGGAATTTGTTTAAACCAATGCGTAAACCGAAAAATCCCGATGAACACGGCCTTCGAGACGATCGAAAAATGCAGAGACGCGTAAAGCCGGCATTATTTCACCTCCGAATTTTTCCGTTTCACCCGTCCGAAACCGGACAATCGGACAAAGTTTTCTAATTCTATATTTCAGCAACCGGCTCGTTTCGCTGTCAAAAGCCGACGGTCAACACGCTTTTTAGGCATTTTCGGCATCGTTACGACACTTTTATTCGTCGGAAAGGGCACCAGAACCGGACGCCCATTCGGTTTTGCATCCATCCGCCTTTTTCGTATCTTTGCATACAATACCCTACGCAAAACCGGACTCTCGCAATGAATAAGAAAAAGAAATGGATCATCACAGCCATCGTTCTCGTGGTATTCTGCCTGATCCTGAGCCTCTACAATCTATTGAACGACAAAGCTCCGGCATCGGATGACGCCGCCAAAGCGCCGATCGCGCCCCGCAGACAGAGCACCCTCAACGTCAACGGACGCATCGTCCGTCCGCAGCGGCTCACCGACGGCATCACCACGGTGGGCAACCTGCTGCCGGACGAGGAGGTGGACCTCTCGTTCGAAACCTCGGGCAAAATCGTGGCGATCAACTTCCAGGAGGGCACCGTCGTCCGCAAGGGCGAGCTGCTGGCCAAGGTCAACGACCTGCCGCTCGTGGCCCAGCTCTCGCGTTACGAGGCGCAGCTCAAACTGGCCGAAGACCGCGTTTACCGCCAGAGCGCCCTACTCAAAAAAGACGCCGTGAGCCAGGAGGCCTACGAACAGGCCCGCACAGAACTGGCGATGCTCAACGCCGACATCGACATCGTGAAGTCGAACATCGCGCTCACGGAGCTGCGGGCGCCGTTCGACGGCGTGATCGGCCTGCGCAACGTCAGCGAAGGCGCCTACGCCTCGCCCAGCGTCGTGGTGGCCAAGCTCACGAAGATTTCGCCCCTGAAGATCGACTTTTTCGTCCCCGAACGCTATGCCAACCAGATCAAGCCCGGCACGCGCCTCTCGTTCACCATCGAGGGACGGCAGGAGCGTTTCGAAGCCGCGGTTTACGCCACCGAATCGAAGGTCGACATCGCCACCCGCACGCTGGCCGTCCGGGCGAAGTATCCCAATACGCGGGGCAAACTGCTGCCGGGACGCTTTGCGACGGTGCAGATCCGCATGCACGAAATTCCCGACGCCATCGCCATCCCGACCGAGGCCCTCGTGCCGGAGATGGGCGTCGACAAGGTATTCCTCTACAAGGGAGGCAAGGCGCACGCCGCGGAGGTGAAAACCGGACTGCGGACCGATTCGAGCATCCAGATCATCGACGGGCTTAACGTCGGCGACACGCTCATCACCTCCGGCACGTTGCAGCTGCGCGAGGGGCTTCCCGTGAAACTCGACACCGTCGAATAAACCCTCCGCCGCATGAACATTTCCGAACTGAGCATCCGGAGGCCCGTCCTGGCGTCGGTGCTGACGATCATCATCCTGCTATTCGGTCTGATCGGATACAGTTACCTCGGCGTGCGCGAATTCCCGAGCGTCGACAACCCGATCATCTCGGTCTCGTGCTCCTACCCGGGCGCCAACGCCGACGTGATCGAAAACCAGATCACCGAGCCGCTCGAACAGAACATCAACGGCATCCCGGGCATCCGCTCGCTGTCGAGCGTCAGCAGCCAGGGCCAGAGCCGCATCACCGTCGAGTTCGAACTCTCGGTGGACCTTGAAACCGCCGCCAACGACGTTCGCGACAAGGTTTCGCGCGCCCAGCGCTACCTGCCGCGCGACTGCGACCCCCCGACCGTGACCAAGGCCGACGCCGACGCCTCGCCGATTCTGATGGTCACGATCCAGAGCGACAAGCGGTCGCTGCTCGAATTGAGCGAGATCGCCGACCTGACGGTCAAGGAGCAGTTGCAGACCATCAGCGACGTGAGCGGCGTGCAGATCTGGGGCGAAAAACGCTACTCGATGCGCCTGTGGCTCGACCCCGCGAAGATGGCCGGCTACGGCATCACCCCGACCGACATCAAGACGGCCCTCGACCGCGAGAACGTCGAACTGCCTTCGGGCAGCATCGAGGGCAACACCACGGAGCTGACGATCCGCACGATGGGACTGATGCACACCACGCGGGAGTTCAACGACCTGGTGGTGCGCGAAGACGCCGACCGCATCATCCGCATGAGCGACGTGGGACGCGCCGAACTGGGTCCGCAGGACACGCGCAGCTACATGAAAATGAACGGCATTCCGATGGTGGGCGTCGTCGTGATCCCCCAGCCGGGCGCCAACCACATCGAGATCGCCGATGCCGTGTACGCACGCATGGAGAGCATGAAGAAGGACCTCCCGGACGACGTGGTCACCTCCTACGGATTCGACAACACGCGCTTCATCCGCGCCTCGATCGACGAGGTGAGGACCACCGTCTACGAGGCTTTCATCCTGGTCATCATCATCATCTTCCTCTTCCTGCGCAACTGGCGCGTGACGCTGATCCCCTGCATCGTGATCCCCGTGTCGCTGATCGGCACGTTCTTCGTGATGTATGCCGCGGGATTCTCGATCAACGTGCTGTCGATGCTGGCCGTGGTGCTCTCGGTGGGACTGGTCGTCGACGACGCCATCGTGATGACCGAAAACATCTACATCCGCATCGAACGGGGCATGACGCCCTTCGACGCCGGCATCGAAGGGGCCAAGGAGATCTTCTTCGCCGTAATTTCGACCTCGATCACGCTGATCGCCGTCTTCTTCCCGATCGTCTTCATGGAGGGCATGACGGGCCGCCTGTTCCGCGAATTCAGCATGGTGATCTCGGGCGCGGTGGTCATCTCGACCTTCGCCGCGCTGACGATCACCCCGATGCTCGCGACCAAGCTGCTCGTGCGGCAGGAGAAGAAGAGCTGGTTTTACAGCAAGACCGAACCGTTCTTTGTCTGGCTCAACGACTTTTACAGCCGCACGCTGGCCTCGTTCCTGCGCCGCCGGTGGCTGGCCCTGCCGCTGGTCCTGCTGACGATGGGACTCATCGGCTGGCTGTGGAGCGCCATCCCGGCCGAGATGGCCCCGCTGGAGGACCGTTCGCAGATTTCGATCAACACGCGCGGCTCGGAGGGCGCCACCTACGAATACATCCGCGACTACACCGAGGACATCAACCGCCTGGTCGACTCGCTCGTGCCGGAAGCCTCGTCGGTGACAGCCCGCGTGTCGAGCGGCTCGGGCAACGTCCGCATCGCCCTGACGGACATCGCTACCCGCAAACGCTCGCAGATGGAGATCGCCGAGCAGATCTCGGCCGCCGTGCGCTCGAAGACCAAGGCCCGCGCCTTCGTGCAGCAGCAGAGCACCTTCGGCGGACGCCGCGGGCGCATGCCCGTGCAGTACGTGCTCCAGGCCACCAGCCTCGAACGGTTGCAGGAGGTGCTGCCCGAATTCATGCGCAAGGTTTACGAAAGCCCCGTGTTCCAGATGGCCGACGTGGACCTGAAGTTCAGCAAGCCCGAGGTGCGCATCGAGGTCAACCGCGACAAGGCCAACCTGCTGGGCGTCTCGACGCGCAACATCGCCCAGACGCTCCAGTACGGATTGAGCGGCCAGCGTCTCGGCTACTTCTACATGAACGGCAAGCAATACGAAATCCTGGCCGAAATCAACCGCCAGCAGCGCAACAAGCCCGCCGACCTGCGTTCGATCTACGTGCGCAGCGACAAGGGCGAGATGATCCAGATGGACAACCTCATTTCGCTCGCGGAGAACGTCGCGCCGCCGCAGCTCTACCACTACAACCGCTTCCTGTCGGCCACCGTGTCGGCCGGACTGGCCAAGGGCAAGACCATCGGGCAGGGACTCGACGAAATGGACCGCATCGCCGACGAGACGCTCGGCGACGACTTCCGCACGGCGCTGGCCGGCGACTCGAAGGAGTTCCGCGAAAGCTCGTCGAGCCTGATGTTCGCCTTCATCCTGGCCGTCATGCTGATCTACCTGATCCTCGCCGCGCAGTTCGAGAGCTTCAAGGACCCGCTGGTGATCATGCTCACCGTGCCGCTGGCCATCGCCGGCGCGCTGGTCTTCATGTGGGGCGCGGACCAGACGATGAACATCTTCAGCCAGATCGGCATCATCATGCTGATCGGACTGGTGGCCAAGAACGGCATTCTGATCGTCGAGTTCGCCAACCAGAAACAGGAGGCCGGGCTGGACAAGATGCGAGCCATCGAGGAGGCCTCGCTGCAACGCCTGCGCCCGATCCTGATGACCTCGGCCTCGACCATCCTGGGCCTGCTGCCGCTGACCGTCGCCACGGGGGAAGGCGCCAACGGACGTATCGCCATGGGTATCGCCGTGGTGGGCGGCATGGTGGTCTCGACGCTGCTGACGCTCTACATCGTTCCGGCCATTTACAGCTACGTATCGACGAACCGAATCAAGAAATCGAAACACAACGACGCATGAAAATAGCATTTTTAGCGGCCCTGCTGCTGGGAATCGGCAGCGCCGCCGGAGCGCAGGAGGCGCCGCCGGCTCGGGAGGCGTCCGCTCCGCTGACCCTGCGCAAATGTCTGGAGATCGGGCTTGAACAGAATTACGACGTGCGCATCGTGCGCAACGAGGAGCGCGTCAGCGACAACAACGCCACGGCGGGAAACGCCGGGATGCTCCCCACGGTCGACCTCTCGGCCGGGTACACGGGCACGCTGGACAACGACCGCACCGTCACCCCGCGCAACGGGGACGCCACGACCGAGACCGGCGTCTACGACCAGACGGCCAACGTCGGGCTGGCGGTGAACTGGACGCTGTTCGACGGACTGCGCATCCGCACCAACTACAAACGCCTGAAGGAGATGCAGCAGATGGGCGCGCTGAAGACGCGCATCACCATCGAGGACTTCATGGCCAGCCTCACGGCCGAATATTACAACTACATCCAGCAGACGCTGCGCCTGGAGAACTTCCGCTATGCGGTCTCGCTTTCGCGCGAGCGGCTGCGCATCACTGAAGCGCGCGTCCAGGTGGGCAACTTCTCGCGCCTCGACCTGCTGCAAGCCCGCGTCGACTTCAACGCCGACAGTTCGAAATACATGTCCCAGCACGAACTGGTGACCGCCTCGCGCATCCGCATCAACGAACTGCTGGCCAACGAGAACCTCGACGAGAGGTTCAGCATCCCCGACTCGGTGATCCGGGTCAACGCCACGCTCGACTGGAACGACCTGCTGGCCAAAACCCTTTCGGCGAACGCCTCGCTGCTGATGGCCGAGCACGACAGTTCGCTGGCCGAACTGGACCTGAAGACCGTTCTGGCCCGGAACTATCCCTATGTGAACCTCACGACGGGCTACGGATACACCTACAACCGCTACGGCACGGGAGGGAACCTTTCGCGGGGAACGCTCGGGCTGAACGCCGGGGTGAAGGTGGGCTTCACGATCTTCGACGGCAACCGCCGCCGCGAACAGCGCAACGCCCGCATCGGCGTCGAGAACGCGCAGCTGACGCAGCAACGGCTGGAACAGTCGCTGCGCGCCGACCTGTCGAATTTCTGGCAGGCTTACCGCAACAACCTCGAAGTGATCCTGCTCGAGGAGGAGAACCTGATCGCCGCCAAGGAGAATTACGAAATCGCCATGGAACGCTACCTGCTGGGCGACCTGCCGGGCATCGAGATGCGCGAGGCGCAGAAGAGCCTGCTGGACGCCGAGGAGCGCATCCTCACGGCGCAGTACAACACCAAACTGTGCGAAATCTCGTTGCAGCAGATCAGCGGCAACGTGATGGTCTACCTGGAATAATCCGCGAGAGTTCGCATTCCTTCGCCATCAAAACATTTCGCACGCTTCGCCTGCTGTTCTTTGCCGCTTTTTGGTCGGCGGTTAACCGCGGTCTCCGCCCGCGGAAGCTTATGTACTTTTTGACCGCAAAAAGTACCAAAAACTCTCTGACAGATGCCTTCGCCTACTTCGCTCCGTCTAACGTTCGCTCGCCTAAGAGGCGGGTTTTAGGGGGCTGCGCGAACATTCATAAAACAGGCGCATTATCGCTTGGAGCGGAACAAGAACAACCGACAGCCTGCGTGCCCGGAGCGGGAGGCTGGCAAAGGCGTCCGCAGGCGAGGGCAGACAGCGTGCTGTTTGCCGAGCCGCCACAGCCTTTACGGCGCGTGTTTTTGCGCCGTAAAGGCCTGATCTTACTGCGCCCGCTCAGCACGGGACGGAGAAGACTCCCGCAAAGAACGACATGCGGATGGTTCTGGCGCTTTTAACTTCGCTACGCTCGTTTTCCTCCTTCTGGCACGGCATAGCCCGCAAGCGGTCTCTGCTCGCGCTGCGTGTGTCGGTTGACATCAAAAGTACATAAAATTCCCGCGGGCGAAACCCGCCGTTTTCAAATCAGTGAATCATTAGATCACAATATTTTCCATTGGAAATTTGTTTTATCGGAAAATAAATTCTATCTTTGCATCGTTATTGATAGAGAACAATAAAAAACAAGATGAAAAAACTGCTCATAACCGCTTTCGCGCTGCTGGCCTTCGCCGCCGGAAGCCAGGCACAGACAAACAACAAAAACGCAAAGAATATGAAAACGATCGCATTGACCAAAGCCGACTTTCTGAAGAAGGTCGCCGACTATGAAAAAAATCCCGAGGAGTGGAAATACCTCGGTGACAAACCCGCCCTGATCGACTTCTACGCCTCGTGGTGCGGTCCCTGCAAGGCCCTCGCACCGGTGCTCGAAGAACTGGCCGCCGAATACGGGGACCGGATCTACATCTACAAGATCAACACCGAGGAGGAGCAGGAGCTTGCCGCGGCGTTCGGCATCCGCTCGATCCCCACGCTGCTGTTCATCCCGATGGAAGGCAAACCCCAGATGGCCCAGGGCGCCCTGCCCAAGGCTTCGCTCAAGGAGGCCATCGACAAAGTGATGCTGGGTAAATAATGGCGCTGACGGTCGACGCCCTGCTATGCCCGCAGAACCACCGCTGTCCGCTGATCCCGATCTGCCCCGCGGGCGCGATCTCGCAGGAGGGGAACTCCCTTCCGCGGATCGACCCCGGAAAATGCATCGAATGCGGCAAATGCGTGAAACGCTGCGGCATGCAGGCGGTATATAAAGCGAAGGAACATGGACAAACTTTGTAAGATCCGCGACCTTCAGCGCGCCGTGCACCAGTTCGAAAGCGCGTTCGAAAAACGCTACGGCATCTGCCTGAACGAGGGCATGACGCTGTGCAGCCTCTCGAAAACCGGGCGTCTCTGCCCGGGAGAGCTGGGAGAACTGCTGGGACTCACGCCGTCGAACACCTCGAAAGTGCTCCGCTCGGTGGAACAGAAAGGACTGGTGACCCGCGAACTCTGCAACGAGGACCGGCGCCAGATGTACTACTCACTCACGCAACAAGGACGCGAACTGCTCGCTTCGGTCAGCTGCCGGGAGGTGGAAACACCCGAAATCCTGCGCGACTGGCTCTGCGGGTAGCACGTGACGCAACCAAACACAGCAACGGCTGTCCTTCCGGGGACAGCCGTTTGTCGTTTCGGGACGGCAGGAGCGCTATTCGAGAAAATGGTTCTCGTCGTTGAAGGCCGCAGCGAATTCGCTCAACGACTTGAGGTGGCGGCGCTGCATCGCGACGGCCCCCTCCTCGTCCTTCTCGCGGACGCAGCGCAGCAGTTCGCGATGCTCGAAATAGACCTCCTCCTGCGGAACCGTGCAGACACGGTAACGCTGGTAATAACGCAGCACGTCGGGCGTGATGACCAGCAGCATCGACGCGATCACCGGATTGTGCGCCCCGCGGGCCAGCGCCTGGTGGTAGGCGAAGTCCTTCGAGACACGCTCCTCGGTATAGAATTTCGCCTCGCACTCCTCCAGCGCCCGTTCGATGTTCTCCAGATCCTCCGCCGTACGGTTGCGGGCGCAGAGCTTGATGGCCTCGATTTCGAGCAGCACACGCACGTAGACCAGCGACGCGAAGTCGTACTGTCTGATCTGAAGCGCGTCGGTGATCATGCGTTCGAGCACCTGCATCTTCTCCTGGGCGACCACCGTGCCGCTCTGGGGAAAGGTCTGGACGATGCCGTAAAATTCGAGTTTCTGAAACGCCGCACGCACATGGGCGCGGCCGACGCCCAACATGTCGGCCAGCCGCCGCTCGGCCGGGAGGCGTTCGCCCGGCTGCAAACGTCCGGAATAAAGCTCATTCTTGATGTATTTCAGGACGGTTTCCACCTGTTTGATGTTCGGCGAGTTGTTCATGGGTTATTCTTTTGCAGCACAAAGATCGCAAAAAAACCAATCAAACCAAACAATTCCGGCGATTTCGTGAACGCCCCGCAGATTCCGCTCCGCAAAGTCCCCGCCTCCGGGAAAAGCCGAAAGGCCGGATACGGGCCGCACGGCGTCCCGGAGCGCATTTTACATTTTTCAACCAGAAACCGGGTCGAGACCTATATTTTTTCCGATTCCAGCCGAATGTCTGATAAATTATCGCCAAATATTGGATTTTAATTAAATTTTCCTAAATTTGTAAAAAGTGAACCAGACCGTAAGCTCATGGCAAAACGAGAACTCTTACTCGGAGACGAAGCCCTCGCACTGGGGGCGCTCCACGCGGGACTGTCGGGTGTCTATGCCTATCCGGGCACACCCTCGACCGAAATCACGGAATACATCCAGCAGCATCCCCTGGCTGCGCAGCGCAACGTGCACCGCACGTGGTCGTCGAACGAAAAGACGGCCATGGAGGAGGCGCTCGGCATGTCGTTCGCCGGCAAGCGCGCGCTGGTCTGCATGAAACACGTGGGGCTGAACGTGGCAGCCGACGCCTTCGTCAACTCGGCGATGACCGGAGCCAACGGCGGGCTGGTGGTCGTGGCAGCCGACGACCCCTCGATGCACTCGTCGCAGAACGAACAGGATTCGCGCTTCTACGGGAAATTCGCCCTCGTGCCGACCTTCGAGCCTGCGGACCAGCAGGAGGCATACGACATGGCGAAGGCCGCCTTCGACCTCTCGGAACGGTTCCGGATTCCGGTGCTGATGCGCCTGACGACCCGCATGGCCCATTCGCGGGCCGTCGTCGAGACGGGCGAGGCGCGCGCCGAAAACCCGTTGAGCCATCCCGAACAGCCCCGCCAGTGGGTGCTGATGCCGGGAAACTCGCGCGTGCGATACCAGACGCTGCTGGAGGATTACGCCCGGCTGGAAGAGGAGTCCGCCGCCAGCCCGTTCAACGCCTATACGGAGGGTCCGGACAAACGGCTGGGCATCGTCGCCTGCGGCATCGCACACAACTACCTGATGGAGAACTACCCCGACGGATGTCCGCACCCGGTGCTGAAAATCGCGCAGTACCCGCTGCCCCGCACGCTGGTGCGCCGTATCGCCGCCGAGTGCGGCACGCTGCTGATCCTCGAAGAGGGCCAGCCCGTCGTGGAAGAGATCGTCCGGGGCGTGCTGCCCAATCCCGTGGCGATCCGCGGACGCCTGACCGGCGAACTGCCCCGCACCGGGGAGCTGACGCCCGACAGCGTGCGCGCGGCCCTCGGCATGGCGCCCCGCCGGACGCACGCCGCAAACGGAATCGTCGTACCCCGCCCGCCCGCGCTCTGCCAGGGATGCGGACACCGCGACATGTACACGGCCCTGACGGAGGTGATCCGCGAGGAATACCCCGCGGGCAAGGTTTTCAGCGACATCGGCTGCTACACGCTGGGGTGGCTGGCGCCGCTGCACGCCATCGACACATGCGTCGACATGGGGGCCTCGATCACCATGGCCAAAGGCGCGGCCGACGCGGGCCAGCACCCTTCGGTGGCCGTGATCGGCGACTCGACCTTCACCCATTCGGGCATGACGGGCCTGCTGGACGCCGTGAACGAGCGCGCGGACATCACGGTCATCATCTCGGACAACCTCACGACGGGCATGACCGGCGGACAGGATTCGGCCGGAACGGGCCGTCTGGAACAGATCTGCGCCGGCATCGGCGTCGATCCCGCACATATCCGCACGGTCGTGCCCCTGCCCAAGAACCGCGAGGAGATGAAGGCCGTGATCCGCGAGGAGATCGCCCACCGGGGCGTCTCGGTGATCATCCCGCGAAGAGAATGTATCCAGACCGCAAAGCGACACAACGCTGCTAAAAAGTAAAGGCTTATGAAACGCGACATCATACTCTCGGGCGTAGGAGGCCAGGGAATCCTCTCGATCGCCGCCGTCATCGGACGGGCCGCCCTCGAAGACGGGCTTCACATCAAGCAGGCCGAGGTCCACGGCATGAGCCAGCGCGGCGGCGACGTGCAGTCGAACCTGCGCATCTCGTCGTCGGCCATCCGTTCGGATCTCATTCCGCGCGGCGCGGCCGATCTCATCGTCTCGATGGAGCCGATGGAGGCGCTGCGCTACCTGCCGTGGCTCGCCGACGACGGATGGGTAATCACCGGCATCACGCCGCTGATCAACATCCCGAACTACCCGGAGGGCGAGACCCTGCGGCGCGAACTGGAAAAACTCCCGCACGCCGTAGTCCTCGACGCCGACGCCGTCGCCAAAGCCGCCATGGCGCCCCGCTCGGCCAACATGGCGCTGCTGGGAGCCGCCGCGCCGCTGCTCGGAATCGACGCCGCGAAACTGGAGTCCGGCATCCGCGCCATCTTCGCCCGCAAGGGCGGGCAGGTCGTCGAAACGAATCTCGCGGCGTTCCGCGCCGGCTACGAAGCGGCCCAAAAACAGACAAAGCCATGAAAATACCGTTCGACAGGTCCTGCCTGCGCTCCGCGCTGGAGCGGATGGACATAGCCGACATCGCGCAGGCCACGATCCGCCAGTCGGGCGACATCGCCCGCACGATGGAGCGCGACACGGGCGTGGAGTTCCTCCACCTCGAAATGGGCGTGCCGGGGCTGCCGCCCGAACGGGCGGGCGTCGAGGCCGAATGCGCGGCCCTGCAGGCGGGCGTCGCGTCGCAGTATCCCAACATGTTCGGCATTCCGGAACTCAAGACGCAGGCGTCGCGCTTCCTGAAAGCCTTCCTCGACGTGGAGGTGGCCCCCCGGGGCTGCATCCCCACCGTCGGGTCGATGCAGGGCAGCTTCACCACATTCCTGCTCTGCTCGCAGCTCGACCCGCAGCGGCGCAAAATCCTCTTCATCGACCCCGGATTCCCCGTGCAGCGCAGTCAGGTACGCATTCTCGGCATTCCCTCGGAGTCGTTCGACATCTACGATTACAGGGGCGAAAAGCTGGGGCCGAAGATCGAGAGCGTCCTCGCCGCAGGCGACGTGGCGGCCATCGTCTACTCGAACCCCAACAACCCGGCGTGGATCTGCCTCACGGAGGACGAGCTGCGCACGATCGGCGAGCTGGCCACGCGGTACGACGCCATCGTCATCGAGGACCTCGCCTACCTCTGCATGGATTTCCGCAAACCGCTGGGACGGCCTTTCGAAGCCCCCTACCAGGCTTCGGTGGCCCGCTACACGGACAATTACATCCTGCTGGTCTCCGGGTCGAAGATATTCAGCTACGCCGGACAGCGAATCGCCGTGGCGGCGATCTCCGATGCGCTTTTCCGCCGCGAGTACCCCGCCCTGCGCCGGCGTTACAACATCGGACGGCTGGGCGACGCCTACGTACTGGTCTTTCTCTATGCGGCCTCATCCGGCACGAGCCATTCGGCGCAGCACGCCCTAGCGGCAATGTTCCGCGCGGCGGCCGACGGCGAACTGGACTTCGTGGGCGAAGCCTCGGAGTACGCCCGGCGCGCCCGGCTGACCAAGGAGACGTTCCTCCGCCACGGATTCCGCATCGTCTACGACAAGGACCGCGACGAGCCGGTCAGCGACGGATTCTTCTACACGGTCGGCTACGGCGCGATGACCAGCGCCGAACTGTTGAGCGAGCTGCTGCTCTACGGCATCTGCGCCATCTCGCTCACCTCGACCGGCAGCCGCCAGAGCGGCATCCGCGTCTGCGTCTCGCAGATGAACCGCCCCGAACAGTTCGAAATGCTCGAAGAACGTTTAACCGCTTTTGCAGAAAATAACCGCTGACAACATGCACTACACGACTGCCGCGGAGGCGGTAAAACTCATCCGATCCAACGACAGCGTCTACATTCAGGGCAGCACCTCGATCCCCGAAGCGCTCGTGGCCGCAATGGCCGAACGGGGCGGCGAACTGGAGCATGTGACGGTCTATTCGGCCTTCGCCGTGGGAGCCTTCGACGCCCCCTACTGCCGCCCCGAATACAAGGAGTCGTTCCTCGTCAACAGCCTGTTCGTCGCCAACAACATCCGCAGGTGGCTGGCCGACGGCTACGGACAGACCATTCCGGCCTTCCTGGGCGAAATCCCCGCGCTGTTCCGCGACGGCACGCTGCCTCTCGACGTCGCACTCATCAACGTCTCGCCGCCCGACGCCGAAGGCTACTGCTCGTTCGGCGTCTCGGCCGATCTGGCGGTTTCCGCCGTGGAGTGCGCCAAGACCATCATCGCGCAGGTCAACCGGGCGATGCCCTACTCCTACGGCGACGCCGTGATCCACACCTCGCGCCTGGCGGCGGCCGTGGAGGTCGATTCTCCGCTGGTGGAGGTCCCGACGGCCGTGCCGAGCGAAACGGAACGGAAAATCGGCAGCTACATCGCCGAACTGATTCCCGACGGGGCGACGTTGCAGATCGGCGTGGGCGGCATTCCGAACGCCGTACTGGCGGCCCTCGGCGGCCACCGGCATCTGGGACTGCACACCGAGGCGATGACCGACGGCGTGCTGCCGCTGCTGGAAAGCGGCGTGATCGACAACTCGCAGAAAGCGGTGATGCCCGGCGTGACGGTGGCCTCGCTGGCCCTCGGCTCGCGCCGGCTGTACGACTACATGGACTACCGCAAAGACCTCGTGATGAAGGACGTGGCATGGACCAACGACCCGTTCCGCATCCGGCAAAACCCGAAGGTCATGGCCATCAATTCGGCCGTGGAGGTGGACCTCACGGGGCAGGTGTGCGCCGACTCGGTCGGAATGCGCATCATCTCGGGCGTGGGCGGCCAGCACGATTTCATGTACGGCGGGGCGCTGTCCGAAGGCGGCAAGACCTTCATCGCCATCCCCTCGACCACACCCAAGGGCGAATCGAAGATCAGGGCGCTGCTGTCGCCCGGCGCGGGCGTCGTCACGACGCGCCACATGGTCCAGCACGTCGTCACCGAATACGGCGTGGCGCACCTGCGGGGCCGCAACCTCGCAGAACGCGCCCGGGCGCTGATAGCCGTGGCGCACCCCTCGGTCCGCGAGGAGCTGGAACGCGCCGCAGCCGAACGCTTCGGCTATTCGTTCCTGCGCCTCAAAGCATAAACCCCCGCCCGGTCCCCGAAAAGACCGGGCGGGCCTTTTTACCGATAGGCAGATATTCCGCAATCACCTCTTTTTCGCCCCCGACGGCCGCCGCACGACCGGCGTGATCCGTCATGCGCCCGGGGAACCGGGAACCGCCCCCGCGAAGCGGCTGCGGCCCGAAGGCTCGGAACACGCGGTGGCCGTCCGGGACACAGATGCGCCATAACAGCCGCGAATACGCCGGCGTCCCGCTCGACAACCCGATCTTCAACCGCCGGGCCGCGCGCAACGACATCAGCAAGGCGCAGCTCGCCGTGCGCAGCCAGCAGCTCGCCGTCACCCAAACCGTGCAGGCCAAATACGAGTTCGTTTTCCGTTCGAAGATTCTCTATTTCTACCGCGGGAAGCCGTTGCAACTCTGAAAACGGGAGATTCTGATAAACGAATTCAAACAAAAAGGGTGACCTAAAACGGTCACCCTCGCTGCTACCCGGAACATCAAGTTCCTGAATAATCCGGGCGGCTGCCGGATTGGATCCCGGACCTTCTCCGGCAGAAAAGTCCTTCGTGCGTCACTGATGATCTGTGTTTATCCCAGCAATACAAAAGTAGACAAATTATCCCAACCCACAATAGGTAGAGCGTTTTTGTAATAAGGCTCGACCAAAATGTCATACCCCGAAAAGGCAAAATAATACGCCCGGACGCATACGGACCACTTTTCGTTCTGCAAAAAAGCGGCAATCCGGAAAATTTGACCTACTTTTGCAACGGTTTCAACAGTTGAAGGAATGGAATGGCTTAAAGAATTGTTCGTCGAGCACTCGGCTTTGCAGGCCGTCGTGGTGGTTTCGCTCATCTCGACGATCGGTATCGGACTGGGAAAGATCCGCTTTTTCGGAATCTCGCTCGGAACGGCCTTCATCTTCTTCGTGGGCATTCTGGCCGGGCATTTCGGGCTCTCGCTCGACCCGGCGATGCTGACCTATGCCGAGAGTTTCGGACTGGTGATCTTCGTCTACGCCCTCGGCCTTCAGGTGGGGCCGGGCTTCTTCAGTTCGATGCGCGCCGACGGACTGCGGCTCGTCTCGCCCGCCATCGCCATCGTGCTGCTCGGAACGGCCCTGGCCATGGCGATGAGCTACGCCTTCGGAGTCTCGATGCCCGACATGTCGGGCATTCTGTGCGGCGCGACGACCAACACCCCGGCGCTGGGCGCCGCACAGCAGACGCTGCAACAAATGGGCATCGACGCAAACGGAGCGGCGTTGAGCTGCGCCGTGGCCTACCCGCTGGGCGTCGTGGGCGTAATTCTGGCCGTGGTCTTCCTGCGCAAGCTCTTCGTGCGTCCCTGCGACATGCCGGGACCCGACGCCGAACACCGCAAGAACGTCTTCATCGCCAGCTACCGCCTCACCAATCCCGCGGTCTTCGGCAAGAGCGTCCACGAAATCGCGACGCAGAGCCACCACCATTTCGTCATTTCGCGCCTGTGGCGCGACGGGCGGGTTTCGATCCCCACCTCGGACAAGACCCTACAGGAGAACGACCTGATCCTGGTCATCACCACGCCCGGCGAGGCCGACGCCCTGCGGCTGATCTTCGGCGAGCAGGAGACCAAGGACTGGAACACGGAAAACATCGACTGGAACTCCGTCGACAGCCAGCTCATCTCGCAGCGCATCCTCGTGACACGCCCCGAAATCAACGGCAAGAAACTCTCGCAGTTGCGCCTGCGGAACACCTACGGCATCAACATCAGCCGCGTGTACCGCTCGGGCGTGCAACTGCTGGCCACCCCCGACCTGCGTTTGCAGCTGGGCGACCGTCTGACCGTGGTGGGCGAAGCGGAGGCGATCCGCAACGTCGAGAAAATCCTCGGCAACGCCGTCAAGAGCCTCAACGAACCCAACCTCGCGGCGGTGTTCATCGGCCTGATCCTCGGCCTCACGCTGGGAAGCATTCCCGTGGCGATCCCCGGGATTTCGATTCCCGTGAAACTGGGCCTCGCGGGCGGCCCGATCATCGTCGGCATCCTGATCGGCACGTTCGGCCCCCGGCTCCACATGATCACCTACACCACCCAGAGCGCCAACCTGATGCTGCGCGCGCTGGGCCTTTCGATGTACCTCGCATGCCTCGGGCTGGATGCCGGAACCCACTTCTTCGAGACCGTCATGCGCCCCGAGGGGGCCTTGTGGCTCGGCATCGGATTCGCCCTGACGTTCGTGCCGGTGGTGCTGGTGGGGCTGTTCGCCCTGCGGGTGCTGAAGGTCGACTTCGGATCGGTCTCGGGACTGCTGTGCGGCAGCATGGCCAACCCGATGGCGCTCAACTACGTGAACGACACGATCGAAGGCGACAACCCCTCCGTATCCTACGCCACGGTCTATCCCGTGTGCATGTTCCTGCGCGTGATCATCATTCAGGTGATGCTGATGCTGGTGCTTTAGCCTCCTCCGGGGCGGGCTGTTCCGCCTGCGGCCTTTGCGGGGCGGCCGGCCGGGATGCATGCAGGGGCGGCGCATTTTGCGGGGCGGCCTGTGAGGAGGCCGGCGGAGGTGTCTGCGGGGATGTCTGCGGGGGTGTCTGCGGGGATGTCTGCGGAGGTGTCTGCGCGTTTAGAGAAAACGCATTGCGCAGCGAGGCGACGTCCTCCCCCGACGGATTCTGAAAGACCCGCAACCCGAATTCGGGAATCACGGCCAGCACATGATCGAAGACATCCGACTGAATCCCCTCGTAATCCACCCACACGACCGTATCGGTAAAGAAATAGAGCTGCATCGGAAGTCCCGTTTCGGTGGGCTGCAACTGCCGCACCATCAGCGTCATATCCTTGTTCACCGGAACCTCGTTCCGAAGGTAGCGGACCAGATAGGCCCGGAAAACCCCGAGGTTGGTCTGATGCAGGCCGTTGATCCGCCGTTCCCCGGAGCCGATGCCGTGCGCGGCGTTGTACTCCTCGACGCGGCGTTCGGTCTGATCGACGTAGTCGCGGATCAGGTCGATCGTACGGTAGTGGTCCAGCATCTCGGGGGTGCAGAAACGCACGCTCGTCATGTCGATCGCCACGGAGCGCATCACGCGCCGCCCGCCCGAAAGCTGCATGGCGTGCCAGTTGGTGAACGAATCGGTCGTCAGCAGGTAGGGCGGCAGCATGACGAGCGTGTTGTCCCAGTTGCGGATCTTGACCGTCGTGAGCGACACCTCCTCGACGTTGCCGTCGGCCCCGTACTTGGGGACCGAAATCCAGTCCCCGACCTTGAGCATATCGTTAGCCGCGAGCTGGAGGCCCGAAACGAAGCCGAGGATGCTGTCACGGAAAATCAGCATCAGCACGGCCGCCGAGGCGCCCAGTCCCGTCAGCAGGATGGCGGGCGACTTGTCGAGCAGGATCGAAACGATCAGAATCGTGCAGATCAGCAGCGCAATGCCCTGCGCCGTCTGCCGCAGGCCCTTGATGGGTTTGTTCTGCCAGGCGGGACGCGCCGCAGCGATGTGGAAGGCGGCATAGAGCAGGGCGTTGACGAAGCGGAAAACCGAAAAGACGATATAGGCCTCCATGAACCGCAGGACGATGACGCGCCCGGTGGATTTCTCCTCGAAGACCACCGGGAGCACGACGGCCAGCAGAATGGCGCTCAAAATATGACACATGCGCCGGAGAACCGGAACGCTGAAAAGCGTGTCGTCCCACTTGGCCCGGGTGCGCTCCACGAGTTTCCGCACCCCGTGTACGATGCCCAGTTGCAGCAGCAGGTCGAAAACCACGGCGGCCAGCACCACGAGCACGAAAGCCGCCCAGCGGTCGAGCGCATCGCCGGTGGCCGAAGTCAGGCCCAGCCATTCGAGCAGGGCGTGCGTCCAACGTTTCAGAAGTGTCTGCATACCCGTACCCGCATCAACTTTCGGGCCTCAACCGCAGCGGCGGCCGAAAAACCGGAAACGACGCCGGCGCGGACAACGGAATCACCCGAGAATCAATCCGGCTTCGCCTTCGAAGTTGGGTGTGAAAACACCCTGTCCGAGGTTTTCGCGGATTTCGTCCGGGGACCAGAAACGCCCGCCGTCAAGCTCCCCGCTCGGACGGATCTCGCCGTCGTAGACCGTACGGAAGACATGGACCAGTTCGTATTCGCGTTCCGAGCGGAACGGATAGACCGCAACCGCCCCGGGCACGAAATCCGTGATGCCCAGCTCCTCGCGCACCTCGCGCCGCAGGGCTTCGGCGATCGTCTCGCCGTAGTCCACATGGCCGCCCACGGCCGTGTCCCACCGTCCGGGCTGAATGTCCTTCCAGGCGGGGCGTTTCTGCAAATAGAGTTCGCCGCGCGAATTGAAAACATGGAGGTGCACCACCGGGTGCAGGAGCATCGACCCGCCGTGGCACTCGCCGCGCGTGGCTTTGCCGACGACGTTCCCCGCCGCGTCGACCACGGGAAAGATCTCTTCGCTGTTATCGCTGTTCATGCCGGGGATATTTACGGATGTAGATCATGGCAGCCGTCATCCCCAGCAGCACGAAAGCCGCGCCGGGAAGCGCCGTATATTCATAGCCAAGCCCGTGCCCGATCGGCAGGCCGCCGACGTAGGCCCCCAGGGCGTTGCCCAGGTTGAAAGCCACCTGCACGAGCGCCGCGCCGAGCATCTCGCCGCCGCGCGAATTTTCGAGGATCAGCAGTTGCTGGGGCGACGATACGCAGAAGAGGCAGGCCGTAGTCAGACACATCAGCGCTAGCGAAAGATAGCGGACATGCGCCCCGAAAAAGATGCCGACGAGCGCCAGACAGGCCGTGCCGAGCGTGAAACGCACAACCCGCTCGGGCGTGAACCGGTCGGCATAGTGACCGCCGACGATATTGCCCGCAAACATGCCGAAACCGGCCAGCATGACGATCAGCGTCAGGTCCTCGGAACGGAACCCCGAGGTGTGGACCATCAGCGGGCTGACGTAGCTGTACCAACAGAAGATGCCGCCGTTGCCCAGCATCACCGACGCCAGCACCAGCCACGGAGCGGCGCTTTTCAGAAACCGGAACTGCCCCTTCATCCCCATATCGGGCAGCGCGGGCAGAGCCGGAACCCACAATTTCACGAGCAGCATGGCCACGGCTCCCCACACGGCGACGATCCCGAACGTGGCGCGCCATGTCACGACGCCGCTGATATAGGTTCCCAGCGGCACGCCGAAGAGGTTGGCGACGGTCATGCCCACGACCATGATCGACACGGCCTCGGCCCGCCGGCCCTTGTCGGCGACGCGCTCGGCGACGATCGACCCCACGCCGAAGAAGGCCCCGTGGGGAAGCCCCGAGACGAAACGCATGGCCAGCAGGGTCCAGTAGTTCGGCGAAAGCGCCGCACAGGCGTTACCGAGAATGATCAGGCCCGTGAGGGCCAGCAGGATGTGTTTCAGCGGCCGCGTGCGGGCCACCAGCACCGTGAGGGGCGCCCCGAAGCAGACGCCCAGCGCATAGGCGGAGATCAGGTGCCCCGCTTCGGGGATCGAGACGCCGAGGCTGCGGGCGATGTCGGGCAGAATGCCCATCATCACGAACTCCGCCATACCGAGCGCCAACGTCCCGAATGCCAGGGCGATCAGACTTTTCTTCATGGGAAAACAGACATTAACGGCTAACCGGCTGCAAAAATAGCACAAAAAAGGTGAAAAGTTTTTGCGTCTTTTCACCTTTTTCCAATTTTTCAGAGCTTGGGTCCCGATTCCCGAGGCTGGCCCACCTCGAAGCCCAGCGCCCGCATCCACTCCACGGTGGCGGCATCGACCTGATCGTTGCGGTCGGCCCAGCGGCGCTCCTCGATCAGCCGCTTCTTGCGCTCCTCGAGGGCTTTCAGAAGCGGGAAATCCGGATGTGCGAGATGCGACTTCTCCTCGCGCTGCGAGGGCCGGACCCTGCGGTCGAAAACCGCCCCCTGCGTCGGACGCCGCGCGCCCTCCCACTTGAACCCCTTGAGGTAAAGCTCCTGATCGGCGGGAATCTTGTCCATCGGATAGATGTTCCAGTCGGGGTCCTTGCGGTAGACGATCGTCACGACCTGTTTGTCCTCGATATAGAACGAACAGTCGCCGCTCTCGATGACGCCCATGCCCGTGATCTGGGGCGGCTCGCCGTCCTGCATGTAGTAGATCGTCTGGGCATTGCCGTTCACGTCGTTGCGGTAGATCTGATTGTCGCGGAACCACGCCGTCATCTGCTTGCCCGCCACCTGGTTGTAATGGACCGTGTCGAGCTGGGAGACCATCATCGGAGTGCCGATGAACTCGGCGCGCGTGATCTGCTGGTTCTCGGTGAATATGTCCATCACGTCGGAGGTGATCTGGTTGCCCTGGTTCCACAGCACGGGATTGATGTAGAGGTGGATCGTCGAATCGGTGCTGATGGCCGTCATCGAATCGCATACGGCCTGGAAATCGGAACGGAAAATGCGCACATTGCGGAAACCCTTCATCAGGCGGTAAACCGAGTCGGCAGAGTCGGTGAGCGAATCGACCGAGTCGGCCGGAATCCGCATCGCCAGCGAGTCGGCGGCCAGCGAATCGGCCATCTGCAACAGCAGCGAATCCATCTCCCGGTCGTTGCGGGCGATCAGCGAGTCGATCTCGCGCAGGGCCGTGGAATCGACCGGAATCACCTTGCCTTTGCGGGCGGCGCGGGCCTGACGGGCGCGGAGTTTCGACTCGGCCTTGAGTTTGCGCGCAGCGAGACGCCGCTCCTCCCGCTCCTTCTGGGCCAGCAGTTTGGCCGTCGTCTTATCCTGGCGTTTTTGGGCGATCTCCTCCAGTTTTTCCTTCCTGGCCTTGGCCGCAGCGGCTTTTTGGGCCGCCTTCAACTTGGCGGCCTGCTCCTTGAGGTAGGCTTTCCGGGCATCGCCGACCAGCGTGTCGAGCGGATCGACGGCCGGAACGGCCAGCGAATCCGGGACGGAAACGCCCAGCAGCGAATCGGGAACCTCCCGCCGGGCCAGCGAATCCGGCCCTGCGGCGTCTTCCGGCGAACCGGGACCGACGGCCGGAACGCGGGGACTTCCGAGCGAATCCGCCGCAGGACGGCCTTCGGGAAGCTCCCCGGCCGGGTGGTGCGGCGTCCCGAGAAGGGCGGAATCGGTTTTCAGACGCGCCAGCGAATCGGCTTTGGCCGCAGCGGCGGCCCGGCGCAGTGCGTTTTCATTGATCGTGAAGAGGTACATCGAATCGGCGCGCATGAAAAGCGAGTCGCCCTGCGAAAGGTCGTAACTCACCACCGCGGGCCGGCGCGTGAGGAACGCATTTCCCGGCTCCTTCCAGTACTCGCCGTAGTCGCCGAAGGCGATCACCTTGTGTTCGGCGTCGTCCAGCTGCAAATCACGCCGCAGGATCACATGGTCCTCGGCGCGGTAGTAATGGAGGCTGTCGCTCCAGATCTCCTGCTTTTCGGTCAGGATATAGCCGTTGCGCGTCACGATGTAGAGCGTATCGGCCTTGTCGTAGGAACCGCGGTCGGCATAGAGGTAGTCGCCGTCCTTGTTCCAGATGTTGGTGCGGTCGAAGAAAAAGGCGTTGTCGGTAGCCATGTTGTAAACCACCGAATCGCCCTTGAGTTCGTATTCGTCGTTGCGCATTTCGACGCGGTCGACGGCGATCAGCTCCTTCGTGTCGGCATAGTAGTAGCCGCGGACCGATTCGAGCAGGTTCTCGCGGTTGAGCATCACCCCGCCGTCGGCGAATTCGCCGATGTTCTTCTTCGTGTTGAACAGGAATTTATAGGTGTAGAGCGTGGCGTCGCCGTCGACGACCTTGACGATGTCGGAGTAGACCCGCGCCTCGTTCAGCTCGCCGTCGTACTCGGCCCGGTCACCGTAAATGTAGGTCGTATTCTTGTTGATGAGCACGTTGCCGAAGAACTCGATGCGCATGTCCGAGTAACGCACGGCCGAGTCGCACGTGATGACGGCGCCGTTGTGCTGTGCGGCGAAGTTCCCCACCAGGAAAACCACCGAATCGCCCGGGGCGATGGGGCCCATCAGGTCCGACTTGAGGTCGATGAGCTTTTTCTCGCCCTCCGGCTCCGGCGCCTGCATGCCGCTGCGCGCCGCGACCACGGCGGCGGCCAGCACCACTACGGCTATGGACAAGAGCCTGCGCACGGCCTATTTCACCCAGTGTTTGTTCTCGAACTCCCCGTTGCGGAATTCGGGCGAGATGTAGACGTACATGCCGTCGATCTTCTTCGAAAGCCACTCCTTGAAGACCCGCTCCTGCTTGTCCTGCAAGGCCATCTCTTCGAGCCGCAGGTAGTCCTCGTTGAGCGAAGCCGTATGCGTGGGGATCACCTCAACCAGCTTGACGATCTTGGCCATCTGGTTGCCGAGCATGTCTTCGGTGAGGTAGGCCTCCGAAATCTCGCCGGGTTTGAGCCGGTTCAGGGCGTTGTAATCATCGAGGCTCTTGAAGCGGCCAAAGTCCTCCTTGAGGAATTTCGTGACGGTCAGCTTGGCGTCGAAGGCGTTGAAACGCTCCAGGATGTCGTGGTTCGAGACGATGCCGCCGTTCATCTTCGACTGCGCGTCGTCCGAATAGAGCAGCGCAGCCCTCTCGAAGGTGATCGAATCCTTGCGGATCACCTTCACCAGACTGTCGAGCGTATTGAGCGAACCGCCCAGCTCCTCGGTCGTGTAGACCGGACGCAGCAGGATGTGGCGGAAATGATAGAGCCGGCCGCGCTTGTCCAGAAGCTGGATGATGTGGAAGCCGAACTGCGACTCGACCACCTCGGAAATCTGGCCGGGGCGCATCTTCTCCAGCGCCGCGCCGAATGCGGGGTCGAGCTGTTCGAGCGTCGAGGGGTCCATCTCGCCGCCGCGCATCATCGTGCCGGGGTCCTGCGAATACATGCGGGCGAGGTTTTCGAACTTGGCCTTGCCCGTGATCACGCGTTCGCGCATGTCGATCAGCCGTTCGCGCGTACGCTGCTTGGCGGCGGTCATCGACTTGGGAAACTTGGTGATCTGCGCATAGACATACTGGTCGGCGACGAGCGGCAGGCTGTCCTTCGAGATCGACTTGTAGAAACGCTCCACCTCGCCCGGAATCACCGACACCTTGTCGACCACCTCGGTCTGCATGGAGTTGGCATAGGCCTGCTCCTCGTAACGCTGGCGCATGATCTCGCGGATGTTGAAGATCGGCATGTGGTGCTTGGCTTCGAGCTGGGGGATCGAGCCTTCGGCCTCGACCATCTGCTGCACCTGCTCCTCGACGCGCGCCATGATGTCGGCGTCGTTGACCTTCACCGAGTCGATCTGGGCCTGGTTGTAGAGCAGCTTCTGGGTCATCAGCGCTTCGAGCGCCTCGTTCATCGGGTCGCGGTCGGAAGTGTAACCCTCCTGACGGCGCTGTTCCGTCAGCTGGCGCGCATAGTCGTCCACCTCGGAGTAGAGGATCGACGATCCGCCCACCACGGCCACCACCTTGTCGAGCATCACCTGTCGTTTCTGCGCAAGGGCGCCTGCGAACAACAGGGCGAGCGCCGCGGCCATCATAGCTTTTTTCAACATCTTGGTTTCGTTTATCGTTTTATTTTTATTCGTCTTTCTTCGGTTTCTCGTCGGCGAAAATCTTCACCTCGCCCATCTCCGAGGCCCGGGCGCAAAGCTCCTCCTCATGCGCGCGGATGATCTCGCCCTTGCGCTGGTTGAACAGGATGCGGCGAATCGTTCCGCGCAGCCGTTCGAGCGGAATCGGCTCGCCCTCGCGCAGCACCGCATCAATCTGGAAATAATAGTGCGCATGGCTGTCGCGCATCTCCTGCACGGCAGCAGTCGCCAGCACCGAATCGTAGCTCTGCGAACGCAGCGTCGGGAGGTAGCTCAAGAACTCCGGGAAATCAATCCACTGGTCGCGGAAATCGTCCACCGTGAAATCGTTCTTCTCGCAGATGTCCCTGAAATCCTGCTGCTGCGCCTCCGACCTGGCCCCCATCAGCGTCTTGAGCTTCGCGGCCTGCCGGTACCCCTCGCCGAAACGGACGATGCGCCCCTTGACGATCGTGCGGTCGAGTTTGAAATCGGCCTTGTGAGCGTTGTAATAGGCCGCGATCTCGTCGGCGGTGAACACCGTGTCGATCGAACGGTCGACGTAATGCTGGTCCAGCTGGCGGATCAGCAGCGCCTGGCGGTACTCCTCCACCATCTTGTCGATGTCGCCCGCCGAAGAGGAAAAGAGCGTCTCCGCCTCCTGGAGCTTGAGCTGCTTGAGCACCCAGCGGTCGATGTAAACCTTCATAAAGGCCGCGCTGTCGTCGCCCGAAAGCCCCTGCGGGACCACCGACCGCACGTCGCCCAGCCGCAGGTCCTTGCCGCCGGCCCGCGCAATGGTCGTGTCGCCGGCAAAATAACGCGGCAGCTCCCGGCATCCCGCCAGCAGCAGCACACCCGCCGCGACCGCTATTTTCGCTCGCAAATTCATATTCCGAAGGGCAAAGATACGTTTTTTACTTGTAAGTAACGCAGTGCGGAGCCGGATTATTACGCCGCGGACGGATTTTTCTCCGCCTCCTTCATGCGCCGCAGCGTGCGCAGCATCATATAGCCCGACACGGCGGAGAGCGCCAGCGCCGCGATGTAAATCAGCACGTAAAGCGTCCGGCTGCCCACCAGGTCGATCAGCAGCGCATTGCCGTGCCCGGTGGCCAGCGCCAGATAGGCCACGGCGTTGTTCAGCGCATGGAGGATCATCACCGACCACAGCGAATCGGTCGCCAGGTAAACGTAGCCGAGCACCAGGCCGATGACCGTGGCGTTGATCACCTGCACGGGCTGGCCGTGGAGCACGCCGAAGAAGAGCGACGAGACGAGCCATGCGGTCGTCACGCCGAACTTGCCGCGCAGCGACCCCAGCACGACGCCGCGGCAGATCAGCTCCTCGAAGATCGGAGCGAAGATCACCAGCGAGAGGATGGTCCAGAATCCGCGGCCCACTTCGAGCGACAGTTCGGGCATCAGCCGCAGCAGCGGTTCGAGCACCACGCCGACGGCGAACATCAGCACGAAGGCCCACAGCAACAGCGCGGGATTCAGCCCCCGGGCCGAGAAACGCGCCCACGGACCGCTGCCGCCGCGCGCGCGGCGGTAGTAGAGGATGCCGGCAAGCGTGATCGACATCGAGCAGAAATAGAGCGCCGCCATCACCTTGCCCAGCGCAGCCGGCTCCAGCGATTTGAAATCGAGCCCGTGCCCGGCGAAAAGCAGGAAGACCATCGCTGCGGTCCCCACGACGATCTGCGCCCCGAAGGCGATACCCAGCATGGCGAACAGGTCGCCCACGGTCGGGAATTTCCGGCGGCCCGGACGCAGCTCCGCCGCCGGGACTGCGGCCGGCTGTCCCGAAGCTGCGGACTCCGCCGCGGAAGCCGGCGATTTTTTTTCTTCCATA
Organism: Alistipes shahii WAL 8301; assembly: GCF_025145845.1. Lineage (NCBI taxonomy): Bacteria > Pseudomonadati > Bacteroidota > Bacteroidia > Bacteroidales > Rikenellaceae > Alistipes > Alistipes shahii. The sequence continues at coordinate 2,482,128 of NZ_CP102253.1, read as the reverse complement.
GTATCGTATAGCTATCAATTCATTCCGACCGTAAAGATAAGCATTTTTCCGCTACGGTTATGGATTTCCATTTAATTTCACTAAATTTGCCTGCTTATAAACCGAATTCAAACATGGCAAAGGTAATCGCATTGGCCAATCAGAAAGGCGGCGTGGGCAAGACCACGACAGCTATCAATTTAGCGGCTTCGCTGGCCCTGCTGGGCAAGAAAGTCCTGTTGCTGGACGCCGATCCGCAGGCGAACGCCACCTCGGGGCTGGGCTTCGACATCAACCTCGAAGGCATCTACGAGTGCATCGCCGGACAGAAACAGGCCGACGAAGTGCTTCTCCAAAGTCCCGACGTGAAAAACCTCTGGGTGCTGCCCTCGTCGATCGACCTGGTGGCCGCCGACACCGAACTGCCGAAGATGGAAAACGCCCACCACGTGATGAAACGCATCGTCGACTCGGTGCGCGGAAAGTTCGACTACATCTTCATCGACTGCTCGCCGTCGCTGGGCTACACCACGGTCAACATCCTCACGGCCGCCGACACGGTGCTGATCCCCGTGCAGTGCGAATACCTCGCCCTGGAAGGGCTTTCCAAACTGCTCAACACCATCCGCAAGGTCAAGGGCGGACTGAACCCCGGCCTCGACATCGAGGGCTTCCTGCTGACGATGTACATGCGCAACCGCCTGAACAACCAGGTGGTGAGCGAGGTCCGCGAGCACTTCGGCCCCCTGGCCTACGACACAATAATCCAGCGCAATATCCGTTTGGGAGAAGCGCCCTCGCACGGAAAACCCGTGATGCTCTACGACGCCGGGGCCGTCGGCTCGGAAAACTACCTGGCCCTGGCCCGGGAATTTCTGAAACGCAACCGCAAACGCAGCAAATAAACGAATACCGATATGAAACAGAAGGGATTAGGACGCGGACTCGACGCCATTTTCGGCAGCGATCCCGTGGATGCCAAGCTCAAACCGATGAGTCAGATGGCAGAAATCGAAATCGCCGACATCATACCCAACCCCACGCAGCCGCGCACGCAGTTCGACGAGGAGGCTCTGGACGAACTGGCCGACTCGATCCGCCAGCTGGGCGTCATCCAGCCCGTGACGGTGAAAAAGGGCGACGGAGGCAAATACGTCATCATCAGCGGCGAACGCCGCTGGCGGGCCGCGCAGCGGGCCGACCTGAAGACCCTCCCGGCCTATATCCGCGAGGTGGACGACGAGAACCTGCACGCCATGGCCCTCGTGGAGAACATCCAGCGACAGGACCTCAACGCCATCGAAATCGCGCTGGGCATGCAGCGCCTGATCGACGAGTGCAACCTCACGCAGGACGCCCTGTCGGAGAAGGTGGGCAAGAAGCGTTCGTCGGTGTCGAACTACCTGCGCCTGCTGAAACTCCCCGACGAGGTGCAGCTCGCCCTCAAGGAGGGGCTGATCTCGATGGGACACGCCAAAGCCATCGCCGGGGCGCCCGCCGACCAGCAGCTGCGCGTGCTGAAAAGGTGCATCAAGAAAGGCCTCTCGGTCCGCCAGGTCGAGGAGCTGGTCCGCTCTCTCTCCGAAGCCCCGGGCAAAGAGGCACAGAATGTGGAGGACGAAGAGTATCCCGAAAGCTACCTGAAACTGGTCGAGCAGCTCGAAAAGTTCTTTTCGCAGGAAATTTCGATCAAACGCGCGAAAAACGGCGGCGGCAAAATCGTCATCGGCTTCACGGACGACAGGGACATCGAACAGTTCATCGAACGTTTCGCTAAACGCTCCTAATTAATATATGGAGACAATCCGGTTCAGACTCCTGCTCCTGGTCGCAGCCCTTTCGCTGGGACTGCCCGCCGGGGCGCAGCTCCACCGCGGCGCACGCACGGTCGTCCGCGGCGGACTGCTCGAAAAACCGGATTCGCTCAAGGGCCGGCGCGATTCGCTGCGCCTGGCGGGCCTCGTACGGCAGATCGACTCGATCGCCGCCGCCGAATACGCCGCCGACTCGGCGGCCGTCGCGGACCTGCGCTCCGACGACCTGCATTACCTCGACTCGCTGGCCCTGGCGCGCTTCGACGCCGCACAGCGGGGCGTGGACACCACGACCAAACGCAAGGTCTACAAAAAAGGCTGGTTTATGAGCGACTCGATGTCGCTCTCGAAGGTGTGCTGGATTTCGACCGTGGTCCCCGGCTACGGACAGATTTACAACAAACAGTACTGGAAACTGCCGATCCTCTACGGACTGGTGGGAACCGGACTGGGACTGTACATCCACGAAAACAAGACCTACAAGCCGCTCAAGCGCCAGTTCGAATCCTATACCGACGTGAACCTCTCGCGCACGCCCGAGCTGGACGCCCTCCAGTCCAAGATGATCCGCAGCAACACGCGGCGTCAGGTTTACCTGGGGATCACGATCGCCTCGTACATCTACTTCATCGGCGACGCGGCCGTGAGCTACTCGACCAACGACGTGTCGAGCGTCAAGAAGGCCACCACGCTGGCCTGCATCTTCCCCGGAGCGGGACAGATCTACAACAAAAGCTACTGGAAAGTGCCTTTCGTCATCGGCGGATTCGCCTCGATGATCTACTGCATCGACTGGAACAACCGCGGCTACCAACGTTTCAAAAAGGCCTACAATCTGTTGAGCGACTACGACCGCAATCCCGACAAATACCCCGACGGGCCGACCGACGAGTTCCACGGACGCTATTCGGCCTCGTTCATCCGCAACCTGCGCAACAACTACCGGCGCAACCGCGACCTCTGCATCATCCTCTCGGGTGCGCTGTACGTCCTGCAGATCGTCGATGCGCATGTCGACGCCCACCTCAAGGACTACGACATTTCGGACGACCTCTCGATGAACCTCGAACCGCTGGTCGACTACACCTACGTCCCCACCCTCGGGGGTAACCGCCCGGTGTTCGGCTTCAATTTGAGCCTGAAATTTTAGACGATGAAGAAACTCCTTACCATAGCGCTGCTCCTGGCCGTCGCCGCTCCGGCGTCGGCCCTCGACCGCAGCCCCCGCAAGAAGAAACGCGACAAGAAAGCCAAAACCGAAACCGTCGTCCCGGCGCCCGTTCCCGAGGCCGAACCGGTTCCCGTCCCCGAGCCGGAACCCGCCCCGGCAGAAGAACCCGTCGTCAACGACATGACGCTGGGATTCTCCCCCGAACAGACCGACTCGCTGCTGGCCGCATGGCGCGAACGCCAGCGGCAGGACGCGTTCAGCGAATTTTTCAAACAGTACATTCTGGAGGACTCCACCGAGGTGGCCGACAGCACGCCCGACTCGGTCTACTCCCGGCGGCTGCTCGACCTCGCGTCGCCGATCCAGTTCCCCTACAACAGCATCGTAAAGGGCTACATCAACCGCTACACCAACTCGCGCTACGGCACGATCAGCCGCATCCTCGGCATGTCGCAGTACTACTTCCCGATCATCGAGGAGGAGCTGCTCCGCGAAGGCCTTCCCGTCGAGCTGCGCGCGCTGCCGATCATCGAATCGGCGCTCTCCCCCACGGCGGTGTCGCCGATGGGCGCCGTCGGGCTGTGGCAGTTCATGCCCACGACCGGCAAGAGCTACGGACTCGAAATCAACTCGCTGGTCGACGAACGCCGCGACCCCTACCGCGCCACGCAGGCCGCCTGCCGCTACCTGAAAGACCTCTTCGCCATTTATAACGACTGGTCGCTGGCCATCGCCGCCTACAACTGCGGCCCGGGCAACGTCAACAAAGCGATCGCCCGCTCGGGAGGCAAGAACTTCTGGGAGATTTACGACTACCTGCCCCGCGAGACGCGCGGCTACGTGCCGGCCTTCATCGGTGCGTCGTACGCCTACGCCTACCACCGCCAGCACGGCATCGAGCCGACCGAAGCCCCGATTCCCCTTTCGGTGGACACCGTCCGGATCAACAAACTGATGCACCTGGGGCAGATCTCCTCGACGATCGACCTGCCGATCGAGACCCTGCGCCAGCTCAATCCGCAGTACAAACTCGACATCATCCCGGCCACGACCAAGCCCTACACGCTGGTCCTGCCGCAGCGGTATGTCATGCAATACATCGCTCACGAACCTGAAATCCAAGCCAAAGACTCGATGTACCTCAAGGAGTACATCAACCCGGCCAACATCGACAAGAAACGCCAGGAGCGCAGCGGATCGGTCTACGTGGTCAAAAAGGGCGACACGCTGGGGGCCATCGCCCGCCGTTACCGCGTGACCACGGCGCAGATCATGCGCTGGAACAAGCTCAAGAGCGCCCACAAACTCCGCATCGGACAACGGCTCCGCATCGAAGGCAGGTAATGAACACCGATCACGATACCATCGTCGCCCCTGCAACCGCCGCCGGAGGGGCTATCGCCGTCATCCGCATCAGCGGCGGCGAAGCTTTCGCCGTCTGCGACCGGATATTCCGGGGCCGGCGGCCGCTCGCCGAGGCAGACGGCTACACGGTACATTACGGTACGATAGCCGAGGGCGACCGCGTGATCGACGACGTGCTGGCGGCCGTTTTCCGCGCCCCGCACTCCTACACGGGCGAAAACTCGGTCGAAATCTCGTGCCACGGCTCCTCCTACATCGTCTCGGAAATCCTCCGGCTGCTGATTGCCGCGGGAGGACGCATGGCCCAGCCGGGCGAATTCACCATCCGCGCCTACCTGGCCGGGAAACTCGACCTCTCGCAGGCCGAGGCCGTGGCCGACATGATCGCCTCGTCGTCACGCGCCGCACACGCGCTGGCCTCGACGCAGATGCGCGGCGGATACTCCGAAGAGCTCGAATCGCTGCGCGAAAAACTGCTGAACCTCACCTCGCTGCTGGAACTGGAACTCGACTTCTCGGAGGAGGATGTGGAGTTCGCCGACCGTACGGCGCTGCGCGCGACGATGCAGCGCATCGCTGCGGAGATCGACCGCCTGCGCAGTTCGTTCGCACTGGGCAACGCCATCCGGGAGGGCGTCGCCGTGGCTATCGCCGGAGCGCCGAACGTCGGCAAATCGACGCTGCTCAACCGACTTCTGAACGAGGAGCGGGCCATGGTCTCGGAGATCGCCGGAACCACGCGCGACGTGATCGAGGAGTGCGCCAACATCGGCGGCGTGCTTTTCCGGTTCCTCGACACGGCCGGCATCCGCCCGACCGACGACCGGCTCGAACAAATGGGCATCCAGCGCACGATGTCGAGCATCGAACGGGCGCGGATCGTCATTCATATGGTCGACGCCTCGACGCTCACGGGTCCGGTTCCCGCCCCGGATTTTCCGCTCCGTCCCGGGCAGAAACTCCTGACCGTCGTCAACAAGACCGACAAGGCTCCGGCCGCATGGCGGCTTCCCGAAGGCGTTGTCGGCATTTCTGCCAAACACGGCGAGGGTATCGACGCCCTGTGCGACGCCCTGCGGGAGTCCGTCGACACCGAAGCGCTCTACCACGGTGATCCGGTCGTCTCGAACAGCCGCCATTACGAAGCGCTTTCGGCGGCCCGCGAAGCACTCGGCCAAGCCCTCGACGGTCTCGCCCACGGCCTTCCGACCGACCTTTTGAGCGAAGAAATCCGCCAGGTCATCACCCACCTCAGCGCCATCACGGGCCGCGGTGCCATCGCCCCCGACGAAATCCTGCAAAACATCTTCTCGAAATTCTGCATCGGGAAATGATGGCTTGTAAGCATCCATAAACAACCATAGTCAATTAGAAGAAAGCCGCTGATAACCAGCGGCTTTTCTTTTTATACTGTTTTCAGTAAAATCTGACTGGTTGCGGATTTCCAGCATCATTTTGTACCATAATTCTACCGCCGAACAAATAAGCGGACACTTCGCACTCATCATAGCGACATCTTAGGCACGATGTGAGACGCAATGAGAATGTGCCAAACCGCTATAGAAGACACGGTGTGAGACGCTGTGAGAAATTGTGAGACGCGTTGAGACAGAATAGACGAAATTAAAGGCGACCAATATATGGAAATCCAGAGAAAATGCCAGTGGTGCGGCAAACCATTTATAGCACACACGATGGTAACACGCTATTGCAGCAAATCGTGCAATGAAAAAGCGTACAAGGAGAAGAAGCGGAAGCAACGATTGCAGGCTTACGAGGAACGGCAAAATGAGCAGCCCATGCAGGAAGTCGGCATCGTGGGAAGCAAGTTGTATCTCTCCCCTGCCGAAACCGCAACCCTTTTAGGTATCAGCCGTGCGACCATCTATCGCCACATGGCTGTCGGAATCATCCGGGCCTTACAACTTCGTGGGCGTACCATTATCCGCAAGTCGGACATTGAAAAGATGTTCGACAACGCACCCGATTACAAAAAACGTAATTATGGAAGGAAGCAGACTGCACTCTATTACACCACGAATGAGGTATTGGAGAAGTACCAAATCCAAAAGAAAACCCTGTATCGTCGTTGCAAACTATACAACATCCCAAAGGTTGAAGAAGGTAGCCGTGTATTCTACAACCGCAGTCTTATAGACAAATACTTTGCAGACCTTGCCGAGGATATCAATCCAGCAAGCTATTATACGCCGGAGCAGGTCATGGAGAAATACAATATGAGCCGCAATGCGGTAATCACTTTTGCCCTTCGTCATAATATACCGAGAATCAACCGCCATCACGAGGTGTATTATTCCCGTGCCCATATAGACGCGATCAAGGAAAAGCAGGAGAAGCTGAATCCCGACTATTATACCTACGATGAAATCACCAAGAAATACGGACTTACCAAGATTAATATCAGCTACTATGTCAACAAGTACGACATCAAGCGGTTCAAGCAAGGAAGCCGGACAATGGTGTTGCGTTCGGAGTTTGACAAAGTCTATACTGAGCATCGTGATGGAACATATACACCCAAGAAACGGGAAAAGAAAAGCGACATGGCGAAAGAGACTTTTGTAATCCCTGAAGGTTATTACTCATCCGAGCAAATTTCAACGACCTATCAGATGAACAGGAAAACCATTTGCAGGCTGTGCCGTGAAAACGACATCCCGAAAATCAGTCATGGTGGGTTCAACTATTACGAGCAACTGTCAGTTGACCGATTCTTCGCCAAATACAAAGCGGCTGACAATATCAAGGAATGGATTGGTGCGGAGCAAATGGAAGAAATCTACGGCATGAGCAAAGATGCCCGATGTTCGTTTGTGCATCGCCATAAAATCCCGTCCCGTGTTGTTTATGGCAAAGTCCAGTATTCCAAAGACCATATAGACATCATCAGAAACGGAGGCTTTGACCAACGGGAAAAGTATTACAGCGTAACCGAAGCAATGGAAAAATACGGCATTCGCAGGGATGATGTTTATAATTATGCGAGGTACAACAGCATACGGAAGATGCATCACGGCAAGTCGATGTTCCTGCTGAAAGAGGATTTTGACAAGGTTATGGCTGAAAAATCCGGCATCTGAGAATTATTCCATACAGACAAGAATCATTTTCAGTAATGGCAGTCATCAGCATTGTTTCATTGTATTGGTTTGCAACAGATTATTCACCAAATATAATATTTATCATTATGCACGAATGTAAAACTGTAACATTGAGGACAAGACCTCTAAAGAAAAACATGTTGTCGTTCTATCTGGATTATTATCCCGGTTATCGCGACAAAGAAAGTATGAAGATAATCCGTCATGAATCTTTGGGCATCTACATTTATGCCAATCCAAAGAACCAACGGGAACAGAACTTTAATGCCGTCATGTCGGAAAAGGCGGAAGCTATCCGATGCCGACGTTTTGAATCCATCGTCAATGAACGGTATGATTTCTTTGACAAGAGCAAGATGAAAGGAGATTTCCTTGCCTATTATAAAAAGACACTCCGCAAACACGACCAGAAATGGGAGTTTGTCTATCTGCATTTCTGCAATTTCGTGGGTGGTAAATGCTCATTCGAGGAGATTGATGTGGACTTATGCAACAAGTTCAGGGAGTATCTGCTCAATGCGAAGCAACTGAGACGTCCGGAGCGTCCCATATCACGCAATTCAGCCGTGGGCTATTGGTCCACATTCAGAGGATTCCTCAAAATACTCTATCGCAATAAACTGATTCATTCCAATGTAAACGATTTCTTGGAGAAAATAGAACCGGAAGATGTGGTCAAAGACTATCTCAGCGTAGAAGAACTGTACAGATTGGCAGAAATGCCTTGCAAGATACCGATACTGAAAACCGCCTCGTTGTTCTCTTGTCTGACAAGTTTGAGAATAAGCGATATTCTCACATTGCGATGGGAAGAAATCGTTGACTTTGCTGCCGGAGGGAAATGCGTATATACTGTCACTCAAAAGACAAAGACAGAAGATATTATCCCTATAAGTGACGAGGCCTTGCAATTAATCGGCTATTCCCCGGAAAAGACAGGACTGGTATTCAAGGGACTGAAAAGGTGCTGGACACAGTACCCCATGAAAGAGTGGATTCGAACTGCCGGTATCACCAAAAATATCACGTTCCACTCGTACCGGAGAACATTTGCCACTTTGCAAGCTGCTGCCGGAACGGACATCCGGACCATCCAAAGTATCATGGCGCACAAGAGCATCACCACGACCCAACGATACATGAAAGTAGTGGATAGCAACAAGCGAAAAGCCAGCAATAAAATCTCCCTGATTCGTAAGAGCTAACGGGCATAAACACCGTTTTTTATATGGTTAGAGTATGATTTCTGAGTATGATTCATATTCTAACCATAATTATTTATAAATATCTGTCCAACAACCATTAGTATTTATGGTTATATGGAAATTAGTGCTGAACTTTGTGGCATAGAATTGTAAACAATCACAACTATATGGAGAATAATGTACAAGTTCAGAAAACTGCGGACATCAGTAGTCTGGTATGCGTGGTAATCGTTTCACTCTCGGCACTCACCGCATACAATCTTGGAGAAAAGTTCAATCACTATATCCTGTTTGATGTCACCATTTTTATTATCTCTTTGGTAATGCTCATTTTGACCTTTGCCGTATTCCGCAAAGTAATGGCAGGACTTTATAAGAGTATTTCAAATAGTGCTATAAATGAACAAGCACAAAGCAACTGTTCGCAAGAGGTTAGCTCAGATAATTCTACAACAGAGACTCAACCGGTTATACTGGAACAAATGCCTGACAGTTTGGAAAAATACGAGAGTATTCTCGTGGAAGAGCAGCTGAAAGAGGTGAAGCGGAAAAGGGATACCATGATAGCCATCCGTGAATATGTGGTGGAAAAGGCCTCGAAATATCTGTCAAAGGAGAATATCAGCACGTTATTCCACAATATCGAGTGTCTTGCCGAAAATCGGGTGACAGACTGCCAGCCAATCCATTCAACGAAAGAAGCGAAGCTCAGTTCTCCCTCTTTAAGACATTTGGCTTGGAATATCGGAGAACGGCTTGGAGTCTCCCGTCGCGACAGGGCTGTATTCATCAAATCATCTTTCCCATACGAATTGCGAAACGCTGATATAGAATATCTGGAAGCCAATTTGCGTGTTAATGCCCCATGCGACATCCCTATTGACGTACCGGACAAAGGAGATTTCCGCTTTCATAACAATACTTGAGAATTAAACCGTGCAGACGGTAATCATTCTTCCGGCTGACGAAATTCTGCAAGATTTCATTCTGTTGGTTTGCAGCATATTAATTTAAATTATTGATAATATGACTGCAACTGAGTTAACTTTTAACGACCTGCCGAAAGTGGTAGGCGAACTATGCGAGCGAATCGCAAGTATGGAAAATTTGCTTAGGGACAATCTTAACCGTCAAAGCGAACCAAAGGAGAATCTGCATGTACCTATGACGGTACAGGAAGCCTGTACTTATCTGAAAATGCCGGTCTCCACCTTTTATTACAAGATAAAGAAGGACAGCATTCCTGTAATCAAGCAAGGAAAGCACCTCTATATCTATCGTGACGAGCTCGACAAATGGCTGGAATCATCACGCAAAACGTCAGTACCTCTCACCTATGAGGAAGAAAACGAAGCGATGTATTCCTCACATCGTCGCAAGCCTAACCCTAAAAACTGGTGAGTATGGAAACGCCAACACCCATTCAAGATCTTGCCCAGGTCGCTACAAGATGGCAAGATACCATGCTCAGCTTGGAAAAGGAGTACGAGCAGGAGCCGGAAGTTCTGAAAATAGGTGGAGTGCCTGTCGGGACATTGGGAAATTTCAGTGCATCCATTGGCAAGGCAAAAAGCAAAAAGACTTTCAATGTTTCCGCTATGGTGGCAGCTGCTTTGTCCGGAAAGGAAGTCCTTAACTACACAACGGACTTCCCAGAAGGAAAGGACCGCATCCTTTACATTGACACAGAGCAGAGTCAGAACCATTGTATGATTGTGATGCATCGTATCATGAAACTGGCAGAGTTGCCGGCCAATGAGGATTGCGGCCGTTTCTATTTTCTCGCTCTACGCAAGTTCAATCCCAAGGAGCGTTTGGCTATCATAGACGATGCCATCAGTCAGATTGAGGGTCTCGGCTTCGTGTTGATTGACGGAATACGCGACCTGGTTTATGACATCAATTCTCCGAGTGAAGCCACATGTGTAATATCCAAACTTATGCAGTGGACTGACGAGCACCAGATTCATCTTCATACCATCCTTCACCAGAACAAAAGCGATGAAAATGCCCGTGGGCACATCGGCACGGAAATCAACAACAAGGCTGAGACTGTCATCCAAATCGAAAAAGACAAGGACAACAGCAACATCAGCAAAGTGGAAAGTGTGCATACCCGTTCCAAAGACTTCCTGCCATTCGCATTTTGCATCAATGACCAATCACTGCCCGAACTTCTGCCGGACTATGTGCCGACAAAGAAGAGCGCAGGTCGTCCCAAACAGGAACCGTTCTCCCCTTATAAGGATATCCACGAAGCCATCCATCGCAAGGCTCTCGAACTGGCTTTTGACGGTAAAGAGACTATTTCGGGATATAAGGCTCTGGAAGAAGAACTGACCACTGCCTACGAACTGGAAGGAACGAAATTGAATCACAACAAGATTGTAGAGCTGATTAAGTTTCTCACGAACAAACGGATGGTGGTTCAGGAAAGCCGTGGCATTTATCGGTTCATGCCGGATTACCACTACTAATCCCCCACTTGACTTTATTCTAAAAGAGTCTATTCGGGATAAGTCAAAGTTCAAGCGCAACGACTTGTTTCATGATAATTCACGGAACTGGTCGCTGCCATTGATTGGGCTTGCCCGTTGTACGGACATTATCTTATATGGGTAGCCTAATTCCCCAAGCAACCAATCGGTTGTTTGAGATTGCCAAATCCTTCAGCAAGCTGATTGTGAGAAAAAGGCGTTATTTGGGCATTTTTTCTTTTCGCCAGCCTCCTAGTTCTCGACAAAAAGCGAAATTTGTCCACTAATTGCATCCTGGGCTTGCCCATTATACAACATTTATTGAGTTAGGGTAACTCAATACCCCAAGCGATAAATCGCTCGTGAGAAGTTGCCAATCTCCAGCAAGCAGGATTGAACTTTATAGCGATTATGGAGTTCGTTTTCACTCCATGTGCATCGTCTTTTTGGAGTGTCGTCTAACACCTCTGTAGCCTCCGTTTGACAACGGCCACAGACAAGCATATTTCAGTAGTTCTTTTACGAACTCTTTTATGAACTCAACAGTTTCTTTCAGGAACACTTCATCACCTTTAGGAACTTATTTTCGTCTTTTAGGAACTGTTCTTGCTTTTTCGTAAACTCTTTTAGGAATCGTTTTTCATAATTCAAGTTCCAATGAGTAGTATTCCGGAGCAATGCCGGCCACATAAGTGACGATACTCGATGACGAACATGAACACAGGACTACTGTGTCCAAATGCCTGCCAATTTAACCATATCAACCTGCCAGATTCCTAAGATTGATTTTGCCAACTTCCGAATGGCATCCTAAAATAGGAAATAGCCTATCTTCTTTGTAGTGCGCAAAAAATACGCAGTCCATTGCGTAAAATGTAAGGTTATACATTTGCTAATAAATTTCAACCAGTTGCTTATTTGCAGACTCGCTTTTACGAACTCAAAAATCGCCAATCATATTGGAATCGAGAGTGAGAGGATTGCCTTTGAATATCCTCCCACTCTTTATTCGTCATTTGCCAAGTGACTTGAATACTTTTGCAATGCAACGCTTTTTCTGTTCCATATTTGGATGGACATAGAGATCCAAAGTCGTTGAGATATTGGAATGTCCAAGCAATACACTGACTGTCTTGTAGTCGCATCCGGCTTCTATGCAACGAGTGGCAAAGCTATGACGCAGCCCGTGATATTTTAGTTTTGGGACACCTAACTTTTCCATTAGTTTGGTGTAATAATTCCGGTAGGTACGCGGTTCTGTCGGGTATTCATCATTGGTTAGAAATTCCAATCAGCAGTTGAACTGCTGTGATTTATAAGTTTAACTGAGGTCATTTAAGCCTCGGAATTAGTTGTAAATATTTGAAAATCAAGGGATGAAAATACTTGCAAAATCCTTGGAAATCAGTAACTTAAAGTAAAAAAATACCCCTATTTTTTGCTTGTTATGATTCCCAAGGACAAAGAGTATAGACTAATAAAAATCTATATGTATATCTGCGATATGTACGAACAAAGCCTCAAATACCATTGCCAAAGATACAGCAATAATTCGAAACCGTTGTTCTCCGACGAGGAAATCCTCACGATTTATTTCTTTGTCGGTCATGAGCAGAAGTACACCCTCATCAAGGATATTCACAACTTCGCTAAAGAGTACTTGCGCGACTGGTTCCCGAACCTGGTGTCCTATCAGACATTCAATTACCGTCTCAACAGGATGGCCGGTGCTGTTAGGGAACTGTCCTCGCAGTTATTAAGGATGTTCAGGCCTTCTGACTGTCAGGATGATACCGTGATTGTTGACTCGATGCCGATAATCACATGCTGCGGAAGAAACCGTACAGGCAAGGTCGCCAGAGATATCGCAGACAAAGGATACTGTTCCACCAAGAACCTGTACTATCATGGACTAAAGCTTCACATGGTAGGATATCGCAGGAAAGGGCATCTTCCTCATCCGTGCCAGATAGCGCTCTCTCCTGCCTCCGAGAATGACCTGAAGGTCTTCCAGAGCGAATGCATGCCGGATCTTTTCAACAAGAAGATCTTCGCTGACAAGATATACCGAAGCAATGACTACTGGGAGCAGGAAAGACGCGATAAGGCCAATGAGTTCTACGCTCCCGTCAAGTCAATCAAAGGGGCTCCTGAAGAAGAGAAGCAGAGAAACAAGGCCGCTGATGACATTTATTCTCAAGCCGTTTCATCTGTCAGGGAACCCATTGAAGCGCTATTCAGTTGGCTGAACGAAAAAACAAATATTCAAAGAGCTTCAAAGTGCCGCTCTACTTGCGGACTGCTAATTCATACGATGGGAAAGGTAGCCATCGCATTTTTATATCTTATTTTCAACTACTGATTCAAATTAGAATATAAAAATCTTCATTGACTACCTTTTTCAGAGGCTTCATCATTGCGAGCAATTCCTTTGTCATAGGAATCTCTCTACAAGAATTTTGGGTTTTGGGAGTATTGATAACCAACTCTGTATGTTTCTGTGTCCCATCAATGATATATATTCGCTCTATTGTACGGTTTACTGTAATAGTTCCGTCTATTGTGTTGATATCGCTCCACTTCAAGGCACAGACCTCCCCAATGCGAAGCCCAGTACATAGACTGATGTAAATACCGAGTCCGGCAAAAGAGAAATGGTTTTGAATATGGTTGAGCACCTTTTTGTGATTGGCAACCGACAAAACCTCCAATTCTTTGTTTGTCGAAATGGTCGGATATTTGATGTCCCATTCATAATAGTCCATCCATTCGTTTTTTACCCCGAACTTCATCACCATTTTGAGGACAATCAAAATGTCCTTTACAGATTTTACACTTAATCCACTCTCGATTTTTCGCAGGACATAGTCCTGCACAGTCTCTTCATGGAGCGAATCACACTCTCCAAAAGAGGGAAGGATGTGGTTCTCCAAGATTAGCACATAAGCAGCCATTGTAGACTGCTTCACAAATGGTCGCTTGCTCTCTTTCCATGCGACCGCAATTTCTCTAATTGTCATGTTGCTCATATTATTTCATTTAATGATAAATGTCTATAATTAGAGAAATATAATGAGCGATGTTCCCCATTTGAGATTCCCAGAGTTTAGTGGAGAGTGGGAAATGGCATCACTTCAAGATATAGCCGCTATAAATCCAAAATCAGACCAGCTTCAGAACACTTTTATTTATATAGATTTGGAAGCCGTCGAAAAAGGTGAGTTGAGAAAAATACAAGAAATAATGCGAGAAGAAGCACCAAGTAGAGCACAGCGCGTTATAAATAACAATGATATTCTGTTTCAATGTGTGCGTCCCTATCAGAAAAACAACTATATTCATAGAATTTTAAATACGAGTAATCAACAATGGGTTGCTTCTACTGGATATGCTCAAATTAGGACAACAGAATCACCAAACTATATTTATCATCTATTGAATACAGACGGATTCAATAGAAAAGTAATGGTTCGTTGCACAGGCTCAAGTTATCCTGCTATTAATAGTGAGGATTTAGCAACAATTCGTTTTTATTATACGCCTGACAAAAAAGAGCAATTTAAAATATCTCGATTATTAGATTTGATAGACGAGCGCATCGCTACCCAAAACAAAATCATTGAGAAACTTGAATCCTTAATCAGAGGAATAAGAAATAGCCTGCTGTACTCTGATAATGGCACACCGATTAGAATCGGGGATATCTTAAAAGAGCGAGTTGAGAAAACGACGGTCAACAATCAACACGAGATTTTAAGTTCAACGGTCAAAGGCATATTCTCGCAACGTGAGTATTTCTCAAAGGATATAGCCAGCGAAAATAATGCTGGCTATAAGGTAATCCGATTACACGATGTTGTATTGAGCCCCCAGAATTTATGGATGGGCAATATCAATTACAATGATCATTTTGAGGTGGGAATTGTATCTCCTTCTTACAAGATATTTACCATTGCGGAGAAATATGACAAAACCTTTATCGCATCAATGCTAAAGACTCAGCGGTCCTTATATAATTACATGTTAGTGTCAGAGCAAGGTGCAAGTATAGTGAGGCGAAATCTAAATATGGAGGCATTTGAACAACTCGTATTCAAAATACCTCCATATGAAAAGCAATGCGAAATAGGAAGAACTATGTCGACCTTGCGAACTAGGCTGGCAATTGCTAATGCTACTAGAATAGCCTACGGACAACAAAAGCAATGGTTGCTCAGACAGATGTTTATATAAACATTTTAGATAATAAGTAACCCTTTTGACTTTTAAGCAAGTCTAACATCCGGCTTGCTAGAACTAACTTGTCTTCAATAGCAGATGTTAGATTCACAATATTTATCAATTCTGGTTTTTCAGGGATAAACACGTTGTTATCAAGAAAGTGAGAATTCGTTATGTTAATAGTGTTTTTAGCTCCTTTCTGAATCAGACGATGTAAATAATTCTTAGTATTAATAGGGCTTTTGAAGTACAAATGCAGATACTTGCCAATGTAATCATTTTTAGGTTGATAGACTCCGTATAATGGCGACACAGCAACTGGTTTCTGAATGTGGCTACGCTTAACTATGCCATATGGAAAATCTCCAGTGGGGCTCTTGGTATAAACAATATCACCATAGTTGACAACATTGTAATGTAGGGTCTCCTTTGCAGCAAAAGATCTGCCAAGATAATCTATCTGATTGATGATCCCTTGACTAACTGATACTGAATAAACCTCATAATTATCTGTATTTTTTATATGTCTTTCCATTAGTGTCCCGTTAAAATTGGGACGAAGTTAATATTAATCAAATAGTCCCTCCAAGAGGGGATAATCGAGTTCTTTGACATCGTTGAAATTAGTCTTTTCGAAGAGATCTCTCAGTGGAGTCTTATCCGTTAGTGAGATGCTCAAAATCTGCAGGACCTCATAAGTTGACCGCTTTAGTCGCATGTCGTGTTGGACGATGGCGACAAGGCAATAAGTTATGATTGCAGAGCAAATTTGTATTCTGACAGCGTTCTCTGTAGTGCCCCAGAATTTCTTAATCTTGAGGTGCTGCTTGAGCCACTTGAAGAACAACTCAATCTGCCATCGGTTCTTGTAGAGATTAGCAATTTCGAGAGCGGTAAGATGGAATGCATTCGTCAAAAATGCGAAGTCTCTGTCTTGCTCGTCATCGTGAAATCTCACAAGTCGCAGCCTCTCAGGAAACTTCTTCTGTGTGTTCACATCCGTGAGTTCAATAACGGAATCAGAAAGCACATTCTTAGGCAATCTACGTTTCCATTTCGTACACTTGTACTGTAAGTTCTTCTTCGCCCGAACCACGAAGTATGATTCATTAAGACAAATCTTGTAGAGTTCCTTGAATGCATTGTAACCACGGTCAAATACGTAGTAAGAACCTGATTCATAGGGAATCTCCTTCATTGCCTTTGAATCGTGTACCGATGCAGTCGTAATATGGAAGAAAGCAGAAACTTGGGACTCCAGATCATAAAGGACATGCGCCTTAACGCCTCCTTTCTTCTTGCGGAACTTTGCCCACCAGAATACTGACAAGCAGAGCGGAATCGTTGTTGAATCAAATGCATAAACATTCCCCTTCAGCTTGAAGATGTCGGTTGCTCGTTTCTTGCGAGCCTGTTCCATCATGAAGAAGGCAAAGTCTTCAAAGATCCTGTAGTCACGATTCTGATTCGCTGTGGCAAATGTCGTTTTCGCTATTGGATTACGCCCCATTCCAAGGTGATAACATTTGGATTGGTGAGTCTCCAATGCAACGACAACATCACGCAGGCTCTCACGGTTACAGAGTTGTCCGAACATGAGTGCCATGAGCTGATTCCAGCAGGTGAAGTTCTTGACATACCTGTTCCCATCATACTTGTCAACCAGGTGACGGAACTTGTTGTTGTCGAGAAATGCAACCAATTGAGCGAATACATATTTGTCTTTGTTCATAGAGCAGTCCCTTTATGGGCTGCAAAATTACAAATTCAAATCGTCGCACATGAAAAATTACTTCTAATAGACTATGTTTCAACTATTTCAAAGACCGACTTGCCCGCTTTTACGGGACAGTAGTGATGTCTTTCAATTAAAATATCTCGAAGAAATACATACTTACCTTTCACAAAAGCTCCCGAGCAAATCTTTGTAACAATTCCTCTGATTAGGAATTTTAGGTCCTTAATTATTCACTAGGAGTTTTGGAACGAAATTTTTAACAGAGCTAATTTGTGTGCTATCGGCGGATAGGTTGTATGCTCTAACTATGTTATCCTCTTTGCATTCTATAATTATATCTCCCGTTTTTGTTGTGAATAGGGTGATACCAGAATAGTATAGAAGATCTCTTATAAATTGAGCAGGATGTTCGAACAGATTGTCATAATTCGATGAGCATATTGCTATTTTAGGTTGTATGGCATCAATTAACTCCCTTGTTGTAAAACCATTGTCTGCGCCATGATGAGCAAGAATCAACACATCTGTTTCATTTACCATTCTACTATTAATCAATCTGCGAGCAATAGCAGGATCTTCACAATCACCAAGACTAAGCAACGAAAATCTACCTTGCCTAAATAATTGTACTACAGAATTGTCATTACTATTATCAGAAATGTATATTGGATTGTATAATATGTTGTTGTATTTTTTCTCTTCACCTGGAGATAAAGAGTTGATGTACTCAGGCGAAATTCTTTCCGTATATCCCTGATAAGCCTCTATTAACTGTTTACACTTTATTGCATTGTCTGTATGAGGCGCATATCCTGGATATTCTATTTTCCAAGGTTTAAAATATTTTAAAATTAATGATAACTCATCATAATCACAATGGTCCTGATCCCAACTTGTTATATGCAAACAATTGATATCGTTTTTATTTAATAGTTTTAATTCTGCGCTAATACCCCGTATACTCATGGGCGTTAGCCGAGCTTCTATCAATGTAAAATGATCATCGACAGAATAAGAAAATGAGGAGCCTGGTGTCCCTAACTGATAAGCTCTAAATCGTGTAATTTTATTCATAATGGGGCTCAATGATTTCTGGTAAATATAATCGTACTTGGATTTCGGTAAGTGCTTCAGAATGACGTATAAGAGCATCAATCTTTTTCCGCTTTAGTCTGGTTAAGTTTGTACCTACAGACCTCGCCATCTTGCAACTCTCTTTATCCGGAAATATCTTGGAAAGTCGATCCCAGCCAATACTCTTTTTTAATGTTGTCACAATATTTTCAAATGCATTCTTTGATATCTCCTTGTCTGAATTCTTAAGGTTATTAATATCTTCCGAAGATATCTTGTGCCAAGAGTATAACGATTCGACTATATTACCATCTATAATATTTCGAACAAACCCCCTAATTAGTCGTTCTTCAATGTCCCACTCTAATGGTACATATGCATATCTATTAGGGTTCGCCCTAGTATATATGTTTTGCTGTCGCTGAAATGTCTTGATACGCGCCATCATAATGTCTGATGTTTTTATCAATAGACTTATGGGATTTAGAATCCATTTTGAGTTAATCTGTGTATTGCCGGCATCACTGACAATTATATAGTCCGTGTGATATCGGCTTTTTTGTGTACTTAACTTATGTGTTCCTTGATTATCGTACAGTCCTCCATCTATAAGTATAGGCGTTTGAGTATCTTCCTTGCAAAACTCTTTTGATATCTTAATAGGGGAAAATGCAAAAGGCACACATGATGATGCCATCACAGCTTTAGCGATAGTAAATTGCGTATTATCAAAAGGTGATGTTGAATAATCACCATTCTTATAATAAGTATAACTGCCCATTTTTAGTTGGGAAAATGTATATAACTTTCCATTTGAAACATCTGTTGCATTTATTGCGACTAAAGGGCTTATTGGCAAGTCTGAAAGTTTTTTCTTTTTAAAGAATAATCGATTATATGAATACTCAATGAAATAGCTCACGGGGAGAATCCAATACCAGCATATTAACAATATTATAACTTCTAGTATTAGTAGCCACCAACTAATAAAGTAGCACGCGAGTAGTAATGCACTAAGTAACAATACAAGATAAGCTATCGAAGTTCTAAGAACGCCTCTCTGCAATTTATTAATAAAACTATCCTCAAAAACTTCATAGTTATCTTTGTGAAGAGCATAATATGCTGCAGTAATCGATCCGCCAGAAACTGCAGATATTACATCAACCTTATCAAGTATACCTAATCTATTTAAGGCTCTTAATGTCCCAATATGATATGCTGCAGCTCTATACCCACCGCCTGAGAGAGCTAATCCAATCTTTTTGTCTTTCATATCTATAAGGGTGTTGCTGTTGAATATCCTTCTCGTTCTCCAATTTGTTTATGTATGAAATTGCTATGATCTCGATGTGTTGAATAAACATCACATTTGGAGCGTTTTAAGGCATTTATAGTACACCTATTAGCATACTCATCATTACTATTTGCCGATATATAAGCAACTTGGGGTTTTATCCATTTTATCATCATTGTATCTAAATTATGTTTGCTACCATGATGAGGAACTTTTAGCCATTGTATATTTTCGATTAAAAATTTATGTGGCATCGGAATATGGTTAAACGCATCTCGTCCTGCATCTCCCATAAATAGGTATTTTTTATTTTCATGAGGTTGGAACAAAATTATCATACTGCTTTGATTGTGAGCTGAACTATCATCATCTGCGGCATCCAATGTTGGGCTTAAACTTTCGTCTGTTGGGCTATCTGCTGATTCATTGTACATGTTATCAGACTCCTTATATTTTATGTCATCTCTGAACTTAGGAATGAGTTCTTCGTAATATGCTTTTGTTGGACCAATAATATACAAGAAATTGAAAACTCGATCAGGTACAGGTTTTGTTAGCTTCCCGTTTGCATCCTTTATACTTATAGCGAATTTTTCCATTCGATCAATCTCTAAATAGTCTATTAACTCCAAAAGATTTAGTCCATTACAATCATAGACTTTCCTCGCTCTGTTATTTACCGCCGGTTGATTGTTGATATATTTGACATCATCAACATAAATGTGATTTTTACCAGGGTCATTAACCCAAAATTGGCCAATACCAATCGCATCACGCTCTCCTTTTTTTAGTTTCTCCAGCATTCTAACAAAACCACCATAATGATCATCATCACAATGAGTAACAATGGCCAAATCAATAACAGGATTGCTATAATACTTTCTAATGTGTTTGATTATTATGTCCCCATCATTATAATTTCCAGCATCTATAAGGATAAGATGTCCCTTATCTTGGTTATCAATCACATACAATATGAAAGCATCAGCTGCACCAACACTCAACATTTCAATGTGATAATCTTTAGCAATAATCATAATAGTCTAATTTTTGTCATGAAGTTATGGCATTTCACCTTATATAGCAAATAATTTGGACTTTTTTATGTTATTCTATCAAATCATAAGTTCGCACATCGATATAATCCGTTACTAACTATTGGACCATAAATCCTTAATTAAGGGACTAAATGATTCTTTATATAAGCAATATGGTAATGCAATAACAACATCTTTTTCTGATTTTGGGACATTCATATTCTGGATTGTCTGGAAAATCCTCAGAAGACTTTGGAAGTGGCAAACCATTCATAACATATCTGAATGTATATTCTAATAGTGTTGTGAATGAGAACGAATATCAATATGTTCGTATAAACGATGGGGAAAAGCAAAATATCGTTCAATGTGGAGATGTGTTGTTTACTTTGTCTTCTGAAACGCCAGAAGAAGTAGGAGTTGGCTCTGTTTATTTGGGAATAGACGAAGTGTTTTTGAATAGTTTTTGTTTTGGCTTCCACATCGATAATAAAGAATTGGCCTATCCTCCATACTTTTCTTACTACGTTTCTTCGACTCCTTTTAGAAAATTTATATATCCGTTTGCGCAAGGAAGTACACGTTTTAACCTTTGCAAGGCAGATTTTGAGAAGGCAAGTATAAAACTGCCTTCGTTGAATAATCAAAAACACATCTATGCAATTTTGAACAGTATAACAGAGAAAATAGAAACGGAAAAAAACTTACTTGAATACTATACTACTCAAAAGCAGTATCTGCTTCGTCAAATGTTCATATAAACATCTGACGGAGCAAGTATTGCTTCAGCAAACTAAGATTTATTAGAACATTTTGTTCTGTCAATAATTTATCATCTATTGTGGCCAGAAACTTGGCGTATTTTAATTGCTCTGAATATGACGGACAAAAGATTTGAGCTTTTCCGTAGTCTTTGAAATATATGTGAGGTATTGCCATTCCTGTCTTATATGGCTCAAAATTAAAAATATTCAGTAAATAATAGAGATATCGGAGTGAAAAGCCTTTTTTCGCTTGTAAGATATTCAATGTTCCAGTTGCAGAACATTTTCCCGCAACATAGGAAACTGCCCCAACACCAGAACCATCTTTTATAATGTATATAGCTTCATTTGAGGTATTATAATTATCAAGGAAACCGACTACACCATTAGCACCATAGACAGGATATGCACCACATTCCAAAACATCACTTTCCTGCAATGTTGAAGAACTGCATTCCAAACATTGTGATATGCGTACATTAGGCTTGTTGCGATGTACAATATTCTGTGCAATTCCCTTAATTAAGGATTGCAATTTCTCAATGATTTTGTTTTGGGTTGCAATGCGCTCGTCAAGCAATGACAAAAGCTTTGCTATTTTCTTTTGCTCATCAAGTTGAGGAATTCTCACTTTGATTTTCTCAATAGTATCCTTTGAAAGGCTCGGTACTCCAGACGCTTCATTATAACGAAGCCAATTTATGGTTTGAAATAGGCAATAAACAAATTTGGGGATTACCCTTTTGAATGAGTGAGTATAAAACAGAGTATCAACTGTCCAAAATTTGCCATTGTAGTAAAATGGTTTATTGATTGTCCCTTTTCGTCCTATAAACGTAGTTTCGCCTTCGTATAAACATTCGTTTACAGATGTCATATAGCCACCTGTTCCAAAAACAGGTATATCCCCTTTGCTTAGATGTTTATAATCTCTGCCATTTCCTATGCAAAGTATGTCGGCGATTCTATATGTGTCCCACCTCTCCGTAAACTCCGGAAATCTCAAATGGGGAACATTAAGGACTTTTTTATCTATTGCCATAGTTGTCATTCTTTTGTAGGATTCAAATCAAATGGAAGCAATGGAGTTTCATCATTACCCTCATTAAAACGATCAAAATCTGATATGTATGATTTATCTTGAATCAGTTTATATTTTTCGTATTCGCTATAAGCCTTATCTTTTGCTTCTTCTTGTGTCACTTTTCCTGCCGTATCGCACGGCTCGTAATCCATCGCTGCAAGATATTGTTGAAGGAACCTTTTCCAATCATCCATAGTTGAAACGATATGACGTGCAGCACGTGATTCTGCCATATCAAGAAAGGCAGTTGTGATAAGATTCAACTGGGACAATTCAGAATCTGACAGGTAATTTTTTGCAATGATGGTATCAGACTTTTGCACTCTTCCATCAGGAGCTTTCTTCCATGTGGTAAGTCCCATGTAAGGTTGCTCGGAATCAGCCCGTTGATAGATAATTTCCGCAGCCGTATGATGGGTAACGGCAAGGTGCATCATATTCTGTACCATCTTGAAGAACAACTTTGTATCTTCTGATTTCTGGTCGTAATCCGCACTGCATTCTGCATAAATGTCAGTTATCTTTTGGTAATATCTGCGCTCTGAGGTGCGTATTTCACGAATACGCTCAAGCAAATCGTCAAAATAGTCCTTTCCGAAATGTTTGCCCTGTTTCAGCCTCTCGTCATCAAGGGCATATCCTTTAATGATAAACTCTTTCAGCACTGAAGTTGCCCAAATACGGAATTGAGTAGCTTGATAGCTATTTACTCTATACCCCACCGCTACAATAGCATCGAGGTTGTAGAATAGCGGCATACGCTCCACTTCCCGGTCTCCTTCTGTTTGAACTATCCCAATTTTTCGGATAGTTGCCTCTTTGGTGAGCTCTCCGCTTTCATAAATCTGTCCAAGATGGTAGTTAATGGTGCGGACATCAACCCCAAACAAATCTGCCATTCTTTTCTGGGACATCCAGAATGTTTCGCTGTTGAAAATGACTTCTATACGTGCTTCCCCTTGGGCTGTTTTATACAATAATATATTAGCGCTTAGCGAATTATGCATGAGTTCTGTCATTGAGACAGATTGCGAGAAAAAGTCTCGTGCCTGTTGAACAAGCAACTTTTTGCCATCAGCATTTTCCGCAATAATCATACATGCCATACGAGAGAGACGGAATATGTTTACCTTGCGGAATGAACCGTTTCCTATCCTGACCATATCAACCGCTTGGTTGAAATGCTCGTCCACATTCATTCCTTTTTCTCCGGCTACTTTGATGGCTTTATCTATGACCCTTTGAAATTTCCAATAAGTAGAATAGCCCATTGCACCACAAAGGTCACGGGAACTCCAATATTCATTTCCGCTCTCGTCCTTTCGGAGTATATTCTCAAATGATGGAACCATCTGAGGTATATTGTCATTTTCTCCCATATTGCAATTACTCGTTAGCTTATTCTACAAGACCCAATTCTTTCAGATATACCTCAATCTCCTTATCCAACTCAGCACGCTTGGCTTCCAGTTCCTTTATTTCAGCCATTACAGCCTTGATGTCGATAGGTTCTTCCTCTTCAAAAGTATCAACGTAGCGTGGAATATTCAGATTGTAATCGTTCTCCTCTACCTCTTTCAAGGTAGCCAAATGACTGTACTTTTCTATTTCCTTGCGGTCACGGTAAGTTTCGACAATCTTTTGGATATGCTGCTCTCGGAGTTTGTTTTGAGTCTTAACTTTTTCAAACTCCTTGCTGGCATCAATGAACAGGATATTGTCGTCTTCTTTGCGGCACTTCTTGAACACAAGAATACAGGTCGGAATACTTGTACCATAAAAGATATTGGCTGGCAATCCGATAATGGCATCCACGTAGTTTTTCTTTTCTATGAGAAAACGACGGATAACACCTTCTGCATTACCACGGAACAACACACCATGCGGAGCGACACAAGCCATTGTACCGCCTTCGTTCAAGTGATAAATCATGTGCAGGATAAAGGCATAGTCGGCAGTCTTACGTGGTGCAAGCCGTCCTGCCTTGCTGAAACGGTCATCATTGTTGAATTTGTCGGCAGCACTCCATTCGGCGGAGAACGGAGGATTTGCAACCACTGCATCAAACTGAGTGTCACCAAACGCATCCCATTCAAGCGTATCACCATTTTCAATCTTGAAGTTACTGAATCTGATGCCATGCAGCAACATATTCATTCGGGCAAGGTTATAAGTTGTAGGATTCTTTTCCTGTCCGTAAATATCAACTGCATTTCCGATATTGGCAGCACGAAGAAGCAACGAACCACTACCGCAAGTAGGGTCATAGACATTGCGTAAACGCTGATGTCCGATAGAAACAATTTCTGCCAAAATACGGCTGACTTCCTGCGGAGTATAGAACTCTCCAGCCTTTTTTCCGGCTCCTGCGGCAAATTGCGAAATCATATATTCGTAAGCATCACCCAAAATATCAATTTCCTGCGACGCCTCTACACCGAAATCTATATCGTCCAATGCAAGAAGGACATTACTAACGAGCGTATTCTTGTCATCGGCTGTCTTACCCAATTTTGGTGAAGCCAAATCTATGTCTGAGAACAGTCCGCCAAAATCTTCTTCGCTATCTTGTCCCAAAGTGCTGTCCTCGATACGTTTCAGTGAACGCTCCAGCATAGGAAGAATGTTCTCTTTTCGTTTGACAGCCTCTATTACAGAAGAAAACAAGAACTTCGGTTCAATGAAATAGCCGATATTCTCCAAGCATTGGTTCTTGGCTTCCTCTTGTAGTTCCACCGCATCGGCATCTTTCATTTCCCATAACTTCTTAAAGGTTATTTCATCATCCACCAAAGCATTGTTGGCGTACTTTTCAATTTTCTCTGACAGGTATTTATAAAAAATGAACCCCAGTGTAAAATACATGAAGTCACTTGCCGACATATTGCCACGCAAACGATTTGCGACCTCCCAAAGCTGGTCACGGAGTTTCTGCTGTAATTCTTCGCTCATTATTTCTAACCTTTATTTACTGTAAAATAAATTCTTTAATTTGCTTAGTCAATAATGCTTTACGCTTTTTGATAAAATCAAGGAAATAGTCTAAACTATAGTCGTTCATTTCAGGTATATGATGACGTTCCTTAAAATTAGCATCTCGATCTTTTAGCCAGGAATCAAAAGGTTTAGCATTTTTAGATTTGTTTTCTGAGTCATCCAACAATTCTAAATTCAAAATTGAATTATAGCAGGCCTGGTACTTTTCTATAGTTGCATCATCATATCCTTTTGCACGAAGATTTTTTATTTTAAACTCATTTTGTGGATAAATATGATCTTCATTGTATTTCTTATCTTTCCAATCTCTCCCTGGATACAACAATGATAAAATCAAATAGCTATATTTAGTACCATAACTATAGTTCAGCATATTTTCTATCTCCATATCGTTGAATGTCATTTCTATTTTCAATTCTCTACAAAGTTCAACATAGGGGAAATAGTCTGTTGCTAATTTAACAACAGGTCTCATACTATTCAATTTATTATCAGTTGCACTACCTAGCACTCCTTTAAGCAGCATCATGATAATCCATTTTTGAATATTATTTTGATCCTCAACATCTTTCAAATTAGAGGAGGTAAGATAGCCTTTGTTTTTCCCTCTCAAATATTGAGCAACAGGAAGTAACACCAACCTTGCTACTAAATTTTTATCTGTAAAGCCATAACGACTAACCAATTTGATACTATTGGCAATGGCATCTTTTGTTTCATCCCAATGATCCTCTATACATTCTAGATTTTTCTTCGTGAATGAACTAAGTTTATACTGTATAGGAAGATTTTCAGTTAGATACATCGCCCCTTTCATCACAAAGTCTTTACCAAAATTATAACCAGTTCCTATCTTGTTAATTTCATCTGTAAATTCATTGATTTCTTCTCTTGCGTTCAAATTCCTCCATTTAGCAGTCGCTGTTGACAAAAGAATATCGCTATACTCTAGTTTTTGGCCACCAGTATTAGTACGAATAAATATCTCTAAAACCTTATCATAGTCATCTGATTTTTCCTCATAATAATTTATGTTTTGAGATACATTTACTACACTAAAAAGTTTACTTATCATCTTTCGAGCTTTTTTCTTAGCTTCTTCATCAAAAGCATTAAGCTGATTTTCTATAGAATCTTTAGCATCTTCTGCATCATCATAATTTAATATATCCCCAACACGATACCATAATTGAGGATAATCCGTTCTTTGCAGAGGTGTTTCATCCTCTTTAAATAAAAATTGATATGTCATCTCCTCTGGATTGTCATCTCCCTTATCCCAAAGAAGATTTAAATATAGTCTTGTTGTTCGCCACTTTCGATAGAAAAAACGATATGAACCACGTAAGGCTATATTTATAGATGTTATTCTCTGCTGTCCATCAAGAACCAAATATATATCTTGATTTACACCATCCAAGTTAGCCTCTTTATTATGCGGTTTTTCTTGATCAAAGTCTTTTATAAATTCATATGAAGTCCAATCTTTCTTCTTTTCTTCTCTAATCTTCCAAAAAAGGAAAGAACTGATAGGATAACCACACATAATAGAATCAAACAGTTTTTCTACTTGCGCTGGATTCCAAACGTATTCTCTCTGAATAGCAGGTAAAAAAGTATTCCTCCCTATTCTTTCGGAGATTAAATCCTTTATCGTAGTATTAAAATAAGCCATATGTTTATTCTTTATTCTTATTTATTGTTTGACGTAACAAGTTAAAAACATAATCTATTTCAGTTTCATTTTTCAAAGGAAAACGAACCTCATAAGCTCCATTTCCCCAGTGTCCAACTTCTGATACATCACGGGTAATACCTTCCGGGTCTTTGAGTGTTCCTTTCTTGGCGTTTAGAAATAGTCTTATGCCCTTGTTTTGCATAACTATATCACAAAATACCTTCCCTCCTATCTTGAAACCAATGGTTTTCTTTTTGGGATATATCGTAATATCTTCTCCAAAAGACAGCAAGAATTCTTTAATTTCAGCATATATATTCAGGAAGTCATCTTCAACGTTCTCCAAATGATCCTGTTCGCTATATACCTTTATCTCCTTACTTACAGTTGTTATTGTCTCGTTGTTTGAGACTGTTTTAATACTTTCTTTGCTTGAACGATTCACAATCTGTTCAAACGAAAGAGTATCATTTGTAAAGCGTTTAATTTCCCATAGTTCTATAGGTAAATCCTTGAAATTAATTGCTTCTTTTTGATATGTTGTAAAATTAGGCGATACAAACAACACTTTTGACTGAGACCAGTCCACATCATTTCGTTTGAGTATGCCAGACTTTGATTCGTTATACTCCAAGATGAATTCCGCCTTGTTATTTAGCATTAAAGACAAGTAAGCATAACCTTGGTCGATTACACTGAAATTCTTATCCCTTTTATATTCTATAATTACAAAAGACTTCTTCTCCGAATCAAATGCCAATGAATCTATACGGAAGGATCCAAGGGAAAATTCCGTTCTGATAAAATCAAGCCCAAGCAATGACTGGAGATTCTTTTCAACTATGTTTTGAATCTCTTTCTCCAACTTAAACGGCTTCTCCTTTATAAGCGTTAGTTGCTCATTATATATTTTATATATTGACATGTCTACTCCCAATTAAAAGTCCTTATTATATTGCGCAGCCTTTCCATTATTCTCGTCAAAGCCTTCCGGGTTTTGATAAGTCCGAGGTGCTTCTCTTTCAAGGCTTTCTGTATTATTTCCGGCTGCTCCTTTTGTAAATAGTCATACTCTTTGATGTAAAGATTAAGCACATCTGCTGAAATTTGTTCATCATCAGCCAAATCATTCACCGCCTTATTGCGTTCCGAAACAATATATTGGTTCAAACGTTCCTCCAACTCATTTGTTCCATCAGCCTTATGTCGTCCGTTCATAAAGTTCTCCTTGTCTTCATCCACATTCTTCCGGATAAAGCCGTCAATGAGTTTAGCCTTGCCTCGCATTCCTGCATCCTTAATCATAGTATCAAGAATATGCTGGCGTTTTGCGGAATAATCATCGCTATACGGGTCAAGTTCCGCAATGAGTTCAAGAATGTAAGCCACATTAATAATGTCGCTATGCAATAATTCAAGACAGAAATCAATATCTTCCAATCCTTGACTATTTCCATAAGGCACAGGATCTTCTGCGACAACAGACGGTGTTACAGGCGGATCGATAAACCCGACTGTAATATCAAGATATTTACTTTTATAATCGTTGAACTGTTGTTCAGTCATTCCAAGGTCATCCGCATCCTCATTGTAGTCCTCGTATATCTGTATTTCTGCATGTTTACGGATAATATCACGGAATGCAAGCACAAAATTCTTCTTGTCATTTTCGCTTTGCAGAAGGTCTATGCTGCTTGGTGTAGGATATTTTTGCAAGAAATCTACCGCCAGTCTTTGATATTCCTTTTTTACATCCTCAAACGGAGGACGGATTATATCTTCCGGATTATCTGAGTTGCTGAACAATTTGATAGACTTATCGACATTGCTTTTCAAATCACGGAAACACACAATCTTGCCGAATCGTTTCTTCTCGTTCAACACCCGGTTGGTACGGCTGAATGCTTGCAGCAGACCATGATATTCCATATTCTTATCTACATAAAGCGTGTTCAGCTTTTTGCTATCAAAGCCTGTAAGGAACATACCCACGACAAGACAAAGGTCAAGCGGTTTCATATCCGCTTTCTTCTTTTTCATACGCAGGTTGATGTCATCGTAGTATGCACGGAAATTTTCGGTAGTAAATGCTGTACCAAACATTTCATTATAATCGTCCATGATAGCTTGCAGCTCATCCGCTTCGCCTACACTCTCACTAACATATTGCCCTGTACCCATACCTGTCTGGTCATCATCCTGACTACTGTTTGCACCATAGGTAAATACTGCACCAATACGAATACTTGGCTTTAACGATTTGAATATCTTGCAATAGCGGATAAGCATCGGTACGGACTGCACGGCAAACAGCGCATCAAATTCTCCGTCGAATGTAGACTTGTTGAAATTATTGATAATGAATTTGGCAATTTCTTCCATACGACTTTGATTGTCGTTATCAACAATTTCGTTGCCATGATAATACTCCACAAGGAAACCAAGCACATTTTCATCGGCAATAGCATCCTTAATAAGATATTTATGAAGACAATTTCCGAATATTTCTTTAGTCGTATGACCGTCTACAGCATTCTCGGTAAAAATAGGTGTTCCCGTAAATCCGAATATTTGGGCATTGTCAAAGAACTTCATAATTTTCTTATGACTATCTCCAAAGTGGCTGCGATGGCACTCATCAAATATCATAACGATACGGGAATGACGAATATCCTCAATCTTGCTGCTGTACCATGTTTTGCTTACTGCGGCATTAAGTTTCTGAATGGTAGTGATGATAATCTTAGAATTGCTTTGCAGGCGTTTTACAAGTTCATCAGTATTATCAGTACTATCCACCGCACCCGGTTCAAATGCTTCATATTCCGATTGGGTCTGTGTATCGAGGTCATGGCGATCAACTACGAACATCACCTTGTCCACATCATCCAATTCCGATACAAGCTGTGCTGCCTTGAACGATGTCAATGTCTTTCCTGCACCTGTTGTATGCCAGATATAACCGTTGTCATTGGAGTTTTGCACCCTGTCCAAAATCTTTTCTACGGCATAGAACTGATATGGGCGAAGCACCATCAGGCATTTGTCACCCTCATGAAGCACAATGTATTTGCCGATGATTTTTCCAAGCGTGCATTTTTCCAAAAAGAATGCAGCAAACATATCCAATTCATTGAATGGATGATTTTGAACATCAGTCCAATTGAATGTAAACTTGTAGCCGCTATTTGGATTATTGGCAAAATAACGGGTATTGACACCATTTGAGATGACAAACAACTGAATATAGTCAAACAGTCCGTGGAATGATGTTTTGTGATAACGCTGTATTTGGTTGTATGCCTGTTTCAGTTCAACGCCACGACGTTTCAATTCAATCTGTACCAAAGGCAAGCCATTGATAAGGATTGTCACATCATAACGGCATTTCTTGCGTCCTTCCACAGTTATCTGATTTGAAACCTGAAACTCGTTTTGACACCACTGCTGTCTATTGAGAAATTCCACCCAAATCCTCTGTCCGTTTGTGGTATCAAGCGGATAGAGGTCACGAAGCTTCTTCGCCTTTTCAAAGCGGGTGCCACCTTCAAGGTAGATTAGAATTTTCTCAAACTCCTCTGCTGTAAACTCAGTACGCCCATGTTCCTCCAATCTTTTGCGGTTGTGAATTTCCAACTGCCGCTTGAAATTAGCACAAAGATTATCCTCTTCTGCAATATGGACATATTCATAGTCCATTTGCTTAAGAGTGGCTATCAGTCCGGCTTCCAACGCCGCTTCGCTTTGTATTGACATATCCTTGCCTTATTATGAGTGGTTACTTTACTTTTATATTACTGTTCAGTATCTTTACATCCAATGCTTTTTCAATCTTGCACAGAGTTTCCAATGACAGATTCTCACGTCCTTTCAGTACTTTAGAGATGTATTGCTGAGAACAATTCATCTTCATAGCCAACGCCTTTTGAGTCATACCGAGCTGCTCCATTCGATTCGACATAATTGTTGCAATAGTCTGTGAATGCAACATCCACGCATCTACATCATCTGCGATAATATTTTCAGACTGTTCTAAAGACGTATCAATTTGTACTTCCATCACTGTATAATATCAGAATACCTTTGTCTTATCGCAGACAAAGGTACTATAAATAATCGAGAATCCACAACTTTCAGGTTGTTAGTTGGCTAAAACACAGATTTTTCACCCATACATAAAATCAATATAATACATTCACCACTTGATACAATTATTACAAAATAGTTAATATCTGTCGGATAAGTGAACAATGACAAAACATCTATATAGCTACATCCCCTCGTTTCTCTGCTTCTTTTATTGCTACAATATGATCGAATAAGGTGCTAAACTTCTCATAAAACTTTTCATCAATTTTCCCTTTTTTACAATCTTCCTCCAATTTACCTTTGAGACCATCTTTACTCTTTATTGTATCAAGAGAGGTAAATGACAAAATATATTTGCGAAATAATTGACATGTAAAATAGTCTTCAATATTAAAGTTCTCGATATTTTTTCTACGCGCATATGGAGGATAAAATGAGAACCACGTACGCTGATTCTTGCGAGCCTTACCAAAATTCTTAATATCCCATTTTATTTTTTTACCTAACGTACATGGTATAACTTGGTTCATACTTTTTACGCCTGCATCATCTCCATCAAATAAGGCAACAACTGTTTGTCCATCTTTTGGAGTAAATTTTTGTGCAAATGCTTTCACATTGGATGCTCCTCCACAAGGAATAAATTCAAATGACAAGCTTGTATATCTCCCATTTTTTTTGAAATACTTGAGTGCCGCAGATATAAATGTTTCATCGGTTGGACCTTCTACTATTAATATATCATCATGAGATGCAAGGAAAAGATTCTGTTTTTGAGAAGTCCAAATACCACTAGTTAATCTTTCAACTAGGTTAACAATGTCTTTATCAATAACCTTCGCCTTACCATTTTCATCCTTATCAAGCATAACGATTGCGCCTTTAGTTTTCTCTTCAAAAGAAGCGGTCAAGGTTGGCGAGTGTGATGTTATTATATTGCTACGATGGCTCATATGATCAAACATTTCTCTCAGTTCACTCTTCCTTGATATATGTATATGACTGTCAGGTTCATCCATTAATACCAATGTTTGTTCATCTGATATAGCCTCTAAGATGAATAGTATAACCATCATCTTCTTTTCTCCCTCACTTAAAAATGCAGACTCAATTCCGCCGTTAAATGAGATATTCAAAGTATCTATAACTTGGCTAGCGCCCATATACTTATTAAATAGCAGACGAGCGTCATCATCATTAGGATTGAATTTGGAAATATCATTAGATGATATGCTCGGGCTATCTCCAAATAAAGCACGAAGTTGACGGATGAATAATGTTATTTGATTCTCCCTTCTCCATTTACTTAGCTTTGCTGTATTGAAATTCAAATCAATGGAATCCAAATTACCTGAAGCTATTCCCAATTTTTCTTGAAGGAACTTATCAAATGCAATATTAACATCTCGTGTTGCAAGCATACATAATAATATGTATTTCCACATAGTTCTATCAATGTATATCATAGATAAAACATTGGGAGCTTCAGCTGTACGCACACTTTCTAAATACTCTTCATTCGCTTTTTTATAGTAGTTATCCCACATTCGAGTATCTTCACCGCTGTAGTTACATACTATTCGATTGGGATAAATCATATCCACATCAGTTACTACAACATCATCTTTTTGGTACTCGGTAGTAGATGTAGCTTTATCATGCTTTACCCGATATGTAATATCGTTGATTTCGTAACGTAACACAAAGCTGAACATGAAATCAGTTGAATGGCTTAATAATGTTGAAAAAACACTACTTAATGCTTCTAATATATTCGTTTTACCAGTGCCATTGTTGCCTATAATCACATATGTATCATTGGTCGAATCAAAACGTAAATTTAAGCCTTCAAGGTTTCTAAACCCAGAAATAATTTTCAGTGCTAGTAGCTTCATATTATGAGAAAATCTTGTTATTGAAGTATTCTATATTTTTTTGCATCTGTTCTTCCAAGGATTTTTGAGTTTCTCTAATCTCTAAAATCTTTGCTAAGAGGTTACGTTGCTCATCAATTGACGGTAAAGCTATTAACGTGTTTTCAAATACTTTCTGAGACAATCTTCTTCTTCCTGTAGTTCCACTACTTGAAATAGAGAACTGATTCAAAATAGCATCATTAGTTAATACTAACTCTAAATATTCAGGAAGTATTTGTGTCGTATCAATATCATATACCAAAAAATCCGGAGTAACAATAGCCCCTTCGAGAGATGAGTCCACAATACCAAAAGCCGCACTTTTGCCATCTATCTTTGAAATAATAAATTGGCCACCTTTTACTCTAGTTTGACGTTTGGTACCAATTAGAGCACCTATAACGGAATCACGTTCCTGAATGCCTTTATTGAACAGTTTTACTGTTAATCGAGTGTATTCAATATTAGGTTCAACGCAAATAACATCTTTACTTAATGACACGACATTTCCAATCCTTACTTTCTTATATAAAGGATTATAGTTAACACTAGTTGTGTCAAAAATAGACTTAACACTCCAGCTAGATAAATCTGAACGATTTACTATTTTTGTATATATCATATTTGACTGAACTTCTCCACTTAGCCAAGAAGCAACTTCTTTAGCCGCTATCGGCAATTCTTCGTTGTTTGAAGGTAATCCTGTAGAAGAAATTCCGGCATCATTTACTTTGGTAACAGATAACAAATAGTCCTTTTCTGGTATCTCGCCATCCATGAACTTCTCAATAAAGACAAGACTTGGTTTTATATTTGCACCAGATGACAAAAACACATCGGCTGGGATTGATGTAATGTTGAGTATTTTAACACGTGATTCTATAAACTTACGAACACGGTCTAATGCAGGATTATCCAACACTCCTTCAGGTAACACAACACCTGCGCGTTTCCCCGGCTTTAGCAAATTTATACAACGTTCAATGAATAAGATTTCTGTGCTATTGTTGTTAATTTGATATAGTTCTAATATACGCTTTCCGATTTTCTTGTCTTTTCCTATTTCTTGTGCATACTCTTTAATAGGAGTGTATACTTTACTAATGTATTCACTACCAAACAACTCCTCATATAAAGCTCTTTCCCTATCAGTAGGGATGTCAGAACTGGTAATACGCATGTCTTTTTCTACATGAGCTCCGAAGGGTGGATTTATAAGAATCACGTCAAAGTTATTGTCATAAACACCTCCAACATTAATGAGACCATCGTGTAGATAAACTCCCACATGCCCATCACCATGCATAATCATATTCATTTTTGAAGTACGAGCCATACGTACATTGGCATCCACTCCAAAGAAATAGTCATGACAAAGTTTGTGATAACGACTGCCTTCTTTTGTCTTATCGCACTCACTTAGCAAAGTGTTAATTTTATATTGTTTTTCAGTATCGGAAAGATTCAGATTGTCCATCAACAGAGTAATCTGTTTATGGATGTCTTGATCTATCTGATTCTGTACATGTTCAAATGCTTTTATAAGGAATCCGCCACTTCCACAGCATGGGTCACACACTTTATCACCCTCCTTTACATTCAGTACTTCAACCATATAATTTACTATGGTTCTAGGAGTGAAAAACTGTCCTAATTCTCCTCGGAATGTTTTACCTAAGAATAGTTCAAATGCAATACCCTTAATGTCGTCAGAAGTATCATATAATTCAACACTGCTTAATTCCTCTAAAATGAGCAAGAAGCTTTCTCTGCGAATTCTTATTTTATCTTCTGAATCAAAAAGACCGTCTGTCGAGTAAGTTCTCTTAACTTCATTAAATAGATGCTGAATATAGTCTACCTCGCCATTATATGATAGTTCATCTTTTATGAATTTATCCTTGCTATAAACGAGTTCATCTTTTGCATCACGTTCATAAAGCATTTTTATGAATAAGATTTTGCTTATCTCATCAAATGCAGCTTCTGGTGAGAACTTATCAACATTGCGTATAATGTTATGACAACGAGTTAAGGTCTTCAAAAATTTATCTTTTGAATAACCTCGTACTTTATTTACAAATAAAGTTAGATTCTGGTCTGAAACAATATCTTGTGCTGTCGGGAAATCGCTAATACGCTCTATTTTTAGTGGTCTAGCATTTCGGTCAATATAAAAGACTTTTGTTTCTTTAAGATTATGAGCAACATAAAACGCCATATCATTTAGAACCGCTTGTTTATATTGCTCGAAATAATCTTCTGCTTTAATTTTTATATGCTCAGCTTTACATGCAACAAGAACATAAATATCAGGAGCAAGTCCAGATTTTTTATCATCTGGGCTACGCCATATTGCAATATCCGCAACCGATGTTGGAGACACCTTTACACCAAATTCCATCTGCTCTGGCAGATACCCATAAGAATCCACCAAACGTTGAAAAAAAGTTTCTGCCAACTCTTTCTTGCTATGATTAATATCTGTTATCATTAAATACAATAATCGTTATATTTTCAGAGCGTTAACTTTACAGTACAACGCACCCAATTAACTGCAAAATTACGAAAACTTTGCGGCATATGCAACTTGAAAAGTTTATTTCTTTATCCACTCTCCATATGACTATTTATCGATGCAACATTTGTCAACAAGAATAAGGCAAATAAGATGGCACATTATGAATCAATATACCTACACAACACTATTAACCTATAAAGCACTGAAAGATAAGAATATATTTTGCAGCAAAAGAATTTAATGTAAAATGATGTGTGATTGGGATTTATTTACTAATTTTGCACCGCTTTTGAGACAATATAAACATTAACGATGCAAAGAAACAGAATGAACATATTATCAATCACAACCGCAATTCTGAGCAATAAACGCACAGAATCCGTGTCGAGTGTTCATGTTTCATGCATTGAACCTCGTAGAGTAAATACTTTCCAGCGAACATAGCAAGTACTTTATTGTACTTTGAGAGAATAGAAACTGAATAGCTGGAGAGTCTTTACCAAACTTTCCAACTTTTTTTGTTATGCCCATTTGTGACAGTTGCCTTTACGATGCTCTTCTGCCATTTCCGTCT
This sequence comes from Alistipes shahii WAL 8301, assembly GCF_025145845.1. Classification (NCBI taxonomy): domain Bacteria; kingdom Pseudomonadati; phylum Bacteroidota; class Bacteroidia; order Bacteroidales; family Rikenellaceae; genus Alistipes; species Alistipes shahii. The sequence goes on along the minus strand of NZ_CP102253.1, from coordinate 2,446,005 downwards.
GATGGGCTGTTAGTAACCGGATTATTAACGTGCAGTGATGCACATAAATTGAGAAGAAATGAGCTATAAATTTGACGGCAATAAGGTGTTCTTTACATCTGACACCCATTTTTATCATGGAAATATCATTCGTTTCTGTAACAGACCGTTCAAGGATGTGGAGATGATGAATGAAACTATCATAGCCAATTGGAATAATACAATCGGACAAGATGATATCGTGTTTCATTTGGGCGATTTCTGTCTTGGCGGTTCAGCCGAATGGACTAAAATCCTTGACAGGTTGAACGGAAAGATATATCTGATTATGGGCAACCATGATTTGAAGAATATACGCCAAGGTTACATTGACAGATTTGAGTATGTGGCAATGCAGATGCACATAGAAATCGGAAAACAGAGGATATATTTGAACCATTATCCCTTTCTATGCTTTGATGGTGGATACAAGGATGTATGGCAACTGTTCGGGCACGTTCACACACGGAAGAACAATACCGGTATTGATGCAGACAGGCTTCAGTATCTTAATCCGACACAATACGATGTAGGTGTTGATAACAACAATTTTACACCTGTATCATTTGAACAGGTCAAAAGGATAATAACCAAACAAATAGAAAAAGGAGGACTGTAAAATGAAAATACAATATATGAGCGACCTGCATTTAGAGTTCAGCGACAACAGCAGGTGGATAAAACATAATGAATTGCCTGTAACGGGCGATGTTCTGGTGCTTGCCGGAGATATATTCTATCTGAAAAACGAAGTTGCGCCTTTGGCTAATTTCTGGGAATGGGCATCTGAGAATTATCGTCAGGTGCTCATTGTGCCCGGAAACCATGAGTATTACAATTATTGTGATGTGATGGATAAGGGATTGCAATGGAATTGGATGTTCAAGAAGAATGTAGGATATTATCAGAATAAGGTAGTGCGGATTGATGATACCGATTTCATCATGAGCACTTTGTGGTCTCAGATTTCTCCATCTGACGAGTATTTTGTATGGAAAGGTATGAACGATTTTCGGCAGATAATGTATAATAGCAAATTGCTCCAGACAGAGGAATTCAATAAGATGCACAGTTTCTGTTTGGATTTTATCAAACAAAGTCTGGCAGAAAGTACTGCGAAACACATTGTGGCGGTGACTCATCATCTTCCAACATTGGAGGTCGTCGCCCCTCACCATAAGGGTTCTGTGCTGAATAGTGCTTTTGCAACTGAATTGAGTAGGCTTATTGCCGACAGTCGCATTGATGCATGGATTTATGGGCATTCCCATACCAATATTGATGTTGAAATAAACGGGACGATGGTCGTGTGTAATCAGATGGGGTATGTTTTTCAAAACGAACATATCGCCAATGGTTTTGATCCGGGCAAGTGCCTTGTCTTGTAGCAAATATTGTCTTGGTTGATATGCTTAAGACCTCAATATATCATATAGTAAACAAAATAGCTCTATTTTGCATATTATATGATATGTTACGATAGAGTATTTTCAGTTATTTGAATTTTTCGAATAACTGAAAATACTGATTTTTACCATTACATACTTATCGTAACGCAAACATCGTAATGATCACCCAGCATCCTCATTGTAAAGGGGTTTTCTTTTGGTCAGCATAACTTAACCTTACAGATTAAAACATTTTCCCACCAGAGATTTCAAATACTCAGTCGTAAGATTTGCCAAACCAATTTGTTCTATATAGGCAAAGTCTGCATTCTTTTTATTTATCACAAATTTTCTTTCTACGCCATCAATGCTTGCCAGCAGATGGTAATTCCCTTTATAAGTTTGCTCAACACGCATATTGCTGATGGCGTGTCCATCGATTTCCATTGCAGCATCTTCGACTTCGCACTCCCATTCGCCCCATACCTTCAGGTGGTTGGCGATAGTTGACTCAACTCTGCCTATCCACGACTCCGATATCCCAATCTCTGCTGCTATTGTACGGAATTGCTTCAATGAAGAAACAACATCTTTGATGATAGCATCGGGACGACGAATTCCGTTATCACGGGCAAATTCAATAACATCCGAGCGTGTGATGTCATACAGTTTAGTCCGAATATACATGCAATGTTCCTTGTTTGGCAAATAACCACCTCTATCAATGATGTAAGTAATATCGTATGCAGGGGCAAGACGCCAAGAGCCATCGTCGCTCATAATAAACGAAAAATTTTTGTTATGGTCATCTGTGTTATTCGATAGAATATTGAAGACCATTCTTCGAAATACTTCCTGGCAATCCGCATCAGGCAGACGGAGCTTACGGCAAACAGATATCAATTGCTCATAACTCTCTGCATCGGGATATATGGCAGCCAAAGTCTGTGTATGAATCTTTTTTCCACCATTACGATCAAACCGTCTGGTTAAAAAATGATTGTTTCCATCCACTGAATATAACATTGACGGCATCATATTTATACCTGCCATAGTTGCCAACTTATAATAAGTCATTTCTAATTCTGCCGAACAATATTCGGAGTTACCAAATTTGAGAAGATAATAGTCATATCCTTCCAAAGCTGCAATTTGACCGCTTCGTATCTCTCCTGTTTCTCTGTTTATCGCAATAATCGCTTTCGGCTGACGCCCCCCAGCGGATGTACCTACAGTCAACAAAGATTGCATGGTTATGGACTCCTCTGGCATAATACGGGCATTCTCCCTTTCTACAAAAATGCGTTCTGCCAAATCTGCCAACGACTTAACATCTATTTTTTCTGTTCTTCGCTCCCTGTTAGTTTCCGGAATAAATTCTAACGCTCCCATTCCTCGTCTGCCTATAAACGAGAGCTTATCCAACGGATTTATCTCTGAATTGGATATTTTTTGCTGTTGACGCCATAAATCAAACAATTGGTTACCCCAGGCATCAGGCAATGAATCTGCGACAAATGCCGGAAGCTTCTGGTAAATCTTGGCATCTTCACCCCAAACAGGCAACAGCCCTCTGGTACCATCAACAGGTGCAACCAAAGGGGATATATTCAATCCTTTTCTGATAAAATCGGGATTATATGTGAAATAAGAAAGATGTCGGCGTTCATCCCAAGCCAAACGACCAATTTCTTCTTCCCAAAGTATTATTTTTAACGACTTCATCATATCTGTATGTCTTATTTAGAGTGTCTGATTCGTTGCGCTTTTTTCTCATTTTCACGCATAAGATAAGGCGATTCGGGCAATTCCGGCAAAATATCGTCTAAAGAATTAATCTGACCGACGACCTTCAACAAGAGAATAAATGTTGACAATGAAAGGTTGCCTGCCGTGCCATTTTCAAACTTGTGTATGGTAGTAAGCCCGACACCTGAAAGTTCCGACACTTCTTTTTGTGTCAGATTGCACCGCATTCTATATTCCTTAAAACGAGTACCCAACATGCGTACTAGCTCAGGAGTGGAGTATTCAAACAAATCTTTCATATTTATATATCACTATACTGATGATTAAATACTATATATCGCCATTATATTCACTATATTGACATTTACAATACAAAAGTAGTAATATGTTTTGAAATAGCCAACGAATGCGCATAATTATTGGCTTGCCAAAAGAAAAAGATACTCAACTTGACTTTAATGACCGTTATTATATACACGGGCAATAAAGTTAAGTCAAACAGAGGGAAAAGGAAGATTTACCCGACTGATTTTTCTTTTCGCCAGCAATCGGTATAAGTCACTTCGTATTCAATCTTGGAGAAATAATTTGCGATATAATCACAACATAATAACAGATGAAACACCCTACAACATCTTTCGTAAATATCATTGAAAGACTTACAAATTTGCACCCAAAATCACCTTTTTTATCAAAGTCTTCTCATTTGTTTCCTTGTACCGGAAAAACGCATTATCTTTGCAAAAGTTCAGCGCAGGAAAAGGGGCAAAATCAGACTTTCCTACCATTTAAGTTTCAAACTATTGGTAGTCAATTGGTCTAACATGCTGCATCGGAAAATAACCGTCACCCGGCAAAAATGCACCGGAACAATACGGCTGTCGTCTTTTTCAGCCGCCATATTTGGAGTTTCCCGACATTTTTCCGAAATTTAACCGATCGGACCGCGCCGGACATCCGGCACAGCGGAAACCGCTTCGGCAGACTATGCCTAAACCTTAAAAACAGAGATAACCGATGAAGAAAATCCTCTTATGCTGGCTGGCCGCGGCGACGGCGCTGACGGCCGGCGCGCAGAGCAACGAATGGCAGGACGCCGGCGTGAATGCCGTGAACCGAATGCCGATGCATGGCTCCTGGTTCGCGTACGAATCGCCGGAAGCCGCACAAACGGGCGACAAGACCCTCTCGGAGCGGTTCGTCACGCTGAACGGAAACTGGAAATTCAACTGGGTGCGCGACGCCGACCAGCGACCGACGGACTTTTTCCGCGTCGGCTACAACGACAAAGGCTGGAACGACATGCCCGTGCCGGGACTCTGGGAGCTGAACGGATACGGCGATCCGGTCTACCTCAACGTCGGTTACGCCTGGCGGGGCTGGTTCAAAAACGATCCGCCGCACGTTCCCGTCGAGCAGAACCACGTGGGTTCCTACCGCCGTACGGTCGACATCCCCGCGGCATGGGCCGGCAGGCAGATCGTCGCGCATTTCGGCTCGGTGACGTCGAACATCTACCTCTGGGTCAACGGCCGCTATGTGGGTTACAGCGAGGACAGCAAGCTGGAGGCCGAGTTCGACCTGACGCCCTACGTGAAACCCGGCCGGAATCTCATCGCGTTCCAGGTCTTCCGCTGGTGCGACGGCACATACCTCGAAGATCAGGACTTCTTCCGCCTTTCGGGCGTGGGCCGCGACTGCTACCTCTACGCGCGCGACAAACGGCAAATTACGGACATTCAGGTCGACGCCGCGCCTTCGGCCAACTACACCGCGGGAACGGTAGCCGTCAAAGCCTTCTTCCCCAGGCAGGCGCGGGGATGCAGCGTCGAACTGGCGCTCACCGACGCCCAAGGGCGCAGCGTCGCGTCGCAGCAGCTGCGCGTCACGAAGGACGAGGAGCGCTGCACGCTCGACGCCGGGAAAGTCGCCCTGTGGAGCGCCGAGACGCCCGTGCTGTACGGACTGACGGCGACGCTCCGCGCGCCGGCGGGCGAAGTGATCGAGGTCATTCCGCTCCGGATCGGATTCCGCGACGTGAAGATCGAGGGCGGGCAGCTGCTCGTCAACGGCCGGCCGGTGCTGATCAAGGGCGCCAACCGGCATGAGATGGACCCCGACTACGGCTATTACGTCTCCGAGGGGCGCATGCTGGAGGACATCCGCATCATGAAGGAGAACAACATCAACGCCGTGCGCACGTGCCACTACCCCGACGACGCCCGCTGGTACTCGCTCTGCGACCAATACGGACTCTACGTCGTGGCCGAGGCCAATATCGAGTCGCACGGCATGGGTTACGGCGAAAAGACGCTGGCCAAGAATCCGCTCTACGCCAAGGCGCATCTGGAGCGCAACGAACGCAACGTGCAGCGCAGCATCAACCATCCGTCGGTCATCATCTGGTCGCTGGGCAACGAAGCGGGCGACGGGCCGAACTTCGACGCCTGCTACGACTGGATCAAGGCTTACGACCCCTCGCGGCCGATTCACCACGAACGGGCCGTCTATTCGCCCGGCAGCCGCAACACGGACATTATCTGCCCGATGTACTGGGACTACGAGCGGTGTGAGAAATACCTCGCCGAGAATCCCGCCAAACCGCTGATCCAGTGCGAATACGCCCACGCCATGGGCAACTCGATGGGCGGATTCAGGGAGTACTGGGAGCTGATCCGCCGCGAACCGAAATATCAGGGCGGATTCATCTGGGATTTCGTGGACCAGTCGCTGCACAAAAAGGGGCGCAACGGCGTGACGGTCTACGGCTACGGAGGCGACTGGAACCCCTACGACCCCTCGGACCAGAACTTCTGCGACAACGGCCTGATCGGTCCCGACCGCATTCCGAACCCACACATGGAGGAGGTGCGCTACTACTACCAGTCGGTCTGGACCTCGTGGGCCGGCGATGCGGGGAATACGGTGGAGGTCCTCAACGAAAATTTCTTCCGCGGCCTCGAAAACTACGACCTCCATTGGGAGGTGCTCTGCGACGGGACGCCCCTCCGCCGGGGCGTCGTCGACGGACTGAAAGCCGCGCCGCAGCAGCGCGTGCGCATCACGCTCCCCTACGATCCGGCCACGCTGCCCGCGGCGGGCGAACTGCTGCTCGACGTGGCCTACAAACTCAAGACGGCCGAAGGCATCCTGCCCGCGGGCCACACCGCGGCGCGCGCCCAGCTGCCGATCCGCGAATACGTCTTCACGGCTCCCGCGGCGAAATCCGCAGCCGAAGGTGAATCGCTCTTCGTTGCGGACAACCACAAAGACTTCCTAATCGTCGCGGGCAACGGCCTGCGGCTCGACTTCAGCCGCAAGACGGGCTTCATCACCCGTTACGAAGTCCGCGGGCTCGACTTCCTGGCCGACGGCTCCACGCTGCGCCCCAACTTCTGGCGCGCGCCGACCGACAACGACTTCGGCGCCGGACTGCAACACAAAATGGCCGTCTGGAAACAGCCGGAGATGAAACTCAAGACGCTGACCCATGCCGAGGCCGACGGCATCGTCACGGTGAAGGCCGGCTATGAAATGCCCGGGGTGCAGGCCACGCTGGAGATCGAATACGCCGTCGACAACACGGGCGCCGTCACGATCGCACAGTCGCTGCACGCCACGCCGGGGGCCCAAGTTCCCGACATGTTCCGCTTCGGCATGCGCTTCGAGATGCCCGAGGCGTTCGACCGCCTGCAATACTACGGCCGCGGCCCGGGCGAGAACTACGCCGACCGCAAATCGTCGGCCTTCGTGGGACTTTACCGCCAGAGCGTCGACGAGCAGTTCCACCCCTACATCCGCCCGCAGGAGACCGGCACGAAGAGCGACCTGCGCTGGTGGCACCTCGCGGACATCGGCGGACGGGGTCTTACGGTGACCTCCGACGCTCCGTTCTCCGCCTCGGCGCTTCACTACCCGCAGGAGTCGCTCGACGAAGGCCCCGCAAAACGACAGGGACACTCGCCCGAGGTCGAAAAGCAGAAGAACGTTTCGGTATGCCTCGACAAGGTGCAGTACGGACTGGCGTGCGTCAACTCGTGGGGCGCGCTGCCGCTGCCCGAATACCGGATTCCCTACGCCGACTACACGTTCCGCCTGAAGATCGCGCCTGCGACCCGCCTATAAGCCGCGCCACACGCCCGAAGGCCGGAGTCCCCCGCGGATTCCGGCCTTTTTATCGGCCGCAGGACTTGCCGGGGAGACAAAAAATGCGCATCTTTGTCGTCCGTTAAACGATCCCGAACATGTTATACACCGAAGATACGCGCATCGAAGCGCTGGCCGTACACGTCGTCGGCAACAAATCGAAGGACGAACCCCTGACGGTCTCGCCCGAACTCTCGGCACAGGTCGCCGACGAAGGGCTGATGCGCACGCTCACGGCCTATTTCCTCGGCGGCTTCAAGAGCGAGGAGTGCTACAACCTCCACCACGAGACCGACCTCGGGTGCAACGAGGTCTGGAACTTCGCATGCAGGATCTTCGACGATCCGGAGGCGCTCCTCGAACATTCGGTGAGCCTGGCCAAGCACCTCTACGAGAGCGGCATGCACCCGCAGATCAAGGGCGGCGAATTTTACACGGTCTACTTTTCGGACTGCAATTTCGGCGGCGAACGCTGCGACGCGCTGGGGCTGTTCAAGTCCGAGACGCGCGACACGTTCCTCGACGTCGAACAGCAGGCCGGAGGGGTGCACATCGCGGCCCGCGAAGGCATCGACATCAAACGGCTGGACAAGGGAGCCGTCATTTTCAACACGGAACGCGAGGAGGGGTTTGCGGTCTTCGTCGTCGACAACACCAACCGCACCGAAGCACGCTACTGGATCGACGACTTCCTGCGCGTGCGCCAGCGGCAGGACAACTACCACAATACGCACAACACGCTGGCGATGTGCAAGAAATACGTCACGAAACACCTCTCGAAGGAGTTCGAGGTGTCGAAGGCCGACCAGGCCGAGCTGCTCAACGAGACGATGAAGTATTTCCAGGAGCAGGAGAGCTTTTCGATGGACGATTTTTCGGAGAAGGTGATCCGCCAGCCGGAGGTCGTGGAGAGCTTCACGCGCTTCCGCCAGGAGTACGAACAAGACCGCGACATCCGCATCGAGGACGAATTCGGCATCTCGGATTCAGCCGTCAAGAAGCAGGCGCGGTCGTACAAGAGCGTCATCAAGCTCGACCGCAATTTCCACATCTACGTCCACGGCAACCGCAACCTGCTGGAGCAGGGCGAGGACGAGAAGGGCAAGTTCTACAAAGTCTATTACGAAGAGGAGGAGTAGGACTACCCGAGCATGCCGCCCAGCACCAAACCGAACAGCACGAGGAACAACGCCCAGTGGCACAGCCGGAGGTAATGACGCCCTCCGGCTTTTTCACACAGCAGCGACACCAGCCAGAAGACGCACCAGCCGCCGAACACCAGCAGCAGCAGGAGTTCGAGCGCGAAATTGCGCGGCAGGACGCTCGTCCCCAGCAGCAAAAGAAAAGCCGCGCAGAGGAACAGGTCCACTGAAATCATCTGAACGCCGCAGCGGCCCATCAGCCACGCCTCGTAAGCTCCGGAAGGGGCCGTTGCCGCATCGGGGCGCGCCGCCGAGTAGAAGCGGTTGCCCGAAAACACGTGTACGAAGAATGCGGCGGCGAGCAACGCTCCGGCCGCCAGAAACCATCCGTTCATCATCATCCCATTTTACGGTAAATACACTCCGGCATGTGCCGGATCAGCCACGCAGGCAGCCGCCAGCGGCGTGTGACGACCGCCACGCTACGGCGGCGGCGGATGGCCCGCACGATCCCCTCCACGACCCGGTCGACGGGCATCACCCAGAACAGCCCCTCGCCCTTGGCCATCTCCGTCGCGACGAATCCCGGACGGATGTCGGTTACCGGGAGGGGCAGTCCGGACTTCGCAGCCCGCTGCCGCAGGCCCTCGGCATAGTTGATCTGATAGGCTTTCGAGGCGTTGTAGGCCGGAGCCGCACCGCCGCCGCGCAGGCCCCCGACCGACGTGATGACGACCAGATGGCCGCCGCCCCGCTCCTCGAAACGACCGTAGGCCCAGTCGACCGCCGCGGTCCAGCCCACGACGTTGGTGCGGATGGCCGGCTCTTCCAGCGCATAGTCCAGTCCGGGATTCAGGTCGCCGGTTCCGGCGCTGACCACGCACAAATCCATGCCGCCCAGCTCTCCGGCGAGGCGTTCCAGCGCCGCACAGGCGGCGGCAGGGTCCATGATGTCGGCCGCGGCGTAACAAAAGCTGCCCGGACGGCTGGCCGCCAGCTCCTCCAGCAACGCCTCGCGCCGCCCGGTCACGCCGACCCGGTATCCCTCGGCCGCAAGGCGTTCGGCCAACGCCCGGCCGATGCCGGAAGTGGCCCCGATGACAATCGCTCGTTTCATGGAAACAAAGTTAACGGGTGCGCCCCAAAAAAACGTTGACGCAGATCAAGAAATCAGCGGACACGGCGGCGGATGCGGCTCAACGTCTCGGGACGCACGCCCAGATAGGAGGCCAGTTCCCGCAGGGGAACGAGCTGCAACACGTCGGGACAACGCTCCGTCAGGGCCTCGTAGCGTTGCTGCGGCGAGGCGGCATAGCGGTCCAGCAGGCGTTCGTAAACCTCGGCCAGCATGTGTTCGGCCAGCCTGCGGCCCAGCCGCTCGCAGGCGGCATCGGTGCGGTAGAAGGTTTCGAGCCGTTCGCCGGGAACAAGCAGGGCCTCGGCGCCGCACATCGCCCCGATCGTCACCTGCGACGGCGCATCGACGCACATCGAGATATAGTCGCCGACGAACTCTCCGGCAAAGGCGTAACCCACGACATGCTCCTCTCCCGCGGCGTCGGCGTGCACGTAACGGAAAGCGCCCTGCACGACCAGTCCGCAGCGGTGGCTGCGGAGTCCCTGCCCGGAGAGGCGTTCGCCGCGGGCGAAACGCCGTACGACGCCCTCGCGGCGGATAAAGGCGGCGAGTTCCGAAAATTCGGCCTCCGTTATGTAGCGGTTGATATTCACGGCTGTAAAGATAATCCATCAATTTGGGAGAACCAAACGAAGGCATCAAACATGCTCTGCCTCGCGGCCTTCGCGCTGCTTTGGATCGCCGGTCCCGGGCGGTATGCCGCCGGCAGCCGGATCGCCCGGCGGCTCTGCACCCGGCCCCCTGAAAGCCATTCGCACGCCGTCGGCACGCCACCTCGCAGACAAACGCCGCTCCGCTGGCCCGGATTTTGCCGTCCGGAAAGAAAAACCACACCGTCATGGCTCCGAAAACCAAAACTCCCGACCGGCTCACCGTCGAAGAACGCCGCGAACTCCCCGCATCGGCGTTCGGAATCCCCGAAACGCGCGAATTCCCGCTCGTCGACGCAGCGCACATCCGCGCGGCGGAAGCCTATTTCCGTTACGCGCCCGACGACAGGAAAGCCGCCCTGGCGCGCCGCATTCTCGCCCGCGCCCGCGAAATGGGCGTCGACGTCCGCAGCCGTGTGATCCGCGGCTGGGCCGGGGAGGCGTAGGAACCGAAAAAATCGCTATCTTTGTCTGCACGGGCCGCCGAAAGACCCGTGCGGATAGATATGGAAACAATCACCGAATTTCTCATCGACTGGGGCTACTGGGGCCTCTTCCTCTCGGCGCTGATCGCCGGAAGCGTCCTGCCTTTCAGCTCCGAGGCGGTGATGGTGGTGCTCGCAGGCATGGGGCTTGATCCCGTGGGATGCGTCGTCGCGGCCGCGCTGGGCAACACGCTCGGCGGCATGACCTGCTACTGGATCGGGACGCTGGGCAAGACCGAATGGATCACCCGGCTGGGTGTCTCGACGCGCCAACTGGCCCGGGCGCGGAAATTCCTCTCGGGACGCGGGGCGCTGATGGCCTTCTTCGCCTTCCTGCCCACCATCGGCGAGGCCATCGCCATCGTGCTGGGACTGATGCGCAGCAACGTGTGGCTGACCGGCAGCGCGATGCTCGCGGGCAAGACCCTGCGTTACATTGTCGTACTGGCGACCTTCCGGGGCGCCCTATCCCTTTTCTGATATGGAAATTCGCAAAACCGAAACCCCTTCGCGGGAACTGTTGCTGCTGGCCGACGAGGTCGAAGCCTCGGTGGCCGACTACATCGGCCGCGGAACGTGCTACGCCGCCTGCGACGACGGCCGGATCGTCGGACAGTACGTGCTGATCCACACGCGGCCCTTCACGGCCGAGGTCGTGAATATCGCCGTCGTGCCCGACCGTCAGCGGCAGGGCATCGCCACGGCCCTTTTGGCCCACGCCGTCGACACGGCCCGCCGGGCGGGGTTCCGCCTGCTCGAAATCGGCACGGGCAATTCGGGATTCGGGCAGATCGCCCTCTACGAACGCTGCGGATTCGTCCGCTGCGGCATCGACGTAGACTATTTCCGCAAGCACAGCCCTACGCCGATCTTCGAAAACGGCGTGGAGTGCCGCCACATGGTGCGCCTGCGCATGGAACTCGTTTGACCGGGTTCCTGCCGGCAGGGAGAAAAGACGTGCGGCAGGAACCCGATCTGTTCTCACGCCGCCGACCGCAGGGCAGTCCTCCTATAAAAAAGCAAGGACGCAGGTACAACCCCTATTGGTCGGCCTCGCGAGCCTTAACACGGTGAGTTGCCCTTACGCCCAAGCCTATATTCCGTCCAAAGCCGAAGCCGCCGGACGAGACTATAAAAAAATGCGGAAGGAACCCGGCCCGGCGAACAAACAGTGACGCCTCATTTTGCTTTGTCCGGAAATTCCATGAAGAATCTCCCAAAAGCCGGACCGGGTTACATTCCTTCCGCACAAGTCATGTACCTGGTCCGTTCTCACGCCGCCGCCCGCAGGGCAGTCCTCCTATAAAAAAGCAAGGACGCAGGTACTAACTCCTTATGGTAGGCCTTGCGAGCCCTTCACGGTAGTTTTTCCTACGCCCAAGCCTGTCCCCCGCCCGAACGGGCAGGGACAAGGCTCAAGTTTCAGACAAAATTTATACCGTGAATAAAGCCGTATTACTACGACAGTCGCAAGTTTACCATAAGTATAAAGGTTTGTCTTAACCTTTGTTTCTATTTTCTATTGCGAAGATAGTCAAATAATCCGACTAACCAAAAAATCCGGCCCCCTTTCGGAGGCCGGACCCACTATAAATAACTATGACAAAAACTTTCGTTTATGCGTTGGCGGTCGCCAGCGGCGAAGCCTGCGTGTAGGTGCGGGCGGCCAGCTCCTTGTCGAGCATGTACAGCCCGAACTTGTTGCCTTCGACGGCCTCGCAGGCGGTGATCATCTCGCGTGCCGACTCCTCCTCCTCGACCTGCTCGTCGACGAACCAGACGAGCATGTTCGACGAAGCGTAATCCTTGTCCTCGGCGGCGATGGCGGCCAGATTGTTGATCATGGCCGTAACCTCCTTCTCATGGACCAGCGTGTCCTGGAACATCTCCAGCGGCGAAGTCCAAGCAGTGCGCACCTCCTCGATCGGGAGCAGCTTCACCTCGGCGTCGCGCGAGAGAATGTAGTTCATAAAGATCCGCGCATGGTCCTGCTCCTCCTGGAACTGTACGTAGAACCAGTTGGCGACACCCTTCAGCCCCTTGGCCTCGGCGTCCATCGACATCGAAAGATAGAGATAGGCCGACCAAAGCTCGGCATTGATCTGCGCGTTCATCGCTTCGTGTAATTTCTTGCTTAACATAACTGTATTGTTTTAAGTTTGCGGTTTATCATCGTTCGTGATACAAATATACAATAGTTTTTCGTGATTTGTATCAAAATAGTCATCAAATTATTTTATATCGAAATGGCGAGACATTATAAAACAAAATAGACGGCGTCCGAATACGTATTCGGGCGCCGTCGGATGGTTTTCAGCGGAATGCGGATCAGTCGTCGATCTCGATCAGGCGGAACTGAAGGTCGAATTTCAGGTCGAGACCGTTGTCGAGCTTCACCTCCCAGTCGCGCTTGTCGCGGTCGATCGAGACGATCTTGCGGCCTGCGAAGTTCTTGGCGACATAGTCGCGGATCTGCTGCGGAACGATGGCTGCGGGAACCTCGCCGTACTTGCAGTCGACCTCCTTCCACGCTCCGTCCTTGGCGAACTCGACCTTCGAGCCGTTGACGAAGACCACCTTGTAATCCTTGTCGAACAGTTCCTCGTCGACTTTGGCGTAGGAGACCTCGACAGCCTTGAAGTGGGTCTGGACGAACTGTTGCGCAACGGCGGGAAGTTCGCCGACGGTGATGATCCGGTCTTTACCGGCGAAAGCGGGAACCGAAGAGGCCATGACGGCCAGCGAAGCGAGAAGAATCGTGAACTTTTTCATAATCGTAGTGTTTTAATTGAATTTCGTACTGCAAAGTTGCGGCCCGAAACTGAAACGAATCTGAAAAAAGCGGATTTCCTGCATTTTTTTCACGCCGGGAAATCGACCGCGAAGCAATGCCGCCCCTCCTTATAAGAATAGGACACCTTCAACCCGTAGAGACGGCAGACTGCGTCGACCACGGCAAGGCCCAGCCCCGTAGAACCCTCCTTCTTCGTTCCCTGATAGAACCGGTCGAAGATACGCCCGGCGTCGAGCGGACCGCCCGCACCGCTGTTGCAGACCGTGAAGCGACGCGGAGCGACGCGCACCGTCACCTCGCCGCCCTCGTCGCCGTGAACGAATGCGTTTTTCAGCAGGTTGGCGACCACGCTCCCGGCCAGCGACGGATTCATCCGCGCCGTGAGCGGCCCCTCGTCCACGAGCGCAAAGCGCATGCTGCGGTAGGCGTAAATCTCCTCCATGTCCTCGGCCGTGCGGCGCACCAGTGCGTTCACGTCGACCTCTTCGGCCTCGGGGAACTGGCCGTTGTCGATCTTCGACAGCAGCAGCAGCGAACGGTTGAGCCGCACGAGGTAGTCCAGCGTCCGCTGCACCTTGGCGATCTCGCCCAACTGCTCCCCGGTGAGCGCATGCGCATCGTCGACCAGCATTTCCAACCGGTTGCGGCAGACCGCCAGCGGAGTCTGCATCTCGTGCGAGGCGTTGCCGATGAACTGTTTCTGCCGCTCGAACGACGACTCGGCCCGCTCGGCATAGCGGCGCGCGGCATCGTTGAGTTTCCGGAACTCCGTGACGGAGGTCTCGACGGCCAGCGGCGCATTCCGCGCCCCCACGGTGTAACCGTCGAGCCACCGCAGCAGGGCGTAGAGCGGCCGCATCGTGCGGTAGAGCACGATGACCGTGACCAGCAGGATCATCAGCAGCAGGAAGAGGTAGAGGCAGACCATCCACCGGAGGATCGACTCCCGGAGGTCGTCCTTCTCGATGGTCGGAGTCATCACCGTCAGCTCGCGCCATTGCCCCGCGCCGTCGCGGAACAACTTGCGCAGCACGCGGGCCGGCTCCTTGTCGTCGCGTTCGGGAATGAAAATCTCCTCGTCGGAATAGCGTTCGTGGTGCTGTGCGGCGGCATATTGGGGCGACACTTCGTGCAGGAAATAGCCGTTGTTGCCCTCGTCCGCCGGAACGGGAAGCTCCCGTCCGGCCAGAACCCGCTTGACGATCACTTCGGCACGAGCTTCGAGCGCGTCGTCCACCTCGTCGTTGATCTCGTCGATCAGCGTGAAGTAAAACAACACGGCCCATGCCGCCAGAAGCAGCGACAGCGCCCACGAAAGGTGCAGCAGGATGCGGTAAACCAGTTTCACGGCTGTACGAGTTTATAGCCGAAGCCGTAGACTGCGCGGATCTCGATGTCGGCGCCCGCATCGTGGAGCTTGCGGCGCAGGTTCTTCATCTGCGCATAGACGAAATCGAAATTGTCGGCCTGGTCGATATGGTCGCCCCAGACCCCTTCGGCCAGCGCGGTCTTGTCGACCGTGTGGTTGGGGCGGGACATGAAGTAGTGGAGGATGTCGTACTCCTTGCGCAGCAGCTCCACCTCGCGGCCCGCCACCTCGACCCGGCGGCTGTCGGGCCACAGGCGCACGTTGCCCGCGTCGAGGCTCTCGTAACCGCCGCGCTGGTGACGGCGCAGGACGCTGCGGATGCGGGCGCTCAATTCCGCCAGGTGGAACGGCTTGGAAAGGTAGTCGTCGGCGCCGAGTTCCAACCCCTCGATCTTGTCGTCGAGGGAATCGCGGGCCGAAATGATGATCACCGCAGCCGGGCTGCGACGCCTCTTCAGCTCTTCGAGCAGCCGCAGGCCGCTGCCGCCGGGCAGCATGATGTCCAGCAGGATGCAGTCGTAGTCGTATGCGGCGATCTTGTCGAGCGCCGCGGCGTAATCGGCGGCCTGCTCGACGACGTACTGCTCCCGGGTCAGCGTCCGGACCATGATCTCCCGCAGGGAGGGTTCGTCTTCAACAATGAGTATCTTCATAATACACTCCTTTTTCTCGTTTCTCGGGACAGGGGGAGGGGCGAAAATCCGGTCTTGAAACCCGCGGCCCGCCACCGCCCTCCGAAACCCGTCTTTCAGACGGGCGAAATTACGGCCCGAATCCGAAAGGAAACTGAAATGCCGGGAATCAGCGCTGCCCGGTGCGCCGGAAATAATTCTGCAAGACCAGCAGTGAAATGATCTTTTCGCGCCGGCGGTCGCGGAACTGCGCGACGTATTCGTGCGCATGCGCGATGATCGCCTCGGCCTCGTCCGGATGCTCGATGTAGTAGCGCATCCGCTCTTCGAGGTCGGAATAGTCGGGCCGGATCTCGACGTAGTGGTAACCGGGGATGAGCGTGCCCTCCATGAACCACGTCTCGTAGGTCGGACGGGGCATCACGGCCAGCGAGTTCGACGACATGATCCACTTGAGGTTCGTCGCCACGTCGTAGCCCTCGATCGCCAGAATGAACTTGTAGTTCAGGTGGTCGTACATCGAAATATGGGGTTTGGTCCACTCCGGGGGATATTCGGGACGGGGCGTCGAGATGCCGGCATCGCAGCACTCCGAACCGAAATACATGCGCATGAAACGTTCGCGGTGGGGACGCCGCGTGATCGCCAGCCGGAAAATCGCCTTGTCCGACTTCTTCCGGAACGGAATGTCGTCCCGCAGGAAGATGAAATGGCGAACCTTGTCGAGGTTCAGCAGCACCGAATTGGCGTTGTCGCCGCAGATCGGCCTGCTCTTGACGATCGACGGCACGTCGGGAACCGTCGTCACGTCCCCGGGAACGGTATTCCACAGCAGGCGGTCGCTGAACCAGCGGGTGAACTCGTAGGTATCGAAGAAATAAGCCGTCTTGACGCCCCGGCGGAACTTGTGGTCGCCTAACGGACGCAGCCCTTCGCGGGGGGGGGTCGCAGGCGCAGGCGACAGTTTGTTGTAATAATCCGCCCGCCGGCAGATGTACTCCCAGTCGGGGCGGCGTTCCGCCTCGGCGAGTACCCGGTCCAGACGGGACTGCAACAACCGTTTCGGCGTAAGGTAACGCGCGAAACTCCGCAGGAACCAAAACAGTTTGATCTGTTTGTTGTGAAAAATACGGTTCAGACGGTTCATCGGCAATGGGTTTAGCTCAACAAAGATACGAAAAAGTCGAATGGGTTGCAAAACAGAACCGTACAAGATTCCGTAAAACCGCCTACTGATATAAAAGGGGCGTTACGGCTCCAAAGATAAAAAAATTCCGCGAAAACGAACAAAAAAAGGCGGAAACCGATGTTTCCGCCTTTTGCCGGGGATCGCCCCGTTTATGCCTTCAGGCCGTCGTAGGCCCACTTCACATAGGTCGCACCCCAGGTATATCCGCCGCCGAAAGCCGACAGAATGAGGTTGTCGCCCTTGCGCAACTGGCTCTCGTAGTCGCAAAGACACGAAGGAATCGTGGCGGCCGTGGTATTACCGTTGCGGTCGATGTTGATCATGCACTTGTCCTGCGTGATGCCCATACGGCGCGCCGTGGCGTCGATGATGCGCAGGTTGGCCTGATGGGGAACCAGGAAACGGATATCCTCGCCCTTGAGGTTGTGACGCTCCATCATCTCCACCGAAACGTCGGACATCTTCGACACGGCAGCCTTGAACACGGCGTGGCCGTCCCACATGATCGTGTGCCAGTTGTTCTGCACGGTTTCGACCGAAGCCGGGTAGCGCGAACCGCCCGCCTTCATGTAGAGCTGCATCTCGCCCGAGCCGTCGGAATGCAGGATCGAATCCACGACTCCGAGACCTTCGGTATTGGCTTCCAGCAGCACGGCGGCGGCAGCGTCGCCGAAGAGCGGGCAGGTCGAACGGTCGGTATAGTCGACGATCGACGACATTTTGTCGGCGCCCACGACGATGACCTTCTTGCTCGTGCCGGCCTCGATGAACTTCGCGCCGGTGGTCAGGGCGAACAGGAAGCCGCTGCAAGCTGCCGAAACGTCGAACGCGAAGGCGTTCTTGCAGCCAGCCTGGTCGGCGATCAGGTTACCCGTCGAGGGGAAGAACATGTCGGGGGTCACCGTGGCGCAGATCACCACGTCAATCTCCATGGGGTCCACCCCCGTCTTATCCAACAAATTGATGACCGCACGGGCGCCCATGTAGGAGCTGCCGATACCCTCGCCCTTGAGGATATGGCGCGTCTTGATACCCGTATGCGACATGATCCACTCGTCGTTGGTGTCGACCATCCGGCTCAATTCGTCGTTGGTGAGGATATATTCCGGAAGGTACTGTCCCACACCCGTAATAGCTGCTGTTATCTTACCCATTAGCTTTGGCTTTTCGTGTTTTGGTTAATTTTGAAACGCACGTTGCAGTTTCGCTGTCAGATCGGCCTTGATGACCTGTTCGGTCGAAAGGATCATGCTCCGGATCGCCTGGGGCGAAGAGCATCCGTGACCGATGATAACGGGCGCGTTGACGCCCAGGACGGGTGTTCCGCCCACGTTTTCGTAATTCATGGCGTCCCAGAAGGCATTGCGGCAGCCCAAGGCCGTGTTGATGCGGTAGAGGCCCTCGGCCATTTTCAGCGCCGTGTTGCCGACGAATCCGTCGCAGACGATCACATCGGCGACCTTGCCCGAAAAGAGATAGGAACCCTCGACATTGCCCACGAAATTGATCCGGCTCTCCGCCTTCAGCAGTTCATAGGTGGCTTTGGTCTGGGCGTTGCCCTTGGTCTCCTCCTCGCCGATGTTGAGCACCGCCACGCGCGGACGCTCGATGCCCAGCACCGCCTCGGCGTAAATCGAGCCGATCAGGCCGTACTGCGCCAGCACCTCGGGCTTGCAGTCCACATTCAGGCCCACGTCCAGCAGCAGCGCAGGACGCCCTGCGATGGTGGGAACGATGGATGAAATCGTGGGACGCACGACACCCTCGATCGGTTTGACGGCATACATCGAACCGACCATCATGGCGCCGGTCGAACCTGCGCTCGCAAAACCGTCGACAGCTCCCTTGGCCAGGTAGCCGAACCCGACCGTGATGCTCGAATCCGCCTTGGCCTGGAAAGCCTTGGCCGGATGGTCGCCCATCTCGATCACCTCGGTGGTCGCTACGATTCCGAACCGCTCGGCGGGACATCCCTCCGAAGCGAGCACGGACTTAATTTTCTCTTCGTCGCCGAACAGCACGATACGGCTGTCCGACCCGATCGCATCGAGCGCCATGACGGCTCCCTTGACAGCCGCTTCGGGTGCATAATCGCCGCCCATGGCATCTACGCCAATCTTTATCATACTCGTACGAGTGTTGGTTGATATCCTGTCCCGCTCCCGACCCGCCCCCGGAAAACATGCACGACCGGGGATTCAGGCGGCCGGAAGGGAACCTTCATAAATTAAAAAAGAGGCACTCCCCGCGGGGATGCACTCTTTTGAGCGCCGGAATTATTCGGCAGCTTTCTTCTCGATGGCGAGCTTTCCGCGATAGAAGCCGCACTCGGGGCATACACGGTGATAGAGCACCGCTGCGCCGCAGTTCGAGCAGGTAACCACCGTCGGAACGGTAGCCTTGTAGTTGGTTCTGCGCTTATCGCGTCGCGTCGACGAGACTTTGTGTTTAGGATGTGCCATTTTTAAATATAATTTATAAGTTTAAACGTATCTTTATCCGTGTTTATTTCGTGCCACCGGGTTCTTCGCCGCCTTCGCCTTCTCCGCCGTCCGCGCCTTCGGCCTCCATCCGCTCGCGCAGGGCGGCCAGCTTGGCCCATTCGCCCACGCCGCGCTCCCCGGCGCCTTCGGCCGCAGCCTCGATCGACGCGAACTCCCGGTCGGAAACGATCCGGAAGCGTTCGAGCATCTCGGGGTTGCACTCCCCCTCGGGATGCACCCGCTGGTAGGGCAGCGACAGCACGATGCTTTCGTAGATGTACTGCGCAAGCTCCACGCGGTCCTCGCCCGGCAGCATCCACATCACCTCGCCGTCGTATTCGTGCACCTCGTCGGAGAATTTCACCACCAGCTGCCCCTCGAAATCAATGGGCACACGGCAGTCCTCCAGGCATCGGTCGCATTCGACGACGACATGACCCGTGATCCCGACATCGAGCGTGAGCTGCTTCTCCGAGCGGTCCACACCGACCGAGACCTCACACCGTCCGTCCTTGATCTCCGTGCTTTCGAAGGCTTCGAACAACGCCTTGTCGACCTCGAAACGGAAGTCGTGACGACCGTTTTTCAGCCCTTTCCAGGCAATCGAATATCGTTGAGCTACCTCCATTTACGCACATTTAGTGCGCAAAGTTACGAAAAAATAAGACATTTGCAAAGAAAACCGCGAGTTTTAGCACTCCCGGCCCGGCGGGGCGCAAATAAATTTGGCGTTGCACGACAGTTGTATTATTTTTACGGAAAAATAGTCCGCGCACGGCCCGCCGAACCGATCCGGCGCCGTATCCGGCCCGCGCGGCCCCGACAGAACATGGACGAAAAAGGATTTACAATCGAAGTCACGAGCCGCTACGAAGGGTGGTGGCGGTACAATGCGGCGCTGATGTGCGGCTGTTTCGACGCCGCCGGCCGGCGCATCGGATTCGCCTCGTCGGCATCGACCGTGGCCGACGTCGGCTCGAACCTTGCCGAACGCCCCGCAGACATCGCCGCGGACCGCACGGCCGCGCTGCAAACCATGCCGTGCGACCACCTCGTGCTCTACTTATATATAATCCCCCACACGCTGCCCGCGGACAACGAAATCGACGCGACCAGGCCCTTCGGGATCGAGGTGAGGATCTCCTATGCCGGACGCCGCCTGCGCACCGAAAAGCGGGAGATCAACCAATGGTCGGGCGCCTCGGTCGAAATGCGGGTAGATTCGAAAAAATAGGCTCCCGACCGACCCGGAAGCCGATATAAAGAAAAGAGGAAATCATACGAATCTCCTTTGAAAAAATGGGATAGACGCAATATAATGTAAACAGTACATTTATAGCTGTTTAACAATATTGCGGCCAAGGTAGTAATCGGGTTTCAGCCCTTGAAAAAGCAAAGTTCGGAAATAGTTGCGTTACCAAATCGTTACCGCAGCTATTTCCGAATAGTTTTTAACATAGTGCTGTTTTTCAGTTTGTTGCACTGAATTTACCAACAACAAATAACTCTATTCAACGTATTAACAGTAAAGTTATTAGAGTTATGGTAAGAAGCACTTTCAAAGTCCTGTTCTATCTGAAACGACAATCCGTGCAGAACGGCAAAGCTCCCATCATGGGGCGCATCACGATCAACGGTACGATCTCGCAATTCAGTTGCAAGTTGTCCGTATCTCCCGCACTCTGGGATACGAAAGCCAATAAAGCCGCTGGCAAGAGCGTCATGGCCCAGCGCATCAACGAAAAGCTGGAAAATATCAAAACCAACATCGGTAAACACTACCAGCGTATCTGCGACCGTGATTCGTATGTTACGGCCGAAAAGGTCAAAAATGCGTGGCTGGGTTTCGGTGACGGCTACCAGCTGTTGATCGAAACTTTCGACGCTTATCTGAAAGATTTTGAGGAAAAGCGTGCAGGTAAAGACCGTGCGATAGGTACACTCGTTTGTTATCGTAAAGCCCGCAATTATCTTGCGGCCTTCCTTCGTTACGAATATAAGGTAGAGGATATTCCGTTCAAAGAGTTGAAGCGGGAATTTATCGAAAGATATGTCGTTTACCTTTCGACGGTGCGGAGAATGCTTCCGGGCAGTATCCACACGCCGATCAAGAAACTGAAACTGATGACCTATACGGCCTTTAAGAACGGTTGGATCACTACCGACCCGTTTTCCGGCTTCCGTATCTCGGTAACGTACCGCGACCGCCGTTTTCTGTCCGAATCGGAACTGCAAGCCGTGATGAATGTCCGCCTGCCCAATTACAAAACGGCCATTGTCCGGGATATCTTCGTGTTCTGCTGTTTCACGGGGCTATGCTATGCCGATGTAAAGAAACTCTCCCGCGAAGATATACACACGGACGAGCGGGGCGATATGTGGATCATCGACCAACGCACCAAGACGGGGACGCAGTTCCGGGTGAAGCTGTTGCCCGTTGCCAAACAACTCGTCGAGCAGTACAGTCGCTTGCAGTTGCCGGACGATAAGGTGTTTCCGGTCAAGGACGATAATTCGATGAATATGTCGTTACGGCATGTTGCCCGACATGCCGGACTGTCGTTCAATCCCACGACGCACACGGGTCGCCATACCTTTGCAACGACGGTCACGCTGACGCAAGGCGTACCGTTGGAAACGGTCAGCAAGATGTTGGGGCATAAGCATATCACCACCACACAGATCTACGCGAAGATCACCAACGACAAAATCGGGCGGGATATGGATGTGCTGACGGATAAGATTAGAAATAAGTTCAAGTTGGTATTTTGATGCGTAAGGTAATCCAACTATTCTTTAAGCACATTGAATTGTATATTCGGAATAGTTTTGAATAGTAGTGGTGGGAATAAAAGAGGCTACTGCACAGCAGCCTCCCTTATTTGATATCAGAATCTAGAATTGTAAAAATCACCCTCTGTTATATCCTGTAATTCTTGTAGAACGGCAAAAGTAATAGCATCTTCCGTATATTTCTCTTTCAATTCCACATAACGTATAAAAGCTGCAATTTCTTCTGGAAATCGATCTCTAACAAGATAAACGAACGCACGTGTATCTTCTATACTAAATTCGCCAAGAATCTGACTTTGAATTTTATTTATATCCTTTGCCGCAATCTCGACGTCATTATCGGCATAACCTAATGCTACTATAGCAGTAATCCACGTTTCAATTAATGCTTCATTAGTCCGGATATTATCAATTCTCCCCATACCTTGTAATCGCATATGAAGACTTTTCCTAATTAATCGTTTAACTTGTTCTTCCATAAATGTTCATTTTATTTATACATAATTTTTGTTTGTTCTGGAATATTATAAATGCTGCGTTCGTAAGTTATCCCTCTCAAATCCCATCCATCTTTTAAATATAAATTTTTTAAAGTAGGCATCGGTGCACATACCAAGGTAGCATCATGTCCCCAATTTGTATATAAACTTGATTCACTGACATCCAAATTCTCTATTTGGTTATTACCACATGACAACCATGTTAAATTTCCGCATTCTTGTAGAGATAAATTATTTATCATATTTGACGTGCACTCTAACTTTTGTAATGCTGTTAATCCATTACAATCTAATTCTGTCAATTTATTAGATGATATACACAAGTTATTTATTTTGGTATAAGATCGTATATTTAGCTGCGTAATAGCATTATTTTGTGCATAAATTGTGTGTATACTCACATTCCTCTTTAAATCAAGTGTGGTCAAATCATTATGACTACAATCTAAAGAATATAATCCGCCTGCATCAGGTAACTCTATATTATTTAAATGATTATTACTGCAATTTAAATTTGATATTGAAGCGTCTGTAATATCTAAAGTTTGCAATCCACAATAACTGCAATCTAAAGAACGTATTGAAGTTATGCTTGATACTTTTAGATGTTTTCCCCCTTCAATTACATGATTTAAATTTAATTCACCATAATATAAATATTCTTCGAGTCCATCTCTAATTAAGCGTTCTTTCTTTGTATAATCGTCATATTCAGTTGTATAAGGCAATGCTGTCCCCAAGACAATGGACTCGAATTGATTATCTAACCATCTCAATTGCTTTAAATTTATATTTTGTGAAATATCCAAATGTTTTATTTGGTTTGAACGACAGTCCAAATACTCAAGTATAGGACATTTTGAAATGTCTAATTTTACTAGCTCGCATTCGTGTATGTCTATGCCTTGAACAGCATCTCCTGTTATTGTTAACTCTGTAGATCCACATAAACTTTTTTTTGTGAAAGTTGGCTCAACACAAAATATATTTCCATAAGGATCTGTCCTTGTCCGAAGATTAACATTCCCGAAATGAATAGTAGTAAGTGGATTACCATCATAGTGCACGTTAAATTGGTCTGTAATATTCAAATTCCTTAAATCTAATTCTTTCAATTGGTTATTTGACACATTTAACTCCTCTAAAGGGCAATTTGCATAATTTAAGTTTTGCACTTGATTATTAGCGCAACTTAAATTGACAAGATTCGGACATTGGGATATATCTATATCAATTAGAGAATTACCCGATACATCTAATGCTGCAAGTGTTTCACTTTTTACCTGAAGCGATTTTGATTTTCCCACCTTTAATCCTAACCTTTCATCATTATCGGCGTCCAGATTAAATGATTTAATTTTAATATTTCCTAAATTAAGTAGGGATAATGGATTATTATTACAATCAAGACGCGTAAGTTTTGAATTATGCGATACGTCTAAAGTTTTCAGATTATTGGCATTACAATAAAATGTTTGCAAATTCGGACATGCAGAAACATCTATTGATTCCAATTTACTACTTTGGGTAATCCACAAAGTAGATAAATATTCACTAATGACTTTTATATGGGTCGAATTTCTCAGACATAATTTATTTTCTGCAATATTAACATTTGCCCGACCTAAATCAATAAGTTCCAAAGGATTGTTGTTGATCCGAATTACCTTTAGTTTAGTGTTTTTACTC
Source organism: Alistipes shahii WAL 8301 (assembly GCF_025145845.1). Taxonomy (NCBI): domain Bacteria; kingdom Pseudomonadati; phylum Bacteroidota; class Bacteroidia; order Bacteroidales; family Rikenellaceae; genus Alistipes; species Alistipes shahii. The sequence continues at coordinate 2,421,840 of NZ_CP102253.1, read as the reverse complement.
AAGTCTAGACTCTTAATCATATTATCATAACATTCTAATCTTTCAAGATTAGGACATTCGGAAACGTCCAAAGCCTGTAAAGCACATTCAATAACAGTCAATCCTTTCATACTGGAACCAATAATTTTAAGAGTCGGTCCAACCATATCGTATAAGCCGAATACAGGTGAATCATTCCAAGTATTCTCAGTATATTGATAGGGTGAAATATCTCCTAAATTGATATAGCAAAATGGATTCTTATTCCATATAATAATTTCCAAATTTTTATTATAACTTAAATCAATGTCTGTTATCTTATTTTGAGAGCAATTTAGCTTTTGTAGGTTTACTGCATATTCAATACCTTGTAAAGAGGTAATATCTAAATTAGAGCAGTCTATTTCAACAATATCTGCCATTTCGGATATAGACATCTCCCCGTCACCATTCTTGTCAAAATATTTGCATAAATACGTTTTAAAAAGAAAATCTTGAATGTCTACAATCGTATATTCAGCAGATTGAACAATTGTAAGTTCAACTTCTTTATGCGCATCTGTATTGACGAGGGTTATTTTTCCAACTCTTCGACTCCCGCTAGTATTTTCTGATATATTTAAGGAAACTGTACTACTTTGTAAGGCTCTTGTCTCAACTAAAGAAATCCAATCTGTCATTTCAGGAATTTTAACCGAATAATTGATATTACTTTGAATATCAACTTTAACGATTGATGCAGAGTTTCCTATATAATAATCGGTGGTAGATACTATTATTTCATTTTGTTGGCCTTGTATGATATTTACTGTTTGTTGTAAAGAATTTTGCTGATTTATAAAAAGAATTTGAGCATTGCGATTATCTGGCGTACCATTAGGAGTTATTGTATAATAATGCGTATGAGTAGACATTGATCGGGTTTTATTTTCAATAATCCAATCTACATCGGGCATTTTTATTTGATAATCAACATTACTAGATACTTCGACTTTTATAGTTTCTCCCTCATTTGATACGGCGTAATCACTTTGTGTAAGTACTATAGAGGGTGTTTCTCCATTTTGATAAATATTTACTGTTTCAGATACTTTCTCACTTTTAATAATGATTGCACCTTCTCTCCTCGACACATTTTCATTAGGCTGGACTTTAAATGTTAAATATGTTGTCTGCATTGCACGAGTTTCCTCTGGTAAAATCCAATCTCTGTCTTTATCTGCAATTTCATAGTCAAACTGTATATTGGATTGTACCTCTATGGTAATTGTTTTACCACTTGCAGGGACTTCGATTTTTGATGATGTTATAGTTAGCGCATCCCGTTGTTTTTGGATAATTGTCAATTTGGCAGAGGCTTGCCCACAAACAAAAGTATATGTTGCATTACGTTCATCTACACTTGCATTTTCTTGGGTTGTAAAAGTTATATTCGTACCATTAGTACCTTTCATGGTAGATACTTCACACCATGGAACCTCTCCCGATAAAGTCCACGATTTGTTGTCGGAACAAATAATTTGTATTGTCTGTGTCCCGCCTAAAGCATCAAAAGTCAATATAGACGGAGTGACAGAGATTGCATCTTCTTGTACGGGCGGTGTAGGCGGATTGGGATCGGATTCCGTAGAATCTTTACTGCAAGCAGCGGCAAAACACAAAACAAGTACCGTCAAAAAAATTTGAATAGATTTCATATGGTAGCTTATATGTAATGGTTCTTTAATTACATTTATAACTGATTATAAAAAGATAAAACAGAAGCCTATCTATATAATTCCAAAGTGTTTAATCAAATTCAGCAGATAGGTTGCACAAGCATTATTTGAAGTTGCATATTTATTTATATCCGATTCTGGCGTTTTTAAGATAACTGTTGTCAAATTATCAAATCTCATAGCATCTTCAAATGGTTTATGTACCGTATTTCTCATAAAATTCATATTGCAAGCACATATAACAGTATCGTAATCAATATATTTTGAGCAATAATCGTTTAATAAGTATGGATAATCACCCCAAGTTGAGATAACAATTTTTTTATTTGTACAGCTACAATTCATCAAGTATACGTAATCTTGTTGAGAAGGATTTCCTACGGAAATTTTAGATTCTTCTACGACAGTATTCGTATTCAATAGCATATTATGCAATAGATTGAGACTGGCCGTTTTGCCACAATTACTTTTTCCCGATAAAATAATAAGTTTCATAATTAACAATTTTTACCGTATAAACTCCTACTGCGGTGGGTTATATGCAAAAAGAAAGTGTGGAGTAGATTCGTTTATCTCAAGAAGGTTGTGGAATGACCCTGTAGTAATAAACGACGCAATACCCCACACTTGAATAGATATGGAATATGGGCGCAACAAAAGTCCGCCTTGCCATATTCTAACAAGAAATGAGTGCCGTTCGTTGTCCTACTACATTGAAAACTTCCACATTTTCTTGAAGGACAGTGCGAAAACACTTTCTATATGTCTACCGCAAACGCGGTAAGACAAAAGTAGAAAATAATTTTCACAACGAACAACACTCATATAAAAATTCATTGCAAATTTCAGCAAAACAAACTTTTTCTGCAAGTGTAAAAGTCCTTGAAATACAACTTTATTATTCCCAATTTGAGGATTATCGGGCCTTTTGCGTACAGAGCAAGCGGTGGCACGAAAATGCCACCGCTTTTACTACTACTAATCAACAATCCCGTTAAAACGATTCTTTTACCAGTCTTAAATTCTCTTTCAATACCTCATGTATTCCGCTTTCGGGATATATAATCAACCGTTCCCCTACGGATGTAAATGGGATTCTCCGCATATCGCGCAGAGTCTGCAGCGTCCGGGGCGAAATATGCAGGTATTCGCATACCTCGTCGCCCGTCATATAGCGTTCCCCACAAATCACAGGACGGTAATTCCGTTCCGCAGTTTGCAAGACCCGCTCTATCTCGGCAATACATGCCCGGGCATCCTTCACCTCTTGGGTGTCCGCCGTCAGATAATCCAACGCCATTATTTCACCCCCTTTCTTTTAGTCCGCGTTCGCAAATATTCGTCGATGTCCTTCGGACGGTAATAAAACTTTCCTCCGACGGATGAAAAGGCTATTATGCCCTTATTGCGGTAGCTTTGCAGCGTGCGTTTGGTAATGTTCAGCAACTGGCATACCTCTTGGCTGTCCATTCAGCCGTCCGCAGTCTTCGGGTCGAATTGCGCCTGTACATGCCGGGCTTTTACACTCAATGCTTTCAATCTTCCGACGAGCGAAGTCCACACCTGCTCGTCGATGCATAATACTGCCATACGACAAAAAATTAAAGTTAAACATATGTCACGCGGGATTCTCCCGCGCCTGATTTTTCAGTTCGCTCTTTTTCAGTAGGGGTTGCAGGAACCCAACGTCTGCTGCCTGCGGAATGTTTCGCACCCATTCTCCCACGACAGTCATTGGCGTTTGTTGGCTTCATCCCTGATACGAATTCCGGCAGCCAACATCTTTCCCTCCTTCTTTATTTTTCCGACAGAGCCGCAAGATAATGCCGTCTTACGGGAAACGATTTCCATGACCGCTCCAGTCCGCTCCAGTCCGCAACACACGCATTTTTACCGCTACACCGGCTGCTTGCAGTTGCAAGATATACCCCAAAAAAAGATGTTTTCACCTGTTACCCGAATCGGGGTATGTTTTGTCTGCGGCGGTCGCCTTTTGTCCGCGCCTTATCCCTAATGCCGATCTGTCCCGTCCTGAAAAAGGTTTACAGAAAAGAGTAAATCTTATGCAGCAAACAACGAATTCAGACTTATCGCGTCATTATTTACCGCGTCAGTTGCGTCATCTGATTTTACAGGAGTATTTGAGCGGAGTCAAGACGGCTCGCCAACTCTCCGAAGAACATGGTATTCCCATGTCTACGATTCATAAGATGGGTCAGCGCTGGAAAGCGAAAAATAGTTGTAGCTTTGTGAGTACCCCTAATCCTTATCCGATCATGTCCCGCGTTACGAGTGAAGAAGCCAGTGAATTATTATCCGAGAACAAAGCCCTTCGGCGGCGCTTGGAAGAGGCTTTATTACGTCTGGAAGGCTATGAGATCATGGGAGATATCCTCCAAGAAGAATACGGTATCGACCTGCTAAAAAAATCCGCAGCCGGACAGTCCAGCGTCTCAAAGAAAGACACACAGCAATGAGCCTGTCGTTTCTGTGCGGGTTGTTCGGCTATACCCGTCAGGCCTATTATAAACATTTACGGCGTAATAGGGAAGGATCCTTGTCCGACACCCTTCTTTTGGAGCGGGTGGGTTACTACCGGAAACTGATGCCCAGGCTCGGCGGTCGTAAACTGTGGCATTTGCTGCAACAAGACGGATTTCCGGTCAGCCGGGATCGGTTATTTACGCTGCTTTCGGAAAACAATCTTCTGGTCAAACGTCGGAAGAAATACAGCGTTACGACCTGCTCGCGGCACTGGATGCGTAAATATCCGAATCTGATCCGGGGTTTCGACCTCGAGCGGCCGCATCGTTTATGGGTCGGAGATATTACGTACATTTCTTTGAAAGAAGGATTTGCATATCTGGCTTTGATAACGGATGCCTATTCCAAACGGATCGTAGGCTATGATCTGAATACGACATTGGAACGGGACGGAGCGCTCCGTGCACTGAGGATGGCCATAGACCAGACTCCGCAGCAAAAACGGCAAGGGTTAATCCATCATTCGGACAGAGGATGCCAATATTGTTCGAAAGAATATGTGAAATTGCTGACCGATAATGGGATTCGCATCAGCATGACTGAAAAGGGCGATCCGTATGAGAATGCCGTTGCCGAACGGGTGAACGGTATTCTGAAGAGCGAATGGATCGACGAGGAATGTTTTGAAAGTTTTCAGGCAGCAAAAGAACGCATCGACCAGATCGTTATCCTTTACAATTCACTCAGACCTCATGCCAGCTGCGATTGGCTTACGCCCTTGGAAGCGGAACTTAGAACCGGGAAACTCAAACATCATTGGGGCCGAAAGACGGTTGTTCGGAAGGCATATGTAAACTTATATCAGGACAATATTTTTTGAACCAAAATGTTTATCTTTAATTATCAATCACTGTAAACCTTTTTCAGGACGGGACAATCGGGTTTATTCGTTCGTTGGTATATAAGCACGGTAAACGACTGCTTATCGCCGGAAATAATCCGATGAATAATTTGAATCAGTAGTTGAAAATAAGATATAAAAATGCGATGGCTACCTTTCCCATCGTATGAATTAGCAGTCCGCAAGTAGAGCGGCACTTTGAAGCTCTTTGAATATTTGTTTTTTCGTTCAGCCAACTGAATAGCGCTTCAATGGGTTCCCTGACAGATGAAACGGCTTGAGAATAAATGTCATCAGCGGCCTTGTTTCTCTGCTTCTCTTCTTCAGGAGCCCCTTTGATTGACTTGACGGGAGCGTAGAACTCATTGGCCTTATCGCGTCTTTCCTGCTCCCAGTAGTCATTGCTTCGGTATATCTTGTCAGCGAAGATCTTCTTGTTGAAAAGATCCGGCATGCATTCGCTCTGGAAGACCTTCAGGTCATTCTCGGAGGCAGGAGAGAGCGCTATCTGGCACGGATGAGGAAGATGCCCTTTCCTGCGATATCCTACCATGTGAAGCTTTAGTCCATGATAGTACAGGTTCTTGGTGGAACAGTATCCTTTGTCTGCGATATCTCTGGCGACCTTGCCTGTACGGTTTCTTCCGCAGCATGTGATTATCGGCATCGAGTCAACAATCACGGTATCATCCTGACAGTCAGAAGGCCTGAACATCCTTAATAACTGCGAGGACAGTTCCCTAACAGCACCGGCCATCCTGTTGAGACGGTAATTGAATGTCTGATAGGACACCAGGTTCGGGAACCAGTCGCGCAAGTACTCTTTAGCGAAGTTGTGAATATCCTTGATGAGGGTGTACTTCTGCTCATGACCGACAAAGAAATAAATCGTGAGGATTTCCTCGTCGGAGAACAACGGTTTCGAATTATTGCTGTATCTTTGGCAATGGTATTTGAGGCTTTGTTCGTACATATCGCAGATATACATATAGATTTTTATTAGTCTATACTCTTTGTCCTTGGGAATCATAACAAGCAAAAAATAGGGGTATTTTTTTTACTTTAAGTTACTGATTTCCAAGGATTTTGCAAGTATTTTCATCCCTTGATTTTCAAATATTTACAACTAATTCCGAGGCTTAAATGACCTCAGTTAAACTTATAAATCACAGCAGTTCAACTGCTGATTGGAATGAATAAATATTTCTGTATTTATTCTCAAAACGCGTAAGGACATAAATTCAACCCGATTGCAGTCCGACCTCCTGCCGCAATATTGGTAATAGACAGTAAGATAACGCATAAGCATTACGTTTTGCAACGCTTCCCCGACGGCGGTTTATATTTGTCGCCGAACCTTAAATTTCGCATCATGTTTCGATACGCCCACTTTCTCTCCGGGCTTCTCCCGCCCGCGTCAGAACCGCCGCCGCACAAATGGTCTTTTACGGCATCCGCACCTCCCGACCTGTCCGACCGCCCGATCTTCGGCGCCCGTCGGAACGCTCCGGAGCGCACTCCTCATTCCCGCTTTTCACGCCCGGCATTGTTCTGCGGTTCGGAATCCGGTATTTACTCTCCCCAACCATAAAAAGGGTGTGGCGCCGCGTCTTTATCTTACCAGCAAAGGAAGAGCAAGGTTGTGTTTTCGTAGACGAAAACTGCGCCTTACCCGCTGGCCGGCGTAAAATCCCGCTGGTCTGAACAACCTATATAGCATGAATAATCTATCGAAACTACCTGTCATGGAAACACCGAAGAAAACATATAGCAAACAGGGCGGTCGGCCGAAAGTCGGCATCGGCCGCATCCGCAAATACGTCGTCAGCACACGGCTCAGCCCCGAACGGAAACTCCGCTTTTCAGCCCTCTGCCGCGAGGCAGGGCAACCGTCGGCCGAAGTCCTGCGCCAGTTGATCGACCGAGGAACGGTAAGGGCGCGGATCACCCGCGAACAACTGGATTTCATGGCCCAACTGAAAGGCGTCGCCCGGAATCTGAACCAGCTGACCCGGCTGGCCAATGCCAAAGGTCTGACGGCTGTCAGGGTACGACATGCGGCGATCGTCACGGCCATCGAAAAACTCCTGAAACAGATCTGCGATGATCGGTAAGGTAATATCGGGCTCGTCCTTTTCGGGAACGGTGGGCTACGTGATGAAAGAGGAATCTCGGATATTGGAAGCCGAGGGCGTCATGCCCCCGGAAGTAAAGGACATGGCGCAGGACTTCAAAGACCAGACCCTATTGAACCCGCGGCTGAAAAACAACGTCGGCCATATCTCCTTGTCTTTCTCATCCAAAGACGCCCCGCGGATGACCGACGCCCTGATGACGCAGATCGCAAAGGAGTACATGCAGAAGATGGGTATCACCGATACGCAGTATCTATTGGTGCGCCACCTCGACCAGCCCCATCCGCACTGCCATTTGGTCTACAATCGGGTCGGAAATAACGGGCAGACCATTTCGGACAAGAACATCAAAATCCGAAATGCCAAGGTCTGCCGGGAGCTGACCGAGAAGTACGGATTGTATCTCGCGTCGGGAAAGGACGACGTACGGCGGGAGCGGCTGCGCGAACCCGACAAGACCAAATACGAAATCTACGATGCAATCAAAGGCAGTCTTCCCAAGTGCAAGAACTGGAACGAGTTGGAAGGTAAATTAAAAGAACAGGGCATCAGCGTGCGATACAAGTATTGCGGTTCGACCGACCGCAAACAAGGGGTTTTGTTCTCGAAAAACGGCTTCGAGTTCTCCGGCTCGAAGATCGACCGGGCTTTCAACTTTACGAAACTCGACAACCGGTTCAACCATATTCAACAGCAGACCCAACACCGGGCCACGCTCTTCGGGAACCTCTCGGCGGCAGCAGGTAATTACCGTTCGGCATTTGCAGGGTTGTTCGGCGGTATGGATAGCGGCGGCACGCACGAAGAGCCATCATCGGTAAACCTCGGAAAAGCAGGCGGGATTCCGCTGCCGCCGGCCGGTTCGCCCGTCGGAGTGTCCGCCGCACAGTTGCAGCGCAAGCCGGGAGAAAGCCCCGAAGAGCATATAGCACGAATCACGGCGTTGCTCGATGCCGCGGCCGAAGCGATGGCGATAGCCGCGATGGAGCGCCGACGCAGGCTCGAAGAACAGAAAAGAAGAGCCAAAATAAAACTGTAACCGAATTAAAAAATCTCAAAAACCATGAACAACGAAAATAGGATCGACCTCTCGGTCGAGATGTACGAAGACCTCAAGGAAACGCTTGTTAAAGCCATTAAAAACGCCAAAGCAGGCGGCGCAGGAAACGCAGGTTTGGATAATGTCCAACTGGAACGGATCGAGCGGCTGATAGAGGCCGCGGAATGCTCGCAGGGGCAGGTAGCACAGATGCTCGAACAACTGCGTAAACAGATAACGTTGCCCGGAGTACAAAACGGATGGGAACAGGCGATGGCTGACAAATATAACACGCTGCTGGCACAGTTGACAGGGAGACTGGAGGTGATTGACAAGGAGAACAGGCAGACGCATACATTGATAGAGCAGGTTGGGAAAGCCGTTGAAGCAGCGGCAAAGCCTGAAAACCTGCCTGTGCAGGAACACCGACACACCTATACGCTCGATCTTAAATCCTCGAAAACATTTCTGACGATGTTCGTCATGCTGGGTGGTATTTTCCTGCAAGGCGCATTCATCTACCGAATCTCGGAAAATAATCAGCTGTTAGCCGTGAACGATCTGAAATACCGTTACGTGAAGATGTGCGGGAAAATCGGAGAAAAGGAGCTGACGGAGTTGGAAACCGTATTTTGGGACGAGCAATACACAGCCATACGTGATACTGTCCAAAACCAAGTCGAACGCTATGAAGAAGCCGTAAGGCGGCAGGCTGAACGGTTGGAGCAGGCGACTGTTAAAGAGCGGAAAGCGAAAAGACTGCTCGATGATGTGAAGAAATTGAGGGAGGAATAGGCGCTGACAATTCAGATGTATTAAATGATGGTGCAGAAGATTATCACTAATCCGGGCCTTTTCCTTTCCATCTGAAGCGAAAGATATGTTTTTTGCAGGGATAGGGCAAGGCTATACGAAGCGCCCATACGGGCGGCCTTGCCCCAATCCCCGAAAAAACAGGGGCCCGTCACTAACGATAGGAAAGAGCGATGTGTATGTGAAGCCCCCCCCCTCCGCACAAAAATCCGCCCTGATAGCGTAAAATTTCAATATTTTGAAATCCAGCATATGAAAAAACTGCGAAATTAACTCCTATTATGTTATTAAAATTGCACAAAAAGTATTTAGAATATGTGTAGAACGATGATTTCTATGCTGTCTTTTTGATAATTAGTTATAATTTTACATTCTAAATAGATCATGTATTTTTATTGGTTGATAATATTGTATCCATTATAAAATAGAATTAGAAACTTTGATAGCAGAATGTACCGCATATGATTTTAAATTGATACTTAACGAAAAACTAAAAAACTCAAGAGTATAAGTGCATTTGCCAATGGTTTGGGCGGTTTCCCTTTCTTTGGCATAGACAATAATGGCGCATGGGTAATTTTGATTGAGTGTACTTGTTGCATAGTAATAGTTATGTTTGAGAATTTTAAGAAGATAACGATAGAAGGAGGCTACTTTGAACAGCCAACAACACTTGATTTATTTAAAGACAGACAGAATCTGAGCATCGTATATGGTCGTAATGGTAGCGGGAAAACTACTATTGCTAAAGCTATCCGGCAGTTGGTCGGTAAGGACACCGAACAACCAACAGAGGAGGGGTATGTGTCATATTCGGTTTCTACTGATGCGATTATTCTTGATGACAAGAAAGACTCGGTATTCATTTTTGACGAGGAATTTGTGCGTGAAAATGTAAGAACCAAAGGAAAGGGGCTAGAAACCATCGTGATGATGGGTGAGCAGGTAGACCTAGATACGCAGATAACCAACAAAAACGAAGAAAAGATAGCGATAGAAAAGAAGGTGGCAGAACAGACGACTCGGAGAGTAAATTTTGAAAATGGAAGTGATGCTTCTTCACCTTTATATTTCTATAACAAAATAAGAGATAAGTTGCGTGAAGATGGCGGCTGGGCAGACATAGACCGTAACGTGAAGGGTAATTCGGTGAGGAGCCGTGTGACGGAGGACTTGCTGAAGAAACTTGTTTTGATGGAAGAGCCGAAAGAAACGGAAGAGGCATTAAGGACACAGTTGAATGCTGACCTGACACTATACACCCAAACGGAAGACGCACAAGCGATAGTATGGAATCCCGTAAAATTGAAACTACCTAAAAGTCTGGACGGGGTGAAAGCCCTGTTGGAGAAGAGGGTTGAGAAACCGACACTGAACGAACGTGAGCATAGACTCTTGACCTTCCTGCAAGAACATGCGGAGCATCATTTGCAGGAAACGACACAACGGCTGGCAGAAGAGAAGTGGCCATTTTGTCCACTGTGTCTAAGAAAGACGAGCGATGAGGACTATGAATACATCAGCGAAACACTAAAACGCATACTGAACAAAGAGTCGGAGATATATAGCAAGGCACTGGATGAGGCGATGGATGTATTTGTGGATGTGGAGATGGCTATACCTAAGTTTCCTGACAGGTTGAATGAGAAGGAGAGAGAAGCAGCCCAACGTGCGACGGTGCAATTGAACAAGGACGTGGCTGCTGTGCGCAATAGAATAATTCAGCGGAAAAGGGATATATACGGTGTGATGGAAGAGGCCTTCAATGCGGACAAGGTGGATGGTTATAGCACACATCTGACAAACTATATGGCCGCAATGCAGGAGCTGGAAGTTTGCGTGGCGACATTCAACCGCTCGGTGAATGAGCGAGAGAAACTGAAGAGGAAAGTACTGCATGAGAATGAGTTATTAGCAAAGAAGCGTCTGACTATATTGCTGGATAGCTATAAGCAAGCGAACAAAGCTTATGAAAACTGTCAGAAAGCACTATCGAAATTGGAGAAAGACAAAGAGCGGACGGAGGGTGAGATAAAGGCACTGAAAGCACGGATAGAGCGGACGGACATTGCACAGGACTACATCAATGAGGAACTGCAATACGTGTTCTATAGTGACACGAAAGTGAAGTTGGTAGCAGGAGATGGTTGTTACAAACTGAAGGTAAACGGGCGGAGTGTACCTCCTAAGAAAATCAGTGTAGGTGAGAGAAACGTACTTGGGTTATGCTATTTCTTTGCCAGATTGTTTAGTGACAAGAAAAAGGATGATAAATATAAGGACGAGATTCTAATCATAATTGATGACCCTGTGTCAAGTTTCGACTATGGTAACAGATTAGGTGTGATGTCACTTTTACGTCATCAGTTTGACAATATCAAAAAAGGAAACTCGAATAGCAGAATTTTACTCCTAACTCATGACTTGCGCTCGGCATTTGACATGGTTAAAGTACGTTCGGAACTTAATGGTGGCAAGGGCAATGGTAAGACGTTCTTGGAACTTGTAGACAAGCAGATGAAGGAACGAGTAGTTTCGAATGAGTATAAGAAACTGTTGGAGTATGTATACGATTATGCCAAAACACCAACTGACGATAAAGGTGATTATATGGAAACAAGTATCGGAAACGTGATGAGAAGGGTAGTAGAAGCGTTTTCAAGTTTCTGCTACAACATGAAATTTGAGGAGATGATGTGCCGTGACGGTGTGTTAAAAGCTGTACCTGATGAGAAACGAACGTACTACGAGAACTTTATGTGTCGACTGGCTCTGAACGGGGAGAGCCACATGGAAGAACGAGTGTATGACTTGAACACCATCACGCCGTATTTTACCAAACAAGAGAAGGTGCAGACGGCAAAGAGTCTGTTGCTGTTTTTGAGCTACATAAACGAAGAACATTTATCCTGCTATTTGGCAAAAAAGGAAGATGGAGATGAGGATAGAATGGCAGAGATAAAAAGTTGGGAAACGGAAGAGGCGGTTTGGATGAAGTAGTTTTTGCCCCTATGGAACTTGCAAAATCAAGTAATGTAATTCATTTGTCTGCCGTATCGACTGCAAATAACCGACAACCAATAATATATTACAGATTTTTTAGGAAAATTGGCAAATATTCTGGCTGATAAATATTGGGAATTTTATTATACGGATACAAATCAAATATATACATTCGATTATCCTATTACTATTGAACCTCATGTAAAGGATGCGCCAAACTATTACGAAGGGTTTGGAATGTATGGTGCGGAAATTTCTATGCCGATTAGTAAGAATATCGTTCTTGTAATTTGGGATTCTCAATATTTTCAAGAGGGACTGTCCAATATTTTGTGTCAATAATGGAGCAGAAATATTTATTAATGGTGAGCCTCAAATGAAAGTATATCACGGGTAAGGTATATAAACTCATATGTTTCTAACGTTCTATTTAAGAAACACGACCGCTGTTATTTGCTTAACTCAAAATTTATTACTATCTTTGTATCAGTTGTTTGAGGTTGGAAAGTCATTGCAACAGACTTAAAACAGAACCGTTGCCTTTTCGTTACCTTATCCCATCAAAAAAAATGTAACAGCCTAATTATTTAGACTGTTACATCCTTTCAAAGGAAATCCATCGCTGGTTCCCTCTTTTTCTATCGAATGGCTTACGACTATTTGTTGTTGTAAGCGGCCATCTTCTCGATCAGCATGAGGACCTTGTTCGAGTAGCCCCACTCGTTGTCGTACCACGAAACGACCTTCACGAAAGTGTCCGTCAGCGCGATACCGGCAGCCTTGTCGAAGATCGACGTGCGGGCGTCGCCCAGGAAGTCCGACGAAACGACAGCCTCCTCGGTGTAACCCAGGATGCCCTTCAGTTCGCCTTCCGAAGCCTCCTTCATGGCAGCGCAGATCTCGTCGTACTTGGCGGGCTTGGCCAGGTTTACGGTCAGGTCGACAACCGAAACGTCGAGGGTCGGAACACGCATCGACATACCGGTCAGCTTACCGTTCAGCTCGGGAATCACCTTGCCTACGGCCTTTGCAGCGCCGGTCGACGAGGGGATGATGTTGCCCGAAGCGGCACGGCCGCCGCGCCAGTCCTTCATCGAGGGACCGTCGACAGTCTTCTGCGTTGCGGTGGTCGAGTGAACGGTGGTCATCAGACCGTCGGTGATGCCGAACTTGTCGTGCAGAACCTTGGCGATGGGGGCAAGGCAGTTGGTGGTGCACGATGCGTTCGAAACGATCGTCTGGCCCTTGTAGGTATCGGTGTTCACGCCGCATACGAACATCGGGGTGTCGTCCTTCGAGGGAGCCGACATAACGACGTACTTGGCGCCGGCTGCGATATGAGCCTCGGCCTTCTCCTTGGTGAGGAACAGACCCGTCGACTCTACCACGTACTCGGCGTTAACCTCGTTCCACTTCAGGTTTGCGGGGTCCTTCTCGGCGGTTACGCGGATAGCCTTGCCGTTTACGATCAGCTGGCTCTTCTCCACGTTGAAATCCACCGTACCGTCGAAACGGCCGTGCATCGTGTCGTACTTCAGCATGTAAGCCATGTAGTCCACGGGAACCAGGTCGTTGATGCCCACCACTTCGATGTTGTCGTTCGTGCAAGCGGCACGGAACACCAGACGGCCGATACGACCGAAGCCGTTGATACCGATTTTAATAGTTGCCATAATAATTTGAATTATTTGTTAATAAAAAAATTGCGTTATTTTTTTAACAGCACAAAAGTACATACTTTATATAATTTACGCAAATAAAAAATTAAATTTTTTTACGAACCGCGGACGCATCCGTTTCCCGGCACGCACCCGTCCGCCGGAAACCTCCGCCGTCTTCAGGCGCACAACACCGCGGAAGCCTACTGCGCAGCCAGTTTGGCCCGTTTGGCCATGGCCGAGGCGAAGACGAAATCGTTCAGCTCGCGGTTGTCCGCATGCAGGATGTCGTCCTTCGTCCCCTCCCACCACTTACGGCCGTCGTGGATGTATACAATTTTCTCGCCGATCTCCATCACGGAGTTCATGTCGTGGGTGTTGATGATCGTCGTGATGCCGTACTCCTGGGTGATCTCGTGGATCAGGTTGTCGATGACGATCGAGGTCTGCGGGTCGAGTCCCGAGTTGGGTTCGTCGCAAAACAGGTAGCGGGGATTCATCACGATAGCCCGGGCGATGGCCACGCGCTTGATCATGCCGCCCGACAGTTCGGCCGGATAGAGTTCGTTGGCCCCGTCGAGCCGCACGCGCTGGAGGCAGAAATTCACGCGCTCCATCTTCTCCCGCTCGCTCTGCGAGGTGAAGAGGTCGAGCGGCAGCTTGACGTTCTCCACAACGGTCGAGGAGTCCAGCAGCGCCCCGCCCTGAAAGATCATGCCGATGTCCTTGCGGATACTTTTGCGTTCCCGGAAACCGAGTTTCGAAAAGTTCACCTCGTCGTACCACACGTCGCCCGAATCGGGTTCGTGCAGGCCCACCAGCGTCTTGAGCAGCACGGTCTTTCCCGAACCGCTGCGGCCGATGATGAGGTTCGTTTTTCCGGTCTCGAATTCGACCGAGATGTCGTCGAGCACCACCCGGCCGTCGAACGACTTGACGATATGTTCGGCGCGTATCATATAAGCAGGACTTGTGTCAGGATCAGGTCGAAAAGCAGAATCACCACGCAGCTGGCCACCACGGCGCGCGTCGAAGCCGTGCCGACCTCCAGCGAGTTGCCCCGGGCGTTGTAGCCGTAGAAGGCCGAAATCGAGGTGATGATGTAGGCGAAGAAGACGGTCTTGATCAGCGTGTAGGTGATCGAATAGGGCTTGAAATCCATCAGCAGGCCGTCGACATAGTCGGCGGGGATCATAATGCCCGTCGCGGCGGCGATGAGGTATCCGCCCAGAATGCCGATCAGGATCGAGAGGATCGTCAGAAAGGGGAAGAAGACCATCGCGGCGACGATCTTCGGGAGGATGAGGTACGAGGCGGAGTTGACGCCCATGATTTCGAGCGCGTCGATCTGTTCGGTGATGCGCATGGTTCCGATTTCCGAGGCGATCGACGACCCGACCTTTCCGGCGAGAATCAGCGCCACGACCGCCGACGAAAACTCCAGGATCATCGTCTCGCGCGTGGCGTAACCCACCAGCGAGCGGGGAATGAACGGCGAATCGAGGTTGATGCACATCTGCAACGTGATGACCGCGCCGATGAAGACCGAGATGATGGCCGTCAGGCCGATCGAGTTGACACCGAGCGACTCCATTTCGAAAATGATCCGCCGGCGGTAGATGGCGGCCTTCTCCGGACGGGAAAAGACCTTTCCCATCAGCATGAAATAGCGCCCTATGAGTTCGAAAATCTTCAACATGCTACTGCTTTTCCTCTTCGAAATCGACGTAGTCGCCCACATCCTTCGACACGCGCTTCTCGGGCGTTCCCGGGGTTTTGTGCACCTTCACCTCGCCTTCGCGCTCCTTGCGCGGCTGCTCTGCAAAGGGCGAGCCGAAACCGCCGAATCCCTTCGGTCCGGACTGCTGTCCGAAGCCTTCGCCGAACTGCTGCTCCATCTGCTTGCGGACCTTGTAGATCCGCCAGCGGAAAGCCAGCATCAGCACGACGACCAAAATAACAAGTCCCATAAGAAAATACAAGATAAACAGCGCGATGCCCTTGAGCAGCGCGGGGGCGCCGAGCGCCAGTATGACGATAAGGAGCGTCGTCAGCGGATTGCGCTGCACGAAGCCCGCCAGGGAGTCGATGATTGCCAATATGAAATTCATTCCGATTTCGGTTTACATCTCCACAAAGGTATGGAAAATTATGCGTATTTCAATTAAATGTCGTAAATTTGGCGTCTGGAAACGAAAAACAAATCACAATCCCATATGTTAACTCCCCTCACCGCCATCTCGCCCGTCGACGGGCGTTACCGTAATAAAACGGAGAAATTAGCCGATTATTTTTCGGAGCAGGCCCTCATCCGCTACCGCATCCGCGTCGAAGTGGAATACTTCATCGCCTTGTGCGAACTGCCGCTGCCGCAGCTGACCGGCATCGACCGCTCGAAATTCGCCGCCCTGCGCGCGCTCTACCTCGATTTCTCGGACGCCGACGCCCGGCGCGTGAAGGAGATCGAGTCGGTGACCAACCACGACGTAAAGGCCATCGAGTACATCATCAAGGAGAAAATGGACACCCTCGGGCTGGAGGCCTATAAGGAGTTCGTGCATTTCGGCCTCACGTCGCAGGACATCAACAACACGGCCATTCCGCTCTCGCTCCGGGAGGCGATGACAGGCGTCTACTACCCCGTCGTCGAGGAGGTCCGCGACGCTTTGGCGTCGTTCGCCGAGCAGTGGCGCGAGGTTCCGATGCTGGCGCGCACGCACGGGCAGCCCGCCTCGCCGACCTCGCTGGGCAAAGAGTTTTCGGTATTCGTCGAGCGGCTCGAAAAGCAGTTGTTCATGCTCCACGACATCGCCGTTCCGGCCAAGTTCGGCGGCGCCACGGGCAACTTCAACGCCCACCGCGCGGCCTACCCCGAAATCGACTGGGTGGCTTTCGCCAACCGGTTCGTGAACGAGACGCTGGGGCTGTGCCGCTCGCAGTACACCACGCAGATCGAGCACTACGACAACCTGGCGGCCATCTTCGACAACATGAAGCGCATCGACACCATCCTCATCGACCTCTCGCGGGACATGTGGACCTACATTTCGATGGAGTACTTCAAACAGCAGATCAAGGCCGGGGAGGTCGGATCGAGCGCCATGCCCCACAAGGTCAACCCCATCGACTTCGAGAACGCCGAGGGCAACTTCGGCATCGCCAACGCCGTTTTCGAGCACCTTTCGTCGAAGCTGCCCGTATCGCGTCTTCAGCGCGACCTGACCGACTCGACCGTGCTGCGCAACATCGGCGTGCCGATGGCCCACGCGGTGATCGCCCTGCAATCGCTGCTCAAGGGGCTGAACAAGGTGATCCTCAACCCCGAGGCGCTGGCGCGCGACCTGGAGAACAACTGGGCCGTGGTGGCCGAGGGCATCCAGACCATCCTGCGCCGCGAGGGTTTCCCGAAGCCCTACGAGGCGTTGAAGGCCCTGACGCGGACCAACGCCCACATCACCCGCGAGTCGATCGCGGCATTCATCGAAACGCTCGACGTCGCCGAATCAGTCAAGGAGGAGCTGCGCGCCCTCTCGCCCTCGACCTACACGGGCGTGTTCCGGTAGGCCGGAACCGGCATCGAAAACAAAGGCAGGACCCGAAAGCGTCCTGCCTTTATTCGTCCCGACGGACCGTCACTCCTTGCAGCAACGCACCGTATAGCCGTAAGACCGGTTCATGTCCAGTTCATTATTGATCGAACCGCTGCTCGACAGTTTGCTGCGGAAGAAGAGGTAATAGGATTTGACCGAAGAGGTTTCCGCCGACCAGTAAGCGCCCGAACCGCCGGTCGAGCTGCGCAGCCCCACGATGGCGCCCGAACTGTAATTGCGATAGCCCTGCGCCGGATACCAGGCCGTCTGTCCCCCGTGGGTATAGGTCATACCGTAGTTCGTTCCGTCCCATACCGAAACGCCGTCGATGTACTGACGTCCCGAAATCAAATCCTCCCATGCACCGGTTTCAGGAACCCTGTACCCCGGCGGGCAGGGGTCGTTGAGCGTTTTGGCCTCACCCCACAATGTCGCGTTCGGCGACGCAAGCCAGTTATAGCCGGTTCCGACCTTATCGTTGTAGAACGTCATGGGATTGGCGGCAGCCCCGTCGGTCGTCGTCGCACTCTTGCTGAAAGCCCAGTCCAGCGCCGGATAAGCGGGATTCACCACCGTGCCGTTCTTTGCTTCGAGGAACGCATTGGCCGAAGTTTCCGTTTTCTCGCCCCCGTAGAACGGGTCCTTGCGCCCCCACTGGTAATACATGCCGTAAGCGTCCGTACCGCCTGCGGTCGTACCTGCGGCGCCCAGGTTGCGGTCCATGAAGACCGTCCCGTTCCCGTAGGTCATCGTCTGCGGAGCGTCGGTCACCCAGACATGCCAGCTCCAGACGACCTTTCCGTCCTGCATCAGGGCGACCAGCGCGTTGCCCCTGCCTTCGCCGACCGTGAGGAAAATATCGCCGGAGGTCGTGTCGAGGGCGACTCCCGAAACGAGTCCTTCGGAGTCGGTCCACAGCCAGTCGGCCGTCATGCCGTCCGCCATCTCGATCGCCGGCTCGAATCCGACCCCTTCGCCGGCTCCGTTTCCGCGTACCCGGGCATTGAAAACATACGTTCCGGGCGCCGAAACCACATAGCAGTTGGCCGTCCCCGCAACGCTCAAGTCGTTGACCTGCGCCGCCGAAAGAGTCCCGCCGTCCGTCAGCGCGATTTCCACCCGGCCGTTTCCGGCCTTTACCGACCGAAACAACTCCACCTGCTCGTCGCCCGTGGCTTCGACCGGATTTCCGGAGCCGTCCCCGATCTGCCACGGCGTCACGGCGGCGTCCGTCGTCACGGTCCAGAAACCTTTATCATCGCGCCCCACGACGGGGACAGGCCCCGAAACAGGCATTTTCGCTCCGGCGGCATCTTTCAGCCAGGGAATATCCTTTTCCGCGGCGAGTGTCCAGTAATACGCATCCCCATCGACCGCAATGCCGATCAGCGGCGCTTCCGCCGCCGCATTGCAGGCTACCGTCACTTCGGTCCCGTCGCAGAACGTAAGGCGCACGCCGTCCTCCGTCTCGGCCAGCGACCGCACTTCCGACTGCGACACGGCTCCGGCCAGCGTCTTCAGCGAGACCAGGCCCGCATTCAGGTCTTCGATCTTTTGCAACAGTTCGGCCGAGGGGGGGGGAACAGGTTTGTCTCCATCCGGGTCCGAAGCCCCGGATTCGCTCTTGCAGCCGCCGAGAAGCAGCGCCCAGGAGCAGATCACAAATAATTTTTTCATCATACCTTGTTTTTTAGTTAATGGTTCCATCTGTTCCGTCCGTAAGGGACAGACTTCACGGAGAATACCGCGCAGGCAAAAACAGGCATGACGACCCGGCAAAGCATGGCGACGACTTCCTCATCCAACCGTAAAAAAGTCTGTCCGAAGAGGTTCGCAGCAACAGGAAAAAGAGGGCCGAAGCAAATAAGGACGCACGGAAAAACCGCCGGCGACGACTTCAGGCGCTCCCTTTCTCCGCAGGAGCAAACACCCTATCGCGCAAGGCAGGTCTTCTGACTTGTCCCCCGAGGCGGCGCCTTCCCGGTCCCGGAGGACCAGTGGCTCAAGAATGCCGCAACGAAAAAGCCCTTGCGGGCGGGACTCACAGCAGCGGGAACTGTTGCCGATTCACACGGCATTCCCTTTTAATTCCCCTCCACGGGGAAACCATTGCACGGCAAAGGTACACTTTTATCGGCAGGAAGCAAGCGATCCGGCGGAATATTTCCGCGAAACGCGCCCCGCCGCTCTGCGCAGCGGACCGTTCCGACCACGATGCGTCCCTTTTCCGGCAGACGGCGGCGCAACTTTGGCACGCGCTTTGTACTTATTTCAGTCAGCTGCGGCACAGCAACCGCAGTGAGGTTTCTTCATTTATTTAAGTTTGGGTTAGTAGTTTTAGGAGGGCAACCTCCTGGGGGCAGCAGGCAATCGTGAGATTCCCTGCTGTTTTTTTATCCCCGGAGGGCATCACTAACCGAACAGGTCGTTGAGCACGGCGGCCAGACGATACGACGCCAGGATCAGCTGGCGTTCGGGCAGCAGGTAGGTGTCCGTCACGAACTGCTTGCCGTAGGTCCCGTCGGCCCGCTGCCAGTCGTAGATCACCCGGCAGGCGACGGCCGTTTCGTGCAGCCATTCGCGGGGCGTAGCATCGGCTCCCGCAACGGCGAAGACCTTCCACACGCGAACCGTGTTTCGGGAAGATCGGCCGCAAGGCATCGCTGTCCCCGCCGCTCACCCGCCGCAAAATATCTTTTTCTCCTTCCACGTTACAACGCCGAGAATTTTCCTTTAAAGACACTATCATCAGGCATATGCCACAAATAAAACAACAAAAGGCATAAAACCAAAATTATTCCGGTAAAAATTCCACGACAAGACCCGATATTCCACCAAACGGTCCTCGGCGGACGGCGATTGCAGGTTCGGCACGCGCTTTGTACTTATTCCGGTCAGCTGCGGCACAGCAACCGCAGTGAGGTTTCTTCATTTATTTAAGTTTGGGTTAGTAGTTTTAGGAGGGCGACCTCCGAGGGCAGCAGGCAATCGCGAGATTCCCTGCTGTTTTTTTTGTCCCCGGAGGTCCTCCTACTAACCGAACAATTCGTTGAGCACCGCAGCCAGGCGGTACGAGGCCTTGATCAACTGGCTTTCGGGCAGCAGGTAGGTGTCCAGCACGAACTGCTTGTCGTAGGTCTCGTCGGCCCGCTGCCAGTCGTAGATCACCCGGCACGCGACGGCGGTTTCATGCAGCCATTCGCGGGGCGTACCCTTGGCCATGGCGGCTTTCTCGCGCTTGGAGAAGGTGTCCAGCAACTGTTGATACTCGCTGTAACTCCAGCCGTGGGCCCCGTCCAGCACACCCCAGTCCCACATCGCATGGTAGGACATCTTCCTGCCGTTGAGGTCCGCGCGGCCGCTCTTGCAACCGGCGTATTTGACATGCGAGGGACAGTGCATGTCACCCACGATGTGGATCACATACATCAGGTTCAGCCGCACGAGCGAATCGCTCATATTCCGGTAGTCTTTCAGCCGGTCGACGGCGCGCATCAGTTCGACGACGCAATTGGTCTTCCCCTTGCGCAGGGTGTCGACCAGTTGCATGCCGGCATCCACATAACTCACATGCTCGACGTTTCGAAATTCGGGCGTATCGCGGTACTTGTCCATCCACGATGCGTAGTAAACGATCGAATGGTCGAGGTAGCGGGCGATATTCCTCTTCGCCCGGGGCGTCAGGTTGCATTCGGCGATATACGCAATGGCGTCGTGGCGTGTGCGGTCCCATGCCTGCGACGGCAGCGCCGCGCAGAGCATAAGGCCCAACAAAAACAGTTTCAGGTTTTTCATTGTCTTTCAAATTAACGGGTTAACGATTCGGCGCGGAAGTTATCGAACTGCACGCGGTTCTTGCTTTTGACCGCCGGGGCGAACACCACGCGGGTCGTAGCATCGGCTCCCGTGATCGTGAAAGAGAAACCCTCCCACGCATTGCCGCGCGACAAGGTGAACGAAATGATTCCGCCCGAAGCGCCTTCGATGGTCCCGGCGCCCTTCAGGCTGGCCGTCAGGGTCTTGTTCGTATCGGCCGCACCGGAGAAATACTGGAAGAAATAGGTGGCGTCGAAGCTGACCTTCACGTCGTCCGTACCGGTAATGCCGGTGAATGCCGGGGTGATCAGGTTGCCCAACGCCGACGACGAATTGAGGTGAATATACCCCGGACGGGTGTAAACGCTCTTGTTGGTCGCATCGTAACCCCAGCCGTTGAGCGACACGGTTCCTTCCTTTTCCAGCAGGTCGAGGCGCACCATCGTATCCACCGTACAATAGGTGTTGATCCAGTCGGTGTTGGTCGCCAGCAGGGCACTGCCGCTCCAGGGATCGGCCCAGGAGAAATCGTCCTGGAAGTAGACCGTGGCCGTCGAAGGAAGGATATCGGCCCGGACCGCCGCCGAAGGCTCCGACGAGCGGAACGTCTGCGGAATCTCCACCTTCGAACTGTTGTAGTTCATGTGGTTGGCCACCACGCGGAAATTGAAATAGGGGTAATTGCCGAAATTCTTCCCGGCCAG